>DIZF01000013.1 GCA_002427815.1 Ramlibacter tataouinensis
GTGGAGTGGCCGGTAACAACTACGGTTGTGCCCCTGGTGCCGACCCCGGTCGCTCTGGTGGAGGTGCCGCAGCCCATACCCGCGCCGGTTGCACCGGTTGTGGTGCCCGTGCCGGTGGTGACACCCGAGGTGCCGCCTGTGCCCTACGTGCCGCCCAAACGCGTGGCCAAGCCCTACCGCAACTGAATGCGGGCCGATGCTGTGCTGATCGGCTTACATGAGGCTCACGGTCGCTCGATGAGCAGCGCGCGGTCCGCGGCCGCTGGCATCGCCAGGGGACTCGGGCTGGCCCTGGTGGCTGCGAGCCTGGCGCTGCATCCGGCGTTTGCAGCCGGCACCGGCACGCCGCTGTCCGGCCCCGGTCGTCCGATGTCTTCGGTCGTGGCCGTGGCCGCGACGACCGAAAAGCCGGTCTCGGCAATTCTCCTACGACGCGCCCGCTTCGGGCAGGAAGAAGCATCTCCCGACGCGCGACGCATCGCGGACTGGATCCTGGATTCCGGCGACAACCGCGGCACGCCGTTCGCCATCGTCGACAAGGTTGATTCCAAGGTCTTTGTCTTCGATGCCAAGGGGCGGCTGCGGGGTGCGTCCTCCGCACTGGTCGGTCTGGCGCCGGGCGATGATTCGGTCCCGGGGATCGGCAACCGCAAAATGTCGACCATACGGCCGGAGGAGCGCACCACGCCGGCAGGGCGCTTTGTGGCTTCGCTGGAGCGCAGCCTGCACGGCGATGAGATTCTCTGGGTCGATTACGACGCTGCTGTCGCGCTGCACCAGGTCATCTTGATCCCCAACGAGCACCGGCTGGAACGGCTGGCCAGTCCGGTCCCGCAGGAGCGCCGCATCACCTATGGCTGCATCAATGTTCCGGTGAAATTCTTCAAGGACGTGGTGAGACCGCTTTTCAGGGGCACGAGCGGCATTGTCTACGTGCTTCCGGAGACCCGCTCCTCCCATTCGGTCTTCGGGTCGTATGACGTCCAGAAAGATGCGACCGTGCAGAAAGATCCGCGGGCAGCGGGCAAGGCCGGTTCACCCTGAGACCCCACCGGCTCGCGACTGCGCAACCTCATCCGCTCGCGCGCCAAACAGGACGCGGACACATCCTGCGGGAACTGAAAGTCATCAGGCCGATCTCACCGGGTCGGGTTTCGCTCGGGCTCTGAAACAGGCCTTTGGCAACACTGAGGAGTGTCGAGATGGTGAATCACACGCTGTACCACTGGCGAGCGGGCATTGCGCTGGCGCTCGGCCTGTGCCTGGCCTCAGCGGCCCGGGCCGGCCTGGGCGAGCGGGTCGAATCGGTGCCGCGGGACCATGCGGCGCTGCACGGCGCCGCACTCAAGGTCACGCCGATGGCGAACTACGATCTGCACGAGATCACGACCGCGGCCGGCGACAGGGTGCGTGAATACGTCTCCGCCGACGGGGCCGTGTTCGCCACCACGTGGTCCGGCCACTCGATGCCCGATCTGAAGGTGGTGCTTGCGGCGCATTACACCGAGTACACGGCGGGTGCGCAGGCCCATCGCGCCAGCCACCATGTCTTTTCCATGGACACCGACCGACTCGTGCTGCGCGTCGTCAAGCTGCCGCGCGGACTGGCCGGTTCGGCCCGCGTTCCCGCATTGGTGCCCGCGGGCATGAGCGTTCAGGACATTCGCTGACAGCAAGGCTGGAGACCCATGATCAAGAACCTCGTTCGAATATCCTGCCTGCTCTGCGCCCTGGTCCTCACGGCATGCGGCGGCGGCTCGGGTGCTGGCGCCACCAGCAGCCCGGCTGATACGGGAGGGGCCGCGCCGGCCGCTGCCGCGCCTGCGAATGCTCTTGCCGTGGTGGTCGATCGAGGTCCTGCCGCGCTTGCCAGCGTGGGCCAGGCGGCTGTGAACACCTTGTTTGCCTCGGTGACGCTGTGCAGTCCCGGCAGCACAACGTGCGAGACCATCGACCACGTCGCGGTGGACACCGCTTCGGTCGGCCTGCGCATCGTGGCTTCCGCGCTGTCCGGCGCGGCGAAAATGAAGACTCTGGCGGACCCCGCGAGCGGCAGTCCGCTGCGCGAGTGCGTGCAGTTTGCGGACGGATACACGTGGGGCTCGGTGGTTGTGGCCGATGTGCAGATTGGTGGACGGAAGCTGGCCTCGCTGCCCCTGAATCTGATCGGCGATGCGGCCGCCGGTTCCGCGCCGCCGGATTGTGTGTCCGGACCCGCCGAGAACGCCGTGGCGACGTTCGGCGCCAACGGAGTGCTGGGCATCGGCAATTTCCTGCAGGACTGCGGCGCCGATTGCGTTTCGCATGCCATCGCCGGCGGGTATTACGTCTGCCCGGGCGGCGGCAACGGCGCGGTTTGCGCAGCGACGACGGTAGCGTTGGACCATCAGGTCCCGAATCCGGTCGGAGCGCTCGGCAGCGACAACAACGGCGTTACCGTTCAGGTGGCCGCCGTGCCCCACCCGGGTGCCTTGACGGCAACCGGCACGGTGTATTTCGGGGTTGGCACGCAACCCGATAACACCATTGGCGCAGCCAGGTTCATCACGCTCGATGGCGCGGGCACCTTTGTCACGAACTACAACGGGGCGGCCGAGATCGGCTTCATCGACTCGGGATCCAACGGTTACTTCTTTACGGACGCGTCGCTGGCCAGGTGCGCCGATGCCGCGTTCTTCTACTGTCCAGTGGCTGGCATGGGTCCGACGTCGGTGGCCGAAACGGCCGCGATCAGTGGGCGCAATGGTGTGAACGCGACGGTGGGCTTCACCGTCGACAATGCGGACCAGCTCTTCGGTGGAAATGCGACGGCCTTGCCCGGCCTGGCCGGCCCGAGCTCGGGACTGAGCGCCGGCGTGTCGGGTGCGTTCGACTGGGGGCTGCCGTTCTTCTACGGCCGCACCGTCCATGTGCTGTTCGAGGGCGCTACGCTCAACGGCACGACGGGCCCGGCGGTCGGCTTCTGAGACATCGGCACTTCCGCGACGCAGTGCTAAGTTGGGCAGCGCACAGACATATCTGCGCAAGAAGCGCATCCTGACAGCCAGATGCAGCGCATTCCAGGGGCTGCCGGTTCTCTCTCAACTCAAAGGATTTTCCATGAACAAAGATCAAGTCAAAGGTGTCGTGAAAGACGCCGCCGGCAAGGTGCAGCAGAAGACCGGCGAAGCGATCGGCAGCACCGATCAGCAAGTCAAGGGTCTGGTCAAGCAAGCCGAAGGCAAGGCCCAGAAGGCCTACGGCGACGTCAAGGAAGCGCTCGAGAATCCGGAAAAACCATCAAAGGGGAAACCAGCATGATGAACAAGACCAGCAAGACATTGCGCGCGGATATTTCCGGCGCTGCCGAAGACGCCCTCGAAGCCACCACGCACGCGTTGGAAACGACCCGTGAACTCGCCAGCCAGGCGATCGAGAGGGCCGGCGAGAGAGCGCGTGACCTGGGCGACGGCGTCAAGGATGCGGGCGCCGCGGCTCAACGCCAATTGGGCCGGTATGCCAGGTCGACCCGTCGCTACGTCGCGGACGAGCCCGTGAAGTCGGCATTGATCGCGGCCGCAGTGGGTGCCGGCGTGGCTGCGCTGGTGCTTGCCATGCTCCGCAACTGGCGCGAGCGCTCCTGATCGGGACCAGGCGGTAGGCCCAGCATGGTCCATCCCGTTTTCTCGGTGCTGATCAGCCGCCCGGACCTGGTCGTGGACCATGTTGCCGGCTACGCGGCGCTGGTGCAGGAAGAGGCTTCGAGTGCCGGCGCGCACTTCGCCAGGCGCGCAATCGCCTGGGGCGTCGTGGTGCTGGGCCTGCTCGTGTTTGCGGTGCTGGCCGGTGTTGCCGTGATGCTGGGCGCGATGCAGGGAGAGTTTCATTGGGCTCTGGTGCTGGTGCCTGGAACCGCACTGCTGATTGCGCTCCTCGCCTGGGGCGTCGCACGGCGGCCGCCGCCGGCACAGGCGTTCGCGGAAGTCAGGGCCCAGCTTGCGGCAGACGCCCAGGCGCTGCGCGCGATCAGGGCTCGTCCATGAGCGACGCGGCAGACCGGCTGGCCCGAACGCGTCTGGCCATCATGGCGCATCTCTATCGCCGCGAAGCCGGGGTCGCGCCGGAACAAGGGCACCAGGCTACACCGCCGCAGTCCACGGGAGAAAGTCATCGGGCCGGCGGTCAAGGCGGCTGGTTCGGCATGCTCCAGCGCGCGGCCGGCACGTGGTGGCGCAATCACCCGGCCAAGGCGGGGCTGGATCTGGTCACGCCGGCCCTGTCGAACTACGCGGCGCGAAAGCCCATCGCGTTCCTGAGCATTGCGGCCGGCGCCGGCGCCGTGTTCGTCGTTGCGAGACTCTGGCGGCTGATTCCAGTCACGGGTCTGGCCGTGGCTCTCATCAAATCGTCGTCGCTTTCCAGTATCGTGTTGGCTGCCATGTCGGCCGCCGACTCCGAGAAAGATCCGCCCTCGTCCGTGTGAGCGCTTCAGCGCGTGACACCGGCAGGTGCCCCGTGGCGCTCGCGCCAGAGCCAGCCCATTGATGAGTAGCGGCCACCATTGCAGTGGACACTGCCCATTGTCGAGCGCCTTGTCACGCAGCTCTCCGAGAGATGACCAAGATCATGGAAACTCCAGCAACCGGGGCTAGAGTTTCAAAAAGGTCGTGGCGTTTCGATCATTCGTGACGGTATGGCCCTGCGTGTTCCCGGAGTGGACCTGTGAAACCCGGAGTCCCATGAGTCAAGCCGAAGGCCGCCTTTTGCGCCACCTCGTGGTCGCCGTCGTCGTGAAACTTGCGATCCTGGCGATGTTGTGGTGGGCGTTCCTGCATGGCGCCAGCATCCGCGTCGATGCCGAGAGCGCGGCGGCGCGTATCGGCGCCGCCGCGCCACCAGCAGGAGTATCCCCATGATTCCAGAAGAGCTCGTTGATCTGTCCCGGCTGCAATTCGCAGCAACCGCGATGTACCACTTCCTCTTCGTGCCGCTGACACTGGGCATGGTCTGGTTGCTTCTGATCATGGAAAGCGTCTATGTCATGACCGGCCAGCCGGTCTGGAAGGACATGACACGGTTCTGGGGCAAGCTGTTCGGCATCAACTTTGCCCTTGGGGTCACCACCGGCATCACGCTGGAATTTCAGTTCGGCACCAATTGGGCCTACTACTCGCATTACGTAGGCGATATCTTCGGCGCGCCGCTGGCGATCGAGGGCCTGATGGCATTCTTTCTCGAGTCCACCTTCATCGGCTTGTTCTTCTTCGGGTGGGAGCGCCTGAGCAAGACCCAGCACCTGATGGTGACGGGCTTGCTGGCCATCGGCACCAACCTGTCCGCGTTGTGGATCCTGATTGCCAACGGCTGGATGCAAAACCCGGTGGGGGCCGAGTTCAACTGGCAGACGATGCGGATGGAAATGGCGGACTTCTGGGCCATCGTCTTCAACCCGGTCGCTCAGGCCAAGGTCGTGCACACGGTTTCGGCCGGCTACGTTACGGGCGCGATGTTCGTACTGTCCGTGTCGAGCTGGTACCTGCTCAAGGGGCGCGACATCGAGTTCGCCAAGCGCAGTTTTCGCGTTGCTGCGGCTTTTGGCCTTGCTTCGGCGGCCAGCGTCATCGTGCTGGGCGACGAGTCGGGCTACACCGTAGGAGAGGCGCAGCAGACCAAGCTCGCCGCGATGGAGGCGATGTGGCAAACGGAGCCCGCGCCGGCCGGGCTGAAGCTTGTCGCCGGCATCAACCAGGCGCAGGCCAGGAACGATTGGGAAGTCGAAATTCCCTGGGTGATGGGCCTGATCGGAACCCGTTCCGTCAGCAAGCAGATTCCCGGCATCCAGGAGATCAAGGCGAAGAACCGGGAGCGGATTGTGCGGGGCGTGGTCGCGGTCAGCGCTCTGGAGACGCTGCGCCAGCACCGCGACGACCCGGCCGCGAAGCAGGCGTTCGAGCGCGGAAAGTCCGACCTCGGCTTCGGGCTGCTGCTCAGGAAGTACGTGGCCGACGTTCGACAGGCCACCCCCGAGATGATTGAGCGCGCGGTGAACGACACCGTGCCGCCGGTGACGCCGATGTTCTGGGGCTTTCGAATCATGGTGGGGCTGGGTTTCGCGATGCTGCTGCTGTTCGGCCTGGCTTTCTGGAGCACGCTGAAGACCGCCTGCATGCAAAAGCGCTGGCTCCTGAAGTGGGCGCTGTGGATGCTGCCGGCGCCCTGGATCGCGTCGGAGCTTGGCTGGTTCGTCGCCGAGTACGGCCGCCAGCCCTGGACCATCTACGGCGTGCTGCCCACCCATTTGTCCGTCTCGACGCTTGGCGTGGGCAACCTGTACGGATCGCTCGCCGGTTTCATCGGTTTTTACACGCTGCTGCTGGTGGTCGAGATCTATCTGATGCAGAAATTCGCACGCCAGGGCCCGGGCAGTCTGGGTACCGGGCGCTACGAGCAAGAGCCCTTGCACCACGCGCCATCGGCGCCCGCCTGAGGAGCGCAACATGCTGGACTACCCGACCCTCAAGATCATCTGGTGGCTGCTCATCGGCGTCCTGCTGGTGGGCTTTGCCATCATGGACGGCCACGACATGGGCGTGGGCACCCTGCTGCCGTTCGTCGGCAAGAGCGACATCGAGCGTCGCGCGGTCATCAACACCGTCGGGCCGCACTGGGATGGCAACCAGGTCTGGTTCATCACCGGCGGCGGCGCCATCTTCGCGGCTTGGCCGATCGTCTATGCCACCGCGTTCAGCGGCTTCTACTGGGCGATGCTGGCCGTGCTGTGGGCGCTGTTCTTTCGTCCGGTGGGCTTCGACTACCGCAGCAAGGTCCAGGATGCGCGGTGGCGCAGCACCTGGGACTGGGGCCTGTTCGTCGGCGGGGCCGTGCCACCGCTTATCTTCGGCGTGGCCTTCGGCAACCTGCTCCAAGGCGTGCCATTCCGGTTCGACGACTACATGGTGTCGACCTATACCGGCACCTTCTGGCAGCTGCTCAACCCGTTCGCGCTGCTGGCGGGCGTAGTGTCGAGCGCCATGATCACGATGCACGGTGGCGTTTACCTCGCGCATCGCACCGAAGGTGCGATTCAAAGGCGCGCCATCCGGGGTGGTCTCGTCGCGGCAGCGGTGATGGTGGTGGCGTTTCTCGCGGCGGGCTTGTGGCTGCGCGTGGGCGGCATCGAGGGTTACGTCATTTCCTCGAGGATCGATCCAGCCTCGCTGTCGGACCCATTGGCCAAGACCGTGGTGCGCGACGCTGGCGCCTGGTGGGCCAACTACTCCCGGCAGCCCCTGCTGTGGTCGCTGCCAATGCTCGGCGTGGGCGGCGCGCTGCTGGCCATGGGGCTGCTCAGCGCGGCTCGCACAGGCTGGGCCTTCGTCGCCTCGTCGCTAGCCATCGTCGGCGTCATTGGCACGGCCGGCGCGGCCATGTTTCCCTTCGTGATGCCGTCATCGTCCATGCCAAATGCCAGTCTCACGGTTTGGGACAGCGTGTCCAGCCACCTGACGCTGGGACTGATGTTCTGGGCCACGCTGATCTTCATGCCGCTGATCGTGTTCTACACCTCATGGGCCTACCGTGTAATGCGCGGAAAGGTCACGGTAGAACAAATCCAGGCCAACGAACACAACGCTTACTGAACGGCGGCGGCCTCGATGAGCACACACAACGTGTCTTTCTCTCCGACCCCTCGACGACGCCGGGCGTGCGGGAAAGAACAGGCCCACGCCAACCAATCTGGTGCTTCCCGCTACGCGAGCGATGCGCGGATCCTGATCGGCAAAGTCGTTGCCTGAGGAGCTGACAAATGTGGTACTTCGCCTGGATGCTTGGAGTTGGCTTTGCCGTGCTGCTGGCGGTGATGAACGCGATGTGGGGCGAGAATGAGGCGGCGCGCGCCGAACGCAGCGGCGACGAGAGCCGGCGATGATGCTGGCGGACAAAGTTGAGCCGGCCGCACGGCGAACCCACTTCCCGAGCTTGGCCGTTGCACTGGCCATCATGTTCGGCGGAACGCTCTATCCACCGCTGATGACCACCCCCGAGGGCCGTGCCAGCTACGCACTGGCATTGCTGCTGTTCTGGGCAATGAGCGCCGGCTTCGTGCGCGGCGTCGGGTTCGTTCCGCGCCTGGCGGTCTGGCGCTGGCTCTTTTCGGGCCGGGCCTGCGCGGCGGCACTTGCGCTCGCCGGCGCGGTCGACCTGATGCATTGAGATTGGCCCTGCATTTCCGACTCCTGCTGAGCCCAAAGGGCTGACACCGAGCGGAGTCAGTCTCGCGAACCCGCGCTGCTGCAGTCGTCCATCGGGGATAGTGAAATCAAGACCAGCGGTCGCGTTGGACGCAATTGCATGGCGCCACTGAGGTCGAGACTGACGACCTTGATAGTGGCTCGAAGGGTTCCTTTGCCGTTAAATGGCTATCCATGTTCGTACACGTAGGCTGAAATCTGCCGTGAGCATCCCGAGGCAAGCCGTCGTCCCATTCAAGCCGGTCCAGATCGTTCTCGCCGACGACCATGATCTCGTTCGCGAAGCCATCAAGGCGCTGGTGTCAATGATTGACGGCTTCGAGGTGATCGCCGAGGCATGCAACGGCATGGAACTGCTTACCCTGCTGGCAGACGTGACGCCGGACCTGGTAATCACTGACATGTCCATGCCCGGACTGGACGGAATCACTGTCATAGCTGAGATTCACGACAAATACCCCGGCGTGAAGGTGCTGGTGCTGTCGATGTACGACGCCGTGGATTTCGTCAAGCGCGCGATGGCCTGTGGCGCCTGCGGCTACCTGTTGAAGAATGCATCACCGTTCGAACTGGAGCAGGCCCTGCGCAGCGTAATGACGATTGGGGGCTATTTGAGCCCCTCCATCGCGCAGCGCCTGATGCAGCCTTCGGAACCCACCGCCGACGACGAACTCACGCATCGGCAGATCGAAATCCTCAAGCTCATCGCCCATGGCCGCGCACCCAAGGAAATCGGTCACGAACTAGGCCTGAGCTCGAAGACCGTTGACGTTCATCGGGCCCGCATCATGGAGCGTCTGGGGCTGAACGACATCGCCAGCCTGACACTGTATGCCGTCCGGAAAGGCCTGATCAAGCCTTAGCCGCAAGGCCTGTTAACGCGCAGGGTGTCCGAACACGGATGGGCAAGCCTAAGCGGCCCATAAGCCCTTTGCCCTGGATATATCTCCGCTGATATAATGGCTGATCTAATCGTTTGCGAGGTGGCCGATGCTTTTCTTGAGGCCCTGTATGCCAGCGACGCTGATTCCGCCGCAGACATGGACGTGCTTCTGCAAGAGCTTTGGGACGACCAAGACTTTCTGGCAACGCTCCATGAGGACACTCCGAAATTCATCTATCAGTTCAAAAACACCTGTGAGTTCAAGCGATTCGAAGAGGCCTGGGCGCGTCGTCGCCGCATCTACATCCTCAAGCCATACGACAGCGATGGGCACCCTCACAAGTATCGAATGATGGTTGCCCACGACATTCGCCACGACTACTTTTATGTCCTTCAGGTAGCCCACAGGAACGTTTCGTATGACCCAACCACGCAAGATTTCGCAACCTTTATCGCCGCATACGACGCCCTCGGACTTCCTCATATATGAGGGGGCAACGGCGAGCTATGCCGGCGCGCACTCTGTGGCGCTGCTGATCATGGAAGGATTGGCCTGGAAGGCGAAACTCCCGGCACAAGGTATTCGCATTGAGGATCGGATTGCTAGACTTGAGCGCAACCCTGAACGTGCGGCCGCTCTTGCCGGGGCTCGTGCCCGGCTAGGACGTTTTGTTGAGTCCGGCACAAGGCCGACGCTTGCTACGCTTCGCCTGAAGGCCGGCCTGTCTCAGGCGCAGCTCGCGAAGAAGATTGGCACGCAGCAGGGCAATGTGTCGCGATGGGAAAGAGAGCCGAAGGAACTTCAAGTTAGCACGATTATGCGTTTGGCTGCGGCTCTTGGCGTAAGCGATACCGAGGTCTTTGAAATCGTCAAAGACTCTGTCAAGGAGATGGCAGTTGAAGCCTGACCGGTTCGCTCTTTGTATATTCTGCGAGGACGTTCGCCAGGAGGCGGACGGCAAGCTTTCGCTGATGGGCGTATTACAAGGCGGCATCACGTTGACCCAGCCGTCGCCCCAAACAATTGCTCGCTTATTCATTGTCAGCTACATAAATGCTCCCATAGAGAGGCCCATAGATAGGCTTCGTATGAGTGTGACGTGGGCCGGCAAAGAGGTGGCCGGAATTGAAATCGACTCAGGCCAGTTGCGCTCCATGAAGGAATTGGCCAAGACTTCTTTCCCAAAGAATGGGTACATCATCAATTTGGTAATCCCGGTATTTGGGATGGTTGTCGAGCACAGCGGTGACCTCAGGGTAATTTTTCAGACCGAGTCAGAAGAGCTTGAGGGGAACGTACTTCGCGTTTCAACCGATCATCAGGCGCCAGTTGCTACGCCGCACATCGCAGCAACTTAGAAGAAACACGAATCGTGGGTGCTCAGGGGCTCAGTTGAGGTGGACGGTTCATGTGGCGGGGCCATGGACATGTTTCACCGGGACAACGTGTTCATCGATCACGGCGCGAACAGTCTCGGATGCGGGCTTACGGCCTTGAGCTTGTGACCACCGTTAGGTTTCGCCTTCGTCCCGTCTTGACGACCGACAAGGACTCAGTTCGCGCGACAAGCGCATCGTAATCAGGCAGTTTTCGGCTTGGGTCCAGCACCATGTACTCAGTCCGGGGCACCGAAACGAAGCCGATGCGGCTGTAGTGCTTCTTCAGCTTACTAGTCGCGGTCCGACTGGACACGGTAAAGGATTCAAGCTCCAGGTCTGCCTCACGAAAGTCCTTGTCTTCGTTACGCGATGAGCCACCCTCAAACTGCAGCGGAAAAGCCTTGAGCACCACGATCCCAGCAGCGGCCCGAAACTGCTCGACGAGGGCCTTCATTGCGAGAAGACCAACTGCGTGGCCGCGATGGGCCGGCAGGATCGTGAGCCGGTCAAGTATCAGTACGCCCTCGGTCAGCGGGTACTCCTCGCCGAACGCCAGGCGCTTAACTGAATCCAAGAGCTCGTATTGCTCAAGGTCGAACAGCGTTTGAAAAAGGTCAAATGTTGATTGCGCAGTGTCGAAGACATCGAAAGCCGAAACACCTTCCGTCATTGCGCCGACGAGATCTGCGAGATAAACGGAGAATGCGCCGAGCGTAACGTTGCTTTCACGGCGCTCAGGGTCCTCCCACTCAATGCGACCGTGCCAGTGCTGAAGAAAACGGGAGGGCTCGTCGTCTTCCGCCAGAACTATGCGCTCAAGGAATTTGACATGGCACCAGCGGTACTCATCGGGGTCAGTCAAGGCTCTTTGAACCATAGTGCGCACGCGTTGATCCTATCAGCCGAGCAACTCATGAGATTCGCGAGACCGAAGGCGGCCACCCCCTGTGCCAATATGACCTGCTGCACCTGCCCCTGAGTAATCAGTGAGCAACGAGGTAGTAATGTCCAAGATCCATCAACCCAAGGTTTCCATGCACGCAGTGCAATCTTTGTCCGATCCGGGCGCATCGCAAGGAGCCCGTAGGGCGACTGGAGAAGCGCCCGGATCGGTGCCGCCAGTCGTGCCACCTACCGCTGATTCTGAGGTCGTGCCGCACGCACGTCGGCGCATTTATTCCAATGCGAACAAGCGCCGCATTCTGGAGGCTGTTGACCGCTGCACCAAGCCTGGGGAAATCGGCGCGCTTTTGCGTCGTGAGGGCGTGTATTCGTCCTCTTTGAGCACTTGG
>DIZF01000076.1:0-32243 GCA_002427815.1 Ramlibacter tataouinensis
AGATGTGTATAAGAGACAGCCTATGCGTCGACCCAGCAGCAGGCCATGATGTCGGCCGCGTTCTTCCTGATGCCGATGATCGTGCTGTCGGGCTTCGCTTTTCCGATCCAGAACATGCCGCAGGTGCTGCAATGGCTCAGCTGGGCCGATCCGTTGCGCTATTACCTGGTCGTGGTGCGCGACCTGTTCCTCAAGGGCAGCGGCGTGGCCGACCATGTTTTCGAGTACGCGATGATGGCCTTGCTGGGCTTGTCAGCCCTCACGCTCGCGGTGCGCCGGCTCCGCTGAGCACCGGGTAGGGCAATTCATGGGAAAATCGCCGGCATCGCCCGCCATCCGCATCGCCGGCCGGCCTCCCCGCTCTTGATCCGTCGGACGCAGCGCCCCAGGGCCTGTCCCGCAAAGGTAAACAATTCATGTCGTCCCCCAACCTGCATCCCATGCTCAATGTGGCCGTCAAGGCGGCCCGCGCCGCCGGCGCCATCATCAACCGCGCGGCCCTCGATGTCGAATCCGTGCGCATCTCGCAAAAGCAGGTCAACGACTTCGTCACCGAAGTCGACCATGCGAGCGAAGCCATCATCATCGAGAACCTGCTCACCGCCTACCCGCATCACGCGATCTGGGCGGAAGAATCGGGCAAGACCCATGGCACGCAGGGCTCCGACTTCGTGTGGATCATCGATCCGCTGGACGGCACCACCAACTTCATCCACGGCTTCCCGGTCTACTGCGTGAGCATCGCGCTGGCCGTCAAGGGCAAGGTCGAGCAGGCCTGCATCTACGACCCCAGCCGCAACGACCTGTTCACCGCCACCCGCGGCCGCGGCGCCTACATGAATGACCGGCGCATGCGCGTGTCCAAGCGCAACGAACTCAAGCAGTGCCTGATTTCCACCGGCTTCCCGTTCCGCCCCGGCGACAACTTCAACAACTACCTGCGCATGATGGCCGAGGTCATGCAGCGCACCGCCGGGCTGCGCCGGCCCGGCGCCGCCGCGCTGGACCTGGCGTACGTGGCGGCGGGCTTCGCCGACGGCTTCTTCGAGTCCGGCCTGTCGCCCTGGGACGTGGCCGCAGGCTCGCTGCTGGTGACCGAAGCCGGCGGGCTGATCGGCAACTTCACCGGTGACGCCGACTTCATGGAGCAGAAGGAATGCGTGGCCGGCAATCCCAAGATCTACGGCCAGCTGGTGGCGATCGTGGGCAAGTACAGCAAATTCGCCAGCGTCGCCGAGAAGACCGCGCTGCGCCAGTCCACCGCTCAGCTGGTTCCACCGGAGACGATGCCGAACGCGGCCTCAGCGGAACTGCTGCCGCCGAATACCGTTCCGAGCGCGCCGCTGAACGACCCCGCGGCCTGAGATGGCCTGCGCCACATCCAGGGCGTACGGCACGTCAACGGCCTGTTGCTGATCGCCGCGCTGACCTGGCTGGCCATGGGCTGTCCGACGGCCGCGCCGCCTTACCGGGCCAATGCGTCGCGGACGCGCCGCAGTCGCGTGGTTGCATCGTCCGCCACTTCGCGAACCTGCGGGTTCTCGGTCAGCGCGACCATCGTCTGCGGGTCGATGAAACCGACGGTGATGCTGCGGTCGGCTTCCTCGCGCACCACGACGTTGCAGGGCAGCATCAAGCCGATGTCGGGCTCGGCCTTGAGCGCCTTGAAGGCGAGCGGCGGGTTGCAGGCGCCCAGGATCCGGTAGGGCCGCATGTTCTCGCCCAGCTTTTCCTTCATCGCCGCGCTGACATCGATGTCGCTGAGCACGCCGAAACCCTCCTGCTTCAATGCGCCAATCACGGTTTGCACCGCTTCGCCGAAGGGCTTCTTCAGGGTCGTGTGAAATCCATACATGAGCTGCTCCTTGGAATAACGCCGGTCGGCGTGCAGTGCAATCATAGGATCGGCGAACTGTCGAGCACCACTTGCGCCACCCCTTGGAATAACATCCAAGTGACAAGGGCGGCGCCAGTTGCCCACCCATGACGAGATGACGAAGAAGCCACCGTTCGGCTGCATCGCCAGCCGCCGCACCGTTGTCGCGCAGGTCAGCGTGGCACTGGGAATTGCCGTGACGGCCCTGCCCTCCTTGGCGCAGCAGGCATTGATCGCCCAAGGCCGGCAGATCGCAATGCAAGGCACGGCGAACGGCGTCGCAGCCTGCGCCAGTTGTCATGGCGCGCGCGGCGAAGGCGCAGCCGGCTTTCCGCGCCTGGCCGGCACCGGGCAGTCCTACCTGCGTGCCCAACTCGATGCCTTCGGCGACGGTTCGCGAAAGAACCCGATCATGCAGCCCTTCGCCCAGAAACTCTCGCCCGATGAGCGCGCTGCCGTGGTCGCGTATTTCAGCAGCCTGCCACCGCCCTTCAAGGCCGACGATGTGGCGCAAGCGACGCCCGCTGACAGCGGTGCCTGGCTTGCGGCACGTGGCCGCTGGGCCGACAAGTTGCCCGCCTGCACCCAGTGCCATGGCCCCGGCGGCAGCGGTGTGGGAACGAGCTTTCCGCCGCTGGCCGGCCTCCCGGCCGCTTACATCGGCGAGCAACTGCGCGCCTGGAAAACCGGTGCCCGGCCGCCGGGGCCGTTGGCGCTGATGCAGGGGATCGCGCAAAAGCTGAGCGACGCAGACATGAACGCGGTGAGTTCGTATTACGCCGGTCTTGCCGGCGCCGTCACGGGCGCGCAGCCCGCTGCGTCGAACGCGAAGGCAGGCCGTCCATGAGCACGGCAGCCGACCCCAGGCCCAAGCGCCGGTTGCATGGCCTGGCCGTCTTTGCCGCCACCGTGGTGGTGATCGCCCTGGGCATCGTCATCGGAGCGAACCTGTTGATCCCGTATGCAGTGCGCGAACCCCTGGCGGCCGCAACCAAGGCAGCTTCCCCGGCCGCCAGGCCCGCCTCCGCGAGCGCATCCGGTCCTGTGCAACGGCTCGCGCCCGAGGCGGATCGGGCGCCGACGGCAACCGGCGCCTTCCGTCCGCCGCCCGAGAGCAGCCTGCCCGACGGCGACTACGGCAAGGTGGTCCGTCTGGGCGAGCAGCTGTTCGTCAACACCGGCCAGCTCGCGCGCCAGTATGTCGGCAACGACCTGAGCTGCGCCAACTGCCACCTCGACGCCGGCCGCATGGCCGACTCGGCACCGCTGTGGGCCGCGTTCATCCACTACCCGGCCTACCGCAGCAAAACCAAACAGGTCGACACCCTGGCCTCGCGCATCCAGGGTTGCTTCCAGTTCAGCATGAACGGCAAGGCGCCGCCGCAGGACGACGAAGTCATCACCGCGCTCCAGACCTATGCTTTCTGGTTGGCCAAGGGCGCCCCGGTGGGCACTCCCGTCCCCGGCAGCGGCTATCCCAGGCTCAAGAAACCGGGGCAGCCGGCCGATTTCGCGCGCGGCGAAAAAGTCTACGCGCAAAACTGTGCGCTGTGCCATGGTCCGGATGGCCTGGGCCAGCGCACCGCGGATCGCCAGGTGTTTCCGCCGCTGTGGGGCCCGAGGTCGTTCAACTGGGGCGCTGGCATGCACCAGCTGACCAATGCCGCGGCATTCATCAGGGCCAACATGCCGCTGAGCAAGGGCGGCACGCTCAGCGACCAGGAGGCCTGGGACGTCGCGGCCTTCATGGACAGCCATGAGCGGCCGCAGGATCCGCGCTTCGCCGGGTCGGTCGAAGCGACACGCAAGAAGTACCACGACTCCGACGATTCGATGTACGGCCGCACGGTCAACGGGCACCTGCTCGGTAGCGGCCGCTGAACCGGCGCCCGCGGTAACACTCTGAGTCACTTCAGCTAAAATTCAAGCTTTGCCTGGCAAACGCGGTCCTCTTGCGCGCAGAGCTTGCCAAGCCGCAATTCCACCCACACCGATCCATGTCTATGCCCGAATTGACTGCGCAAACTTCATCTTCACCCGCCGATGCCGCCCTGCTGCTTGAAGTTGCGCGCCTGGTCGTGAGCGCGTTGAATCTGGACGTTGCCGCGGCCGACATAGTGGCCGACGACCCTTTGTACGGCGACGGACTGGGTCTGGATTCGATCGACATTCTCGAAATCGCCCTGGTCGTGTCCAAGCAATACGGTTTGCAGCTGCGGGCCGGCGACGAGGAGAACCACGCCATCTTCCATTCGCTGCGCAGCCTGAGCGACCATATCGCCGCCCAGCGAACGAAGTGAAAGCCACGCACGCGACAGGGTTTCAACAAGCCTGGCGTTGGGGGGCCTTGCTCATACTGGGCATCGGCTATTCGGTTCTGGCCTACCGGGCGGCCGCGTCGACCCGGCCCGATGCTCTCGACGCCCTGGTCGCCATCGTTCCGCTGCTCGGGCTGACTTTCGCGATCGTCTGGCGCTCGTCGCGGCGCACGATCATGCTGGCCCTGTGGCTTGCGGCCTGCGCCGGGCTCTACGGCGCGAGCGCCTGGCTGGTGACGCATTACAGCTGGGTGTTCTTGCTGCAGCATGCCGGCGTGTATGCGTTGCTCTGCGTCGCTTTCGGCAGAACCCTGCGGCCCGGCCGCACGCCAATGGTTACGGACTTCGCCCGCATCGTGCATCGCACGCTCTCGCCTGCGCTCATCGGGTACACGCGATCCGTCACCTGGGCCTGGACCCTCTATTTCGGCTGCATTTCAGGGCTGTCCCTGCTGCTCTTCTGGCTCGCCCCGATTGCGATCTGGTCGGCGTTTGCCAATCTCCTGGACATTCCCCTGCTGGCGCTGATGTTCATTGGCGAATATGCGGTGCGGTGCTACGTGCTGCCCGCCGCGGACCGGGCCGGCCCCCTGGACGCCATTCGTGCCTACCGGCAGGCTTCGTCAAGCGGCACGGCGCGCCAGCCATGATCGCCTTCCCGCTCGTCACGCATTCCCGGGCGCAAGACATACTGGCCTGGCGCCATGGCAAGTCCATCACGGCGGCTCATTTCCTGGCCGATGTGCGGCTGCTTGCCGCGGCGTTGCCAGCCGGCCGGCACGTGCTCAATGCCAGCGGTGACCGCTACCGCTTTGCCGTCGGTATGGCCGCGGCCTTGCTGACCGACAGGATCAGCCTGCTGCCACCCACCCTCACACCCGAAATGGTACGGCAGGTCAGGAACTTTGCGCCCGACGTGTTCTGCCTGACCGACCAGCCGCAGTCCGTGGACATGCCGCAACTCCTCTGGGACGACGCGGTGCCGACCCGCACCTGGGCTGCGGCCGATGCGCGATCCGACAGGTACGACGTTCCCCGGATTGCCGCCGCACAGACAGCGGCCATCGTGTTCACCTCCGGTTCGACGGGCGCGCCCGTCGCGCACCGCAAGAGCTGGGGGGCGCTGGTCCAAAGCGCTCGCGCCGAGGCCGCGCGGCTGGGATTGCTGGACGGGCGACGACACAGCATCGTGGCGACAGTCGCGCCGCAGCACATGTATGGCTTCGAGTCCAGCGTGTTGTGCGCCATGCAGAGCGGCGCGGCGATCACCGCCTCGCATCCGTTCTACCCCGCCGACATCTGCTCGGTGCTGGCTCGGGCCACGCACCCCTGCATGCTGGTCACCACGCCTATCCACTTGAAGGCACTGCTGGCGTCGGGTCTGGAGATTCCCTCGCCTGATCTCGTGCTGTCGGCCACTGCGCCCATGCCCCCCCAGCTGGCGCTGGCCGTAGAGGCCCGCCTGCATGCACCTTTGTTCGAAATCTACGGTTCCACCGAAACCGGTCAAGTGGCGTCGCGCCGCACCACCGAGGGTGCCGAGTGGACCCTGTACCCCGGGATCGCGCTGGGCGTCGCGGATGGCAGCGTGTGGGCCTCGGGCGCGCACGTCGAGCAGCCGACGCCGATTGCAGATGAGCTTGAACTGTTGACTGCGGAACGCTTTCTTCTGCATGGCCGCAGCGCCGACCTCATCAACATCGCCGGCAAGCGCAGCTCGCTCGGCTACCTGAACCACCAGCTCAATGCCGTGCCGGGCGTCATCGACGGCGCGTTTTTCATGCCCGACGACAAAGAGATCGATGGCGGCGGCGTGACCCGCCTGATGGCATTTGCAGTGGCCCCGGGCATGAAGGCGGCCACATTGCTGGCAGCGCTGCGTGAGCGGATCGACACCATTTTTCTGCCCAGGCCGATCGTGCTGCTGGATTCGCTGCCCCGCAACAGTACCGGCAAGCTGCCGCGCGAGACGCTTCAGGCGCTGGCACAAGAGCACCAGCGCAAAGGTTCTGCGCGTGCACAGTGAAACCACGCTTCACATTGCGCCGGATCACCCGGCGTTTGCCGGTCACTTTCCGGGCACACCCATCGTCCCCGGCGTGGTCCTGCTCGACGCCGCTGTTCACGCAGTGCTGAAAATGCTTCGCCCCGTCACAACAATCGACGGGAAGAATGGCCGCGCGGGAGACAGCTGCCAGATCAGTTCCGCCAAGTTCCTCAGCCCGGTCGGCCCGGGCGAGACGCTGACGATCTCCCTGGACACCACCGCCGCGGGCAGCGCCCGCTTCGAGATATCCAGCGGGGGCCGCAAAGTGGCCACGGGCACGCTTGTATTGCCACCATTGCCTTGAAAGAAGATCGCAACGCAGGGCCCAAGGACGGCGCTGACTGGACGCAGCGGCCCGAGCGCAGCAACATGTTCTGGCTGCGTCTCATGACCTGGATTTCGCTGAGGCTGGGCCGCGGCGCGAGCCGCATCGTCCTGTACGGGATCGCTGCGTACTTCCTGGCGTTTGCACCCACCGCGCGCCGCATGTCGCGCCGCTATCTGCAGCGTGCCCTCCAACTGGGTTCGCCGGGAGACGTCGGCTGGAAACACCTGTTCCGGCACTTCCTGAGTTTCGCCTCGGTCGTCCATGATCGTGTCTATCTGATCAATGACCGCTACGATCTGTTCGATATCCGGGTTCACAACCAGGCGCTCATCGACAATCTGGTGGCCGATGGCCGGGGCGCGTTTCTGATCGGGGCGCACCTGGGTAGTTTCGAAGTGCTGCGAGCCGTCGGCCGCAGGCAGCCGGGCCTGCGCATCGCGATGGCGATGTACGAGGACAACGCGCGCAAGATCAACGCGGCGCTCGCCGCCATCAACCCGAATGCACAACAGGACATCATCGCGCTCGGCCATATCGATTCGATGATCCAGGTCCACGAACTGCTGGCGCGCGGCACCGTCGTCGGCATGCTCGGCGATCGTTCCCTGGGCAACGATGACACCCTTCAGGTCGATTTCCTGGGCGGTAGCGCCGCACTGCCGCTGGGCCCCTTCCGGATGGCCGCCATCATGAAACGCCCGGTCCTGTTCATGACCGGTCTGTACCGCGGCGGCAACCGCTACGACATCCACTTTGAAACCCTCGCCGATTTTTCCGCGGTGGCGCCGCGTGGCCGGACGCAGGCTGTGCAGGCGGCCATAACGCGCTATGCTGCCTTGCTGGAGCAGTTCTGCCACACGGCGCCGTACAACTGGTTCAATTTTTTCGACTTCTGGCGCGCTCCTGCTCCCCGCCAGGCCAAACCCTCCGCAGGAAGCTCATGACACACACTGCGCGCCCTTCAACACCTGCAAGTACGCGCAAGAGCGCGTTGGGCGGCCCCATGCAAGGCCGGGTATCCGCGCTGGCCGCGCTGGCGACGGGCCTGGCACTTTTCACGTTCAGCCTGTCGGCGTTCGCCGCCTGGGACCTGCAGCAACTGATGGATTCCCTGGCGCAGAACAAGTCCGGCCGAGCCACCTTCGTCGAGACGAAACACATAGCTGTGCTGGACCGGCCCGTCCAATCGTCGGGAGAGCTGGTTTTCGTCGCGCCGGACCGGCTCGAAAAGCGCACGCTCAAACCGAAACCCGAATCCATGATCGTGAACGGCGATGCATTGACTCTCGAACGTGGCAGCCAGAAACGTCAAATGCAATTGCAGGCCTACCCGGAGGTGGCCGCCTTCATCGACAGCATACGGGGCACCCTGGCGGGCGACCGCAAGGCGCTCGAGCGCAGCTACCAGCTGAGCCTGGACGGCTCGGCCGATGGCTGGACCCTGCAGCTGCTGCCGCGTGACGAAAAAATGAAGGCCGTGGTGCAGCGCATCCGGATCGCCGGGGTGCGCGACCAGGTGAAGAGTATCGAAATCACCCAGGCCGACGGCGACAGCTCGCTGATGGTGGTTAAAGAATCGACAACCCCACCATGATGGCCTCGCGCCGACGCGGCATCCCGGCGATCGCGCTGTGGCTGGCGCTCCTGCTGGCTTGCGCAGGCATCATCAGCAGCACCCACTTCACCACCGACCTGTCGGCATTCCTGCCCCGCGCACCCACGCCCGAGCAAAAGCTGCTCATGGACCAACTGCGGGACGGCCTGGCTTCGCGGTTGATTCTGGTCGGCATCGAAGGCGCCGATGCGCCCGAGCGCGCCCGGCTGTCCAGGCAGACCGCCCAGCGCCTGCGCGCCGACCCGGCGTTCGTCACGGTGAACAACGGGGAGCCCGTCAACACCGAGCGCGACCGTGCATTCCTGTTCAACAATCGTTACCTGCTGAGCCCTGCGGTGACGCCGGAGCGCTTTGGCGAGGAGGGCCTGCACGCCGCCTTGAGCGACAGCATCGACCTGCTCGCCTCGCCGGCCGGGCTGCTGGTCAAATCCATGTTGCCGCGCGATCCCACGGGGGAAATGGTGCAACTGCTGGACCAACTGGGCAGCAGATCGCCGCCGAAGCTGGTGGATGGCGCCTGGGCTTCAGGGGACGGCTCCCGTGCCTTGATGCTGGTGCAAACGCGCGCCGCGGGATCCGATACCGATGCCCAGGAGCGCGCCATGGCCGCCATCCGGCTGGCGTTTGAGGAGGCCGCTGGCGCCACCCCTTCCGCGAAACTCGTGATGACCGGGCCCAGCGTGTTCTCGGTGACGTCGCGCAACACCATCAAAGACCAGGTCAGCCGTCTTTCCATCATCGGCGTCGCGCTCATCGCCACCTTGCTGTTGCTGGTCTATCGCTCCTTCACGGCGCTGGCGTTGGGGTTGTTGCCCGTCGTAAGCGGTGCGCTGGCAGGCACAGCCGCAGTCAGCCTGGGCTTCGGGTCGGTGCACGGCATCACCCTGGGATTCGGCACTGCACTGATCGGCGAGGCGGTGGACTATTCCATCTACCTGTTCGTGCAATCGGAACAGCAGGGGGCGGACCGGCAGATCTGGATCAAGCGCTTCTGGCCCACCGTCCGCCTGGGCGTCCTGACCTCCGTCTTTGGCTTTGCATCGCTGCTGCTGTCCGGTTTTCCCGGCCTCGCGCAACTGGGCCTGTATGCCATTGCCGGCCTGGTCGCGGCCGCCGCGGTGACGCGTTTCGTGCTGCCGCATCTGCTGCCGTCGGAGTTTCGTATCCACGACGTGTCGGCCATCGGCGCTGTCTTGTCCCGCTGGGTCGAACGCGCCGGCGCGCTACGCTGGGTGGCGGTGCTGGTGTTGCTGGCAGGCTGCGCCATCCTGATCCAGAACCGCTCGCATCTGTGGAGCCAGAACATCTCTTCCTTGAGCCCGGTGTCGCAGGCCGACGTCGCGCTCGACACCCGGCTGCGTGCCGACATGGGCGGGCCCGATGTGCGCTACCTGGTGGTGGTGTCCGGTGCGAGCCGGGAGGCCGTACTGCAATCCTCCGAGCAGGTTGCCACGCTGCTGCAAACGCAAGTCGATCGCGGTGAGCTCGCCGGCTTCGAAAGCCCCAGCCGTTACCTGCCCAGCGCCGCGACGCAGCGGGCACGGCAGGCCAGCCTGCCCCCGCCGGCGGCACTCGAGGCCCGCCTGGCGCAAGCCGTGCAGGGCCTGCCGGTGCGGGCACAACTTTTCGCACCGTTCGTTGCCGACGTCGCAGCGGCCCGGACCCAACCCCTGCTGCAGGCCAGCGACCTGGAGCACACGTCCATGGCGATGGCGCTCCAGGCCCTGCTCATCGAGCAGAATGGCCAATGGAGCGCGCTGTTGCCGCTGAACGCACCGAAGGATGCCGGCATCAATGCCGACGGAATGCGCGCTGCACTGGGCACCACGAGATTGCCCAATGTGCTGTTCGTGGACATGAAGGCCGAATCCGACCGCCTCTATTCCGGCTACCTGCGCGAAGCCGGCCTGTTGTCGCTCGGCGGGCTCGTCGCCATCGTCGCGCTCCTGCTGGTGGTGATTCGCTCGCCGATGCGGGTGGTGCGCATCGTCGCGCCGCTGGCCGCCGCCGCGGTGACCGTGACCGCCGCGCTGGTCGCCTCGGGCCAGCAATTGATCATCCTGCACCTGGTGGGCCTGCTGCTGGTGGTTGCCGTGGGTTCCAATTACGCCCTGTTCTTCGATCAATCCGATCCGGGCACCGCCATCTCGCCCCGCACCCTGGCCTCCATGCTGTTCGCCAACCTCACCACCGTCGCCGGATTCGGCGTGCTCGCGTTTTCCAATGTGTCGCTGCTGCAAGCCATGGGGGTCACCGTGGCGCCGGGCGTCGTCCTGGCGTTGATCTATTCGGCGATTCTTGCCAGGCGCTCCCATGCCTGATCCGGCCTGGCACTCGCCCCCCCTGGTGCGCGCATCCATCGCGCTGCATCTGCTGGCCTTGATTGCTGTCATCGCAGCCCCCAGGCTATGGCCGTGGGCACTGGCCACGGCCATAGCCAATCACCTCCTGGTTGTGGCCGTGGGCCTGTGGCCGCGCAGCCATTGGCTCGGCCCGAACTGGACACTTCTGCCCGCCGCTTCGGCGGCCCGCAATGAAATTGCCCTGACGATCGATGACGGTCCGGACCCCGTCGTCACCCCACAGGTCCTCGCCCTGCTGGATCGATATGCCACCCGGGCCACCTTTTTTTGCATCGGGATACAGGCGGAACGCCACCCCGATCTGTGCCGGGAGATCGTGCGGCGCGGCCACGCTGTCGAGAACCATAGCCAGCAGCATTTCCATGATTTTTCGCTGCTGGGCCCGCGCGGCCTGATGCGTGAATTGCAGGCGTCCCAGGACACGCTCGCCCGGATTTGCGGCCAACACCCGCTGTTCTTTCGCGCCCCGGCCGGTTTGCGCAACCTGTTTCTGGCCCCGGTGCTGGCCCGGCTCGGGCTGCGCCTGACCAGTTGGTCGGCGCGCGGTTTCGACACCCGCATCAACGATCCCGAGCGCGTGAAACGCAGCCTGCTGCGCGGCCTGCGAGCGGGCGCCATCCTGCTGCTGCACGATGGCCACGCCGCACGCACCGCCGGGGGCATCCCGGTGATTCTGGAAGTGCTGCCCGCCGTACTCGAATCAGCTGCTGCCGCCGGCCTGCGTCCGGTCACCTTGCGCGAGGCACTTTCATGATAGCGAGCGCTCAAGACTCACCCTGGCACCGTCAGGTGGCAGCAACCATCCGCATGCACCCGTATGTGAAGGGTATCGGCACGACGGCTTTCATCAGCCTGTTCTTCGTCGCCTACTTCTATGTGCTGAGGCACCCCGCCTACACGCCGACGGTGATGCCGGCGATCTGGCTGGATCGCCTGATCGGCTTCGAGCCGCTGGCCCTGCCGGTCTATCTGTCACTCTGGCTCTATGTCAGCCTGCTGCCGGCGTTCTTTTCGACGCGGGCTGAACTCTACCAATACGGCCTGTCCATGATGTTGATGTGCGTCGTCGGCTTGAGCATCTTCTACTTCTGGCCCACAGCCGCGCCCGCTCCCGATATCGACTGGAGCCGTTACCCCGACATGCATTTTCTCAAGAACATCGATGCCGCCGGCAATGCCTGCCCTTCCCTTCACGTCGCCACCGCCTTTTTCTCGGGCGTCTGGTTTCACCACCTGATGCGTCGTTTCGGGGCGCCACTGTGGATACTGATGTCCAACTGGACTTGGTGTATCGCGATCGTCTATTCCACCGTCGCCGTACGCCAGCACGTGGCGGTCGATGCACTAGCCGGCCTCGTGCTCGGGGGAGTGACTGCCTGGCTGTCGTTGCGTTATCGCAGGAACATGCAGCCTTCCTTCAAGGTCAGCCGCACCGGCCTTTGAAGTCGGGCCGCTGTCCCAAGGCCTGCGCACTTGCTAACATGTCATGTCATTTCATACAGACAGGCTGGTTTTCCCCTGACTCCGCTCTGGATTTCTCATTTCACCGCGACCAGCGGTATCGGCTGCGGCCTTGCGCAAACCCTGGCCGCATTGCGCCAGCGCCGGGGCGGGTTGGTGCCGTGTGCCTTCGACACGGTTGACCTGCCGACCTTCGTCGGTGAAGTCCCCGGCGTGGATGCCGTTCAGCTTCCCCCGGAACTGGGCGCCTTCGATTGCCGCAACAACCGCCTGGCCTTCCTGGGCCTGATGCAGGACGGCTTCGCCGACGCCGTGGCGGCTGCGGTCCGCAAGCACGGAGCGCAACGGATCGGGCTCTTCCTGGGCACCAGCACATCGGGCATTTTGCAGACCGAGCTGGCTTACCGCCGGCGCGACCCGGTCGACGGCGCCCTGCCTGCTGATTTCGTCTATGCCACGACCCACAACACGTTCTCCGTGGCCGATTTCACGCGGCATTGTCTGGGCCTCACCGGTCCGGCCGTGGTGGTCTCGTCGGCCTGCTCGTCGAGCGCCAAGGTGTTTGCCTCGGCGCGTCGCATGATGGCAGCGGGACTGATCGACGCCGCCGTGGTGGGTGGCGTGGACTCCCTGTGCCTCACAACCTTGTATGGTTTCAACTCGCTCGGCCTGATGTCCAGCCAGGCCTGCCGCCCCTTCGACATCGCGCGCGACGGCATTTCCATCGGGGAAGCAGCAGCGTTCGCCTTGGTCGAACGCGTGCCGGAGCACCTGGACGGGAACGCCGTGCTGCTGTTGGGCGTGGGGGAATCGAGCGATGCGCATCACATGTCCTCGCCCCATCCGGACGGGCTCGGCGCGCGCATCGCCATGCAGGACGCGCTGGAAATGGCGCAGCTCGAAGCGGCCGACATCGACTACATCAACCTGCACGGCACCGCCACGCCCAGCAACGATGTGGCCGAGACCAAGGCCGTCGCGGCAGTGTTCGGTTCGAGCACACCGTGCAGTTCCACCAAAGGCGCAACCGGACATACGTTGGGGGCCGCGGGCGCCCTGGAGGCCGTGATTTGCGCACTGGCATTGCAAAACGACCTGCTGCCGGGCGGGCTGAACACGCAACAACTCGACCCGCTCCTGCCTCTGAATTACCTGCTGGAAAACCGCGAGCAGCCGGCCCGTCGCGTCCTCAGCAATTCGTTCGGCTTTGGCGGCACGAATTGCAGCCTGATTTTCGGCCGCGCCGGTTGAAGACAACGAGATGACGCAGCCTTCCACCCGCGGCGCGATGCCCCTCAATGTGTTTGTCGAAGGTATCGGCCTGTTGGGCCCTGGCCTCGCCGGCTGGGCGCAAGGCCGCCAGTACCTTGACGGCAGCCTGCACTACGAAGCCGGACGATGCGTGCTGCCATTGCCCATGGCGCTGCCATCGGCCGAGCGGCGACGTGCGGGCGCCGTGGTCAGGATTTCCATGGCAGTCGGGCAGGAAGCAGTCGAGGCTTCGGGCCTGCAGGCCAAGGACCTGCCCTCGGTCTTTTCCTCGTCCAGCGGCGACGCTGTCAATTGCCACGAGATCTGCGCCGCACTGGCCTCAGGCGACCGGCTGATCTCGCCGACCCGCTTTCACAACTCGGTCCACAACGCCTCTTCCGGCTACTGGAGCATCGCCAGTGGCGCCATGGCCAGCTCGTCGGTGCTGTGCGCATTCGATGCGGGGTTCGCGGCCGGCCTGCTGGAAGCGATGACCCAATGCGTCGTCGATGATAGCCCGGTGCTGCTGGTGGCCTACGACACCGAGTATCCGGAGCCGTTGTACAGCAAACGTCCGATCCCCGACGCGATGGGTGTGGCGCTGGTCCTCACTCCCCGGCGCAGCGCCCGCAGCCTGGCCCGGATCAGCCTTGACGGCACCCGCTTCCTGACGGCGGCAGCGGCCGACACAATGGACGATTCAGCGCTGGAGACATTGCGCCAGACCATTCCAGCGGCCCGCGCGTTGCCGCTGTTGCAGGCCATCGCGAAAAGAGACGCAACGCCCGTTGTGCTGGCCTATCTGGACCCCATGCAAATGGCGGTGGCGGTCGCGCCGTGCTGAACAGCCCGCAAACGCTGAACCGCCAGGAGATCGCCCGCCGCATCCCCCATCAGGGCAGCATGTGCCTGCTCGACGCGGTGCTGGCCTGGGACAACGACCTCATTGCCTGCCAGACCAGCACCCATCTCTCGCCCGATCATCCGCTGCGCGCCCATGGCCGGCTGGGCGCGGCCTGCGGCGTCGAATACGCGGCGCAAGCGATGGCCGTGCACGGCGCGCTGGTCGCCCAAAGCCTGGACAGCGACAACGCCGGTGGATCACGGCCCCGTGCCGGTTACCTGGCCGGCCTGCGCAGCGTCACCCTCTACGTCGAACGGCTGGATACGGTTTGCGGCCCGCTGACGGTGAACGCAGAGCGCATCACCGGTGACGCCAACACCGTGCTATACAGCTTTACGGTGCAAACCGGCGAGCAAACCTTGCTCAGTGGGCGTGCGGTTGTCGTGCTCGATGCCGCAGGCATCTCGCCCCGGCCGGACACGAGCCGCAACATCGCCTGAGCAAGCCGGCCCAGGAAGGACATCCCCATGACCACCCCTCTCAAACGTGCACTTGTCACCGGCGGCAGCGGCGGCATCGGCTGCGCCATCAGCCGGCGCCTGGCAGCCGACGGCCTGCACGTCATCATCCATGCCAACAGCAACCTGGCCACCGCACAAGCCCTGGCGCAGCGCATCGTGGCCGAAGGCGGTCAGGCGCAGGCAGTCGCATTCGATGTGACCGATGCGTCCGCCACGGCAGATGCGCTGCAGGCCTTGCTGGACCAGGGTGCTATCCAGGTGCTGGTCAACAACGCCGGCATTCACGAAGACGCCGTATTTCCCGGCATGCAGCTGGGCCAATGGCAGCGGGTGCTGGACGTGTCGCTCAACGGCTTTTTCAACGTCACCCAGCCGCTGACGTTGCCGATGATCCGGACCCGCTGGGGGCGCATCATCAACATCACCTCGGTCGCCGCCGTGATGGGCAACCGGGGCCAGGTGAATTATTCGGCGGCCAAGGGCGCATTGCACGCGGCCACCAAGTCCCTGGCCCTCGAAGTGGCCAGCCGCGGCATCACCGTCAATGCCGTGGCGCCCGGCATCATAGCCACGGGCATGAGCGAAGGCGGCTTCAGCGCCGACGACATCGCGCGCATGGTGCCGATGAAACGCCCCGGCAAGGCCGAGGAAGTGGCCGACCTGGTCGGCTTCCTGGCTTCGGAACGCGCAGCCTATATCAGCGGGCAGATCATTTCCATCAACGGCGGGATGGCTTAAAGGAAGATGTCAACATGAATACGCCGGAACCTGCTTCCGTGGTGCACGCACCGCATCGCCCGCTCACCGATTACTACCAGACCGAGCAGGATCGACAGGCCTATCTGCGCAAGATCTTCGACGACACCGCGCCGGACTACGACCGGATCGAGGCTATGCTGGCATGGGGAACCGGGTCGCGCTACCGGCGCGACGCGCTGGTTCGCGCCGGCTTGAAGCGCGGCATGAAGGTGCTGGATGTGGGCGTGGGAACCGGCCTCGTTGCCGCGCAAGCCTGCGCCCTGACCGGCGACCCCACCCTGGTCACCGGAGTCGATCCCAGCCCGGGCATGATGGCTGCCAGCAAGCTGCCCAAGGCCATGGTGATGGTGGAGGGCCGGGCCGAATCCCTGCCTTTCCCCGACAATCATTTCGATTTTCTGAGCATGGGCTACGCCCTTCGCCACATCAGCGATCTGAGCGTGGCGTTCGCGGAGTTCGAGCGGGTGTTGAAGCCCGGCGGGCGCCTGTGCATCCTGGAAATTACCCAGGCACAAACCCCTCTGGGCCGGTGGCTGCTCAAGACTTATATGCGCGGGGTGATCCCGCTCTTGACGCGTCTCGTTTCCAGCCAGAAAAAAACCACCACGATGTGGCGTTATTACTGGGACACCATAGAAGCCTGCGTCCGCCCCGAACAAGTCGTGGCCACCCTCAGTGCGGCAGGGCTCACGCACGTAGAGCGGCATCTGGAACTCGGCATCTTTTCGGAATACCACGCGGTCAAGGCGTCACCGGGGGGCTGAGCGTTGCGAGGCGGCTGCCTGGGCCGCCGGATTCAGGACCGCGCCAGCACACGCCTCATCAGCAAAACGGGCAAGCGCAACAGAAAACCGAAGAACAGCCGGGAGTGCATCCACGTCAGCAGGAGGTTGTCGCGCAGGTAATTGAAATGCGACACCCCGCCTTCTTCAGGGCGGAAGTATTTGACGGTCGCAGGCAGGTTGACCGGCTTCACGCCGCTCCAGCACATGCGCACCACGGCCTCGGGATCGAAGTCGAAACGGCGCATCCAGCGCTGGCCATGCATGATCCGGCGCAACGGCTCGATCGGGTAGACGCGAAACCCAAACAGCGAATCGCCAATGCCTGCCCAAAGGGTTTCCAGATCGGCCCAGCCGTTCGACACCTTGCGCCCGTTCACACGCAAGCGCGGGGCGTCGGCTGCGAACACAGGCACCCCCAGCACCATGGCGGCGGGCTGGGCGGCGGACGCGGCCATGAAGGAGGGGATCAGGTGGGCCGGGTGCTGGCCGTCCGAATCCATGGTCAGCACATGCGTGAAGCCTTGCGCCGCGGCCATGTCCAGCCCGTGCAGCACCGCCGCACCCTTGCCGACGTTGTGCGGCAACACGACCACGCGCAAGCCATCATCGCGCGCCGCCATCGCCTGCAGCTCCTCGCCGCTGCCATCGGTGCTGCCATCCACGATGACCCAGACCGGCGTCCATTGCGCCCGCGCCGCAAGCACCGTCTCGCGCACCTTGGGACCGGGGTTGTAGCTGGGAATCAGGACCAGGTGCGTGGTGGAGGCGTTGGACGAAATGCGGTTCATTGCGCTCGCGTGAAAACGGGTATCAGGCCACCGGCCGCGAAACGGGAAAATCGGGCAGCTGCGCATGCGCCAGCTCCAACTGAAAGTATTGCTCGAGTTCGCCGACGAATTGCGCCGTGTGGCTGGGCGGGTCGAAGCGCTTGCCCAGCCGGATCCGGTACGTGATCGGCATGCGCGGTGTCCACAGCAAAGACCAGCCCTTGCCCAGGAAACCCGAGTCGGTTTCTATGAACACCGTCTGCACCGGCACGCCGGCGTGCTTGGCGACCAGGCCGGTCGTTCCCTGCAGCGACCCCACGGGAAAGCGGGTGGTGCGCGTACCCTCCGGAAACAGCAGCACATGGCTGCCCTGGCGCAAGTCCTTGATGGCCGATTGCACCATCGTGCGCAGCGGCGTGTTGCGGATGTAACCCGCAACCCGTGCCGCCGCACCGAAAAAGAGGCTGTTGACGATGTCCGCCTTCATGATGCAGGTCGCGCCGGGCAGCGCCGACAGGATCATCACGGCGTCGAGCAGGCAGGGATGGTTCGGCGCGATGACCATGGGCGGGGCGTCCCGCAAGGCATCGAGGTCCGCCAGGTCGAAGCGGCAGGCCCCCATCAGGACCAGCAGTCGCAGGTAAGTCCGGGTCGAGGCCGCGATGAGCTTGCGGCCGAGCCGTTTGCGCAGCTCCCGCGGCAGCATGATGCGCATCGGAAGAGCCAGCATCGAGATGGCCAGGCAAATCACGGCCAGCAGCAGGTAGCCCAGGTACAGCCGGAGCGTCTCGTGCAGCGCCGCGCGCCTGACATTCGGCGTGGCGCGTTCTCTCGACACGCCCTGCGTCTTGCTCTCCACGAAATCCGTGCCCGTACGGTCTATCAAGATGCGACGCCCTCGACCTCGCGAATATTGGCTTTGCGCAGGCGCATGGCATTCAACGAGCGTCTCCAATTCAAAGCCGATCCGATGTAGAAAATGGCCTTCAGGGCGAGCAGCGATGGCCAGATCGGCGTCTTGCCGAAAATATCGCCGGCCAGCATCGAGAGCAACGCCTCCTTCACGCGCAACACATTGCTCGGCCCCATGAACATGTCGCGCATCGTCGGGTTCGTCACGCGATAGATGAACCACGAGAACTCTTTGGGCCCGCGTCGCACCTGCCGGTCGAAATGCGCCAGCGCCGACGCAGCCCGGGCCGGATCGCGCAGGCAGGTGTCCACCGTTTGCGCACCGACAAAGCCGCCCTGCATGGCCAGCATGACGCCCGACGAAAACACCGGGTCGATGAAAGTGAAGGCGTCCCCGATCAGCAGGTAGTTCGGGCCGTGCGTGCGCTCACAAGCGTACGAAAAATTGCCGGTCGCCTCCACATCAGTCGAGAGCGTTGCATGAGCCAGCCTCTCAGCCAGCGCCGGGCACATGGCGATGGTGTCGAAGAAAAACTCCTTGACCGGTTTGGTCCGGCTCTTGAGGTAATGGGGCCAGACCACGGCGCCAATGCTGGTGGCGCCGTCGGCCAGCGGAATCAGCCAGAACCAGCCGTGGTCGAACCAGAAAATGGCGATATTGCCTTCGTCCCGCCCCGGATGCCGGGTGGCCCCGGTAAAGTGGGCATACAACGCGGAACTGTTGTGCTTGGGGTTGCGCCGCTTGATGTCGAACTGCTTGCCCAGCAAAGTGTCGCGGCCCGAAGCGTCCACCACGAAGCGCGCGCGCCATCGCTGCATGCGGCCATCCTCGTGCCGTGCATGAACGGTGGCGCTGCCGGGGCCGGACGCAAAAGCCACGTCGCGGACCTTGCAGCCCTCGATGACCTCCGCGCCCAGCCGGGCGGCGTTGCGGATCAGGATTTCGTCGAACTCGGATCTGCGCACCTGGTAGGAGAACGGCATGGATTTGTTCCAGGCATCACCGAATTCGAAGGTCTGGCTCTTGTTGGCGTGCCAGGGCGAGACAAATTCGGCGCCCCATTTCTCGATGCCGATGGCCTTGACGGCCTCAGCCACCCCGAGCTTTTCAAACAGCGCCAGATTGGCCGGCAGCAGCGACTCGCCAATGTGAAAACGGGGATGCCGCTCCTTTTCAAGGATCGCCACCTTGTGACCCTGCTGCGCCAGCAGCGCCCCTGCAGTGGATCCGGCCGGGCCGCCGCCAATCACAAGGACATCGCACTCACTGGTAGCCGGGTAGGCCGAACGGGTCGGCAAACTCTGCTCGGTCATGCTTCGTCCTTCGTTGGGAGTTCTTGCGAACCTGCAGCAACCCGGTGGCATCGTGGGGGCACTGTGCGTTTCGGGCTGCAAGTGGGCCATTTTACGTCGGGGGTCATGACAATCCGCCACGAGTTTTCCAAGTTCCAGCGGCGCGGTGGCATGAGCGCCGGATTGGCTGCAGCGACGAGTCTGCGGTCACAATCGACACAGTCTCCCACAGCCCCCTCAAAAGCGGAAGCAACCAGGGAACCTGGGTAATCAATGAAGGAAGCGCGAAGCAGCTTGGTTGTCGATGTCTAGTGAAAAAGCAATATCTGGCGGATTGCCGGACGAAGCCGGCAAACACACCCCAATGATGGCCCAGTACCTGGCGATCAAGGCGGACCACCCCGACACGCTGGTGTTCTACCGCATGGGCGACTTCTACGAGCTGTTCTACAGCGACGCGGAAAAGGCTTCGCGGCTGCTGGACATCACCCTCACGCGGCGCGGCAACTCCGCCGGCGCGCCGGTGGTGATGGCCGGCGTGCCCTTTCATTCCGTCGAGAGCTACCTGGCCCGCTTGATCAAGCAGGGCGAATCGGTGGCGATCTGCGAGCAGATCGGCGACGTCGCCACTGCCAAGGGCCCGGTGGAGCGCAAGGTCATGCGCGTGGTCACGCCCGGCACGCTCACCGACACCGAACTGCTCAACGACAAGGCCGAGGCGATCCTATTGGCGGTGCATCAGGGTTCCAGGCATCGCCTGGGGCTGGCCTGGCTCAGCCTGACGCAGGGCGCCTTGCACCTGGCCGAATGCGCGGGCGACGAACTGGAAGCCTGGATCGCCCGCATCGGCCCCAGCGAATTGCTGTTCAGCGCCGATGTCACGCCGGTGTTCGAGCAGCGCCTCAAGGCCCTGCGCGGGTCGGCGCAGCTCTCGCTCACCCAGCGCCCCGAGTGGCAGTTCGATGCCGGGCTGGGCCTGCGCAAACTCCTGGAACAGCTCAATAGCGCCACCCTGGCCGCCTGGGGCGCGGAAGAGCTGGTGCACGCCCGGGCCGCCGCGGCGGCCTTGCTGAGCTATGCCGAGCACACCCAGGGCCGCACGCTGTCGCATGTGCAAAGCCTGGAAGTGCAGCGCGACGATGTCCTGATCGACCTGCCCGTGACCACGCGGCGCAACCTGGAACTGGTGCAGACGCTGCGCGGCGAGGACGCACCCACGCTGTTTTCGCTGCTGGACACCTGCATGACCGGCATGGGCAGCCGCATGCTCAAGGGCTGGCTGCTGGAGCCGCGGCGCGAGCGCACCCAGGCCCAGCAGCGCCTGGAAGCGATCGCTTTCCTGCGCGAGGGTTTGTGGCAGGCGCTGCGCGGCGAGCTCAAAGGCTGCAGCGATGTCGAGCGCATCACCGCGCGCATTGCATTGCGCCAGGTGCGGCCGCGCGAGCTGGTGGGCTTGCGGCATTCACTGGAGAAGGCCGCGCAGCTGTCGCAGCAACTGAGCGGGCCCGGCTCGCTATTGGCCGAGATCACCGCCAGCCTGTCGCCCCCGGCGGGGTGCGCCGAAGCACTGGCGCGGGCCATCCAGGAGGAACCCGCGGCGCTGGTGCGCGACGGCGGCGTGATCGCTGCCGGCCTGGACGCCGACCTCGACGAGCTGCGCGGCATCCAGGATCACTGCGACAGTTTCCTGCTGGACCTGGAGACCCGTGAGAAGGCGCGCTCCGGAATCGCCAACCTGCGGGTGCAGTTCAACAAGGTGCACGGCTTCTACATCGAGGTCACGCAGGGCCAGCTGGACAAGGTGCCGGCCGACTACCGCCGGCGCCAGACGCTGAAGAACGCCGAGCGCTTCATCACGCCGGAGCTCAAGGCCTTCGAAGACAAGGCGCTGTCGGCGCAGGACCGGGCGCTGGCGCGCGAGAAATGGCTCTACGAACAGTTGCTGGACCAGTTGCAGGCGTTCGTCCCCGCGCTCACGCGCTTGGGGCGCGCGCTGGCTGCGCTCGATGCGCTGTGCGCATTGGCCGAGCGCTCGCTCACGCTGGCCTGGTGCCGGCCGCAGTTCATGAAGGAGCCCGGCATCGAGATCACGCAGGGGCGGCACCCGGTGGTGGAAAGCCGGCTGGCGGAGAGCTCGGGTGGCAGTTTCATCGCCAACGACACCCGGCTGGGACCGAAGCAGCGCATGCAGATCATCACCGGCCCCAACATGGGCGGCAAGTCGACCTACATGCGCCAGGTGGCGCTGGTCTGCCTGCTGGCGGCCATGGGTTCCTACGTGCCGGCGCAGGCCTGCCGGCTCGGGGCTATGGACGCGATCCACACCCGCATCGGCGCCGCCGACGACCTGGCCAACGCCCAGTCGACCTTCATGCTGGAGATGACCGAAGCGGCGCAGATCCTGCATGCCGCCACGCCGCAAAGCCTGGTGCTGATGGACGAGATCGGCCGGGGCACCTCGACCTTCGACGGGCTGGCGCTGGCGTCGGGCATCGCGGCACACCTGCACGACAAGACCCAGGCGTTCACGCTGTTCGCCACCCACTACTTCGAACTCACGGAGTTTCCGGCCAGGCACCACTGCGCCGTGAACGTGCACGTGAGCGCCGTGGAATCGGGCGCCAACATCGTGTTCCTGCACGAAATCCAGCCCGGGCCGGCCAGCCGCAGTTACGGCATCCAGGTGGCCCGGCTGGCTGGCATGCCCGCCGCGGTGGTCAACCACGCGCGGCAGGCCCTGGCGGCGCTGGAAACCCAGCAGACGCTGAGCCGCGAGCAGGTAGACTTGTTCGCAGCACCGCCCGCGGCCGAAGCACCCGCACCCAGCGCGGTGGAAGCCGCGGTGGCGGCACTGAACCCGGATGCGCTCAGCCCGCGCGAGGCCCTCGACGCGGTGTACCAACTCAAGAAACTGGCCCAGCCCTGAACCCTGACGGCCAGAAGGAGGCACCATGACCTATTGCGTCGGCATCAAACTCAATGCGGGACTGGTGTTCCTGTCCGATTCGCGCACCAACGCGGGGGTGGACAACATCAGCACCTTCCGCAAGATGATCGTGTACGAGCGCGCCGGCGACCGTTTCATGGTGCTGCTGTCCGCCGGCAACCTCAGCATCGCCCAGTCGGTGCGGGAAATGCTGCAGATCGAGCAACTGCAGGAGCGCGTCGAGAACGAAGCCATCACGATCTGGAACGCCAGGAGCATGTTCGACGCGGCCCGCGTGCTGGGCAACGCGGTGCGGCACGTGTACGAGCGCGACGCCGAGGCGCTGAAGAACGCCGGCGTCGAGTTCAACGTTTCGCTGGTGCTGGGCGGCCAGATCCGCGGCGAGGGCATGCGGCTGTTCCAGGTGTATTCGGCCGGCAACTTCATCGAGGCCACGCCCGAGACGCCCTACTTCCAGATCGGCGAATACAAGTACGGCAAGCCGGTGCTGGATCGCGTGCTCACGCCCGACACGCCGCTGGACGAAGCGGCCAAATGCGCGCTGGTGTCGATGGACTCGACCATGAAATCGAACCTGTCGGTGGGCCCGCCGCTGGACCTGGTGGTGTACGAAGCCAATCGCTTCCAGACCGACAAGATCGTCTGCATCGACATGCAGAACCCCTACTACCGCATGCTGCACAGCAGCTGGGGCCAGAAGCTGCGCGAAGTGTTCGACAGCCTGGAAGACCCGGTGTGGGACGACGCGCACACCGAAGTGCCGCTGAAGGTCGCGACCGGCCGCAGCAAGCCCCTCAAGAAGATCACCCGGCCGGACGAAAGGCTGATCTAGCACCCGATGTCGCTGATCATCTTCTCGCACGCCAACAGCTTCCCGGCGGCCACCTACGCCGTGCTGTTCAAGAACCTGCGGTCGCGCGGCTACGTCGTGCGGGCTGTCGACAAGTTCGGCCACGACCCGCGGTACCCGGTCACCGACAACTGGCGGCACCTGGTGCAGCAGCTGCACGATTTCGCCGAACGCGAGGTCGTGAAGCACGGCTCGCCGGCCTTCCTGGTCGGCCATTCGCTCGGCGGCTTCCTCAGCCTGCTGTGCGCGGCGCATCATCCGCGTCTGGCCCGCGGTGTGCTGCTGCTCGATTCGCCGCTGCTGGGCGGCTGGAAGGCGACGGCGCTGGGCGCCATGAAACGCACCCAACTGGTGGGGTCGGTGTCGCCGGGGCGCGTCAGCCGCCGGCGCAAGAATCGCTGGCCCGACAGCGAAGCCGCGCTGGAGTACTTCCGTCACAAGAAGGCGTTCGCCCATTGGGACGCGCAGGTGCTGCATGACTACATCACCCATTGCACCCACGACGAGGACGGCGAGCGGGTGCTGAGCTTCGACCGCGACGTCGAGACCGCCATCTACAACACCCTGCCCGACAACCTGGACAAGGTGCTCAGGCGCCACCCGCTGAAATGCGAGGTGGGCTTCATCGGCGCGCGCGGTTCGGAGGAAATGAAGCAGGTGGGCATGTCCATGACGCTGGAAGTGACCAAGGGCCGGATGATGATGCTGGACGGCAGCCATCTGTTCCCGATGGAAAAGCCCTTGGCCACCGCCGCCGCGATCGAAGCCGCCCTGCGCGGCTTCGACTTCGACCACTGAGTCAGATCGCGCAGTGCTTGCCCACGGCCGACGGCACCAGCTCGTCGCCGAACTCGCTGGCCATGGCGCCCAGCGCCCGCCAGCCGGTGCAGTGTCCTGGCGCCAGCAATTTCAGCTCGAAGCGCTTGAGGTCGGCGATGGTGTCAGGAATGATCCTTTCGTTGGTGCCGGACAGGTGCAGCCCGCCCATCACGCCGTACAGCGGGGTCTCGGGAAACACCTTGCGCTTCGCCGCTCCGCCGCTGTCGCCGCTAGGCGGCGTCAACACCGGCCCGACCACCGTGCTGGACGACTGGCTGGGCAGCCTCGAGGACCACGTGCGGGCCCTGCAGCGCCTGATCTGCCGGGTGCCGGGCCACTTGATCGGCGTCAAGCAGGGGCGCATCCAATCGATTACATTTCCTTACATGGAATTCGATCTAATCGCATACCCCATCGCTTTGTTGTTGATCGCGGCCGGCGTTTTCGAGTGGCTGCGGCGTAACCGGCGCCGCCGCCAAGCCGAGGAAAGCCGGCATAGCACGACGGTCAAGCTGCCTCCACCCGATCTGGCGGACTCGGGGCCCGGCCTCATGACGATGCGCTGGCGCAGTTCGTTCGACTGCGGCCATCCGGTCATCGACATGCAGCACCGTGAGCTTTTCAATATCAGCAATACGTTGATCAACTCGGTGCTGGAGCGGAAGCCAAAGATCGAAATCGAGTATCTGCTGCACGAACTCGTCGAACACATCAAGGATCATTTCTCGACGGAAGAGGACGTGCTGGTCAGGACGCAGTACCCCTCGCTCGCGGAGCATCGCGACATCCACCGTTCCCTTCTGGAGCGCGCTGGCGAACTGCAGGAGCGCTATCGCAAGGGCCCGTTGGCGGTGAGCGAGCTGGTGGGATTCATCGCCTACGACGTCATCGCCACGCACATCGTCCAGGATGATCTCAAGTTCGCGCTGAAAGACCGGTAGCGGCCCAACGGGCGGATTCCCGGTACGCGGATTTTCAGCCCGCCCAGGTCACCAGGCCGCTCCAGGCCGTGAGCAGCACCACGATGCCGAAGGCGATGCGGTACCAGGCGAACGGCGCGAAGCTGTGGGTGGAGATGTAGCGCAGCAGCCAGCGCACGCACAGCCAGGCGCTGATGAACGAGAGCACCAGGCCCACCAGGAACAGCGGCAGGTCGGCCATCGACAGCAGCGCGCGCTCCTTGTACAGGCTGTACACGCCGGCGCCGACCAGCGTCGGGATCGCCAGGAAGAACGAGAACTCGGTGGCCGCCTTGCGCGACAGGCCCAGCAGCATGCCGCCGATGATGGTGGCGCCGCTGCGGCTGGTGCCGGGGATCATGCCCAGGCATTGCACGAAGCCCACCTTCACGGCATCCAGCAGGCTCATGTCGTCCACCGACTGGACGCGCGGCGCCGCCGTCGTCTGCCGCTTCTCCACCCACAGGATGATGAAGGCGCCAACAATGAAAGCACCGGCCACCACGCCGGGGTTGAACAGATAGAGCTTGATGGTCTTGTAGGCCAGCAGCCCGATCACGGCGGCCGGCAGGAAGCCCACGAAAACATTCAGGGCGAACCGCTGCGCCTGCCGCTGGCTGGGCAGCGCGACCAGCGTGTCGCGGATCTTGTGCCAGTAGAAGAGGATCACCGCCAGGATGGCGCCGGTCTGGATCGCGATGTCGAACACCTTGGCCTTGTCGTCGTCGAATCCCAGCAAGGAACCTGTGAGGATGAGGTGGCCGGTGCTCGAGACCGGAAGAAACTCGGTCAGGCCCTCGACCACTCCCATCAAGGCCGCCTTGGCCAGCAATACAAGATCCACGCGCGCTCCGTGCAAAGAGCGCAATTATGGCTGGGCCCTTGGCAACGCGGGTCCCCCGGCCCGCTCAAGGCGCTATCCGGTCGCCAAGCCCGCATCGAAGGTGACGCCGACGGGCAGACCTGCGCGCAGCGTTTGCAGGACCACGCATGCGCGCTCCGCCGCCTTGAGCACCTGCCCCAGCCGCTGAGGCGGGGTGCCGGGCGCGGCCCGCAAGAACACGTCCACCTGCAGCCACTGGAAACCCACCGGCACCTGCGGGTTCATTCCGAGCGTGCCCCGGACGTCCACCCCCGCGAGCACGTCGATCCGCAAGGCCGTGAGCTGCACGCCGAAGACATTGGCCACCATGCGCAGGCTGGACTCCTGGCAGCTCGCCAGCGCCGCGCACAGAAGATCCCCCGGCACCGGCCCGTCGTGCGGGCCGCCCAAAGCGCCGTGCACGCCGAAATCCACCTGCGCCGCCGACCGGCCGCCGAAGCGCACGCTGCCGTGGAACGGGTCGTGCAGATCGACGGCGTCGACGCGGGCGCGGTCCACCACCCAGGCGCGCCCGGCGTCCTGGCGGTAGTCGTGCCGCAACGGCGCTTGCCGCTCGCGGACGGACACAAGTGACGGGTGCATTCGGTTCAGGCGCGTCGGATCACGACCTCGAGGTACTCTCCGGGAACAACCAGCGCCGCGTCATCGGCGCGGTTGACGCGTGCGAGCAGCTCGCGCAGGTCCTTTTCCAGCGCCGGACCGTTGTCGCCCAGGGCCGCGAAGGCCTTGTACACCGGCCCGTACCAGGTGCGGAACACTTCCAGCCAGTGATCGGCCGACCGGTAGCGGAAATTGAACAGCCGCTTGCTGCACTGGATCTCGCTTGCGCCCGCGCCGAACAACTCGCGCAGACGCGCCTCAGTGCCCCACAATGCCGGCGACTTCACGCCCGCCGGGGGCGGCACATGCTTGCCGATGGTCTTGAACAGCTGGCCGATGAATCCCTCCGGCGTCCAGTTCGCCATCGCGATCCGGCCGCCGCTGCGGCAGGTGCGCAGCAGTTCGGCCGCCGCCTTTTCCTGGTTGGGTGTGAACATAACGCCGAACGTCGACAGCACCACATCGAAGCTGCCGTCGGCAAATGGCAGCTCTTCGGCATCGGCAACCTGGAACTCGACTGCCAATCCGTCGGCGTCGGCGCGGGCGCGACCCCGGTCCAGCAATTGCGGGACGTAGTCGGTGGACGTCACGCGGGCGTAGCGGCGGGCCGCGGCCAGGGTCGCGTTACCGTTGCCGGCAGCGACGTCGAGCACGCGCTCGCCCGACAACACATCCGCGGCCTCGCACAGGGTTTCCCCGACGATCTGCAGCGTGATGCCGACCACGGCGTAGTTGCCGGACGACCAGGCGGCCTGCTGCTTCTGCTTGACGGCGGCGAGGTCGGGGCGGGCGAGGGTTTCAGTGGCGACTGCATTGGACATCTGTGTCTCCTGGAAGGGATGTTGAACGGATTGCCTTCATCGGGCCGTTGCAGTGTGCGCAGGCGCGCGCCGCATTTCCTGTCCGGCCCACCGGCAAACTTGACCGGTCTTCCGTCGATGCGCGCCGGCCGGCCGCCCCTTGCCCGGCCGTCTGCCAGTCTTGCCCCAACGTCCGGATCGAGCGATGCGCGGGGCGCGGCCTGCAAGCTCACACGTTCGTCGGCACAATGGGCGACCTCATGCCGGAGCCGATCGATGGCAGTCTCATCCATAAGCGCAGCTGTACAGCGAGTCGAGGACACGTTCACGAAGAAGCCGGGGCTGGCGTTGCAGCCGGACACGCCCGCGCATGCAGTGCTGACCGCCGGGTTGGCGATCGAGGTGCGCGATCCGCACGGACACGTAGTGCACACCGATCTGCCCGCTGTGATGGGCGGCGGCGGCGACGAGGCGGCACCGGGCTGGCTGCTGCGCGCCGGGCTGGCCTCCTGCACCGCGACGGTGATCGCGATGCGGGCCGAGCGACTCGGCATCCGTCTCGACCGGCTCGAAGTGTCGGCGCACAGCCGCTCCGACGCGCGCGGCCTCCTCGGCCTCGGCGATGCGGTGCCGCCCGGGCCGCTGGACGTGGACCTGCAGATCCGACTGGAGGCCGCAGGGGTAGCGCCCCAGGTGCTGGCCGACCTGGCGGCCTGGGCCGACGCGCATTCGCCCGTGACCGACGCCCTGCGTCGGGCGCTGCAAGTGCGGGTCACCGTCAATCCGCCGCTCGCGGCCGCCTAGACATGGACGCGCTGTCGGAAGTGCTGCGCGTCGTCCGCCTGAGCAGCGCGATCTTCTTCAACGCCAGGTTCACCGCGCCCTGGTGCTTTTCTTCGCCGGCCGCCGCCAGCGTGATGGACATCCTGCACCCCGGCGCGGAGCGGCTGGTGGTTTTCCACCTGCTGACCGAAGGCGAATGCCACCTGCAGATCGAGGGCTCGCCCGAGGTCATGCTGCACGCCGGCAACGTGATCGTCTTTCCGCACGGCGACGCCCATCTCATGACCTCGGCCCCCGGCGTGACGCCGGGCGGCGCCACCGACCTGCAGGCCATCCTGAGGCGCCGGCCGCGGATGCTGCGCTATGGCGGCGGCGGTGCGGCGACGCGATTCGTGTGCGGCTACCTGGTGTGCGACCCGAGGCTGTGCCGGTCTATCCTTGCCGCCTTGCCTCAGGTTCTCATCGTCAACCTGCGCACCGACGGAAAGACCGACTGGCTGGAGCAGTCGATCCAGTACGCGGTCGACGAGGCGGCATCGCCCCGCCCCGGGGGCGAAGGCATGCTGGCGAAATTGTCCGAGGTTCTTTTCGTCGAGACGCTGCGCCGCTACATCGCGCAATTGCCCAACGAGCAGACCGGCTGGCTGGCCGGCCTGCGCGATCGACCCGTCGCCCGGGCCCTGGCCCTGATGCACGAGCGGCCGGCACACGACTGGACGCTGGAAGAACTGGCACGCGAGTGCGGTACTTCGCGGTCGGTGCTGTCGGAGCGCTTCAGCCACTTCGTCGCCCAGTCGCCCATGGGTTACCTCACGCGCTGGCGCATGGCGCTGGCCGCAAACCTGCTGCGCAACAGCTCCATGAGCCTGTGCCGCGTCGGCGAGGAAGTGGGCTACCCGACCGACACGGCGTTCAGCCGGGCGTTCCGGCGCGAATTCGGCGTGCCGCCCGCCACCTGGCGCAGGAGGGAACTGCGCCCGCAGGCAGCCGCTCCGGCTGCCGCGCCACAGGCGAAGTATGTGGCCGTTGCCGCGACGCCGATATCGCAGCCTGGCCCGGCGGCGCCGCCGTAAGAGCACGCCAGCTGGCTGGCTTCGGCGCCAGGCCCCGCCCAAGGTCCCGGGAAAGGCCGGAGCCGGGACGCTCCGCTCCAACTGATCCAGGTGAGCGTGGGCAACAGCATCCGCATGGTGACGGCGGCGGACGTCGTGTACTTCGAGGCCGCCGACAAATACGTCCGCGTGCTGACCGAAGGCCACGAATACCTGATCCGCACGCCGCTGCGGGAGCTGCTGCCGCAGCTCGACGCCCAGCAGTTCTGGCAGGTGCATCGCGGGGCCGTGGTGCGCGCCGATGCCATCGACAGCGTCACCCGCGACGAGGCCGGCAAGCTGCACCTGGCGCTGCGCGGGCGGCCGGAAAAGCTGCCGGTGAGCCGGCTCTACGCCCATCTGTTCAAGGCACTTTGACAGCCGCCGTTTGATGGAAAAGTCTCAATCCAGGTCCGTTGGGGCTCGACGGAAACGGTTGAGGCGATGTCTGTCATGGCGTGTGGGCCCTGTCCTACAGAAGATGCAGGCGCTTGGAGGTCTACTTATGGTCAATCACCCCGACTCCTCTGAGTCCCCTCCTCTTCCGGGGTGAGCTGGTCCGGCCCTCCGTCCCGCGACTGGCAAGTTGCCCCCAGGCCCCAAAGCTGGGGGCCTTTTTTTTGTGCCGTTGCAATGTGCGGCCCGGGCAAAAAAAAGAGCCCCCGACGCTTGCTGCGTGGGGGCTCACCTTGGAGAACCTTGTTTTGTGTCTTGGGGTCCCGGCTACCCGGTTACCTCCAATTGCCATCCCGCCAGTGTCTGTTGTGGTGGCCGCGATGACCCGGGCCGTAGTAGACCCTTGCCGGCGCGTAATAGATCGGTGCCGGTTGCACATACATCTGCTGCGAGGCATAACCGTAGTAGACCGGCTGCGGCTGCATGTACACGGGCTGCGGCTGGACATAGACGGGCGGGTAGTACACCGGCGGTACATTGGACACACCGATGGCCACGCCGGGCGCCAGGTTGGCGCCCAGTGAAAAGAAAACGTCGCTGCGGGCTTGCGCCACCGTGGCGGTACCGGCCGCGGCGAGCGCCAGCGCAATGGCTGCCGCCTTGGCGTAAACGGATCTGCTGCACTTCATGGATTTCTCCTGTTGGCGAGGGCCTACTGCGCCCCCTGTGCCCTTATTAAACGCAGGAGCAGGCCGTACGAATACACCGTGCACAGTCAAAGACGTTGCCAGAGGTAACTCATGCGTAGACCGTGCGAAATGACCATTCCCCCTAGAATGGTTTACATATGAACGTGCCAGCCGACAAAGAAACGCCCAAGCCCAGCAACTTTTTACGCCAGGTGATCGAGCGCGACCTGGACCAAGGCACCTATGCGCAACGCCATTGGGGCGGCAGCCCGGGTGATGCAGCGCACCATGAAGCCGGCCAGCGCGACCCCGCCAGGATCCGCACGCGTTTTCCGCCCGAGCCCAACGGTTACCTGCACGTGGGCCACGCCAAGAGCATCTGCCTGAACTTCGGCCTGGCGCGCGATTACGGCGGCGTGTGCCACATGCGCTTCGACGACACCAACCCCGAGAAGGAAGACCAGGAGTACGTCAACAGCATCCTCGACGCGGTGAAGTGGCTGGGGTTCAGCTGGGATGCCAACGGCACCAGCCACCTGTACCACGCCAGCGACTACTTCGACTTCATGTACCGCGCGGCCGAGTACCTGATCGAAGCCGGCCTGGCCTATGTGGACGAACAGAGCGCGGAGGACATGCGCTACAACCGCGGCGACTTCAGCAAGGTCGGCACCAACAGCCCGTTCCGCAGCCGCAGCATCGACGAGAACCTGCAGCGCTTTCGCGACATGCAGGGCGGCAAGCTGGCCGACGGCGCCGCCGTGCTGCGCGCCAAGATCGACATGGGCAGCCCCAACATCAACCTGCGCGACCCGGCCCTGTACCGCATCCGCCGCGCCACCCACCACAACACCGGCGACAAATGGTGCATCTACCCGATGTACACCTATGCGCACCCGATCGAGGACGCGCTGGAGAACATCACCCACAGCATCTGCACGCTGGAGTTCGAGGACCAGCGCCCGTTCTACGACTGGCTGCTGGACCGGCTGGGCGAAGGCGGCCTGACAAACCAGCCGCACCCGCGCCAATACGAATTCGCGCGGCTGAACCTGACCTATGTGATCACCAGCAAGCGCAAGCTCAAGCAGCTGGTGGACGAGAAGCACGTGAGCGGCTGGGACGACCCGCGCATGCCCACCATCGTCGGTTTGCGCCGGCGCGGCTACACGCCCGAGAGCCTGCAACTGTTTGCCGAGCGCATCGGCGTCACCAAGAGCGACAGCTGGATCGATTACTCGACGCTGGAAGGCGCGCTGCGCGACGACCTGGACCCGAAGGCGCCCCGCGCCATGGCGGTGCTCCAGCCACTGAAGCTGGTCATCACCAACTGGGACGCCGTGATGGGCGCAGGCAAACTGGACGACTGCTCCGCGCCCCTGTATCCGCAGCATCCGGATGTGGCCAGGCGCAAGTTCAAGTTCGGTCGCGAACTCTGGATCGAGCGCACCGATTACGAAGAGGTGCCGCCCAAGGGCTACAACCGATTGTTCCCGGGCAACAAGGTGCGGCTGAAATACGGCCACGTGATCATATGCAGCGGTGCGACGAAAGATGTCAATGGCAACGTCACCGAGGTGCAGGCCGTACTGATCCCCGACACCAAGAGCGGCAGCCCCGGCGCCAGCGCCATCAAGGTCAAGGGCGTCATCACCTGGGTGGCCGTGGCCGATGCGCTGAAAGCCGAAGTGCGGCTGTACGACCGCCTGTTCGCGGTGCCGCAGCCGGACACGACGGAGAAGGATTTTCTGGAAGAACTGAACCCGGACAGCCTGAAGGTGGTGCAGGGTTATGTCGAGCCGTCACTCGCGAGCGCGAAGGGCGACGACAGGTTCCAGTTCGAAAGGCATGGGTACTTTGTGGCGGACAGAGTGGAGCATGCGCAGGGGAAGCCGGTGTTCAACAGGGTGGCGGGGATGAAGGATAGTTGGGCCAAATGAAGCCGTCCGGCACCGTTCGGCGCAAGCGGCCCACCGTGGTCGTAATAGCCGGGCCCAACGGCGCAGGCAAATCGACTGCGGCACCCTTTCTGCTCAAGCAGGCACTGGGCATTCTCGAGTTTGTCAATGCCGATCAGATTGCCACGGGCCTGTCGGCGTATGCCCCGGAGACCGTTGCGTTCGAGGCCGGCCGCATCATGCTCAAGCGGCTGCGGGAACTGCTGGCGGCCAAAGTCAGCTTCGCCTTCGAATCCACGTTGTCCAGCCGCTCATTTGCGCCGTTTCTCGCACGCTGCAAGGCGCAGGGTTACCGCGTGGAGATCTTCTATGTGGCCCTCCCCAGCGC
>DIZF01000076.1:32519-34378 GCA_002427815.1 Ramlibacter tataouinensis
CGCAGCCTCAAGAATCTTTTTGAACTGTATATCCCGCTTGCCGACCAATGGGTGGTTCTTGATAATGCAGGTGGTGCCTTGAAGCCCCTCGCCAGGGGTACAGCCCGTTCCACCCGAGTCAATGAAAGAGAAGCATGGCAAAAGCTCAAGCTGATAGCACTCTGAAGCCGACAGCCTCCAGCCCGCGCCAATCGGCCGAAGAAAAGGTGTCCCTGGCATTGACTGCCGCTGTCAGGCACGCCCGTCACCAGCTGGCGCAGGCCGGATTGAAGCTCCCGACCCAGAGTTGGAAAGGCGGGGCGGTTCGAAATTCGCTGCGTCCGAAGTGACCCGTATGAAGTCGGTTCATTTCGAAGACGACGACATCCTGCAAATCCGCGTATCGGACAAACCCATCGTGCGCGAGATTTCCCAGGGCTGGAACACGAACGTCAGCTATGCCGAGGACGGCTCGATCGTGGAAATCGTGCTGCTCGACGCCAAGAAGGAAGGACTCCTGCCCCTGGAGTTCAAGAGGGCGGCTTGAATCTTGTGCGCCCCTCCGAAGCCTTGAACCTACACCGCGGGCGCATCCGCGAAATTGCGCTGAGCCACCGCGTTTGCAACGTGCGCGTGTTCGGATCGGCCGCGCGCGGCGATGATGCTGCGGGCAGCGATCTCGACCTGCTGGTGGAACCCACTTCGGAGACAACAATGCTTGACATCGGCGCCATTCGCTTCGAGCTGAAGCAACTGCTGGGCATGGATGTCGACGTGCTGACGCCCGGTGCATTACCAGATCGTCTTCGCGTCCAGGTGTTGAAAGAGGCACGTCCTGTATGAGCCCAGGAGAGCATGGCCACGTGACCACGTGCAGCGGCGCGACCAAAGACGCCAAGGGCAACGTGACGGTGGTGCATGCCGAACTGGTGCCCGACACCAAGAGCGGCACCCCCGGCGCCAGCGCCATCAAGGTCAAGCGCGTCATCACCCGGGTGGCCGTGGCCGACGCGCTGAAAGCCGAAGTGCGCCTGTACGACCGATTGTTCGCGGTGCCGCAGCCGGACACGACCGACAAGGACTTCCTGGAAGAACTGAACCCGGACAGCCTGAAGGTGGTGCAGGGCTACGTGGAACCGTCACTCGCCAGCGCGAAGGGCGATGACAGGTTTCAGTTCGAGCGGCATGGCTACTTCGTGGCGGATCGGAAGGATCATGCAGAGGCGAAGCCGGTGTTCAACCGGGTGGCGGGGATGAAGGATAGCTGGGGAAAGTAAGAAACGAGCTCCAACCCAACGCGAATCTGGTTGGCGCCAAGAAGAGAAAGAAGAGGCCAAATGGCGCATATCACGAAATTTAAGATTGATGGCCTTCTGGGCCGCAAATCTCCTGTCGAATGTGTACTCAACAGAGATGTCAACGTCTTTTTCGGCGACAACGGCTCCGGGAAGACTTCTCTCCTGAAGATACTTCACTCTGCCATGTGGGGCACCACAAATGAAATCCGGGCCATTCCTTTCACAAGTGCCGAAGTCGAGATTTATTCGATAGATCTGGGAGCAACGCTAGTTCGAAAACTGGCCTCCAAGAAACTTTCACACCGCAAACTCCCGCGCCGTAGGCCTTCGGTGACCTCTGATGGCGAAATATCAGACATCGCAGAAGAAGAGGGGGCCACGTGGGAAAGCATTCCTCCTGACCCTGCAAAACGGCGTTGGCGCCACATGTTCCTTCCGACAACTCGTCTTTTCTTGGGTGCAGGAGGTAATGACGTCTGGAGGCTCTCCGAAGAGGAACTTGATACCGCGTTCGCCAAAGTTGTGGAGGCCCAGTGGCTACGTCATTATTCATCCGTGCTCACTGCTGTCCGGTTAAATGAT
>DIZF01000038.1 GCA_002427815.1 Ramlibacter tataouinensis
TAGTTATGTGTCGTCATACTAGTGCCCGATGGCGTCGTGAGCCACAATTCCACGGACTTGCGATGCAGGTCCTACCAGTCGCCGCGCGTCATCTACCGCATGGGCATGGCCTTCGTCAGAAGCGAAGCCCACTACCAGGGTGAAGTGCGCCGGAATCACTCCCTCAAGGCCACGTATTTTCTGGAGTGGGCGGTCCAGCGACCAGGCGTTCCCAGGATCCTGGAGTGGTTCATTCCCAGCGAAGGCGTGACAGCGGCGCAGGAGTTGGCCTTGCGTCAGGTCGTTGCCGAGGGCGCGCGCTTGGGTGTTGAGGTCAAGCTGTTCCGGGTGACAGCATGAGCTTCAGCGTTGCAGTGACGATCGTCATCGTCAGCCTGGCCCTGGTCGCCGGTGCAGTATGGGCTTGGCACCACGCCACACGCCAGTCGCGGACCTTTCGCCGGCTTGCACCTGCTTTGGTTGAATGGGAAGCCCTGGAGAAGCTCCTCGCGTATCGGTCAGACCGATCCCACTTTCTGGAACGCCATGGGCCGATGACGCACGAAGAAGAGCAGCAGGGAAGGGCGTTGACGGGCATCCTCGCGGTAGCAGGCGTGGATGGGCGTCCCGTCGATGCCGGCCGTTGGCGAAGACACCGGGACTTGCTCACCGCGCTGGACTATGCAAATGCCCAGTGGGTCGCCGGAGTTCGGCCGCCAAGAGGCGTCTTTCGCTTGAGATTCCCGGAAGCGATCGGCGACGGTTTCGCTGCGGGTTCCGAGACGCTCGTGGCGACCACTCATGTGCTGGTCATTGTCCGGACGGGTGTTGCGATTATAGTTTTTCCGGTTGTCGTGCCGGACCCGAGCGTCGCCTGGGAATCCGTGCAGACTTCGCGCGTCCCTGGATTGGCCTGCCTAGTCCACGGCGCGCCAACTCCCGACGAGAGATCTACTTCGGCGAGCGTGGCTCCGCGTCGAGGGCGGCGGGCGCGACCGCCGCGACTGCCTTGTCCAACGCAGAGCCCTTGCGCTGGATTTTCTTCCTGGCTCCGAAAACCTGCAGCTTGACGCTGCGCCGGACAAATAGCTGCGAGTCCGGCGCCGGTGTGATCTCCGACGCGTTGGCGGCCGACAGCGACAGCGACAGCGACAGCGGCGGCTTCAGGCTCATGACGAGCCGAATGATCGCCTGAGCCTCTTTGGCGCCATTGGACAACTGCACCACGACGCCGCGCGGCGCGTCCGCGTCCCATGCCGAGCGGCCGAACAGCGGCAACTGAACCCACGGCTTGGGAAAGCGCGGCAGGGGCAAGGCAGCGGCAGTCAAGGGTGATTCGCGGAATTGGTCGCGCGCGACAGGCGGGTAGGCTGTCGCACTCTATCGAGACCCATGGCGCTCCGTGGAAGCACAAACTTCGTGCGGGGAGGTGATTCTCCCGGGATTTTTTCACGCCGTCAACTTTACAAGCGACTTGTTCGCAAAACAACGCTCACTATTTGCAATACAAATTCTTGTGCAAATTTGGCATCTGCTAAATATAATCGCCTGGTGGCCAAGGGGCCAACATTTAGAAGGACAACAAACAATGAGTTGTTTGGCATGGAATCGACCATGACTGCGAAAACGCGCAAGACCAAGCCATCCACGCCGTTAGCGCCGGTTGACGAGCCTGTGGCAACTATCGATCCCACACAACTCACCAAACGCAAGCTTCCCAGTGAATCCTTGCATCTCAATCTGAGATTGACGGGTGAGAGCGCGCAGATTTACCGCTATTTGGAAGGTCAGACACCCGTCATCACGGATTCGCTTCGAATACGGGACTGCATTCGCATCGCGGCGTTCCTCTGCGCGATGAAGCAAAAGGACCAACCTGTCTTGGTGGATGTCGATGGCAGCCAACAGGACCTGCTAGAGCACATTGGCGCCTTTTATCCCCAGACTCCCATGGACACCCGGCGACGCGCAGAGCGTTAGCCGGAGCTCACAGGGCAGGCTTGACGCCTGTACCTCTTCTCTTTCAGCCCACAAGTCTCGGGCCTGCCAGGCTTCGATCACTGCTGCCGAGCGCAGCTCATGCGCAGGGTTACCATCCGCAGGTGCGCGCGGGAGGCGCAGCACTGACGCGATTGCAGCGCCGACATTGGCGCCAGCTTTCGCGGCGAGACAGTTCCCGAGAAGGACACCGGAGCCATGAGAAAACTGATCGACGAAGTGCGGGCCGGCAGACTGGATATTTCTACCCTCAGTGGGCTGGAATACCAGCAGCTCGTCTTTGAGCGCTTGCTCGGCACCCTCTTCATGAACCCCAAGGTGCTCTCAGTGGAAGACCACGCCCAGGGACCGGTGGACTACATCGTCCATGAACCGTCCACTGGGGGCATGTTGGGCAAGGCCCGGAAGCACTACTTCGAGTGCAAGAACTATGGGCGAGCCCTGGAACTGGACAACGTCGCCAAGATCATGGTGGTGGCCATCGCCGAGCAGCCGGACAGTGTTCACGTGGTGTCACGGACCCGCCTGCAGCCGCAGATATCGACCTACGCGTCCCGGCTGTTCGACATCGGGGACGACGGCAGTCCCATCTTCAGGTCCATCGCTTTTCGCCACTGGCAGACGGACCACCTCCTCAACCTGAACGCCACCGCCATCGGCGCCGGCCAGCGACCGCCGAGCAATGACAGCATGTCGGCGCGCAAGCTGTCCTGGTGGCTCACGGAGTGCTCGGCGTACACCGAGGCCGAGATCGCATCTTCTGCCGGTGCCGGTCGGCAAGTGCCATTGCGGCGCGGCGGCCTGCTGCTCCTGACCCTTGAGCTCCCGCAGGGACACCTTGGCCAAACCACGCTGGCGGGCCTTCCGGAAGGCAGTTGGACCGAGGTGGGCGCCGCGCCGCACGACGCGGCCAGCACTGCCAGGCACACCTTCCTCATCGACACCGGCCTGCTAGCGCCGCAGGACAACTATCGCGTCAGCGCGAGATTCGCCTCGGGCGCGATGCAGACGGCCGTGCCGCTCGCCGAATTGCAGCTCGAAGGCACCGGTGCGGCCTTGCCGGAGCTTCGGCCGCGGGCCACCAAGGACCTGTCCACCAAGCTCGGGCCGGCGGGCCACCACCGGTTGGCCCTGATCGACGGCGAGGCGGGGGTTGGCAAGACCCACTTCATCGAGAAGGTCGCGGAGGGCCTGCGCGCACGATTCGGATTCGATGTCACCTCGTTCACCGTGACGGACGAACATCAGCAATCGCTGCTGACGGCGTTGCTGAACGCCTGCCTGACCCCGCCGATCCACCAAGGCAACTTCCAGGAGGTCGCCGCGGCGGTCCAACGGGCGCTGCTGGCCAAGGAGATCGATTCGCGGGCCCTGGAGGCGAATGTGGGCTTGCTGGCACGCATCGCCACGCGCATGGGCCCGCGCATGATCGTCCTGCGCGACTGCCACCTGCTGAAGGACCAGGTCGCCAACCAGTTGTGGGCGCTGATCGTGGCCTTCAACGATGCGGGCTGGGGTGGCGCCCGGCTGGTGCTGGAGTTCCGCCAGCCCGATGCCGAGGCGAACGTGGCCTTTCAGGCGCTGGTCACGCGCATCAAGCTGAAGATCCGCAAGGTGCTGGTGGCCAAGACGCTGGTGCCCCTGACGGCCGCAGAACTCGGCACCGCCGCCGAGCAGCTGTTCCAGCACATCACACCGGACATCACTGCTTGCCTGGTGCAGCGAACCGGCGGTCTGCCGCTGTTCATCGACAACTACGTGCAGCGGCTGCTGGATCTGGGCTTCGTCGGCCCGCGCTCGGACAAGTCGCCCGTCCTCACGATCCTGCAGCCCGCCCAGGTCCTCGCCGACGCCGTGCCCGCGGGCGGCGCCGAAATCCTGGAGCAACGTGTGAGCACCTGCTTGCACAACGCGTACGGCGACGACACGGGCATCACGATCCAGCTGGGCCTGATCGCGCTATGCGAGAGCGCGGCCGCGCAGTCCTGGGTTCGCCAGGCGTTGTCGCTGTCGCCGCAGGTGCTGGCCGCGCTGCAACTCGCGCTGGACCAGGCTGGCCTCGCGCAGGGGCGCCCCGACGGCCAGATCGTGTTCCGGCATGACCTACTGCGCACGGCGGTTGGTTCGGTGGCGTCGGCGTGTCCCGACTTTGCAAGCGTCGCCCGTTCGACCGCCCATCGCCTGCTGCAGGACCCGGATGCGCAGGACCTGGGCATACGCCGGTTGCGGGCGCGGATTTTCGCGGCCATCGGCGACCGCGTCGCGCTGGAAGTGGAGCTGCGGCTCGGCGCCAAGGCGGCCCAGGATGCCAGCGACTATGGCCATCTCGTCGCCTTCCTGTCGCAGTTGCTGGAGCTGTTGCCCGAATCGGCCAATGAGGAACGCCTGGATTTGATGAATGGCCTGGCGTGGGCAGCCTGGGTGTCCGATTCGCTGCTGGTGGCCCGCCAGCGCTACCTGCAACTCGCGGAGGAAGCGCAACGCAGTTCAGCCGTGGATTTCAGCTTCGCCGAGGCGATCGCGACCGACGCCTACCGGCGCGCCATCGGCATCGACCTCGAGCTGATGGAGCCGGTGCCGTTCCTGAAGAACGCCCTGGCGGTGTTAAAGCGCCGGCAGACGCCGGTCACGTTCAACTCCATCCTGAACCGGCTGGTGCTCTTCTGCGCGCGCTTCGGCTATCCCGCGATCGGCTTTGATCTGGCCGCGCTGGCGTTCAAGCACCTGGGCGATGGGCGGCGCGCGAACGAAGGCGCCGTCATCTGCTCGGAGCTGGGGGCACTCTACGCGCATGCTGAGCCCGAAGCCGCGCACGCGCTGTTTCGCCAGGGCATCGACTTGGCCATTGACGACTGCCAGCGCTCGTACAACGAACTGGATGCGCTGGTTCTTCAGACCTTGCACCTCGGTCAGGAACTCGACGCGGACTGCTTTGACCGGCTGTGGCGGCTGTCGTCGGAAGGCCGGTTCGCGGAAGTCCTGACGCGCGCCAGCCTGCTGCGTGGATCGGTGTGCCTGCGCACGGGCGACCTGGTGGGCGCCCGCCACTGGACGGCCAGGACCTGGACCATGGTGAACCTCTACCACCTCAAGGAGTTCGAGCTGCCGGCGCTCAACGACATGCTGATCCTCAGTTTGCTGGAAGGCGCCACGGCCCAGGCCGAACGCCAGCTCGCCGCATTCGTCACTGAGTTCGATGCACTGGTGGAACAGCGCGAGGCCATGACGCAACTGGCCGCGCAGACGCTGGACGCTTGTCTGGCGGCCGCAAAGAAGTTGCCCGTCGAGCCATCCACCCTGGTCCGGCCGGCGGCTGCGCCCGGCCACTGCGGCGTGTTTTTCGGGCTGTGGCGCAATGTCGTGGCGATCGCGCCCACGCTGGGCATGCCCGAGCTCGCGCAAAAGCATGGTCCGCAGCCGGAATGGCTTTCGCCTGCCGCGCCGGCCCGGGCGCACCGCCGCGTCCAGTGCGGCGATCTGTCCCTAGACGTGGGCGCCTATTGAGCGGCAGACCTCGCCGATCCAGCCCAGGGCCTGCCTGCGAATCTCGCCGTTGGTCTCGCCGAGCAACATGAGGTTGTTGTTCTCCCGGTAGCTCCAGCGGGCGTAGGCCGCCGGCCCGAAGCCAGGATGGAATCGCTCGTCGAGTTCATTCTTGCGCACGGGATCCCACAGCACCAGGGCCGGCTTGCTGAACGCGGTGGCCACGTGCGCGACCGAACTGTCGAAGCCCATGAACATGTCCGATGCCCAGACGATCGCCATCATCTGGCGCAGCGTGGTCTCGAACCGGGTCGTGGGCAGCTTCTTGTCCTCCTTTGCGTGCAGGCCGACCTCGACCACGGAGATGCCCTTGGGCATTTCCGCGAGCAGGCGCAGCCATTCATCGCGGTACCAGGCGTGGGTTTCCCGCGGCGAGCTGGTCCCGTAGGGATGGATGCACAGAACCGGCCGCGGCAGGGCCGCCAGCGTGGCGAGGGCCTGTTGGCGCTCGTCCAGCGACAGGTAGAGGCTCGGCCGCAGCGTGCGTGGGACCACGCCGTACTCGGCACAGATGTTGGCGATCATGTGCCCGAACTGGCAGTGGGTTTCGTGGACGCTGTTGATGTCGCGCAGGACGTCCGGCGCGATTGCGCCCGCGTCGACGATCTTGCCGACGAAGGGGTTTTCCTTCCAGATCGGATACGGCTCTTCGTGGCCGACCGTGCCGACGTCCACCGGCGCCATCCGGCCGGTGAGGATATCGAGCGGGTGGCCGTTGCGCATGCCGAGTTCCTCCACCACCCGGGTGTACATCAGCACGTCACCGATGCCTGTGGCATTGGGAATGGCGATGTCGCAGCCGTAGGCGCCCGCTATGAAGCACACGGCCTGGAAGCGGCTGGTCGGGCGGATTTCTCCGCCCGACCCTCCTTCCGAGTGCGCGATCCGCATCTGGGTCGTCCTGGTGGAAGAGGGCACGCCGCTGGCGGGCTGGCCGCCTTAGGTGTTGTCCACCGTCGCGGCCGACGGGGCGTTCGCCTTGACCCAATCGATGCCCTTGTCGCGCGCCGAAGTGGACGAGTACGTCTCGCTGGCGCCGATCGTCTCGCCGTTGGCCGCCACCAGCGTGAAGTACGGGCCGGCCTTACCGTCGAGGCGGCGGTAGCGGGCGTCGAGCGGCGCGTTGGTCTTCACCGACGCGATGCCGCTCTCCGCGCCATGCTTGGTCTTGTAGCGCTCGCTGGTCAGCACGGTTTCGCCGTTGGCCGCCTTCAGGTTGAACATGAACTGGTCGACGCTACGCTTCAGATCGAAATGGATGCCCATGAGAAGAGTTCCTTGAAGAAAAGGTGAGGGGAGGCGCCCGGCACTCGGGTCGCCTCCCAGTGAGGGACTACCGGTTGCTGTCCGGCGTCCGCTTGACCGGCACCCAGTTGCTGTTGGGTGTGGTCGTGGGCGGCATCGGCTTGCAATCCGGCACCGTCACGAAGTTGTCCCGGCGTCCGCCGCGCGGGCCCACTTCCTGATAGATGCCGCCGTTGTTGCCGGTGTTGGTGCCGGGCTTTTTGCCTGCTGTCATTTCGAGTCCTTTCTTGCGTCGAATGCCTCGGCCAAAAGAACCGGCGGCAACGCAGTGTATTACAAATAGATGCCTACTTCAATATCATGGTTGATTCTTGGCAGGTGCACGGCTATACTTGCCCTCGAGCCGTCCCGCCAGCTCGCCCGCCCACGAGGCGAAGCCGGTTTCAGCAGCGTGTGAATCCCGAGTCTTGGCTGACCTCTCAGGTCTTCTGTGGCTCGATGTGTGGGCGCATCGATCCAAGGTGACCGCGGAGCAACGCCATGCCTTCATCACTTCCTGCCGTTCAAATCGAACAACTGCGCCGTAACGCCAAGCGTCTGGCCCGCCAGGAAAACATTCCTCTCCACGAAAGCCAGGACCGCCTTGCGCAGTCCGAGGGCTACAAGAACTGGTCGCTGCTTGCAAAGGGCGCCGACCAGGCGCCAGCGCGTGCGAGACCTCCGGCGCCATCCACACGGCGCTACTACCTGCACGGAGACCAGTACGAGCCGGATCCGGCGAGGTACTACTGCGCCGAGTGCGACGTTTTCTTTGGGCCGGAACACTTCGACGAGGCGCACCGTGTCGACCACGGCGAACGCGCGTTGAAGGCCACCGAACGGTTCGAGAAGTCACCCGACGACTTTGCGTCCAGGGTTCACCGCCCGAAGGATGCGCCAACCATCCTTGCCGCGGCCATTGCCGCGGCGAAGGCCGCACGCGAAGCCAGGGAGGCGGCCAGGAGTCCCTTCCATCGATGGCTAGATAAGCAAAAGGACCGAGAGGACCCGGTCGGCGACCTGGCCAACGACATCCTGCACGGCAAGCACTTTCCCACCGGCACCGCGTCGTTGCCCGCGGTGAGGCGGTACCTCACGGACCATCTGGCCTCACGAGAGGCACTGGGGGGGTCCTGAGGGAAGCGTGGCGGGAATTCGAGGCGTCCGGGCAGGGCGTCGTCAGCTAGCGCAAACGCCGCGCCGCAGGGCGCCTCGAACCAGATCCCGCGCGGCGATGCCTGCCCGCGAGGCGCAAGGCAACCCTACCTCGGCGTGAGTTCCCGATCTAGATGAAGTTCAGGAGCAACCGGCCAATGGAATTCGTCATGTCCCTGGCGAACAGGGCCAACCATCGCTGCGAGTCGCCGGCGAAATGCGCCTCGCTGAACCCATTGCGCGAATTCGCGACGGCATTGGTCAAGGTTGGAATAGCGTTGATGATCTGATCGGGGTATGGCCCCTGTAGCTTCAGCTTCGAAGCGATGTCATCCTTCACCACGCGGCAAAGCTGAATAAGGTCGGTCAGCCCGGCCTGGTTCGCGACGTGCTTGCGGACATATGCCTTGTACAAGCCCTCAAGACAGGTGTACGTCAAGGTGGTTGCCCGGTTGTAGTGACCGGCATCGATGGCGTGGTCGATATCCCGGAGGCTGTTATTCAACTTTTCTGAGTTCCATAAATCAACTGGAACAAGCGTCACCGGGACTGCATGGCCGCCGCCGAAGACGATGCCCTTGATCGCTTCGGCGTCTTCCTTGGCGTGGGGTTCAATCATCTTCGATGAAGATCCGGTACACCTGAAAGCGCTGTGGCTCTTGCAGCTCTTGGAGCATTTCCCAATAGAACGACTTGCGCAAAGTGCTTTTGCCTCGGCCTTGCAGCAGCGGTATCAATTGCTCGTAGCTCGGGGATCCCGGGTCGACCTGCTGCAACACACGGCAGAAGTCGGGACCCGAGCAATAGGTAGGCGCCCCATTCCGGTTCAACACCGGAAAAAGGTAGTTGAAAGCCGCAATCCAGTTGACTGAGGCGTAATTGGTCATGATGACTCCTTTGCGTACGCCACTTCTGGGAGGACAACACACATGCGGTCAACACCTCGCCGGGTCGGAGTGCGGTCAGTCTTCAAGAGGGGGTATTCGCAACTCCTTTGTTCGGGTAATCTCAGTGCGAGAGGACAAGAATAATTCAGGAGGAGTATCACTGCTGTCCGGTTAAATGA
>DIZF01000015.1 GCA_002427815.1 Ramlibacter tataouinensis
CTCAGGCTGGTGCCGGATGAGCTTGTCGGCGAGAATCGGGAGCAGCCCGACTTCTCATGGACAAGGCACCGCCCCAACTGCTTTCTTCCGGACCGCAAGGACCGTTGGCGGCCCAGGACGCCATCCTGCGCTGTCAGGCTGCGCTGATGGCGAGGACGGGGCTTGTTGAAGGCGCAACCGCTCTTGCTGCCGAACTCGCGGACATCCTGTCTTGCCACCGGGTCAGCGTCGGTCTCCTGCACGGCGACAAGCTGCGCATCGTGGCCAGCTCCCAGGCCGGGGAGCTGGATCACCGGCACGACGCAGCGGTCGCGATCACCGCTGCGATGCACGAGGTGCTGGATCAGCGCCTGAGCGTCGCCTGGCCGGCATCGGTTCCGTCGCCGCCGATCAGTCTTGCGCATCGGCAACTGGCGGGCACAGGCGAGGCCTGGACCGTTCCGATCGTCAGCGCCGGCAGCATCATCGGCGCCATCACACTGGAGCGGACCGCCAGCGCGCTGTTCTGGCCGGCCCAGGTGGCTCTGTGCGAACACATCGCAAGTTTTGCCGGACCGGTGCTCGAGCTCAAGCGAACGATCGAGATGCCGTGGCACGGCCGCATTGGCGATACGCTGCGCCGCTGGTTCAGCCTGCCGGGCAGGCGACGCAGTGCATGGGCGCTGGCCGTGCTGGTCGCGGCTGCCCTGCTGGCGCTGCCGCTGCCCTGGCGGGTCAGCGCGCCGGCCCGCCTGGAAGGATCGGTGCAACGCGCCGTCGTTGCGGCAGCGGACGGCTTCCTGCAGCAAGCCAATGTGCGCCCGGGCGACCGCGTGGTTGCCGGCCAGGTGCTGGCGCAGTTGTCTTCACAAGACCTCGAACTCGAACGCAAGCGGCGCGAGAGCGAGCTGCGCCAGCACGAGGGCGCCTATCGCGCGGCCCAGGCGCGCAACGACCGCACCCAGATGGTGATCAGCCAGTCCAAGGCCGGCGAGGCCCAGGCCCTGCTGTCACTGACCGAAACCCAGCTGGACCGGACCCAGCTGCGGGCGCCATTCGACGGCGTCGTCATCAAGGGTGACCTGTCGCAGACCCTCGGCGCTCCGGTACAGCGCGGCGAGGTGCTGATGGTGCTCGCCCCGAACGACAGCTTCCGGCTGATCGTGGAAGTTGATGAATCCGACATCGCCGCCATCCGGCCGGGGCAGAAGGGCGAGCTGGCGCTGGCGGCGCGGCCGGAGCAGCCGCTTCGTTTCACCACCCGCCGGATCGTGCCGGTCGCCACGGCGGCGGAAGGCCGCAACTATTTCGAGGTGGAAGCCACGCCCGATGAAGCGCAGGCCAACCTGCGGCCCGGGCTGAGCGGCGTCGCCAAGATCGAGGTGGGGCAGCGCAGCCTCGGCTGGCTGCTGTTCCACCGGGCAGTGGCCTGGCTGCGGCTGGCCCTGTGGACGGTGGCGCTGTAGATGGCGCAGACGCTCGTCAGCGGATCCTGGTACCGGGTTGCGCCGCTGAAGCCGAGCCTGGTTGCGGGCCTGAAAATCGTGCGGCACCAGGTGCGCGACCAGGTCTGGCACATCCTCGTGGAGCCCGGGTCCGGGCGGCAACTGCGGCTCAATCCGGCCGCGTATGCGTTTGCCGGACGCTGCAACGGCCACACGACGGTGACCCGCTTGTGGGAATTGCTGCTCGAGCGCGATGGCGAAGACGCCCCCACGCAGGACGACATCCTACGGCTGCTGGCCCAGCTTTTTCGCGCCGGCATGGTGCAGTTCGACGCCACGCCGTACCTGTCGCTGTTGTTCGCGCGGCGCACCGAGGAAGGTCAGCGCAAACGCCGCGCTTTCATCAATCCGCTGATGCTGCGCATGAAGTTGTTCGATCCGACGCGCCTGCTCGATCGGCTGGCGCCGCTGTCCGCCGTGCTCGGCCGCTGGAGCGTGTTCGTGCTGTGGCTGATGGCCGTCGGCGTCGCAGCGCTTGCCGCCGCCGTCAACTTCCCAGCGCTCAAGGCCGATGCCCTTCGCCTGCTGGCGACGCCCTCGAGCTATGCGTTGGCCTGGCTCTGTTATCCGATCGCCAAGTTCATGCACGAGATTGGCCATGCCATGGCGGTGCGCCGCTTCGGCGGGGCCGTGAATGAGCTGGGCATCTCGCTGATTTTCCTGACGCCTGCGCCGTATGTCGACGCCAGTGCCGCGAACGGCTTCGCCAGCGCCAGGCAGCGGGCGATCGTCAGCGCGGCGGGCATCATGATCGAACTGGCGCTGGCAGCCGCCGCCGTTTTCGCGTGGCTGGTCTTGAGCCCCGGCCTGCTGCGGGACACGGCCCTGGTGATCGTCCTGATCTGCTCGCTGTCGACATTGATTTTCAATGCCAATCCGCTGTTGCGGCTGGACGGCTATCACCTGCTTTGCGACCTGCTGCAGTTGCCCAATCTGGCGCTGCGCAGCCAGGCCTGGTGGACGGCCCAATGGCGGCGCCTGATCCGGGCGGAGAGCGCCTTGCCGCGCGGCGCTGTCGCAGCGGGCGAGTTGAAATGGCTGGTCGTTTATGCGCCCGCCTCCTGGCTCTACCGTCTGGGCCTGCTGCTCGCGCTGGTGTTCTGGCTGGGCCACCAATCCTGGCTGGTCGGATGGCTGGCCGCGCTGGCGCTGCTGGGATGGCTGGGCAAGGCCGGCATGGGCGCCCTGATGCGTTCCGTGCAGGGCGCCGCGGATCCGGGGGCGCGACAGCGCGCGCTGCTGGCAGTGGTTTGCATTTGCGCAGCGGCGGGCGCTGCGCTCTTTTTCGTGCCCGTTCCCTCCAGCGTGGTTGCGCGCGGCGTGGTCTGGCCGCCCGAGCGCGCGCAGCTGCGTGCCGAATCCGACGGCTTCGTCGAAGCGGCCATGGTCAGGGACGGCTCGCCCGTGGCGCTGGGCGACGTGGTGCTCACGCTGACGGACCCGGTCCTGGCGGCGCAGCGCGAGAAATCCGAAAGCGAAACGGCCGGCCTGATGGCGCAGCAATACCAGGCCTTGCTGCAGGACCCGGCGCGCGCCGGCGCTCTGGGCGAAGACATCGTCCGCAACCAGGCGGAGCTGCAGCGGGCCGATCAGCAGCTCGCCAATCTTCAACTGCGGGCGAAGGCCGCCGGGCGTGCGATCTGGCCGCGCGAACGCGACCTGCCGGGCAGCTACGCCCAGCGCGGCACCATGCTCGGCTACGTGCTGGCGCCCGAAGCGGCGCAGGTGCGACTGGTGCTTCACGACGAAGACCTGTTGCGTGTACGCGGACGCGTGCATGCCATCGAGGTCAGGCTCGCGGAAAACCCCCTGTCGACCTACGTCGCCACCTTGCAGAGCGAAACGCCGGCCGCGACACACCAGCTGCCCAGCGCGGCGCTCGGGGACCGCAATGGCGGCGCAGTGAACGTGGACCCGGCCGACAAGCAGGGCTTGCGCACGCTGGCGCCGGTGTTCCTGCTGGACGTGCGGGTTCCCGGGCTGACGGCGGATCACATCGGCGGCCGCGCCTGGGTCAAGCTGGTGCTGGAGAAGGAGCCGCTGGGGCTGCAGGGCTTGCGTGTGATGCGCCAGCTGCTGGTGCGGCAATTCAGCCCGACGGGGCAGACGTGAACAGGCACTGGGCTGCCAGGGCATGGCCCTTCCCCGGGGTCGTCTGGGGCGACTATCCCGAGCAGGCGCCACAGGACTCGCCGCGGCGCAGCCCCCGTCCACTGGGGCGCAAGGCCCTGGCGCGCTTTGCCGACACGGCGGCCGGGAAGCCGCCACTTGCGCTGCCCGTGCTCAAGCAGCGGCTGGCGTCGCTGCGTTCAGTCCCGTCCCAGAGCGAGGCATGGCTGGTCGAGGCGTTTGCGCTGGCGGCCAGCGCCATGGCAGCGACGCTGGGCTTCCCACTGCACCGGCAGCAGCTGCTGGCCGCCCGGGTGCTGCTGGACAACCGGCTGGCCGAGATGGCAACCGGCGAGGGCAAGACCGCGGCGATCGCGCTGGCGGCGGCGGTTGCTGCGCTCGGCCGCACGCCCGTGCATGTCGTCACGGCCAACGATTACCTGGCGCAGCGGGATGCCGACCAGCTGCGGCCGTTTTTTTCGCTGCTGGGATTGCGGGTGGGCTGTGTCACCCAGCCGATGCTGGCAGCGGCACGGCGGCAGGCCTATGGCAGCGATGTGACCTACTGCACTGCCAAGGAGCTGGCATTCGACTATCTGCGCGACGGGATGTCGCGTGTGGCCGATCTCTCTTCGCTGGAGCAACGGGCCCGCAGCTTGCGCCGGGCGGCGACCCAGGAGCCGCCGGTGCTGCGCGGCTTGTGCATGGCCATCCTCGATGAAGCCGACACCGTGTTGATCGACGAAGCGCGGCTTCCGCTGGTGCTGTCCCACAGCAGCGGCTCGGCGCCCGAAGAGGAGTTCCACCGCAGTGCGCTCGCCCAGGCGCGGCGGATGGCAGAAGGCGCCGACTTCCGCCGTGCCGCCGACGGCCGGCGGATCGAGTTGACTCCGGCCGGACGGCAGCGGCTGTCGCAATGGCCGCCGGCAGCCCATCCCCTGTACGGCCACCGGGTCCATCGGGAAGCAGCCGTCGAGCTCGCCTTGACGGCGCTGTGGGTGCTGCGGCGCGACCATGACTATGTGGTGCGTGAGGGACAGGTCTTGCTGATCGACGAGACGACGGGTCGCACTGCGCCGGGCCGCGCCTGGTCGCTGGGCCTGCACCAGCTGGTCGAGTTGAAGGAGGGGGTCGAGGGCTCGCAAAGCAACTCAACCGTGACCCAGATCACGTTTCAGCGGTTTTTTCCTCGCTACCTGCGGCTGGCCGGCGCCAGTGGCACCTTGGGCGAAGCCGCAAGCGAGCTGCGGGCTATCTACGGACTGGACGTGGTGGTCGTGCCCCCGAGAACGAAGCGCCGGGTCACCCACCACCGGTCGCGCCTGTTCGCCGATAGCGCGTCGCTCTGGCAGGCGGTTGCCGCTGTGACCCGGGCGATGCGCGTGGCGGGTCGCCCGGTGCTGATCGGGACGGAATCGGTCGCGCAATCGGAGCATCTTTCCGCCGTGTTGGCTGCGCAGGGCCTTGAACACAAGGTGCTCAACGCAAGGCAGGACAGCAACGAGAGCGCGCTGATCGCCTGCGCGGGACAGGCGGGCCGGATCACGGTCGCCACCAGCATGGCTGGACGCGGAACCGATATCGTGCTAGCGGCCGAGGTGGTGGAGCGGGGCGGCTTGCACGTCATCCTGTGCCAGAACAACGCTTCGGCCCGCATCGACCGGCAGTTTCTGGGCCGCGCCGGCCGGCATGGCCAACCCGGCAGCGTGCAGACCCTGCTGGCGCTGGATTTCCCCCTGATTCAGCGCTGGTGGCCGCGGTGGTGGCACTGGCTGCTGCGCCGGACGGGATTTCCCCAGGTGTTGTCATGGCCCACGGTCCGGTTCGCCCAGCGAATGGAATCCTTTACTCAGCGGAAACAACGTGTAACACTCTGTCGAGTTACCGAATCCGAGGAACGCGAATTGACGTTCAGCCGATAGGTCTTCCATGAACAAGCTCAGCCGAGTCCTGGCCGCGGTGCTGTTGATTCATCTCGGCAATGCGGTCGCTGCCGTTCCTTTGGGTTGTCTGATCGAGCCGTTTCGCGTCTCCGACGTGGGCAGCCCGGTCATCGGTGTCATCGACGCCACGCTGGTCGAGCGGGGCGACCGGGTGGTCGCCGGCCAGCCGCTGGCCTATTTGAAGGCCGACGTGGAGAAGCAGTCGGTCGCGGTCGCGGCCAGCAAGGCCCAGGCCAGCGGTGAACTCAAGGCCGCCGAGGCGAATGCCGATCTGGCGCGCCAGAAACTGGCGCGCGCCCGTGATCTTGCCGACCAGAAATTCATTTCCAGCCTGGCGCTGGAGCAGGCCCGCGCCGAAGCGCTGGTCGCCGACAACCGGCTGGCCCAGGCGCGCGAACAGCGCGGTATCTTCGCCAGGGAGCAGGAACTGGCGCAGGCCCAGCTCAGTCTGCGCACAATCCGCAGCCCCGTCACCGGGGTCATTGCCGAGCGCTACCTGTCGGCCGGCGAGCGGGTCGAGGAAAAGGCCATGTTCCGCGTCGCCGTCGTCAACCCGTTGCGAGTCGAGGTGGTGCTTCCCGCCTCGTTCTATTCCGTTGTGCGACGCGGCATGACGGTCACCATCACCCCCGACTTCGCGGGAGCGGCGCCACGGCTGGCCCGCATCACGGTGGTCGACGGGTTGATCGATGGTGCGAGCAACACCTTCCGGATCCGGCTCGAGCTGCCCAATGCGGACTTTGCGCTGCCTGCGGGACTGCGGTGCAAGGCCGACCTGGGCAATGTGATCGTGCCGGTAAAGAAGCCGCCCTCGATGTCGCCAGCGCCCAAAGGGCTGGACACCTCGTCGAATTCGCAGGCGGCGCCGGTGCTCGTGACAGCGCCGTCGAACCGGCGATGACCAAGAGGCCTGACTGAATGCGCTGGCTCAGCCGATCTCATCCAGGCCGGGGCCACCGGGAGGCGCCCGTGGTCGAGGTCGTGGAGCCTCGAATCCTGTATTCAGCCGACCTGGTGGCCGGGCTGGCGATCGGCGGCGACCTGGCAGGGGTTGCCGAGCAGCGCACCTTGTCCGAAGGGGGCGAATACGCAGCCACCGCAAGTACAGCCGTCGACGTCAGATCCGCCGCGTCGGTTGCCACGGCCTACGAAGCCGTCCAGTCGACGACCGAACTCGCTTTCGTCGACATTTCGGTTCCGGATGCCGAAGACCTGATCTCCGACCTGCAGGCGCAGCGCCAGGGGGGGCGCTCGATCGAGATCGTGCGCATCGACGCGGATGAAGACGGCGTTGCACGGATCACCGCAACACTGGCTGGCCGCAGTGACATCGCCGCGGTGCACGTGCTCAGCCACGGTGCGGATGGGCTGGTGCAAATCGGCACCACGCGACTCGACGCGGCGACGCTGGCCGGGCGCGGGGCCGAGATCGCCGGCTGGGGCCGGGCACTGACCGACGACGCCGATTTCGTGTTGTACGGCTGCGATGTTGCCGCCACCCCAGCTGGCGAACGGCTGCTCGCACGCCTCGGCGCGCTGACCGGTGCCGACGTGGCCGCCAGCACCGACCTCACAGGTGCCGCGACGCTGGGCGGCAACTGGCTTATGGAAGCACAGACCGGTCCGATCGAGGCGGCAACGGCGATCGGTCTGGCGACCCAGTCGACCTGGCAAGGGGTATTGGGGACCGCGCCGACGGTGAGTGCGATCAGCGACCAGACCACACCGGAAGACACCCCGACCGCGGCGATCACTTTCACCGTCGGCGACGCCGAGACCGCACCCGACAGCCTGGTGGTAACCGCGAGCTCGAGCGATGTGGCGATCCTCGCGCCGGCCGGCATCGTAATGGGCGGCGTCGGTGCCAATCGGACGCTGACGCTCACCCCAGTCGCCGGCGCCAGCGGCGGGACTGTCACCGTCACGGTCGACGTCTCCGACGGGACGCTGGTCACCAGCACCAGCTTTCAACTGACGGTGACAGCCGTCAACGACGCGCCGGCGGGAACCGACAGGACCATCACCATCATTGAGGACACGCCATACGCGTTGACCACATCCGATTTCGGCTACAGCGACGTGTCCGATGTGCCGGCCAACGCGTTCCAGGCGGTGAAGATCACGACGCTGTCGGCTGCAGGAACGCTGACCAACAATGGTGTCGCAGTCGGCGTCGGCGCCTTGGTCAGCACGACCGATATCGCCGCCGGCAGGCTCGTCTTTACGCCGGCGCTCAACGGCAACGGCATCGGCTACGCGGCCTTCACTTTCCAGGTGCAGGACGACGGTGGCACGGCCAACGGTGGCGTGGATCTCGATCCGGTCGCCCACACATTGACCTTCGATGTCTCACCAATCAATGACGCGCCGGTCAACGACGTGGCCCCTGCGCAGACGACTGACGAGGACAAGGCCTTCCAGATGAAGACGTCCCGCAACACCGCCATCACGGTGTCCGACGTGGACGGCGGAACCCTTACCACGACGGTTTCGACGACCAACGGCACCTTGTTTGCGCCGCCCAATCCCAACACCATTATCAGCGGCAACCGCACGTCGACGATCATCATCAGCGGCACCGCGACGTACATCAACGTGGTCCTCGACGGCATGCGGCTCAACAGCGTGGCCGACTACAACGGCTTGGCGACGCTCACTGTCACCACCAGCGACGGCAGCCTGAGCAGCACCGACGTCATCGACGTGACCATCACGCCGGTGGCTGATATCGTCCCCGACGCGGCCTCTACCAAGAGGAACACGCCGGTGACCATCGACGTGCTGGCCAACGACACCTTCGAGAATTCCGGGGCGAAGATCACCGCGGTGAACGGCGCTGCGATCACCGACGGGGCCGCAGCGATGGCGGTGCCGAACGGCAGCGTTGCGCTGCTGGCGGGCAAGCTGGTCTTCACCCCTCAACCCGGCTTCGTCGGTCTCGTTCCTTCCTTCACGTACACGGTGACCTCGGGCGGCGTGGACGAGACGGCCAATGTCGATGTGACGGTCAGTGCAGCGGCGCCGCCGTTCAATACGGTGCCAGGCGGGCAGACGATCGACGAAGATTCCACCTGCGTGTTCAGCACGGCCAGCAGCAATGCCGTCAGCGTGGCGGATGCGGACAGCGCCACGCTGACCACCACGGTGTCAGCGAGCAATGGCACGGTGACCGCGCGGGCCTATGCCGGGGCGACCATCAGCGCGAGCAACGGCACAAGCACGGTGACCATCAGCGGGACGGCTGCGGCGATCAACGGGGCGCTCAATGGCCTGAGCTACGCCAGCGCTGCGGACTACAACGGGCGCGCAACACTGACAGTCACCACCAGCGACGGAGCTCTAACCAACAGCGACACGATCTCCATCACCATTGCGCCGGTGGCCG
>DIZF01000085.1:0-19253 GCA_002427815.1 Ramlibacter tataouinensis
GCATGAAAAAGGCCGCAATTCTCATTGCGGTCTTCAAATCAATGGCGTTTTCAACAGGTTACCCAGCCCCCTAGCCGTTCTGCCCGCGTTCTATGTCGGAGATCGCGGCGAACTGCTGGCCGCCATCCAGCGCGTAGACAGAGCACGCAGAGCCTAGAAACAGCCCTCGGCTGGGCGCCGGGTCTCGTGCGTGGCATCGAGTACTGTACGGATGGACATAGTCGGTGGGCAGCCGATCATGCAAACAAGCTGCCCCAGGAAATCCGATGCCCACCCTCCAGGCCGCGGTCCTTGCGTCGGCCCCGGGCGGGGTCTTGATCTCGTTCTTCCTCCAGCCTCTATTGGAGCCGCAGCAGCTGGTCCTTCAGCTGGCTCAGCGTGGCGGTGAACTGGCCGATGCGCTTGCGCTCCTGTTCGATCACGGCCGGAGGCGCCTTGGCCACGAACGCTTCATTGGAAAGCTTGCCCTGGGCCTTGGCCAGCTCGCCCTGCAGCCGGGCCACTTCTTTGCTCAGCCGGCCCCGTTCGGCCGTGATGTCGATTTCCATGTACAGGCACAGGCGCGCTGCGCCGACCACCGCCACCGGCGCGGCCTGCGTGGCCGCGGCCCAGGACGCCTCGTCCTCGAAAACTTTCACCTCGCTCAACTTGGCCAGCGCCTGCAGCATCGGCGCGGCCTGGCGGATGAAGGCGGAATCTCCCAGCACATAGGCCGGCAGCCGGGTGCCCGGCGACACGTTCATTTCGCCGCGCAGATTGCGGCATGCGTCGACCACGGCCTTGAGCCGGATCATTGAAGCCTCCGCTTCCGGGTCGACGGCCTTTTCGTTCGCGGCGGGGTAGGGCGCCACACTGATGGAAGGGCCCGATTTGCCGGCCAGGGGGGCTACCTTCTGCCAAAGCTCCTCGGTAATGAAGGGGATGACGGGGTGCGCCAGCCGCAGGATGGCTTCCAGCACCCGGATCAGGGTGCGACGGGTGCCCCGCTGCTGGGCCCGACCCGCTTGCGGGTCCTGCGCTTTTTCGCCGGTCTGGATCTGCACTTTGGCGATCTCCAGGTACCAGTCGCAGAACTCATCCCAGATGAACTGGTAGATGGCCGCCGCCACGTTGTCCAGCCGGTACTCCGCGAAGCCCTTGGCGACCTCGGCCTCGGTGCGTTGCAAGGTGGAAACGATCCAGCGATCGGCCTGGGTGAGCGAGCTGTCCGCCTCGGCCAGGTCCTGGCCTTCGCAGTTCATCAGCACGAAGCGGGTCGCATTCCAGAGCTTGTTGCAGAAGTTGCGGTAGCCCTCGCAGCGCCTGGCGTCGAAGTTGATGCTGCGGCCCAGCGAGGCCAGGGATGCGAACGTGAAGCGCAGCGCGTCGGCACCGAACGCCGGAATGCCGTCGGGAAACTCCTTCTCGGTGTTCTTACGGACCGTCGGGGCGGTCTCCGGCTTGCGCAGGCCCGTGGTGCGCTTCTCCAGCAACGGCCCGAGCTCGATGCCATCGATCAGGTCCACCGGGTCCAGCACGTTGCCCTCCGACTTGCTCATCTTCTGGCCGTGCGAGTCGCGCACCAGGCCGTGGATGTAGACGTGGCGGAACGGCACCTGCCCTGTGAAGTGCGTGGTCATCATGATCATCCGGGCGACCCAGAAGAAGATGATGTCGTAGCCTGTCACCAAAACCGTGGAGGGGAGGTACAGGTCCTGGTCCTGGCTCTTGCCGGGCCAGCCCAGCGTCGAGAACGGAACCAGCGCCGAGGAATACCAGGTGTCCAGCACATCGGGATCGCGGGTCAGCGTCCTGCCCGGCGCCTGGGCCTGCGCCTCACCCTCGTCGCGGGCCACGTAGACCTTGCCGTCTTCGTCGTACCACGCGGGTATCTGGTGGCCCCACCACAGCTGGCGCGAGATGCACCAGTCCTGGATGTTGTTCATCCACTGGTTGTAGGTATTGACCCAGTTCTCGGGCACGAAGGACACCGCACCGGACTGCACCGCGTCGATGGCCTTTTGCGCGATGGATTTGCCGGTCGGGTCGCTGTCGCTGACCTTGGTCATCGCCACGAACCACTGGTCGGTGAGCATGGGCTCCACGATCTGCCCGGTCCGGGCACACCGCGGCACCATCAGTTTGTGCTTGCGCGTTTCGGCCAGCAAGCCCTGGGCCTCGAGGTCGGCCACCACGCGCTTGCGGGCCACGAAGCGGTCCAGCCCCTGGTAGGCAGCGGGCGCGTTGTCGTTGATCTTCGCGTCGAGGGTCAGCACGCCGATGACGGGAAGACCATGGCGCTGGCCCACGGCGTAGTCGTTGGCATCGTGCGCCGGCGTGACCTTGACCACTCCGGTGCCGAACTCCCGGTCCACATAGTCGTCGGCGATCACCGGGATCTCGCGATTACACAAGGGCAATTTCACCCGTTGGCCGATCAGGTGCTTGTACCGCTCGTCCTCGGGGTGGACCATCACAGCGACGTCGCCCAGCATGGTCTCCGGTCGCGTCGTCGCCACGGTGAGCGCGACGGAACCCGCAGCCGCAAGGCTGCCATCCGGATCCACCAGGGGATAGCGGATATGCCAGAGGAAGCCGTCTTCCTCCTCGCTTTCCACTTCGAGGTCGCTCACGGCCGTCTTGAGTTCGGGGTCCCAGTTCACCAGGCGCTTGCCGCGGTAGATCAGGCCCTGCTCGTACAGCCGCACGAAGGTTTCGGTGACGACCTGCGACAGGCTCTCGTCCATCGTGAAGTACTCGTGCGACCAATCGACGCTGTCGCCCATGCGCCGCATCTGCGTGGTGATGGTGTTGCCCGACTGTTCCTTCCACTCCCAGACTTTGGCCACGAAGTTCTTGCGGCCCAGGTCATGGCGCGACTGGCCCTGCTCCTGCAGCTGACGTTCGACCACGATCTGCGTGGCGATGCCGGCATGGTCGGTGCCCGGCACCCAGACCGTGTTGAAGCCGCGCATGCGGTGGTAGCGCGTCAGGCTGTCCATGATGGTCTGGTTGAAGGCATGACCCATGTGCAGCGTGCCGGTCACGTTGGGCGGCGGCAGCTGGATCGCGAAAGAGGGCTCGCCTTCGCGCGGCGCCCCCGTGCCGCGGTAACCGGCCCGGCCATAGCCGCGCTGCTCCCACTGCGGCCCCCATTTGGCCTCGATGGCTGCGGGCTCGAAGGATTTGGACAGGCTGTCGAGGCCGGGTTGCTGGGGCTTGTCGCTCATTTGGGGTCAGCTTCCAGTTTCTGGAACGAAAAAAGGGGCGTCGCAGGCGCGAAAACGCCATCCGTCGGGATGCCGTTGCGCCACTGGCGTGGCGTGACGGGGATGGCCAATTTTAGGCGATGGGCCTTGTCAGTGCCCTGGATGGCGGCGCAGCGCGGGCATGGCCAGGGCCGCCAGCAAGGCGACGGCAGCCAGAGCGAGGCCGGATGCCGCGATCGCGGGCCGCAGGCCGACCTGCCCGACCAGCACACCCGCCGCCAGGCCCGACATGGCCGGAAGGACCTGCGAGGTGATGGCATACATGGACATCACCCGGCCGCGGACCCCCTGGGGCGCCTGCCCCTGGATGCCCGAAACGACCAGGCTCACCACCATCCCGCCCGTCACGCCGACACATGCCAATACCAGCGCGGACAGCATCGGCGTCGAGACGATCGAGAGCAGGGCGAACAGCAGGCTGCCCACCACCACGCCGCCCAGGATTGTGTGGCCGTGGTGCAGCCGCCGCGCCAGCATCAGCGCCAGCACACCGCCGACGATCAGGCAGAACGCCATCAGTCCGAGGTAGGCGCCGCGCTGCGCCTCGGACAGGCCGAGTTCCTGGCGGGCGAGCTTGGGCAGCAGGATCTGCATGGGTCCCGTCATCGCATAGGCGATCACGGTGGCGATCATCAGTTGCCGCAGCAGTGGCGCCGCGCCCACGGTGCGAAAACCCTCCGCGATGTCGGCCCAGACCGAGCTGACGCTCGGTGTGGGATTGGCGTGCGTCTTGAGCCCGATGAGCAGTGCCGATGACGCGACGAATGCCAGGGCATCGACCGCCATGACCGCCGGCCAGCCGGTGCGGGTGCGGACGAGGCCGATGACCAGCGGGGCCAGACCGAAGCCGATCAGCACCTGGAGATTGAAAAGAATGGTGAGCGGCCGCAGTTCGGCAGCCGATGCGATCTGGCCCAGGGTGGTCAGCCGCGCCGGGCCCACGAAGGACCACGCCAACCCGCCCGCGAATGCGCCCAGCAGCGCCCAGGCCGGCCGCAATCCGATGACTGCGCCGCTGTCCGCCCACCACAGGCAGGCCAGGCCGACGAGGAACATTGCCTGCGCCGCGTGAATGACCCGGCCCGGCGCAACCCGGTCGCACACAACGCCGGCGAACCAGCCGAAGACGATGGAACTGCCGAAAGCCAGGCCGAAGCCCAGCCCCGACAGCAGGTCCGACCCCACGGCTTCCTGCAGGTAGAGGATGACCGTGTAGTTGAACATGTGCCCGGCCGTGAAAGCCAACAGGCAGGACAGCAGGAACAGGCCGTGGCGGCGGATCATGGCGTCGCCGCGCCGCCGGGCTTGAGCTGGATGAGCGTGGGTTGCGCGTCCTCGATGTGCCAGGAGGGGAAACTGGCGTTGGTGAGGAACACGCAGCCGTCGGCGCCGAAGTCGACGTCGCGGGTGAACGTGACCTTGCGCGGCAGCGGGTAGAACTGCCAGGTTCCGGTGGCGATGTCCAGGCGCTGCACCGAGTCGGAGTTCGTGCCCGTGACCCAGACCTGCTGCCGCTGCCGGTCCACGTTCAGAGAATAAGGCGTCTCGCTGCCCTTGGGCAACACCGGGAGCTCGAACTTGGTGAAACGGCGCTGCGACGGCTCGTAGCGCAGGATGGCCGATTCGTTGTACATGACGATCCACAGATTGCCGTCACGGTCGATGCGCAGCCGCCTTGGCGCATGCAGCGGCGTGGCGATCATGGTGACCTTGCCGCTGTCCGGTTCGATGGAGGCGATCTCGTCGGTGTGCAGGCGTGCGATCCACACTGTCCCGTCGGGTGCGATGTCGATGCCGTAAGGCAGTGGCACCCCGGTCGAGACATGGTCGATGCGCACCCAGTTGGTGACCGGCAGGCCCCATCCGATCAGCTTGAAGAAGAACGGGGTCAGCTTCACAGTCAGCTTTTCCATGAAGCTGCGAAACGGCAGGTCATAGAGGGTGAACCGGCTGGTGGCGCGGTCGAACATGGCCACCTGGTTGGAAAGCGCGAGCGTGAACCAGACCCGGTCCTTGGCATCGATGCGGATGGTGTGCGGGTAGAACCCGCTTTCCATCTCGTGGTAAGTGAAGCTCTTGGTCCTGGGATCGAACTCGATCAGCCGCCGCTGGTAGGACGGTGTAATGAACACATGGCCGTCCTTTTTGGATTCGGCCAGCGAGTGAATGCCCTGGTAGGTTTCGTGTTTCGGAAAGTCGCGCAACCGTCCGGTCAGCAGGCCGCCGAGCCTGTCGCCCGGCTCCGGCGGTATCTTGTAGACGGTATAGGCGCCGGTGTCCGGGTTGATCTCGTAGATGCGGTCCTGCAGGTTGTCGCCGACGTAGACCAGGCCGTTGCTGTGCGCCAGGAAGTCGTGCATCTGCGAGAACGGGTCGCCGATCGGCAACTCGGTGATTTGCGCGGCGGCGAGATTCTGGGTCCACGGCGTGGCCTCGGGCACCCGCTCCGGATGGGCGTTGATCTCTTTCCAGTGCGCCTGAAGCAGCGCCGGCAGTTCCTTTTGTGACTCGCTGGACAGCCGGGCTCCATATCGCACCATGCGCTGGATTGCGGCGCTCCATTCCGCCGCGCTGCGATCGCGGTGCAGGAACGCCGAACCCTGTTGATGGCAGAAACCGCACTGGAGCATGAACTCCTTGCGAACCGTGTCGTTGGTCAGCGTCCTGGCCAGTGTGGCGGTCCATGCGTTGGAGGGGCGCTGCTCGGCCAGCGCCCGTGCGTCGGTTTCGGCGATCAGCGTCAGCACCGGGTTCGCGCCCAGATCGGGGGACTCCAGCGTCAGCACCTTGAATCCCGGCTTTCTCAGGCGCAGCCGAAAGCCCTGAGCGCTGTCCGGCAGCGTCGCCCGGCCCCGGACATCGGTGAACCGCGTTGTTTCGAAGGTTCCTTGCTGCGGTTTGCCGGACGCCGCGTAGCCGTTGTCCGAGGCATCGATCTTGGCCACCGGATTCGGGACCAGGGTGACCATGACCAGCCCCAGCGGCTGGCCGCCTTCGCCACGGACTTCCAGCGTCAAGGCCTGCGCGCACAGGCTGGTCAGCGCGAGCAGCAAGCCTGCGGCGATTTTGGAAAAGAGCGGTTTCATCTCAAGGTCCTTGCAATGGCGCGGCCGGCGAAATCTCTGCGCGCAGCCGGCGTTTCATGAGGGTGGCGTAAAGCCTGGGGCAGCAGCGTGTGATCAGCCAGGCGATGCGGGCCGTGGCGCTGAGCAGGAGCAGCTCGCGGCCGCGCGAGGCGGCGGTGAAGATGGCCTGCGCCGCATCGTCCGGCGTCATCTGGGCCCCGGCGGTCTGGCGCGGCCGGGCGGCCGGCTGTCCGTCCCCGCCGAGCGCGGCGCCGTCGATTCCGGTGGCTATGAAGGAGGGGCAGACCAGCATCACGTCGACGCCGTCATCCGCCAGTTCGGTTCTGAGGCTGTCGAAGAATCCGTGCAGGGCGTGTTTGCTGGCCGCATATCCGGTGCGCGCGATCAGGGGCGAAAACCCGGCGACGCTGGAAATGGTGATGACCATGCCCCGCGAAGCGCGCAAGTCGGCCAGGGCCGCATGGGTGCAATTCACGGCGCCGAAGAAGTTCACGTCCATCACCCGCCGGAGCACCTCGATGCGCGTTTGCGCAAAGGCGCTGCGATGCGAAATGCCGGCGTTGTTGACGAGAAGAGTTATGGGTCCCAGCTCGTTGTGGATGGCCCGCAGCGCGTCCCGGCATGCCGCGGCATCGGTCACGTCGCAGACCTGGGTGAAAACGCCATGGCCTTGCGCCTGCGTGTCGCGGGTCAGCGCCTGCAAGCCGTCCGGGTCGCGGTCGAGCGCGGCCACGCGTGCACCGGCCGCGCCGAAGCGCAGGCACAGGCTGCGGCCGAGCCCGCCAGCGGCTCCCGTGACAACGACTGTCTTGCCGTCGAACATGCGCCGCGTCATCGCACTGCGCTCCGGCCGGCTTCGGCCGCGCGAGCCGTCCGGTAGAGATCCAACACCTCGGACGAGGTGTAGCGCGGGGTGTATCCGAAAACCGTCTTCAGGCGCGTGTTGAGCAGCACCGGCCGGTAGCGCAGGAAGTCCAGCTGTTCCGGGCCGTACTGGGTCAAGCCCAGAGGCTTGAGGACGGCCAGCGCGCCTTTCAGCAGCCAGGCGGGCAGGACCAGGCAGCGCTTGCCCAGGCGCGCCGCAATCTCGTGGATCGTCAACGCCCCGTCGCCGGCCACATTGAAGATGCCGGCCGGACCGCCGTGGACCGCCCGCACGATGATGGCCACCACGTCCTGGTCCCAGATGAAGACGAAGGGGCTGTCCGATCCTGCGATCGCCAGCAGTCGGGGCTTCTCGAACAGGTCCGTGATCTGGTTGCGCACCCCGGGTCCCAGGATCGTGCCGATGCGCAGCACCACCTGCTGCAGCCCCGGATTCCAGAGGCGGTAGTCCGCGAGCATTTCTTCCACCAGCCGCTTGTGATGGGAATAAGCGAAGACCTCGTTGCCGCGCACCGGCATGTCCTCGGTGAGCCATGCGGGGTTGTCGGCGTGGTAGCCATAGGCAGCGCCGCTCGACGAGACGATGATCCGTCGCACGCCGTGTCGCACGCAGGCCTGCAGCACATTGCGCGTGCCGTTCACGTCCACGTCGTATTCGAATTTGCGGCGGCTGCCGCGCCCGGGCGTCACGATGGAGGCCAGATGCACGACAGTGTCGATGCGGTGTGTCGCGATGAGATCGGCGATCTCGGTGGAGCGGATATCGGCCACGGCATATTCCACGCCGGGCAGCCGCACGGCGGGCGGGCGGATGTCGTGCGCGACCACCTGTTCCGTGCGATCTTCGCCGTTCGGCTGCACCAGCGCCGCGACAACCTGACTGCCCAGGTAGCCGCCGGCGCCGGTCACCAGCACGCGCGGTGCATTCACGGCGCAGCCTCGTGCCGGGCCGGCTTCCGGGTGGCTGGAGCGACGCCGGGGTCACGGCCCTTCCAGAAGGTTGCCAGCGTCATGCCTGCGATGATGTGCCAGATGCCCCACCATGCCGTCACGATCGCCATGCCCCCCAGGCCGTTGAAGAAGTTGAAGATCAGGATCAGCCCCAGGCCGGAATTCTGAATGCCCATTTCGAAGGTGATGGCCCGGCGGTCGCGTTCGGGCAGGCCGATGGCCGCGGACAGTCCGTACCCCGTGGCCAGCGCCAGCAGATTGTGGATGAACACCACCAGCAGCACCAGTTTCACGTAGACCAGGAAGTAGCTGAAGTTGGCGGCCAGGGCGCCAACGATGAAACCGGCCAGCACCAGCAGCGACAACCATTTCATGGGCTTGCGCACGCGCTGCGCAAAGACCGGGAAGCGCCGCGCCACCCACATGCCCAGGACCAGCGGAACGCCCAGCAGCAGCACGATGACCTGCAGCATTTCCCAGGGGCTCATCGCCACCTGCTTCATCAGCGGGCTCGTGATCGGGTGCAGGTTGCCCCAGAACGCGAAGTTCAGCGGCGTCATGACGAGGGCCACTGCGGTGGACAGGGCGCTGACGCTGACCGATAGCGCGGTATTGCCACGCGCGTAGTGAACCAGGAAGTTCGAGATGTGCCCGGCCGGGCAGGACGACACGAGAATCATGCCCAGCGCAATGCTCGGCAGCGGATTGAGCACCCAGACCAGCACGTAGGTCATGGCCGGGAACAGGATATGGTGGCCGACCAGCGCGAGGGCCTTGGGCGTCCTCAACGCGAGTTTGAAGTCCTCGACCTTCAGCTCCAGCGCCACGCCGAACATCACCAGCCCCAGTACCGCGTTCAGGATCGCGAGGGTCTGGGGATTGAAGCTCAGGTGCACCTGGTCGATAGGCGCCATCGTGTGTCTCCTCGTTTTGGAATTCCCGGTCGGCGCCGTCGTGCGATGGCGAGCCGGTCCCCTGGTTTGCAGAGGACTTTAGGGCATACGCGGCGTGCCGGCCTGCACGCCGCGCGACACAGGGCCGGGCTTCAGGCCGGCAACTGCCGTGCGGCCTCGATGCAATCGCGCAGAACCTTGGCGTCGCCGACCTGATTGGCCAGCAGCAGGATCAGGCGCGCGTTGAGCAGTTCGGACTGCTCTTTGGACAATCCCTCGTGCGCGTCCAGGAGCTGCTCGTAGAAACTGTCGGCGTCCTGCAGATTGAGATTGGTCTTCATGCCCGTTTTCCCGGTTCGCCCTGGACACCCAGTGCCTTGCCCACTGCGTGCACCAGCGTGGAGTCGATGCTTTCGCCGGTCGCGGCCACGTAGCTGTCGGGCCGTATCAGGGCCCAGGCATGGCCGAAAACGTGACAGGCCCCTTGCAGATGGCCTTGCTGGTCGACCACATGATCGAGCGCGGCGGGCTGGTCGTCGCTGCTGGCCACCTGGACCGACCGCACCGGCATGGTCTGGCTCAGCGCGCGCAGCCGCTCGAGCGCTTGCGGCCCGGTGGGGCCAAAGAACAGCAGCAGCAACCTGCCGTCCGCCCACTGCAGCAGATCGTTCACGCATCCTTTGGAGCCGTCCGCCCAGCGGAAGCTCACGTTCTGCACTGGCTGGCCGCCGGTGGGGTCGCAAACGCTGGAGTGGGTGTAGGGGTTGGCGATCGCCATGCGCCCGGTATTGACCAGTTGCCGGGCGAAGACATATTGGCGGGCCAGGCCGATGGTGGCGTCGCGGAACAGCTTCTCCATGCCCGCTGCCGGCCGCAGGAAGCGCGCTGTGCGGTTGGTCACCTTCACGTTCTGCTGGGCGGCGTCATGCCGTTCCTCGTGATAGCTGTCCAGCAACGCCGGCCCGGCAACGCCTTTCATCGCGGCGGCCAGCTTCCAGGCCAGGTTGTCGGCGTCCGAGACGCCGGTGTTGCCGCCGCGCGCGCCGAAGGGGCTCACCACCTTGGCTGCGTCGCCCATGAAGAACACGCGGCCGTGGCGCATGCGGTCGATGCATTCGCTGCGGTAGGCGTAGGGCCCGACCCAGACGATCTCCAGCTCGCAGTCGGCGCCGAATTGGCGGACCAGCCGCTCGCGCACCACCTCTTCCCGGCTGACCTGGTCGGGGTCGGCGTTGGGCGCCATCTGGTAGTCGATGCGCCAGACGTTGTCGCCCATCAGGTGCTGCCAGACTGCCCGGCCCTCATTGAAGGGCGCTTCGATCCACGTATGGCGCTCCACCGGCGGATGCTTGCTGAAGCGCACGTCGGCGATGCACCAGCGGTCGTCGCCCTTTTTGGCCGTGACCGAGGCGCCGACCCAGGCCCGGAACGGGCTGTGCGCGCCGCTGGCGTCGATCACGTGATCGGCGCGCATCCGGTACTCGCCCACGGGCGTGGCGATGGTCAGTGTGGCGCACTCGTTGTTCTGCTCGAACGCCGTCACCCGGTTGCGCCAGCGCAGGTCGATGTGGCCGAGTTCGCGGACGCGCTCCACCAGGAAACCCTCGATGTAGAACTGCTGGATGTTGATGAAGGGCGGCTGGCTGGAGAGGTTGTAGCCGCTTTGCTGGCGCAGGTCGAACGAATAGACCTCGTCCTGGCCGGCGAACGTGCGGCCCACGCTCCACTGGATTCCCTTGGCCGCGATGCGGTCGTAAACGCCCAGGCGCTCGAAGATTTCCAGCGATTTCTGCGTGTAGCAGATGCCGCGCGACGAGGCGCCCTTGGCGCCCACCGTGTTGTCCTCGTCCAGCAGCACCGCCGGCACACCGTAGCGTGCCAGCGAACAAGCCAGGGTCAGGCCGGCCAGCCCGGCGCCGACGATGACGATGGGGTGGTGGCTCACTTCGCCGCTCGCGATTTCCGGCGGTTCGACAAACGGATACTCGGGCAGGCGGTAGCCGCTGCCCTGGGTGAATTCGTAGCCGCTGGGAAAGGGTGTCTCCGCGTAACCGACCGCCATGCTCTCTCCTGATGTGGGGCGTCCGCCCTGAGTTGGGGAAGCCGGGGGGCTGGTGCCCCGCGGCCGCCGTGAACGGACCGCTATTTTCGCGCGCCGACTTCGGGACGGTCGTTTTGCTGGGGCTTCAGCGGTTCGCTGGCCTTGCCGGCGGCGCGGTCCTTGCGCCACTGTTCCTTGCGCGCTGTCCACTCGGACAAGCGGGCGTGCGCCGTCTTGCTCTCCTGCAGCATCTGGAATTCGTCGGCTAGCTGGGCCGTGAGCTCCAGCCGGACTCCGTTCGGGTCGAAGAAATAGATGCTGTGGAAGATGTGGTGGTCGGTCACTCCGAGCACTTCGACGCCGTGCGCCTGAAGCCGGGCCTTCATGTCCAGCAGGGCCTGTTGCGAGTCGACCCGAAAAGAGATGTGGTTGACCCAGATCGGCGTGTTGGGCGAGGGCTGGGCCGCTTCGTCATCGCCCAGGTCGAAGAAGGCGATGAATGAACCGTCCTGCAGGCGGAAGAAGAAGTGGGTGTAGGGGCAGTACTCGCCGGTGCTCGGGACGTGGTCGCTCTGGATGATGTGGTAGAGCGGCAGGCCCAGGATGTCCTCGTAGAAATGCCGGGTTTCCTCGGCATCCTTGGCGCGGTAGGCGTAGTGGTGCAGCTGGTGAATCGGCGGGGGCGCGGGCATCACGGCTTTGCTGAGAACGGCGGCCATCGGCTCTCCTTCCAATTTACTAATGCGTAACGCGTTTACTATACCGTAATGGGCTCGGGCGCATGCTCGGGTGCGCCCTCCAAATCGATCGGACTTATTGACAGCATAAAGTAAATAGCTAATAACTATCAAACGCATTGACGCAGCCAATTAGACGAAGGCCCCGGGACGGACTAATCTTCACCGGTCGTTTGACCTCTGTGGTCAACGCGATCGCTCGCATTCATCAACCTTCAAGGAGAGTTCCATGGCAGCACTCAAAGGCTCCAAAACGGAAGAGAACCTGAAAGCCGCATTTGCCGGCGAATCCCAGGCCAATCGTCGCTACCTCTACTTCGCAAACAAGGCCGACGTGGAAGGCCAGAACGACGTGGCGGCGCTGTTCCGTTCGACCGCCGAGGGCGAGACGGGGCATGCCCACGGGCACCTCGAATGGCTCGAGCAGTGCGGCGACCCCGCCACCGGTCTGCCCATCGGACCGACGCGCGACAACCTCAAGGCGGCAGTGGCCGGTGAAACCCATGAGTACACCGACATGTACCCGGGGATGGCCAAGACAGCGCGCCAGGAAGGTCACGACGAAGTGGCCGACTGGTTCGAGACGCTGGCCAAGGCCGAGCGGTCGCACGCCAACCGCTACCAGAAGGCGCTGAACGAACTGGTGGACTGAAGAGCGTTTTTCCTCTCTCTTGGGAGATGTGTTTCTCCCATGGGAGAGGGTTGGGGTGAAGGTTGGTTCCCGCGCCCCTTCACCCCAGCCCTCACCCTGACCTCCCCGCGGGGAAGAGTCGCAAAGAAAGAACCAAAATGGCAGCGCGCGAAGGCAACCTCGAGGCACCGACCCGGCATCCCATCGACTGGAAGAACCCGGATTACTACAACGAGGAAAAGGCTTTCGTCGAGCTGGAGCGCATCTTCGACATCTGCCACGGTTGCCGCCGCTGCGTGAGCCTTTGCGGCGCCTTCCCCACGCTGTTCGACCTGGTCGACGAAAACAGCACGCAGGAAGTTCACGGCGTGGACAAGAAGGATTACTGGAAGGTGGTCGACCAGTGCTACCTGTGCGACCTGTGCTACATGACCAAGTGCCCGTACGTGCCGCCGCACGAATGGAACCTGGATTTTCCCCACACCATGCTGCGCGCCAAGGCCATCAAGTTCAAGAGCGGCGGCGTGACCTTCGGCGAGAAGTTCCTGTCGTCGACCGACGTGCATGGCCAGTTTGCCGGCATTCCGATCGTGGTTCAGGTGGCCAATGCGGTGAACCAGACCAAGCCCGCGCGCGCGGCCATGGAACACGTGCTTCATGTGGACCGCAACGCCTGGATGCCGGCGCTGGCCACCCGCAGGTTCCGCTCGGGGGCGCCGAAGTCCCAGGATTTCGTGGTCAAGGACGGCATGAAGACGCCGGGCAAGGTCGCGATCTTCTCGACCTGCTATGTCAACTACAACGAGCCCGGCATCGGCCACGACCTGCTCAAGGTGCTGGAGCACAACGAAGTGCCCTACCTGCTGGTGGAAAAGGAAAAGTGCTGCGGCATGCCCAAGCTGGAGCTGGGTGACCTGGAATCGGTGAACAAGAGCAAGGAAGCCAACATTCCGGTGCTGGTGAAATACGCCAGGGACGGTTTCGCCATCCTCACCGCCGTGCCCAGCTGCACGCTGATGTTCAAGCAGGAAATTCCGCTGATGTATCCCGACGACGCGGATGTGCAGGCCGTGAAGGAAGCCATGTGGGACCCGTTCGAGTACCTCGCCGCGCGCAAGCGCGACGGACTGCTCAAGACCGACTTCAGTCAGCCGCTGGGCAAGGTCAGCTACCACGTCCCCTGCCACAGCCGGGTACAGAACATCGGCCGCAAGACCGAGGAACTGCTCAAGCTGGTGCCCGACACCTTTGTGCAGACCAACGAGCGCTGTTCGGGGCACGCCGGCACGTTCGGCGTGAAGAAGCCGTTCCATGATATGGCGATGAAGATCGGCAAGCCGCTGTTCAAGAAAATGGCCGAGCATCCCCAGGGCGGGCAGCCCGATTTCATCAGCTCGGACTGTCCGCTGGGCGGCCACCACATCGGCCAGGGGTTCGATGTCAATTCGCTGGGCACGCCCCGGCTGGCCCATCCGCTCACGCTGTTGCGGATGGCGTATGGATTGAAAGACTGACGATTTTGGGGACAGGCCTTCAGCTCTGTCCCCAACTGATGAAGACCAGATATGCAACTGACCGGAAAAATCACCCGCGACAGCCTGATGACGCTGGAGGCGTACAGCAAGTACCGCAAAGCGCACAAGGCCGACGTCATCGCGCACCGCAAGCTGCGCAGCGTGGCGCTGGGCGACCACATCACGCTGCAGTTCGAGAGCGAGACCACGATCCGCTACCAGATCCAGGAAATGCTGCGCATCGAGAAGATCTTCGAGGAAGACGGCATAGAGCAGGAGATCGCCGCCTATGCGCCCTTGATGCCGGATGGCGGCAACTGGAAGGCCACGATGATGATCGAGTACCCCGACGTCAACGAGCGCCAGCGCGAGCTGGCCCGGCTGATCGGGGTGGAGGACCGCATGTTCGTCGAGGTGGAAGGCCAGCCGCGCGTCTATGCGATCGCCGACGAGGACCTGGATCGCGAGAACGACGAAAAGACCTCGGCGGTGCACTTCGTGCGTTTCGAGTTCACGCCGGCGATGGTGGCGGCGATCAAGGCCGGCGCCGGCGTCAAGCTCGGCTGCGACCACCGCAATTACCCGGCGCATGTGACGATCGCGGCGGAAACGCTGGCATCGCTGGCTGGCGACCTGATTTAAGGATTACGCTCCGCCCAGCCGCGCCTGCCGCAGCGGCGCAATGACGCGCCACAGATCACCCAACGCCAATGCCAGTGTGTCGAGCGGGCGCGGGGGGCTGTCGTCCAGCCCAACAAGCAAGGGCTGGCCACTGTCGCGGCTGGCGCGCCACGCGTCGGTTGCGCCTGGGGCTCGTGCGGCCAGCGCGTACAGCTCGCCGAAGACGCCCTTGTCACTGCTGACCGGCCGTCCGGCCCGCCGCCATCCGCCGGAAACCAGCTCCGCGCCCTGCACAAACCCGGCCGTCCAGGCAAACAGGGCCTCTTCGGAGGCTGCCAGCGCCAGTACATCCTGCACCGGCGCGCCTTGGTGAAGCGGTGTTTCCATCACGCGGGCGTTGAGGCTGTTGACCAGCCCCATCAATGCGGCCAGGTCGGCATTCAGGACCTTGAGCGCCTTGCTTTCGGTCATCTCGGACACCGGTTCCGCGCGCATGGCCATCACGATCTCCAGCCACTTGTTAGGCATGACCAGGTCGGGCGACCAGGCGATGGCCATCAGCAGGCCGTGCAACCGTGGGTAGTCCGGGAAGGTCTTGCGCAGGTGCGTTTCCTGCTTGGCGCCAAACCGCCTCAGGGCGGCGGCGGTCAGGCTGGCGCCCTTGCCACCATTGCCAGTCTTGGGCTTCCCGGAAGCGGCGGAGGGCTTCACCGCCTTGGGGTTGCGGGCCTTCTTCGGCGCCGGCTGCGGCAAGTCCAGTGCCTTCGCCCAGGCCAACGCGCCCGTGCCCACCCAGGCCGCCCGCGTTTCGTTGCGGTTGTAAAAGGCGGCCATCGCGCCGCCAATGGCCAAGCCGGGGCCGCCTTCGTCTGCAGGCATGTCGAGCGTCTCGGGCAGCAGGGCCGCGAGTATCCCGGGATACTCCTCGTGGGCGAGGCGCAGCACTGCCTGCGCCTCGTCGCGGCGCCCCAGCGCAAACAGCGCGAGCGCTCGGTTGTGCTCCGCTGGGGGCAGATCGTCCGGATAGCGTTCCAGCAGTGCCAGCGCCTCGTCGTAGTTGCCGCGTGCAAAGTACAACGGCACCAGCAGACTGCGCCACCCGTGGTTGTCATGAGGGTTCAGCGCCAGCCCCCAGCGGGCCAGCTTTTCTTCTTCGTCGCGATCGTGCATCAAGCGGGCCAGGTCAATGGCCTGCGCCAGCGTGCGCAACAGCGGCCGCGAATCCATGTCGGCCCAGTCGAGCTGGGCAGGCACGGCGCCTGCGGGTTCCCCTGCCAGCACCTGCAGCACGGCCAAGGCATGCCGGGCCAGCCGGTGCGCGGCGCGCACCACCAGGCCTGGTGTTTCCCAGTCGCAGAGCTCGGCCCCAGCCAGCAGCAGGTCGTCCAGCACTTCCATGCTCAGCCAGGCCTGGGGGTTCTTTTGCAGGAATTGCGACGCCGCGGGCAGGTCGGCCAGCAGGAAGTCCGCGTCGCCCGTCAGTTGGGTGAGCATGGGCTTGTCCACCGGAAAGCGCCGCCGCCAGCGCCGCTGCAGATCGGCCAGCTTCTTCACCGGCTTGACGGACAAGACAGGCGGCTGCCCTGCCGCACGAGGGGCCATCTCACCGATGTGGTACAGCGGGCGACAGTCCTCTGGCGCAAAAGCGCCAGGCGTCTGCTCGCACAGAGCCATCCATGCGAGGTCTTCCGGATCGTCCACGTCGGCATCCGCGTGCTCGTAGGCTGCAGCGAAGCCGTTCTCGCCCAGCTGCAGCAGCACCCCGGCCAGCTCGTCCAGGCCCGCCTTGCGTGCCTTGGCGGCCAGCGCGGGGGCGCGAAGCTTTGCTTCCTCGTGGCGGCCCTGCGACAGCAGCAGCGTCAGCTCCAGGTGCAAAAGCTGGGCTTCGCCGGGGTTCAACCGCTGCGCGGACTGGAACATGGCCCAGGCCTCGTTCCAGTCGCCCTGGTCGGCCAGCATCGAGGCCTGGCGGCAGCGCGCGGCGGTGGCCAGCCTCTTGTCCCGGCTTTGGCTTATGTGCCGCGCCAGCGCCCGGCGTTGTGTTTCCTGGCCCTGTGCCTGCATGGCGTCCATCAGGGCATCGAAGGCCATTTCATGACGGCCATCCAGGTCATCGCGCTGCAGGAACAGTGGCGCCAGCACAGCGGCCGTGCGCTCGGACTGGCCTCGTTCGTTCCAGTCCATCGCGGCCATGCCCAGCGCCTCACCCGGGATCAGGCGAACCTGATCGGGGGTGAGCATTGCCGGCTCGGCTTGCGCCAACGCCATGGTGTAGAAGCCGTCGGGCTCGATCGGCGGCACCATGCCCACAAACTCGGCGCAGCACTGCTTGAACTTGCGCCCCGAGCCGCAATGGCAGGGGTCGTTGCGCTCCACCTTGGGCAGGGCGCGGGGCCGCCAGCGGTTGAACGGCACGGGCAGGGCTGCCCACAGTGTGCGCGCCACGGTACGCTGGTAGCGGCGGGCCCCGTCTTCGTCTCCCGGCGCGACCGGATGTCGGGCCATCATCAGATTGCCCATCTCGTGGGCAAACCAGTCGCAGAACGGCTCCAGCGCCTCGCCATTCAACAGGCGGCGGACAGCGGCGGCCAGCAGCGCATTAAACGCGACATCGGGTTTGGGGAGGGGCAGGTCGGGCATGGCAGCTGGTGTGAATGGATCGCTGCAGCAATGGTAAGACATGCCAAACGGTGGTCCGGTTGCGTCGGCCGTCTCCCTCGCGCTGCAAACTGCTGGGGAAACCCGTCAGCATCTGCGTCTGTTCGGCTCAACCCGGCGCAAACAGATCCACCCGGTCGGTGATGATCCCGTCGGTTCCCAGGTCGAGCAGGCGCTGCGCCGCCCATTCGTCATTGACCGTGTAGCTCAGGCAGCGCATGCCCGCGCCGTGCACTTGCGCCACGGTGTCCGCGTTCCACAGCGCGTAATTGCACACGATGGCGGCACATCCCACCTGGGTGGCGACGTCCAGCCAGCCGGTCCACAGTGTGTCCAGCAAGAGGCCGCGCGGCAATTGCGGCGCGGTGATTCGGGCACCAAGCAAGGACTCCGGGCGAAACGAGGTCAGGAAGGGCGGCACCGCCGCTTCTGCCCACAGGCGCGCAGCCTCGCGCGCGACGACCTCGCCCGTGTGCTGCTCTGCGCCGGGCGTGGGCTTGATCTCGATGTTCAGGAAGAACTCGTTGCGGCGGCAGAACCGCGCCAGGTTCTCCAGCGTCGCCAGGGGCTCGCCGGCATACGCCCGCGAGTGCCAGGCCCCGGCGTCCAGCTGCGACAGGACGCTCCACGCCTGTTCACCGGCGACGCGTGGTCCGGCATCGCCCGTGACTTCGCGGCTGTTGGTGGTGCGCTCCAGCGTGGTGTCGTGCATCAGGAACGGCACGCCGTCGGCCGACAGCTTCGCGTCGCACTCGAACATCCGGTAGCCGTGGTTTGCACCCAGCCGGAATGCCGCCATGGTGTTCTCCGGCGCGAGTTTGCCGGCGCCCCGGTGCGCGATCCAGCGCGGGTAGGGCCAGTTCTTCACGATGCGAGCCGCTTGCCGCTGGCCGAGTCGAACCAATGCACCCGGTCCGGCCGGGGGGCGACCCGGACGATCGAATCGGGCGCGGGCACGGCGGCATGGCCTTCTTCGCTGCGCACGATCACCTGCTCGTCGCCCAGGCGCCCATAGATCAGCCGCTCGGCGCCCAGCAGTTCGGTGGTTTCCACGCGCAATTCCCAACCGCTGTCACCGAGGTCCAGGTGCTCCGGTCGCACGCCCATGATCGTGCGGGCGCGCGAGCCCGGCGCGTTCTTGAGCAGGTTCATCGGGGGTGATCCAATGAAGCTGGCGACGAAGGTGGACGCCGGCCGGTGATAGACCTCTTCGGGGGTGCCGAACTGTTCCATGATGCCGGCATTCATCACGATCATGCGCTGGGCCAGGGTCATGGCCTCCACCTGGTCGTGGGTCACGAACAGCGAGGTGATGCCCAGCTCGCGGTGCAGCTTCTGGATCTCGATGCGGGTCTGGGCGCGCAGCTTGGCATCCAGGTTGGACAGCGGCTCGTCGAACAGGAAGACCTTCGGCTGGCGCACGATGGCCCGGCCCATGGCCACGCGCTGACGTTGGCCGCCGGACAGCTGGCGGGGCTTGCGCTCCAGCAGCTGGCCGAGCTCGAGGATCGCGGCGGCCTTGTCGACCCGTGTTTTGATCTCCGCGACCGGCATCTTCTTGATCTTCAGGCCGTAAGCCATGTTGTCGAACACGCTCATGTGCGGATACAGCGCGTAATTCTGGAACACCATCGCGATATCGCGCTCGGCCGGCTCGAGGTTGTTCACCAGCCGATCGCCGATGTAGATCTCGCCGCTCGTGATCTCCTCCAGGCCGGCGACCATGCGCAGCAGCGTGGACTTGCCGCAGCCCGAGGGCCCGACGATGACGATGAACTCGCGGTCGGCGACTTCGGCGCTCACTCCGTGGATGACCTGCAGTTCGAGCTTGCCCTTGCCGTAGCGCTTGACGATGTTCTTGAGTTGTATCGATGCCATATTCTTGTAGTCAGTTAGGGGCCGAGCTGAAGATCTTGCGCAAGGTCTTTCCTAATCGCTTGGGGACAGAGCTGAAGATCTGTCCCGCAAGGTCATTCGTGATCAGTCGG
>DIZF01000085.1:19452-22784 GCA_002427815.1 Ramlibacter tataouinensis
AAGATCTGCCCCCAAGGTCATTCATTTCTCCGTATCGACCAGGCCCTTGACGAACCACTTCTGCATCAGCATCACGACCAGCGCCGGCGGGACCATCGCGAGCATCGCAGTCGCCATCACCAGGTTCCACTGCTGCGCCGAGTCGCCGCCGCTGATCATGCGCTTGATGCCGATCACGACCGGGTACATGTCCTCATTGGTCGTCACGAGGAGCGGCCAGAGGTACTGGTTCCAGCCGTAGATGAACTGGATCACGAAGAGCGCCGCGATGCTGGTGGACGACAGCGGCACCAGCACGTCCTTGAAGAAGCGCATCGGCCCGGCTCCGTCCATCCGCGCGGCCTCGACGAGCTCGTCGGGAACGGTCATGAAGAACTGGCGGAACAGGAAAGTGGCGGTGGCCGACGCGATCAGCGGGATCGTCAGGCCGGCATAGGTGTTGAGCATGCCGAGGTCGGCGACGACCTGGTAGGTCGGAAAGATCCGCACTTCCACCGGCAGCATCAGCGTCACGAAGATCGACCAGAAGAACAACATCTTGAACGGGAAGCGGAAGTAGACGATCGCGAATGCCGACAGCAGCGAGATCGCGATCTTGCCGATCGAGATGACCAGCGCCGAGACCAGACTGACCCACATCATCCGCGCGACCGGTGCGCCCGAGCCCGGGCCGCGCTCGCTGCCGGTCAGCGCCGCCGCATAGTTGTGCAGCAGCTGGTCGCCCGGCAGGAGCGGCATCGGCGCCTGCACGATCTCGACCGCGGTGTGAGTCGAGGCGACAAAGGTGATGTAGACCGGGAACGCGACGATCAGCACGCCGAGCAGCAGCACGACGTGCGACAGGGCGGTGAAAAGGGGGCGGCGCTCGACCATCAGTAGTTCACCTTGCTTTCGACGAAGCGGAACTGGATCACCGTCAGCGTCACGACGATTGCCATCAGCACGACCGACTGTGCCGCAGATCCGCCGAGGTCGAGGGCCTTGAAGCCGTCGTAGTAGAGCTTGTAGACGAGGATCGCCGTGTCCTGTCCGGGCCCGCCCTCGGTCGCCGAGTCGATGATCGCGAACGTGTCGAAGAATGCGTAGACGATGTTGATCACGAGCAGGAAGAAGGTCGTTGGCGAGAGCAGCGGGAACACGATGGTCCAGAAGCGCCGCCATGGCTGCGCCCCGTCGATCGCGGCGGCTTCGATCAGGGATTTCGGGATCGACTGCAGGCCCGCGAGGAAGAACAGGAAGTTGTACGAGATCTGCTTCCAGACCGCGGCCATCACGATCAGCGCCATTGCGTCGTTGGCGTTGAGCAGGTGGTTCCATTCGATGCCGGAGCGGCGCATCGCGTAGGCGACAACGCCGATGCTCGGCGCGAACATGAAGAGCCACAGGACACCGGCCACGGCCGGGGCCACGGCGTACGGCCAGATCAGCAGCGTCTTGTAGGCGAGGGCGCCCCGGATCACACGGTCGGCGAAGACCGCGAGCACCAGCGACAGGACGATTCCGAGCGTCGCGACGAGCAGCGAGAAGACGACGGTGGTCTTGAACGACGCGAGGTAGCCCGGGTCATGGAAGATGCGGCTGAAATTCGCGAAGCCCACCCATTCGGTCCGGGTGCCGAAAGCGTCTTGCTGCTGCAGCGACTGCAGGATGGCCTGCGCCGCCGGCCAGAAGAAGAAGATCCCGATGACCGCGAGCTGCGGGCCCATCAGGACCCAGGGCAGCCACGCGGAACGGAAGAAAACGCGCTTTTCAGTGGCCAATTGGCGTGCGAACCCGTCGCCTCAGGACTTGTTCGCGGCCTGGAAGCGTTCGAGCTGCTCATTGCCGCGCTTGACCGCACGGTCCAGGGCCTCCTTGGCGGTCGCCTTGCCCGCCCACACCTGCTCGAGTTCCTCATCGATGATGGTGCGGATCTGCACGAAGTTTCCGAGACGGATGCCGCGCGACTTGTCGGTGACCTTGCGAATCATCTGCGTCACCGCCACGTCGGTGCCCGGGTTCTGCTTGTAGAAGCCCGACTTCTCGGTGAGCAGGTAGGCCGCCGTGGTGATCGGCAGGTAACCGGTGCGCTTGTGGCTGGCCGATTGCACTTCGGGGCGGGACAGGTAGTTGAAGAACGCCGCCACGCCCTTGTATTCAGCCGGCTTGTGGCCCGCCATCACCCACAGGCTGGCGCCGCCGATGACGGTGTTTTGCGGCGCGCCGGGCACATCGGGGTAGTACGGCAGTGGCGCCAACCCGTAGGCGAACTTGGCGTTCGCCTTGACCGAGCCATACAGTCCGGCAGAGCCCGTGAACATCGCGCATTCGCCCGATGGGAAGGTCGCGTCCGGGACATTGTTGCGGCCCTTGTAGACGAACAGGCCCTGCTTGGCCATGTTGGCCAGATTCTCGATGTGACGCACATGCAGCGGCGAGTTGAATGTCAGACGGGCGTCCATGCCGCGCATGCCGTTGCCCTTGGTCGCGAACTCGACGTTGTGCCAGGCCGAGAAGCTCTCGAGCTGGGTCCAGCTTTGCCAGCTGGTGGTGAACGGGCACTTGTGGCCGCTGGCCTTGAGCTTGGCGGCGGCCAGCACGACCTCGGGCCAGGTGGCCGGCGCCTTGTTGGGATCCAGGCCCGCTGCCTTGAACGCATCCTTGTTGTAATAGAAGATGGTCGTCGAACTGTTGAACGGCATGCTCAGCATCTGTCCGTTCGGTGCCGTGTAGTAGCCCGCGACGGCGCTGATATACGCGCTCGGGTCGAACTTCAGGCCTGACTCCTTCATCACCTCGCCCACCGGCTTGATGGCGCCCTTGCTGGCCATCATCGTCGCGGTGCCGACCTCGAACACCTGCAGGATCGCCGGCGCGTTGCCCGAACGGAACGCCGCAATCGCAGCCGTCATCGACTCGGGATAGCTGCCCTTGAATGTGGGCACCACCTTGTATTCCTTTTGGCTGGCATTGAAATCCTTGGCCAGGTCGTTGACCCATTCGCCCAGGGCGCCGCCCATGGAGTGCCACCACTGGACCTCGGTCTGGGCTTGGGCGGGAATGGCAAAGGCGAGCGCGAGGGCCGCGGCGGAAAGTTGCAGTTTCATGGGTTCTCCTCTGGATGACCGTTCGAGTTTACGAACAATTTGTGACAGTCGATTGAATCGGGGTCGCGCTGGGGTCACAAGCGGGATTTCCATGAGGGGCAGGAGGGCCACGCCCAGCGTGCGCGGCCCTCCCGCGCACAGGGCATGGCCCGTGCGGTGCCCGCCGCAATGCTGCACTGCGGTACCATCTCCGATCAGCCGGATTGCCATCGTTTGGCTGACATTCCACACGATGAACGCACCCAC
>DIZF01000085.1:22976-26572 GCA_002427815.1 Ramlibacter tataouinensis
CGCCGCACCGGCCGCTCGGCCCGGATGCTGTACGAGGTGTTGGGCGACATCTGGGTGGTGCAGCGCAATCCCTATCTGCAGGACGATTTGCTGGACAACCCCAAGCGCCGCAGCATGCTGGTGGAGGCCTTGCACCATCGCCTGGGCGAGGTGGAAAAGCGGCGCACGCCCGACGCCGATCCCGAACGCGACACCCTGGTGGTCGGCCTGCTGCAGGCAGCCGGGCGCGCCGTGGATGCGTTCGATGCGAGCTTTCGCGAGATGGCGGAATTGCGGCGCCGGACCCAGCGCGGCTTGCGGCGCTTCACCGCCAGGGACAACATCAAGTTCGACGGCCTGTCCCGTGTCTCGCATGTGACGGACGCCACCGACTGGCGTGTCGAGTACCCGTTCGTGGTGCTCACGCCGGACACGGAAGCCGAGATGGCCGGCCTGGTCAAGGGCTGCATCGAACTGGGCCTGACCATCATTCCGCGCGGCGGCGGCACCGGATACACCGGCGGTGCCGTGCCGCTGACCTGGAAGAGCGCGGTGATCAACACCGAGAAGCTCGAAGCCATGACCGAGGTGGAATGGGTCGCGGTGCCCGGACACGAGCAGCCGCTGCCCACCGTCTGGACCGAAGCGGGCGTGGTGACGCAGCGGGTGGCCGATGCGGCCGAGCGCGCCGGGTACGTGTTCGCCGTCGACCCGACGTCGGCCGAGGCGTCCTGCATTGGCGGCAACATCGCCATGAACGCGGGCGGAAAGAAGGCCGTGTTGTGGGGGACGGCCCTGGACAACCTGGTGTCGTGGCGCATGGTCACCCCGCAAGCCCAGTGGCTGGAGATCACGCGCCTGGACCACAACCTGGGCAAGATCCACGACGCGCAGGTGGCGTGCTTCGAACTGCGCTATCTCCAGGCCGACGGCAAGACGCTGCTGCGCACCGAACGGCTCGAGATTCCGGGCCACACCTTCCGCAAGGAGGGGCTGGGCAAGGACGTCACCGACAAGTTCCTCTCGGGCCTGCCCGGCATCCAGAAGGAAGGCTGCGACGGCCTGATCACCAGCGCGCGCTGGGTCGTGCACCGCATGCCGCAACACACCCGCACCGTGTGCCTGGAGTTCTTCGGCAACGCCCGCGACGCCGTGCCCAGCATCGTGGAGATCAAGGACTTCATGCTCGCCGAGCAGAAGCGTAGCGGTGTCCTGCTGGCGGGCCTGGAGCACCTGGACGACCGCTACCTGAAGGCGGTGGGCTACTCCACCAAATCGAAGCGGGCCGCGGATGCCAAAGGCGGCTCTTCGTCGGGCTTGCCCAAGATGGTCCTGGTCGGCGACATCGCCGGCGACAACGCCGACGACGTGGCCCGCGCCGCATCCGAAGTGGTGCGCATCGCCAATTCGCGCAGCGGCGAAGGCTTTGTCGCCATCAGTCCGGAAGCGCGCAAGAAGTTCTGGCTGGACCGCAAGCGCACCGCCGCCATCAGCCGGCACACCAACGCCTTCAAGATCAACGAGGACGTGGTGATCCCGCTGCCGCGCATGGCCGAATACACCGACGGCATCGAGCGCATCAACATCGAGCTGTCGCTGGCCAACAAGATCCGGCTGGCCGGCGAGCTGGAAGCCTTCTTCGAGCGCGGCACCCTGCCGCTGGGGCGGCACGACGACGCCAGCGAGATTCCCTCGGCCGAACTGCTGGAGGATCGGGTCGCGCAGGCGCTGGCCGTGGTGCGCGAGGTGCGCGCCCTCTGGCAGGACTGGCTGGCCAACGTCGAGGCGCTGTTTCCGCAATTGCAGGACCACACTCTGCGCGCCAGCTGGAAGGCGCAGATCCGCGCGCCGCTGCGGGCTATCTTCGCCGGCCAGCCCTTCGCCGCCATCCTGGCGGAATGCAATGCGATCCACCAGCGCGTGCTGAAGGGCCGGGTCTGGGTGGCGCTGCACATGCATGCCGGTGATGGCAACGTTCACACCAACATTCCCGTCAACAGCGACGACTACGAGATGCTGCAGGCGGCGCACGCGGCCGTGAAACGCATCATGGTGCTGGCGCGCGCGCTCAACGGCGTCATCTCGGGTGAACATGGCATCGGCATCACCAAGCTGGAGTTCCTCACCGACGCGGAACTGAAGCCGTTCGCCGATTACAAGCAGCAGGTGGACCCCGAAGGACGGTTCAACAAAGGCAAGCTGCTGCGGCATGCGCAGGCCGATGCGGACGCCGCCGGCCAGCCGGCGAGCGCACCGCTGCTGGCCGTCTATGCCGACCTGACCAACGCCTACACCCCCAGCTTCGGGCTGATGGGACACGAGTCGCTGATCATGCAGCAGTCGGACATCGGAGCCATTGCCGACAGCGTCAAGGACTGCCTGCGCTGCGGCAAGTGCAAGCCGGTGTGCGCGACCCACGTGCCGCGCGCCAACCTGTTGTACAGCCCGCGCAACAAGATCCTGGCCACGTCGCTGCTGGTCGAGGCCTTCCTCTACGAAGAGCAAACCCGGCGCGGGATTTCCATCAAGCACTGGGAAGAGTTCGAGGATGTGGCCGATCACTGCACGGTCTGCCACAAGTGCGAGCCGCCTTGCCCGGTCAACATCGATTTCGGCGACGTGTCGATGAACATGCGCAACCTGCTGCGCAAGATGGGGCAAAAGAGCTTCCGCCCCGGCAACGCGGCCGCGATGCTGATGCTCAACGCGACCAGCCCCGAGACGATCAGACTGTTGCGCGGTGCGGTGGTGGGTGTGGGCTTCAAGGTCCAGCGCCTGGCCAACGACCTGCTGCGCGGCCTGGCGCGAAAGCAGTCCGACAAGCCACCCTCGACCCATGGCATGCCGCCGGTCAAGGAACAGGTGATCCACTTCATCAACAAGAAGCTGCCGGGCGGTCTGCCGAAACAGACCGCCCGCGCCCTGTTGGACATCGAGGACAAGGATTACGTCCCTATCATCCGCGACCCGAAGGCGACGACCTCGGAGACCGAGGCCGTGTTCTATTTCCCGGGCTGCGGCTCCGAGCGGCTGTTCTCCCAGGTCGGCCTGGCCACCCAGGCCATGCTGTGGCATGCCGGGGTGCAGACCGTGCTGCCGCCAGGTTACCTGTGCTGCGGCTATCCGCAGCGCGGCTCGGGGCAGTTCGACAAGGCCGAGAAGATGATCACCGACAACCGGGTGTTGTTCCACCGCGTGGCCAACACCTTGAACTACCTGGACATCAAGACGGTGGTGGTGAGCTGCGGCACCTGCTACGACCAGCTGCAGGGCTACGAATTCGACCAGATCTTTCCCGGCAGCCGGATCATCGACATCCACGAGTACCTGCTGGAAAAGAACATCACGTTGCCGCAAGGCCAGGGCGGTTTCCTGTACCACGAGCCCTGCCACAACCCGATGAAGCTCGGGGACTCGATGAAGACCGTCAAGGCCCTGTTGGGCGACAACGTGCGCAAATCCGAACGCTGCTGCGGCGAGTCGGGAACCTTCGGCGTGTCCCGGCCCGACATTGCCACCCAGGTGCGGTTCCGCAAGGAAGAGGAATTGCGCAAGGACGAAGCGGCGCTGCGCGAAACGATGAAGGGCGCCGCCGGCGGGGCGGGGGCCGGGGGGGG
>DIZF01000053.1:0-799 GCA_002427815.1 Ramlibacter tataouinensis
TTCACCGAGTTCCTGATTGACGAAAAGCCCGGCCCGCTCCGGCCCAAGCAGAAGGAGTATCTGAGCGACGTGCTCAACAGCGCGCGCCACTTACTCCAGCTCATCAACGACGTGCTCGACCTGGCCAAGGTCGAGGCCGGCAAGATGGAACTGCACCCGGAGACCTTCTCCGTGCGCAAGGCCGTCGAGGAAGTCACCGCCGTCATCAAGGGCATCGCCCACAAGAAGCACATTGCTGTGGGCGTTGAGGTGAGCGCCGGACTCGACGCCGTCACGCTCGACCAGCACAAGTTCAAGCAGGTGCTCTACAACCTGCTGTCCAACGCGGTGAAGTTTTCGGGCGAAGGCGGCCAGGTGGATATCCACGTGCGCCGCCTGGACCCGCACCAGCTCGAAGTGCAAGTCCGTGACACCGGCATCGGCATCAAGGCGGAGGACATCAACCGGCTCTTCGCCGAGTTCGAGCAACTGGAGTCCGGTATCGCGCGGCGCTTTGAGGGCACGGGACTCGGCCTGGCGCTGACCAAGAAAATCATCGAGTTCCAGGGCGGACACATCGGCGTGGAAAGCGAACCGGGCAAGGGCAGTGTGTTCACCGTCGTCCTGCCGGTGATGACGGGAAAGGAGACGGCATGAGCGCAAAAATCCTCGTCGTGGACGACAACCCCACCAATCTCAAGCTCGTCTCCGATGTGCTCGAATTCGAGGGCTACGACATCCTTAAGGCCGTGGACGCCGAGGAGGCGCAGGTCGTCCTCATCGCCACGCTGCCCGACCTCATCCTCATGGACATCGCCCT
>DIZF01000053.1:966-4204 GCA_002427815.1 Ramlibacter tataouinensis
AAGAAGACCGCCCGCAGCTCATCCTCCTTGACCTCGACCTGCCGGGCATGGACGGACTCACGCTGGTCCGCCAGCTCAAGGCCGACCCCGACACGCGCGACATCCACGTCGTCGCTGTCACCTGCTATGCCGAACAATATCCGAAGGTCGCCGCCCTGGCTGCCGGGTGCGATGCCTACCTTCTGAAGCCGATCAACACACGTGAACTGGCCAGCCAACTCATCGCCGTCGCCGAAGGACGCGACGCGGTCAACTAGCAGGCGAAAGAAAGGCCCCCATGAACCTGCTCATCGTTGACGACATCCCCACCGACCTGAAGCTGCTCTGCGTGCAGCTCGAAGCCGAAGGCCACGTAGTCTTCGGGGCCCATGACGGCGTGGACGCGCTCGCTCTGCTGGAGCGTCAGCGCGTGGACGTGGTCATCTCCGACGTCCTCATGCCGCGGATGGACGGCTACCGGCTCTGTCACGAAATCCGCAAGCACGCGCGCCTGCACGACCTGCCCATCATTATCTACACGTCCACCTACACCTCGCCGGGCGATGAGAAGCTGGCGCTGGACGTGGGCGCGGACAAATACCTCAAGAAGCCCGCCTCCGTTGCAACCATCGTCGCCGCGCTGCACGAAGTCATCGCCCAGCCCTACGTCGCACCGCGCCCCGATGTGCTGCGGGAAGTCGAGGTGCTCAAGAATTACAACGAGCGGCTGGTGTCCAAGCTGAAGGATAAGAACACGGAACTCCTGGCGCAAACCGAGGCGCTGCGCTTGCCAAACGCGGCCATGACCGCCGCGGTCAACGCCATCGTGATCACCGACCGCGACGGCTCCATTGTGTGGGCCAACCCGGCTTTCAGCACCCTGACCGGCTACTCTGTCGCGGAGGCCGTCGGCAAAAACCCGCGCGACTTGGTCAAGTCCGGCCAGCAGGAGCGCGCCGTTTACGAGGAGATGTGGGCGACGATTCTCGCCGGCCGGATCTGGCACGGACAGATCGTGAACCGCCGCAAGGACGGCAGCCTCTACCCTGAGGAGCAAACCATCACGCCGGTGCCCGATGCCAACGGCGAGATCACCCACTTCATCGCGATCAAGCAGGATCTCTCCGAGCGCAAAAAGGCCGAGCAGGAATTGCGCGAAAGCGAGCGTCGCTTTAGCGACATGCTGGGAAATGTGGAGCTGGTTTCAGTGATGCTTGACCACGAAGCGCGGATCACCTACTGCAACGAGTACCTGCTCCACCTGACCGGTTGGCGACACGAGGAAGTTATCGGGCGAAACTGGTCGGAGCTTTTTGTACCGCCCGAAATTAACTATATCAAAGATGCTTTCGTGGCGCTCTTCGCCAACAGGCCGGAAGCATGGCATCGCGAGAACGAGATCCTCACACGTTCGGGCGAGCGTCGGCTCATCCGCTGGAATAATTCGGTGCTGCGGTCGGGAGCCGGCGATGTGATCGGAACGGCAAGCATCGGCGAAGACATAACCGAGCGAAAACGCGCGGAACAAGCACTGACGCGGCTGGTGGCGATTATCGAGGCGACACCGCATTTCGTCGCGACAGGGCAGATGGATGGTCTAGTCCTATACGTGAATCCGGCAGGCCTGCGCATGCTCGGCTATGAGCCGGGGCAGGACCTATCGGTGCTGCGCTGGGGCGCCTGTCATCCGGATTGGGCGCTCAAGCTGCTACGCGAGACGGGCGTTCCCCATGCCATCGAGCACGGAATCTGGAGCGGAGAAACCGCCTTCCTGCGATCGGACGGGCGCGAGATGCCGGTGTTGCAGGTCGTCATCGCGCACAAGGGACCCGATGAATCGATCGAGTACCTGTCCACCATCGCGCGCGACATCACCGAGAGCAAGCGCGCCGAGGAGGAGATTCGCACGCTGAATGCAGACCTCGAGCGGCGCGTGGCCGAGCGCACGCTGCAGCTCGATCGGGCGAACCGCGCGAAGTCGTCATTCCTTGCGACCATGAGCCATGAAATCCGCACGCCGCTGGCCGGCCTGATGGGCATGCTGGAGCTGCTCTCGATGTCGCCACTCGCTGACGAGCAGCGCGAAACACTGGAAACGGCGCGCGATTCCGCGCGCAGCTTGTTGCGGATCTTGAACGACGTCCTGGACTGGTCGAAGATCGAGGAAGGCAAGCTTGAACTCGCGCCGCAGGCGACGTCGCTCGCCGGGCTCGCGGCCGAGGTTGTAAACACCTATACGCACGTGGCCAGTGGCAATAGTGTGACACTGGTGCATCAGGTCGATGTACGCCTGAGCCCGGCGTTCATGGTTGATCCCCTGCGGCTCTCGCAGATTCTCAACAACTTCATGAGCAACGCCATCAAGTTCAGCAAGCGGGGAGGGCAGGTCGAGCTGCGGGTCGAACTGATAGAGCGGCGCGAGGGCGCAGAGACCGTCAGGTTCGCGGTCAAGGACACCGGCATCGGCATCGACCCGCAGGAACAGTCGCGCCTGTTCCAGAACTATGGCCAGGCAAGTGCCGACACCGCGCGCATGTACGGCGGTACCGGGCTCGGGCTGGCGATCTCCCGGCGCTTGGCGGACCTGATGGGTGGGCGCATCGACGTGGCCAGCGAGCCGGGCCGGGGGTCCACCTTCAGCATCACGCTCACGCTGCCGCTGGCAAAGACCGCGGTGGAGCCAAGGCAGGGCCGGGCCACTGTTGCAGCGCCCTTCGCGTGGCCGCTGGTTCACGGCGCCGCGGCTGCTGACGCCCCCCTCGTGCTGGTGGTCGACGATCATCCGACCAATCGCAAACTGCTCGCGCGCCAGCTCGGGCTGCTTGGTTTGCGCGTCGAAACCGCGCCGGACGGGAATGAGGCGCTGCCGCTGTGGCGCGCTGGCCGCTACGCGCTGGTGATCACCGACTGCCACATGCCGGGGCTGGACGGCTACGAGCTGGCGCACGCGATACGCACGATCGAAGCCGACGAAGCGCGCGCGCGCACCCCTATCTTCGCCTGGACCGCCAATGCGCTCGCCGATGAAATCGAGGCCTGCCGAGCCGCCGGTATGGATGAGTTGCTGGTCAAGCCGGCTGATCTGGTGCAATTGAAACGGATGCTGGAGCAATGGCTGCCCGCTGCCGCGCAACCTGCGGCAAACCAAATGGAGGTGCCTGCGCCGCACGCTGCCGCAGCGCCGCCCCCGCTTGATCTCACCCTCTTCACCGCGATGTTTGGCGATGACAGCGCCGCGGTGCGCGAAAACCTGCTGGAG
>DIZF01000050.1:0-2315 GCA_002427815.1 Ramlibacter tataouinensis
GTCCACGATCGCTGAAATACACAGCCAGGAATTGGTAAATTGCGGTGCCACCGGCTTCAAACTCCAGTGCACAGGCAGCCATGTACAGTCGCCATACACGGTACGTCGGTGCATCAACCTCACGCAGGGCCGCTTCAGGCTTGTCCTTGGATGAGTAGGTCATCCACTCCATAACGTTCTCTGCGGCGCGCAAACTGTCGGTATCGTTTCAAAGGGTCGGGTCCGGTCAGCCAGCCGCGAGAACTGAACGGCGGCAACCAGTCTGGAGCCGGCCTTCGATTGCGGAGGCTCGGGTGCGCTCAAGTGGCCGTCAACTGCCCACCGGCCTTGGGCCAGATGGCTAGCCATCGGGGGCTTTGGTTCGTTCGGAAACGCGTAGCTGGAGCGGGGGTAACTGACGCACCTGTGTCACGTCAATCCGTGCAGAACATTTCTGAGGCCAGCAGGACCGATGTGTAGGTGCGGTCGGCCCGTGTGAAGACGCAGACTTCCGTCTCGGCGATGCCGTAGATGGAAAGGATGCTGTCTCCGTCCCGGACACCTCTCATGTTCATTTCTCGATCGTCTGATTCCACCTCGCCCCAGTCGCCGTTCATATGGCGAAGGACAAGCCGCAGGTACGGGAATTCATTCCTCGTCAGATGCTCGATGACAGCAGGTGTTGCCAGCACGTGTCCAATGGAAATAGTCATCCCGTGTTTCCCACTGGCAGCCGCAATCAATACTCGGAAGCAAGCAGCAGCGTCGTGGAGCTGCGATCCGCTTCGGTGATCACGTACAGCTTGACATCACCTACGTTGTATGCGGACAGGATTCTTGTGCCCTCCAGAATCGCCATGCTGTTCATCAGCTTGTCGTCCCTGCACAGGTTCCCCCAATCACCAATCGAATGCCTTGTGATGAGTGCCCCAGGAGAGATCCCATGGGAGATCAGATGGTCGAGTGCACCAGGTGTTGCGACCACCTGGCCGAGAGAGAAAAGCATTGTGCAGCCTTCAAAAAGCGAGGATCGTCCCTCAACTGCTGCATGACAGACAACGACGGAATCAAGAGCCGAACGGCTGGGGCATTCATTTCAATCAGGAGGTAACCCATGTTCTCCTTCTTCAAACGGCGCCCCCTAGCGAACAATGACGACATCAGTCTCGATGTGGACGACACGGTCGAATTGCCGCAAGCTTGGCGGGATCAATTCCCCCAAGAAGTCGTCTCGCAGTCACTGGCTACGCCAAACAATCCGGCGCAAGAGGAGCCTGAAGTTGCGACCGAGGAAGCCCGAATAGCGATGACGGCCGCGCAGAGGGCAGTCGAAGACAATGCCGAGGAAATTCGACGCGGTCAGCCGTACACAGCGGAAGAAAGACAAATCCTCCTGCATGCCACGGGAAGTAAGTACGTCTATGAGGCGTTGGCGCTCAAAGGCATGGCAGCCCTCGTACATGATTTGAACGATGCGATCAGCAACCAGATTGATGGCCTTGATGAAGGCCTTCAAGAGATTTCGGACAAACTTGATGAACCCCGTGATGGCGTTGGCCGCGCGATCAAGTTTCAGCAGGAGCACCCTTTCTTGGCCGGATTGTTGGGTGCGGACATCGCACATCGTCTGGGCAAGAAATAGGCTCTCACAGGGCCACGAGGTACACCCAGGCACTCAAGCTGCCAGCTGCTCCAGCCGGGCTGCTGCCTCTCGCTTGCCCATTGTCCTAAGCGCCGCAATCGCCAGAAGATGCTTTGCCCGGGGACGTGCTTTTCCGTCTTCCCATTTGTAGACAGACTGTCCCGACGTCCGCTCCGCCACCAACACGGAGGGACTTGGAAGAATTGGCTCGTTCAAGAATAACTACAGAAGCCGTTATTGGTTTGCCGAGCTCTGAGCAGTTTGCCAGTCGGCGCTGTTCCAAAGAACCGTCTGTGTTGTGCTCGGGGCAGTCGCGCAAGACATGGTGAAGCCAGAGCCATCGCCAGCAAATGTCACGGTCAAAGCGCCACATGCTGTGTTTCCATAGTCTATGACGGCAGTGCCAGAAATTGCATTGCCATTACCACCATTGAGTGTCGAGGGCGTCACGGAGCCGAAGACGATCGGTGTGGTGACCGAAACAGCATATGTTGCGCCACCTTTTGCAATGTTGCCGATAAAACCGCCGGTTCCGTTGCCGCTAACTGTTGCCGGACGGGTAACCAAGCCGTTGCCGCTCGCAGGTCCAGCAATGACCACCCGTCGTCCTGTGCAGGCAGGAAAGGCAGTCGTCGTTCCACCTGCTGTTCGCCGCTTGCCCCGGGGCAGGCCTTTGCCGATCCGGCGGGAGGCG
>DIZF01000050.1:2561-6662 GCA_002427815.1 Ramlibacter tataouinensis
CGCCTCCCGCCGGATCGGCAAAGCCTGCTGGTTCAGTTACGGAACGGTTTCGCCGGGCGTGAAGGTGGCGTGTACACGGGCGCCGGAGCGGGCGGCGGCGGGGGCGTGTACTCAGGTGCTGGCGGCGGCGGCGGCGGGGGCGTATACACAGGCTCGGGAGCGGGCGGCGGCGCCGGTGCAGCCACCACCGGCGCTGGAGTGTAGGTCCGCACCACTGGCTGCGCCCTGGGGCCGAAGCTGTAGACCAGTCCGACCGACGCCATGTCGATGTGGCCAGTGCTTCTCAAGCTGTCCTTGATGCGATAGCGCTCGATTTCGCCGCGAACTGCCAGACGGTCGCTGATGGCGTACTCCAGACCGGCGCCAAACTTGACGTTGGTCGTCTTGGTGCTGCGCCCGTCGGCAAGCGGGACGGCGCCCGTGCGGCCAAAACCGGTCCTGGCCTGCGCGTAAGCCGCGCCGACGCGGCCGAACACCGAGAACCGGTCGGACACTGGAAGGATGCCGACGAGGTCCAGGTTCAGGCCCCGCACGGCGAGGTCCCCGTTCAGACTGCCAGCCGGCGTGGTGTTGTAGGTGTACCGGAAGTCGCCCAGATCGAACCACCCAGCTTCCACTGCGAAGTTGCGGTGAAACCGGTATCCGCCATAGAGCTTGTAGCCGTTATCGCGGTTGCTTTGGTTTGCCGAATTGACCGCGAAACCCGGTCCGACGAAACCGTCAAGCGTGCTCGGCGTGTCGAAACTGGCGCTGCTGCGCCCGATGTTGCCACCGACATACGGGCCGAGAAGTTCTTGCGACAGCACCGGTGCGCTGCCAAACACCGCCAGCACAATCAAGGTCAGCTTACGGCCCGCTCCGCAACGGGAATGGGAATGCGTTTTCATGCCTGATCCTTTTCTTGGAAGTAAAGACATGAGTATCCTGAATTGGCGCCCGCGCGTGGGTCGTGGGCGGGGTGATTTGCGTAGGAACACGGATTTAACTGCTGCTGAGTTGCTTTGTAGCTCAGCAAATTGCTGGCAACGGTCGAGTTCAAACAAGAGCACCCATGTCCTGCCAGCGGTGCGCGCAAGGGGCCGTGCAAGGGCTACGTGATCGACCACGTCAAGCCGCTGGCCTGCGGCGGTGCAGATGCGCCGAGCACCGTCACTCAGGCATCGGCTACATGACCCCGCACAGCGTCCACTACGGAACCGCAAAGGCGATCCACGCCACGCGGCAAGCCACTCTCGATTGCGCTTTCCTTGCCCACCCAAACCGATTCAAAGGAAAAAAGCCAATGCCACTTGACCTTCCAACTGAAGTCTGGATCAACCCACCAGGGGAATCAAACAACCTCCACAAACCACAGCACCACACACTAAATTAATGTCGTCAGGTGCTGCAAAGTCATTGACACGCTCCGGCCGGGCCGCAAGGCACAAGCAGGACCGCCCACGTTTTGGACGGCTGAAGTTTGGCGACAGCAGCCGCTTTTCCATGCGAGCTAAGTAACGACAATGCAGAGAGTCTTTAACCTGGCGGCCGCGGCGCGCGGCGCAGATCAACGCCGGTCGCGTATCCCGCGGTCGGTAGGTTAAAGATCCTGTTGAACTGAACCGCCGCCCAGGCGGTGGCGCGCTATGGGGATTGAATCAAGGCGGACTCATCCAAAGGCGCAGCGGCGGCAGGTGCGGCACCACAGATGTTGGGGACGCGCTTTGAAGGAACGGGAACCGCGTCGTGCGCGTTGACACGGCCACGAGGGCGTGGCAAGAGGTGCGTCAGCGATGTGCGTGAGCACGCAAAGGGACCCCTGTCGCTTCGTGCGGCGAGTCGAGAAGCGCTGAGAATGAGTGCGGGGGTTGAGTTCAAGGAGTGATCGGCGGCGGGCCGCGAGGCAACGTCCCCGGCAAGAAGGATTCGATGCGCACCATCTGGCCACACCCGCAGTGCGGGCAGTCGCGCAGGGACAGGCCCGTGAGGCGTTGGTAGCGGTCCCGGTAGTCCAGTGGCGCATCGGGCAACTCCGCGGCCGATGCGGGTGCCGCCAGCAATTGGCGACAGTGCTCTAGTTTGGCTTGGCGATAGCGATTGGCCAAGAGCCCGAAGTGGCGGATGCGCTGGAACCCAGGGGGCAGGACATGCAGCAGGAAGCGGCGCATGAACTCCTGGGCATCCAGGCGCATGGTCTTGATGCGCGCCTCATGTCGGTAGTCCTTCCAGTTGAAGGAGACTTGGCCATTGGCGAACTCGACCAGGCGGTTGTTGGAGATGGCCACGCGGTGGGTGTACCGCCCCAGATATTGCAGGACCTGCTCGGGGCCACCGAAAGGCTTCTGGGCGTAGACCACCCAGTCGGTGTGCGTGGCGGGCGCCAGGTATTTGGCGAAGGCCGCCGGGTCTTGCAACGCCGCAAGGCTATTGAAAAAGTGCAGCTCACCGCGGCCGAAGGCCTGGCGTAATTGCTCCAGGAACAGGCGGCGAAACAGCCGCGAGAGCACGCGAACGGGCAGGAAGAAGCCCGGGCGGCAAGAAATCCAGCGTTTACCGTCCGGAGATATCCCCCCGCCCGGCACCACGCAGTGCAGATGCGGGTGATGCATCAGGTTCTGTCCCCAGGTGTGCAGGATGGCGATGAAGCCGATCTCCGCTCCCAGATGCTTGGGGTCGCCAGCGATGGTGCGCAGCGTCTGGGAGGTGGCGTGAAACAGGATGTCGTAGACCACCGCCTTGTTCTGGTAGGCGATGGCCGCGACCTCCTGGGGCACGGTGAAGACGACGTGGAAGTACTCGACCGGCAGCAGTTCGGCCTGCCGGTCCTCCAGCCACTGCGCGCGAACGAGGGACTGACACTTTGGGCAATGGCGATTCCTGCAACTGTTGAATGCGACGCGTTGGTGGCCGCAGGCGTCGCATTGCTCGATGTGGCCACCCAGAGCCGCGGTGCGGCAGCGCTCGATGTCGCGCATCACCCGGCGCTGCCCAGCGCTGAGCGCAGCGGCGTGTTGGGAGCGATAGGCAGGGCCGATCTGGCGAAAGATGTCCGCCACCTCCAGCCCGCAGGGGCGCACGGCGTGCCCTCAGAGATGGCTGGGCGCGCTCGTGCTGGGCGCCGGTTCGATCTTGGGCAGCAGGTCCAGCGGGCTGGAAGTGGCGCACACGGTGGAGGTGGCGATCTTCAGGTAGCGCGAGGTGGTGGCCAGGCTGCGATGGCCCAGCAGCAACTGGATCGTGCGCACATCGGTGCCGGACTCCAGCAGATGCGTTGCGAACGCATGACGCAGCGAGTGCGGGGTGATCGGCTTGGAGACCCCGCACGCACGGTGAGCCTTGCGGCAAGCCTGCCTGACTGCGTCCTGTGTAATTGGACTGCCGCAGATGTCGCCCGGAAATAGCCAGAGCTTTGGACGCTCTGCTGTCCAGTAGGATCGCAGCGCCTCAAGCAGACGAGGCGAGAGCATCACGTATCGATCCTTGTTGCCCTTGCCCTGATCGACCCGAATCACCATGCGGCCGCTGTCCACGTCGGCGACCCGCAGGTGCGTGGCTTCCGAGACGCGCAGACCCGCCGCGTAGGTGGTCATCAGGATCGTGCGGTGCTTGAGATTGAGAACCGATGCAAGGAACAGGCTCACCTCCTCGGGGCTGAGCACCACCGGCAGCTTGAACGGCTTCTTGGGCATCGGAATGTCCTCGGGCGTCCAGTCCTGCCTGAGAGTCACCCGGTACAGGAACCGCAGCGCGGCGGTGGCCGTTCCGAGGCTGCTGGCTGTGAGGTGCTTGTTCGCCACCAGATGGTTCTGGTAGGCACGGACCTCCTCTGGTCCCAGCTGCTCGGGCGAGCGGTCAAAGTACCGTGCAAAGGCTGCGACCTGCTTTACGTAGCACAGCTGAGTGTTCGCAGCGAGGTTGCGAATGCCCATGTCTTCGAGCATTCGCCGGCGTAGTGGCGTCATGGTCAAACTCCTTAACGGAAAGGTGGAAAGTGCTGTGGAACAGCGACTTCCATCGTTGCGCAAAAGGGCTTGCCGTAAAAGCGCACGGGTCTGCCACCCGCCGTGAGCGTCCAAACTACCGCGTCAGCGGTTTAGTTCAATGTTCGATTATCGATAGCTA
>DIZF01000087.1:0-33564 GCA_002427815.1 Ramlibacter tataouinensis
CCCGCATCAGCATTGGCTTTGCGCCCTGATCGCATCAATTAAACCGGACACTACTGAGTTCATGACAACCTTTCTTCGTGATGGATGCCCAGGGCCTGATGCACCGGGCGGTCGGAATAGCTGAAGAGCACGCAGCCGCGCTCGGAAGAGAAACGCGCAGTGTGCCACGACGGGATGACGAAATGATCGCGCGGGCCGAACGCGAAACGCCAGCTGTGCCCGCCGCCCTCGATCACGGCCCCGCCGCTGCCCTCGACCACGCTGTAGACAGCGCCGTCGGTTTGCCGCCAGGGCAGGCCGCTGAACCCGGCGGGCAGCTTCTGCATGAAGGTGGCCATGGTGGGCATCGGCGCGCCGCCGGTGAGCGGGTTCAGGTAGCGCAGCTTGACCCCGTCCCAGTCGTCGACGGGCGCGTCGCGCTCCAGGCGCTCCAGCGCCTCCCGGCTGCGCTCGTAGGGATAGCTGAAGATCGGCGAGGTTGCGCCGAAGCGCTCCTCGTGCCGCACCGGTGCCATGTTGTGGCCGTAGCGTGCGAAGCTCGTGCCCTCTGTCCGCGAAACGACCTGGGATTTGCTGGTGTTGTTCTCCGCGAAGCCGGCGTCGAAGAAACGGACCATGGGAATGTCCAGCCCGTCCAGCCAGACTACCGGTCCGCCGCCCTCGTGCCCATGGTCGTGCCAGGTCCAGCTGGGGGTGATGATGAAATCGCCCGGCCGCATGGTGGTGCGCTCGCCGTCGACCGCGGTGTAGGCCCCCGAGCCTTCAACGATGAAACGCAAGGCGCTCTGCGTGTGGCGATGGCTGGGAGCTACTTCGCCGGGCATGATCAACTGCAGTCCGGCGTAAAGCGACTGCGTCACGGCGGACTGCCCCCGCAGCGCCGGATTCTCCAGGATCAGCACGCGGCGCACCGCTTCTTCGGCCGTGATGGCCGCGCCGGCGCGCATCAGGAAGGGCCGGACCTCTGCATATCGCCACAGTGCGGGAACGCAGGGGCTGGCCGGTTGCGGCGGCACCAGGGCATGCAGTACCTCCCACAACGGGGTCAGGTTCAGCGGGTCCATGTCGCGATAGAGCTGCTCGCGCAATTGGGCGGTGGGATGAGGGGCGTTCATGAATGTCTCCTGACCGGCTACCAGCTGCGGCCGAGATAGGCGCCGCCGGATTCGAGGCGGGTCTGCAGTGAAGGAATATCGATGTCCGCAGCGGCGCAGTCGGCTGTCTGCGCCAGGTCGGCCGCGGCCCCGGCAGCCTGGCCCATGACGAAGCAGGCGCCCGTGACCCGAGCCGCCGACTGCGCCTCGTGAGTCATCGAGGCGCAACGCCCGGCCACCCACAGGTTGTCGAGCCCCAGGGGGACGGTCATGCGGTAGGGTAGGTGGTTGAAGCCGCGGCTTTGCGGAATCTTCGGCCAGCGAAATTCCACATCGCCTTTCAGGTGCAGCTCCAGCGGCCAGCCGTTGACGCCGACGGTGTCGTCGAAGCTGGCGCACTCGAGCACATCGCTTTCGGTGAGTATGTAGCGGCCGTGCACGCGACGGGTTTCGCGAATGCCCACCTGGGGCGCGATGTCGACGACGTAGGAATTCTCGAAGCCCGGCACTTCCTTCAGGAAGCCGGCCACGCTGGCGATCTGCCGGCGGCCGAGCATCTCGGCATCGCTCAGCTCCTGGACATCGGTGCCATCCATCGCGTCGCCCTGCGCGTTGGCCAGCTGCGTGAGGTTGACCCGCCATTCGATTCCGCTCTTCTGCGGTCGCACGATCGGCGTTTTGCGGGGAAATCGGTAGCGGCCCGCTGCCTCTGCTTCCAGCATCAGCCCCGGAATCACTTCCCAGGCCTTGCCGGCACGTTGCGGGTCGATACCGTTGAGTCGGAACATGGTCGACGGATAGAGCATGTGGCCGTGCCCGTCGCCCTTTTCGAAAGGGGCGCCGGCCCAGGCCGCGAGGTCGCCGTCGCCGGAGCAGTCGATGAAGCTGCGCCCGAGCAGGGCCCGGCGCCCCGACTTCGTTTCCACCAGCAGGGCGCGCACGCGGCTCGGCCCGTCCATGACCGCGCCGACCGCGAGCACGTGGAACAGCACCTGCGCGCCCGCCGAGACCAGCAGGTCGTCCGCGGCGATCTTGTATGCGGGGGTGTCGTAAGATTGGGCCACCGTCTTGCCGAACAGGGAATGGGGCGCGTTCAAGCCGCCCAGCGCAGCGATGCGTGCCAGCAGATCGGCGGCCACGCCGTGCACCACCTGGCGGATGTTGCCGTGCACATTGGCATGCAGTCCGCAGAAGTTGGTCACGCCGGCAGCGGTTCCCATGCCACCGAGAAAGCCATGACGCTCGATCAGGAGTGTCGAGCGTCCCGCTCTCGCCGCCGTCACAGCGGCCGCGATCCCGGCCGGGCCGCCGCCGAGCACGATCACTTCGTATTCGCCCAGCACCGGCGTCTGCCGGCTCGGTTCGGTCAAGACTGTTTGCATCGGGCCTCAGTGGAACAGATTGGCCGGATCGATGCCGTCGTACATCCACTTCAGCCCGGCGAACCCGGCCGACTCCTTGCCGCTTTGGAACAGCTGGTTGCGCAGCTCGCGCTGCACGCCCGACGCGTGGTAGATATCGCCGTAGAACCGGGCGGTGAGTTGGACCCGCCCGGTGCGCAGATAGCGGGCCTGCTGGTACTTCTGCAAGGCCTGTGCCACGTCGCCCGCGGTGGAGCGCAGTGCGGCGCCCAGCACCACGGCGTCTTCGATGGCCTGCCCCGCCCCCTGGGCCAGATACTGCAGCATCGGGTGGGCTGCGTCGCCGAGCAACGTGACCCGGCGGTCGCTCCAGTTCTTCACCGGTTCGCGATCGCACAGCACCCACATCTTCCAGGTTTCGATCTTGCCCAGCAGCTCGCGCACCTGCGGCACGGCCTGGGCGAAACGCTCGTTCAGTTCGGCGGTGTCGCCGAAGGTGTTCCAGCCCTCGTCGTACTTGTCGCTGTGGAACACGGCCACCAGGTTGAACAGCTCACCGCGCCGCAGCGGGTAATGAACCAAATGGGTCTTTTCGCCGCCCCAGAGCAGCACGTCGTCGCTCCACAGATGCGCCGGCACCTGGTCGCGCTTGAGCACGGCGCGGTAGGCGATGTGGCCGGAGATGCGGGGCTTGCCATCGCCGACCACTGCTTCCCGAATGCGGCTCCACAGGCCATCCGCGCCAATCAGCGCCGAGCCGGCCAGCACGTCGCCGCCCGCCAGGTGGACCCGTACCCCTTGCGCATCCTGATCGAACGACTCGACCTTGCTGGCGGTGCGCAGGTTGACGTTGGGCATCGCCTTGCACGCATCGAGGAACACCTGGTGCAGGTCGGCGCGATAGATGACGCCGTAGGGATAGCCATAGGCCGCGAGCGCCGTCTCGCCCAGCGGCACCCGAATGACCTTTTCGCCCGTGCGCACGTCGTTCATTCCCAGGCCCGGCGGAAAGAAGGCGACCTGGTTGACCGCCTCGGTCAGGCCCAGGTATTCGAACATCCTGAAGATGTTGGGGCCGAGCTGGATGCCCGCGCCGATTTCACCGAAGGCGGCCGATTGTTCCAGCACTGTCACGTAGTGACCGTCCCTGGCCAGGACATAGGCGGCGGCCAGTCCGCCGATGCCGCCGCCGGCGATGAGAAGGGGAAGAGGCTGGTTCATCGCGAAGTCGTCCTGGTCGGGGGAAGGGGCAAATCATAAGCAGAATGCCGGACGCGGGCCGAGACCCAGGCAGAGCGCCAGTGGCGCGGCTGTGGCGAGCTCGAATCTGCGCTACCGCCCGGAATGGGCGCAGTCGTGGTCCCGCAACGGTAAGGTGTTGTATTTGAGAATGATTCGCATTACAATGCGTTCACAACACGACCTTTGGACGACCCATGAAGCTGCTTTCTTCCTCTGTTGGCGCTGCGCGAGCCGCCTTTCTTGTGCTGGCCCTGTCCGCCTCCACGTTGGCCATGGCGGCTGATCCTGAAGCGCTGCTGGTGATCAAGAACCATCGGTTCGAGCCGGCCGAAATCAAGGTCCCGGCGGGCAAGCGCGTCAAGCTGACGGTGCACAACCAGGATTCGACGGCCGAAGAGTTCGAGAGCCACAAGCTGAACCGGGAAAAAGTGATTGCGCCGGGCGCCAAGGTCGTGATTTTCATCGGGCCGTTGAAGCCCGGTCAATACGAATTCGTCGGCGAGTACAACGAAGCGACGGCCAAGGGCGTCGTGGTGGCGGAGTAAGCATGATTGCCGCTGCCCTCATCGTTTTCCGCGAGTCGCTCGAGGCGGCGCTGTTCGTGGGCATCATCGCAGCGGCGACGCGCGGGCTGGCCGGGCGGACGACCTGGCTGGCAGGCGGCGTCGTTGCCGGCATCCTGGGCGCCGCTGCGCTGGCTGCCGGCGCCGACCGGATCGGGGCGCTTGCCGATGGGATCGGGCAGGACCTGGTGAATGTCGCGATCCTGTCCCTGGCCCTGTTGATGCTCGCCTGGCATTGCATCTGGGTTTCCACGCACGGCAAGGAAATGACCCAGGATGCCAGGAGCCTGGGCTCGTCGGTGCGTGACGGCCGGCGCACGCCGCGCGCGCTGGTCGTGGCCGTGGCGCTCGCCGTCCTGCGCGAAGGAGCCGAGACGGTGCTGTTCGTGACGGGCCTGACCACCGGCACGCCGGGCGAATCGGGCAGCATGCTGGCCGGGGCCGCACTCGGTCTCGCCGCCGGCGTGGCGGCGGGCCTTCTCATCTACCTTGGCCTGTCACGCATCAAGCCGCGTAGCCTGTTTGCCGTGACCAACGGATTCATCCTGGTGCTGGCGGCCGCGATCGCCAGCCAACTGGCCCGGGCCCTGGCGCAGTCGGGCCTGGTGAATGCCTGGTCCGACGCGCTGTGGGACACCTCGCGCGTCCTGCCGAGCGACTCGCCCGTGGGGGTGCTGCTGCACGCCCTGGCTGGTTACGATGCGCGCCCATCCGGGTTGCAGCTTGCCTTCTACCTCGGCACGCTGATCATCATCGGTCTCGCGACCCGGCAGGTGCGCCGGCAGCAGCTGCGCAACCGGCCGATCGACGAAGGCCTGCGCCGGCAGGCCTGCTAACGCCCCGAATTCCTCAACCTTCCGGAGTATTTCCATGCGAATCGCCCCACTGGCGAGGGCGCTGGCCGCCCTGTGCCCTCTGCTCTCGGCTGCCGTGCTGCACGCCGAGCCCAACGACTATGTACGGACCCCGATCGTCGAAGAGGGCGAGAAGGAGATCGACTTCAAGTGGGGCGTCGAAAAGCGCAAGAACATGGCCAGCGGCACTGCCACCTCGGTTGGTTTTGGCTGGGGCGCCACGTCATGGTGGTTTACCGAGCTGTATGGCAAATGGCATCGCGACCCGGGCGAGTCGTCCGGATTCGACGCATGGGAATGGGAGAACCGATTTCAGCTGCTTGAAACCGGCAAGTACCCGGTGGACCTGGGCTTCCTGCTGGAAATCGAGCGGCCCAAGGACCGGTCCGAGGGCTACGAACTGACTTACGGTCCTTTGCTGCAGTCGGAGTGGGGCGCCATCCAGGGTAATCTGAATCTGTTGTGGCAAAGGCATGTACGCGCCAGTGCGCCGTTCGCGACCGACCTGCACTACCAGCTGCAGCTGAAGTACCGCGCTTCCGAAAAATTCGAATGGGGCGCCCAGGGCTTCGGCTCGCTGGGACGCTGGGATCAATGGTCCCCGTCATCGCAGCAGGAGCATCAGTTCGGGCCGGCGATCTTCGGGAAAATCAGGACCGGCACCGCGCAGGCTGTCAGGTACAACGCGGCCCTTCTTTTCGGCACCAACGATGCATCGCCCAGGACTGCCGTTCGATTGCAGGCCGAGTACGAGTTCTAAGCGCGTTCGCGGCGCCGGCAGCCTGCCCTACTCCGGCGATTTCATCAGCAGCTCGAAGTGCTCCACGACAGGCGGGCCCGCGAAGAAAGGTCCCACGATGGCGCGCCACTGCGCGAACAACGGCCCTTCGCGGAAGGCCACCGTGTGGTCCTCCAGCTTTTCCCAGAAGATCTGCAGCACATAACGCTCGGGCGACTCGATGCCCTTGTTGACCTTGTAGCCACGCATGCCCTTGGCCTGCGAGACGACGGTGGCGACGCCGCGCCGGATGGCCTCTTCGAATGCCGCCTGCTGGCCGGGCTTGATGCGGATGTCCGCGATTTCGAGAATCATGGGGTTCCTTCAGTGCTGGTTGTCGGGCAAGTCTGGCGTGGGGCCGTTCGCTTTCATGAGCGGCTGTCTCCGGAAGGCTCGCGCGCCAGTGCATGGCGCAGTTGTGCAGCGCACAGCCGCACGGCAGCATTTGCCTCGTCGATGACCCGGCCCATGAGGATGAAGCCGTGGATCTGCCGTTCGAAGCACACCAGCGTGGACTGGTTGCCGGCCTCCGAGAGGCATTGCGCAAACTGCAGCCCCTCGTCGCGCAGCGGATCGTAGCCCGCGGTCAGGACCAGTGCGGGTGGCAGCCCCGCCAGGCTCTCATGCAGCAGCGGCGAAGCACGCCAGTCGAGGTCGTGCGACGGATCGGTGATGTAGTGGTCGTGGAAATAGCCGATGGTCTCGCGCGTCAGCAGGTAACCCGTGCCATTGGTCTCATGCGACGGCGCTGTGCGCCGGTTGTCGGTGGCCGGATAGATCAGCAGCTGGAACGCGAGCGCAGGACCGCCCGCGTCGCGCGCCGCCAGAGCCACCACCGCCGCGAGATTGCCGCCGGCGCTGTCGCCGCCCACCGCCATTCGGCTGGCGTCGATTCCCAACCGGTTCGCGTTGTCATGCACCCAGTGCAGCGCCGCGATCGCGTCGATCGCCGCGGCGGGAAAGCGATGCTCGGGAGCGAGGCGGTAGTCCACCGCCACCACGGCGCAGCCCGAGCCGTTGGCCAGCTCGCGGCACAGCGTGTCATGGGTCTCCAGGTCGCCGATGACCCAGCCACCGCCGTGGTAGTACACCAGCACCGGCAGCAGGCTGCCGACGGAGCTGCCGGCCGGACGGTAGAGCCGCAACGGGATGTCGCCGCCGGGCCCGGGCATGGCGAAGTCGCGCGCCAGCGCCACGTCGGGCGGCGGTGGCTGGCTGAAGAAGCGCCGCTCGCGATACAGCTCACGCGCCTCGGCCGGCGTGAGGGTATGGGTGGGAGGAATTTTTCTTTCCTCGATGAGGTTCAGCAACGCTCGCGCCTGGGGATGAAGCATGGATCCGTTCGTGTCTGTGCCGGCTCAGCCGTGCGTGTTGGAATGCGCGCGCCGGTTTATGCTTGCGCCATGAAACTGTACAACTACTTCCGGTCCTCTGCCTCGTTCCGTGTCCGCATCGCGCTGGCGCTGAAGGGATTGGACTACGACTACGTGCCCGTGCACCTGGTCAAGGGCGAGCACAAACAGTCGGCCTACGCCGCCTTGTCGCCGTCGCTGCTGGTGCCGACGCTGGAAACCGACGCAGGCGAACATCTGGGCCAGTCGATGGCCATCATCGAGTACCTCGATGAGACCCATCCCGAGCCCCCGCTGCTGCCGGCCGACGCGCTCGCACGCGCGCGCGTGCGAGCGCTGGCGCAGCTGATCGCCTGCGAGATCCATCCGCTGAACAACCTGCGCGTCCTCAAGTACCTGGTGCGCGAGCTGAAGGTCGAAGAGGAGGTCAAGAACAACTGGTACCGCCACTGGGTGCGCGACGGCCTGGAGGCGTTCGAACGAGAACTGATTCGATTGCCGGCCTCCACCTACTGCTACGGCGCGACACCGACGCTGGCCGATTGCTGCCTGGTGCCGCAGATCTTCAACGGACAGCGCTTCAACGTGAACTTCGACGGCCTGCCGCGCACGATGGGCGCGTTCGACGCCTGCATGGCGCATCCGGCGTTCCTGCAGGCGCAGCCTTCGAGCTGTCCCGACAACGAGGGCTGAGATGCACTTGCCGCAGGGCTGGATAGCTCCAGACTGGCCGCTGCCGTCCAACGTGCGAGCCGTCTGCACCACCCGTGCGGGCGGACATTCACTCGCGCCCTACGATGGCCTGAACCTGGGCGACCATGTAGGCGACACGGCTGAGGCTGTTGCCGCGAATCGGGCCATCTTCGCCGAAGCCATCCGCGCGCGCCCCGTGTTCCTGAACCAGGCTCATGGTCGCGCTACTGCTTTCCTGACCGGGAACGAGCCCGATGGCACCGAAGCCGATGCCTGCATCACCACCACGCCATGCGTCGCCTGCACGATCATGGTAGCCGACTGCCTGCCGGTGCTGCTGGCAGTGCGCGATGGCCGCGCGGTCGCCGCAGCCCATGCCGGGTGGCGTGGCCTCGCTGGGTCGCTCGGCCAGGGCGTTCTGGAAGCGGTATGGCAGGCCCTGCGCGACCATACCGGCGCGCAAGCCGGCGAAACGATGGCATGGCTGGGGCCGTGCATCGGGCCGGCCGCGTTCGAGGTGGGTGCTGAGGTCAAGGCCGCTTTCGAAGCGACAGATGCCGGTGCCTCGGCCCTGTTCCAACCGCGAGGGCAGGGCAAATGGCTGGCCGACCTGGCCGGTCTGGCCCGACGGCGCCTGCAGGCCTTGGGACTGACGCGGCTCTACGGCAATGACGGCAGTCCGGGCTGGTGCACCGTCGCCAATCCGTCACGGTTCTTTTCGCACCGGCGCGACCGCGTCAGCGGCCGATTCGCTGCCAGCATCTGGCGGGTGTGAGGCGCTGCCCCTGCGCTGCGCCAACTCGGCTGTTTCGCGGGCCTTGATGGCTCTCTTGCGTGCCGGGGTTCCGATCAGGTAAACCACCAGTGACACAGGAAGCGCACCATAGAGTACAAAGGTGAGGAGCGCCCCGAGCAGCGTTCCGATGCTGCTGGTGGCTTCCACCACTGCCATCATGAGCACGACATAGAGCCAGGCGATAACGATCACGTACATGGAGTGCCAATTCGACAGTGGGTGCGGTGCAGCACATTGATGGGATACTTGACGGTTGACCCCGACCAAGAGGGGCTCAGGAGCCAGGATGAATTCTGAAGCAGACTGGAGCGCGGTTGCCCAGCAGTTCCAGCAAAACCTCGGTCAGAACTGGACCCAGGCGATGCAATCTTTCGGCGCCCTGAACGGCGGTGCAGCGATGCCCGCCATGCCCCAGCTGAGTTTCTCCGCCCAGAAACTCCAGGCCCTGCAGCAAGCCTATGTCAAAGAGGCGGCGGACCTGTGGAACCAGGGACTGCAGGTCCAACCGGCCGGGGCCGACAAGCGGTTCGCCTCGGACGCATGGGCTGCCAACCCGGTTGCGGCATTTTCGGCCGCGGTCTACCTGCTCAACGCGCGCACGCTCCTGGGCATGGCGGAGGCGGCGGAAACGGACGAGAAAACGAAGTCGCGGCTGCGCTTCGCGATCGAGCAGTGGATGGCCGCTTCGGCGCCCAGCAACTTCATGGCGCTCAATGCCGAGGCGCAGAAGAAAGCCGTTGAAACCAAGGGCGAGAGCATTGGCAAGGGCATTCAGAACCTGCTCAAGGACATCCAGCAGGGCCATGTCTCGATGACGGACGAGAGCGTGTTCGAGGTCGGCCGGAACGTCGCCACGACCGAAGGCGCCGTGGTGTTCGAGAACGAGCTGTTCCAGCTGATCGAATACAAGCCGCTCACGGCCAGGGTGTATGAGCGGCCGTTCCTGGTGGTGCCACCCTGCATCAACAAATTCTATATCCTCGACCTGCAACCCGAGAACTCGCTGATCCGGCACCTGGTGCAGGAAAGCCACCGCACTTTCGTGGTGAGCTGGCGCAATCCGGACGACTCGCTCAAGGACAAGACCTGGGATGACTACATCGGCGACGGCGCGTTGAAGGCCATCGAGGTGGTGCAGGAGATCACCGCGGCCCCGCAGATCAACGCGCTGGGTTTTTGCGTCGGCGGGACCATCCTCGGCACGGCGTTGGCGGTATTGGCGGCGCGCGGCGAAAGGCCGCTGGCTTGCGCGACCCTGCTCACCACCTTCCTGGATTTTTCGGAAACCGGTGTGCTCGACCTGTTCATCGACGACGCCTTCGTGAAGTTCCGCGAAATGCAGTTGGGCCGGGGTGGCATTCTCAAGGGGCAGGAGCTCGCCACCACCTTCAGTTTCCTGCGTCCGAACGACCTGGTGTGGAACTACGTGGTGGGCAATTACCTCAAGGGCGAGACCCCGCCGCCCTTCGATCTGCTGTACTGGAACAGCGACTCCACCAACCTGCCGGGGCCCATGTACACCTGGTACCTGCGTAATACCTATTTCGAGAACAACCTGGTCAAGCCGGGCAAGTGCACCGTGTGCGGCGAGAAGATCGACCTGCGCAAGGTCGATCTGCCGGTCTACATCTACGGCTCGCGGGAAGACCATATCGTCCCCATCGCCGGCGCCTATACGTCGACGCAGCACCTGCCGGGCAAGAAGCGTTTCGTCATGGGCGCCTCGGGCCACATTGCCGGCGTGATCAATCCACCGGCCAAGAACAAGCGGTCGTACTGGACCAGCGACGCCCGGCCGGGTGTCGTTTCTGAATCCGCGAGGCTGCCTCGGACCCACGCCGAGTGGCTGAAGGGCGCGAAGGAGCATCCCGGCAGCTGGTGGCCCGACTGGATGGCCTGGCTGAAGCCCTACGCGGGCAAGCAGATCGCGGCGCCGAAGCGCTACGGCAAGGGCCCGTACCAGGCGATCGAGCCGGCACCGGGGCGCTACGTCAAGGCCAAGGCCTGAGCACAAAGGACATCAACAGATGTGGGAAAGATTGTCATCCCGGGCTTGACCCGGGATCCACGCAGCGGATGAAGCAGCGCGCCGCCGTGGATTGCGGGTCAAGCCCGCAATGACCGACAGCTGAGTGAACTGGAGATCTCTCATGGAAGACATCGTCATCGTTTCGGCCGTCCGCACCGGCGTCGGCAAGTTCGGCGGCTCGCTCGCCAGGATTCCGGCGTCCGAGCTGGGCTCCATCGTGATCAAGGCGGCGCTGGCCCGCGCGAAGATCGATCCGGCGCAGGTCAGCGAAGTCATCATGGGCCAGGTGCTGGCCGCGGGCGTGGGCCAGAACCCCGCGCGCCAGGCGTTGCTCAAGGCGGGGCTGCCCAAGGAAGTGCCGGGCCTGACCATCAACGCCGTATGCGGCTCGGGCCTGAAGGCCGTGATGCTCGCGGCCCAGGCGATTGCTTGGGGCGACGCCGAGATCGTGGTGGCCGGCGGCCAGGAAAACATGAGTGCGGCGCCCCACGTGCTGCCGAATTCGCGCGATGGCCAGCGCATGGGCGACTGGAAGCTGGTCGACACCATGATCGTTGACGGCCTGTGGGACGTCTACAACCAGTACCACATGGGCATCACCGCCGAGAATGTCGCCCGGCTTCACAGCATCAGCCGCGAAGCCCAGGACGCCCTGGCGCTGTCCAGTCAGCAGAAGGCAGTGGCTGCGCAGGAGGCTGGAAGATTCAAGGATGAGATCGTTCCGGTATCCATTCCCCAGCGCAAGGGCGACCCCGTGATCTTCGATACGGATGAGTACGTCAACAAGAAAACCAATGCCGAGGCCCTGGCCGGGCTGCGCCCCGCGTTCGACAAGTCCGGCTCCGTGACGGCCGGCAACGCGTCGGGGATCAACGACGGCGCCGCGGCGGTGGTCGTGATGAGTGCCCGCAAGGCCGCTGAGCTGGGCCTGAAGCCGATGGCCCGCATTGCCGCCTTCGCCACCAGCGGGGTCGACCCGGCCACCATGGGCATGGGACCGGTGCCGGCGACGCGCAAGGCGCTGCAGCGTGCCGGCTGGCAGGCGGGGGACGTCAACCTGTTCGAACTCAACGAGGCGTTCGCAGCTCAGGCGTGCGCGGTGAACAAGGAACTGGGGATCGATTCGTCCCGGGTCAACGTCAACGGTGGCGCTATCGCGATCGGGCATCCGATCGGAGCGTCCGGTTGCCGCATCCTGGTGACGCTCTTGCACGAGATGAAGCGCCGTGAAGCCAAGAAGGGGATCGCCGCGCTGTGCATCGGCGGCGGCATGGGGGTTTCCCTCGCTGTCGAACGGTCCTGACCCGCGTAGAAAGGTGCGCAGGCGCCTTCGTCGAAGCGTCTTGCACTCTCGGTTCAATTGCACAAATTATTCAAGGGAAACAACATGAGCCAGAAAATTGCGTACGTCACCGGCGGCATGGGTGGCATTGGTACCGCGATCTGCCAGCGACTGCACAAGGAAGGATTCAAGGTCATCGCCGGCTGCGGCCCGACTCGCGACTTCGGGAAATGGCTGGGCGAGCAGAAGGCCCAGGGCTATACCTTCTACGCGTCGGTCGGCAATGTGGGCGACTGGAATTCCACCGTGGACGCGTTCAGCAAGGCCAAGGCCGAACACGGGCCAATCGATGTGCTGGTCAACAATGCCGGCATCACGCGTGACCGGATGTTCCTGAAGATGACGCGCGAGGACTGGGACGCGGTGATCGAGACCAACCTCAATTCCATGTTCAACGTCACCAAGCAGGTGGTGGGCGACATGGTCGAGAAAGGCTGGGGCCGCATCATCAACATCAGCTCGGTCAACGGCGAAAAGGGCCAGGCCGGCCAGACCAACTATTCAGCCGCCAAGGCCGGCATGCACGGCTTCACCATGGCATTGGCGCAGGAAATGGCGACCAAGGGCGTCACGGTGAACACCGTGAGCCCGGGCTATATCGGCACGGACATGGTCAAGTCGATCCGTCAGGACGTGCTGGACAAGATCGTGGCGACCATTCCCGTCAAGCGGCTGGGCGAGCCCAGCGAGATCGCATCGATCATCGCCTGGATCGCATCCGATGAAAGCGGCTATTCCACCGGCGCCGATTTCTCGGTCAACGGTGGACTGCATATGGGGTAAGTCAATTTGCGCAGGGCGAGGGGCCCCGCTTGCGGGGATCGACCCGCAAATTGACTTACAGCTTCATGGGGCCTCGACGGCCCCATGAAGCAGCAGGCGCGAAGTCACCTCGCTCAAAGCCCGCCTCAGCGGGCTTTCTCTTATTGAAACTTCGCCTCGCCAACCCGCTCCGGCAGTAAAGGCTCGGGACGCTCTATTCCACCAGGTCTTCGATCACGAGGTGGCGGTACTTCTGACCGTAGGAGATCGGCGCGTCCCGCAGGACGCTCATGATGTGTGCGCTTTCGTCGGCCGACGGGGCATGGATCATCAGTGCGTGATGCCCCCGGCTGGCCAGTTCGGTGAAATGTCGCACCGTGTCCGCTTCGGTTCCCGCCGAGGGGAGCGCAATGTCGGCGCTGCCCACCGTGCGGGCGATCTTTTCCTGGATGTCAGTGGGAGTCAGCAGGCAGATGCTTTCACCATTGGAGCCATCACCCCGCAGCGCCCGCTCGGCGTTCCGCGCGTCCTGCTCGGTCGGGAACATGAGAAACATGTACCCCGTGGGGTAGAACACCCCGCGCAGGGTCAGCATGCTAGGTCCGATGGCGAAGGGTCTCATGTCAATCACTGATCCGATCACCTCATTGATAGGCGAAAAGCTCCTCTCGACTGTCAGAGCCGACATGCTGCGTTTGTAGGACGCAGCCTCACCTGGGGACATCGCCCGCGTGGGAATGTCTTGGGCGGACCTCAACCGCTGGCTCCGCAACGGAAGGGTCGGCCCGGCCGTGCGAAGCTGAGCAAGAGTCTTGTGAATATGAGACACTGTTTCAAAATAATGAGAGCAGTGCAACGGTTCCCCCAGCCCCGATCTCAGGAGACAAAGATGACATTCAGGCTTCGCATCGCCCGACTGGGCTTGGCATTGGTTGTTGCGGCGACCGCGGCGGCGCACGCTGACACGGTCAAGGTGGGGGCGATCGCCTCCTCATCCGGACCGTTTGCCCGCTGGGGCGAGCAGTTCAAGCAGGCCATCGAGGTGTTCCAGAAACAGCACGGCAAGACCGTGAACGGCCACACCATCGAGGTCATCTATCGCGATGACGGCGGCCCCGACCCGGCGCGCGCCAAGCAGCTGGCTGAAGAGTTGATTCTGCGCGAGCACGTCAACTTCCTGGCGGGCTTCGTCTTCACCCCGAACGCGCTGGCCGTGGCTGACCTGGTCACGGAAACCAAAATGCCGACCGTGATCTTCAACGCCGCGACCGCCGTGGTCACGCGCAAATCGCCGTATTTCGTCCGCACCAGCCACACCATTCCGCAGGCGGCCACGCCGATCGGCGAGTGGGCGGCCAAGAACGGCATCAAGCGGGTCGTGACGGCGGTGTCCGATTACGCGCCGGGCTATGACGCTGAAGCTTCGTTTACCAAAACGTTCAAGGCGCACGGGGGCCAAGTGTTGGAGTCGATGCGCATTCCGCTGTCAACCACCGACTTCGCGCCATTCTTCGAGCGGGTGCTCGCGCAGAAACCCGATGCGATCTTCGTGTTCGGGCCCGGCGGTCCGCCCACGGTGGGCATGATTAATACCTGGGCCACGCGCCTGAAGCCCGCTGGCATCCGTTTCCTGGGCACGGCCGAAACCCAGGAGATCGACCTGCCCAGGATTGGCAAGGCAGCGCTGGGCGTCGTGACCTCGTTCCACTTACCGAGACGGTCGACAACGCGCTGAACAAGGCCCTGTGGGCCGACCTGACGACGATGTTCGGCAAGGACACGGTGCCCGACCTGGCATCGGTCGGTGCGTATGACGGCATGCACCTCATCTATGCGGCGGTGCAGAAGTTCGGGCCCAAAGTCACTGGCGATCAGGCGATCGGCCTGTGGAAGGGAATGGCCTGGGACAGCCCGCGCGGTCCGATGAAGATCGACGAAAAGACCCGCGACGTCGTGGAGAACATCTACCTGCGGCGGGTGGAAGAGCGCGGCGGCAAGCTCGTCAACGTGAACTTCTTCACCTACCCGATGGTGAAGGATCCGTGGAAAGAGGAAAACCCCGAGTGAAGGGCCGGATGGGGCTGCACGCGCCGGAGAACCCTTGCTGACGATCATCCTGGATGGCCTGGCCTACGGCATGGTGCTGTTCGTCATCTCGGTCGGCCTGACGGTGACCATGGGGCTGATGCGGGTCGTGAATTTGGCGCATGGCTCGTTCGCCATGATCGGGGGCTACGTGGCGGCAGCCGTTGTGGCGGCAGGCTACCCGTTCGCAGCCGCTGTGCTGGCTGCGATGCTGTCGGCAGCCCTGGCCGGGCTGCTGGCCGAGCGGCTCCTCTTCCGCCGGGTCTATGCCCGGGGCGAATTGCCGCAAGCCCTGCTCACCTTCGGCATGACCTTCGTGACGATTGCCGTGCTGACCATGATGTTCGGGTCGAGCATCCGTGTGCTGCCACTCCCCGAGGCGCTGGCCGGCCTGATACCGATGGGTGACCGGCAGTACCCCGCCTACCGCGTGTTCCTGATTGTGAGCGGCCTCGTTCTCAGCGCCGGGCTGTGGTGGGGCATCGAAAAGACCTCGCTGGGGGCTTATCTGCGCGCCGCCGTCGACAGCCCACGGATGGCGGCCGCGATGGGGATCGACGTGCAGCGCCTGTTCGCGATCGTGTTCTCGATCGGCTGTGCGCTCGCCGGCTTGGGCGCGGTGCTCGGTGCCGGAATCATGCCGCTCGAGCCGTACTATGCCCTGCGTTATCTGGTGCTGTTTCTGGTGGTGGTCGGCGTCGGCGGGGTGGGAAGTTTCCGGGGCTCGCTGCTGGCCGCCATGGCGCTCGGCATGATCGATACGCTCGCCAAGTTCTACCTGCCGGCGCTGTCGGCCTATATCTTCTACGGCGTGGTGCTGGGCTTGCTGCTGCTGCGCCCGCATGGCCTGCTGCCGCGCCGCAACGCGCGTTGAGCCGCATGGAAACGAACAGCGCCATCCAGGCCGTGCCCGAACCGGGCGGAATGCTGCGCTCGCGGGTCGCCCGCTCCCTGGTGTGGGTGCTGGCCTTCCTGTACTGGTTCATCGGCGAGGGCTATCTGGGGCTCGGGACCAACGCACTCATCATGGTGATCTTCGCCTTGTCGCTCGACCTGGTGCTGGGGTATGGCGGGATCATCTCGATGGGTCACGCGGCATTCTTCGGCGCCGGCGCGTACGTGGCGGGAAATGTTGCGTTGCACCTGCACCCCGATCCCCTCGTCGGGCTGGTGCTGGCGACGCTCTTCTGTGCGGTAGCCGGTGCACTGACCGGTGCGTTGATTCTGCACACCGAGGGCGTCACCCTGATGATGCTCACCCTCGCGATCGGGGCGCTGTTCGGCGAATTTGCCAATCAGGCGCATTGGCTGACGGGCGGGGACGACGGCCTGCAACTCCGCGTTGGGCCCTTGCTGGGCCTGTTCAAGTTCGACCTCTGGGGCCGCACCGCCTACCTGTACTGTCTGGCGGTGGCTTTGCTCTGGTTCGTCCTGGCCGGATGGATCGTCAACTCGCCTTTCGGCAAATCGGTCAGCGGCATCCGGCAGAACGAACGCCGCATGAAAGCCATAGGCACGCCGGTCTGGTGGCGGCTGGTGGCGTGGTACGCGATCGGCGCCGCCATGGCCGGCACCGCCGGCGCGCTGTCGGCCCAGGTCACGCAAAGTGTCGGCCTGAACTCGCTCGGCCTGCTGCTTTCCGGCACGGTGCTCATGGTCCTGATCCTGGGCGGCACCCGTCATCGTTACGGCGCTTTTCTGGGCGCCGTGCTGTATGTCGTGGTTCAGGATCTGGTCGCCCAGGCCGATCCCTTTCGCTGGATGTTCGTGATCGGCGCGATGCTCATGGCCGCGGTGCTCTTTTTCGACAATGGCCTGCTGTCCATCTTCGGCTGGCTCGACCGGAAGCTGCGCCGGGGCGGCAGGAGCTCACGGTGAGCGACTCCCAAAGCGTGTTGTCGGTGCGTGGGCTGGAGAAGTCTTTCGGCGCGCTGCGGGTGAGCCAGGGGATCGACCTCGAGCTGGCGCGCGGTGCCCGGGTCGGGCTGATCGGCCCGAACGGCGCCGGCAAGACGACGCTGATCAACCTGCTGACCGGGTCATTAAAGCCCGACGGCGGCACCATCGCCCTGGGCGGTCGCGAGATCCAGCGGCTGCGCGCCGAACAGCGGGTGCGGCACGGGCTGGCCCGCACACACCAGATCAACGCCTTGCTGCTGGAGTTTTCGGCACTGGACAATGTGGCCATGGCGGTGGCCGAGCATCGCGGCTTCGGCTGGCGGATGTTGCGTTCGAAGCGCGTATGGCGGCAGTGCCAGGAAGAGGCCGAGCAGTACCTGTTGCCGATGAATCTGGGCGCCGTCCTGGACCGCACCGTGTCGCACATGGCCTACGGCCAGCAGCGACTGCTGGAGATCGCCATCGCTCTGGCCTTGCAGCCGTCGGTACTGCTGCTCGACGAGCCGGCCGCCGGCGTGGCGGCAGGCGAGGCACGCGCCATCCACGAGCAGCTGCATCGGCTGCCGGCGCATGTGGCGGTGCTCATGGTCGAACACGACATGGATCTGGTGTTCAGCTTTGCGCAGGAAATCGTTGTCATGATCCTGGGCAGCATCCTGGTGCGCGGCACCCCTGCGCAGATCGAGCGGGGTCCCCGTGTGCGCGATGCCTACCTTGGAAAGGCGAGGGCATGAGTGCCTTGCTGGCCGTGGATGCCTTGCGTGCCGGCTACGGCGAGACGGTGGTGCTCGAGGACATCTCGTTCGCCGTCGAGCCGGGGCAGGTGCTCGCGGTGCTGGGCCGCAACGGCGTCGGCAAGAGCACACTGATGGAAACCATCCTGGGCTTCACCACCGTGCACGCGGGTACCGTGAGCTTCGAAGGCACACCGATCCAGCAATGGCCCACCTTTCGCCGCAACCGGATCGGGATCGGCTATGTGCCGCAGGAGCGCGAGGTGTTCCCGTCCCTTTCGGTCGAGGAGAACCTGCTGGTGGCGAGCCGCACCGGCGGCTGGCAAGCGGCCGATGTCTATGAGCTGTTTCCCTCGCTGTCGCAGCGCCGCCATTCCTTCGGCAGCACCCTGTCGGGAGGCGAGCAGCAGATGCTCGCGATCGCCCGGGCCCTCATGGGCGGTCCGAAAGTGCTGATCCTGGACGAGCCCATGGAGGGCCTGGCGCCCATCGTCGTCGAGAAGCTTTACGAGAGCCTGGTGCGGCTGCGCGACCGCTCCCATATTGCGATGATCCTGATCGAACAGCACGCCGAGCTGGCCTTGTCCATCTCGGACCAGGCCATCGTGCTGGACCGCGGACGCATCGTGCACCGCGGTTCGGCCCGGTCCCTGCTCGCCGATGGCACGCTGCGCGACAGCCTGCTGGGGTTGGCGAGAGAGGTGCAGAACCCATCTCCAGGAGAACAGCATGACGCTTCCCACGGCACACACGCTCTTTGACGTCAGCGACGCGGTTTGCCTGATCACGGGCGGTGCGAGTGGCATCGGCCTGGCCTACGCCGAAGTCATGTTGGCCAACGGCGCCAAGGTTCATATCATCGACCGGGACCAGGCCGCCATCGACGCCGCGCTGGCCGCCTTGGGCACTCCCACATCGGCTTGGGGTCACTGCGCGGATGTGACGGTCGCCGATCAGCTGGCCGCTGCCATCGCCGGCGTTGTCCAGGACAGCGGCCGCATCGACGTGGCTTTTGTCAACGCCGGCATCGGCGGCGGTCCGGGTTTTCTCAAGGGCGACGGCGAGCGCAATGGTGAACGCTCGTTCGAGGATCTGCCGTTCGATCAGTGGACCCGCGTCATGGACGTCAACGTCAACGCCGCATTTCGCACCATGCAGGGCGTGGTTCGAGTCATGAAGCAGCATGGGGGCGGGCGCATTATCGTGACCACCTCAGTGTCTGCAACCAAGACGGAGCAGCATGTCGGAACGCCCTATGTCGTGTCCAAGGCCGCGATCGCCCATCTGGTGCGGCAGGCGGCGCTGGAACTGGTGCGCTTCAACATCACCGTGAACGCGATCGCACCGGGGCCCTTCATAACCAACATCTCGGGCGGGAGATTGCGCCAGGCCGACGCCCGGGCACCGTTCGAGCGGCTGATCCCGATGCACAGGCTGGGGACCGACATGGATATCCAGGGCGCCGCGCTGTTTCTGGCCTCGCCCGCCGCGCGCTACATCACGGGTGCACACATCACCATCGACGGCGGATTTTCCCTGGGCACGGCCGACTGAGCCGGCGGCAGCCGTTCAGTCGAATCGGCGTGCCGATCGCGCGCAGACGCTGTTGAAACTGTGCCGCATCGCGTCGAGCCGACGCGCGGGTTCGCTTACCTGGCGCGGTGCGGTCATGAGGGGCCCTCGCCCGGTTGCATTCAATCGGTCGTGATGTGCGCCGCCTTCACCAGGCGGGTCCAGCGTTCGATGTCGGTCTTGATCTGCGCATCGAACTGCTCGGGAGTGATGGTCATCGGCTCCATTCCCAGCTCGGCCATCTTCTTCTGGGTCTCGGGCTTCTGCAGTGCCGTCACCACGTCCGAATAGATCTTGTGGACGACGTCACGCGGCGTGCCGCTGGCCACGACCAGACCGAACATGCTCTCGACGTTGAAGCCCGGCACGGTCTCGGCCACCGGTGGAATCTCCGGCGCGATGGTGGACCGCTTCAAGGCGGTGAGCGCCAGCGGCTTGAGCTTGCCGCTGCGGATGAACGGCATGGAGGAGAACAGTGGATCGACCAGCAGGTTGACACGGCCCGCCATCACTTCGGGGTAGGCGGGCCCGCTGCCCTTGAACGGCACGTGCAGGATGTCCAGCCCGGCACTCTGTTTGAGCAATTCCATGGCCAGGTGCATCGAGCTGCCGCTGCCGGGACTGGCGTAACTGTACTTGCCGGGGTTCTTCTGGATGACGGCGATCGCCTCTTTGAGGTTGTTCGCCGGAAAGTCCGGATTGGCGGAAATGAGGATGTTGGAAACGCCGATCACCGTGATGCCCGCCAGATCCTTGACGGTATCGTAGGGCAGTTGGCGCAACGCCGGGTTGATCACATGCGGGGTTGCCACCAGACACAAGGTATAGCCATTGGGTTGAGCCTTCGCGGCGAAATCGGTGCCGACGGCCGTGCCGGCACCGGGCTTGTATTCGACGATGATGCTCTGGTTCCATATCGGATGCAGCTGCTGCTGCAACACCCGCGCCAGGATGTCGATGGCGCCCCCCGGCGCATTGGGAACGATCAGCGTCACCGGCTTGTTCGGATAGGTCGCGGCGCCCTGGGCCCAGGCGCCCGGCGCCCACGCGGCAGCCCCCGTGGCCAGCAAGCCCAGTGTCAGTTGGCGGCGTTGGCAATCGATGATCATGGCAGTTCCTCTCGAATTGGGATGAGACTCGCGCCTCGCGCAAGCGGTTGAACGGTTCTCTGGTAAATGGACAGCCACCCGGTGGCGGCACCCGGCCTGGGTGCCGGTTCCCCGGCAAGCCGTCGCGCGATCTCGGCTTCGTCGACATCCAGCGTGATGCTGCGTCCAGGGACATCGATGGCGATGATGTCGCCGTCGCGAGCCGCCCACAGCGGGCCGCCCGCCAGGGTTTCCGGCGTGATTTCCCCGACGACGAGTCCGCGGTTGACCAGCCCGGACAGCTGCCCGTCGGTGATCACGGCCACGTCCTCGCCCATGCCGGCGCCGTCAAGGGCGAACACCAGTGCCGATGCCATTGACATCCCGGGCCCGCCACGCACGCCCATGCAGCGCATGACCACCACGTTGCCACGCCGGATTTCGCCGCGCGCCAGGCCGGCCAGCGCGTCTTCGCGTGAATGATAGATCCGCGCCGGCCCGCGGAACCGGGTGACCTTGTCGTGCGTGAGCCCCATCTTCACAATGGCGCCCTCCGCCGCGAGGTTTCCCTTGATGATCACGATGGCGGGCTGCGCCGAAAACGGCCGCTCCAGCGGACGGATGACTTCGGGGTTGCGCACCACCGCCGGATCGAGCTGCGCCAGCATCGAAGGACCTGACACCGTGGGCGCATCCTGCAGCAAAGGACGCAGTTGCTGCAGCAGCGCCTGGGTGCCGCCGGCCGCATCGAAATCCTCGATCAGGTCCTCGCCGTTTGGACGCACGGCCGCCAGCACGGGAATGCGGGCCGATAGCGACTCGAAGATGGCATACACATCCGTCGGGCTCTCCGCCTCGCAGGCGATCGCCTGCAAATGCTTGATGCAGTTGATCGAGCCGCTGACGGCCAGCACGCACGCCGATGCATTGGCAAAGGCCGCCGGTGTGAGGATGCTTCGGGGCCGCAAGTCCTCCCCGACCATCTCGACGATCCGCCGGCCCGACGCTCGTGCGTTGGCGAACATGCGCTCCGACATCGCCGCCACCGGCGCGCTGCCCGGCAGCGTCATCCCGAGGGCCTCGCACACGATATGCATCGAATTGGCGGTTCCCATGCCGGCGCAGACTCCCGGCCCGAGGACTGCGTTGTCCGACATTTCCTCGAGCTCGGCCGGCGTCACCTTGCCGGCTGCCACATGGCCGGCGTGCAGGAACACTTCCTCGATGTCCATGTGCCTGCCGCGCCAGCTGCCGCTTTTCTGGTAGCCGCAGATCACCATGATCGACGGCAGGTCGAGGCGTGCGGCGGCCATGAGCTGACCGGGCGAGGTCTTGTCGCAGGAGCCGAGGAACAACATGCCGTCGAGCTGGGCGCCCTCGACAGCCACTTCGATGTCATTGACGATCAGGTCGCGCGTGGGCAGGATGTACCCGCCGCGGCGGCCGGCGCTGGTGATGAAGTCGCTCGGCGCGGCGGTGCGGATCTCGAACGGGTAGCCGCCCGCTTCCAGGATGGACCGCTTGACGACGCGCGACACCTCGTCCAGATGGCTGAAGCAACTGGACAATTCGGACGATGTATTGACCACCGCTATCTTGGGCTTGAGCATGTCCTCGTTGGTCAGACCCAGTGCACGCCACTGCGCGCGGCGGACTGCCCATCGCGAAGTTCCGTATTCGAAATTGCTGCGAAGCTGGACTTTCGCCATGGTGATGCTTGTCTCGGATGGGGGATGCCCCTGCGGCTGGGCGGGAGGCTCCGGGGTTTGACGGGATCGTACGGTATTATTGTGGAACCGTGTTTTGTTTTTTGAAAATGGTCTTTGCGGCGGCGCGATGGCGACGGTGAAAACCCGACCGCCAAGCGCGCGTGACGCAAAGCCGGCGCCGGGCAGGGTGGTGGCGTTGCAGCGTGGCCTGGAAATCCTGGCCTGCTTCGAGCCGTACAACCGGCCTCTGAGCCACGCCGACCTGGCGCGTGCGACGCACCTGCCCAAGCCGACCTTGACCCGGCTGGTCAACACGCTGCTCGGCCTGGGCTTCCTGCGGCTCGATCCGAGTTCCGACCAGTACAGCCTGGGGCCGCGCCTGGTCACGCTGTCCAGCGCCTATGTCGGCAGCTTCGATGTGCGGTCGGTCGCGCGCCCATTGATGGAGCGTCTCGCCATTGAGACCGGCCTGTCGGTCTATCTGGCGATCGCCAGCGATCTCGACATGATGATCATCGAAGTGTGCCGTTCGCACTCGAGCATGCTGGTCACCCGGCTGGATATCGGGTCGCGCGTGCCGATCTCGACATCGGCGCTCGGTCGCGCGTACCTGCTGGCGGCCGACGCGGAAACGCGCGAGTCCCTGCTGGAACGGATGGCCGCGACGCACGGCAAGCACTGGAAGGGTATCCACCAGAAAATCGAAGACAGCCTGCGCAAGGCGCGCAAGCTCGGCTATTGCCTGTCGCTGGGCGAGCTCTATCCGGATGTGCACTCGATCGCCAAGGCTTTGCCCACGCCGACCGGCGACATCGTGGTGCTCAATTGCGGCGGTCCTTCCACCTATCTGACCGAACAACGGATAGCGAAAAGCGCCGGGCCGGCTCTGTTGGACACGGTGCAGGTGTTGACGGACGCAATCGGAAAGGCAGCGAGGTAGGGCATGGAATCCGCCACCTTCACCTGGCGCGCCTGCCAGGTTGCGTGCCGCGTGCGCTGCTATTCAACGAGATCTCGACCAAGGTCGCGTCGGGCGCGTTGGTGACTGGCGCGACGCGGCGCTGCAAGCCCGTGGATGCGCATGTGTTGCTGGATTTGGCGGCGACCCGGATGAGGTCGCTTACCGCTCGGTCATGAAGGCCCGGCGTGCTCTCAGCGGAAAATGCTGACTTCGAGTGCCATGCAATCCCCCGATCACCAACTTTCCCCAGCTGCCGGCAGCTGGCGCCTGTCCGTCGCTCCGATGATGGATTGGACCGACCGGCACTGCCGTTTCTTCCACCGCCTGCTGAGCCGGCATGCGCTGCTGTATACGGAAATGATCACCACGGGCGCGCTGGTTCATGGCGATGTTCCGCGCCATCTGGACTTCAATGCCGAGGAGCATCCGGTGGCATTGCAGCTGGGCGGCAGCGACCCCGTCGAGCTCGCCCATTGCGCCCGCCTCGGCCAGCAGTGGGGCTACGACGAGATCAACCTCAACTGCGGATGCCCCAGCGAGCGGGTGCAGCGCGGCTCCTTCGGCGCCTGCCTGATGGCCGAGCCGCAGCTGGTGGCCGACTGCGTCAAGGCCATGGTCGACGCCGTGCAGGTGCCGGTTACGGTGAAGCACCGCATCGGCATCGACCAGGACGAGCGCTATGAGTTCGTGCGCGATTTCGTGGGCGCGGTGAGCGAAGCGGGCTGTCGGGTCTTTCTGGTGCATGCCCGCAATGCCTGGCTCAAGGGCCTGTCGCCCAAGGAGAACCGCGAAGTGCCGCCGCTGCGCTATGAGCTGGCGCATCGGCTCAAGCGGGACTTCCCGCACCTGACCATCGCCGTGAACGGCGGCATCACCACCACCGACCAGGTGGCTGAGCAGCTCGAAGCGGTGGACGGCGTCATGGTCGGCCGCGAGGCCTACCACAACCCCTGGTGGATGGCGCAGTGGGACAGCCGTTTCTTCGGCGAGCCGGCGCAGCCCTGGCGCACGCGCGAGTGGGTCGAGGAGCGCATGACCGACTACATGGCGCGCGAAGCTGCGGCCCACGGGACACCCTGGAGCTCGATTGCCCGGCACATGCTGGGCCTGCGCCATGGCCAGCCTGGCGCCCGCCGCTGGCGCCAGGTCTGGAGCGACCACCGCCTGAAGGAATGTGAGCCGCGCGACGTGATGGCCCTGGCGCACGACGCGGCCCCGGCTTCAGCCTGAGTTCAGGGATTTCCATAACCCGGGCGTCCGGTAGATGCTTTAAACTTAAAATATATAGGTTGGAGCGATCATGAACATCGTGTGCATCGGCGGCGGACCCTCGGGCCTGTATTTCGCGCTCCTCATGAAGCAGCGCAACCCCGCTCACGACATCACCGTGGTCGAGCGCAACAAGCCCTACGACACGTTCGGCTGGGGCGTGGTGTTCTCGGACCAGACACTGGGCAACCTGCAGGCGGCCGATGCGCCGACCGCAGGGGACATCCTGGGCGCCTTCAACCACTGGGACGACATCGAGGTCAACATCCGGGGTCGCAAGATCCGATCGAGCGGCCACGGTTTTTGCGGCATCGGCCGCAAGCGCCTGCTCAACATCCTGCAACGGCGCTGCGAGGAACTGGGCGTCAAGCTCATGTTCGAGACCGATGTCCAGGGTGACCAGGACTTTCCCGAGGCCGACCTCATCATCGCCAGCGATGGCCTGAACAGCCGCATCCGCGGCAAGTATGCGGCCAGCTACCAGCCCGACATCGACCTGCGCAAGTGCCGGTTCGTCTGGCTGGGCACGCACAAGCGCTTCGAAGCCTTCACCTTCGCGTTCGAGGAGACCGAGCACGGCTGGTTCCAGGCCCATGCCTACCAATTCGACGGCGATACCTCGACCTTCATCGTCGAGGCCCCGGAAGAAGTCTGGCTCAAGGCCGGCCTCGACAGGATGGAGAAGGAGGAGTCGATCGCGTTCTGCGAAAAGCTGTTTGCCAAATATCTCGACGGGAACCCGCTGATGTCCAACGCGGCGCATTTGCGCGGCTCGGCCCAATGGATCCGGTTTCCCCGCGTGGTCTGCCGCAGCTGGGTGCACCACAACGGCCGCGCGCCGGTGGTGCTGATGGGCGATGCCGCGCACACCGCGCATTTCTCCATCGGCTCCGGAACCAAGCTGGCGCTGGAGGACGCGATCGAACTGGCCCGCTGCATCGGCAACTCGCCGGGCGATCTGGCACAGGGCCTGCGCGACTACGAGGCCGTGCGCAGCGTCGAGGTCTTGCGCATCCAGAACGCGGCGCGCAACTCCACCGAATGGTTCGAGAACGTGGCGCGCTATGTCCACCTGCCGCCCGAGCAGTTCGCCTACTCGCTGCTGACACGCAGCCAGCGCATCAGCCACGAGAACCTGCGGCTGCGCGACAAGGACTATGTGGAGGGCTACGAGGACTGGATCGCCGATCGGGCCGGGCTGCACCGCACCCCGCCACACCAGTCTGTGCCCCCCATGTTCACGCCGTACCGCGCCCGCGGTGTCACGCTGAAAAACCGGGTGGTTGTTTCGCCGATGGCGCAGTACTCCTGCGTCGACGGCATGCCGGCCGACTATCACCTGGTGCATCTGGGTGCCCGGGCCACGGGTGGCGCGGCCATGGTGGTGGCCGAGATGACCTGCCCGACGCCGGACGCGCGCATCACCCCGGGCTGCCCCGGCCTGTGGAACGAGCAGCAGCGCGACGGCTGGAAGCGCATCGTCGATTACGTCCATGCCCACACCGATTGCAGGATCGCGCTGCAGCTCGGTCACGCCGGCGCCAAGGGCTCCACCCGGGTGCCGTGGGAAGGCGAGGACCAGCCGCTCGCTGCGGGCAACTGGCCGCTGATCTCCGCCTCGCCGCTGCAGTACGTGGATGGCGTCAGCGACTGGGCTCGCGCCATGACCCGGGCCGACATGGAGCGGGTGCGCGATGACTTCGCGCGCAGCACGGTTTGGGCGGCGCAGGCCGGATTCGACTGGCTGGAGCTGCATTGCGCTCACGGCTACCTGCTGTCCGGTTTCATCTCGCCGTTGACCAACCAGCGCACGGACGAATATGGCGGCTCGCTGGAAAACCGGCTGCGCTACCCGCTCGAGGTGTTTGGCGCCATGCGGGCGGTGTGGCCCGACCAGCTTCCAATGTCGGTGCGCATCTCGGCCCACGACTGGGTCGAAGGCGGCGTCACGCCGGACGACGCGGTGGAGATCGCGCGGGCCTTCAAGGTGGGAGGTGCCGACATGATCGACTGTTCGTCGGGACAGGTGAGCAAGAAGCAGCAGCCCGTGTACGGCCGCATGTACCAGACGCCGTTCGCCGACCGGATTCGCAACGAAGCGGGAATTCCGACCATCGCCGTGGGCGCGATCTCGGAGGCCGACCATGTGAACAGCATCATCGCCGCCGGTCGCGCCGACCTGTGCGCCGTGGCGCGGCCCCATCTCGCGAACCCGTCCTGGACGCTGCTCGAGGCCGCCAAGATCGGCTACCTGGAGGTGGAGTGGCCCAAACAGTACCGGTCGGCCAAGACCCAGCTCGAACGCAACCTGGAGCGCGAGAAAACCATGGCCGCCCAAGGGGCTGGCCTGACGCCGCTGGAGCAGGCCAATCGCGCGCAAGGTGTCTAATTCGAAACAGGAGACTCCCGTGAGCCACGCAACCGAAAGCCGACCATGAGCGACACCCGTTATCTCGACTGGCCATTCTTCGACGAGTGGCACCGCCAGCTGGCGCGCCAGCTCGACACCTGGGCAACGGCGAATGTGCCTCACGAACACGGCGCCGATGTGGACAACGAGTGCCGGGCCCTGGTGCGTTCACTGGGTGGCGCTGGCTGGCTCAAGCACGCGGTGGGCGGCAGGCCCTACGGGACCTCGGACGTGATCGACACGCGTGCCATCTGCCTGATCCGGGAAACGCTGGCGCGCCACAGCGGCCTGGCCGACTTCGCATTCGCCATGCAGGGACTGGGCTCGGGGGCGATCAGCCTGCAAGGCACGTCCGCGCAGAAGGAACGTTATTTGTCGCGGGTCGGGCGCGGCGAGGCGATCGCGGCGTTCGCCTTGTCGGAACCGGACGCCGGATCGGACGTGGCCGCCATGCAGTGCAGTGCGCACATCGAAGGCGACCAGGCGGTGCTCAATGGCGAGAAGACCTGGATCTCCAACGGCGGTATCGCCGATTTCTACGTGGTGTTCGCCCGCACGGGCGAGGCCGCCGGGTCGCGCGGCATCTCGGCGTTCATCGTCGATGCCGGGACGCCGGGATTCGAGATCGCCTCGCGCATCGAAGTGATCGCGCCGCATCCGTTGGCGCGGCTGCGCTTCACCGATTGCCGGGTTCCGCTGACGCAGCGCGTTGGCGCGGCCGGGGAGGGCTTCAAGGTGGCGATGCGCACACTCGATGTGTTCAGGACCTCGGTCGCCGCAGCCGCACTCGGCCTGGCGCGAAGGGCGCTGGACGAGGCTCTGAAGCGCGCCACCACCCGCAAAATGTTCAACCAGGTGCTGGCCGACTTCCAGCTCACCCAGGCCAAGCTGGCCCAGATGGCCACCACCATCGACAGTTCGGCCCTGCTGGTGTACCGGGCCGCCTGGCAGCGCGACCAGGGCCACAGCGTGACCCGCGAAGCCGCCATGGCCAAGCTCACGGCCACCGAAGGGGCGCAACAGGTCATCGATTCCGCCGTGCAGATTTTCGGCGGGCTGGGGGTGGTCAGCGGGCAGACCGTGGAGCGGCTTTACCGCGAAATCCGCTCGCTGCGAATCTACGAAGGCGCCAGCGAAGTGCAACAGCTCATCATCGCCCGCGAACTGCTCAAGGACGTCGCATGAAAGTCATCCTCCCGCCCGGCTGGCCCCGTCCCAAGGGTTACGCCAACGGCGTCGTCGCCCGTGGCGAAATGCTCTTCATCGCGGGCATGATCGGCTGGGACGCGGCGGGCCGGTTCGAGAGCGACGATTTCGCGGTGCAGGCCCGCCAGGCCCTGCGAAATGTGGCGGAAGTACTACGCGAAGCGGGCGGCAAGCCCGAGAATATCGTCCGGATGACCTGGTATGTGACGGACAAACGCGAATACCTTGCCGCTGCTCAAAACGTGGGCAAGGCTTTCCGCGAGATCATCGGGGCCTACAACGCGGCGATGACCGCGGTGGAGGTGAGGGCACTGATCGAGGACCGGGCCAAGGTCGAGATCGAGGTCACGGCGGTGCTGCCGGACCCACCTATTCAACTTGTTTGATCGACGGAGATTTCATGGCCACTGCCAAAGCATCCTTTCACTGGGCCGACCCGCTGCTGCTGGACCAGCAGATCAGCGATGAAGAGCGCATGGTCCGCGAATCCGCGGCCGCCTACTGCCAGAATCGCCTGGCTCCGCGCGTGCTCGAAGCCTTCCGCAACGAGACGACCGATGTCTCGATCTTCCGGGAAATGGGCGAGCTGGGCCTGCTGGGCCCGACCATTCCCGAGGCCTACGGCGGCGCCGGCCTGAACTATGTCTGCTACGGCCTGGTGGCGCGCGAAGTCGAGCGCGTGGATTCCGGCTATCGCTCGATGATGAGCGTGCAGTCGTCGCTCGTGATGGTGCCGATCAACGAGTTCGGCAATGAAGCGACCAAGCAGAAGTACCTGCCCAAGCTGGCCACCGGCGAGTGGATCGGCTGCTTCGGCCTTACCGAACCCAACCACGGCTCCGACCCCGGCAGCATGGTGACGCGGGCCAAGAAGGTCGAGGGCGGCTACAAGCTCTCCGGCACCAAGATGTGGATCACCAACAGCCCGATCGCTGACGTGTTCGTGGTCTGGGCCAAGGACGACGGTGGCGTCATCCGCGGCTTCGTGCTCGACAAGGGCGCGAAGGGTCTCTCCGCCCCGACCATCCACGGCAAGGTGGGGCTGCGCTCGTCGATCACCGGCGAGATCGTGATGGACGAAGTCTTCTGCCCCGAGGAAAACGCATTCCCCGAAGTGCGCGGCCTGAAAGGTCCGTTCACCTGCCTCAACAGCGCCCGCTACGGTATTGCCTGGGGCGCGCTCGGTGCCGCCGAGGATTGCTGGTTCCGGGCCCGCCAATATGTGCTGGACCGCAAGCAGTTCGGCAAGCCGCTCGCGGCCAACCAGCTGATCCAGAAGAAGCTGGCCGACATGCAGACCGAGATCACCCTGGGCCTGCAGGGTTGCCTGCGGCTGGGCCGCATGAAGGACGAGGGCACCGCCTCGGTGGAGATCACCTCGATCATGAAGCGCAATTCCTGCGGCAAGGCGCTGGACATCGCCCGCATGGCCCGCGACATGCTGGGCGGCAACGGCATCAGCGACGAGTTCGGCGTCGCCAGGCACCTGGTGAACCTCGAGGTGGTCAACACCTATGAGGGCACGCACGACGTGCATGCGCTGATCCTGGGCCGGGCGCAGACGGGGATTCCGGCGTTCTAGCGGCATTCACTGGGGGGCTCGTGGTCGCGGCGCCTCCCGAGCTGAGTCATCCTGGCCTCAGGCCGGAACCGGCTGGCCCCTGAAGTACTGCATCGCCATCGCCGCGATCACCAGCCCGAGCCCGAGCAGATCCGCTGCCGGGGTCGGATAGACCAGGGCGAACCCGGCCACCAGAAACATCACGCGTTCCGCCAGCGTGGTGCGCCTGATGGCCCAGCCCTGGAAGCCGGCGGCCAGCGCGGCGACGCCGACCGCGGCGGTGAAGGTCACTTCGGCGATCGACCACCAGTTGGCCGCGGCGAGCGCCTTGGTCGACCCCATCAGCAACAGGCCCTGGCCGCTGGGATCCAGCACGAACATGAACGGCACCAGGAAAGCCGGCACGGTGTACTTCCAGCACTGCATGGTGGTCTTGTACGGATCGCCGCCGGTGATGGCCGCTGCCGCGAAGGGCGAGAGCGCCGTGGGCGGCGACACCTCGGACAGCACCGCGTAGTAGAAGATGAACATGTGCGCGGCAAAGTCCGGCACGCCCAGCTTGATGAGGGCCGGCGCGGCGATCACGGCGCAGATGATGTACGACGCCGTGACCGGCACCGCGAGGCCGACGATCCACACCACCAGCGACGTGTAGACGGCGGTCATCAGCAGCGAGCCGCCGGCCAGGTCGATCACGATCGAGCTGAACTTCAGGCCCAGTCCCGTCAGGGTGACGACGCCGACGATGATGCCGGCTCCCGCGCAGGTGGCGGCGACGTTGAGCACGCCGATCGTTCCGCCCTGCAGCGCCTTGATGAGATTCGAGTCCCACAGTTGCCGCAGGATGGGCCCGCGGCCGCGAAACACGTCATAGGGAATGAGCGAGCATTCAGGCCGCAGGAAGCTGGCGGCCGCTGACACGATGGTCGCCCAGAACACCGACAGCACCGGCGAGAAGCCCCACATCATGAAGATCACGATGGAGATCAGCGACAGGAAGTGGAACCAGTAACGCCGAGTCAGGTGCCACAGCGAGTCGACCTTGTCGAACACCGCCTCGTGCATGCCGAGCTTGCGCGCATCGATCTCGACCATCAGGAATAGGGCGAGATAGAACAGCAGCGTCGGGATCACGGCCATCAGCAGCACGTCGAGGTACGAGATCTTGAGAAACTCGGCGATCAGGAACGCGGCGGCGCCGAGGACCGGAGGCGAAATGATCGCGCCCAGGCCGCCCGCGGCGAGCAGGCCGCCGGCCGCGTTGCGGTCATAGCCGACCTTCGCCAACATCGGCCACGCGACGGAGCCCAGCGTCACCGTCGTCGCCACGCCCGACCCCGATGGTCCGCCCAGCAGGAAGGACGCCAGCACGACCGTGCGGCCGGCGCCGGTGGGCTTGCCGCCCATCGCCGAAAAGGAGAAATCGATGTAGAACTTGCCGGCGCCGGAAAACTGCAGGAAGGCGCCGAAGATCGTGAAGAGGATGATCAGGGACGAGGAGACGTCGACCGCGACGCCGAAGATCCCCTCCAGCGTCATGTACAGGTGTCCGACCAGCCGGGACACCTCGTAGCCCTTGTGGGTCCAGGGGTGCGGCAGATACGCGCCGAACAGCGCATACAGGATGAAGGCGCCCGTGACCGCCGGCATGATCCAGCCGGCGGTGCGCCGCATCGCTTCCATCACCAGCACGATCAACACGACGCCAAAGAAGATGTCCCACGGGTCCGGCGTCGTGTTGCGATCCATGAGGTCGTCGCCGCCCATGATCATGTACACCACCGAGGCGATCGCCAGCCCCGCCGCGATGAGATCCCACCACATGATGCGGTTGCGGAAGCGTTTGAAGATCGGGAACAGCAGGAATGTCAGCAGCAGCACCACGCCCACGTGCACCGGTCGCAGGACCTGGGCGGGAACGATGCCGTACGCCGAGTACAGGTGAAACAGCGAGACCCCGACGGCCAGCAACGTCACCAGACTGGCACGCCAGCCGGCCAGGTGATTGGCCGCGCCTTCCTCTTCCTCGATGAACTCCTGCGCCTTCTGCAGCTGCTCTTCGCTGATGACGGCCGTCTCGCTCGTTATTGCGGCGGACTGGTCAGTCATGTGCGGGTGTGGTTTGGTCCCGGTCATGTTGCCCCGTGCAAATCTGGTGTGCTCATACGAAAGCCCCGCCGGCAGGCGGGGCACTCAGGATCGGCCGATCAATTCAGCTTCACGCCCTTTTCGGTGAAGTACTTGATTGCGCCCGGATGGAAGGGGATCGGCGAGGCGGCGGTCTTCTGGTTCTCGAGCTTGAAGTTCTCGGCTTCCTTGTGCACCGCTACCAGGTCGGCCTTGTGATCGAAGACGGCCTTCACGATGTTATAGGCGGTCTTGTCGTCCATGTTGGCGCTTGTCACCAGCAGGTTCATCACGGTCGCCTGCTTGTTGTCGGTGTCCATGCCCTTGTACATGCTCTTCGGGATGGTGTCCTCGACGTAGAGCTGCCCGTACTTCTGGTTCATCTTGGCCACCACCTCGGAGTGGTCGATCATCTTGATCTTGGTGCCGGGCGTGTTGGCCAGGTCGGTGACGGCCGCGGTCGGCAGGCCGCCGACCCAGAAGAAGGCGTCGATCTTATTGTCCTTCATCGCGTTGACCGATTCGGCCACGCCGAGCCGCTCGCGCTTGACGTCCTTGTCCTTGTCGATGCCGGCAGCTTCAAGGATGCGGAATGCCATCACCTCCGTGGCGCTGCCAGGCGAGCCGGTGGAAATGTGCTTGCCCTTGAGGTCGGCGAGCTTGTTGACGCCGCGGCCCTCGATCGAAACCAGGTGCATGCGGTTGGGATACAGCACCATCAGCGTCCGCAGCGGAACCTTGTTGCCCTTGAACTTGTCCTCGCCCTTGAAGGCGTCGAGGCCGGCGTCGGCCATGGTGAAGCCGATGTACGGCTTCCCGGTGCCAATCAGCTTCAGGTTGTCGACCGAGCCACCGGTGACTTCCGCGGTGGCTTCCATGCCGGGCACGTACTTGGACAGCATCGCCGCCAGCCCGCCCCCCATGGGGTAGTAGACGCCGCCGGTTCCGCCGGTGCCGATCGAAATGTTCTGGGCGAACGACGCCGCGGCAAATGCCAGGGTCGAGATCACCACACTGATGCGCAACAAGAGTCGAAGCATGTTCCTGAGTCTCCATATGAAAGGGGCCCCATGGCGTCGTTCGCCATGGGGGAGAGCCGGACCATCCTAGGCGAGCCGCAGCTCCATTGTCAACGTGACAAACGCTTGCTTCTTCGGTGTCATGAGCCAAACATTGACGCATGATCGAGCGGGGTCGTCGCTTGCTCGCGCCGCCGGAACCCGCCGGAGCCGAGCTCAGCCCGCCGCTTCCAGGCCGTTCCGGAAATGCGCCTGCATCTTCTGCACGGTCGCCGTTGCATCGCGTTTTGCGAGCGACTTCATGATGGCGCGATGCTCGCGCAGCGACTCCTGGATGCGCCCCGATTTCAGCAGGGAGTTGTGGCGATTGAGCTTCATCACCTTGCGCAGATCCGCCGCCATCTGGTTGCGCCAGCGGTTGCCCGCAATCTCCATCAGGCGCATATGGAACTGCTCGTTGATCTGGAAGAACCGGTCGTGCTCGTCGACGGCGGCCTCCAGCTCGTCGTGCAGGGCCTGCAGGTCCCCGATCTGCGCGTCGGTGGCTCGCGCGGCGACGTCACCGGCGGCATCGCTCTCCAGCAGCGACAACAGGTGGTAGACGTCGTTCAGGTCCTGGTCCGACATCTCCGTGACGTAGGCGCCGCGCCGCACCTTCATGGTCACCAGTCCTTCGGCCGCCAGCACTTTCAAAGCTTCGCGCAGCGGGGTGCGGCTGATGCCGTATTCTTCAGCGAGCTTCATCTCGTCGATCCAGCTGCCGGGCGCCAGCGCGCGGCTGAAAATGCGTTGGCGCAGCAGTTCCGCCACCTCCTGGTAGAGGGCACGGGGAGACAGCGAGACGGCGGCCATGGAGAAATTATAGGGGAAGCTGAATTCTTTATCAATAATTATAAATGATGTAAGATTGGCGAGTACGGCAGCAAGCGCGAACCACTGGAAGCGACCATGAGCGAGCACTATCCCAAATTCTCCCCCGTCACCCTGGACGCCTGGGCCAAGGCGGCCGCCGGGTCCGCGCCCGGCGGCGACCCCAAGGCCCTGGACTGGCACACGCC
>DIZF01000087.1:33823-36936 GCA_002427815.1 Ramlibacter tataouinensis
GGTTCGAGCCCTATCTGCGCGGGCCGCAAGCGACGATGTACGCCGCTCGCCCCTGGACCATCCGGCAATACGCCGGCTTCTCCACGGCCGAGGAATCCAACGCGTTCTACCGTCAAGGCCTGGCCGGCGGCGGGCAGGGCGTGTCGGTGGCGTTCGACCTGGCGACCCACCGCGGCTATGACAGCGACCACCCGCGCGTCACCGGCGACGTCGGCAAGGCCGGGGTGGCGATCGATTCGGTCGAGGACATGAAGATCCTGTTCGACGGCATTCCGCTCGACAAGGTCAGCGTCTCGATGACCATGAACGGCGCGGTGCTGCCGGTGTTGGCGGGCTACGTGGTGGCGGCCGAGGAGCAGGGCGTTACCCAGGAGAAATTGTCGGGGACCATCCAGAACGACATCCTCAAGGAGTTCATGGTCCGCAACACCTACATCTACCCGCCCGAGCCGAGCATGCGGATAGTCGGCGACATCATCGAGTACACGGCGAAGAACATGCCGAAGTTCAACTCGATCTCGATCTCGGGGTACCACATGCAGGAAGCCGGCGCCAATCAGGCGCTGGAACTGGCCTTCACGCTGGCCGACGGCAAGGAATACGTCAAGACCGCGCTGGCCAAGGGCCTGGATGTGGACGAGTTCTCGCCTCGCCTCTCGTTCTTCTGGGCCATCGGCATGAACTTCTACCTGGAAGTGGCCAAGATGCGCGCGGCGCGGCTGCTGTGGTGGCGGATCATGAAAGGCTTCAACGCGAAGAATCCCAAGAGCCTGATGCTGCGCACGCATTGCCAGACCTCGGGCTGGTCGCTGACCGAGCAGGACCCGTACAACAACATCGTGCGCACCACCATCGAAGCGATGGCGGCGGTATTCGGCGGCACGCAGTCCCTGCACACCAATTCCTTCGACGAGGCGATTGCCTTGCCCACCGAGTTTTCGTCCCGGATCGCGCGCAACACCCAGCTCATCATCCAGGAAGAAACCCATATTCCCAGCGTGATCGATCCCTGGGCCGGCAGCTACATGATGGAGAAACTGACCCAGGACATGGCCGATGCGGCCTGGGCCATCATCGAGGAGGTCGAGGCCATGGGCGGCATGACGCGGGCCGTCGACTCGGGCTGGGCCAAGCTCAAGATCGAGGCCGCTGCGGCGCAGAAGCAGGCCCGCATCGATGCGGGCAAGGACGTGATCGTCGGGGTCAACAAATACAAGCTGGCGCAGGAAGACGACCTCGTGATCCGGGAGGTCGACAATGTGATGGTGCGCGAGCAGCAGATCGCGCGGCTGAAGGAAGTTCGTGCGCGGCGCGACACTGGCAAGGTGCAGGCGGCGCTTGACGCGCTGACGGCGGCCGCGCACACGGGCCAGGGCAACCTGCTCGATCTCAGCATCCGCGCCGTGCGGCTGCGCGCTACCGGGGGCGAGATCTCGGACGCGCTGGAGAAGGTGTTCGGGCGCCATCGCGCCGATACGCAAAAGGTGACCGGTGTGTATGCAGCAGCTTACGACTCGGCCGAGGGCTGGGACCAACTGAAAGCCGAAATCGCGGCCTTCGCGGAGGAGCAGGGGCGGCGGCCGCGCGTGATGATTTCCAAGCTGGGCCAGGACGGCCACGACCGGGGCGCCAAGGTGGTGGCCACGGCGTTCGCCGACCTGGGTTTCGACGTCGACATCGGGCCGCTGTTCCAGACGCCCGAGGAATGCGCGCGCCAGGCGATCGAAAACGACGTGCACGCGGTCGGGGTGAGCACCCTGGCCGCCGGCCACAAGACCCTGGTACCCGCCATCATCAAGGCGTTGAAGGATCAGGGCGCCGACGACATCGTCGTGTTTGTCGGCGGCGTCGTTCCCCAGCAGGACTACGACTTCCTGTACCAGGCCGGGGTCAAGGGCATCTACGGGCCCGGCACGCCCATTCCGGTCAGCGCCAAGGACGTGCTTGAGCAGATCCGGAAAGCGCAGGCTCGGTGATGTTGCTGGCCGCCAAGCTGGCGCTCGGTCCGGTTCTGCTGCCGCAAGCGGTGTGGTTGCGCCGCACCGCGCCGCGCCTGCCGGAGCCGGCTGGGCCGCGCGAAGGCGTGGCGGGCCAAGGCAAGCGCAAGCTGAGGTTATTGGTGGGCGATTCCTCGGCCGCAGGGGTCGGAGTCGCCGATCAGGCCCAGGCCTTGGCGCTGCCGCTGGCCAATCTGCTGGCGCACCGGCTCGATGGGGGCGTGGCCTGGCAGCTGATCGCCAAGACCGGCGTGAACACCGCCCAGGCGCGCGCGCTGGTGGCGCTTTCGGCGGTACCGGACGCGGATGTGGTGGTGACGGCGCTGGGCGTCAACGACGTGAGTTCCCAAGTTCCCGCGAACGAATTCGTCGCGCAAACGGCGCAGCTGTGGACCGATCTGCAACAGCGCAGCGGTGCGCGCTGGGCCGTCCTGTCCGGCCTGCCGCCCATGCACATGCTCAGGGCGGTGCCCCATCCGCTGCGCTGGTACCTGGGCCGTTATGCGTCGGCATTGGACGCAGCCGTGCGTGACTGGACCGGCCGGCAAGGCCTGGGCTACTGCGCGCTGCGCTGGACCAGCGACCCGGCCTTCCTGGCGCCGGACGGATTTCATCCCGGCCCCGCGCTTTATCCGCAATGGGCTCAGCGATTGGCGGACCTGGTCGTGCAGGGCCGCGAACGATGGGCGACCGCGCAATGAAGTTGGTTGAACAGGTGCTGGGCGAGCCCGGACTGGTGCAGCGCCGCGCCATCGCGAAGGCGATCACCCTGCTGGAGTCGACCCGCGGCGATCACCGGCAGCAGGCCGATGAAATGCTCACACGTTTGCTGCCGCATGCCGGGCGATCGTTTCGTCTGGGCATCAGCGGTGTGCCCGGAGTGGGCAAGAGCACCTTTATCGAGGGGCTGGGCCTGTACCTGATCGGCCAGGGGCACCGGGTCGCGGTGCTGACGATCGACCCATCCAGCACCATCTCCGGCGGCTCGATCCTGGGTGACAAGACCCGCATGGAAAAACTGTCGGTGCACGAGCAGGCCTATATCCGGCCCAGCCCGTCCAGCGGCACCTTGGGCGGCGTGGCCGAGAAGACCCGCGAGGCGATGCTGGTGTGCGA
>DIZF01000087.1:37157-42112 GCA_002427815.1 Ramlibacter tataouinensis
ATCAAGAAGGGCGTGATGGAACTGGCCGACCTGGTGGTCATCAACAAGGCCGACCTGGACGCCGACGCCGCCACCCGGGCCCAGGCCCAGATCACCAGCGCGCTACGCCTGTTCGGCCAGCACGGCCGTCCCGACCACGCCCACCACAACACCCAGGTCTGGCACCCTCAGGTCATGCAGCTCAGCGCGCTGCTGGGGCAGGGGCTGGACCGGTTCTGGGAAGCGGTGTCGCGTTTCCGGGCGCTCCAGGATGCGACCGGCCAGCGCGCGGAGCGGCGCAGGCAGCAGGCGCTGGCCTGGATGTGGGAGCGCATCGATGCCGGGCTGAAGTACGCGTTCCGGCACAACCCGCAGGTGCGCAGGATGCTGCCGGACGTCGTGGCCGATGTCGCGAATGGACGGCTGCCGGCGTCGATTGGCGCGCGCCATCTGCTCGACGCCTGGCACCCCGGCCTGGACGCTGGCGCCGCGCCGGCACAACAACAAGGCGATCCCCCAGGATCGAAGTCCGGGACCTCTTGAGCCCCGACGGACAGACCATCGGAGAAACTTCATGCACGACATCCTCGAACAACTCGAAAAGAAGCGAGCCGCGGCCCGGCTCGGCGGCGGCGAGAAGCGCATCGCCTCGCAGCACGGCAAGGGCAAGCTCACCGCCCGGGAACGGCTGGAGCTGCTGCTGGACGAGGGTACGTTCGAGGAATGGGACATGTTCGTCGAGCACCGCTGCACCGACTTCGGCATGGAGAACAACAAGGTTCCCGGCGACGGCGTGGTGACCGGCTACGGCATGATCAACGGCCGGATGGTGTTCGTCTTCAGCCAGGACTTCACGGTGTTCGGCGGCGCCCTGTCCGAAGCGCACGCCGAGAAGATCTGCAAGGTGATGGACCAGGCGATGAAGGTCGGCGCGCCGGTGATCGGCCTCAACGATTCGGGCGGCGCCCGCATCCAGGAAGGCGTGGCCTCGCTGGGCGGCTATGCCGACGTGTTTCAGCGCAACGTGATGGCGTCCGGCGTGGTGCCCCAGATCAGCATGATCATGGGCCCCTGCGCCGGCGGGGCCGTGTATTCGCCGGCGATGACCGACTTCATCTTCATGGTCAAGGACAGCTCCTACATGTTCGTGACCGGTCCCGAGGTGGTGAAGACGGTGACCCATGAGGAGGTGACGGCCGAGGAGCTGGGCGGGGCCATCAGCCACACCACACGCAGCGGCGTGGCCGACCTGGCGTTCGAGAACGACGTCGAGGCGCTCGTGATGCTGCGGCGCCTCTACAACTACCTGCCGCTGAACAACCGGGAGAAGGCGCCGTTTCGGCCCAGCAACGATCCGGCCGACCGCATGGACCGCTCGCTGGACACGCTGGTGCCCGACAACGCCAACCAGCCCTACGACATGAAGGAACTGATCGTCAAGACGGTGGACGACGGCGATTTCTTCGAGCTGCAGCCCGAGTACGCCAAGAACATCGTCGTGGGGTTTGGCCGCATGGAAGGCCAGACCGTGGGCATCGTGGCCAACCAGCCGCTGGTGCTGGCGGGCTGCCTGGACATCCGCAGCTCGATCAAGGCGGCCCGCTTCGTGCGTTTCTGCGATGCCTTCAACATCCCGGTCATCACCTTCGTCGACGTGCCGGGCTTCATGCCGGGCACCAGCCAGGAGTACGGCGGCATCATCAAGCACGGCGCCAAGCTGCTGTACGCCTTCGCCGAATGCACCGTGCCCAAGATCACCGTGATCACACGCAAGGCCTATGGCGGCGCCTACGACGTGATGAGTTCCAAGCACCTGCGCGGCGACGTGAACTTCGCCTGGCCCAATGCCGAAATCGCCGTGATGGGTGCCAAGGGTGCGGTGGAAATCATTTTCCGGGAGGACAAGAGCGACCCGGTCAAGCTGGCGGCGCGCGAGGCCGAGTACAAGGCCCGGTTCGCCAACCCGTTCGTCGCAGGGGCCCGCGGCTTCATCGACGATGTGATCCTGCCGCACGAAACCCGCAAGCGGATCTGCCGCTCGCTGATCATGCTGCGCGACAAGAAGCTCGAGAACCCGTGGCGCAAGCACGACAACATTCCGCTGTGAAAAAAGCCCACCCCCGAAGCGCCTTCGGCGCCCGGTACAGCCGCCAGAGGCGGCGGCTCTTCGGGCCGTCCAAGCCTGCGCAGGCAGGCTTGGAGCCGCGGCCCTCAGCCCCGTCAATGGGGGCGCCACCAGCGGCCCGGCAAAGCCGGTTCCGCGGTGACCCTCGCCATGGAGATATGACATGTTCACAAAAATATTGATCGCCAATCGCGGAGAGATCGCCTGTCGGGTGATCCTCTCGGCTCGCAAGATGGGCATCAAGACGGTGGCGGTTTACTCCGATGCCGACGCCGATGCGCGCCACGTCGAACTGGCGGACGAGGCGGTGCACATCGGCGCGGCGCCCAGCCGCGAGAGCTACCTGCAGGCCGACCGCATCATTGCCGCCTGCAAGTCGACCGGCGCGCAGGCGGTGCATCCGGGCTATGGTTTCCTCAGCGAAAACGCGGCTTTCGCGCGGCGGGTCGAGGAGGAGGGCATCGTCTTCATCGGCCCCAAGCACCATTCGATCGCGGCCATGGGCGACAAGATCGCATCCAAGAAGCTCGCCAATGACGCCAGGGTCAACACCATTCCCGGCGTCAACGAGGCCATCGGGACGGCCGAGCAGGCGGTGGAGATCGCCAAGGGCATCGGCTACCCGGTGATGATCAAGGCGTCGGCCGGCGGCGGCGGCAAGGGCCTGCGCGTGGCATTCAACGACAAGGAGAGTTTCGAGGGCTTCACGTCCTGCCGCAACGAGGCGCGCAACAGCTTCGGCGACGACCGCGTCTTCATCGAGAAATACGTCGAGGAACCGCGCCACATTGAAATCCAGGTGCTCGGCGACAGCCACGGCAATGTGCTGTACCTGAACGAACGCGAGTGCTCGATCCAGCGCCGGCACCAGAAGGTGATCGAGGAAGCGCCGTCGCCCTTCATCAGCGACGCCACCCGCAAGGCCATGGGCGAGCAGGCGGTGGCGCTGGCCAAGGCGGTGAAGTACCAGAGCGCGGGCACGGTGGAGTTCGTGGTCGGCAAGGACCAGAGTTTCTATTTCCTGGAGATGAACACCCGGCTGCAGGTCGAGCATCCGGTGACCGAGAGCATCACCGGGCTGGACCTGGTGGAACTGATGATCCGGGTGGCTGCCGGCGAGAAGCTGCCGATCACGCAGGCCGACGTGCGGCGCGAGGGCTGGGCCATCGAATGCCGCATCAATGCCGAAGATCCGTTCCGCAACTTCCTGCCGAGCACCGGCCGGCTGGTGCGGTTCCAGCCGCCGCGCGAGACCATGTGGGCCGGCGACACGGAGCACCTTTATGGCGTGCGGGTCGACACCGGCGTACAGGACGGTGGCGAGATCCCCATGTACTACGACTCGATGATCGCCAAGCTGATCGTGCACGGCAAGGACCGCCGCGAGGCCATCGCCAAGATGCGCGAGGCGCTCAACGGCTTCGTGATTCGCGGCATTTCGAGCAACATTCCCTTCCAGGCGGCGCTGCTGGCGCATCCCCGCTTCGTGGCGGGCGACTTCAACACCGGCTTCATCGCGGAGCACTATGCCCACGGCTTTCGCGCGGAGGATGTGCCGCACGACGACAGCGACTTCCTGGTGGCGCTGGCGGCCTGGGTCAACCGCCGCATCCTGCAGCGCGCGGCGGGGATCAGCGGTCAGATGCCCGGCCACCAGTTCACCGTGGGTGAAGAGTTCGTGGTGGTGTTGCTGGACGATGCCGGCCGGCACCGCCACCAGAGCGCCCGGGTCAGCGACTTCGAGGCCCAGTCGGGCTCGAGCGTGGTCGCTACCGGCAAGCAGCGCTACGAGATCTGCAGCAACTGGCACCTGGGCGGCAGCCGCATCCGTGGCACCGCGAATGGCAAGCCCTTCACGGCGCAGGTGGAGCGCGGCGTGGGCAAGAATCCATTGGCCATCCGCGTCATTCACAACGGCACCCGGCTGGACACCCTGGTGCTGACACCGCGCGCAGCGCAGTTGCACGCGCTGATGCCCTTCAAGGCGCCGCCGGACATGAGCCGCTATGTGCTGTCGCCGATGCCCGGCCTGCTGGTGGAAGTGGCGGTGCAACCCGGGCAGAAAGTGCAGGCCGGCGAGCGTGTGGCGGTGATCGAGGCCATGAAAATGGAGAACGTGCTGTTTGCCGCCGCCGACGGCGTGGTCGCCAAAGTGCTCGCGAGCAAGGGCGAGAGCCTCGTCGTCGACCAGCCGATCGTCGAATTCGCATGAGCTTGCAATGGCGCGCGAGGCGCGGCCTTTCTGTCGTGCGACCGGCACGTCGCAGCCCGCTGATCCGATTGACAGAACTCCAGGAATGTTCATGAACAACCGACCCTTCAAAGTCCTCGGCATCCAGCAGTTCGCCGTCGGCGGCCGCGACAAGAACCGGCTGCACAAGCTGTGGGTCCAGCTGTTCGGACTCGAAGTGGTCGGCACCTACAAGAGCGCCAGCGAAAACGTCGACGAGGACATTTGCGCGATGGGCATCGGCCCCTTGAAGGTCGAGGTCGACCTGATGCAGCCACTGGACCCCGACAAGAAGCCGGCTGTGGACCAGCCGCCGCTCAATCACGTGGGCCTGTGGATCGACGACCTGCCGGCGGCCGTGCAATGGCTGGGCGAGCAGGGTGTGCGTTTCGCCCCCGGCGGCATCCGCCGCGGCGGATCGGGCTTCGACATCTGCTTTGTGCACCCCAAAGGCAGCGAACAACTGCCGATCGGCGGGGAGGGCGTGCTGATCGAGCTGGTCCAGGCGCCGCCCGAGGTGATCCGGGCCTTCGCCGCGCTGGCGACACAATAAAGCGCAAGGCGTCCGTGGCGCCCTGACTACGGCACGGCCGGAAGCGGCCACGAACGAGAGCCTCAGGC
>DIZF01000009.1 GCA_002427815.1 Ramlibacter tataouinensis
CCGGGCGCACCAAAAGAAAAGCCGCCTCGCGGCGGCTCTTCCGTTGGCACAAGAAAGAATCAGTTCAGCGCCACCTTCTTGCCGTCCTTGTAGACGGACAAGGTCATCGCCGGGTTCTTCATTTCGCCATTGGGTTCGAACGCAATGGTCGCCGTCACGCCCTTGAAGTGGGTCTTCGGCAGTTCTTTCAGGTAGACCTTGGGATCGACCGAATTGGCGCGCTTCATGGCGTCGACCAGCACGAAGGTGGCGTCGTAGGTGAACGGGCTGTAGATCTGGAACTGGTTCGGGTACTTTTCGTCGTAGCGCTTCTTCCACGCCAGACCCCCGGGCATCTTGGCGATGGAGGAGCCGCCTTCGGCGCACACCACGTTGTTCAGGGTCTTGGCGCCGCCGGACAACTCGATGATCTTCTGCGTGCAGATGCCGTCGCCACCGAAGAACTTCACCTTCGACATGCCGAGCTGCTCGATCTGACGCAGCATCGGGCCGGCCTGGGCGTCCATGCCGCCGTAGAAGATGGCGTCAGGGTTCTTGGACTTGATGGAGGTCAGGATGGCCATGAAGTCGGTGGCCTTGTCGGTCGTGTACTCCTCGCCCACCACCTGCATGCCCTTGGACAGCGCGGTCTTCTTGAACACCTCGGCGACGCCCTCACCGTAGGCGGTGCGGTCATCGATGATCGCAACCTTCTTCAGCTTGAGCGTGTCGGCGGCGTAAAAGGCCAGGCCGGCTCCCAGCGCGTTGTCGTTGGCGATGATCCGGTACGTCGTGTTGTATTTCGGTTTGGTCAGGTCAGGGTTGGTGGCAGCGCCGGTGATGTGCGGAATGCCGCAGTCGTGATAGACCCTGGAGGCGGGAATGGTGGTGCCGGAGTTCAGGTGGCCAACGACGCCGGCCACTTTGGCATCGCACAGCTTCTGCGCCACGGCCGTTCCTTGCTTCGGGTCGGCGGCATCGTCTTCAGCGGCGATCTCGAACTTGATCTTCTTGCCGCCGATCACGATGTTCTGCTTGTTGAGGTCCTCAATGGCCATGAGCACACCGTTCTCGTTGTCACGGCCATAGTGCGCCTGCGGGCCAGACATCGGGGCGACGTGGCCGATCTTCACGACCTGGACCGGCTGCGCGCCGGCCATGCCGGCCACAGCGGCAATGGCGGCGGCCACCGCCAATTTCAACTTCATCTGCATAAAAACCTCCAGAATGGAAAAAAAAGGTTGAGATATTTTTTTAGGCTCAACGGCCGCGAACAATATCGCAATTTCCGGGCCGGAACCAGAGGGAAAGGTCTAGGTGGGAGCCGATAGCGCCGGGAATTCACCGGTTTGGTCCGGGCTCGGGCAAGGATATTTGACCTGCGTCACATCCCCGGCGGGGCAGGCGCCGGAAGACAGTTCCTGCTCGAAAGCCTGGGCCACGGTCTCGCGCACCACCGCCTCGATTTCCTCGCGCAACAGGGGGCCGATGGCCCGGGTCTGCTCGATCACGGCAGCGGCCACCGCCTCGCGCAGCCGGCGCTCCAGCGTGACGTCGACCCGCCGCATGACCCGCTGGATCAGTTGCTCCTGCGACAGCGGGGCGGCGCTGGCGGGCCCCGGCTCGGCGGCGGACTCCACCACCTCGGTCAAGGTCGGCACGTAGCGCGGCGGGGTGCGGCTGCTCATTGCTGCGCCTCCCGGGCGCGGTCGTGGCGGGTGATCGCATAACCGCGTTCGGCGTAGTGCTTCCAGCGCTGGCGGGCCTGCAACCGGTCGCCCTCATCCACCGTGACGACCTCGATCAGGCGCTCGAAGCGCTCGAACCCGTCCGGGATGGACTGGCCGAGGTTCACCAGCACCTGCTGGTGCGGTGCGGTCCGGGGCGAATCGGCCAGCACCACCGGAGAGGCTGCCAGCACGGCCGGCGCACTGCCCTCGCTGCGGCAATGCGGGATGAATTCGAGCGGCGCGAACGTCCAGAGCGCCACGTCCAGATCGCGCAACAGCTCAGACTCGCCGGTCACCACCACCTTCGAGCCCTTGGCCACGGCCTTGCGCAGCAAACGGCAGGCATAGCCCAGCTTGTCGGGGGCATTGAAGTGGAAGGCGACTTCGGTCATGGTCTCACTTGCGGGCGCGGCGGCGCGGCTTGGCCGGCGCCGCCCCCTCGCGGTCCAGCATGAACTGCACCAGCAGGCCCACGGGCCGGCCGGTGGACCCTTTCACGGCGCCGCTTTTCCAGGCGGTGCCGGCGATGTCGAGATGCGCCCACGGATATTTACCGGCGAACCGTTGCAGGAACTTGGCGGCGGTCACGGCGCCGCCGGCGCGGCCCGCGACGTTGGCCACGTCGGCGAAATTGCTCTTCAGCCCCTCGGCATATTCATCGTCCAGCGGCATGCGCCAGCAAGGATCCAGGGCGGCGTCGCCCGCCTCCAGCAGGGCCTGCGCCAGGTCGTCGTCGGAGGCGAACATGCCGCTGCGCACACCGCCCAGGGCCACCACGCAGGCGCCGGTCAGGGTCGCGATGTCGATCACGGCGGACGGATTGAACCGCTCCGCGTAGGTCAGCGCGTCGCACAGGATCAACCGGCCCTCGGCGTCGGTGTTGAGGATCTCGATGGTCTGGCCGCTCATGCTGGTCACGATATCGCCCGGCTTGACCGAACGGCCGTCGGGCATGTTCTCGCAGCTGGGGATGAGGCCGATGACATTCAGGGCCGGCCGCAGGTCGCCCAGGGCCCGGAAGGCGCCCAGGACGCTGGCCGCACCGCCCATGTCGAACTTCATCTCGTCCATGTCCTGCGATGGCTTGATCGAAATGCCGCCGCTGTCGAAGGTGATGCCCTTGCCCACCAGCACCAGCGGGGCGTCGCCCGCCGCCGCCCCCTGATAGCGCAACACGATGAAGCGCGGCGGTTGTTCGGAGCCCTGGGCCACGGCCAGGAACGAGCCCATGCCGGCCTTGGCGATCTCCCTGGGGCCCAGCACCTCGCACTGGAAGCCGTGCGCCTTGGCCAGTTTGCGGGCCTCCTGGCCGAGCCGGGTGGGCGTCGCATGATTGGGCGGCAGGTTGCCGAGTTCGCGCGCGTACTCGATCCCCTCGGCGGCGGCCCGGGCCGCGTGGAAGACCGCCTGGTGCTGCGCCTTGTTGGCCACGGCGATGGTGACCCGCTGCAGTTCGCGGCCCTCGGGCTTGGACTTGGTGGCCACGTACACATAGCTGGTCTCGGCCGTCGCCGCCACCGCCGCCCGCACCGCATCGTCCTGCGCGTCGGCGGGCAGGCAGATGACCAGCCGCTTGACGCCCGTCGTGCGCAAGGTCGCGACCGCAACCTGCACGGCCGCATGGACCCGCTTGCCCGAGCCGTCGCCCGCGCCGGCCAGAATCACGCGGCCGGCGGCGATGCCGTCGCTGCGATAGGCGTGCAGCAGCTTGCCCGGCTTGGGTTCGAGGTCGCGCGCCTTCAGCGCGTCCCCCGCCAGCTGGGACAGCGCGTCCTTGCCGGGCTTGAAGGATTCGCCCACCAGCAGCACCAGGGCGTCGCATTTCTCGCCGGCGGCGCCGGCCAGGGTCAGGGTCTTGAGTTCAAAGTCCATAATTCGCTGGTTTTCTCCTGCAATATTCGCGTCGATGTTATTCCATTCCTCTCTGCGCAAGGAGCTCGCCCGCAGTTTTGGCGCGACCCTGGTGGTGCTGGTGACCATCGTCATGACGATGACGCTGATCCGCACGCTCAGCCTGGCCACCCGCGGCAGCGTGAACCCGCAGGAAGTCATGATGGTGATGGGCTACACCGTGCTGGGCTACCTGCCGCCCATCCTCACGCTGTGCCTGTTCATCTCCATCGTGGGTACCCTGTCGCGCATGTACCGCGACAGCGAAATGGTGATCTGGTTCGCGGCCGGCCGTGGCCTTTCGGCGTTCCTGCCGCCCCTGTTCCGTTTCGCCTGGCCGATCCTGCTGGTGGTGACCGGCATGGCCCTGGTGATCTGGCCCTGGTCGAACCAGCAGACGCAGGACCTGAAGGACCGGTACGGCAAGCGCGGCGACCTCGAGCGCGTCGCACCCGGCCAGTTCCAGGAATCGGCCAGCGGCAGCCGCGTGTTCTTCCTGGACAAGGACACCCCCGACAACAAATCGGGCAAGAACATCTTCATTTCCAGCAACGAACATGGCAAGGAAACGGTGACATCGGCGCGCAGCGGGCACATCGCCAGCATCGGGGACGGCCAGTTCCTGGTGCTGGCCAATGGCCAGCAGCTGGAAACCACCCGGGGCGTGCAGCTCAAGATCAGCGAGTTCGAGGAATTGGCCAGCCTGATCGGACCGAGCGAGCTGGGCTCGAGGGACAGTGCGCCGGCCAGGACCCGCTCCACCTTGGCGCTGTGGATGGAGCCTACGCCGGCGCACCTGGGTGAACTGGCGTGGCGCCTGGGCCTGGCATTGGCGGCCTTGAACCTGGTGGTGATCGCGGTGACGGTGTCCAGCGCGAATCCTCGCGCCGGCCGCAGCGGCAACCTGGTGTTCGCGCTGTTTGCCTTCGTCGTGTATTACAACCTGCTGAACCTGGGGCAAAGCTGGGTCGCCAACTCGCGGGCCAGCCTGGGCGGTTTGCTGCTGGCACTGCATGGCGGCGTGATGGTGGCGGGCCTGTTGTGGCTCACCAGCCAGCACAACAACTGGTCGCTGCGCCCGCGCTGGCGCCGTGTCCGCGACCCGGCCGCGGCCACAGCCGTCGCGCCATGAGGACGATCCGCCGGTTGATCTATCGGGAAGTGCTGGGCGCCGTCGTCTTCGTGGCGGTCGGCTTTCTGGCGCTGTTCTTCTTCTTCGATTTCGTCGACGAATTGCCCAACGTCGGCCGGGGCGCCAGCCATTACGGCCTGACCCAGGCACTGGCCTACGTCACCTTGATGATTCCCAGCCATTTGTATGAGCTGTTCCCGATCGCGGTGCTCATCGGCACGATCTTCGTGATGGCGCGCCTGGCCCAGAGCTCGGAGTACACCATCCTGCGCACCAGCGGCCTGGGCCCGTGGCGCGCCCTGCGCACCCTGCTGGCCCTGGGCCTGATGTTCGCGCTGCTGACTTTTGCCACCGGAGACTACCTGGCGCCGGTGGCGGACCGGACCGGCCAGTTGCTCAAGGCCCGGCTGGAAGGACTCATCAGCATCGGCCAGACCGGGGCCTGGCTGAAGGAAAAGCAGGTCCAATACACCTACAACGCCAATGTGAAGGCGATCACGCCGGACGGCGGCATGCGCGGGGTGCGCATTTTCGAGTCGGACTTGCGCGGGTTTCTGGTCTCGATCACGCAGGCTCCGACAGCCCAGTTCGAAGACGGCGCCTGGCTGCTCAAGGACGCCGAACGCACCGAGTTCCCGGCGCGCGGCACCAGCGTCGCCCGGGTTGACCACGTCAAGCTGCCCAGCATGCGTTGGCCCACGGGCATCTCGCCGGAAATGGTTTCGGTCGCGCTGCTCAACCCCGACCGCATGGGCACCATCGACCTGTTCCAGTACATCCGCCACCTGGAGGCCAACGGCCAGACCTCGCAGCGTTACGAGATCGAGTTCTGGCGCAAGGTGTTCTATCCCCTCAGCTGCATGGTGATGGTGGTGCTGGCCCTGCCCTTCGCGTACCTGCATTTCCGCACCGGCGGCATCACCGGCTACGTGTTCGGGGGCGTGCTGATCGGCATCAGCTTCTTCATGCTGAACAACGTGTTCGGCTACATCGGCAACCTGCAGAACTGGCGTCCATGGCTCACGGCGGCCGCGCCGGGACTGATCTATTCGATGTTGTCCCTGGGCGCTTTCGGCTGGCTGGTCCTGCGAAGGTAGCGCGGTGGACCCTCGCAAAGGCGTCATTCTGTGCGGCCACGGCTCGCGCGACCCGCTCTGGCGGCAGCCGATCGAAGCCGTGGCTGCGCGCCTTGTCGCCGCGCAGCCCGCTTTGCCGGTGCGCTGCGGCTACCTGGAAATCCAGCAGCCCGACCTGGCGACGGTGGCCGCCGAGCTGGTCGGCGCCGGCGTTACCCATCTCACCGTGGTTCCAATGTTCCTGGGCACGGGCAAACATGCGCGGGAGGATTTGCCCCGGTTGCTGGAACGACTGCGCCTTCTTCATGCAGGGGTGCACTTCAGGCTCCAGATTCCGGTGGGCGAAGATCCGCGCGTGCTGGATCTGCTGGCGAAGATCGCGCTCGAGTAGCGCAGCCCGGACAGGGCGCTGAGCCATAATGAACGCCCCTCTTAGACTATATCGGCATGAACCTCCACCAGTTCCGATTCGTGCAGGAAGCGGCCCGGCGCAACCTCAATCTGACCGAGGCCGCCAAAGCCCTGCACACGTCACAACCCGGCGTCTCCAAAGCCATCATCGAACTGGAGGAGGAACTGGGGGTGGAAATCTTCGCCCGCCATGGCAAACGGCTCAAGCGCATCACCGAGCCGGGCCAGCATGTGCTCAAGAGCATCGAGCTGATCATGCGGGAAGTGGGCAATCTCAAGCGCATCGGCGAGCAGTTCAGTGCCCAGGACAGTGGCACCCTGTCCATCGCAACCACCCATACCCAGGCGCGGTATGTGCTTCCCGTACCGGTAGTGAAACTGCGCGAGGCCTATCCCAAGGTCAACGTCAGCCTGCACCAGGGCTCGCCCGAGCAGGTCGCGCGCATGGTGATCGATGAGGTCGCGGAGATCGGCATCGCCACGGAATCGCTGCCCGACCATCGCGAGCTGGTGACCCTGCCATGCTACGAGTGGCAGCACGTGCTGGTGCTGCCGCTGGCCCACCCGCTGGCCAGGAAAGAGCGCATCAGCCTGGAGGATCTGGCGAACGAACCGATCATCACCTATCACCCGGCTTTCACCGGCCGCACCCGCATCGATGCCGCCTTCGCGCAGCGCAAGCTGCAGCCCCGCATCGCGCTGGAAGCAATCGATTCCGACGTGATCAAGACCTACGTGCGGCTGGGACTGGGCATCGGTATCGTGGCCGAAATGGCGGTGCGCGACGACGGCAGCAATGCCGATCTGGCGGTGCGGCCGCTGGGCACGCTGTTCGGGCAGAACGTGGCCCGCGTCGCCTTCAAGCGCAGCGCCTACCTGCGCAACTTCGTGTACAAATTCGCCGAGCTGCTGAGCGACCGGCTCGACCGCAACCTGATCGCCAAGGCCATGAGCGGCCATGAAAACGACTACGAGTTATGACCACCGTTTCCCCCCGCACCCCCGCCCTCCAGAGCAAATTGCCCGCCGTCGGCACCACCATCTTCACCGTCATGTCCGCGCTCGCCACCGAGCACGGCGCGGTGAACCTGGGCCAGGGCTTCCCGGATTTCGAATGCGATCCGCTGTTGGTGCAGGCCGTCACCGAGGCGATGACGCGGGGCCTGAACCAGTATCCGCCGATGCCCGGCATCCCGGCCTTGCGCGAGGCCGTGGCGGCCAAGATTGAATCGGGGTACGGGCACCGCTATGACGCCGGGTCGGAGATCACGATCACGGCCGGCGCCACCCAGGCGATCATCACCGTGATCCTGGCCGTGGTGCGTCCCGGCGACGAGGTGATCGTGCTGGAGCCCTGCTACGACAGCTACGTGCCCAATATCGAACTGGCCGGTGGCACCGTGGTGCGGGTGCCGCTCACGCCCGGCAGCTTCCGCCCCGATTTCGACAAGATAGCGGCCGCGATGACCAGCCGCACCCGCGCCATCCTGATCAATAGCCCGCACAACCCCAGCGCCACTGTCTGGTCACGCGAAGACATGCTCCGGCTGCAGGAGCTGCTGGCCCCGACCGACGTGCTGCTGATCAGCGACGAGGTGTACGAGCACATGGTGTTCGACGGGCAGGCGCATCAGAGCGCCTCGCGTTTTCCGGGCCTGGCAGCGCGGGCCTTCATCGTCTCGAGTTTCGGCAAGACCTACCACGTGACGGGCTGGAAGGTGGGCTATGTGGCGGCGCCCGCTTCGCTCACGGCCGAATTCCGCAAGGTGCATCAGTTCAACGTCTTCACCGTGAACACGCCGGTGCAGCACGGCCTGGCTGCGTACATGGCCGATCCGCAGCGCTACCTGACGCTGCCGGCGTTCTACCAGCGCAAGCGCGACCTGTTCCGCGAAGGCCTGGCACGCACCCGATTCAGGATCCTGCCCAGCGAGGGCAGCTTCTTCCAGTGCGTCGACATCTCGGCAGTGAGCGAGCTGGGCGAAGCGGAATTCTGCCAATGGCTGACCCGTGAAATAGGTGTGGCGGCCATCCCGCTGTCGGCCTTTTATGGCGACGGCTTCGACCAGCGGGTGGTGCGGTTCTGCTTCGCGAAGAAGGAAGAGACCCTGCGCACGGCCCTGGAGCGGTTGGCGAAGCTCTAGCCCGGGCGTCCTGTCCGGACATTCGGCACTGGATTGCGCCGCGCCGGCTTCCTGCGGCACGGCGTCCAAGCCCACATCAATCCGGGCATCTGCCTGACCTCGACCGTAGGTGGCCGCCGGCTCGGCAATGGCAGGCGAAGTGGAACGATGGCTCTTCCCATCCAACAAAGAGGCCATCATGTCCATTTCCCTCATCGTGCTGATCCTGTTGATCCTGCTGCTGTTCGGCGCACTGCCCACCTGGGGCCACAGTCGCAATTGGGGCTATGGCCCGTCGGGCGGCCTGGGTCTGCTGGTGGTGATCCTGGTGGTGCTGCTGCTCATGGGCAGGATCTAGCCCGGATCAAACCGTCAGTCTGCGCTGAAAGCTCTCGCCGTCAGCTATTGAGCTGACTCCAGAGCTTTTAGCTCCGGCATAACGTGCCCCGCGGGCAAACGTTAGCCTGCGCTGAAAACTTTGTACGTCAGCTATTGAGCTGACTCCAAAGTTTTTCCAACCGCTTGATGCTCACCGGCTGGGGTGTGCGCAGCTCCTGCGCGAAGAAACTGACGCGCAGTTCCTCCAGCAGCCAGCGGAACTCGTGCATGCGCGGGTCCACCGCGCCTTTGCGCTCGGCCACCAGTCGCCAATAGCGCTGCTCCTGCGGCTTGAGTTCGGCCATCCGGGCCGCGTCGCGCGCCGGGTCCGCGCGCAGCTTGTCGAGCCGCAGCGTGATGGCCTTGAGGTAGCGTGGAAAGTGCTGCAGCTGGCTCCACGGTGTCACCGCAAGAAAACGCCTGGGCACCAGCCGCTGCAACTGCCCCGCCGCATCGGCGCAGGCCTCGGGCTGGTTTCTCGTGTCCTTGATCTTGCGCACCGCCGTGGCGTACTCGACCAGGATGCCCGCCGCCAATCGAGCGACCTCGTTGGCGATCAGCGTCAGGCGGCCGCGCCCTTCATCGATCCGCCGCCTGAAATCCGTTTCGTTGGCCGGCAGCGGATCGAGCAGGAAGGCACGCTCCAGCGCAACCTCGATGATCTGATCGCGCAGCTCTTCCCGGGTGCCCAGCGGCATGTAAGCCACGGCCATCTTCTGCAGCTCGGGGATGTTCCTTTCCAGGTACTTCAGCGCATCCCTGATCTGCAGGGCGAACAAGCGCCGCAGACCGGCGCGGTGCTTCACCGCCGCGATCTCCGGCTCGTCGAATACCTCGATCGCCACCGCATCGCCCTGGTCGATCAACGCCGGAAACCCGATCAGCCGGGTTCCGCCTTTGCGGATTTCCATCAGTTCCGGCAGCTCGCCGAATGTCCACGCCGTGTACGAGCTGGCGATTTCCACGTCGGCGGGAAGGCGGGATTGGGTGCTCGCCTGGGCGGAGGCGGGATTCGACGAATCCCCCTCGCGCTGCCCCTGCCCCGGCCGTGCCTGGAGCGGCATCGAATCCTCTGCGGATGGCGCCGTCGCCTTCAGGCCCGCCAAGGCCTGGAACGCGCCGCGCGCCTGCGCCCCCAGTTCCGCCTTGAGCGCGCCCAGGTTGCGCCCCATGCCCAGCTGGCGCCCATGCTCGTCCACGACTCGAATGTTCATGAACAGGTGGGCCGGCAGCATGTCGAGCTTGAAGTCCGCGCGCTTCACGTCCAGGCTGGTGCTGTCCCGCACCCGCTTGAGCAGGGCATCGGTGAGCGAGCCACGGGCCCAGGCCGCCGACTCGGAAAGCTGGCCGGCCAGTGTCGCGGCGGATTCGCCCAAGGGCACAAAACGCGAGCGCGGCCGTTGCGGCAGGCTCTTGAGCAGGGCCTGGACCTTGTCCTTGAGCATGCCGGGCACCAGCCATTCGGCGCGATCTTCGCTCACCTGGTTCAGGACGAACAGCGGCACTGTCACCGTCAGGCCGTCGCGGACGTCGCCCGGTTCATGCAGGTAGCTCGCCACGCAGTCCACCCCGCCCATGCGGACGGTCTTGGGAAAGGATTCGGTGGTGATGCCCGCGGCCTCATGGCGCATCAGCTCGTCACGCGTGAGCTGCAGCAGCGCCACGTCAGTGCGGCTGGCCTGCCGGTACCAGCGCTCGAAGGTCGCTCCGCTGAAGACGTCGCGCGGAATCAGCTTGTCGTAGAAGGCGTAGATGAGCTCCTCGTCCACCAGGACGTCCTGCCGGCGCGACTTGTGTTCCAGCTCCTCGACCTGGCGCACCAGCTTCTGGTTGGCGGCCAGGAAAGGCAGCTTGCTGTCCCACTGCCCGGCCACCAGTCCCTCGCGAATGAAGATCTCGCGCGCGCCCTGCAGGTCCACCCGAGCGAACGGCACCCGGCGGCCGCTGTAGATGACCAGCCCGTACAAGGTGGCACGCTCCAGCGACATGACTTCGGCGGCCTTTTTCTCCCAGTGCGGATCCAGCAACTGGCGCTTGAGCAAATGGCCGGCCACCTGCTCGATCCACAGCGGCTCGATGTTGGCGATGCCGCGCCCGAACAGCCGGGTGGTCTCCACCAGTTCGGCGCACACCACCCAGCGGCCGGGTTTCTTCTTCAGGTGGGCGCCGGGGTGGCGGTAGAACTTGATGCCGCGAGCGCCGAGATACACGTCCTCATCGTCGGGCTTGCAGCCGATGTTGCCCAGCAGTCCCGCCAGCATCGACTTGTGCAGTTCCTCGTAGCTGGCCGGACTCGTGTTCAGCTGCCACTTGTGCTCGGCCACCACCGTGTGCAGCTGACTGTGGATGTCGTGCCACTCGCGCACCCGCCGCACGTTGATGAAGTTCTGGCGCAGCATCTGCTCGTACTGGCGATTGGAGAGTCTGTGGGTCGGGATGACCTCACCCCTGCCCTGTGCCGCTTGCGGGGCGGGGAGTTTGCCTGGTCTCCCTATGCGAGATGGGCCGGGGCCTTTGGGCGCGGGATGGGGAGGCGGCACGCCGCCGCGCGCCTCGTGGATCCATTGCCATAGCCTCAGGTAGCCCGAGAACTCGCTTTTCTCGTCGTCGAATTTGGCGTGCTGCTGATCGGCCTGCGTCTGCATCTCCATGGGCCGGTCGCGCACGTCCTGCACGGAAAGCGCCGACGCGATGACCAGCACCTCGTCGAGCGCGCCCCGGTCGCGGGCCTCCAGGATCATCCGGCCCACCCGCGGGTCCAGCGGCAGCCGGGCCAGCTCCTGGCCCATGGGCGTGAGCGCATTGGCGTCGTCGACGGCCCCCAGCTCGCTCAGCAACTGGTAGCCGTCGGCGATGGCGCGGCGCGAAGGCGCATCGAGGAACGGGAAATCCTCCACCGTCCCCAGGCGCAGCGCCTTCATGCGCAGGATGACGCCCGCCAGCGAGGACCGCAGGATCTCGGGATCGGTGAAGCGCGGGCGGCCGGCAAAGTCCTTCTCGTCGTAGAGCCGGATGCAGATGCCGTTGGCCACGCGCCCGCAGCGGCCCGCGCGCTGGTTGGCCGCGGCCTGGCTGATCGGCTCGACCAGCAGCTGTTCGACCTTGCTGCGAAAGCTGTAGCGCTTGACGCGCGCCGTGCCGGCGTCGATCACGTAGCGGATGCCCGGCACCGTGAGCGAGGTTTCGGCCACGTTGGTAGCCAGCACGATGCGCCGGCCGCTGTGGGCATCGAAGATGCGCTCCTGCTCGGCCTGCGACAGGCGCGCGAACAGCGGCAGCACCTCGGCGTTGCGCGCGAGCGGCTGGTGCGACAGGTGCTTGCGCAGGTGATCGGCCGCCTCGCGGATCTCGCGCTCGCCGGGCAGGAACACCAGGATGTCGCCGCCGCCCCCGCCTTGCCACAGCTCGTCGACGCCGTCGGCGATGGCTTCGTTGAGTCCGTAGTCGCGCGCTTCCTCGAACGGCCGCCAGCGCTGTTCCACCGGATACATGCGACCCGACACGTAGATGACCGGCGCGGAGCCCTGCGCCGAGGCGAAGTGCTGCGCGAAGCGGTCGGCGTCGATGGTGGCCGAGGTCACGACCACCTTGAGATCGGGCCGGCGCGGCAGGATTTCGCGCAGATAGCCGAGCAGGAAATCGATGTTCAGGCTGCGTTCGTGGGCCTCGTCGATGATGATCGTGTCGTAGGCGTTCAGGAGCGGATCGGTCTGGGTTTCCGCGAGCAGGATGCCGTCGGTCATCAGCTTGACCGAAGCATCGCGCGACAGCCGGTCCTGGAACCGCACCTTGTAGCCCACCACCTCGCCCAGCGGCGTGGCCAGTTCCTCGGCGATGCGCTTGGCGACGCTGGACGCGGCGATCCGGCGCGGCTGGGTATGGCCGATCAGTCGCCCCCGGCCCGCCGGCGCGTTGAGCTTGCCCCGGCCCATCTGCAGCGCGATCTTGGGCAACTGCGTCGTCTTGCCCGAGCCGGTTTCGCCGCAGACGATGATCACCTGATGCGCCGCCATCGCGGCCATGATGTCGTCGCGCTTGGCCGAGACCGGCAGGGATTCGGGAAATGTGATGCGCAGGGGCGTCAAGACGGCGGGCTCAAAGCCCTTGATTATCGGGCCAGGGAGAAGCGGCGGGCCGGCGGCCGAACAGGGACTGAACAGCGCCCCTGCAAACGCACCGCCGGCGTTTCAGGCCGCCTCGGACACCGGCAGCTCCGCGATCTGGCCCGAGGCCTGGTCGTGCCAGGCCACCCGGCTGGCAAAGGTCCAGGCGGTGCGCGACATGTCGCGCGCCATGGCAACGACGGCGGAGGGCCGCGACTTCGCCGTCGTCGCGATCAACCCGACGCCCACCTGGGCGACCCACTGGGCCTGGCCCGCCCCGCGGTCGGTCGAAGCCGAGCTGGTGCTCAGCCCTACCGGCCGGGACAGGCGCTCGGCCACCAGCCGGCTCAGCTGGACCAGGCGCTGCAGGTCCGTGGCGTTGCGTGCCACGAGCATGAAGCCGTCTTCCGACAACCGCCCCATTTCCACGTCGGCCGGAACGCAGCGGCGCAGCCGGCTGGCGCAGACGAACAGCGCGTGGTTGACCGCAGCCCGCCCATGCAGGTTCTCCAGCGCGTACAGATTGCCGATCGAAATGGCGATCACGCCGACCGGTCGCGCCGGGTCCTGCTGCTGGCGAAAGAACGCCAGGCCGACCATGTTGCCGGTTTCGGCATTGGATCGCATCCGCGTGATGGGGTCGTAGCTGGGGCCGTGCGCCAGCACCTCGCGCAGCTCGATCAGGTACGAATACCGCCGCCACACCATGGTGGCCATGGCCGCCAGATAGGCCATGCCGCCCAATGCGCTGACCAGATGCACTTGCCACGGCACGCCACCGCGATCCAGGGCAATCCAGCTCAGGCCGCTCAGGGTGACGAGCATGAAGGTCACGCCGAACACCGCCTCCCAGGCCAGCCGGTCGCCGCGCGACGCGCTGCGGATGGCGATGAGCAGCCCGGCGCCGCCGATGCCCAGCGCCACGATGGAACCGAGCGCCAGCGCGTGCCAGGGATCGAGCAACCAGCTCACCCCCACTGCGATGCCGGCGACCGCCAGCATGCGCTGGCGGGCACGCCAGGCGATGGCGTGCTGGCGCAACAGGCCCATCTCCATCAACAGCATCAGCCCCAGCACAGCGGCGCTCAGGATGGCCACATGGGCCAGCAGGCGGGCTTCGACAGCCGGGTTGGCGATCGGCAACCAGCCCAGATAGGCCACCACGAAAAGCCCGGAAACCAGCGACGACAACGCGGCCGTCAACGCCACCCGCTCGCGAGATTGCGCAAAGGCCACCAGCGAACCAACCAGCATCAGCGCCACGGTTCCAAAAAAGGAACCCCAGAAACCGACCACCAACATATTCATTGCGCCACCATACCCGGGCCTGCCGGCAAAGGCAATTACCGGCACCCCATGAGCGCACCCCGGGCCTTGCCTGAACGACGGCGCACGTCAGCGACTGGACTCGAGCACCGGCAGCTCCGCGATCGTGTCCGAGGCCTGGTCGTGCCAGGCCACCCGGCTCGCAAAGCTCCACGCGGTGCGCGACATGCTTCGCGCCTTGGCCAGCGCGGCGGCCGGCTGCGCGTCTGCGGTGGTCGCCAGCAATCCCACACCCACCTGGGCGGCCCATTCTGCGTGGCCCTCCGCCTCTTCGCCCGCCGCGGCGCCCGCGTCCGCGCTGATGCGCAGCATCACGGGTCTGGACAGCCGCATGGCCAGCTCCCGGCCCACCTTGACGATCCGCTCCAGGTCGCCGGTATTGCGCGACACCAGCAGGAAGCCGTCTTCGAACAGACGCCCCATTTCCATGTCCGCCGGCACGCAGCGGCGCAACCGGCTGGCTGACACGAACAGCGCATGATTGAGCGCGGCCCGGCCATGCAGGTTCTCCAGGGCGTACAGGTTGCTGATCGAAATGGCGATGAGGACGACCGGACGGGTCGGCGCATGCTTCTGCCGCAAGAAGGCCTGCCCCACCATCTGCCCGGTGGCGGCAGTGGATTGCATCCGGGTGATCGGGTCGTAGCGCGGTCCCTGGGCCTGTGCCTCCCGCAATTCGATCAGGTACGAATACCGCAGCCACAGCATCAAGCCGATCCCTGTGAGAAACGTCATGCCGCCCAGCGCGCTCGCGGCATGCACCTGCCATGGCACGCCCTGGGGATCCAGCGCAATCCAGCTCACACCCCCCACGCAGACCGGCAGGAGCACCGTGCCCGAGACGGCGGCCCAGGCGAGCCGGTCGCCGCGCCAGGCGCCGCGAATCGCCGTCAACAGTGCGGCGACGGCGAAGCCAAAGGACACGGATGAACCGAGCGCCAGCGCCTGCCTTGGCGTCCCCAGCCAGCTCACGCCGACGGTCAGGACGGCAACCGCGATCACGCTGGCAAGGATGCGATGCCTCGTCTCGCGTTCGCGCAGCACGCCGAGGTCCACCAGGAGCATCAACTGCAGCATGATCGCGCTGAAAAGCCCGACATGGGCGACGAGGCGTACCTCGAGGGCGGGGTCGGCAACCGGCAGGCCGCCCAGGTAGCTCCCGAGGAAAAGCGCCGACAGGAGGGCCGTCAACGCGGCAGCCAGCGCAACGCGGTGGTGCGACTGCGCGAACGCGGCGAGCGCACCGACAAGCATCAGCGCCACGGTGCCGAAGAAAGCGCCCCAAACGAAGCCGATCGCCACGGCGTGCATGGGCGCACCATACCCGGGCGGCGCAGCAAAGGCAAACGAGGCTGGCGGAATGGCCGAAGCACCGATGCGCAGAAACGTCGAGGGGCGGGGCATGCCTGCGGGACCAGCCGCCGCGCGCAGCAGACGTCAGTGGCCCGGCTCGAGCGCCGGCAGCTCCGTGATCATGTCCAGACCCTGGTCGTGCCAGGCCACCCGGCTCGCAAAGCTCCACGCCGTGCGCGACATGTCCCGCACCTTGGCCACCGCGGCGGCCGGCTTCGTGTGTGCGGTGGTCGCCAGCAATCCCACACCCACCTGGGCGGCCCACGCTGCGTGGCCCTCCGCCTCTTCGCCCGCGCTGGTGCGCAGCATCACGGGTCTGGACAACCGCATGGCCAGCTCCCGCCCCAGCTTGACGAGGCCGTCCAGGTCCCCGGCGTTGCGCGATATCAGCAGGAAGCCGTCTTCGAACAGGCGCCCTATCTCCATGTCCGCCGGCACGCAGCGGCGCAACCGGCTGGCTGACACGAACAGCGCATGATTGAGCGCGGCCCGGCCATGCAGGTTCTCCAGCGCGTACAGATTGCCGATAGCCACGCCGATGAGAATGACGGGACGCGCAGGGGTCTGCTGCTGGCCCAGGAACGCCTGGGCGATCATGTGCCCCGTGGCCCCATTGGATTGCATCCGGGTGATCGGGTCATAGCGGGGCCCCTGGGCCAGCACCTCGCGCAATTCGATGAGGTACGAATACCGCTGCCACAGCATCGCTCCGATGCCGATGAGGTACGCCATGCCGGCCGTCGCGCTCGCGGCATGAACCTGCCAAGGCACCCCCTGGCGATCCAGCACGATCCAGATCCCGCCTCCCATCCCCAGCAGGAGGAAGGTGACGCCGAACACCCCGAACCAGGCGATCCGGTCGCCGCGCCGGGCGCTGCGAATGCCGACCAGCAGCGCGATGAGGGCGAAACAGAACGCCACCATCGTTCCGTACGTCACCGCCTGCCTCGGGCTCAGCAGCCAGCTCATGCCGAAGAGCAGGACGGCCAGCGCCATCATGGCCGCCAGGATGCGCCGCCGGGTCTCGCGTTCGCGCAGGAGGCCCAGGTCCAGCAGCAGCATCAGCCCCAGCATGACGGCGCTGAAGATGCCGACATGGGCGACGAGGCGGGCGTCGTGGTCGGGGTTGGCGATCGGCAGCCAGCCCAGGTAGGTCACCACGAACAGCGCCGACACCACCGCGGTCAGCGCGGCTGCGAGCGCCACACGATGGTGCGATTGGGCGAACGCGACCAGCGCACCGATCAACATCAGTGCGGCGGTCCCGAGGAAGGCTCCCCAGAAGCCGATTGCGACCACGTGCATGGCGAAGACGATAACCGCCCGGTCGGGGAAAGACAATCAGCCGGCCCCGGGCCATCCCTTACACTTTCGTTCACTCCCTCGGCTTCACGCCCACAGCGCCCCATGTCCACGGTCTTCAATTTCACCTTCGTCCCCTGGTTCCGTTCGGTGGCGCCGTACATCCACATGCATCGCGGCAAGACCTTCGTGGTGGGGATCGCGGGCGAGGCCATCGCGGCGGGCAAGCTGCAGCACATTGCGCAGGACCTGGCGCTGATCCAGAGCATGGGCGTGAAGGTGGTGCTGGTGCATGGCTTCCGGCCCCAGGTCAACGAGCAGCTCAAAGTCAGGGGCCACGCGTCCCGCTATTCGCACGGCATGCGCATCACCGACGAGGTGTCGCTCGACTGCGCCCAGGAGGCGGCCGGGCAACTGCGCTACGAGATCGAGGCGGCCTTCAGCCAGGGCCTGCCCAACACGCCCATGGCGGGCTCCACCGTGCGCATGATCTCAGGCAACTTCATCACCGCGCGGCCGATCGGGGTGCTCGATGGCGTCGATTTCCAGCACTCCGGCATGGTGCGCAAGGTCGATGTGGCGGGGATTCTGCGCACGCTCGACCTGGGCGCCATGGTGCTGTTGTCGCCGTTCGGCTTCTCGCCCACCGGCGAGGCCTTCAACCTCACGATGGAAGAAGTGGCGACCAGCGTCGCCATCGCCCTGCAGGCGGACAAGCTCATCTTCCTGGCCGAAATCCCGGGCGTGCGGGTCAAGCCGCTGGAGCCCGCGAGCGACGACAACCCGATCGATACCGAGCTGCCGCTGGCCGCGGCCGAACAGCTGCTGGCCAGCCTGCCAGCAGGCGACCTTCATCCGACCGACACCGCCTTCTATCTGCAGCACTGCGTCAAGGCCTGCAAGGGAGGGGTGGAGCGCAGCCACATCGTCCCCTTCGCCACCGACGGCTCGCTCCTGCTCGAGGTCTACGTGCACGACGGCATCGGCACCATGGTGATCGACGAGAAGCTGGAAAGCCTGCGCGAGGCCACGGCCGACGACGTGGGCGGCATCCTGCAGCTGATCGAGCCTTTCGAAAAGGACGGCACCCTGGTCAAGCGCGGCCGCACCGAAATCGAGCGCGACATCGCCAACTACACCATCATCGAACACGACGGGGTGATCTTTGCGTGCGCCGCGCTGTACCCGTACCCGGAAAGCAAGACCGGCGAGATGGCGGCTCTCACGGTGTCGCCGCAAAGCCAGGGCCAGGGCGATGGCGAAAAGATATTGAAACGCATCGAGCAAAGGGCCCGCGCCATGGGCCTGGAAAGCATCTTCGTGCTCACCACCCGGACCATGCACTGGTTCCTCAAGCGCGGCTTCGTCCAGGCCGACGCCGAGTGGCTGCCCGAAGCGCGCAAGCGCAAGTACAACTGGGACCGCAAGAGCATGGTCTTCGTCAAGAAGCTCGGCTGAGCTGCCCGCGCCGCAGGGGACCTGCTTGAACGCAGTGAGCGCTGGTCGCCCCTGATCGAGTACCAGCCTCCGACCCGCCGCTGAGATCGACTCGCGCAGCGCGCCGCGACGGCGCCTCTGCTTGACCGGCGTCAACGTAATGACGCGGACGATGACCTAGTTTAGGAACTGGGCGCCCAGCTCGCAGGGCTGTCGAAGCCAGTGTGCGACTGGTTTCGAAACAGACCCGACTGCCCGTTTCCTGCACGGAAATGGAAGTGGTCCGACAGCCGGCACGGGCGGCAGCGCCTAGCTTGGAGTCATTCCATGATCACGATGAGCAACGCTCCTTCCGGCATCAGCCGGGAAGTCCGCATTCCGGCGGGACCCGCATGGCTGTACGGCGATCTCACGTTGCCGCCCGGCTTTGTCGGGCTGGTGCTGTTTGCCCATGGCAGCGGCAGCGGGCGGCACAGCGCGCGCAACCGCCAGGTCGCGGCGCGGCTCCAGCAGGCCGGCATCGCGACCCTGCTGTTCGACCTGCTCACCGCCGAGGAAGAACAGGTCGACCTGCGCACCCGCGAGCACCGCTTCGATATCGCCTTGCTGACCCGCCGGATGGAAGATGCCACGGCCTGGGTCGGCGCCCAGGCTGAACTGCGGCACGCGCCGCTCGGCTACTTCGGCGCCAGCACCGGCAGCGCCGCCGCCCTCATCGCCGCGGCCCGGCTGGGCGAGCGGGTGGCCGCCGTGGTGTCGCGCGGCGGGCGGCCCGATCTGGCGGGGCCGGCGGTGCTTGCAGCCGTCAACGCACCAACGCTGCTGATCGTGGGCGGAGCGGACCATGGCGTGATCGAACTCAACCAGGAAGCCTATGCCCATCTGCGCTGCACCAAGCGGCTGGACATCGTACCGGGAGCCACTCATCTGTTCGAGGAGCGCGGGGCCCTGGAAGAAGTTTCGGCGCTGGCGGCCGACTGGTTCGTGGCCCACCTTGTTCCCGTGGAGCGCGCGGCATGACCGGCCCTCGCCTTCCGTTCCAGGACCGGCGCGAGGCCGGGCAGGTGCTGGCCGAACAACTGGAGCACTACCGCGGCCGCCCGGATCTGCTGGTGCTGGCCCTGCCGCGCGGTGGCGTGGCGGTGGGCTTCGAGGTTGCGCACGCGCTGCACTCACCGCTGGATGTGTTCGTGGTGCGCAAGCTCGGGCATCCGGGGCACGAGGAATTCGCGATGGGTGCGATCGCCAGCGGCGGCATCCAGGTGATGAGCCCGCTGACGGGCATGACGGTCTCGCCGGAGGCCATCGCCGAGGTAGTGGCTCGTGAACAGGCCGAACTGGCGCGGCGCGAACGGCTGTACCGCGGCGAACGGCCACCACTGGATTTGCAGGGACGCACCGTGATCGTGGTCGATGACGGGCTGGCCACGGGTTCCACCATGCTGGTGGCGGTGCTCGCCATCCGGCAGCAGCATCCCGCCCGGCTGGTGGTGGCGGCGCCGGTCGGGGCCGCGGAAACCTGCTGGACACTGCGCGCGCAGGCCGACGAGGTGGTTTGCGCGGCCACGCCCAGCCCGTTCGGCGCCGTGGGCCTGTGGTATCGCGACTTTCCGCAGGCCAGCGATGACGACGTCCATGCGCTGCTGGACGAGGCCCGCCGCGAGCTTGGGGTGGCGGCACATTGACGGGAGCAGGGAAATGGGCACCGGGCAACTCGATACGACGCGGACCGAAGCCGAACTGATTGGCGGCGTCCGACGGCACCTGCAACCGCTGTCCGGTTCCGCCCACGATTACGACTCGCTGCTGCAGTTGATAGCGCCGGCGCGGTTCGCGCTGCTGGGCGAGGCCTCGCACGGAACCCAGGACTTCTATCGCGAGCGCATCCGCATCACCCGGCGCCTGATCGCCGAGCAAGGCTTCAGCGCCATTGCGGTGGAGGCCGACTGGCCCGATGCCTGGCGTGTGAACCGCTATGTGCGGGGCCCGTCGGATGATCGCGACGCAGTGGCCGCACTGTCGGGCTTCCAGCGATTTCCGGCCTGGATGTGGCGCAACACCGAAGTGCGCGACTTCGTCGAATGGCTGCGCGACTACAACGCCAGTCGCGCGTCTCGCAACCAGGTCGGCTTCTACGGCATCGACCTGTACAGCCTGTTCACCTCGATGCAGGCGGTGCTGGCCTACCTCGACGGAACCGATCCGCAAGCCGCGCGCCGGGCCCGTGCGCGCTATGCCTGCTTCGACCATGCCCGGGAAGACAGCCAGGCCTACGGCTACGGGGCCAGCTTCGGCCTGACCCCGAGTTGCGAAGACGAGGCCGTGCAGCAGCTGCGCGAGATGAACCGGGTCGCCGCTGCGGTGCAGCCCACCCTCGGGCTGGAGCGCGACGAGGCCTTCTTCGCCCAGCAGAACGCGCGCCTGGTGCGCAATGCCGAGGAGTACTACCGGACCATGTTCCGCGGCCGGATCTCCTCATGGAATCTGCGCGACAGCCACATGGTGGAGACGCTGCAGGCGCTGGACCGCCACCTCGGCGCCGCCGGCAGCCCCGCGCGCTTCGTGGTGTGGGCGCACAACTCGCACCTCGGCGACGCCAGCGCGACCGAGATGGGCGACCAGGGCGAATGGAACGTCGGCCAGCTGGTGCGGGACCGCTACGGTGCGGACGCGGTGCTGGTGGGCTTCAGTACGCATCACGGCTGGGTCACGGCGGCCACCGACTGGGACGATCCGCCGCACCGCAAGCGCGTTCGCGAAGGATTGGCGGGCAGCTGGGAAGACGTTCTTCACCAGACCGGTGTGGGGCGCTTCCTGCTGCGATTGCGCGACAACGAATCCCTGCGGCAACTGGCCGCGCCGCGCCGGCTGCAACGCGCCATCGGCGTGATCTACCGGCCCGACACCGAGCGCCAGTCGCATTACTTCCAGACCCGCCTGCCGGACCAGTTCGACGCGCTGATCCACATCGACGAAACCCGCGCACTGGAGCCGCTGGACAAGGGCCGGGTCTGGGTGACCGACGAGCCGCCCGAGACATTTCCTTCCGGCGTCTGAAACCGGGCCCGGCTTCAGGGGGCCGGCGTGTTTCCCGCGCCGAGATCCCAATAGAGCCCGGTCATCACCGCCAGGCCTTCCCGCAGGATCTGCGGCGGCAGGTGCTCGTTGGGCGCATGCTGTGAACACCCCGGATAGGAGTGCGGCACCCAGATCGTGCGCAGGCCCAGCACGTCGGTGAAGATGTCGTTGGGCAGCGAGCCGCCCAGGTTGGGGAGCACCGCCGGTTTCTTGCCGCTGGTCTGCGCGATCGAGGCCACGGCCCACTGCACCCAGCGGTCGTCGGGGTCGATGCGGGTCGCCAGGAACATGGTTTCGCGGTTGGGCAATATCTTCACCATCGAAAAGCCCTGCCGGTCCAGGTGCCGGCGCAACGCGGGCAGGATGTCCGAGGGGTCGATGCCGACCACGTAACGCAACTGGCAGCGGGCCCAGGCCCGCGGCGGGATCGCGTTGACCGGCGTTTCCGGATTGCCGGTCTTGAACGCGAGCACCTCGAAGCTGCACCAGCCGAACACGCGTTCCGCAGGCGACAGCCCCGGCTCGCCCCACTCGGGTTCGATCATGGGCCCGTCGGCGCCGCCATCCACCTCGCAGTCGGCCAGCGCCCGCCGCACCGCCGCCGGCAATTCCTTGGGCACCCACTGCGGAATGCGGATCTGGCCGGTCGGCGACACCACGCAGGCGATCGCGTGCGCGAGCTGGATGCCGGGATTGGAAATCAGCCCGCCCCAGTTGCCGGAGTGATGCCCGCCCTGGCGGGCTTCGATGACCAGGTCGAAGTTGACGCTGCCGCGCGAGCCCAGGAACACCGTGGGTCGCTCCGCGGCCAGCCGCGGTCCATCCGATGCGATGAGCAGGTCGGCCCGCAGCAGATCCTTGTGCTCGGTGCAGAGTTCGCGCAGGCCGGCGGAGCCGGTTTCCTCGCCCATCTCGATCAGGTACTTGGCGTTGAAGCCGAGCTTGCCGCGTGTCGCGATCACCGTGCGCATCGCCTCCATGTTGACGGTGTGCTGGCCCTTGTTGTCGGCGATGCCCCGGCCGTACCAGCGCCCTTCCCTGTCGGTCAGCGTCCAGGGCGAGAGCCCCTCTTTCCACTCGCGATCGAGTCCGCGGATCACGTCGCCATGGCCGTAACCCAGCACCGTGGGCAGATCCGGCGACTCGATGCGCTCGGCGTAGAGAAAGGGTGCCAGCGCCTTGGGGTGGCGCAGGATCCGGCACGTGAATCCCATCGCCTCGAACGCCGGCCGGACTTCCCCTTCGAGATACTCACTCAGCACGCCGGCGCGCTCGGGATTCTGGCTCTCGGTGGGCATGGCGACACGCCGGGCCAGCGTGCGGCGGAACTCGCCGGAATCGAAACATTGCTCGGCACTGTGGATGGCATGGTCGCGGGTCGTCATGTGCTGGCTCCTTGAAGGGTTGCGGCCGGATACAGATGGCAGGCCACCTCGCCGGCCCCGTCTCCCACCAACGCCGGCCGCTGCGTCTCGCAGCTCGCCATGCGCTGCGGGCAGCGCGGATGAAACGGGCAGCCCGCGGGCGGATGGATGGGATCGGGAAAGGACAGGCCCAGTCCGGTTTCCGGGATGCCCAGGCTGGTGTCGGGCGTCAGCACGGACGCCAGCAAGGCCCGGGTATAGGGATGGCGCGGCCTCGCGAACAGCGTGGCCGTGGGCGCGAATTCGACCACCCGGCCCAGGTACATCACCGCCACCTGGGTGGCGATGTGTTCGACCACCGCCAGGTTGTGGCTGATGAAGACATAGGTCAGGTTGAATTCCTGCCGCAGGTCCAGCAGCAGGTTCAGGATCTGCGCCTGCACCGACACGTCGAGCGCCGAAGTCGGTTCGTCGCAGACCACGATCTCGGGATTCATCACCAGCGCCCGCGCGATGCCGACACGCTGGCGCTGCCCCCCCGACAACTGGCCCGGCGTGCTGTCGGCATAACGGGGCGGCAACCCTACGCGCTCGAGCATCTCGATGGCTTTGGCGCGCCGCTCGGATCGGGTGCCGATGCCATGCACCTCCAGCGGGAAAGCCACGATAGCTGCCACGCTGCGCCGGGGATTGAGCGAGGAATACGGATCCTGGAACACCGGCTGGATGCGCCGCGCCAGTTCGAGCCGGCCCAGGGTGGCGATATCCTGCCCGTCGATGAAGATGGCGCCCGCGCTGGGCGGCGTCAGGCCCAGCAGCATGCGGGCCAGCGTGGATTTCCCGCAACCGGACTCGCCCACGATCCCGAGCACCTCCGAGCGCTCGACGGCGATGTCGACGCCGTTGACCGCGTGCAGCAGCTGCTGCGGCTGGAACAGGCCGGCCTTGACGGAAAAGCTGCGATACAGGCCGTCCGCGCGGATCAGGGTGGTCATGCGGGCGTTCCCTGCGCGCCAACGATGCAACGCCATTGCTGTCCGCTGTCCGAACCGTGGATGGGAATGGCGAGCCGGCAGGCGGGTTGGGCGAGCGCGCAGCGATCGCGGAAAGAACATCCCTCCAGCGGCCCGATCAACGATGGCACCACGCCCGGGATGGTGCCCAGCTTGCCGCCGGGCGGCGTGCGCCCCGGCACCGGAATGCAGCTCATCAAACCGCGCGTATAGGGATGGCGGGGCGTCGCGAAGATCTCCTGGACCGGGCCCTCTTCCACCACCTCGCCGGCGTACATCACGGCCACCCGGTCGGCGATCCGGGCCACCACGCCCAGGTCGTGCGTGATCAGCACCATGGCGATCCCCAGCTCGGCCTGCAGGTCGGCCAGCAGCCGCAGGATCTGGGCCTGGATGGTGACGTCCAGCGCGGTGCTGGGCTCGTCCGCGATCAGCAGCTGGGGCCCGCACATCAGCGCCATCGCGATCATGACGCGCTGGCGCAGGCCGCCGGACAGCTGGTGCGGGTACTGGCCGAGCCGCTTGCCTGCGGAGGCGATGCCGACCTTTTCCAGCAGCGCCACGGCGCGATCGCGGGCCTGCCCCGACGACGCCCCGCGATGGTACCGGTAGTGCTCGGCCAGCTGCTCGCCGATGGTATAGGCCGGGTTCAGCGCCGTCATGGGCTCCTGGAAGATCATCGCCATCCGGTCGCCGCGCAGGTCGTTGATGCGCTTCTTGCCGGCCCGGCTCAGGTCCTCGCCCAGCAATTGCAGGGTTCGGGTGCGGCGCGTGGCCCTGCCCGGGAGCAGGCCCATGATCGCCAGCGAGGTGATCGATTTGCCGCAGCCCGACTCGCCCACCAGGCACAGGGTTTCGCCCCGCGCAACCTGGAACGAAACGTCGCGCACGGGATGGACCACGCCCTGGGGCGTGCGGATGTCGACATCGAGCCCCTGCACTTCCAGCACGGTTTGCCGGCCCGCCATGTTCAGGCCCGCTCCTGGGGCGTGAAGAACTGGTGCAAGCCGTCGCCCGCCAGATTGATCGCGAAGATCAGCAGCGCCAGCGCGCTGCCGGGAATGGCGATGAGCCAGAACGAAAAGAACATGTAGGCCTTGGCTTCGGAAATCATCAGGCCCCAGGACGGCAGCGGCGGCTGCACGCCCAGACCCAGGAAGGACAGCGACGCCTCCAGCAGGATGGCGCTGGCCGCTTCCAGCGTGGCGATCACGATCAGGTGCGGCAGCACGTTGGGCAGCACCTCGGAGAGCACGATGCGCGCAGTCGATGCGCCCGCCGACTGCGCCGCGGCCACGTACTCCAGCGCGCGCACCTGCTGCGTGGCGCTGCGCATGACCACAGCGAAGCGGTCCCATTTCAGCAGGCCCAGCACCGCGATGACGACCCAGAGCGAGCCGCCGACGAGGGCGACGGTGGCCAGCGCCACCAGGATCACCGGCATCGACAATCGCGTCGTCACCAGGAACGACACCGCCATATCGGTCTTGCCGCCGAAGTACCCGGCCAGCATGCCCATGGTGGTGCCGATCAGCCCCGAAATGATCGCCACGCTCGACCCGATCAGCAACGAAATGCGCGCGCCGTAGAACAGTCGCGACAGGTAGTCCCGGCCGAGCGGGTCGGTGCCCAGCGGATGCAGCCATCCGCCCTGGGCGTACCAGAAGGGCGGCACGGTGCGATTGGTGAGGTCCTGGACATACGGGTCGTAGGGCGAGAACCAGGGCGCCAGCACCGCCACGATCACGATCACCAGCAGGATCGCGCAGCCGACCGTGAGGGCCTTGTTCTGCAGCATCCGGCGCGCCAGCGAAGGCGCCGCCGGCAAGGGCTGGCCGTTGGGCGTCGCGGGGGTGGCGCAGAGCTGGGCGGACATGGAATCGCTCACGACACGCGGATGCGGGGATCGAGCCAGGCGTTGGCGATGTCCGATGCCAGGGTCAGCACGATATAGATCACCGACAGCAGCAGCACGATAACCTGCATCACCGGAAAGTCCTTGTAGGTGATGCTCTGGTAGGCCAGGTAGCCCAGCCCGTCGAGGGCGAAGATGGTTTCGATCACCACCGAGCCGCCCAGCAGGAACCCCAGCTGCACCGCCGCCAGCGCCACCACCGGCACGATGGCATTGCGCAGGGCGTGCTTGAAAATCACCGTGCTGGGCGGCAGTCCCTTGGCCCGCGCCGTGCGGATGTAGTCGGCGCCCAGCACTTCGATCATGCCGGCGCGAATGAGGCGCATGAAGGCCGGCGCCGCGTAGTAGCCCAGCGCGATCGCGGGCATGACGAAATGCTGCCAGGTGCCGCTGCCCGACACCGGCAGCAGGTGCAGGTAAATCGAGAACAGCATGATCAGCAGCAGCGCGAAAAAGAAATTGGGCAGCGCCTGTCCCAGCACCGCCACGGCCAGGCACAGGCGGTCGATCCAGCTGTTCTTGTAGATCGCCGCCAGTACCCCCAGCGGAACCGAAATCACCAGGGCAACGGCCAGCGCATACACACCCAGCAACAGGGTGGTCGTCAGTTTTTCGAAAACCAGGGGGCCGACCTCGGTCTTGAAGTAGACCGACATGCCGAGGTCGCCCCGCAGGAGTTTCCACAGCCAGTCGGCGTATTGCACGATCACGGGCCGGTCCAGTCCGTAGGTCTTGCGAACCATCTCGATGTCGACCTGCCGGGCGCCCTCGCCCGCCAGTGCGAGCGCCGGATCCCCCGACAGGAACACCAGCATGTAGGCGAGGATGGACACCGTCAGCGCCACCAGCAGCGCCAGCCCCAGGCGCTTGAGCATGTAATACAGCATGCTGCTAGGCGGTCACTTCCAGCTCATCTCCCAGAAGCGCACCAGTTCGTCCGAGTACGGCTTGAAGTTCACTTCCTTGCTGGCCACGTAATACACCGGCAGCGACCAGAGCGGCACCGAATAGGCGTTTTCGGAAATCATGTCCAGCGCCTTCTTGTAGACCTCGTTGCGGGCCTTGGGGTCGATCGTGTGGTCACCCTTGTTCAGCAGGTCGCGCACCTGGGCATTGCGGGTGATGTCGTCCGCGCCGAAGCCGTAGTACACCGGCGTCGAGGCGGACACGTCGTTCACCAGGTTGGAGCCCCAGGTCTGGTGCACCAGCGCCGCCTTGTTGGCCCGCACCAGGTCGCGCATGGCGGCGTACTGCAGGAAATTCAGCTTGGCCCTGATGCCGACGGCCTGCAGGTAGTTGATGATCGCCTCGGTCTGGTTGCGCTCGCGGTAGGCATAGATTTCGGTGCTGAAGCCGTTCGGATAGCCTGCCTCCGCCAGCAGCTTCTTCGACAGCGCCGGGTCGTACTTGTAGACCGTAGCGCCTTCCTGCGTGCAGCCCACCTGCGACGGCGTGCAGATCGTGTTGATCACTTCGGCGCCGCCACCCACGATGTTCTTGACGATGGCTTCGCGGTCGATCGCATGCGCGACGGCCCGGCGCACGCGCACGTCCTTGAGTTCCGGCGAAGGCGTGCCTTCCTGGCTGTTCATCTGCATGAACACGATGCGCATGGTGTTGCCGCTCAAGACCTGCAGGTTCGGCAGCGTCTGCAGTTTCTCGGCCTGGTCCTTGGGCACGTGCATGATGAAATCTTCGCCGCCGGAAATCACCTCGGCCATCTGGGTCTGGCGGTCCGGGATGAAGCGGATGACGACCTTGCCGATCTTCGGCTGGGCGCGCGGCGAGTCCTTGAAGTAGTCGGCGAATCTTTCCAGCGTGATCGACTTGCCCGGCTGGTAGTCGACCACCTTGTAGGGGCCCGAGCCGACGGGCTTGGCGTTCATGCCCTTGGGGCCGACCTCCTTGTAGTACTTCGCCGGATGGATCGCCAGCGTCGTGGCCAGGTAATCCTTGGCGGCCGGGAACGGCTCCTTGCTGATCACCCGCACCTTGTACTTGCCCAGCTTCTCGACCTTCTGGATCCACTGGACGTTCTGCTGGGTCACGGCCTTGTTGGCCGGGTCGGCAACGAAGTTGAGCGTGTACGCCACGGAGTCGGCGTCGAACTCCTCGCCGTTGTGAAACTTGATGCCCTCGCGCAGCTCGAATTCGAGCGTGCGGTCGTCGATCTGCTTCCAGCTTTTAGCGAGCTGCCCCTTGTATTCGTGGGTGACCGGATCGCGGTACAGCAACGTGTCCCAGACGTTGGCGGCGATGATCACGCCGATTCGCACGTTGTTGAAGTAGGGATCGACGCTTTCGGGCGCCTGGTCATAGGCCATGGCCAGCGTGTCGGTCTTCTTGTTGGCCGACGCCGGAGCGGAAAACAACAGCCCCAGCGCCAACGCTCCGGCGGCCAGTGCGGCGGACCTTGTGAGACACTGCCGGGTGATGGATGGACGTTCAGTGATTGTTTTCATGTCGTTTCTTCACAGTCAAGAGTTCTCGCACTATCGCGGGGCGCGCGCACCCCGGTACGATACCGAATATTTTCCCTGCAGCGGTGCATGATTTCCCCTAGGCAGGCGCACAAGGATTCCCATGCCAAGCAATTCCATGATGCAGCACGCCATAGCCTTCGCGAACGATCACGAGTCGACCTGGGACCGCGAAGTCACCGCGAACTGGGGCGTGCACAGGGACGATCCACCGCCCTGGAACCGCCTGCTGGGGCCGGTGCATTCGCGCGGGCCGGTGTCCGGAACCATCGTGGCGGGCGGCAAGACCCTGGCGTCCTGGGGTGAGCCCAAGCGCGCCGATCTGACCTTCAGCGTGGCCAAGACCTACCTGGGGCTGCTCGCCGGTGTCGCGCACGATCGCGGCTTGCTGCCCGACGTTCATGAACCCATAGGCGCGCGCGTGCGCAGCATCGGCTTCGACACGGACCACAACGCGCGCGTGACCTGGGCCCAGATGCTGCAGCAGACCAGCGAATGGACCGGTGAGCTGTTCGGTGTGCCGGACCAGGCCGATCACTATCGCGCGGTCACCTTCGGCAAGGCGCCCGGCGGCAGGAAAGGCGACCCGCGCCCCTTGCAGGAGCCGGGCACCTACTGGGAATACAACGACGTGCGCATCAACCAGCTGTCGCTGGCCTTGCTGCATCTGTTCGGCCGGCCGCTGCCCGATGTCTTCCGCGAAGCCATCATGCGGCCCATAGGCGCGACCGAGAACTGGAACTGGGTCGGCTACGACAACGCCTGGGTCACCGTCGCCGGGCAGCGCGTGCAGTCGGTGCCCGGCGGGACCCACTGGGGTGGCGGCCTGTCCATCAGCAGCGAAGACCAGGCGCTGGTGGGCCAGCTGATGCTGAACGACGGCATGGCCAACGGCAAGCGCGTGCTGTCAGGTGAGTGGCTGCAGCGGATGCGCACGCCCTGCGCGCTGGCGCCCTATTACGGCTACCTGATCTGGCTCAACCACGAACGGAAGGTCTTTCCCAGCGTGCCGGCTTCCAGCTATTTCGCCATCGGCGCCGGCAGTTCCTTCACCTGGATCGAACCGGAGCGCCGCATGGTCGTGATCGTGCGCTGGTTGAACCCGGTGCATGCCAACGAGTTCTTCGGCGAGGTGCTGCAGGCAGTGGACCGCGCGACCCGAGCGGCTACCGGGCCTCAGGCGTAGGAGGGCTGGCCGGTGCGCCGCTGGCCGAGCTTCAGCATCAGCGTCAGTGTCACCGCGATCAACCCGCAGAAGGCGACGAAGGCCCAGTTGGCCAGCGAACCGCCGAGGAAGGTCCAATCGACCCTGGCGCAGTCGCCGCTGCCCTTGAAGATCATGGGGATGACGCGCTGCAGGGGAAAAGTCTCGATCATCCCGTAGAAATCGCGGCCGCAGGAAGCCACTTCGGGCGGGTACCACTGCAACCAGCTCTGGCGCGCCGCGGTGAAGGCGCCGAAACCCGCGGCCAACAGCACCAGCAAACTGCCGCCCAGCCAGACACCGCGGCTGCGCGACAGGGCCGTGAGGCCCGCCAGCAAGCCGACCAGCAGCATGGCGTAGCGCTGGACGATGCACATCGGGCAGGGCTCCAGTCCCACCACATGCTGCAGGTAGAGGCCAAATGCCAGCATGGCCACGCAGGCGGCGCAGACCAGGACGAGCACGCGACGCGGCGCCGTTTCAAACCAGTTGATCAAGATCTTCCTCCGAAAGCGGCGCCATCAGGCGGCGCCTTCCACAAACACACGGGCCCGGCGCGGCGTCACCACCAGCGTCTCCCCCTCACGGAACCCCATCTCCCGGTATTGTTGCGCAGGAATCTGCGCCTCGATGATGGAGCCCTGATTGTCCCCGGCGGGTTGGTTGTTATCGGCCGGAATTAGTTCCAGCCGGGCAATGGGGCCGACCACGATGGCACGGCTCAACTGGACGACGATACCCCGTGAACGCCCTGCCGGATCAACCCCTGAGCCGGGCAGGTAACGGCACACGTCCAGGTCGTGCGGCCGCACGTAGGCGGAGGCCCTGGCGTTCCGGGCGTCGGCGTGCTCGGGCGACGCCAGCTGCATGCCTTCCAGGTGCACCTCGCCTTCGTGGGCCCGGCCATGGAACAGGTTGACGTCGCCCAGGAAGCCGTAGACGAAAGGGCTGGCCGGATGGTCCCATACCTCCTGGGGCGAGCCCACCTGCTCCACCTGGCCCGCATTCATCAGCACCACCCGGTCGGCCACCTCCAGCGCCTCTTCCTGGTCATGCGTCACAAAGATGCTGGTCACGTCCAGGTCGTCGTGCAGCCGGCGCAGCCAGCGGCGCAGTTCCTTGCGCACCTTGGCGTCCAGCGCGCCGAAGGGCTCGTCCAGCAGCAGCACCTTGGGCTCGACCGCCAGGGCCCGGGCCAGGGCGATGCGCTGGCGCTGGCCGCCCGACAACTGGGACGGGAAGCGGTCGGCCAGCCAGTCCAGCTGCACCAGGCTCAGCAGCTCGTGCACCTTCCTTTTGATCTGTTCTTCGCTTGGGCGCTGGCTGCGCGGCTTGACGCGCAGGCCGAAAGCCACGTTCTCGAACACCGTCATGTGGCGGAACAGCGCGTAGTGCTGGAACACGAACCCCACCTGGCGCTCGCGCACTTGCACGCCGGTGGTGTCCTCGCCCGCGAACAGAATGCTGCCGGCGTCGGCCGTCTCCAGGCCCGCGATGATGCGCAGCAGCGTGGTCTTGCCGCAGCCCGAGGGGCCGAGCAAGGCCATCAATTCGCCCGAGTGGATGTCCAGAGAAACATTGCGCAGCGCATGAAAGTCGCCGAACTTCTTGCTGACGTTGCGGATTTCGATGCTCATGACGCTTCCTTCAGGTGCGGCGCGGTCGCAATCGGCCGCTCCGGTGCCATCTCCGCCGCGGCCTTCATTTCGCGCTCATGGCGCCACTCGACCGCCGACTTGATCACCAGCGTGACCAGCGCCAGCAGGGCCAGCAGCGACGCCACGGCGAAAGCGGCCACCGACTGGTATTCGTTGTAGAGGATTTCCACATGCAGCGGCATGGTGTTGGTCTGGCCGCGGATGTGGCCCGACACCACCGACACCGCGCCGAACTCGCCCATGGCGCGGGCATTGCACAGGATCACCCCGTAGACGAGGCCCCACTTGATGTTGGGCAGCGTCACGTACCAGAAGGTCTGCCAGCCGGTCGCGCCCAGCACGATCGCGGCCTGCTCCTCTTCGTTGCCCTGCGACTGCATCAGCGGGATCAGTTCCCGGGCGATGAACGGGAAGGTGACGAATACCGTCGCCAGCACGATGCCCGGCACAGCGAACACGATCTTGATGTCGTGCGCCTCCAGCCAGGGACCGAACCAGCCCTGGGCGCCGAACATCAGCACGTAGATCAGGCCAGCCACCACCGGCGATACCGAGAACGGCAGGTCCACCAGGGTGGTGAGGAAGGCCTTGCCCCGAAACTCGTACTTGGCGATGCACCAGGCCGCGGCGATGCCGAACACCAGGTTCAGCGGCACGGCGATGGCGGCCGTGAGCAGCGTGAGCCGGATCGCCGACCCGGCGTCGGGCTCGCTCAGGGCCTCCAGGTAGGCACCGAATCCCTTGCGCAGCGCTTCGGCGAACACGGCCGCCAGCGGCAATACCAGGAACAGCAGCACGAACACAAGGGCCACCGCGATCAGGGCGAAGCGCACCCACGGCGCCTCGGTGGTGACGACGCGGGCGCGAGTGAGGTTGGACGTTGCCGCGCTCATGCGGCTCCCGAGCGGCGCCGCTGCCAGACCTGCAGCGCGTTGATGACCAGCAGCAGCACGAAGGAAATCACCAGCATCACCACCGCCACGGCCGTTGCGCCCGCGTAGTCGTACTGCTCAAGCTTGCCGATGATGACCAGCGGCGTGATCTCCGAGACCATCGGCATGTTGCCGGCGATGAAGATGACCGAGCCGTATTCGCCGATGGCGCGGGCGAACGCCATCGCAAAGCCGGTGAGCAGCGCCGGCGCGATCGAGGGAAAGATCACCTTCGCGAAGGTCTGCCAGCGCGTCGCGCCAAGACACATTGCCGCTTCTTCCAGCTCCTTCTCGGTGTCTTCCAGCACCGGCTGCACCGTGCGCACCACGAACGGCAGGCCGATGAAGATCAGCGCGATGACCACGCCATTGGGATTGAAGGCCAGCCGGATGCCCAGCGGCTCCAGGTACTGTCCGATCCAGCCGTTGCCGGCCAGCAAGGCCGTGAGCGCGATGCCGGCGACCGCGGTGGGCAAGGCGAACGGCAGGTCCACCAGCGCGTCGACCAGCTTCTTTCCCGGAAAGCGATAGCGCACCAGCACCCAGGCCACCAGCAGCCCGAACACCACGTTGACCAGTGCGGCGATCAGCGAGGCGCCGAAGGTCAGCCGGTAGGACGCGACGACGCGCGGCGAGCTGATCGCCGCCCAGAACTGCTCTCCGCTCAGCGTGAAGGTCTTGAAGACCAGCGCCGACAGCGGGATCAGCACGACGAGGCTCAGGTACAGGACCGTATAGCCCAGCGTCAGGTTGAAGCCGGGCAGCACCTTCCTGCTGCCGCCGCGCGAAACTGCCGCCGCGCCCGGCAGCGGCACGCCCAGGGTTGCCGCGGTCATTTCACCGTGTAGATCTTGTCGAACTGGCCGCCGTCATTGAAGTGGACCTTCTGCGCCTCGGACAGCGAGCCGAACAGCTCCTGCACGGTAAACAGCTTGATCGGCTTGAAGGTGGCGGCGTACTTCTTCAGCACCGCCGGCGAACGTGGGCGGATCGAGTGCTTCGCGGCGATCTCCTGCCCTTCTTCGGAATACAGGTACTGCAGATAGGCCTTGGCCAGTTCGGCCGTGCCCTTCTTGGCCACCGTCCGTTCGACGACGGCGACCGGGTTCTCCGCCAGGATGCTGATCGAGGGATAGACCACGTCCACCTTGTTGGCCCCGAACTCCTTGTTGACCGACTCGACTTCCGATTCGAAGGTGATCAGGACGTCACCGGTGTTGCGCTGCAGGAAGGCCGTGGTGGCGTCGCGGCCGCCGCGCGCCAGCACCGGCACGTTCCGGTACAGCCTGGCCATGAACTCCTGCGCCTGCGCGTCGGTGGCGCCCTTCTTCTTCATGTAGCCCAGGGCCGCCAGATACGTGTACCTGCCGTTGCCGCCGGTCTTGGGGTTCACCACAATCACCTGCACACCGGGCTTGATCAGGTCGTCCCAGTCCTTGATGCCCTTGGGGTTGCCGCTGCGCACCAGGAACAGCATGGTCGACGTGGTGGGCGAGGCGTTGTCCGGGAAGCGTTTCGTCCAGTCCCTGGCCACGACGCCCTTGTCCGCCAGGAACTCCACGTCGGTCGTGGTGTTCATGGTGATCACGTCGGCGTCCAGGCCGTCGGCCACGGCGCGTGCCTGCGCGCTGGAGCCGCCGTGGGCCTGGTCGATCTTCACGTCCTTGCCGGTCGCCTTCTTGTAGTGGGCGACGAAGGCCGCGTTGTAGTCCTTGTAGAACTCACGCGCCACGTCGTACGAGGCGTTCAGGAGGGTCTGCGCCCCCGCGATGCTGCTGGCCGCCAGCGCGGCGGCGGCCAGAATGGTCTTGATGGTGAACTTCATAGCTCCGCATTCTGGGAAAGAAGCCATCAAACTCAAACAACTATATAGTTGTTTGTTCATATGCACTGGGCATATGGAGACGCTCGACGTCCTTTGCCAGGCCGCAGGCATCGGCGCAGCACCGGCCAATGTCGCGCTAAGCTCGGGGCATAACAGGAGACACATCCATGCGTACCCAGGTCGCCATCATCGGCGCCGGTCCTGCCGGCCTGCTGCTCGGTCAGCTGCTGTTCAGGGCCGGCATCGACAACGTCGTCGTCGAAAGGCAAAGCGGCGACTATGTGCTCGGCCGCATCCGCGCCGGTGTGCTGGAGCAGGTCATGATGGACCTGATGGACGAATGCGGTGTCGGCGCGCGCATGCACCGCGAAGGCCTGGTGCACGAGGGCATCGAGCTGCTCTTCAAGGGCGCCCGGCATCGGATCGACTTCCCCAGTCTCACGAACGGCAAGACCGTCATGGTCTACGGCCAGACCGAGGTGACGCGCGACCTGATGGAAGCGCGCGCCGCCGCAGGGCTCGCCACGGTCTACGACGTGGGCGATACCGTCAGCCTGCATGAGTTCGACGGCAGCTCGCCCAAGGTGCGTTATCGCAAGGACGGGCAGGCGCACGAGATCGAGTGCGACTACATCGCCGGCTGCGACGGTTTCCACGGCGTGAGCCGCGCCAGCGTGCCCAAGGGCGCCCTCCACGAATACGAAAAGGTTTATCCCTTCGGCTGGCTCGGCCTGCTGGCGGATGTGCCGCCGGTGTTCCACGAACTGATCTACGCCCACACCGACCGCGGCTTCGCGCTGTGCTCCATGCGCAGCCCCACGCGCAGCCGCTACTACGTGCAGGTGCCGCTGGAAGAAAAAGTGGAGAACTGGTCCGACGACGCCTTCTGGAGCGAACTGCGCAGCCGCCTGGACCCGGAGGCGCGCGAACGCCTGGTGACCGGCCCCTCGCTGGAAAAAAGCATCGCGCCGTTGCGCAGCTTCGTGGCCGAGCCGATGCGTTTCGGCAGCCTGTTTCTGGCCGGCGACGCCGCGCACATCGTGCCGCCCACCGGGGCCAAGGGCCTGAACCTGGCCGCCTCCGACGTCAAGTACCTCGCCTCAGCCCTGACGGAGCACTACCGCGAGCACAGCAGCGTGGGCCTGGAGCACTATTCCGACCGCGCGCTAAGACGCATCTGGAAGGCCGAGCGGTTCTCCTGGTGGTTCACCATGCTGATGCACAAGTTCCCCGGCACCGGCGAGTTCGACCGCAAGGTGCAGGAGGCGGAACTGGACTACCTGGTCCATTCGAACGCGGCGTCCACGGCGCTGGCCGAGAACTACGTCGGCCTGCGGCTGTGACGCCGCGGCGTCACAGCCTCGCTGCCCGCCTCACTTGACCAGGTTCGGCATCAGGGTGCGCGGCAGCCACAGCATCGCGTCCGGGACCATGATCACAAAGACCAGCACGAGAATCATCGGTATGAACAGGATCGCCGTGTCGCGCACCGCCTGCTTGATCTTGATGCCGCCGACGGTACAGGCAATCATCAGGCACAGCCCATAGGGCGGCGTCACCAGCCCATAGGCGATCGAGATGACGCCGATGATCGCAAAGTGAATCGGGTGCATGCCGACCTTGTCAGCCAGCGGCGCCAGGATGGTGCCCACGATGATGATGGCCGGAATGGCGTCGATGAAGCAGCCGATCACCAGGAAGCAGAACGCGGTGATGAATCCCACACTGGTGATGCCGCCGCCCCAACGCGACACCATGTCCACGAACAGCTGCGGGATATGGAAATAGGCGAGCAGCCAGCCGAACGCCGATGCGGTGCCGATGCAAAACAGCGAGATCGCGGCGAAGCGCCCCGAGTGGTACATGGTCTCGCCCAGATCGCGCAACCCCAGGCGCCGGTAAATGAAGACGCCCAGCAGCATGGCGTACAGCACGGCGACCACGGAGGCCTCGGTCGGCGTGAAAAGACCGCCGACGATGCCGCCGACGATGATGCCCGGCGTGAGGATCGGCAGGATGGCCTCGCCGGCAACCTTGGCGAACTCCTTCCCGGTGGGCCTGGGATAGACCGGGTAATTGCGGCGCTTCGCGTAGATGTAGACCACGACCATGAAGGACAGGCCCATCAGCACGCCGGGCAGCACGCCGGCGAGAAACAGCCCGCCGATCGAGACCGAAATGACGCCGCCCCACACCACCATCAATATGCTGGGCGGAATGATGACGCCCATCACCGCGGCGCAGGCGACCAGCGAGACCGCGAACTCGATGTCGTAACCCTGCTTCTTCATGGCCGGGATCAGCACGCCGCCGACGCCGGCGGCCTCGGCGGTGCTGGAACCGGAGATGCCGGCGAACAACATGCTCACCACCACGCTGACATGGCCCAGCCCCCCGGGCAGCCAGCCGACCAGCGCGCGCGACAGGTTGATCAGCTTGTCGGTGATGCCGGCAGCGTTCATCAGGTTCGCAGCCAGCATGAAGAACGGGATCGACAGCAGCAGGAACGAGTTGTACGACTTCAGCATCTCGTTGAGCAGCAGGAACGGCGTCAGCCGGTCGTCGATGAAGAACACCGGAACGCAGGCCAGTCCCAGAGCGAACGCGACCGGCACGCGCAGGATCACCAGGATCGCGAACACGCCGAACAGAATCGATGCAACTTCAGCTGGGCTCATGTGCCACACCTATGCCTTTTTTCAACAGCTGGATGTCGTCGTAGAACTTTTCCAGGAGGAACAGGATCCAGGTGAATCCCGCGAACGGCCAGGCGACGTGGATGGTGGCCATGTTGATGCCCGTCAGCTCCGAGCTCTGGTCATAGCCGAACTGGGTGAACCGCCAGCCGAAAGCCAGGAAGATCAGCGCGACCAGGAAGATCGCCGTATGCACCACCAGGCGGCTCAGCGCCAGGCCGGCAACGGTCTTCGGATGCGGCAGCACGTCGACGTCGAAGTGCGTGCCGTCGCGCACGGCCACGCTGGCGCCGAGCATGATGATCCAGATCAGGCACATTCGCGCCATTTCCTCGGTCCAGACGTAATTGGGAACCCAATCGGTGAACCGGGCCAGGATCTGCATGGTCACCGGAATGATCAGGATGGCGATCAGGAACGTCAGCAGCCCCTGCAGGGCGCGGTACAGCCACTCTATGAATTTGCGCATCGGCTCTGGGTGTTGTTCAAGTTACGGGCAGGCAGATTCCGGCACGGCGAAGCACGCTTCGCCGTGCCGGACCAAGGCGGTCACTTGATCGCGTTGATGCGCGCGTAGATGGCGTCGGCGCCGATTTCCTTGGCGTAGGCCGCCAGGGCCGGTTGCATTGCCTTTTGCAGCTTGTCGCGCTCGTCGAATTTGATCAGCTTGAGCTTGCCGGCCTTTTCAAGTGCCTGCAGCGTCGCCGTGTCCGAGCTCGATTCGAGATTGCGTTCCCAGTCGCCCGCCTCGGCCGCAGCTTTGCGGATCACGGCCTGCAGGTCGGCCGGCAGTTTGCGCAGGCTCTTGCCGGAGAAGCAGATCGGCCGGATGCTGATCGCGTGCCGGGTCAGCATCAGGTTCGGGGCCACTTCGTAGAACTTCATCTGCTCCACACCCGCCGCCTCGTTGTCGCCGGCCTGGATCACGCCGGTCTGGATGCCGTTGTAGATCTCGCTGTAGGCGATGACCGTGGGCGACATGCCGGCAGCCGAGAAGGTGCGCGTCCAGATCGGCGCGCCTTGCACCCGGACCTTCAGCCCCTTCAACTCGGCCATGTTGTGGATCGGCTTGTTGGCGAAGATGTTGCGGACACCGCCGCCGCCATAACCGAGCAGCAGCACGTCGGCCTTCTGGGCGATCTCGTCGGAAATCGGCTTGAGCACGCCCTGGGCGATGACCTTGTTCATCTGGTCATGGTCGCGGAACACGAAGGGCGCGTCGATGAACGGCGCGGCCTTGGAGAAAGTCGCCATGTGCGCCGGGGAAACGATCGCGTAGTCGACCGAGATGCCCTGGTTCATGTAGGCGAAGTAGTCCTTCTCCAGCCCCAGCTCGCTGTTCTTGTGCAGCACGAAGTTGATCGGCTTGCCGTAATACTTCTTGACCAGCTCCTCGAACTTCATCAAGCCCTTGGTAAAGGGATGTTCCTCGCTGAACTGCGATGCGCCGTGCAGGGTGATCACCTGCGCGCCGGCCGGCAGCGCAATCAGGGCCGCCAGCACCGCCCCGGCCAGGCCGGACACAAAACTCATACGCTTCATCGTTTCTCCTTGAGTGGTCGCTGCGAAAAAATTCAACTCGACCGTTATCGCAGACAGTGCAGCATGCGTCAACGGCGTTTCTACCCAGAAACCCAGCCAGACCCGGTCGAAAGGCACGAAGGTGACATGGCGGCCTGGAACCACGCGCCAGGCTGCTACAGTTGGCTGCGCCGGCACGTGCTGCCATGGTGCGACGATCGGCCGGCGTGCCCGCCCGCACGATTTCTCGCACTCACGAACAGGGCCCTCCCATGACAACACCTTTCAACCAGCCTTCCGCATTGCGCGTGTTGATGACCGGCGCAGCGGGCAACATAGGCCGCACACTGCGCGCGCATCTCAAGGGCCGCTATGCCCTGCTCCGGCTGATCGACGTCGCCGCGCAGCAGGCCGCCGGACCCGGTGAAGAGGTCGCCACGGTGGACATCCGCGACATGGCGGCCCTGGAGCGCAGCTTGCGGGGCATCGATTGTGTCATCCACCTGGCCGGCATTCCCGAGGAAGACAGCTGGGAAAAGATCCTGCCGGTGAACATCGAGGGCTGCTACAACCTGTTCGAGGCGGCGCGCAGCCAGGGCGTGCGGCGCGTGGTGTTCGCCAGCTCCAACCATGCGGTCGGATTTCACCGCCGCGAAACCTTCATCGACACCATGGTGCAGCCGCGACCCGACGGCCGCTATGGCGTGTCCAAGGTATTCGGCGAGGCGGTGGGACGCCTGTATGCCGACAAGTACGCCATCTCGGTGGCCTGCATGCGCATCGGCTCGTTCCGGCCCTCGGATCGCCCGAGCGAATCGCGCCATCTTTTGACCTGGATCAGTCATCGTGACATGGCGCAGCTGGCCAGCCGCTGCGTCGAGCACCCGGACTATCACTTCGTGGTGGTCTATGGCGTGTCCAACAACCTGCGCAACCGCTGGGACAACACCCCCGCGAAGTTCCTGGGCTACCGGCCGCAGGACGATGCGGAGCTGTTCGCCGCCGAAGTGCTGGCCGCTTCGCCGGCGGAGGACCCGATCGCGGCCCAGTTCCACGGCGGCATGTACTGCCCGATGGAATTCGTGGGCGACACACAACGCATTGACGGCGGGCCGCTCTGATCAGAACGCGCCAGGCGATGCGCTGGGCAAGGAACCATAACCAGAACGAAAGGCCGCCATGTACGCCGCACCCCCTGTCTTGCAGACCTCCGTCTTTGCGCGCATTCCGGATTCCCTTCGCATCCGGGGCCGCAGCAATCGCTGGATCGACGTGCAGCGCGGCGGCGCGCCCACGGACTGCTTTCTGGAAGGACCGTCGTTCGACCGCGCCGGGAATCTCTTTGTGGTCGACGTGGCGTGGGGGCGGATCTTCCGCATCTCGCCGCAAGGCCAGGTCGAGCTGTTCACCGAGTACGACGGCGAGCCCAACGGCCTGAAGATCCACCGCGACGGACGCATCTTCGTGGCCGACTACCGCCACGGGATCATGGTCGTCGATCCGGTCACGCGCGCTGTCGCGCCGTACCTGGACCGGGCCGCGCTGGACCGCTTCAAGGGCGTCAACGACCTGGTGTTCGCGAGCAACGGCGACCTGTACTTCACCGACCAGGGCCTCACGGGCCTGCACGACCCCACCGGTTCGCTGTACCGGCTGCGCGCCGACGGCCGGCTGGATCGCCTGCTGAACAACATCCCCAGTCCCAACGGCCTGGTGCTGAACCTGGCCGAGAACATCGTCTACCTGAACGTCACGCGCGGCAATTGTGTCTGGCGCGTACCGATGCAGCCCGACGGCACACCGTTCAAGGTGGGCGTGTTTATCCAGCTTTCGGGCGGACTGGGCGGCCCCGACGGCCTCGCGATCGACAGCGCGGGCAATCTGTCCGTTGCGCACTTCGGGCTCGGCACAGTCTGGCTCTTGAGCCATCTGGGGGAACCGCTGGCACGCATCAAATCCTGCGCCGGGCTGGCCACCACCAACCTGGCCTATGGCGGCCCGGAAAACAAGGTGCTGTACATCACCGAATCCGAGTCCGGCTCGGTGCTCTCGGTCCCGCTGGAGGTGCCGGGCAACCCGATGTTCTCGCATCGCTGAAACGGCCCCATCGAACTTCAACGCAGATGACAACCCCCTCCGTGCTGTCCGGCACCCGCATCCTCAGCCTCGCCCTCAACCTGCCCGGCCCGGCCGCGTTGATGCGCTGCCGGCGCATGGGCGCCACCTGCGTCAAGCTGGAACCGCCCGCCGGCGATCCGATGGGCAAATACAACCCGAAGGCCTATGCGCAGCTGCACGAGGGCGTCGCGGTCCTGACAGCGGACCTGAAGACCGAAGCCGGCCAGAAGGTGCTGCACGCCCAGCTGGCCCAGGCGCATGTGCTGCTCACCTCGTTCCGGCCGTCGGCGCTGGAAAAGCTGGGCATCGGCTGGAGCCAATTGCACAGCCGCTACCCCACCCTGTCGCAGGTGGCCATCGTCGGCGCCCCCGGGGCCCGCGCCGAAGAACCCGGCCACGACCTGACTTACCTCGCCGACAACGGCCTGGTGCCCGGCATGGATCTGCCGCCCACCTTGTATGCCGACATGGGCGGCTCGCTGATGGCCAGCGAAGCCGTGCTGCAGGCCGCGCTGGAGCAGAGCGAGCGTTACGCCGGCACCGGCGAGCCGCATCCGCGCGGCCGCTATCTGGAAGTGGCGCTGTCGGACGCAGCCGGCTATCTGGCGCTGCCGCGCCAATGGGGACTGACCCAGCCCAGCGGCGCCGTGGGTGGCGCCCATGCGGGTTACCGCGTCTATCCCTGCCAGGACGGACGCGTCGCCGTGGCCGCGCTCGAGCCCCACTTCGCCGCTGCCTTGTGTGCGGCTGCGGGAGCGGCAGCCGGCGACCTGCGCGCGATGTTCGCGCCGGCCACCCATCAGGCGATCGCCGCCTTCCTGCTTACCCAGACCCGGCAGCAGCTCGACCGGCTGGGCGCGGAAAAGGACATTCCGCTGCACACGATGGCGTGACCCGGGTCAGCCGCCGCGTCGATCCCGCGGTGTAGGACAACATCGGGACTTGGCCCGAACGCAGCCCGGCGCGCCCTCTGTCGGCCGATTTCTGGCGCACACTCGGGCACTGATGAGTTTGCTTTTTGCAGGTTATGAATAATTCGATCGTCAAAGTCGGCATCGTCGACGACCACGCCATCGTCCGTTCCGGGCTCAGGCAGTTCCTCTCGGAAATGGTTGACCTGCGGGTGGTGGGCGAGGCTGCCAGCGGCCGCGAAGCCATCGATCTGGTGCGCACCGTGGAGATGGACGTCATGATCATGGACCTGTCGATGCCGGGACAAAGCGGCATCGACGCGCTGGCCATGATCCGCGCCAAGGCGCCGGACGTCGGCATCCTGATCCTGTCGGGGTATCCGGAGGAGCAGTACGCCGTCAACCTCATCCGGCAGGGCGCCAGCGGGTACCTGAACAAGGAATGCGAGCCGATGGAGATCGTCAACGCGATCCGCACCATCGCGCTGGGCCGCCGCTACATCTCGCCGTCGGTGGCCGAGCTCATCGCGCAGCAGCTCAATCGCAAGGAAGGCAGCGCGGCGCACGACCTGCTGTCAGAGCGCGAATTCCAGGTGTTTCTCAAGCTGGCCAAGGGCGAAACCGCGGGCGACATCGCCAGCGAGCTGTCGCTCAGCGTCAAGACCGTCAGCACCTACCGGACGCGGCTCATGGAAAAGATGGGCTTGTCCTCGAACAGCGACCTGACGTATTACGCGCTCAAGAACAAGCTGATCGATTGAGGCGTACCGGGCCGGGAGATGCGCCTGGCGGCGCGTGTTCGCCGGGTATTCGCCCCGGCGGGGCGAGACCCGGCCAAACCCTATCGGCAGGACGGGTGCGGAATCTGTCCGGCTTCAACCTCAAGCAACGGCGCCCGACACGCTGTCGCTGCCTCGTCCTACACCGCCGGCGGGCGAAAGCGTTATGGTCAAACCACTATGGCACCTTCCAGCACCCGTACCTTGTGGACAGGCGCGATCAGCTTCGGGCTGGTCCACATTCCCGTCACCCTGCATTCGGCCACGGCCGAGCACCGGATGAAGTTCAACCTGCTCGACAAACACACCATGAGCCCGGTAGGCAACAGGCAGGTGAACAAGAACACCGGCGAAGCGATGCAGCAGGACGAAGTCGTCAAAGGCTTCGAATACGAGAAGGACCAGTACGTGGTGCTGTCGCCCGACGAGATCAAGGCGGCCCTGCCCAGGTCGACCCAGACCATCGAGATCGAAAGCTTCATCGACGGCAGCCAGATTCCGACCACTTACTACGACAAACCCTACTACGTGGCGCCCGCCGGCAAGGGCCAGAAGCCCTACCTCCTCTTGCTGGAAACCTTGCGGCGCACCGGCAAGGTGGGGCTGGCCCGCGTGGTGATCTCGACGCGCCAGCATCTTTCGGCGCTGCTGCCGTCCGGCGACGCGCTGGTGCTGGAAACGCTGCGCTGGGCCGACGAGGTGCGCGACACCGCCGGCCTGCCGTTACCCGACGCCAGGGAAACCAGGGTGAGCGACCGTGAACTGAAAATGGCCGGGCAGCTGGTCAACGAGCTGCAGGACGAGTGGAACCCCGACGCGTTCCACGACGAGTTCCGCGAAAAGCTGGAGCAGGTGGTCGCTGCCAAGGTCAAGGCCGGCCAGGGCGAACACATCGTGAAACCGCTCGAAGGCGAGGAAGTCAAGGCCAGCGCCGACATCATCGACCTCACCGAACTGCTGCGGCGCAGCCTGCGCAAGGGCGCGGGCGCGGCCCACGAAGAACACGGGCTCAAACCATCAACGCCACGCCGCAAGGCGGCGAACGACGAGGAGGAAGAGGCGCCCCGCACCCGGCGCGCGGCGGCGAGCAAGAGCAGCGGGCGGGCCACCGCCAGCGTCAAGCCCAAGGCGCGCAGGAAAGGCGCCTGAACCATGAGACCCTGGCTGATTCTGGCGACGGCTTTCGCCGGTGGCGCGGCAGCGGTGGTGTGCCTGGACCGGGCGGCGATGCGTCGTCGCCATCCCGGCACGACGCTTGCCGACGCGTCGCGGCTGCGCCAGCGCGTCCAGGATGAAATGGCGACCCTGGTCAGCCACGCGGACATGATCGATGTCACCGTGGAGGGCGGCCTGGTACGGGTATCGGGCTACGTGCTGGCTGCGGAGATGGACGGCTTGCTGTCGCAGCTGACCCGCGTGCCCGGGGTGCACAAGGTCCACAACGCGCTGTCCGCAGTGGCCGACCCGCGCCGCTTCGATGAACTGCGCGAACGCGCGCTGGCGGAGCGCAACGCTGACGACTTGATGTCGCAGCCCTACAGCGGCGCGTAGGCGGTCGCTGCGAGGCTGGCGTCGGGCTCGCGCAGTGCGCTGCTAGCGCGCCAGCAACGCGATCGCGTAGCCGAGGGCCAGGCCCAGCCCGGTACCGAACATCACCAACCAGGCCGGTACCGGCGCGCCCAAGCCACCGCCGCCGACCAGGGCCGCGGTCGTTGCGGCTGACGGTGCCGCCGCGGCGACGGTCTCCAGGTCGCCGGTGCCGCCCAGCTGCCTGGCAAAGGCGGAGAAGAAGTCGTCGGCGTTCTTGCGCGCGACGGTTTGCACCAGGCGGCTGCCCACGCTGGCCAGCTTGCCGCCGATTTCGGCGTTGGCGGCATAGGTCAGCAAGGTGTCGTCGGCTTCGGGCTTCAGGGCCACGCGCGCGCTCATGCGCGCGAAGCCGGCAGCGCCGCCCTGCCCCTGGCCGGTGAGCGTATAGCCGTTGGGCGCGTCCAGCTCCGACAGGTTCACCGCGCCGCGGAAGGTGGCGGATATCGGCCCGACCTTGGTCGCGACGATGGCCTTGAACTCGGTGTCCGAGACCTTGTCGAGCTGCTGGCAGCCGGCGATGCAGGCCTTGAGCACAGCGGGATCGTTCAGGGCATCCCACACGCGTTGCTGCGTCGCTGGAATGCGGTACTCGCCCGTCATCTCCATGCTCATGGCCGCACCCCGTAATACTGGGCGAGGGCCTGGGTTCCCAGCCGCCCCAGGCCCCGTTCAACCAGCGTCGTGTACAGCTTGCGGGCCAGTGCCAGTGCCGGCAGGTCCAGCTTCATGCGCTGCGCTTCCGCCAACGCGATCCCCAGGTCCTTGAGGAAATGCTCGATGAAGAAACCGGGCGCGAAATCGCCGTTGATGATCTTGGCACCGAGCACGTTGAGCTGGACGCCGCCGGCCGCGCCGGCGCCGATCGACTTCAGCACCGTGGGCAGGTCGAGCCCTGCCGCCTTGCCGTAGGCCAGGCCCTCGCACACGCCCATGATGGTGGACGCGATCACGATCTGGTTGCACATCTTGGTGTGCTGGCCGGCCCCGGCCTCGCCCTGGTGGACGATGTTGCTGCCCAGCAGCTTCAGGATCGGCAGCGCGGCCTCGAACGCCTCCTTGCTGCCGCCGACCATGATCGACAGTTTCGCCTCGCGCGCGCCCACGTCGCCACCGGACACCGGCGCGTCGAGTGCCTGACACGCGTGCGCGGCGGCCTGACTGGCGATGCGCCGCGCCAGCTCCGGGCTGGACGTGGTCATGTCGATCAGCAAGGCATCGCGCGAGCAGCGCGCCAGCACGCCGTCCGGACCCAGCCAGACCTGCTCCACGTCGCTCGGGTAGCCCACCATCGTGATGACGACGTCCGAACGCGCCGCCACGTCACCGGGGGTGTCGCACCAGACGGCGCCCTTGCCCAACAGGGCCGCGGCCTTGTCGCGCGAGCGGTTGTAGACCGACAGCGGATGGCCGGCCGCCAGCAGGTGGCCGGCCATGCTCTGGCCCGTGATGCCCAGGCCGATGAAGCCGACACGGGTTGCGCTTGTGATGTTTGTCATGGATCCGTCTCTCACTCTATGGTCGCGGGGCGCTCAGCCGTCGGTGCCGAAGCAACGGCTTCACGCGATAAGGGTTGGCGATCGCGCAGCAGGTCGCGCAAGGACATGGGCGTCAGCGGCTGCCGCGTCGCCACCACCCCGAAGGGCGCCAGCGCATCGTTGACGGCGTTGGTCACCGCGCCGATGGCGCCCATCACGCCGCCTTCGGCCATTCCCTTGATGCCGGCCGGCGTGGTCTTGTTCGGGGTGTGCATTGAGATGATTTCGAAATGCGGCAGTTCATGGGCGGTGGCCACCAGATAGTCCGCCAGCGAGCCCGACAGGTTCTGGCCCTGGCTGTCGTATTCGACCTGCTCGAACAGCGAACCCGACAGCCCCATGGCGATGGCTCCGTGCTGCTGCCCTTCGACCACCACCGGACTGAGCACGGTTCCGCAGTCTTCGGCGACCAGGTAGCGTTCGAAACGGATGGCGCCGGTCGCCGTGTCGAGCCGCACCTCGCACACGTGCGTGGAATTGGAATAGGTCATGGGCGGCGGCTCGTAGGTGGTGTGGAATTCCAGCCCCGGTCCCATGCCCTGCGGCAGTGCCAGCGGGTCCAGGTATGCCGTCCTCGCCACGTCGGCCAGCGTCACGCCGCGGTCGCTCCATTGCCCATCCACCCGCTGCTGCACCCGGCCGCCCGCCATCCGCAGGTCCTCGGTCCCGGGCAGCCCCAGCCGTTGCGCCGCGATGGCCAGCACCTTGGCCCGCGCCTCGAGCGCGCACAGGTAGAGCGTGCCGCCGCCGGCCGTGCCGCCGCGCGCGCCGCGGCTGCCCATGCCGTACGGCGCAACATCGGTGTGGCCCAGCTGCATCTCGACGCAGGCTGGGTCGACGCCGAGACCTTCGGCCACGGCGTTCGCCAGCGAGGTCTCGTAGCCCTGCCCCGTCGCGCCCAGCCCGCAGGAGGCATTCACCACGCCGGACGGCTCGATGCGCACCCAGGCCGCCTCATGCCCGGACCCGGGAATACCCGCCGATTTGTAGAACGCCGATCCATAGGTGGTGGACTCGACCACCGTGCAGATGCCCAGCCCCAGGTACACGCCCTGCTCGCGCGCGACGCGCTGGCGCTCGCGGAACGCCGGGTAATCGATCGCCGCCAGCGCGGCCTCCAGCGTTTCCCGTGGCGTGATGTCGGCCAGCACCTCGCCCGTCGCCATCGTGTAGGGCAGGTCCTTCGCCTCCACCATGTTGAGCCGCCGCACCGCGACCGGATCGAGCTGCAGAGCGCGCGCGATGTTGTCCATGGTGCCCTCCATCACCCAGCTGGTGATGGACATCGGCGCGCGCATCGGGCCATTGCCGACCTTGTTCGACAGCAGCACCTTGACGTCGTAGCTGTAGTGCGCGATCTGGTACGGGCCGGTCAGGATCATCGCGACCACCCGCGCCAGATAGTTGCCAGGATAGAAGCTGTACGCGCCGAAGTCCTCGACGATCTCCAGTTCCAGCGCCAGCACCCTGCCCTGGGCGTCCACCGCGGCGCGGGTGCGGCAGAAGTCCTCGCGCGCCTGCGACGAGGCCAGCAGGTTTTCCATGCGGTCTTCGCGCCAGCGCACCGGTCGCCTGAGGTGCCGCGCCACCGCCGCCACGGTGAGTTCTTCGCGGTACAGCGCGATCTTCTGGCCGAAGCCGCCGCCGACGTCGGGCGAAATCACCGTCACCTGCGACTCCGACAGCCGCAGCCGTCCGGCCAGCGTGGTGCGGTACGGATGCGGCACCTGGGTGCCAACGTGGAACGTCAGGTGCTGCCGGCCCTCGTCCCACACGGCGATGCAGCCGCGGGTCTCGATCGGCAGGTGGGTTTGCCGATGCTGCGAGAAAACGCTCTCCACCACGCGATGCGCCTGGCGCATCTGCACCTGCACATCGCCATGCGTGGCCTGCTGGTGCGACAGCAGGTTGGAAACCAGGGTGTCATCCACGCGCGGCGATTGCGGATCCAGCGCCTGCCACATCGTGGTCACCGCCGGCAACACCTCATAGTCCACCGCCACCTGCTCGGCAGCGTCCTCGGCGGCGTAGCGGTCCTGCGCGATGACGCAGGCGACCGGATCGCCCTGGAAGCGCACCTTGCCGACCGGGATCGTGTCCATCTCCACCGGCTGCAGGCCATCGATCGGCGGGGCCATCCGGTGCCGCGTGGTCCACACCGCCACGTCCTTCCCGGTGAAGACGGCGACCACGCCGGGCATGGCGAGAGCGGCCTGCACGTCGATGGCAGCTATGCGCGCATGGGCGTGGGGCGAGCGCACGAAGCAGGCGTGCAGCGCGCCCGGAACGTCGATGTCGTCGATGTAGCGCCCATGACCCGTCAGCAGGCGCTCGTCCTCCTTGCGCGCAACGTGCGAGCCGATGTAGCGGAACTTCTCTTCAGGCATCGGTTGTCGCCTCCCGCATGCGCATCGCCGCGAGCCGGATCGCCGCGACGATGTTCTGGTAGCCGGTGCAGCGGCACAGGTTGCCCGACAGCGCGTCGCGGATCTGCTCCTCGCTCGGGTCGGGGTTGTCCTTGAGAAAGGCCTCGAACGTCATCACGATGCCCGGCGTGCAGAAGCCGCACTGCAGGCCATGGGTCTCGTGCAAGGCCTGCTGCAGGGGCGACAGCGCGCCGTGCTCACCTACCGACTCGATGGTCGTGATCTCATGGCCTTCCATCTGGATCGCGTAGGTCAGGCAAGCCCGGGCCGGCCGGCCATCGACCAGCACCGTGCAGGCGCCGCACACGCCGTGCTCGCATCCGACGTGGGTGCCGGTCAGGCCGCAGTCCTCGCGCAAGGCGTCCGACAGCAGCTTGCGGGGCTGCGCCTCGAACTCGACGTTGACGCCGTTCACGGTGAGGGTGATGCTCTGCTTTTCCATTGGTTCGCTATCCCTGCAACTGGCCCAGGGCACGCCCGAGCGCGCCGGCCACCAGCGTCTGCGTCAGTTCCCGGCGATAGAGCGCCGACACGCGGCTGTCGTCCTCGACCGCCACCGCGTCGCGCGCGCCGGCGGCCAGTTCCATGACCCAGGCTTCGTCGGGAGCGCGGCCGCAAAAGGATTGCGCCAGCGCCTGCAAGCGTTGCGGCACCGGCGCCGCGCCGCCCAACCCCAACCGCAGCGACTTGACCTTGCCCGCTTGCGACGTCACGGTCGCGGCAACGGCAACGATGGCGTAATCGCCGTGGCGCCGGTTGAACATCCGGAAGCACGCCGCCTCGCCCGGCACCGCCTTGGGAAATTCGATCGACTCGATGAGCTCGTCGGGCGCCAGCGAGGTGGTCATCGCCGAGACAAAGAAATCGCCGGCCTCCACCTGGCGCCGCGACGCGCGCCGCATCAGGTTGAAGCGGGCCCCCAGCGTCACTGCGATCAAGGGCAGCTGCGCCGCCGGATCGGCGTGGGCCAGGCTGCCGCCGATGGTGCCGCGCTGGCGGATGGCGTAGTGGCCTATGGTTTGCGCAGCCTGGCCCAATAACGGGCAATGACAGCGCACCAGCGCCGATTCGGCGATCTGGTAATGGCGCGTCAGGGCGCCGACCTGGATCCAGTCGCCGGCTTCGCGCACGTAGGCCAGCTCGGTCAGGTCGTTCAGGTCGATCAGTTGCCCGGGCCTGGCCAGCCGCATGTTCATCATCGGACCCAGGCTCTGGCCCCCGGCGATGACCTTGGCCTGCGGCCCGAGCTCGGCCAGCTGGCGCAGCGCGTCGTCGATCGACACGGGACGCAGGTAAGCGAATGCGGCGGGCTTCATGCAGCGCTTCAGTTCCAGACCAGGCTTTGCGTGGTCTGCTTGTCGAACAGGTGCAGCCGGTTGAGGTTCACGCCCAGCGCGGTGTTGTCCCCTTCCCGGTACTGCACTTCCTTGCCCAGCCGGAAGAACAGGCGCGTGCCCTCCACTTCCATCTCGAAGAACTGATCCGATCCGACCGGCAGCACCGACATGATCCGGCCCTGCACGCCCTTGCCGCCTGCAGCGGATCCACTCTCCGAAACGTCTTCGGCGCGGATGCCCAGCACCACCTCGCGCCCCACCTGGCCAGCGACCCGCTGTGCCATCGCCGGCGGCAGGGTCAACGCCAGCTGGCCGCGCTGGAACACCATGCGGCCGTCCTGCTCGCCCAGCCGGCCTTCGAGGAAATTGATCGGCGGGTTGCCCAGGAAGGAAGCCACGAACATGTTGCGCGGCTGCTCGTAGATCGCGTCCGGCGGGCCAATCTGCTGCACCACGCCGCTGCGCATCACCACGATGCGGTCGGCCAGCGTCAGCGCCTCGGCCTGGTCGTGAGTGACATACACGAACGTGGTCTGCATCACCTGGTGCAGCTGCTTGATCTCGGCGCGCATGGAAATCCGCAGCGCGGCGTCCAGGTTCGACAGCGGCTCATCCATCAGGAAAACGGCGGGCTGGCGCACCATGGCGCGCCCCAGCGCCACCCGCTGGCGCTGCCCGCCCGAGAGCTGGTCCGGGCGGCGCTCCAGCAGCGGCTCGATCTCCAGCCGCCGCGCCGCATCCCGCACCCGACGGTTGATTTCCTCCTTGGGATGCTTGCGCATGCGCAGGCCGAAGGCGATGTTCTCGTAGACGGTCTTGTGCGGATACAGCGCATAGCTCTGGAACACCATGGCCACGTCGCGCCGGTGCGGCGGCACCGTGTTCATGACATCGCTGTCGAAGAACAGGTTGCCGTCGGTCACGTCCTCCAGGCCCGCGATCATGTTGAGGGTGGTGGACTTGCCGCAGCCGGACGGGCCTAGCAGCACCAGGAACTCCTTGTCGCCGATGTCGAGGTTGAGGTCCTCGAGCGCGACGAAGCCGTTGGGGTATTTCTTGCCGACCGATTCGAACCTGATTCTGGCCATGGTGCTCCCTTACCCCTTGACGGCGCCGGCCGTGAGTCCCGAGACGATGTAGCGCTCGAACAGGATCGCGATGATCACGGGCGGCACGATCGCCAGCACGCCGGCGGCGTTGATGAACGAGAAACTGATGTTGAAGTCCGACGTGAACGAGGCCACCACGATCGGCATGGTCTGCGATGCCGGCGTCTGCGTGAACATCAACGCCAGCAGGAATTCGTTCCAGCTGGTGAGGAACGTGAACAGCACCACGGCCACCAGCGACGGCAGCGCCAGCGGCAGGTAGACCAGCACCAGGGTCTGGAAGCGCGAGCAGCCGTCCACCCGCGCCGCCTTGTCCAGCTCATCGGGCAGCGATTCGAAATAGCCCGTGAGGATGAAGATGCTGAACGGAATCGTGATCGCCAGGTAGGTGATGATGAGCGACAGCAGGTTGTCCAGCAGCCCGAGCTTCTGGACGAACAGGAAGAACGGCACCACCAGCGCGATGTCGGGGATCACCCGCGACGTCAGCATGAAGTAGATGGACGTGGAGCGCCCGATGAAGCGGATCTTGGCGAGCGCATAGGCGGCCGGCACGCTCACCAGCAGGTTGAGCAGGACGACCGAGACCGCCACGATCAGGCTGTTCCACATCCCGGGCAGCAGATTCGCCGCCGTCGAAGGGATGAAGCCGCCGGTGGCCGTGTCGCCCTGCTTGCGGTTCTCGTAGGTCACCACCGCTTCCTTCGCCTTGAAGATGGCGGCGAAGTTCTGCGCCGTGGGCTGATGCGGAATCCAGTGCGGCGGCACCGAGGTGATTTCGACCTCGGACTGAAAGGCGGACGACACCAGCCAGGCCACCGGCGCCAGCACGTAGGCGGCCAGCAGCAGCGAGGCCAGCAACAGCAGCACGGGTCGGCCGATCCGGCGGATAGGGAGTGGCAGGACGGCTTGCATCAGAGCTTCCGGCTGGTGCTGCGGATGATGAAGAAGGCCAGGGTGAAGGTGGCGATGGCCATGATGTAGGCCAGCGCCGCGCCGGTGCCGAAGGCCAGCTTGCGGAAGGTCTCCACATACACCTCCCAGGCAACCACGTGCGAAGCATCCGCGGGCCCGCCCTCGGTCAGGATGAAGAACAGGTCGAAGTGGCGGATCGCCATCATCGTCTCGTAGATCATCACCAGGGCGAAGCCGGGCACCAGCGAAGGCAGCGTGATGTGGACGAAGCGCTGCCAGACGTTGGCGCCGTCCACCTTCGCCGCGCTGTACAGGTCCGCGCGAATCGACTTGAGCGTGACCAGCAGCAGGATGGTGGCCAGCGGCACTTCCTTCCAGACGAACGCGTTGGCGATCAGCACCAGCGTCTTGTCCGTGTCGCCGAGCCAGACCAGGTATTTATGGATGAAGCCGAGTTGCAGCAGCAGGCCGTTCAACGCGCCGTAGCCGGAGTCGTAGATCCACTTCCACATCAGCCCGTTGGCGACGTAGGGGATGGCCCAGGGAATCAGCAGGATGGCGGAGAGCACGCGGCGGCCCCGGAAGTCCTCGTTGAGGAGCAAGGCCACCAGTGTGGCGAACACCATGATGGCGGCGACCGACATCACGGTGAAACTGGTGGTCCGCCCGACCGACTCCCAGAACAGGCTGTCCTGGAAGATCTTCAGGTAATTGTCGAACCAGACAAACGGCACGCGGTGTGGCCGGGTCAGCTTCAGGTCGAACAGGCTGATCCAGAAGGAGTAGACGACCGGGAACACCGCCACGACGCTGAGCACGAGCATCATCGGCGCCAGGAACAGCATGGCGCTCTTCTGGTCGTAGGCGCTCACCGGTTGCCCGAACGGGCGCCAGCGCTTGCGCGGTGCCGGTCGAGGCGGCGGCGCGGCGGCGCTGTCGACGGTGGAATCCGCCGGGGGGATGCCCCCCCCCGGCCGAGGCGTGCGTCATGTCACGACTGCTTGCGCAGGTCGTTCCAGGCGTCGGCCGACTTCTTCAGCGCGGCCGCCGGCGTGCTCTTGCCGAGGATGGCGGACTGCCAGGCCGTGCCGTTCACCTCGTCCCACTCGCCGAACCAGCGGGCGATCACGTCCTTCTTGCGCGCGAGGTGCTGCTGCTTCTCGAACATGGCGATGTCCGAGTACTTCTGGTAGTTGGCCTGGACCTCCGGATCCTTGAACAGCTCCTTGACGCCAAAGCCCGAGCCCAGGTCCGCGAACAGCATCTTCTGGAACTGGTACTGGCTGCCGGCCTTGCCGCCGAACCACTCGATCAGCTTCACGGTATTGGCGGCACGGCTCTTGTCGGCGGCGGCCTGCGCCGTCATCGCGTGAAAGCGCATCCAGCCCACGGTGGCGTGCGAGCCGCCCGGACCGGCGGGCATCAGGCACTGCTTCACCCGACCCGCGATCTGCGACTGCTTCGGGTCGTTCAGGGTGCGGATGCGATAGCGCCCGAGCATGGCGAACGCATGGTTGCCGGAGCCGAAGGACTTGAGGCCGTTCAGCTCGCCGATCTCCACGCAGGCGGGCGAGACGATCTTGTGCTTGTTGACCGCATCGGTCACCCACTGCAGCGCCTGCTGAGCACCGCGCTTGGGATCGGCCATCACCGCCACGCCGTTGTCGTCGGTGAAGCGGCCGCCGTTGGAATACACGAGAGCCGTCAGGAACTCGATCAGCCAGCTTTCGCGCGCCATCGACAGCATCAGCGGGTACTCCGAGAGGCCGGCCTTCTTGATCGTGGCGGACTGCTGCACGACCTCGTTCCAGGTCTGCGGCGGCGCCTTGATGCCGGCCTTTTTCAGCATCTCCTCGTCGTAGAAGAAGGCCATGTAGTCCGAGTAGTAGGTCAGGCCGTACTGCTTGCCCTTGTACTGCATCGACTTGGTGCAGAAATCGTCGGCGTCGGCGTTGTACTTCATCAGCTCGGGATAGCCGTTGATCGGGGCGATCCAGCCGGCGTCGGCCCATTCCGGCAACCAGCTGTCCGACACCCACAGCGCGTCGATCGGCGCCTTGCCGACGAACTTGGTCACCATCGTGTCGCGGTACTGGGCCCAGGGAGCGTTGCTGTAATTGACCTTGATGCCGGTCTTGGCCTCGAACGCGGTGAGATGGCTCTTGACCAGGTCGACCGCGGCCGACCAGGTGTAGTAGTTCAGCGGCGCGCCCTGCGCGCCGGCCGGCAGGGACAGCAGGCCCGTGCCGGCCGCACCCGCCGCGGCTGTCAGTTTGAGGAAATCACGGCGACTCTGTTCCGGGGTCCATGGGGCAGTCATGTTGAACTTTCCTGGTGGGTGCAGGGCGGCGGCAAACAACGGGGCCAGGGCCTGCCGATTCGTACGGTTCGCAAGCCGCCAGCCCAGTGCCGGAGGCTCGACCGGATGGCATTATTGGCGATGGGGGCTTATATCGTCAAGTGACGACTTGAAGTTTTTTTGAGCTGCCGCCGCAGCTCAGGATTTCAGCATTCGACCACGCTGACGGCTAGCCCGCCCAGCGAGGTTTCCTTGTACTTGTGGTGCATGTCGGCGCCGGTCTGCTTCATCGTCTCGATCACGCTGTCGAGCGAGACATGGTGCAGCCCGTTGCCCGAGAGTGCCAGGTACGCGGCATTGATCGCTTTCACGGCGCCCATGGCGTTGCGCTCGATGCAGGGGATCTGCACCAGCCCGCCGACCGGGTCGCAGGTCAGCCCCAGGTTGTGCTCCATGCCGATCTCGGCGGCGTTCTCGATCTGCTCGTTGCTCGCGCCCAGGGCCGCTGCCAGTCCGGCAGCGGCCATCGACGACGCGACGCCGACCTCGCCCTGGCAGCCCACCTCGGCGCCGGAAATCGATGCGTTCTCCTTGTACAGCGAACCGATGGCCGCCGCCGTGAGCAGAAACTCGTGGCTGGCCTCACGGCCGGTCGGGTTGCAGAACTGCTCGTAGAAACGCAGCACCGCCGGGATGATGCCCGCGGCCCCGTTGGTGGGCGCGGTGACCACCCGTCCGCCCGCGGCGTTCTCCTCGTTGACGGCCACCGCGAACGCGTTCACCCAATCGAGCTCCATCATCGGGCGCCCGGTCCCGCGTCGCTGCTGCAGCGCCTGGAACAGAGCCGGCGCACGGCGGCGCACCCGGAGCATGCCGGGCAATACGCCCTCGTGCCGCAGTCCCCGGTCCATGCACTCGAACATGGCGCGCCGGATGCCGTCCAGGCCCCGGACGACCTCGTCGCGCGAACGCAGTGTCAATTCGTTGCGCATCGCCAGCTCGGCGATCGAGCAGCCCGACTCGGCGCAAAGCTGCAACAGCTCCACGCCCGAACGATAGGGCAGCGGCCACGGGTGCGAAACCGGTTTGGGGCCAGCCGGAAAATCGCTCTCCTCGGCGATGAATCCGCCGCCGATGGAGAACATGGTCAGATCGGCCAGCGTGTTGCCGTCCGCATCCGCGGCGAACAGGCGCATGCCATTGGGGTGCTGCGGCAAGGCCTGGTCGGTATGGAAGACCAGGTGGCACGACTCGTCGAAATCGACCGCATGCCGCCCGGCCAGCGCGAGCGCGAGCCGCTGGCGCGCCGCCAGAACGAGGGCGTCGGCGGTGTCCCCATCGACGGTCTCCGGCGCTTGGCCCATCAACCCGAGCAGCACGGCGCGGTCGGTGGCGTGGCCCCGCCCGGTCAACGCCAGCGATCCGTACAGATGAACTTCGAGGTGCGCCACCCGCTCCAGGCAACCCCGGCCTTCCAGATCGCGCACGAAGCGCAGCGCGATGCGCATCGGCCCCACGGTGTGCGAGCTGGATGGCCCGATACCCAACCGGAACAGGTCGAAGGTGCTGACCGGCATGACGGCGACTACTTCAGCGGAGAGAACGCCGTCGGGGTGAGGAACACGCTTTCCTGATGCACCAGATACGGCAACATCGACGGGACGAAAGCACCCCACTCCGCATCCTGCCCCAGCTTGCCGCGCTGAATGCCGCGGTGGCCCAGGTCATCATAGGCCCAGACGAACACCACCGAATTGAGCACGCCCGATTCCTTGGTCCAGCAGCCGACAAGCTTCGCGTAGCGGCTGATGATGTGCAGCCCCTGCTCCTGGTACAGCTTGAGGAACTCCACCGCCTTGCCCGGCTGGACCTGGTAGGTGCGCATTTCGTAGATCACGGTCTTCTCCTTGGACGCTTCAACCCATCCACCACTTATCGTCGCGATGGTATCGCATGTGTCGTCACTTGACGATATATTAGCGGCTATCGTCACCCGATCCGCAGCGGCCGCCGCGCCATGCCGCGGCAATGTACCTTGCACCCATGAAAGCCAAATCAGCCCTCCTCGCCGCCAACCGCCAGGACGCGCCGGCCCGGCCGAAGACGGCCAAGCGCCGTGCAACGGTGCGGCTTCCCGCTTCCGAACGCCGGGACCTGATTCTCAAGAAAGCCTTCGAGTTCTTCTCCGAATACGGGCTCACGGCCCAGACCCGTGGGCTGGCGGACGCCTGCGGGGTATCCCAGCGGCTGCTCTACAGCGTCTTTCCCAACAAGTCGGCGCTGATCAACGCCGTCTATGACGCGAACATCGCCGGGCCGTTCCAGGCCATCTGGTTCGTGCACCTGCGCGACCGCAGCAAACCGCTGGAACAACGGCTGCGCGAGTTCTATCAGGAGTACTACGACACCATCCTCACGTGCAACTGGCTGCGGCTGTTCCTGTACGCATCGCTGGCCGAGGTCGAGATGGCTCCGACCTACATCGCCGCCATCATCAAGACGCTGCTGGAAACCGTGGTGGAGGAAGCCGCGGCCGACGCCGGCCTGCCGATGCCGTCGGACCGTGCGCTGATTCAGGAACTGGGCTGGGCCCTGCACGGCAACGTGTCGCACCTCGCGATCCGCCGGCACATCTATCACGACCGGACCTCGGTGGCAGTCGACCGGGTGATCGGCATTCACGTTGCCGCTTTTCTGGCGGGCATCAAGGCGGTATTGCAGCCGCAGCCGCCAGCCCAGCCGGCGCGGAACGCCTGAGCTGCGCCGGGCCTTGTAGGCCGAATCGCACGCCTGGCCGGGGTCCGCTCTTGCATTGCCTGCGGCGCCCGCGCCCTCAAGGACGCGCTCAGGAAGCCCTGACACTATTGCGCGCTTCAGCGAAAGGGGCCGCGTTGCGGCGCCTTCTATTCAACCCAGAGTCTGCAGGTACGCTGCCACGTTCTTGATGTCATCGTCACTCAGATCGTGCACGATCTGCTTCATCACGGCGCCCTTGGGCCGTTCGTTGGTGCGCTGAAACACGATCAGCTGCTTGATGATGTAGTCCACATGCTGGCTGGCCAGGCGCGGGAAGGTGTCGTTGCCCTGCCCCGCCGCTCCATGACATGTCATGCAGGGAGGCACGTTCTTGGCCGGCAGGCCGCCCGTGAAGACCGCCTTCCCGGCGGCAGCGAGCTTGGGGTCCGCCTCGGCCGACCGGTGTGTGGGCGTTTGACTCGAGAAGTACGCCGCCAGGCCATTGATCTGCGCATCGGTCAGGCTGCGACTGATACCCCACATGTATTCGAATCCGGCCGGATCCTCCCGATCGTGGCTCTTGAACTCCTTGAGCTGGCCCACGATGTACGCGGGCGTCTGGGCCGCGAGGTTCGGGAAATTCGGCGAGATGCTGGTCCCGCCGACGCCGTGGCAATTGGAACAGACCTGCTGCGCCAGGACCTGCGCCGGGACGTTCGGGTTGGCAAGATCGCGCGACCGGCTCGGGTTGGCGCAACCGGCGATGAGTCCGGCGCCCAGGAGCGCAAGGACGAGATGTGCGTGTTTCATGTCTGTCTCCGGGAAGGGGCAAATGCAGAGTGCAGGGTAACGGCCAACATCAGTACGCGGCCCAGAGATAGAGGAACAGCGAGTTGTTGTCCCGTGCGTTGCGCCCGAACCCGTCGTAGTTCTCGGATGCGCCGTTGTAGCGGCTGTAGGCGGTGTACTGCGCGCCGATGCGCACATACTGGATGGGGGTCCAGAACGCTTCGAACGTCATGCCGCGCGTGGCGGGGTTGCCGGAGAGGTTCCCGCCCACCCGTTGCGACGGCGCTACCGCGTTAGGGTCGGACGTGATGCCGAGCGTGTCCGGGCTGAAGCCCGAACTCTGGTTGGCCGTGTTGGTGCTGCCGGTCAGGTTGAAAAAGCCGACACTGCCGCCATAACGCGCCTGGTACACATAGGTCAGCTTGGCGCGGAAAAGGTTCGTCGAGTCTTGCGTGTTGGTGTTGGCCAGCGGATTGCCCAGCGCATCGACAAAACCCACCGACTGGTTGGCCAGGGAATCGGGATAGTGATGGGTGCTGCGCTGGTAGACGAACTGCGCGGTGACGGAATGCGGGTCCAGCAGGTACTGGTACTGCGAGTCGATGCTCACGTCGTGCGTGTGGTGGATCGTCGCGGAGTCGGATGTGTCGAGCGGATCGTCATAGATCTTGGCGTACATGCCCGCCGTCCCGATCATCAGGTTATGCGGCCCCCACTCGTGGTTCCACGCCAGGCGCCAGTAGGGGTTGATGCCGCTGAGCTTGGTGACGTCCGCGTTGGCCGCCCCGGCATGCATGAACGACATGGCCCCGCGCGACGTTCCATAGCCGCCGAGTTCGGCGTAGATCGTCCGGTTCCAGAAGGCATAGGCCGTGACGCCGGCCAGGTTGCCGCCGGCCGCATAGCCCGGATAAGGTGTGCTGCCGTCGATGAACCCGCTGCTGGTCGGGCTGGGTACCGGCACGTACTGCATCCATGCCGCGGACGTATTCCACGGATCGGCGAGCGACGGGTTGTTGTTGACGGAGACGCCGAAGATCAGGTCGCGCTTGAGATCGATGAAGCGGTCCGCATAACGCAGGTCGATGTTGTCGGCACCGGTGTGGCCGTGGAAATTGCCGTTGGCGTCCTGCGTGGCATAGGGATCATACGTGAACTGCGCGAACGCGCCCAGGTTGTCGGTGATCTTGCCGCCCAGGAAGGCGCTGCCCGTGGCAAAGATGGTCTGCCCGTTCTTCTGGAAATCGGCACCCGGATCGTCGCTCTTGGCGGTGTCGCGCACCCTTGAATTGGTGATCACGGCCATCGCCGACAGCGGAATCGTCCGCTGTCCGATGGTGTACCCGGTCATCTTGAACAGGCGCCCGTACGGCGTGAGCTCGGGGAACTGGCCACCGGCGTGGCAGGCGACGCAGTTCTGACCGGTCTGGCGCGCAAACAACGGAAGCGCGAAAGCCGGCTGCGACAGCAGAGCGGCCATGGCGGCGAAGGCGGTCGCGAGAGCCCATCTGAGTCTGCGGTAGCTGGTTTTCGAAGTACTTGCCGGGTTGTTCATGTAGTGATCCTCTTTTGTCTGCATAACTCAAGTGTGGCTTGCCACAGCATGCTTCGCCGTTGACAAATGTCAATCGGCTTTGTACCCGCACTCTTGCTTCACGCTTCACGCAACATCACCGTTCGGGCCGGTGTGGCGACCCTTCGAAATTGTCACCTGACTGGAAGCTGATTGGAAGCAACTTGGCAGGTTGGCTATTTCTTGACCAAGGGGCACGTCGAATCGGAGAGCGGGCCAAATGCCTCCTCGCCGCCCATCTTCTTCACGACCTTGTAGTAGTCCCAGGGATATCTGGATTCCTGCGGCGTCTTGACCTGCATGACGTACATGTCGTGGATCATCACACCGTCCGCGCGGATGTAGCCGTTCTTCGCGAACATGTCGTTGATCTTCTGCTTCTTCAACTGAGCCATGACCTTGTCCGCGTCAGTGCTATTGACTGCCTTGACGGCATTCAGGTAGGCGATCGTTGCCGAGTAGTAGGCAGCCTGGTTCATCGTCGGCTCTTTCTTCATCTTGGCGAAGTAGCGTTTGGCGAACGCGCGGGTCTGGTCGTTGAGATCCCAGTACCAGCCCGTCGTCAGGTACAGCCCTTGAGCGGTTTTCAGGCCCAGGCTGTGGATGTCGCTGATGAAGGCCAGCAAGGCAGCCGGCTTCATCGTCTTGGTGATGCCGAACTCGTTGGCGGCCTTGAGCGAATTGGTGAAGTCGTTGCCGGCGTTGGACAGGCCCAGCACCTGCGCCTTGGATGCCTGAGCCTGCAGCAGGAACGAGGAGAAGTCGGACGCGGACAGCGGCACGCGCACCGACCCCAGCACCTTCCCGCCGCTGGCATTGACGACCCTGGTAGCGGCGTCCTGCAACTGCGTGCCGAAAGCGTAGTCCGCGGTCAGGAAGTACCAGGTCTTGCCGCCGCCCTTGGTGATCGCGCTGGCTGTGCCGTTGGCCAGTGACGTGGTGTCATAGGCGTAATGCACCGTGTAAGCCGTGCAGTCCTGGTTGGTGAGCGAGGCGCCGGCCGCGCCGATGGCGATGAACGGCACCTTCTTCTCCGCCGCCACCTTGGCCATGGCGATACTGACGCCGGTGTTGGACCCACCCAGCAGCATGTTCAGGCCCCTCAGGTCGGCCCATTCCCGGAATTTCGACGCGCCGATATCGGGCTTGTTCTGGTGGTCTGCATTCAGGAAAACGATCTTCTTGCCGATAACGGAGCCGCCGAAGTCGGCAATGGCCATGTCGACGGCCTCGATGCCGCCCTGGCCGATCACGTCGGCATAGAGGCCGGTCATGTCATCGATGTCGCCTATGACCACCTCGTTGGCCGCCGCCATGGCCGCGGGCGCTGTCAATGCAAGCAGCACGGCCAAACCCACGGCCGACCTGGAAACTTTCTTCATGCTTGTGTTCCTTTGAAATATTGAAGCTCTGGAGTTGCCGTCTTCGAACGGAGACGCATTTGAATGGAGATCACCGCACCTGCGCAATGGGGGAAAACCTTGTCACCCGAAAAGCTTGCCGCGCTGGTTGATGAGCTGCGTGCAGATCGGCATGTCGACCCGTATCGTCGAGCGCTCGCCGATCCGGCACATCTCCAGCAAGGCGCACATGAACAATCAAGACAAAAGCAACCCGGTGCGCGTCATTGCCGCTGGCGCTGTCATGGCCGCCTTGAGCCTGCTGGCGGCTTGCGCCGGCGCGCCGACACTGTCCGGCGAAAGTATTGCCGTCGTCGTCGCCAGCCCCGACCGCAGCCCGGGCCGCACCGGCACCGGCATCTCCGAGTCCGGCACCCTGCACCGGGTCGAGGAAGCGTTTGTGAAGCAGGAAGTCGAAGCCGCGGGTTTCCGGCTGGCCGCGCAAGGCAATTTGATGCGCAACCCGGCCGATCCACGCGACTGCAACACGCCGGAGCCGCCGATGTCCAAGGACGAGTTCGTGGTGAAGTTCGTCAAGCCCTGATCGCGCGAGCTGCGGCTCGCGCCTGGGTCTTCTTCATCGCGCGCGGCCTGGGTCCTGTCGCGCAGCGGCCTTGCATTACGATCCGGTCATGGCCACCATCGGCGTCATCTGCCTCTCGCTGCTGCTCTTGAGCACAAGCATCCATTACGAGGCGTTGCGCCTGCTGAGCGAGGTCCTGCCGCGCATCCGGATCGCGCCGCGCAGCAAGCTGATCGCGGTGCTGCTGACGACGTTTGCGGCGCACGCGATGGAGATGCTGCTCTATGCCCTGGTCTACTACCTGATCATCCATCAGCTCGACCTGGGAACCCTGCTCGTCGACTACACCGGCGGCGGGCGGCCATCGATGAGCCTTTGCTTCTATTTCTCGGCCGAGACCTTTACCTCGTTGGGTTACGGCGATATTCGACCGAGCGGTCCCCTGCGTCTGTTGGCCGGGGCGGAAGCCCTGAACGGACTGCTGCTGATCGGCTGGTCCGCCTCTTTCGCCTACATCAGCATGGAAAGATTCTGGGAGCGCCCGGGCGAGAACCCGTAGCGCGCTCCCCGGTCATCCGTCGTACTTTTTCGATCCGAGCGGCGCGCCAGGGCTTGCGCCCCTGCTCTTCTTCACCGCGTTGGCGGCGCGGCCTCACTGGCGGCATCCCGTCTTGCCGGGGCTTGGCCTTCTTGGGTCTTGGGACGCCCACGCTGTTCCGTCACCGCTGGCGCTGCCGGACGTGTCGGTGCCGCCAGCGGAGCGGCAAAGGGCCGCGGCGTGACAGGTGCTGTCACAACCGGTGCTGCCGGACGTGCCGCCGGCGCTGCCGGAGCGGCAAAGGGCGGCGGCGTGACAGGTGCCTTCACCACCGGCGCTGCCGGATGTGCCGGCGACGCTGCCGGACGTGCCGCCGGCGCTGTCGGAGCGGCAAAGGGCGGCGGCGTGACAGGTGCCTTCACCACCGGCGCTGCTGGATGTACCGGCGGCGCTGCCGG
>DIZF01000080.1 GCA_002427815.1 Ramlibacter tataouinensis
CCCTCACCCTACTCGATTTCAGCGCAGCATCGACGACATGGCCGAAAGGCAGTTCACCATGCGCACCCCGGCTTCGACCGTGGGGGCGTCAAAGGCGATTTCGTCCCCCTGCAACCGTTGCAGGGCGGGCCACTGGCAGAACAGGTCGGCCAGGGCCGGGGTCTGGGTCTGGATGCGCACGGCGACCGGGCCCGCCAGCACGAACGGGCGGGCGTTGCCGCGCTGCGCCAGCGCCGCTGTGACGCCGGCGCGGATGGCGCTGCAGGCCTGCGTCGGCGACAAACTGATCCCGCTGGTCTGGCCGGTGGCCCGCTTGGTTTGCACAAAGGTCGCATGCGGGAAGAGCGGCCGGTGTTCTTCGATGAAGACATCGTCGCCGCTGCCCATCACCACCGGCACGCCGTACTCGCCCGCCAGCGCGCCGTAGATGCCGGCCTCGCCCAGCTCGCGGCCGTTGAAGTGCACGCGCCTGAAAGCGAAGCTGTTGATGGTGTGTGCCAGGATGCCGCGGCCCTGCGCCCGCGAGTGGTAGCCGATCATGCACACGGCCTGCACGCCCTGGTCGACCCCGGCCATCATGCTCAGGTAGCGCGGCTTGCCCTGCACGGCCTGCGCGCGCGCATCCAGCAGGTCCGGCGGCATGTTGCGAAAGCCCCCGTGCGAATCGTTGACCAGCACCTCGGTCGCGCCCGCATCGAAAGCCCCGGCAATGGCGGCGTTGGCCTCGTGCGTCATCAGCGCCCGCGCGCGCTCGTATTCGGGGTTGCCGGGGCGCGTCTGCTCAGGGTGATAGACGCCGGCAACGCCTTCGATATCGGTGGAGATCAGGATTTTCATGAGGGATGCGGCGAGGAGGTCATGCAGAAGTTGACGGGGGCCAGGTGGGCAGCAGATCGGCCAGCGCGCTGCGGTGATTGCCGTCGCGGCCGGTCACGGCACTGGCGCGCCACAGGGCGTGGATGATGGCCTGCTCGGTGCTGTCGGCGACGGCCTGGAACAGCGGGTCGAGCAGGCCGTCGTGCAGCATCGCGATCGCCGGCATGGTCCGGTTGTTTTGCTGGGGCACGGTGTAGGCCGTGGAAAAGGCCAGCGCGATGTCGCCGCTGCCGTGGCCGAACACCGAACCGGTGCGGGCCAAGCCGGCCCCGGCACGCAGGGCCAGCCGGCGCAGCTGGCGCGCATCCAGCGGCGCGTCGGTGGCGACAAGCAGGATGACGGAGCCTTTTTCCGGCTCGGGGGTGGCCGTGGTTGCAGCGGCCATTTGCGCGGCCAGCCGGGCGCCCAGGGCGTGCCCGGCCATGATCAGCTGCGGCAGGCGGCCGTAGTTGGCCAGCACCAGCGCGCCGACGGCGTGTTCAGCGCCGCCTGTCGCAGGGACCCGGCGCGATGCGGTACCGATGCCGCCCTTGAGCCCGAAGCTCGACATGCCGCGCCCGGCGCCCACCGATCCTTCTTCGACGTCCCCACCCGCCTGCTCGCAGGCCTGCAGGTAGTGCCGGCCGGTTACCGCCATGCGCTGGATGTCGTTGAGAAAGCCGTCGTTGCATTCGAACACCAGCGGATTCACGGTAGGCAGGCCGCGTCCGGTTTCGGGATTGGCGGCGATGCAGTGCTCGATCTGCGCCGTCGCCACGGCCGGGACCGAGAAGGTGTTGGTCAGCGCGATGGGTGTCTCGAGCACGCCGAGTTCCTCGACCTGCATCAGCCCCACGCTTTTGCCGAAACCGTTGAGCACCACAGCGGCAGCGGGCACGCGGTCGCGAAACAGGTCGCCGGCATGGGGGCGCACCACGGTGACGCCGGTCTGCACTTCGTTCGCATCCAGCGTGCAGTGGCCCACGGTCACGCCGGCTACATCCGTGATGGTGTCGCGCTGGCCGCTGGGCAGGGCGCCTATGCGAGGGAGCAGGTGACGCGGTATCACGACGGCGCCTCGCTACTGGTCGATCTTGGGATCCAGCGCATCGCGCAGCCCGTCGCCCAGCAGGTTGAAAGCCAGCACGGTGAAAAAGATGGCCAGGCTGGGAAACAGCGCTATGTGCGGCGCGTTGAGCATGTCGGCGCGGGCCTCGTTCAGCATCGAACCCCATTCCGGTGTGGGCGGCTGCGCGCCCAGGCCCAGGAACGACAGGCTGGCCGCCGTGATGATGGAGGTGCCGATGCGCATGGTGAGGTAGACCACCACCGACGACACCGTGCCCGGCAACAGATGGCGCAGCATGATGACCGAGTCGGGCGCGCCGATGGAGCGCACCGCTTCGATGTAGGTCTGGTGCTTGAGCGAGAGCACGTTGCCGCGCACCAGGCGGGCAAACGCCGGAACGCTGAACACGGCCACGGCCAGGATCACGTTGATCATGCCGTTGCCCAGGATCGCCACGATCCCGATCGCCAGCAGGATGCCCGGAAAGGCGAACAGCACGTCGGACATGCGCATCACGATCCGGTCCCACCAGCCTTCGTAATAGCCGGCCAGCAGGCCCAAGAGCGTGCCGATCACGGCGCCAACGGCCACCGAAATCAGGCCAGCGGCCAGCGAGATGCGCGACCCCATCAGGATGCGGCTGAAGATGTCGCGTCCCAGCGAGTCGACGCCGAACCAGTGCGTGGCCGAAGGCGACGCGTTCAGGGCGTCGTAGTCGAAGTAGCTCTCGGCGTCGAACGGAACCAGCCACGGTGCCAACACCGCCACCAGTATCAGCAGCACCACAAAGACAGCGGCCACCATGGCGACGCGCTGCTTCTTGAACTTGCGCCAGAACTCCGACGTGGGGGTGCGCACGTCGCCGGGTTGGTCGGGAACAGTTGGGATCATCACTTGAAACGGATGGTGGGATTGATGACGGCGTAGAGCAGGTCCACCACCAGGTTGATCAGGATGAATTCGAGCGAGAACAGCAGCACCAGCGCCTGGATCACCGGGTAGTCGCGCATCTCCACCGAATCGACCAGCAGCCGGCCCATGCCGGGCCAGTTGAACACCACCTCGACCACGATCGAGCCGCCCAGCAGGAAGCCGAACTGCAGGCCCATCATGGTCACCACCGGTATCAACGCATTGCGCAGCGCGTGCTTGACCACCACCACCGTCTCGGCCAGGCCCTTGGCCCGCGCCGTGCGCACGTAGTCTTCCTTGAGGATGTCGATGAAGGAGCTGCGGGTGAAGCGCGCCATCACGGCCGCCACACCCGCGCCCAGCGTGAGCGAGGGCAGGATGTAGTGCCGCCAGGTGTCGGCACCGACCGTGGGCAGCCAGCCCAGCTGCACCGAGAACAGCTGCATCAGCAGCATGCCCAGCGCGAACGAGGGAAACGAGATGCCCGACACGGCCAGCGACATGCCGACCCGGTCCGGCCAGCGGTTGCGCCACACCGCCGACACGATGCCCAGCACCAGTCCCAGCGACACCGACCAGCCCATGGCCGCGATCGTGAGCCAGAAGGTGGGCGCGAACCGCTCGGCGATCTCGGTTCCCACCGGCCGCTTGCTGCGGATCGACAGGCCGAAGTCGCCTTGCAGCGCGTTGCCGAAAAAGCGGATGAACTGCTGCGGCACCGGCAGGTCCAGCCCCAGGTCGCGCCGCACCAGCGCGATCGTTTCTGGGCCGGCGTCCGGCCCCGCGGCCAGACGCGCCGGATCGCCCGGCAGCAGGTGCACGAACAGGAACACCAGCACCGCCACGATCAGCAGCGTCGGCAGCAGGCCCAGCAGGCGCTTGATGAGATAGACCGTCATGCGGCGGCGTGGTGTTCCGGTGGCTTACTTGAGGTCCACTTCGTCGAAGTTGAAGCTGCCGTCGGGAATCACGTAGAAGCCGGTCAGGTTGCGAGCGCGCACCGACAGCAGCTGCTCGGTCACCAGGAAGGCCCAGGGCGCGTCCTTCCAGATGCGCTGCTGCGCGTCACCGTAGATCTTCGCCTTCTCGGCCGAGCTGGTCGTCACCAGCGCCTTGGCGATGTCGGCGTCGACCTCGGGGTTCTTGTAGTAAGCGGTGTTGAACAGCTTGGGCGGGAACGATTCGGAGGCCAGCAGCGGGCGCAGCGCCCAGTCGGCCTCGCCGGTGGAGGATGACCAGCCCACGTAGTACATGCGCACCGGCGCCGTGGCCGGGTCCTGCGCGCTTTCGACGCGTTCCACGCGCTGGCCGGCTTCCAGGGCCTGGACCTGTACCTTGATGCCGACCTGGGCCAATTGCTGCTGCACGAACTGGATCACCTTCTGCGCCGTGGTGTAGTTGTAGGCCGACCAGAGGGTGCTCTCGAAGCCGTTGGGATAGCCCGCTTCCTTCAGCAGCTCGCGCGCCTTGGCCGGGTCATAGGGCCAGGGGCCCAGCTTGGTGGCGTATTCGACGCCCTTGGGCACCACGCCCTCGGCCGGCACCGCATAGCCCGAGAAGGCTACCTTCACCAGCGCGTCCTTGTTGATGGCGTAGTTGATGGCCTGCCGCACCTTGGGGTTGTCGAACGGCTTTTGCAGCGTGTTCATCGAGAGGTAGCGGTGGATGATCGAAGGTGCCTTCGTCACTTCCAGGCTGGGCTTCTTCGACAGGGTCTCCACCGATTCGGGCGGCATCGGGAAGGCGAAGTGCGCCTCGTTGGTCTGCATCATGGCGGCGCGCGTGTTGTTGTCGACCACCGGACGCCAGGTGATGCTGTCCACCTTGGGATAGCCCTTGCGCCAGTAGCCTTCCCACTTGGCGACCTTCAGGTAGTCGGTGGCCTTCCACTCGACGAACTTGAAGGGACCGGTGCCCACCGGGTGCTGCGCGATGCCCTTGCTGCCGTACTGGGCCAGCGCGGCGGGCGAAATGATCACGCCCGACGGGTGGGCCAGCGTGTTGATGAAGGGCGAGAAGGGCTCCTTCAGCGTGAAGCGCACCGTGGTCGGATCGATCGCCTCGGTCTTGGCGATGTTCTTGTAGAGGTTGTAGCGCTTGAGCTTGTTCTCGGGATTGGTCACGCGGTCGAAGTTCACCTTCACCGCCTCGGCGTTGAAAGCCGTGCCGTCGTGGAACTTGATGCCCGACTTGAGCTTGAAGGTGTAGACCAGGCCGTCCTTGCTCACCGTGTAGCTGTTGGCCAGCACCGGAACCATCTTCAGGTCCTTGTCGAAGCCGTACAGGCCCTGGTAGAAGGACTTGGCCACGGCCTGCGACAAGGTGTCGTTGGCGTCATAGGGGTCGGTGGTGGTGAAGGTGGACTGCACGGCCACCACGACATCCTTGGCGGCATGGGCCGGGACCGCGACTGCGGCGAGACTGACGACGGCCGCCAGCGCGCTGGCGAGGGTGCTGAGACGCATGTTCATGAAAACGCTCCTTCAGGGTTAAACGAGGGGAAAAGGCTCCGCGCCGGCAAGCCGGAAGCGGGGAGGGTGGGCGCGACGGCGCTGGCAGATATGAGCAATGGGTTCAATAGGGACCTCCGACAGAATGCCGCGCCACGAAATGCCCCGGCGCGACCAAATGCAGCGGCGCTACCTGCGGCGGGTCGCCTACGTCGCGGATGGGGCTGGGGATCTCGCTGGACTGCAGTTCGCGCACGACGCTGCGGCGCTGCGGGTCGGCCACGGGAACGGCCGCCAGCAGGCGTCGCGTGTAGGCGTGTTGCGGATTTTCGAACACGGCGCGGCGCGGGCCGATTTCCACGATCTGTCCCAGGTACATCACGGCCACCCGGTGGCTGATGCGCTCCACCACGGCCATGTCGTGCGAGATGAACAGGAAGGCGACGCCGAACTCCTGCTGCAGGTCCAGCATCAGGTTGATGATCTGCGCGCGGATCGACACGTCCAGCGCCGAGACGGCCTCGTCGGCAATCACCACCTTGGGGTTGAGCGCCAGCGCGCGGGCAATCGCCACCCGCTGGCGCTGCCCGCCGGAGAATTCGTGCGGGTAGCGATGGACTGCGTCCGCGGACAGGCCCACCTTGGCCAGCAGCCAGCGCACGCGCTCCTGCGCCTCCTGCCGCGACACGATGCGCTGCACCAGCAGCGGCTCCATCACCGAATAGCCGACGGTCAGCCGTGGATCGAGCGAGGCAAAAGGGTCCTGGAACACGAACTGGATGTCGCGGCGCAAGGCCTGCAGCGCCCGGCCCTCGAGCCCCGCGATGTCGCGGCCTGCCACCTCGACGTGCCCGGCATCGAACTCGAGCAGCCGCGCCAGCGAACGGCCGGTGGTGGACTTGCCGCAGCCCGATTCGCCCACCAGCGACAGCGTTTCGCCGGCCATGAGCTCGAAGCTGAGCTGCTCCACCGCATAGACCTGCCGGCGCACACGCCCGAACAGGCCGCTGGCCAGCGGAAAGCGCGTGACCAGCCCCTGCACCCTCAGCACCGGTGCCAGGTCGTGGCGCACGGTGTCGCCGGCGCTCAGCGCCTGGCCTGACTCACGCGGAGCTTCGCCCGGCACGTCGAAGCGCGCCGGCAGGTCCTGCCCCTGCATCGCGCCCAGCCGCGGCACAGCCGCCAGCAGCGCCTGGGTATAGGGCTCGCGCGGATGGGCAAAGAGGGCGAGGCAGTCGCCTTCCTCGACCTTCTCGCCGCGGTACATCACCAGCACGCGGTCGGCGATCTCGGCCACCACGCCCATGTCGTGGGTGATGAAGATCACCGCCATCGCCAGCTCACGCTGCAGTTGCTGGATCAGCGCGAGGATCTGCGCCTGGATCGTCACGTCCAGCGCCGTGGTGGGCTCGTCGGCGATCAGCAGCGCGGGCCTGCAGGCCAACGCCATCGCAATCACCACGCGCTGGCGCATGCCCCCCGACAACTGGTGGGGATGGCGTCCCAGCACGCTGCTGGCCTCCGGAATGCGCACCAGGTCGAGCATGCGCAGCGCCTCGGCCAGCGCCGCGCGGTGCGCGAGGCCCTGGTGCAGGCGGATCGATTCGGCGATCTGCTCGCCCACCGTGAACACCGGGTTGAGCGAAGTCATCGGCTCCTGGAACACCATGGCCAGATCGGCGCCGCGCAGGCTGCGCATCTGCGACTGCGAGGCCCGCGCCATGTCGATGCGCTCGCCGTTGCGGCGGGTCAGCCACATGCTGCCGCTGGCTATCGTCCCGCCGCCCTGCTCGACCAGCCGCATGAGGGCGAGCGACGACACCGACTTGCCCGATCCCGATTCACCGACGATGGCGAGCGTCTCTCCGGCATCGACGTGAAAACTCAAGCCCTGCACCGCTTGCACGGTGCGCTGCTCGTTGGCGAAGCTCACGCTCAGGTTGCTGACTTCGATGACGCGCTGGCCCGAACCGCTCATGCAGCGCATCCCTCGTCTGCGTCGGCATAAATGGCGCTCAGCGGCGTTTCGCCGACGCGGGCCCAGCCGCGGTACATGCCTTCGGTATTGAAGCGCAGGCTCAGATTGCCGCGGCCGTCGACGGCAATCAGTCCGCCGCGCCCGCCTATGGTGGGCAGCGCCTTCATGACCACTTCCCGGGCGGCCGTGTCCAACGACACCCCGCCGTAGGCCATGCGGGCGCAGACGTCGTAGGCGGTGGCCATGCGGATGAACATTTCACCGGTGCCGGTGCAGGAAACGGCGGCCGTGCGGTTGTCGGCATAGGTGCCGGCGCCGATCAGGGGTGAGTCGCCGACCCGCCCGGGCCGCTTGTTGGTCATGCCCCCGGTGGATGTGGCGGCGGCCAGGTTGCCCTGTGCGTCCAGAGCCACAGCCCCCACTGTGCCGAGCTTCTGTCCTTCGTCCAGCGGCGAAGCGTTGGCAGCCGGCTCGCGGAACAGCAGGGACGCGCCGTCGTGATCCAGCACGGCTGTGGCGGTGGCGAGCGCGCGCTGCAATTGCTCGCGCCGGGCCGCGGTCGAAAAATAATCGGGCGAGACCAGCTCCAGCCCCTGTTCCTGCGCGAAGGCTTCGGCGCCGGCCGCCACCAGCAGCACATGCTCGCTGTGCTCCATCACGGCGCGTGCGGCACGCAGCGGCCGGCGTACCCGGCTCACGCAGGCCACCGCGCCGGCACGCAAGGTGGCGCCGTCCATGATGGCGGCATCGAGCTCATGGGTTTCCGCATGCGTGAACACCGCGCCGTGCCCGGCATTGAAGAGCGGGCAGTCTTCCAGCAGATCGACGGCGAGACTCACGGCGTCGAGTGCGCTGCCGCCGCCGGCCAGCAGTTGCTGCGCGGCCCGCAGGATGTCCTGCAGCGCGGCGTGGTATGCCGCGTTCTGCTGCGCGCTGATCTGAGTACGGCTCATGGTGCCGGCGCCGCCGTGGATGGCGACGACGGGAAGCGGCGGTCGGGATGTTGTCACTTGGCGGCCTTTGCTGATCGGGAGCCGGCGCGGGCCTTGCGGCGCGCGGGCACGGCCGCACTGGCGAGGGGACGCAAGCGTCCGGGGTGATTGCCGTGCAGCCAGGGCAGCACCGATTCCGCCAGCAGGGTGGCCGCCTTGATCGAGTCCTTGGCACCATGGGCCACGGCGCTGCACAGCGCCTCGATCACGGCCAGGGCGCTGGCCTCGGAGTTGGCGAAGTACTGGCTGGCGGTGTGCGCGTAGAGCGAGATCGTTGCCACCGCTGCCAGCGGCGATGTGGGCCCGTCGGTGAGCGCCAGCACCGGCACACCGGCTTCATACGCGCGCCGCGCCAGCAGCACGGTATCGGAGAAGTAGCGCGGATAAGCGATGGCGATCACCAGGTCCGTGGGTGTGAGGCGCGCCATGATGCGCGCGCCGTGCGAAGAGCCCTCGATGCTCGCCACCAGATGGACATTGTCCCGGTAGCGGTCGAGGTAGCGCTGCAGCAGGCCGCCCAGCCACGCGCTGCTGCCGAATCCGATGATGTAGATGCGCCCAGCGGCCAGGATGGCATTGACGGCCTGCTCGCAGCTGCGGGCATCGAGCGACTGCCGCGTCAGGTCGATATTGCTGCCGGCTTCGTCGAGGGCCGCCGCAAAGACGCCCGCGGCGGTGGCCGGATGCGAGAGTTTGCTGCGCAGCCGCTCGACCGGCGCCAGGGTGGCCTCGAAGCCCAGCACCAGCGCGGCGCGAAACTGCGCATAGCCGTCGAATTCCAGGGCCCGCGCAAACCGGTTCGCGGTCGCCACCGAGACCCCCACGGTGGCGGCCAGTTCGTCGATCGGCATGGTGGCGGCCTGCAGCGGGTGGGCCAGCACGTACTCGGCCATCTGACGGTGCGAACGCGTCAGCGTCGGCAGCACGCGGCCAATGCGCTGGGCCATGGACGGGTTGCCGGGAAAAGTCGCCATCAGGTCGGGGCTAGGGGGGATGCACAAGAATTTACAGAAGCGATCAATCATAGCGAAATTTTTGATCATTCCCATCGCCGAGCCGACAAACCGCCGGTTCAAACGCGCCTGTTCACGCCGGCCCAATACGGTTCACGCAGCTTGCGCTTGAAGATCTTGCCGGTCTCCTCGCGCGGCAATTCGGCCTGGAACACGATCCGGCGCGGCACCTTGAAGTTGGCGATGCGTTCGTGCAGATACGACTGGATCGCCTCGGCGCTCAGCCGCGCGCCGGCCGCCGGTTGCACCACCGCCAGCAGCGCCTCGCCGAACTCCTCGTGGGGCACGCCGAAGACGGCGCAATCGGCCACGCCCTCCATCTGGACCAGCACGGCTTCGATCTCGGCGGGGTAGATGTTGACGCCGCCCGAGATCACCATGTTGGCCTTGCGGTCGACGATGAACAGAAAGCCTTCGGGATCGAGGTAGCCCATGTCGCCCAGGCCCCACAGGCCGTCGTGCTCGAGCTGGCGGCGCGCCCCGTCATTGTTGCTGTAGGTGAAGTCGGGGACGCCGGCGTTGCGCGCGTAGATCAGCCCGACGCCGCCGGGCGGCAGTTCCTCGCCGGTGCCGGAAACCACTTTGAGCCGCGTGCCGGGGGTAGCCCGGCCGGCCGAGCCCGGCTTTCTCAGGGCGTCGGCGCTGTCGATGTGGGTGACGTAGCCCAGCTCGCTGGCGGCGTAGCTTTCGTGGATGACGGGGCCCCACCATTCGATCATGCGTTGCTTGGTTTCAACGGGGCAGGGCGCCCCGGTGCAGGCGATGTACCGCAGCGACCGCAGGTCATGGGCGCTGCGCACCTCGGCCGGCAATTGCAGCAGCCGCCGGAACATGGTGGGCACCAGATAGGCATGAGAGATGCGCCGGGATTCGATGGCGCGCAGGGTTTCCTGCGCATCGAATCGCGGCTCGATCCACAGGTGAGCGTCGTTCAGGACCGCCTGCATCGCGTAGCTGGACGGGGCCGCGTGATAGATCGGCGCGCTGAGCAAGGCACGCATTCCCTGCTCGATCCCCAGCGCAATGCGCATGGTCTGGGTCGCGGCGGCGGTCTGTTCCGGTGACGGCGGCTGGCGCCGGATCCCCTTGGCCAGGCCGGTCGTCCCGGAGGTGTAGAGCATCGCGCTGCCCGGGCGTTCCACGGCGACTGGAGGCCGGGGCCGGGCATCGCGCCAGGTCTCCCACGATTCCTGCCCCGATGCGACTCGGCTCGATGCACCGTGCAGGTCAAAGGCAATGCGGGTGCGTTCCCGGGGCGCGGCCACGAACAGGTGAACCGCAGGCGGTACGCCTTCGCGGATGGTGTCCACCAGATGGGCATGAACGACCAGCACCTTCGCTGCGCTGTCGCGCAGGATGTGGCCCACCTCGGCGGACTTGAAGTGCCAGTTGATCAGGCAGTAGTAGGCGCCGACGCAACGCGCCGCCAGCATCAGTTCGAGCAGCAGCGGCTCGTTTTGCAGCATGAGGGCGACCACGTCGCCCGGGCCGACGCCGAGTTCGCGCAGCGCCGACGCGGACCTGGCGCACCGGGCGTCGAAGTCCGCTTCCGGCTCGGCATCAAAGTAGATGGTTGCGCTCATTGCCCCTTGCTCCGCGTGAAGGTCGCCTGTCGCCGGGTCGCGTGACAGACTCATGCAGGGTCGGGACCGGGCAGTCTGAGCGCCGGCGGGCTTATTGCAGCCTGATTTCGCCGTCGAACTGCACGTTCAGTTTCAGCCCGGCGATTTCCAGCGTCATCTTCGCCGGAAAGCTCTCGGTGCCGGCAATCGCCCCTGCGGCGATGGCTTTCGCCACCGCCTGCTCGATGTCGCGCTGCGAGCTGACGCCCACCGTCTTCAGGAATTTGCGGATGCTGATGTTGAATGCTTCTTCGTTCATGTGCGCTCCAGTCGTTTGCCACGCGTGCAATCGTTGGAACCATTCTATGGCCCGCCTGCTCGACCGGCGCGCGGGCGAGACGATACGTCAAGGTTCAGGGCATGATTTCGACGTATTCGTAGACTTCGCAGTCCATGACCTGTTTGCGCACGGGAAGAGTCGCCTGGTCGAACCAGGCTTGCGGGTCGCGCTTGTCGATTTCGCGCCCCATGAAACGGATCAGCTCGCAAATCGGTTCCACGACCTGGGTGCGGTAGCGCTCATCCTGGTTGACGTAGCCCAGGTACAGGTTCTTCATGCAGTTGCCGCGGCACCAGGAGAAGGCCTCGCAAGCCTGGCAGGGCATTGCCGGCGTGGCTTGCAGGGGGCTGGCGCGCAGCCAGTTGCTCTTCACATCGCCCATCTTCATGGCCGGCGCATACAGCATGTCCGGGCAGGGATAGATCTCGCCGTTGGGCATGACGTTGAGCAGGTGGGTGGATACGCGGCATTGTGTCCGGCCGGCGCAGAGCTCCTGTGCGCGGCTGGGGAACAGCTTGTTGCGCACCATGCCCATGAGCGGAATGACCGGGTAGAGCCGGTCGGTGCGCGAGAAGAACTTGTCGATCAGCTGCACCAGCACGGCCCGGCGCTTGTCGACGGAATCGCCCCCATACATTTCGTCGGCCACGAATTGCCAGTACAGATAGTCGAACGGCGAACCCTCGCTCACCAGCTGGTCGAGTTCCTCGAAGCAGGTGTCGGGGTTGCCCCAGGTGACCCGCGCCGTGATCGTGCCGGCTATCTTCCCTCGCACCGCCTGCAGGTTCCTGATCACCCGGCGGTAGACGCCGCGCCCCCGATAACCGTCGGTGGTGGCCTGGCCGCCGTCGATCGAAGCCAGGACATTGGACAGGCGGCTCAGGGCCCAGTCGGGCAGCTTGTCGATCAGCGTGGCGTTGGTTTGCAGCTGGAAGCGAAAACGGGGAAAGCGTTGCATCACCTGCAGCATCAGGGCCTTGTTCAGCGTAGGCTCGCCGCCGTAGAAGGTGACGTAGACCTCCTTGCCCTGCAGGTGACTGTCGATAAAAGCGCCCAGCTGGTCGACGTCGTACTCGACATGGACTTGCGATCCCAGCACCTCGCCCACGCCCAGCGAGCAGTAGCTGCATTTGAGGTTGCACTTGAGCGTGGTGAGCAGCTGCAGCTCCACCCGGCCGCCGACGATGGGCTCGGGGTCGGACGAGAGCGCCTGCGATGGCGCGGAAAGGAATTGGATCGGGGTCTCGGTGGACATGAGGCGGCGGTGACGCAGATGAGTTACAGCACGCCAGTGTAGCCACGCACTGTCAGTGCGCTGCCTTGCCGTCTGGTTGGGGCGACTCGTTGCCAAACAGCTTTCCGACCGCGCGACCCACGCCGGCGCCCAGCACGGTCCCGATCCCGGGCAGTATCGCCGTGCCGACTGCGGCGCCTGCTGCCTCGCCGGCCACTGCGGACATTGCGACAGATATGTGTTCCCTGCCGAGCGGGCCTGAAACCTTCACGGGCACGCCCACCAGCCCGCCCGCGAGATCGACGGTCATCTCGCCGTCGACATGCCGTTTCGCGACGATGGCTTCGCCCTTCGCGGTGAAAGACTCGCCTTGAGCCTGGATCCCGGTGAAGCGAATCACCATGCCCTGGTGCGTGTTCTGGGTGTCCATCTGGCCGGTCAGGGAACGCAGCGCTGTCTGGCCCGCATGATCCTTGCCGAGGCTGTGGATCGCCTTGTTCACATCGACATGCAGGAGCGTGGCCTGCGCCATCTTGAAATTCGTGCGCGTGTGCAGCGAGCCTGCCAGTTCGCCGATGGTGTCGCCGCTGCCTGAAATCAGGGTCTGGCCCGATGCTTTGCCGCTCACCGGCGAATGCGCCTTGAAAGAATCCAGGGCGCTCGCCACCTCGATGTCGTGCGGCGCCAGCTTGCCCGACAACTGCATGCGACCGTTCTTGTCGCGTGCCAGCTCGACCTGGCCGTTGGCGGTGCCGCCGCCCAGCTGCATTTCGACCCGCCAATGGTCGGGGCCCTGGCGCGCCAGTGTGAGCCGGGGCGCCGGCTGCACCCCCGAGCGAACCAGTTCGGCCTGGCGCGGCAGTCCGTCTGGATCGAAGAAGGCGTTGCCCTCGAACTCCAGTTCCTTGCCGTAGCGCGTGATCCAGGTCAGGTGCTGGAAGTGCAGCTGCTGCATCGGCACCGGCATGGATCCATCGATTGCGGCAGGCTTCACGTGCAAATCAAGCAAGGACAACTGCGGGATCACCGCGCCATCGATCTCGACATCGCGCAAGCTCAACCGGCGCCTGAGCAATTCCGCCCAGTCCGGATGCGCGACCAGCAGCCTGAGGCTGACGGGCTGATCCTGCACGGTTGCCACGTCGGCCAGCACGAGTTCGGGCTGGGGCCAGAGCTGCAGGTGAGCGGAACGCACGGTCACCGTCACGCCGAGGCTCTCCTTCGCTGCGGCTGAGATGCGCGAGGCCAGTTCCTGGTCGCTGGGCACCAGCCGCATGAAAGCGCCGATCGTCACCGCTGCCAGAGCCGTGAGGCCCAGCATGACCACCAGAGTCCAGCGGGCAGCGCGTTTCACGATGGTGACGCTCTTGTCTGACGGTGTTTTTGCCCAGCCGGACCGGGGCGGATGCGAGTGCGTTCGGTGGTGATCATGATCGGCTCACCGACAGTCTGCGCACAGGCCAGGCGCCGGCTTGTCAGGCGATGCCGCTGCCGGCCGTAGTCCGCTTCGAGCGCGACAGCTCGCGCTGGCGAACGGGGTCATCGACGGCGCGCCACCATCCCGATCAGCGCCGAGCGCCCGCTGTGCCCGCTGCCTTCGGCCACGTCGGCCTCGTATTCGCGCAGCTCCACGATCTCCATCTGCGCGAAAGCCTCGCGCAGCATGTCCTGCGTGTACAGATGCGATGCGATCGGCGGGCCGCCGGTCTTGTACTCGAGCTGCTTGGGCGTATAGCCTTGCAGCAGCAGCACGCCGCCCGGTTTGAGGCAGCGCTGGATGTTCGCGAACAGGCGTGCGCGCAGCGCGGGGTCGGCGAACTGCACGAAGATGGCCGCCACCCCGTCGTACACGCCCTGCGGCCAGGCGAGGGAATCACAGTCGGCGACCGCATAGTTGACGTGCGCACCTTGCTGCGCCGCCAGCCGGCGGGCCTTGGCCACGCCCGCTTCGGCGAGATCGAAAGCATCCACCGCCAACCCCTGGCGCGCCAGCCAGACGCTGTTGCGGCCTTCGCCGTCAGCGACACACAGAACGCGTTGGCCGGGCCGCCACACATCGGCGTGTTCGCGCAGCCAGGCGTTGGGCTCGGTCCCGAAGACATAAGTGTCGCCCTCGAAACGGCGGTTCCAGGTGGCGGCAGGGTTGGAAAACGGGCTTGGGGCTGAGGTGCTCATGTGACGGCGATCGGGAGGCGGGGAGCCAAGCATACAGGCACCCTCCCGTCCCCGCCGTCAGGCAGCGCAACCTCTAGTCAGGAGCCCAGTCCTTGGGGTTGGTGAGGACCGCAAAGATGCCCGATACCACAACGCCTATTGCCAGCACTGCCAGGGTGACCTGGCCACCCAACTGGGTGGCGAATTCGCGGCCACCGCCGAACCAGGCCACCACGAAGGTGAGAAGGGCGAACGCGAAGCAGCCCAGGGCGCCAATCGAAATGAAGAACAGGTTGGATCTCCTTGGCACGTGTGGCACGTGGAGGTCGTCAAAGTGAATGGAGTGCATAAGACTCTCCTTTCCTGACAAGGAGGGAAGTTTCCCCCGCATGTGACTATGGGTCGCGATCGGACGAATGCAAACCGATCACGCCCCGGACTTGACCTGGATCAGCCTTGCTTCTCGACCGGAAGATTCCACCGCCTTTCGGCGATCGCATCTCGACAGTTCGCCGCCAGGGCGGTCACGGCCATGGGCACGCAAGCGGCGCCGCTGTCGCGCTTGACAGGCAACCAAACGGTTGCATAATTACATGCGTGAATTCCGACATGGACAAGGTATTCAAGGCCCTGGCCGATCCGGGGCGACGGGTTCTGCTCGACCAATTGCACGCCGACAACGGCCAGACGCTGGGGCAGCTTTGCGAACACCTGCACATGAGCCGCCAGGCCGTCGCCAAGCACCTCGGGCTGCTGGAAGAGGCGATGCTGGTGGTGACGATCCGGCGCGGCCGGGAAAAGCTGCACTACCTCAATCCCATGCCGATTCACGAGATTGCCGAGCGCTGGATCGACAAGTACCAGCGGGGCCGCGTTCGCGTCCTCGCTGAACTCAAGAAGACCCTGGAAGGAGAAAGCAATGGCTGAATCGCGATTCGTCTATGTCACCTACATCCGCACCACGCCCGAAAAGCTCTGGCAGGCCTTGACCGACCCCGACTTCACGTGTCGCTACTGGATGGGAACCACCCAGGACTGCGGATGGACGCCAGGCGCCTCGTGGCGGCTGATGAGGCCGACGGGAGCATCCTCGACAGTGGCGAAGTTCTGGAGATCGACCCACCGCGTCGCCTGGTGCTGCGGTGGCGCAACGAATTCAATCCGACCATGCGCGCCGAAGGTTATTCGCGCATGACCTGGGAGATCGAACCGCACCAGGGCTCGGTCAAGCTCACGGTGATCCACGAGATGGATCGCCCCGGCACCCGGTTCATCGAGGCCGTCTCGGGCGGCTGGCCGATGATTCTCGCCAGCCTGAAGAGCCTGCTCGAGACCGGCGAATCACTGGAGGATCCCCGGCAAAGTGGGACAGGGACGACGTGAAGACGCGGCCACGGCCGACCTTATTTCCTCCGCTGCCGAGGTAATGTCAAGACGCGGGCTCGCAACAAGCACCGCCGGCGGAGCGTAGCCCGCACGGGCCTTTCAACGAGGGAGATTCCATGAACCCATCATCGTCGCGCCGACTCGCAGCCACCCTGCTGGTGGCCTTCGTCGGCTTCCTGTCCAGCGGCTGGGCCCTGGCCGACCCGCCGTCGCGGGTTGCGCGCATCGCCTACATCACCGGCGACACCAGTTTTTCACCCGGCGGCGAAAGGGACTGGGTCCGCGCCAGCGTCAACCGGCCCATGATCACCGGCGACCGGCTGTGGGTCGGCGAAGGCGCGCGGGCCGAACTGCAATTGGGCAGCGCCGCCCTGCGCGTGGGCGACAGCACCAGCCTCACGCTGCTCAACCTGGACGATCGCACGGCCCAGGTCGAGCTGGCGCAAGGCACATTGAACATTCGCGTGCAGCGCCTGGACCGCGGCCAGGTGTTCGAGATCGACACGCCCAATCTGGCCTATTCCATCCGCAGCCCCGGCAGCTACCGCATCGACGTCGATCCGGACGGCACGGCGTCCACAGTCGTCGCGCGCGCCGGGCAGGCGCAGGTGTATGGCGACCGCGCCGCTTTCATCACCGACGCGGGCCAGACCTATCGCTTCTACGGCAGCGACCTGCGCGACTACGAGAGCTACGGACTGCTGCGTCCGGACGAATTCGACAACTGGTCGAACGAGCGCGACCGCCGCTGGGACAACTCGGCTTCGCGCCGCTATGTCTCGCCCGAGATGATCGGCTATGAAGACCTGGACCAATACGGCACCTGGCGCAAGGTGCCCGACTATGGGCCGGTGTGGGTGCCCAACCGCGTCGCCGCCGACTGGGCGCCGTACCGCGACGGCCACTGGGCCTGGGTCGAGCCCTGGGGCTGGACCTGGATCGACGAGGCGCCCTGGGGCTTCGCGCCGTCGCACTACGGCCGTTGGGCCCGCATCGACAACAACTGGGCCTGGGTGCCGGGGCCCGCGAAAGCGCGGCCCGTCTATGCGCCGGCGCTGGTCGCCTTCGTCGGCGGCAGCGACCTGCGCTCGTCCGGCGGCGTCAGCGTCACGGTGGCCTGGTTCCCGCTGGGCCCGCGCGACGTGTACCGGCCGTCCTACACGGTCAGCCGCGAATATTTCAGCGACGTCAACACCAGCAATACCGTCATCAACCGGACCAACATCACGAACGTGTACAGCAACACCAACGTAACCAACATCACCTATGTGAACCAGCAAGTTCCCGGGGCGGTGGTGGCCGTGCCGGCTGCGGCATTCGTGCAGTCCAGGCCGGTGGCCAGAGAGACGGTGCGGGTGAACCAGCAGATGATCGCGCGCGCCCCTGTCGTGGTAGCGGCACCGGTCGCGCCCGTGCACGCCAGCGTGGTCGGCGGGCAAGCCGTTCCCAGTGCGAAGCCGCCCGAGAAGGCGCAGGAGCGGCCGGTGGTGGCGCAGGTGGCGCCTCCGCCCCCGCCGGTGCCGTTCGCAGCCAGGCAAGGCGCGCTCGCGGCCAACGCCGGCAAGCCGCTCGATCCAGCGGCGCTGGCGGCACTGAAGCCGGCCGCTCCAGTGCCAGCGCCCGCCGTCAAGGTGGTGAAGCCTGTGCAGGCCGTGGCCGCACCGCCGAGGCCGGCCAGCGCTCCCGCGGGCGGAGCAGCAGCGTTCGGGTCGGCGGCTCGTTCGCCCGCGCCCGCGGCTTCGCAGGCGCCGCCGCGCACCGCAGACCGAGGCGCGGCCTTTGGCACGAGGCCGGTGGGTTCGGCTTCACGTGCAGCTGCGCCCGCACCCGTAGCCGCGCCTGCGGCGGCAAAAGCATCGGCACCTGTCACGCCGCCGCCCTTTGCCGCTCCGACAGCGCCGCCGGTGCGTCCGGCAGCGCCGCCGGCACATCCGACAGCGCCGGTGGTGAAGGCACCT
>DIZF01000026.1 GCA_002427815.1 Ramlibacter tataouinensis
ATTGAACGCGAAGTGGTATCAGTACAGCGTCGCGCGCTGCCGCGCCGGCAGTTCCTGGTCGTACTTGCTGCCGTCGATGGCCGCGCCGGTGAGCGCCTCGAGGATGGCGCCGGCGGTGGGCACCGGTCGCTGCGGTGCGTCCGCCTGCCAGAGCCGTGCGCGCTGGATCGCGCGCGCGCACTGGAAGAACACCGTCTCGACCTTGATCACGACGACGCACTGCGGCAGCCTGCCGTTCATGGCGAAGCGGTGCAGCAGCTGCGGCTCGGTGCTGATGGCAGCCGTGCCGTTGACGCGTAAGGTTTCGCCCGAGCCGGGGACGAGAAACAGCAGGGCCACGTGGGGATCGGTGACGATGTTGCGCAAGCTGTCGATCCGGTTGTTGCCGCGCCGGTCCGGCAGCAACAGCGTGCTTTCGTCCGCGACCACCACGAACCCCGGCGGATCGCCGCGCGGGGACGCATCCAGTCCGCCCGGCCCGGCCGTGGCCAGCACGGCGAAGGGCGAGGCCTCGATCAGGGCCCGGTACAGGGGATGCACGAAGCCCACTTCCTTGCGCGTAGAGGCTTCGCTGACCGGGCCGTAAAGCGATTCGAGCTGGGCCAGGGTCTGGATGGCGTGCCGGGACATGGCGGCTCCTCGGGTCGTCTAACGGGGCCGGATCACGTAGCGGGCCAGCCGGTCGGCCCGGGCGAAGCGGTCGGAAAGCTTGCGGCCGAGTTCGTTGTCTTCGCGCGCCAGCCAGTAAAGCTGCGCCCAGCCTTCGGCGCGCATGGCGTTGCGCAACCATTCGATCAAGCCCGTGGCTATGCCGCGGCCGCGCGCGGAGGGCACCACGTACAGGTCTTCCAGGCAACACACGAGCTGGGTTTCCCGGGTGTGCTCATGGACCACGCAGTGCCCGAAGCCGTAGACCTGGCCATCGACCTCGGCCACGATGCACATGATGGCGGAGTCGGGGTCGAGGATGCGCGTCCAGGTGCGGCGGGTGACGTCGTCGCCGGCCCTCGTGCCGGCGTCCTCGCAGTAGCCGCGCCACAGCTTCAGCCAGGCCGCTTCGTCGGCGGGCAGGGCGGAGCGAATGATCGGGGCGCCCATGGTGCTTGTTCCGATCTTCCTTAGAGCTGCGCCGCCAGCAACACCGCTGCGTGAACGGCTTCGCGCTGCGCGCCGTCCTGGATCTGATGGCGACAGCTGGTGCCGTCGGCCACCACGATGGCCCCGGGATATTTGCGCACCGCCGGCAGCAAGGTGAGTTCGGCCATCTGCATCGAGACATCGTAATGGCTGGCCTCGTAGCCGAAGCTCCCGGCCATGCCGCAGCAGCTGCCCTCGATCACCTCCGGCTGCACGCCGGGGATGAGGCGCAGCACGTCGACGATGGGCGACATCGCAGCGAAAGCCTTCTGGTGACAGTGGCCATGCAGCAGCACGCGCTGGTCCAGCGGGCGCAGCTTCGTCTTCAGCACCTCGAGGCGGCCGGCCTGCGCTTCGCGCGCCAGGAATTCTTCCAGCAGGAGGGCGTGGCGGGCCACCGACTGGGCGCCCGGCCCCAGTCCCATGGACAGCATTTCGTCGCGCAGCGTGAGCAGGCACGACGGCTCCAGGCCGACGATGGGAATCTCCTTCAGCGCGAATGGCAACAGCGAGTCCACGACTTCGCGGGCCTTGGCTTTGGCCTCCTCCAGCATGCCGCTGGACAGATAGGTCCGGCCGCAGCACAGGTGCTTGCCGTCGGGCTGCAGCTTGGTTGCCACATGGACCGTGTAGCCCGCGGCCTGCAGCACCTTGAGGGCGGCGCGTGCGTTGAGCGACTCGAAATAACCGTTGAACGTGTCGACGAAGAGCACCACCGGCCGATTGGCCGCCAGCACCTCCTCGCGCGTGGCCGTGGCCGGCGCGCTGTTGAAGAAGTGGCGCGCCTGCCAGGCGGGCAGGCTGCGCCGCGCCGCCAGACCCAGCAGTCTTTCGCCCAGCCGTGCCATCCAGGGGGTGCGGTTGCGCAGGTTGAGCAGTTGCGCAAAACGGCTCGCCCGCTGGGCATAGTCGGGCAGCCGGGCGATCAGCTTGTCCTTCAAGGTGAAGCCGTGGCGCGACTTGTAATGGTGCAGGAATTCCACCTTCATCTTCGCCATGTCGACGCCGGTGGGGCAATCGCGCTTGCAACCCTTGCAGCTCACGCACAGCTCGAGAGCCTCCTTGACCGCCTCCAGCGCGCCGTCGTCCCACACGGCGGCCAGGCTGGTATCAGCAGCGGTGCTGGTGCTGGCGGCGAAGGCGGACGCAGGCGAATCGCCGTTGCCATTGGCCGGGGCGGGATGGGACAACAGGCCCAGTTGTCCCGAGAGCGCCAGCCGCAAGGTGTTGGCGCGACCGCGCGTGGAATGCTTCTCCTCGCGCGTCACCCGGTAGCTCGGACACATGGTGCCGGCGTCGAACTTGCGGCAGTGTCCGTTGTTGTTGCACATGTCCACGGCCTTGGCGAAACCGCGGGCCGGGTCGCCGCCGGAGCCGGGCGGCGTGATGCGCTCGGTGGCGGCGTCGTTCTGCACGTCCCAGCCGCTCCAGTCCAGCGCGGTCTGCAGCGGGATCACCTTGTAGCCGGTCGAATAGCGCATCAACCGCGTGTCGTCCATGCGCGGTGGATTGACGATGCGATTCGGGCATAGCAGCCGCTGCGGGTCGAAGAGGGTCTTGATCGCGGCAAAGGCCTCGTTGATCTTCGGCCCGAACTGCCAGGCTATCCATTCGCCGCGCGAAAGGCCGTCGCCATGCTCGCCGCTGTAGGCGCCCTTGTACCGTGCCACCAGCGCCGACGCTTCCTCGGCGATGGCCCGCATCTTCGCCGCTCCCTGCGCGCGCATGTCCAGGATGGGCCGCACATGCAGCGTGCCGACCGAGGCGTGGGCGTACCACGTGCCGCGGGTGCCGTGCTTGCGGAAGACCTGGCTCAGCGCGTCGGTGTACTCGGCCAGGTGCTCCAGCGGCACGGCGCAGTCCTCGATGAAGCTCACCGGCTTGCCGTCGCCCTTGAGGCTCATCATGATGTTCAGGCCGGCCTTGCGCACTTCCCAGAGGTTCTTCTGCGGCGCGTCCTCGGTCATGCGCACCACCGACCCCGGCAGGCCCAGGTCGCCCATCAGCTCGACCAGTTCATCGAGCTTGCGCACCAGCGCTGCCTTGTCGCTGCCGGAAAACTCCACCAGCAGCACGGCGTCGGGCTGGCCGATCACGGCGGTGCGGATGACCGGCGCGAAGGCCGGGTTCTGCAGCGACAGCTCGATCATCGTGCGATCGACCAGTTCGACCGCCGTCAGCGTCGCGCCGCCGTCGCCTTGCGCCAGCTTGACGATGTGCTGGGCCGAGTCCATCGCCTTGTAGAAGGTCGGGAAATTGACCACCCCCAGCACCTTCGCCGTCGGCAGTTCGGCCAGCTGCAGGGTCAGCGAGCGGGTCAGCGCCAGCGTGCCTTCGCTGCCCACCAGCAGATGCGCGAGGTTGACAGAGCCGTCGGCGGTGTAGGGCCGAGGGTTCTGGTTGTGGAAGACGTCCAGGTTGTAGCCGCCGACGCGCCGCAGCACCTTGGGCCAGCGGTGGTCGATCTCCGGCACGAGCGTGGCGGCCAGCGCCTGGACCTGCAGTCCCAGTTCGCGGGCTGCGCCCACGCAGTCCTCGAAGCGCCCGAAGCGGTGCAGTTGGCCGTCCGATGTCCAGGCCTGCATGCCCAGGACGTTGTGCACCATGTTGCCGTAGGCAATGCTGCGGCTGCCGCAGGAATTGTTGCCGGCCATGCCGCCCAGCGTCGCCTGGGCGCTGGTGGAGACGTCGACCGGATACCACAGGCCCAGCTTCTTCAACGCCTGGTTCAGGTGATCCAGCACCATGCCGGGTTCGACCTCGGCGGTGCGCTGCTCCGCGTCGAAGTGCAGGATGTTGCGGACATGCCGGGAGTGGTCGATGACCAGGCCGGCGCCCACCGTCTGTCCGCATTGGCTGGTGCCCGCGCCGCGCGGCACGATCGGCACTTTCAGGTCGCGGCAGATGTCCAGGGCCAGCCGGATGTCGTCGCTGCTGCGCGGCACGAACACACCGACCGGCATGACCTGGTAGATCGACGCGTCGGTAGCGTAGCGGCCCCTGTCGGCGGCGGAAAACAGCACATCCCCCTGGGTCTCGGAGCCCAGGCGCCGGGCCAGCAGGCCCGCCACTTCATTGCTGGCCCTTGCCACCTTGTCATAGGCCGGGCCGGGCAGCGTGCGCGCAACCTTCAACGGCAGCGGCGCGTTCATCAGGCGGCTCCGGAGGCGCGGGCATCGGCGTCGCGCCGCAATTGATCGAGCACCACGTCCATCTTGCGGTACAGGTGGCTCACCAGCAGTTCACGCATCGCTGCGGAGTCATGGGCGGCCAGCGCCTCGATCATCTTCTCGTGCTCTCTTGCCGCGTGATCCCATTTCTCGCCGTCCTGGTTCGAGCGGTACCGCAGTGCCTGCAGCCGCGCGTTGACCTGGTTGTAGGTGGCCGCCAGCACCGGGTTCTTGGCGGCCGCGTTGATGGCACTGTGGATCAGCGCGTTGATCCGGTAATAGTTGGAGAGATCCCGCCGCGTGAAGGCCGCCATCATCTCGAACTGCATGGCCCTGATCTCGGCCAGCTCTTCGGCGGTGATGCGCTGGGCAGCGAGCTCGCCCGACAGGGCTTCCAGGCCGGCCATCACTTCGAAGGTATTGCGGACGTCGGTTTCGTTCAACGAAACGGCAATGGCGCCGCGATTGGGCACCAACTCGACCAGGCCTTCCGCGGCGAGCATCTTGATGGCTTCACGCAGGGGTGTGCGCGAGACCTGCAGAACTTCCGCCAGCTCCCGCTCGTTGAGCTTCGCGCCGGGGGCAATGCGGCCCTCCACCAGCATCTGGCGCAGGCGCAGGGTCACCTGCTCGTGCAAGGCGGCGCGGCGGATTGAAATGATGTCAGCGGTCATGTGACTATTTTGTATGCAGAAATCAGGGGAGTAAAGCTTGCAGTTAGTAGAGTATCCATTGACATTTGAATTTTGCATGCAAAAATTAGCCCAGTTTCTTGAAGGACCCCGCGATGCTGACGCTCGACTTCCACCCCACGGGTAGGCACTTCCTCCAGATCCCGGGGCCGTCCCCGGTGCCCGACCGTATTCTGCGCGCCATGAGCCTGCCCACGATCGACCACCGTGGCCCGGAGTTCGGGGCGCTCGGCTTGAAGGTGTTCAAGGCCCTGGCGCAGATTTTCCAGACCCGGCACCCGGTGATCATCTATCCGGCCTCCGGCACCGGCGCGTGGGAAGCGGCCCTGGCGAACGTGCTGAGTCCCGGCGATGCCGTGCTCATGTACGAGACCGGCCATTTCGCCAGCCTGTGGAACAAGATGGCCACGCGGCTGGGGCTGAAGACCGAGTTCCTGGGCCTGCCGGGCATCGAAGGCTGGCGCCGCGGCGTTCAGGCCGACATGATCGAAGAGCGGCTGAGGGCCGACACCCAGCACGCAATCAAGGCCGTGTGCGTGGTGCACAACGAAACGTCCACCGGCGTGACGAGCGATATCGTGGCCGTGCGCAAGGCCATCGATGCGGCACGGCATCCGGCGCTGTTGCTGGTGGACAGCATCTCGGGCCTGGCCTGCGCGGAATACAAGCATGACGAGTGGGGCGTGGACGTCACCATCAGCGGCTCGCAAAAAGGCTTGATGCTGCCGCCGGGCATCAGCTTCAACGCGCTGTCGCCCAAGGCGATCGAGGCTGCCAAGAGCGCCCGCCTGCCCAAGGCGTTCTGGGCCTGGGACGAGATGATCGAGATGAACAAGAGCGGCTACTTCCCCTACACGCCCAGCACGAATCTGCTGTACGGGCTGGCCGAAGCGTGCGACATGCTGCTCGCACCCGAGCACGGCGGGCTGCCGGCGGGGTTCGCCCGCCATGAGCGCTGGGGCGAGGGCGTGCGCGCGGCTGTGAAAGCCTGGGGCCTGGAGATCCAGTGCGCCGATCCGTCCGTCTATTCTCCGGTGCTCACCGGCGTGATGATGCCGGCCGGCGTCGACGCGGACGCGGTGCGCAAGATCATCTATGAGCGCTTCGACTGCTCTCTCGGTACTGGCCTAGGCAAGGTGAAGGGCAAAATGTTCCGCATCGGCCACCTGGGCGACAGCAACGACCTGACGCTGGTGGCGACGCTCGCCGGCTGCGAGATGGGACTGAAGCTCGCCGGCGTGAAACTGGCGGCCTCGGGCGTGCAGGCCGCCATGGACTTTTTTGCCCAGACTCCATCGGGCGGTGCCGCCGCCAAGACCAGGACAGCATAAGAACTGTCCCTTCGCAATGACCGGTTTCTTTCAACTAACGAGGTGACAATCATGAAAAACCTGATCCCGAAGTTCCTGCGCAGTGCTTCCCTGCTGCCGCTTTCGCTAGCCATGGCCGGGGCCATGGCGGCTTTGCCCGCCCAGGCCGCCTGGGAGCCGACCAAGCCGGTGGAAGTGGTCGTGCCTGCCGGTGCCGGCGGCGCCTCCGACCAGATGGCGCGCACCATTCAGGGCATCATCGTCAAGCACCAACTGATGAAGCAGCCCATGCTGATCCTGAACATGGGCGGGGCCAGCGGCGCGGAAGGCCAGATGGATGTCAAGGGTGCGAAAGGCAACCCGCACAAATTGATGGTGGCGTTCTCCGCCATCTACACGCTGCCCATCGCAGTGAACCTGCCGTTCAACTGGCGCGATCTCAACCCGGTGGCGATGATCGCGCTGGATGAATTCGTGCTGTGGGACAACGCTGAAACGCCGTACAAGACGACCCAGCAATACCTCGCCGCCGTCAAAGCAGCCCCGCCTGGAACCTTCAAGATGGGTGGCACGGGCAGCAAGCGTGAGGATCAGATCATTACCGTCGCGATCGAAAAGTCCGCCGGCGTGAAGTTCTCCTACATTCCCTACACCAGCGGCGGCCAGGCGGCGACCCAGCTGGTGGGCAAGCACATCGATTCGAACGTCAACAATCCGAGCGAGAACATCGCCCAGTGGCGCGCCGGCCAGGTGCGGGCCCTGTGCGTGTTTTCTGACCATCGCATGGCGTTCAAGGACAAGATCACCACAGACCAGTCGTGGGCGGACATCCCCACCTGCAAGGAGTCGGGCCTGGACGTCCAGTACCAGATGTTGCGCGCCTTCTTCCTGCCGCCCGACACCACCAAGGAACAGGCCGCCTACTACACCGACTTGCTGAAGAAAGTGACGGACACGCCGGAGTGGAAGTCGTATCTGAGCAAGCAGGCACTCAAGGAGACCTTCCTGACCGGCACCGATTTCACCAAGTTCCTGGAAAAGGACGAGGCCTTCCACACCAAGCTGATGAACGAAGCCGGATTCGCGGCCAAGAAGTAATTGCCGCGATTTGCCGCGGGAGGGGACAGCCATGGATCAGAAGGAACTGCGGGGCCCGCACAGCCGCGGGCTGTCGCACAGCAATGTCGATGCGATCACAGCGGTCGCCGTCTTCCTCATCGGTGTGGTGATGATGGTCGACAACTACAAGGTCGGCGCGGGGTGGGCGGCGGATGGGCCGCAGTCCGGCTATTTTCCCTTCCGCGTGGGCGCCATTCTGTGCATCTCGGCTGTGATCATCTTCATCAAGGCGTCCTTCGGAAAGCACCGCAATCACGAGATCTTCGTGTCGTGGCCCCGATTGAAGCTGGTGCTGCTGGTGCTGGTGCCCACCATCGTCTATGTGCTGGCCATCGAGTTTGTGGGCATCTATGTCGCCTCCACGATTTTCATCGCCGCGTTCATGCGGGTGATGGACAAGCGTAGCTGGTGGAAGGTGTTGCTGATCAGCATCGGCGTGAGCGCGACGCTGTTCTGGCTTTTCGAAATCCAGTTCATGGTGCCGCTGCCGAAGGGGCCGCTGGAAGCCCTGTTCGGCTACTGACCCGCACGATCGGAGAAGGACTCAATGGAAAACGTGGACGCACTGTTTCACGGCTTCGCCGTCGCGCTGACCTGGTACAACGGCCTGATGATGCTCATCGGCCTGGTGCTGGGGATCGTCATCGGCGTATTGCCGGGTTTGGGAGGACCGAACGGCGTGGCCATTTTGCTGCCGCTGACGTTCAGCATGCCGCCCACTTCGGCAATCATCATGCTGTCCTGCCTCTACTGGGGATCGCTGTTCGCCGGCGCCATCACTTCGATTCTTTTCAACATACCGGGGGAGACGTCGGCGGTCGCCACGACCTTCGATGGCTATCCGCTGGCCCAGCAGGGAAAGGCAGGTGAGGCGCTGACCGCATCATTCACCGGATCGTTCATCGGCGCCTTCGTGGGGGTGCTGCTGATCACCTTCCTGGCGCCCCTGGTGTCGAAATTTGCGCTCAAGTTCGGCCCACCGGAGTTCTTCGCGGTCTTCCTGCTTACTTTCTGCAGCTTTGTCGGCGCGGATACCAAGGCGCCTTTCAAGACCATCATCTCCATGATGCTGGGCTTCGGCCTGGCGGCCATCGGCATGGATACCGTGAGCGGCGAACTGCGCATGACCTTCGGCCAGTCCGAACTCCTGCGCGGAATCGATTTTCTGGTGGTCGTGATCGGCCTGTTCGGCCTCGGCGAGATTCTGGTGACCATGGAAGAAGGGCTTGCGTTCGAAGGCAAGCACGCCAAGATCAACGCCAAGGTGGTCTGGCAAACCTGGAAGAGACTGCCCAAGTACTGGCTGACGCTCATTCGCAGCTCGGTCGTCGGCTGCTGGATGGGCATCACACCCGGCGGTGCGACTGCCGCTTCGTTCATGGGTTATGGCATCGCCAAGCGTTTTTCCCCGGACGGCCACAAGTTCGGCACCGGACAGCTGGAGGGAGTGATTGCGCCCGAAACCTCCGCTCACGCCGCCGGAACCGCTGCGCTGCTGCCGATGCTGGCGCTGGGCATTCCAGGCTCGGCCACCGCGGCGGTGCTGCTGGGCGGGCTGATGATCTGGGGCCTGCAGCCCGGGCCGCTGCTGTTCCTCGAACAGAAGGATTTTGTCTGGGGCTTGATCGCCAGCATGTACCTGGGCAATCTCGCCGGCCTTTTCATCGTGTTGACCACGGTACCGCTGTTCGCGGCGATTCTGCGCATCCCGTTTTCGATCATCGCGCCCATCATCATCGTGGTGTGCGCGATCGGCGCCTACGCGGTGCACGGCGCCATGCTCGACATCTGGTTCATGGTGCTGTTCGGCATCATCGGTTATGTGCTGAAGAAGCTCGAATATCCGTTGGCACCGCTGGTGCTGGCAGTGGTGCTGGGCGACAAGATGGAGTCCGCATTTCGCCAATCGATGATCGGGCCCAGCGGTGGAATGGCTATTTTCTGGTCGAACTCGCTGGTCGGCACGATCACAACATTGGCGCTGCTGATGCTGTTCTGGCCGGTGATTGTCTATGTCTGGCGCAAGCTGATGTACCTGATGGGCGCCAGGCCGGTCAAGGTCCCGCCGGCCTGAGGCCGGTTCGCAAGGGAGCCTCCGCGCATGAACAATGGAACCGTGCGGCTGACGATAGCGGGCGCTATCGCATCGGTCGTGTTCGACCGCCCGGCGGCGCGCAACGCGATGACCTGGACCATGTACCAGGAGCTGGGCGCCATCTGCGATCGGGTGCGCAACGAGCCTGCGGTCAGGGTCATGTGTCTGCAGGGTGCCGGCGGCGAAGCCTTCGTGGCGGGCACCGACATCGAGCAGTTCAAGGCCTTCCGCGACGGCCAGGCCGGAGTGGACTACGAGCGCAGCATCGATGAGGCCATGGGCCGGCTGGAGGGGCTGCCGGTGCCGACCGTCGCGGTGATCGAAGGCTGGGCCGTGGGCGGGGGCCTCGCCATCGCCACGGCCTGCGACATCCGCATTGCGACGCCGTCGGCGCGAATGGGGGTTCCGATCGCGAAAACACTCGGCAATTGCCTGTCGATGGGGAGCCTGGCCCGGCTGGTGGCCGCGTTCGGGCGGCCTCGCGTGCAGCGCATGTTGATCGCGGCGGAAATCCTCACGGCCGAGGATGCGCTGGCCTGCGGCTACCTGGCCCAGGTGGTGGCGGCCGATGCGATCGACGCGACCGCCAGCAGTCTGTGCCAGCGGCTGGCGACACTCGCGCCGGTGACCCAGGCGGTGAGCAAGGAGGGACTGCGCCGCTTGCTGCTGCAGAACCTCCCCGAAGTGCAGGACCTGATCAGGCGCACCTACGGCAGCGAAGATTTCCGCGAAGGCGTTCAAGCCTTCAGCGAAAAGCGCCCGCCGGTCTGGCACGGGCGGTAATTCCGCGCTTGCGCTTTTCCGGCGGCTGAGGCCGAGCCTGGGCCGGCGGTGGTGGTCGCTTCCCTGTGCGAGCTGGATCGCTGCAAGCGGTAGAGTGGGCGATTCGCAAGCGGCCGCAGCAGCGCGTCCTCAACCGCAAAGGAACAACCCATGATCGCCGTGATTTTCGAAGTCTGGCCGTATCCCGACCAGCGCGCCGGCTACCTCGACTGGGCCGCCGAACTCAAGAACGAGCTGCTCAGGATGGACGGCTTCATTTCCATCGAGCGCTTCCAGAGCCTCACGGATCCGGACAAGCTGCTGTCGCTGCAGTTCTGGCGCGACGATGAATGCCTCACGGCGTGGCGCAACCTGGAGGCGCACCGGGCGGCGCAGTCGGCAGGAAGGTCGACGATGTTCAAGGACTACCATTTGCGCATCGCCGAAGTGACGCGCGACTATGGGCTCACCGAAAGGGAGCAGGCGCCGGCGGATTCACGGCAGGCTCACGGCTAGTTGCCTTGAATCATGGCTCGCCACAAGTCCTGGCGAAACGTGGCAAGTCCAGCGGCATATTCCTCCGCTGATCCGTAAGTTCCTGGTTACGGCGCGCGAGCCGACACGGCAAGCCCGCACTCGTCCTACAGACACGCACAGGTGACAGCGATGAAATATTCACTGTCCGCCTCTTCCTCGTGTCACAGGGTCCGAACGTCATGCGCTTGCCCGCGAGATTTCTTCACTTGCTTTGCCTATTGGCGGCTTGCCTGTCGCCGCAGCTCGCGTCGGCGGAAAAGCAGACCGTGTGCACCATCACAGTCAATTCCCCCGACGAACAGGAATCGTTCCGCCGCTTCCTGCCCGCTTCGAAGTACCAGTTTGTCGAACTCGTCGAGCGCCACCGCCCCGATTGGCTGGCCTCGGCCTGCCAGCAGCGCGTCTCCTGCGATGTGCTCGTGATCTCTGGTCACTACGGCGCCGGCAACGAGTTCTTTTCGGATGCACTGGAGGCGCGCGAATTCCTGCCCATCGCCGAACTCGAGCGCGTGTCCTGCTCGGATTCCTGTCCGAGCCTGTTTTCCAGGCTGAAGGAGGTCTATCTCTTCGGCTGCAACACGTTGAATCCGCAGGCGCAACACAGCGCCTCGGCGGAGATCGCGCGCAGTCTCGTGCGCGATGGGAGTTCCCCCGTGGAGGCCGACCGGCTCGCGCACTTGTTGAATTCAGGGCATGGCGAGAGCAGCCGGGACAGGATGCGGATGGTGTTCAAGGACGTTCCGGTGATCTATGGCTTTTCAGCGGCAGCGCCGCTGGGTCCGACGGCCGCGTCCACGCTCAACCGCTACTTCCAGGCGACCGGCGCGAAGGACGTGGGCACCGGCCGGGCGAGTAGCCGTCTGCTTTCGCAGTTCGCGACCAACGGGATGACGGTGGCCCAGGGCATGACCGACGCGGATCCGCACGCCGCCGTGCGGCAGGACATGTGCCGGTTCGCCGATGACCGGTTGTCGGACGTGGAAAAGCTGCGCTTCGTCCATCAGCTTCTGGAAAGACCGACGGCGGAAGCCAGGATGTTTCTCGACCGCATCGAAAGATACACGGCGGGGCTCGACGCGAGCGAGCGGCAGGCGCCGGAGGTAGCGCAGGAACTCGATGCCATCGCGCACGACGCTGGCGCCCGCGGGCGCTATCTCGCTTTCGCGCGCGACGCCGATCATCCCGCGGTACGGGCACGCATGCTGAATCTCGCGCACGACCTGGGCTGGTTGTCGACCGACCAACGGCGCGACGAGCTGGTGCGGATGATGGGTGACTTGCTGGCCCACGACGCGATCGCCGGCACGGAGGTGGACCTGGCATGCACGCTGAACAAGGAGCACGACCTCGATGGCGCGCAGGGCCAGCTAGCCTCACCGGCGGGCCAGGTCGATGATGTGGCGCACGCCGCCGTTCGCGCTTGCATGGGCAGCGCCGAGGGTCATGCGCGCACGCTGCAAGGGCTGGTCAGCCCGGCCGACGCCGATGTCCGGATCGCCCAGACCTATCTTCATCACCGGCCGATCGTCGACGTCGGCGAACTGCGGGCAGTCGTCGCGGCCATCGCCCGCATGAACGGGTCCGAGGCGCAAGTGCGCGCGCTGGATGCGCTGGCACAGCACTATCTGTCCGATCGCGAAAGCCTGGACATGCTGGCGAGGCTCTATTCCCAGACGCCATCATGGCCCGTCCAGAACGCCATCGCGGGCATACTGATTCGCTCTGACACCCGGTCGATCGGCAGCCAGGATCTTCTGCGCACGCTGCGTGAGCGCCGCCACAAGCCCCCCTCGGGTGACAACATGGTTGACGCTCTCATAAGCCGGCTGCAACTGCCCTGAGCGCCCGGGCGAGTCCGTGCGAACTTGCATCGGGTTACATATCGCTGTGAAGCGCTAAGCATGTGCAATACTGGCCGCATGGCGCCGCGTCAAGCCGCGTCGAGTCCTCTTGCCCATGCCCTTGTCCCTGTCCGCTTTCAGCAAACCGGCCGTCCTCGCCGCGTGCCTCGCCGCGGCCTGCTCGTTCGATGCCAGCGCCGCTCCCAAGACCGTGTGCACGATCACCGTGAACTCGTCGGATGAAAAGGAGACCTTCCAGCGGCATCTGCCGCCTGGCGAATACCGGTTCGTCGAGTTGGTGGAGCGCGGGCGGCCGGACTGGCTGGCCTCCGCCTGCCAGCAGCGCATTTCCTGTGACGCGCTCATCATTTCCGGCCATTTCGACGGCGGCACGGAGTTCTATACCGATCGCCTCGACGCCAGCGAGTACCTGTCGGTCGAGGAGATGGAGCGCGCTTCGTGCAGCGACTCCTGTCCCGGCGTGTTTTCGCAGCTCAAGGAAGTCTATCTGTTCGGCTGCAACACCTTGAAACCGGAGCCCCAGTACAGCGCCTCGGCGGAGATCGTGCGCAGCCTCCTTCGCTCGGGCCACTCCCCGGCGGACGCCGTACGGCTATCGGGGCTGTTGAGCGAGCGGCACGGCGAAAGCAATCGCGACCGCATGCGGCAGATTTTCAGGAATGTGCCGGTACTCTACGGTTTTTCGTCGAAAGCGCCGCTTGGACGCTCGGCGCGGCCGCTGCTCGATCGGTATTTTCAATCGGCCCCCCCAGGCGAGATCGGGGGCGGGCGCGTGAGCACCAAGCTCCTGGGCCTTTTCGCGCCAAGCTCCATGACAGTTGTCGCCGGCTTGACCGATGCGGATCCGCAAGCGGGATTGCGCAGCGACGTCTGCCACTTCGTGGACGATCGGCTCTCGGATGCGCAGAAGGTCGGCTTCATGCACGAGCTGCTGCAGCGCGACATGGCCGAAGTGCGGATGTTCCTCGATCACCTCGAGCACTACTCGGCCTCCATTGGGCCGGCGCAGCGCCTCGCGCCGGAGACGGCCGCGGCCGTCGCTGCGATCGCCAGCGACAGCGCCGCGCGCGAACGTTACCTCGACTTTGCGCGCGACGCCGACCAACCGGCGGTCCGCACCCGAATGATGGCGCTGGCGCGCAGCCTTGGGTGGCTGTCGCCCGCGCAGGAGCGTGCGGAATTCATGCGGATGATCGCGGACCGGATGGCCCGCGATCGCGTGGGCAGGGATGAGGTGGACCTCGCGTGCGCGCGCAACCGGGAAAGCGAGCCAGGCGCCGCGTGGCAACGGTTGGCCGCCGATGCGGCGCAGTCGGGCAAGGTGGCGCAGGCCGCCGTGCTGGCATGTCTGGGAAGCGCCGAGGCGCATGCGCGCGTCGTTCGTGCACTGACGAGCTCCAACGCCGACGATGTCGCGATCGCGCAGGTCTACCTGCGCCACCGGCCGCTGGCCGACGTCGACGAACTGCGCGCCGTCGCATCGGCCATCGGCCGCATGCCCAGCTCCGACGCGCAGGTGCGCGCCCTCGACACGCTGGCTCAGCAACGCCTGGCCGACCCGGAAAGTCTGCGGGAAATCACCCGCCTCTTCCCGCTGGCCCGGTCGGTCGATGTGCAGCGCGCGATCGCCGGCATTCTGATCCGTTCCGACTATCGCGTGCTGGGGCGATCCGACCTTGCGCGCTCGCTGCGGCAGCACCGCCTCAAGTCCCCGGACGGCAACGACGTGATCGACGCGCTGATTCGCGTGCTCCAGGCGAGCTGACGCGTTTTACCCGCGAGTCAGTGGATCCGAAGACCTTCAGGCGATGGCTTTCGCCAGCGCCTGCCCCCCGCCGAAGCTGCTTTGCTCCGGCTGCGGCCCGCCCGGGGTGACGCGGATGGCGCAGTACTTGAACTCGGGGATCTTGGCAAACGGATCGAGCGCGGCATTGGTCAACTTGTTGGCCGCCGCCTCGTAATAGCAGAAGGGCACGAACACCGCGCCGCGCGGCGAGCTGTCGTCGGCCCGGGCATAGAGGCAGACGCTGCCGCGCCGCGACGCGATCGTCACCACGTCGCCGGGGCGCACGGCCATGGCCTGCAGGTCGAGCGGATGGATCAGCGCCACCGGATCGGGCTCGATCGCGTCCAGCACCGTGGCGCGCCGCGTCATGCTGCCGGTGTGCCAGTGTTCCAACTGGCGGCCGGTGATCAGCACCATCGGGTACTGCGCATCGGGCCGCTCGTCGGCCGGAATGATGTCGGCCGGAACGAAGCGGCCGCGGCCGCCTTCGCGCGGGAAGTCCTCGACGAACACCACGCTCTGGCCCGGGTCGCCTTCCTGCTTGCAGGGGTAGGTGACGGCATGCTCGCGGTCCAGCCGGTCCCAGGTGATTCCCGCGATGCTGGGCATGGTGTGGCGCATCTCGTCGAACACCTCGGACACGTGGCGGTACTGCCAGTCCAGGCCCATGCGCTGGGCGATCTCCTGGATGATCCACAGGTCCTGCTTGGCCTGGCCCGGCGGATTGATGGCCTGGCGGCCCATCTGCACCAGACGGTCGGTGTTGGTGAAGCTGCCGGTCTTCTCCGGGAACGCGCTGGCCGGCAGGATCACGTCGGCCAGGTAAGCGGTTTCGGTCAGGAAGATGTCCTGCACCACCAGGTGCTCCAGCGCCGCGAGCGATTCGCGCGCGTGGTTGGCGTCGGGGTCGGACATGGCGGGGTTCTCGCCCATCACGTACATGCCGCGCACCGTGCCCGCCTTGATCGCGTGCATCACCTCTACCACCGTGAGGCCGGGTTTGGCGTCCAGCGAACCGGGTGCCATGCCCCAGGCCTTCTCGAAACGGGCCCTGGCCTTGGGCTCGTCGACGCGCTGGTAATCGGGGTACATCATCGGGATCAGGCCCGCGTCGGAAGCGCCCTGGACGTTGTTCTGGCCGCGCAGCGGATGCAGCCCGGTGCCGGGCCGGCCGATCTGGCCGGTCATCAGCGCCAGCGCGATCAGGCAGCGCGCGTTGTCGGTGCCGTGGATGTGCTGGGACACACCCATGCCCCACAGGATCATCGAGCCTTTGGACGTCGCGTACAGCCGCGCCACTTCACGCAGGGTCTGCGCATCGATGCCGCAGATCGGCGCCATCGCCTCCGGGCTGTAGCCTTCGACGTTCTTGCGCAGATCCTCGTAGCCGATGGTGCGGCTGGCGATGAAGTCCTTGTCGACCAGGCCCTCGGTCACGATCACGTGCATCATGGCGTTGAGCATCGCCACGTCGGTGTCGGGCTTGAACTGCAGGAAGCGATGCGCCATCCGGGCCAGGTCCGAGCGGCGCGGGTCGCAGACGACGAGCTTGGTGCCGTTCTGCACCGCGTTCTTGATCCAGGTCGCGGCCACGGGATGGTTCACCGTCGGGTTGGCGCCGATCACGATCACCACCTCGGCTTTCGTGACGTCCATCACCGGGTTGGAGACGGCGCCCGAGCCGAGGCCTTCGAGCAGGGCCACCACCGAAGAGGCGTGGCACAGGCGTGTGCAGTGGTCGACGTTGTTGCTGCGAAAGCCGGTGCGCACCAGCTTCTGGAACAGGTAGGCTTCTTCGTTGCTGCCCTTGGCCGAGCCGAATCCGGCCAATGCCTTGGGGCCGTGCTGGTCGCGCAGCTGGCGCAACTTGCCACCGGCGAGTTCCAGGGCTTCTTCCCAGGTCGCTTCACGGAACACGTCCATCACGCGCTCTGGATCCATCTCGACGTCGGCGCGTTTGGGCGCGTCGGCGCGGCGGATCAGCGGCACCGTTAGCCGCTGCGGGTGGTTGGCGTAATCGAAGCCGTAGCGGCCCTTCACGCAGAGCCGGCTGTGATTGGCCGGGCCGTCGCGGCCCTCCACATAAAGAATCTTGTTGTCCTTGACGTTGTAGGTGAGCTGACAGCCAACCCCGCAATAAGGGCAGACCGAGGCGACCTTCTTGTCGGGGACGGTGAGGGCGACGTCGCGCGCCGGCATCAGCGCGCCGGTGGGGCACGCCTGCACGCACTCGCCGCAGGCCACGCAGGTCGACACGCCCATAGCGTCGTCCATGTCGAACACGATCTTGGCGTGCTCGCCGCGGAACGCCAGGCCGATCACGCCGTTGACCTGCTCGTCGCGGCAGGCCCGCAGGCACCGGGTGCACTGGATGCAGGCATCGAGGTTGACGGCGATGGCCGGGTGCGACAGATCGTGCACCACCTGGCGGCGCGCGGCGAAGCGTGGCTTGCCGACGCCGAGCCGGCTGGCCCATTGATCGAGCTCGTTGTTGCGCGTGTAGGCAGTCTCGGGCATGTCCGCCAGCAGCAACTCCAGCACCATCTTCTGCGAGGCGACGGCGCGTTCGCTCTTGCTGTTCACTTCCATGCCGTTGGCCGGGGCCCGGCAGCAGCTGGGCGCCAGCACGCGCTCGCCCTTGATCTCGACCATGCAGGAGCGGCAGTTGCCCACCGCTTCCAGGCCGTCCTTGTAGCACAGCCGCGGGATCTCCACGCCTTCGCGGTCGGCCACCTGCAGGATGGTCTCGTTGGCGTGGGCCGTGACATCGCGCCCGTCGAGTTTGAAGGTGACCTGCGGCGCGTCGAGCTGCGCGAGTTCGTGTCGGGTTACTGCATTCATCGTTGTCGCTCCTGCCGTCACGCCAACCCTCTCCCGGCGGGAGAGGGGGCGGTTCAGGCCAACTCGTGGGGGAAATACTTGACGACGCAATCGACCGGGTTGGGCGCCGCCTGGCCCAGGCCGCAGATCGAAGCGTCGCGCATGACCAGTGACAACTCGGCCAGCAGGGCAACATCCCAGCGCGGCTTTTCGATCAGCGCCAGCGCCTTGGCCGTGCCGGCCCGGCAGGGCGTGCACTGGCCGCAGGACTCGTCGCGGAAGAACCGCATCATGTTGCGCGCGGCAGCGACGGCCGTGTCCTTGTTGGACAGCACCATGACGGCCGCAGACCCAATGAAGCAGCCGTAGGGTTGCAGTGTGTCGAAGTCCAGCGGAATGTCGTTCATGCTGGCCGGCAGGATGCCGCCGGAAGCGCCGCCCGGCAGGTACGCGTAGAAGCTGTGCCCTTCGAGCATGCCACCGCAGTATTCGGCTATCAGTTCCTGGATGGTGATGCCGGCCGGGGCCAGCTTGACCCCGGGCTGCTTCACCCGGCCCGACACCGAGAACGAACGCAGGCCCTTGCGGCCGTGCCGCCCCTGCGAGGTAAAGGACTCGGGGCCCTTCTCGACCAGGTCGCGCACCCAGTAGAGCGTCTCGAAGTTGTGTTCCAGCGTCGGCCGGCCGAACAGGCCGACCTGGGCGACATACGGCGGGCGCAGCCGCGGCATGCCGCGCTTGCCCTCGATCGATTCGATCATCGCGGACTCTTCGCCGCAGATGTACGCACCGGCGCCGCGCCTCAATTCGATGCGGGGCATCCCCGCCACCGGCGGTTCGGCCTGCAGCCGCGCCAGTTCCTGCTCGAGCAGGGCGCGGCAGCCGTGGTATTCGTCGCGCAGGTAGATGTAGACGGCATCGATTCCAACTGCCCAGGCCGCGATCAACATGCCTTCGAGGAAGCGATGCGGATCGCGCTCCAGGTAGACCCGGTCCTTGAAGGTGCCGGGTTCGCCCTCATCGATGTTGACGGCCATCAGACGCGGCGACGGTTCGGAGCGCACGATGCGCCACTTGCGGCCGGCCGGGAAACCGGCGCCGCCCAGGCCGCGCAGGCCGGAGGCTTCCATGGTCGCGATCACCGACTCGGCGTCGCGTTTGCCTGTCACGCATTCACTCAGAAGGCGATAGCCCCCGTTGGCGCGGTAGGTGACGAGATCAATGTAGTCCTCGGGCACATGCTGCGCCGCACCGGCGCGCACCTTGGCCACGATCTTTTCCACGGTGGCTTGCGGCACCGGGTTCTGGCCGACCACGGCGGCAGGCGCCTGCTCGCAGCGCCCGATGCAGGGCGCATGCAGCACCCGCACATCCCGGCCCAGGATGGCAGGCAGGCGCTCCAGCAGCGCGCCGGCGCCGGCCATTTCGCAGGCGAGGCCGTCGCACACCCGCACCGTCAGCGCCAGGGGTGCCGGCTCGTTTTCCTTGACGATATCGAAGTGATGATAGAAGGACGCGACCTCGTAGACCTCGGTCTGCGGCAGCCGCATCTCCTCGGCCAGCGCCGCCAGATGCGGCGCCGAGAGCTGCTTGTAGCGGTCCTGGATACGGTGCAGGTGTTCGATCAGGAGGTCGCGTTGGCGCGAGGCTGTTCCCAGCAGCTCGCGGATTTCGTTCAGCGCTTGCGCATCGGCGCGGCGGCCTTTGGGGCCGCGGCGCTTGCGCTCCCTCAGGTCCTGTGTCGTCGAAGCAATCGGGATGATGCGGTTTTGCACACTGCAAGCCTACAGCAGGCCGGCTCCGCGCGCCCACTGGTACTTGGCACCCAGCACGGCGACAGGGATTTCGGTGGAGTAGGCGTAAGCCGGAATGCCGTGCTCGTAGAGATACTGCGCAGCTTCCTCGACCTGCACGTCGCCGGCCAGCGAAACCACCACCGGCTTCACCTTGCCCTTGGCGCGCATTTCCTCGACCACCTCGACCATCAGCTTCGCGAACACCATGGGCGGCGTCACGATGGTGTGCCAGTAGCCCAGGATGAGCGCGTGGATGCGGTCGTCTTCCAGGCCCAGCCGCACCGTGTTGGCGTAGGTCTGCGGAGGCTCGCCGCCGGTGATGTCGACCGGGTTGCCGGCCGCGCCGAACGGCGGGATGAACTTGCGGAAGGCCTTGTCCAGGTCATCGGGCATGGGCATCAACTTGAGGTTGTTGTCCACGCAGGAGTCGGACAGCAGCACACCCGAGCCGCCGGCGCCGGTGATGATGACAACGTTCTCGCCCTTGGGCGTCGGCAGGATCGGCACGCCGCGCGCGAAGTCGAGCAGGTCGCGCAGGCTGCGGGCGCGGATCACGCCGGACTGGCGCAGCACGTCCTCGTAGATCTTGTCGTTGCCGGCCAGCGCGCCGGTGTGCGAGCTGGCGGCCTTGGCCCCGGCCGACGTGCGGCCCGCCTTGAGCATGATGACGGGCTTCTTCCTGGAAACGCGCTTGGCCACTTCGGCAAACGCGCGGCCGTCTTTCAGATCCTCGCAATGCTGGGCGATGACCTTGGTGTTGTCGTCCTGTTCGAAGAAGATCAGCAGGTCGTCCTCGTCGATGTCCGACTTGTTGCCCAGGCCGACGATGGCCGAGACGCCCATCTTGGCCGAGCGCGAGAAGCCGATGATGGCCATGCCGATGCCGCCGGACTGCGACGACAGCGCCGCCGAGCCCTTGACGTCATAGGCCGTGCAGAAGGTGGCGCAGAGGTTGGCCGGCGTGTAGTAGAAGCCGTAGATGTTCGGGCCCATCAGCCGGATGTTGTACTTGCGGCCGATCTCGACCAGCTCCTGCTGGCCGTCCATGTTGCCGGTTTCGGCAAACCCGGAAGGGATCAGCACGGCGCCGGCGATCTTCTTCTCGCCGCATTCGACCAGGGCACCGGCGACCAGCTTGGCCGGAATGGCGAAGACGGCGGTGTCGATGGTGCCCGGCACGTCTTTCACGCTCTTGTAGGCCTGGTAGCCCATGATCTCGGTGGCCTTGGGGTGGATCGGATAGATCTTGCCCTTGTAGCCGCCGTTGATGAGGTTCTTCATCACCGAGTTGCCGATCTTGCCGTCTTCGGCCGAGGCGCCGATCACCGCCAGCGATGCCGGCTGCATGATGCGCTTCATCGAAGCCAGGACCTGGTCTTCCGGCGGGCGGTAGCGCGGGGCCTTGGCGGCGAAATCGAGCACGATGCGCACGTCGGCGGCGATCGCGCCGTCCTTGCTGGCGAACACCGGGTTCAGGTCCATCTCGGAGATTTCCGGGAAGTCGCTCACCAGCTGGCTGACGCGCACGATCAGGCTGGACAGCGCTTCGCGACTCACCGGATCGCTGCCGCGCACGCCCTTGAGCATTTCGGCGGCCTGGATGCCGTCGAGCATCGAGAGGGCGTCTTCCTTGGTTGCCGGTGCCAGCCGGAAGGTGATGTCCTTGAGCACTTCCACCAGCACGCCGCCCAGGCCGAAGGCCACCAGCTTGCCGAAGCTGCCGTCGGTCACGGCGCCGACGATCACTTCCTGGCCGCCCTTGATCATCTGCTGGATCTGCACGCCCATGATGTGGGCGTCGGACTTGTATTTCTTCGCGTTCGCGATGATGGTGTCGTAACCCTTGGCGGCTTCTTCAGCGCTTTTTACGCCGACCAGCACGCCGCCGGCCTCGGTCTTGTGCAGGATGTCCGGCGACACGATCTTCATGACGACCGGGAATCCCATGGACGCCGCCAGCTTCTGCGCCTCGGCCGCGCTGGAAACGACGCCTTCCTTCGGCACCGAAATGCCATAGGCGTCGCACACCAGCTTGCCCTCGGGGGCCGTCAGCGAATCGCGCCCGGCCTTCTTGACCGCGTCCAGGATCTGCCGGACCTTGTTCTTGTCGCCTTGGAAGTTGTCAGCCATGTTGGTTCCTTGAGAAATTTGAAGTGCGTGGCGCTTTGGCGCCACGTTTTAACCTTGTTGAGAAGTCCGCGGCGCGACAGCGCCACGTTTCGCCTCAGATTACTTTTTCGGTGCGCAGTTGCGCAACCTGTTCACGGCTGTAGCCGAGCATTTCCAGCACTTCCTCCGTGTGCTCACCCAGCAGGGGCGAGCGCGTGACTTCGGTGATGCTGTCCGACATCTTGATCGGGTTGCCGACCGAGAGGTATTTGCCGCGCGTCGGGTGATCGACCTCGACGATGGTTCCCGTCGCGCGCAGCGACGGCTCGTGGGCGATTTCCTTCATCGAGAGGATGGGGCCGCAGGGGATGTCGAACTCGTTCAGGATGGCCATCGCCTCGAACTTGCCCTTGGTCTTGGTCCACTCCTCGATCGTGCCGAAGATCGCCATGAGCTTGGGCAGGCGCGCCGCGGGCTTGGCGTATTCGGGATCGGTGATCCACCCTTCCTTGCCGATCACCTTGCAGATCGCACCCCAGACCGGGGCCTGCATGATGAAGTAGATGTACGCGTTGGGGTCGGTCTCCCAGCCCTTGCATTTCAGGATCCAGCCGGGCTGGCCGCCACCGGAGGCATTGCCGGCACGCGGCACGGCGTCGCCGAACTTGCCGTCCGGATATTGCGGATATTCCTTCATCACGCCGGTGCGCTCCAGGCGCTGCTGATCGCGCAGCTTGACGCGGCACAGATTGAGCACGCCGTCCTGCATCGCGGCAAGCACCTTCTGCCCGCGCCCCGTGGTGTTGCGCTGGTAGAGCGCGGCGACGATGCCCAGGGCCAGATGCAGGCCGGTGCCGCTGTCGCCGATCTGCGCACCCGTGACCATCGGGGGGCCGTCATCGAAGCCGGTCGTCGATGCCGCCCCGCCGGCGCATTGCGCGACGTTCTCGTACACCTTGCAGTCCTCGTAAGGGCCGGGGCCGAAACCCTTGACCGAGGCGACGACCATGCGCGGATTGATTTCCTGGATGCGCTCCCACGTGAAGCCCATGCGGTCGAGCGCGCCGGGCGCGAAGTTCTCCACCAGCACGTCGCACTCCTTGATCAGCTTGACCAGGACTTCCTTGCCCAGCTTGTTCTTGGTGTCCAGCGTGATCGAGCGCTTGTTGTGGTTCAGCATCGTGAAGTAGAGGCTGTCCACATCGGGGATGTCGCGCAGTTGCCCGCGCGTGATGTCGCCTTCGCCGGCCTTCTCGACCTTGATCACGTCGGCGCCCATCCAGGCCAGCAGCTGGGTGCAGGTGGGCCCGGACTGGACATGGGTGAAATCAAGGATGCGGACGCCGTCTAATGCTTTGCTCATGAGGAACTTCCTGGATAACTATGTTGGTTGCTGGGGCTATGCCGTCAGGGCCATGCGGGGCTTACTTCTTCTTCGCCGCGCTGGGGTTCAGGCTGGTGATCCGGCCGCTTTCGGTGCCGGCGGTTTCGTCGATGATCGCGTTGATCAGAGTCGGCTTGCCGGACGCCACGGCCTCATCCAGGGCCTTGGCCAGTTCGGCCGGTGTGGTGGCCTTCACACCCACGCCGCCAAAGGCCTGCATCATCATCTCGTAGCGGGCGCCCTTGACGAACTGGGTGGGCGCCATGTCGCCGCCGCGCGGGTTCACGTCGGTGCCCTTGTAGACGCCGTTGTTGTTGAAGACGATCACGCACACCGGGAGGTTGTAGCGGCAGATCGTCTCGACTTCCATGCCGCTGAAACCGAAGGCGCTGTCGCCCTCGATGGCGATCACCGGCTTGCCGGTGACGACCGCGGCGGCGACGGCAAAGCCCATGCCGATGCCCATGATGCCCCAGGTGCCGACGTCCAGGCGCTTGCGCGGCTGGTACATGTCGACAATGCTGCGCGTGAAGTCCAGCGTGTTGGCGCCTTCGTTCACCAGGATGGCGTCCGGACGGGCCTTGATCGCGTCGCGGATCACGTTCAGCGCGCTGTGGAAGTTCATCGGCGCCGGGTTCTTGCCCAGCATCTCGGCCATCTTGGTCAGGTTCTTGTCCTTGCGCTCGGCGATCGCCGCGGTCCATTCCGCCGGCGGCTTGGCCCAGCCGGAGCCCATGCCGGCCAGCAACGCGGAAACGCACGAGCCGACGTCGCCGACCAGCGGCGCGGCCGTGGGCACATTGCTGTCGGCCTCGGTGGGCGAGATGTCGATCTGGATGAACTGCTGGCCGCCGGCCGCCTTGGCGCCGCTGCCACCCCAGGTCTTGCCCTTGCCGTGCGAGAGCAGCCAGTTCAGCCGCGCGCCGATCAGCACCACCACGTCGGCTTCCGGCAGCACGAAGGAGCGCGCAGCGGAGGCGCACTGTGGGTGCGTGTCGGGCAGCAGGCCCTTGGCCATGGACATCGGCAGGTAGGGGATACCGCTTTGTTCGACCAGCGCGCGGATTTGCGCATCGGCCTGCGCGTAGGCGGCGCCTTTGCCGAGCAGAATCAACGGCTTCTTCGCGCCCTTGAGCAGGTCGACCGCGCGCTTCACGGCGTCCGGCGCGGGGATCTGAGCCGGCGCCGGGTCGACGACCCTGATCAGCGACTTCTTACCGGCGGCGGCGTCCATGGTCTGCGCGAACAGCTTGGCCGGCAGGTCCAGGTACACGCCGCCGGGGCGGCCGGACAGCGCCGAGCGGATGGCGCGGGCGATCCCGACGCCGATGTCCTCGGCGTGCAGCACACGGAACGCCGCCTTGCACAGCGGCTTGGCGATCGCAAGCTGGTCCATTTCCTCATAGTCGCCCTGCTGCAGGTCGACGATCTCGCGCTCGCTCGAGCCGCTGATCAGGATCATCGGGAAGCAGTTGGTCGTGGCGTTGGCCAATGCCGTGAGGCCGTTGAGGAAGCCGGGCGCCGACACCGTCATGCAGATGCCGGGCTTTTTCGTCAGGAAGCCGGCCGCGGCGGCGGCATTGCCGGCGTGCTGCTCATGGCGGAACGTGACCATGCGGATGCCTTCGGCCTGGGCCATGCGCGTGAAGTCGGTGATGGGGATGCCGGGGAGGGCGAAGATCGTGTCGATGTCGTTGAGCTTCAGTGCATCGATGAGAAGGTGAAACCCGTCGATCGTTTCCGTGGCCTCGCCCGTCGTGGGCGCTGCCTTTTCTGATACTGCTGACATGAATGCTCCTGGTGAATCGATTCGGAATGCGGGCCGTTCGTGACGGCTGGCGCGGGTGTGCATTTGGGAGTCATTTGCACGGTCGCGGTATCATAGGAACCCGGGTCATATTTCGCCGTTGACCGCGATCAATTTTCGGAGTATCGGGGCCGCAGTGTTCGCGTTGGTGGCTGGACGATGCATCCGCTCCATGCGATCGAGAACGTCCCCCGAGTCATGTCCAAGCCCACCGCATCCGTCTCTCCGGTAGAAGCCCATCCCGACAAGAACGTGATTCGTGTCCAGTTGCGGCAGAACACGGTACTGAAGGACATGACGGCCGAGCAGAGCGCGGAGCTCGAGCCGCATCTGATGATCGTCGACTGCCAGAAAGCCGATTACCTGCTCAACCAGGGCGTGTACGAGATGGAGCAGTACTTCATCCTGGACGGCATCCTCAAGCGGGTGGTGAGCAATCGGGAAGCCAAGGAGATGATCCTGCGTTTTACCGATGAGCGCGACATGGAAACCAGCTACGCCGCGTGGCGCCTGGGCACCCGCACCCCCTACAGCATCGTCTGCGTCACCAAGGCCAGAGTGGCCAAACTGTCCATGCCCGAGTGGGTCAAGTTCCTCGAACGGCATCAGGACGTCAAGCACTCCTTCGAATACGCCGTCATGAAGGAGATGAGCGAAATCATGGCGCACACCATCACGCTGCACCTGCTGGATGCGCCGGGCCGCGTCAAGCGCTTCCTGCGCAAGCACCCCGAGCTGTTCGACCGCATTCCGAAGAAGGAACTGGCGTCGTACCTGAACCTGTCGGCAGAGACGCTGAGCCGCCTGAAGCAGCGCGGCAAGATCTGAAAGGACAGCGGCCCGCCGCTGCCACGAAGGGCAGGGGCGGGCCGCGAGCCCTGTCTGCCGAGATCAGGCCATGGGCGTGCCGCGCGCGTTGGCCTCGGCAATGGAGCGCCTTCTCATCGGCGCCAGCACCACCTTCGCCAGGATGCCGGCAATAATCGAGATCGTCGCGGCGAAGATGAAGACGCGGTCCCAGTTGCCGCCTGCCGAGATCACCGAGGTCAGCGGCACCAGGAGTGAAGCCGTGCCCTTGGCCGTGTACATGGTGCCTGCGTTCGCTGCAGCGTTCTTCACGCCGAAGGTGTCGGCGACCAATGCCGGGAAGATCGAGAAGATTTCACCCCAGCACAGGAACACCAGCGCTGCGAAGGTCATGAAGAGAATCGGGTCGTGGCCGAACTTCATCAGGCCCAGCAAGGCCAGGCCTTCGCCCACGAAGACGATCAGCATCGTGTTCTCGCGACCGATGCGGTCGGACAGAAAACCGCACAGCGGCCGCGTGAAGCCATTGGCGAGGTTGTCGATAGCCAGGGTCATCGTCAGCAGCGGCAGGGTGAGGCCCAGCATGCTCATCGGCAGTTTGGCCAGGCCGTAGTCCTTGGCGATCGGGCCGATCTGCGCAGTGGCCATCAGGCCGCCGGCCGCCACGGCGACGAACAGCGCATAGGTGAGCCAGAAGACCGGCGAGCGCAACATCTGCGGTACCGAGTAGTCGACCTTGCTCATCACCAGGCGCGGCGACGCGACGATGCCTTTCTGAACGAACGGCTTCACCATGAACATGGCGATGATGAAAATCAAGACGCCCTGGAAAATGCCGAAGAAGAAGAAGGTGTGCTCGTAGCCCGAGGTCTGGATCATGTTGGCGATCGGGATCACCGTGAGAGCGGCGCCGGCGCCGAACCCGGCTGCGGTCGCTCCGGCGGCCAGACCGCGCTTGTCCGGAAACCACTTCAGCGCATTGCCGACGCAGGTCCCGTACACGCAGCCGGCGCCCACACCCGAGATCACCGCGGCAGCGTAGAGCTCCGGCAGCGTCGTCGCGTACGAATTGACGACCCATCCGATACCGGCGAGGATGGCACCGCCCGCAATGACGGGACGCGGACCGAACTTGTCGACCAGCCACCCTTCAATCGGCACGAGCCAGGTTTCGACGACCACGAAGATCGAGAACGACAGCTGGATCGCCGACAGTCCCCAGTGGTGCTTCGCTTCGATCGGATTCACGAACAGGGTCCAGCCGTACTGCAGGTTGGCGATCATCGCCATGCAGGCAATGCCCATGACGAGTTGGCCCCAGCGGAAGCCGGGTCCATGAGCAGCGGCGGGGTTGGTCCCCGCGTTGATTGGTGCGGTTGCTTCAACTGACTTCGACATCAAGGTCTCCTGGCGTTCTGGTGTCTTGCGAATACATAAGCCCAAGCCCCGCGCGCGTGAAGCGAACTTCTTGCACGGGAACCGGCGGGAGTCTGCAACCACAGAGCGCAAAGCGCACTTGACCGCGGTCATTAATTCGGGTTATCCCCAACGGGACGTGCTGAACCATAGCGCGACTCTTCGCGCTATGGTCCGCCACGATTCGACCAGGCTGACTGGGCCAAGGCCGCTGATGGGTTGATGTCAGCTCACTCGCAGCAGTTGAATTTGCGGGTGATCCCGTTCATGAGATGTCGCCTCGCACGTCGGAAGCGATCGACTTCGATGCGCTTGACTGCGCCGTTCGCAGCTGGCACCAGAACCGAAGCTCTGGTGCCCGCGCCAGGCTGTCAGCGCTGCTGTTGCTGGCGCAACGCTTCCTTGATCCCGGTGAGGAAGATGCAGAGCGGCGTGGCCGCCCACAATTCGCTCAGGAACTTGCCGAGGGTCGACGTGTCCGGGTAGCGGAGCGTTCGGGAGGAGTAAGTGGCATTGGACATGGTGGTTCTTTCCTGAAGTTAAAAAACTGTGTTTGGCGTTGCTGATAGGGGTAAACCCGTGGCTCCGGCTTTTCCCTCTCCGGCAGGGGCTGTCTCCAAGGCTGCGGACATGCAACCTTCATGCCGTGTGCCGATCAAGCTGCCGAGTGTGCGAACGCGCCGCCGTTCCTGGCCGCGCGAGTCGCTGCAACAGAGTGGTGGGCGGCAACGCCGGCCTGGCAGCGCGCCTTGGCCGACTCGATGGCATTGACCAGGAAGTCGGCCTCATAAGCGCGCAACAGGTGGGCGTGCTCGCGCTCCAGATAGGTGCGCAGGCCGTCCCGGCCGCGTGAGCGGACCCAGGCATAGGTGGCCGCGTCCCAGTGCCAGTTCAGGCCCAGTTCGTCGAAAGCCGCGTTGTACGCATGGCGATGCGCGTCGGTCGTCGGGTCGTCCGTGACGAGTTCATGCAGGGTTTTGGACATCGCGCTCTCCTTGATCCAGGTCGTGCTTTTCGGGTGGCTTGCCGGTGCTTTGCGACCGGCCTGGAAGCAAATGTAGAAAGAACGGATGATTAATGATAGTTAAAGTTTTTTATACTATTCATCATCTGTAGGTTATGGATTGGGAGTACCCTGATGAAGAACGCAACCCTGCGCCAGCTCAAGGTGTTCGAGGCCGTGGCGCGCAACCTGAGTTTCTCGCGCGCCGCCGAAGAGCTGCACCTGACGCAGCCGGCGGTGTCGACCCAGGTCAAGAAGCTCGAGGAGCACGCCGGCCTGCCGCTGTTCGAGCAACTCGGCAAGAAAATCCACCTCACGCCGGCCGGCCACGAGATGCTCCACTCGGGCCGGGTCATCATCCAGCAGTTCCAGGAGATCGAACTCGCCATGGCCCAGTTCAAGGGCGTCTCGGGCGGCAAGTTGAATGTGACGGTGATCAGCGCCGGCGACTACTTCTTTCCACGGCTGCTGGTGGATTTCGCGCGGCGTCATTCCGGCGTGACACTCAACTTCGGCGTCTGCAACCGCGAGGAGCTGCTGCAGCAACTCACCGACAACCGGACCGACCTGGCGATCATGGGACGCCCGCCGCTGGACATGGACACCGTGAACGAGCCGTTCGCCCCCCACCCCTATGTCATGGTGGCGGCACCGGGCCATCCGCTCGCGGGCAAGAAGCGCATTCCGATCTCGCGGCTGGCGCGCGAGCCCTTCGTGGTGCGCGAAACAGGCTCCGACACCAGAGATTCGATGGAGCAGGGGTTTGGCGCGCATCTGGCGCAGCTCAACATCGCGATGGAAATCAAGAGCACCGAGACCATCAAGCAGGCCGTGATGGCCGGCATGGGCGTGAGCTTCCTGTCCACCCACACCATCAGCCGCGAGTTGCAGGCCGGCAGCCTCACGATACTGGATGTGCAGGGATTTCCTTTGATCCTCAACTGGTACGTCGTGCACCGCAAGAACAAGCGCCTGCCGCCCGTGGCGCAGGCCTTCAAGGGCTTCCTGATCAACGAGGGGGCGGCGCTGATCGAGCAGGCGATCGGCGTGCGGGCTAAGACGCGGAAATAGCCAGCCCGCGTTCGCGCGCGAAGTCGCCCGCGCCCATCTTCTTGCCGCCTTCGGGCCGCAGTTTCAGCACTTCGATCTGCCCGCCCTGCGAATTGATCAGGATGGCCGTGGGTGTGACCCGCGCGATCTCGCCGGGTTTGCCGCGGACCTCGGAAAACTTCCCCACCGGGAGCTTGCGGCAGTCGTAGATCCAGGTGCGCGTGCCCTCCAGCACGGTCCAGGCGCCGGGGGCCGGGTTGCAGGCGCGGATCAGGTTGTAGACCTGGTCCACGTGGCCGGCCCAGTTGATGCGCGACTCTTCCTCGTGGAACCAGCCCTCGTAGCTCGCCTGCGACTCGTCCTGCCGGCGCTCTTCGTAGCGCCCCGCGCACACCAGGTCAGCGGCTTCCAGCAGCGCCGCGACGCCCATGGGAAACAGCTTGTTGAAATAAAGCTCGCCCAGCGTTTCGTCAGGTGCGATGGGGCACGACTTCTGCAGGATCACCGGGCCTTCGTCCAGGCCGTCGATGGGCCTGAAGATGCTGATGCCGGTTTCGGTTTCCCCGAGCGCGATCGGCCAGTTGATGGAGGAGGGCCCGCGATGCCGCGGCAACAACGAGGGGTGGAACTGGATGGTGCCGTGGCGCGGAATATTGACAAAGTGCTGGGGTACGAACTGCAGCACATAGGCCATGACGCCGAGGTCGGCGCCGAGTTCGCGCATCGCGTGCTCGGCCGCGCTGCTGCGCAAGCTCTCGAACTGGAACAGCGGCAGGCCCAGCGCCTGGGCCGCCTCGCGCAGGGTGTCCGGCCTGGCGCCGGGTTTTTCGGGCATGCAGAACACGCCCGCCACTTCGTCGCCGCGGGCGATGAAGGCCTGGAGCGCGGCCTTGCCGAACTCCTGCTGTCCGATGAATGCGATTTTCATTTGATCCGCCTCGTTCTTTGATTGAGCGTGCCGCCTGTCCCTCAGCGCAGCAGCAAGTATGCCGCGAGCAGAGGGAGGAGCACGGCAAACAGCTTCTTCAAGGGGGTGATGTACATCCCGTGGGCGGTCCGCGCTCCCAGCGGGGCGGTGCTGATGCTGGCCAGCGAAAGGACCGCCGTCGGAACTGGGGGAGCAAGCCAAGCCCCGCGCCGGGCGCAGGGTCGGCCAGAAAAGGTGTCTGCAGTGCCACCGGACCGGCATCCTGAACCGGGGTTCAGGTGGGCTAGGTCAGCTTGGCGTTGGGTTCATCTGACGCGAGACGATCACGCTCGCCAAGAGATGTTCCAGGCCCGGGCTCAAAGAGCATTGGTTCAAGGAAATATAAAGCCCGGCTGCACTGCAGACGGTTTCCATTGTAGGGGCTTGCCGCAGCCCGTGGGCTGAATGACCCGCGCTGCCACAAGTCAATAAAAGATTGCGCGGCTTGACAAGGAAAAAAAGGGCATTGGCCCGGCAATGATCGCGAACGCGTCTCGGCCGGCCCGTGCCAAGAAAACTCAGAGCAGCCGGCCGTCGTTGCTCAGCGCGCGGTCGAGCTTTTGCAGCAGGCCGGCCAGCCGTGGATCGGCAGCCGGGGCATGGCCGTTGCCATTGCCGTTCTTGGCCGTGAGATCGGCTGTTGCGAAGTGGGCCGGTGCCGGCGCGCGCGTCACGCTTCGCTCGGCCACGTCGAAAGCCAGGTTCAGCGCGGCCAGCACGGCGATGCGGTCGCGCGCCTTCACCTTGCCGGCGTCGCGGATCTTGCACATGGCGTAGTCGACCTTCTCGACCGCTTCCAGCATGCGCTGCTCGCCGCCCTCGGGACATCCGAGCAGGTAGCTCTGGCCCATGATCTGAACTTCCAGCTGCTTCATCGTGGTCATGCGGCCTTGATCTCGGGCAGGCGCTCCAGCAGCGCATCGACGCGGGCGCGGGCCGCCGCGAGGCGCGACTTCAGCGAGTCGCGTTCCTGGGTGAGCGCCTCGACCTGCTGGGCGAGGAGCGCATTGGTGCGCTGCAGCTCCTCGTAACGAACGAGCAGGCGCTCTACGCGTTCCGCAATCTGGTCGATTTGGGAGGCACTGGGCATACGAGGCGGATTGTAGGGTTTTGTGACAGGTTTCAACCGTAAAATCAAAGGGTTGGTGCTCGCGGTGTGGTTCGCATGCCGCAGTTCAACGGGAAGCAGGGCGCCGAGCCGTTTCACACGGCACAAGCCAACCTGCGCTGCCCCCGCAACGGTAAGCGGATGAATTTCCCCGGAAATTCCGCCCCATCAGTGAAGCCACTGGGCGCGTCTGAACAGCGCGCCTGGGAAGGCGATGGGAACGACCCGCCAGCCCGGATACCGGCCAACACGGTGGTTGCACGTCCAAAAGGCGCGCAGCCGTGACGCCCACTGTACTGGCGGGGAAGCTGGTCCGGGTATTGAAACGTTTCCGATCCCACATGAACTCTTTTTTGCTCTCTCCGCGCGCGGCCGCACTGCCGCTGGCGCTCGCCGCCGCTTTTCCGTGCGCTTTCGCACAAACCCCCTTGCCGGAAGTGGTCGTCTCGGCCAACCTGACCGAGCAGCGCGTGCAGGATGCGCTGCCCGCCACGACGTTGATCACCCGGGCCGACATCGAACGTGCGCAGACGCCGGACTTGCCGACGCTCCTGCGGCAGGTCGCCGGCCTGGAGATCGCGCAGAACGGCGGACAAGGCACCGTGTCCAGCACCTTCATCCGCGGCGCCGAATCACGCCACACCCTGGTGCTGATCGATGGCGTGCCGGTCAACAACCTGAACTTCGGCACGGCGGCCCTGGAGCAGCTGCCGCTGGCCGACGTCGAGCGCATCGAGATCGTGCGCGGCAACGTCTCGAGCCTCTACGGCAGCGCCGCCCTGGGCGGCGTGATCCAGATCTTCACCCGCCAGGCCGGCCGCACGCCGCAGGCCAGCGTCACCGTGCAGGCAGGCTCGCGCGGCCTGGCGCAGCTGAGTGCCAGCGCGGGCGTGCGGCTGGACTCGGGCACCCGGCTGCGCGCATCGGTTGAGTCGCTCAATGACAAGGGGTTCAACGCGACCAAGCAGGACGAGCTGCCGGGCACCAATCCGGACCGCGACGGCTACAGGCGCCGCTCGGGCTCGTTCGCGCTGACGCAGGAGCTGGGTGGCGAGAACACCCTGGGCCTGCGGCTGCGCGAGGCGCACGGCACCACGCAATACGACAGCCAGTTCGGGCCGGCCACGCAGCCCGATGAATCGCGTTTTTCGGAGCGCGGCGCCGTGCTCGAAGGGCGCTTCAAGCTCGGCACGACCCTGCGACTGAACGCCGCGCTGACCAGCGCGAGCGACAACCTCGACGCCCAGGTCACCGCGTACCCGTTCTTCGTCAACTCGCGGGCCACCGGCGGGCAGCTCGGCCTGGAATGGCAGGCCACTACCGCCCAGCGGGTCACGGCCGGGCTGGAACACACGCGCCAGAGCCTGAGCAGCGACACGGTATACAACCAGTCGTCGCGCAACCAGGACAGCGCGCGCCTGGGCTACGCGGCGGACTTCGGGCCGCATCAGGTGCAGTTGAACCTGCGCCAGGACCGCTACAGCGATTTCGGGTCCGCCTCCACCTGGCTGGCGGGGTACGGCTATCGCCTGAACGAAGCCTGGCGCCTGAGCGCGACGGCTTCGACCGGCTTCAACGCGCCCACGTTCAACGATCTGTACTACCCGTTCGGCGGGAACCCGGCCTTGCGCCCGGAGCACTTGAAGTCCACCGAGCTCGGCGTGCAGTACGCCGCGGACGGGCAGGAATTGCGCGCCACCCTGTTCGAGAACCGTTACACCGACCTGATCGGCAACGACGCCTCGTTCAACCGCATCAACATCGGGCACGCGCGCAACCGGGGCCTGGAGCTGATCTATGCCGGACGGATCGGGGACACCGGCGTGCACGCGGGCCTGACCGGCCAGGACCCGGTCGACCTGGACACGAACACGCGGCTCGCGCGGCGTGCGGCCATGCTGGCGCACCTGTCGCTCACCCGTGACATCGGCGCCTGGCAGCTCGGCGGCAACGCACGCTACAGCGGCACGCGGCCGGATGCCGGCAAGACCCTCGCGAGCTACGCGGTGCTCGACCTGACGGCCAGCTATGCCGTCTCACGGGAGGTCAAGCTGTTCGGCCGCATCGAGAACCTGTTCGACCGCGACTACGAGACCGTGTACGGCTATCGGCAACCGGGCCGCGGCGCCTTCGTGGGCGTCAGCTGGCAGCCGAAAATATGAGCGGACCATGAACCCGATCACCATCGGCATGCCCCGCGGGCCCCAGCGCATTGTCTGCCTCACCGAGGAGACAACCGAGTGGCTGTACCTCCTGGGGGAGCAAGCGCGCATCGTCGGCATCTCCGGCTACACGGTGCGGCCGCGCCGCGCCCGCGAGGAAAAACCCAAGGTCAGCGCCTTTCTCTCCGCGAAGATCGACAAGATTCTCGAGCTTCAGCCTGACTGCGTGTTCGGGTTTTCCGACCTGCAGGCCGACATCGCGGCACAGCTGATCCGGCATGGCGTGCAGGTGACGGTCTTCAACCAGCGCAGCGTGGAGGAGATCTTCTCCATGCTCTATCAGGTGGCAGCGATGGTGGGCCAGGAGGCGCGCGGCATGGTCCTGCTGGAGCGCATCCGGGCGCGGCTGCTGGCGATCCAGGCGGGCGCCAGGACGTTGCCGCGCCGGCCCAAGGTGTTCTTCGAGGAATGGGACGAGCCGCATATCAGCGCCATCCGCTGGGTGTCGGAGCTGGTCGCCATCGCCGGTGGCGACGATTGCTTTCCCGAGCTGGCGCTGCAGTCGCTGGGCAAGGACCGCATCATCGGCGACGGGGCCGAGATCGTGCGGCGCAATCCCGACATCATCATCGGCTCCTGGTGCGGCAAGAAATTCAGGGCGGCGAACGTGGCGGCGCGCCCCGGGTGGGAGGCCGTCACCGCAGTGCGGGAGGGCCAGCTGTTCGAGATCAAGTCGGCGGACATCCTGCAGCCGGGTCCGGCGGCGCTGACCGACGGTGTCGAGCAGCTGCACCGGATCATCCTGGACTGGAGCAGAGCCCATGGGTGAACCGCGGGCTTCTTCCAGCCTTTCCCCCTGGCTGAGGGCCTGGCTGGTCCTGTTGCTGCTTGCGCTGGCGGGGACCGTGCAGGCCATCCAGGTGGTCGACGACCGCGGCGTCGCGGTAAACCTGACACGGGCGCCGCAGCGCATCATCACCATGCTGCCGTCATTGGCCGAGGCGGTGTGCGAGCTGGGCGCCTGTGATCGCATGGTCGGGGTCGACGACTATGCCGACTGGCCGCTGTCGGTGCAGCGGCTGCCGCGTGTCGGCGGGGTGGAAGACGCCAACATCGAAAGGATCGTGGCGCTCAAGCCCGACCTGGTGCTGCTGTCGGCTACTTCGCGGGCGATCGGCCGGCTGGAAAGCCTGGGGATCCCGGTCTTCGGCGTTGAGCTCAAGACCCTCGCCGATGTGCAAAGGAGCTTGCATCAGGTCGCCCGGGTGCTGGAGGTGCACGGCGCGGCAGCACTGTGGTCGCGGATCGACGCGGGCATAGCCCAGGCTGCGCGCGACCTGCCCGCGTCACTGCGGGGCACCACGGTCTACTTCGAAGTCGGCAGCGGTCCCTACGCGGCCAGCGCGTCGTCCCACATCGGCGAATTGCTGTCCCGCATAGGCGCCACCAACATCGTGCCGGCGACGCTGGGCAGCGTGCCCAAACTCAATCCTGAATTCGTGGTTCGCGCCGACCCGCAGGTCATCATGCTTTCCTACAGCAGCGCGCAGCCGGTGGATCGCCGCCCGGGCTGGCGCCGCATCCGCGCGGTGCGCGACGGCCGCGTTTGCGCGCTCACGCCGGCGCAGGCGGACGTGGTGGTGCGTCCGGGCCCGCGCCTCGCCGAGGCCGCCCAGATCATGGCGCGATGCCTGCAACAGCCGGCGAACGGCCGCGCACCGTGAGCGCTCACCGCGTTCATGCGCCCGCGCCCCTGTGCCTGCTGCTGCTGGCCGCGACCGCCGTGCTGTGCGCCGCCGGCGCCGCCGTGGGCAGCATGGGGTGGGAGCCGCTGTGGGGCCATGGGGGAGACGCTGCGGCCGCGATCCTGTGGGACATCCGCTTACCGCGCACCCTGGGCGCATGGCTGGCCGGTGCGCTGCTGGGGCTGGCCGGCGCGGTGGCGCAGGGCCTGTTTCGCAATCCGCTGGCCGATCCCTATTTGCTGGGCAGCGCCACCGGGGCCGCGTTGGGCGTTGCCCTGTTGCTGGTGCTGATCGGTGTCTCGCCGATCGCCGCATCGGGCTGGCTGGCCCGGCTGGGTCTGACCGGCGCGGGTTTCGTCGGCGCGGTGGTCGCGGTGCTGGTCACGCTCGCGCTGGCCAAAGGCGTGCAGCACACGCTGCGCCTGTTGCTGGCCGGCGTGATCGTCGGCATGGTGTTCGGCGCCTTGTCGGCCCTGGTGATGTTCTGGGTGCCCGATGTGATGCGTGCGATGCAGTCCTTTCTGCTGGGCACCACCGGCTTTCTGGGCTGGTCCGCTGTGGCCCTGCTGGCGGCTGTGTTCGCAGCGGGCCTGTTGGTCGCGATGGCCTTCAGCCGGGCCCTGGATGCACTTTCGCTGGGCGAGACCACCGCGGCCAGCCTGGGCATCGCCCTCGGGCCGGCACGCGCTGTCCTGATCGCGGTCATGGCCCTGGCGACGGGCGCTGCGGTGGCCCAGGTCGGGCTCATCGCCTTCATTGGTCTGGTCGCGCCGCACATCGTGCGTGCCGCCGTCAAGCCGACCTATCGCTGGCTGTTGCCGCTCGCCGCGCTCGCGGGCGGCGTGTTGCTGCTGGCGGCGGACGTGCTCGCGCGCTGGCTGCTGGCGCCGCAGGAATTGCCCGTGGGCGTGCTCACGGCTGTGCTCGGCGGCGGCTACCTGCTTTGGCTCATGCACCGGAGGCCGCTGTGAGCGAGCCGGCGCTGGCCGCCGCCGGGCTGAGGGTCGCGCTGGGCGGCGCGGAGGTGCTGCATGGCATCACGCTGTCCCTGCCGGCGGGCCGCTGGACTGCGATCGTCGGTCCCAATGGCGCCGGCAAGACAACGCTGCTGAAGGCGCTGGCGCACCTGCTGCCCTGCCGCGGCGAGGCCTGGATCGCCGGACGCGCGGCAGGAGACTGGACACCGCGCGAGCGCGGCCGCCTGCTGGCGTGGCTGGGGCAGAGCGAGGGTGGGGCGCAAGACCTGATGGCCCAGGATGTCGTGATGCTGGGGCGTTTGCCGCATCAGTCCTGGCTCGGTCCGTCCAGTGGGCAGGACCGCTCGGCCGTGGAAGACGCCATGCGCGAAACCCAATGCTGGGAATGGCGCGGCCGCACCCTGGGCAGCCTGTCGGGCGGCGAGCGCCAGCGGGTGCTGCTGGCGCGGGCGCTGGCGGTGCAGGCGCCGCTGTTGGTCATGGACGAGCCGCTGGCCAACCTCGACCCGCCGCACCAGGCCGACTGGCTGCGCATCGTGCGCCGCCACGTGCAGCGCGGCGGCACCGCGGTGAGCGTGCTGCACGAAATCACGATGGCGCTGCACGCCGATGACATGGTGCTCATGGACGCCGGGCGGGTGGTGCACCAGGGCGCCTGCGCGGACCCCGGCACGCACCGGGCGCTGGAGCGGGTGTTCGACGGACGCATCGGCGTGCATTCGCTGGCCGGGCAGTGGTTGGCCCTGCCGAACGAATTCAGCGCTGCCTGATCATGGCAAACCCCAAGTCGCCGGCTCACCCTCGCGGCGGTCCGCTGCCGCAAGGGCCACGATGACCGCACGCTGCGTGATGGTGCTGGGCACCACCAGCGGTGCCGGCAAGAGCTGGCTGGCCACGGCGTTGTGCCGGTGGTATGCGCGCCAGGGCCTCAAGGTGGCGCCCTTCAAGGCCCAGAACATGAGCAACAACGCACGGGTTGTCGCCGGCGGAGAGATCGGCAGTGCCCAGTACTTCCAGGCGCTGGCGGCGGGCACCGAGCCGGACGTGCGCATGAACCCGCTCCTGCTCAAGCCCGAAAGCGACACCCACAGCCAGGTCGTGCTGCTGGGGCAGGTCGATGAAGCGCTCTCGCGCGTGCCGTGGCGCGACCGCGGCGAGCGGGTCTGGCCCCGGATCGCGAACGCGCTGGACGAGCTGCGTGCCGAGAACGACGTGGTGGTGATCGAGGGCGCGGGCTCTCCGGCGGAGATCAACCTGCGAGCCAGCGACGTCGTGAACCTGCGGGTGGCGCAGTACGCGCAGGCGCGCTGCCTGCTCGTCGCCGACATCGATCGAGGCGGCGCCTTCGCGCATCTGTACGGCACCTGGGCGCTGCTCGAACCCGGCGAGCGCCAGTGCATCGCCGGTTTCGTGCTCAACAAGTTTCGGGGCGATCGCGCGCTGCTGGCGCCGGGACCGCGCATGCTGGAAGACCTCACCGGCATTCCAACCGTGGCGACGGTGCCGATGTGGCGCGAGCACGGCCTGCCCGAAGAGGACGGCATCTTCGACGACCGCAGCAGCGGCGCCGGCGAGGTGAGGAAGACCGTCGCCGTCGTTGCTTATCCGCGCGTCAGCAACCTCGACGAATTCCAGCCGCTGAAGAACCTGCCCGGTGTGCGCCTTGTGTGGGCTCGCTCGCCGGCCGATCTGGTGCAGTCCGACTGGATCGTGCTGCCCGGGTCCAAGCACACCAGCGCGGATCTGGGGTGGCTGCGCGCGCAGGGGCTGGACGCGGCAATCGCGCAGCATGCGGGTCGCGGTGGCGCGGTGCTCGGCATTTGCGGCGGGCTGCAGATGCTGGGCGAGGCCCTGATCGATCCGCACGCCATCGACAGCAACCGGCCGGGCCTGGGATTGTTGCCGCTCGTCACCGCGTTCGAGCCGGCAAAGACCGTGAAACGCACGGCGGCGCGCTTCGAAACGATCATCGGTCCCTGGGCCGCGCTGTCCGGCGTGAGCGTGCAGGGCTACGAAATCCATCACGGGCGCACCGTGCAGCATCCGGCGATGGCTCCCGCACGGGTCGTGCTGCCGCAGGGGCTGGCCTGGCAGAGCCAGCAGGGCCAGGTCCTGGGCGTCTACCTGCACGGATTGTTCGAGGACGCCGCCGTGCTGCAGGCGCTGTTCGGCGCGCGCGTGCCGACTCTGGACAGCGTCTTCGAGGGCCTTGCCGATTGCATAGCCCGGGAATTCCCGCGCGCCCTGCTGGCGGACTTCGTTGGCCAACCGGGCCGCCGCGTCTGAACAGGCGACCCGGGGCCGCACCGGTTGTGGCCTTTGCCGCCAGCGTCTATGCTTGCAGGCACCCACCAACCTGGAGTGCGCCTCATGTACAAGCGAATCCTGCTGGCCTACGACGGGTCCGACGCCGGCCAGAAAGCATTGCTGGACTGCCAGGACCTCGCGCAATGGAGCCAGTCCGAGCTCTTCCTTATCGCAGTGATGCCCTCCGCCATGAGCTTTGTCGGCCTGGAAGGCGGTGTCTACGACATGGAGCTGGAGGAGCGCGAGAAGAAGAAGCACCGCGCCGTGCTGGACGACGGCTTGCGCCGCCTGTCCGAGGCCGGCTACGCGGCGCGCGGCGAAGTCCTGGTAGGCGAAGCCGTGGACGAGATCACCAAGTACGCGCGCAAGATCGAGGCCAACCTCATCGTGGTGGGCCACAAGCACCTGGACAGCTGGGCGGCGCGCTGGTGGCGCGGCTCGATTTCGGGCGCGCTGATCGAGCATGCCCCCTGCAGCGTCCTGGTGGTCATCACCTGATAGTGCGGCGAGTTCCGCCATGCAGATTCCCGCGAGGCGCCGGGGGCCGGACCGTTCCGCAGCGCTGGCGCAATACCGCCGGCGCGCCCGGTACTACGACCAGGAGCTCGCGCTTTTCGAACCCATCCGCGAGCAGGCCATCGCCAGGCTGAGGCTGGCACCCGGTGCCACGGTGCTGGATGTGGGCTGCGGCACGGGCTTGAGCTTCCAGCTGCTGCACGACCGCCTCGGCGACAGCGGGCGCATCGTCGGCATCGAGCAATGTCCCGAGATGATGGCCAAGGCCTGCGCACGCGTGCACCAGGCGCACTGGCACAACGTGGACCTGGTTTGCGCGCCGGCGGCCACCGCGACTATCGATACGCGGGCCGATGCGGCGCTGTTCCATTTCACGCACGACATCCTGCGCGAGGACGCGGCCATCGAGAACGTGTTGACCCATCTCAAGCCCGGCGCGCGCGTGGTCGCCACCGGGCTGCAGTGGGCGCCGCCCTGGATGTGGCCGGCCAACGGCTTCGTGATGGCCGCCGCCCTGTATTCGGTCACGGCGCTGGAGAGCCTGGCCCGGCCCTGGGACAAGCTGGAGCGCCGGCTGCGCTACGTGGAGTTCGACACGGCGCTCCTGGGCGGCATCTACATTTTGTCCGGCAGCTACAGTCCGACCGAGACCGGGCACTGAGGTTTACCGTCACTTCTTGATGCTCGGGCGCCGGCACCGCTTCCTGATGTTCGGGCTCCGACACCGCACTTGGTAAACCCTCAGTAAAGTTCCCGCCCGGGCGCAGGACACCACCTACATTGTGTTGCGTTACGCGCCGATGGCTCTGCCGGGACGTTACAGTCAACCTCCGGGGACGCGGGGGAACGTAGCAAACTGCCGAGGCGGGCGCCGCCCCCAGAAGGACACAGATGGATCCCCAGTCACCGGCGCCGCCCCATTCCCTCGAACCCATCCCGGACACCGAGCCGCCCCGCCGCCGCATCAGCCGCCGCACAACCCTGCTGGGTAGCCTGATCGCCATTGCCGTGGTCGGCGGGGTGGGCTGGCTGGCCTGGGAACTGACCCATAGGGAAGCGCCCGCAGTGGCCGGGCCGGGTCCAGGCGGAGGTGCTCCCGGCGGCGCCAGCCGTGCCGGCGCCGCCGCGCCGCGGGGACCGGCAACCACCGTCGGTATCGCCGTGGCCGAGCGCGCCGACATTCCCATTGTCGTCGACGCGCTCGGCACCGTCACGCCGCAAGCGACGGTGCGGGTGCGGCCCCAGGTCTCGGGCGTGCTGCAGCAGCTGCTGTTCAAGGAAGGGCAGATGGTGCGCAAGGGCGACCTGCTGGCCACTATCGATCCGCGCCAGTTCGAGCTGACCTTGCAGCAGGCCGTCGGCCAGCGCATGCGCGACGAAGCGCAGCTGGAGGCCGCGCGCGTGACCCTGGAGCGCTATCGCACGCTGCTGCAGCAGGACTCGATCGCGCGCCAGGACGTGGACACCCAGGCCGCGCTGGTCAAGCAGCTCGAAGGCACCGTCGTCTCCGACAAGGCCAACGAGGGCACGGCCCGTCTCAATCTCGGCTACACCCGCATCGTCGCGCCCGTTGCCGGGCGCGTCGGGCTGCGCACGGTCGACGTGGGCAACGTGGTCAGCACGAGCGATGCCAACGGCGTGGCGCTGATCACGCAGCTGTCGCCGATCGATGTCGAGTTCGCCGTGCCGCAGGACCAGGCGCCCGAGCTGCAGCGCAATGCCGGCGCATCCATGGAAGCCAGGGCGCTCGACCGCACGCGCACCGTGGTGCTGGACACCGGCGTATTCGCGTCACTGGACAACCAGGTCGATACCCAGACCGGGACGGTGCGCGCCAAGGCCCGCTTCAACAACACCAAGCTGGCGCTGTTCCCCAGCCAGTTCGTCAATGTGCAGCTCAATGTGCGCACCATCCGCGACGCCGTGGTGGTTCCGGTGTCGGCGCTGCGCCAAGGCAGCGCCGGTGAGTATGTCTTCGTGCTCAAGGAGGACCGCACCGTGGCGCAGCGGCCGGTCCGGCGCGGCCAGGCGACCGTCGACAAGGTGCAGATCGCCAGCGGACTGCAGGTGGGCGAGCGCGTGATCACCGAGGGCGCGGACCGGTTGCGCGACGGCTCGCGGGTGGTGCTTCCGGGCGACACGCCCGGCGCCGCCGGCGCGCGCGGACCCGCGAGCGGGCGCCGGCGCGGCGGGCCCGATGGCGCTGCATCGGCCCCCGTCGGTGGAGCAGCGGCCGCCACCCCGGCTGGGACGCCCGCTTCAGGTGAGCGGCGGCGCCGCACCGCAGCCCAATGAGTCCTTCGCGCCCGTTCATCCTGCGGCCGGTCGCCACCTCGCTGCTGATGGTGGCCATCGTGCTGGCCGGCATCGTGGGCTTCCGGTTCCTGCCGCTGTCGGCGCTGCCGCAGGTGGACTACCCGACCATCCAGGTGCAGACCCTGTATCCGGGCGGCAGCCCGGAGGTGATGGCGCAGACGGTCACGGCGCCGATGGAGCGGCAGTTCGGCCAGATGCCGGGGCTCGCGCGCATGAGTTCCACCAGCGCTGCCGGCGTTTCCATCGTCACCTTGCAGTTCAACCTGGGCCTGGCGCTGGACGTGGCCGAGCAGCAGGTGCAGGCCGCCATCAACGCCGGGGCCTCGCTGTTGCCGGCCGACCTGCCGGCGCCGCCGATCTATGCCAAGGTCAACCCGGCCGACGCGCCGGTGCTGACGCTGGCGATCACCTCGGACACCTTGCCGCTGACCGAGGTGCAGAACATCGTCAACACCCGGCTGGCGCTGAAGATCAGCCAGGTCACCGGGGTCGGCCTGGTCACGCTGTCCGGCGGCCAGCGCCCGGCGGTGCGGGTGCAGGCCGACATCCGGACGCTGGCCTCGTACGGGCTCGGGCTCGACAGCATCCGCACGGCGATCACCGCCGCCAACGCCAACAGCGCCAAGGGCAGCATCGACGGGCCGACCCGGGCCTACACCATCAACTCCAATGACCAGCTGATGGCCGCCGCCGACTACGGCAAGGTCGTCGTGGCGTTTCGCAACGGCGCGCCGGTGCGCCTGTCCGACGTGGCGCGGGTGGTGCAAAGCGCGGAGAACGTCAAGCTCGGCGCCTGGGCCATGACCGGCGGGCAACTCAAGCCGGCCATCATCCTGGACGTGCAGCGGCAACCCGGCGCCAACGTCATCGCCACCGTGGACGCCATCAAGGCCCGCCTGCCGGAGCTCACCGCGGGCCTGCCGGCGGCGGTGCACATGGACGTGCTGAGCGACCGCACCACCGGCATCCGGTCCTCGGTGGACCATGTGCAGATCGAGCTGATCCTGGCCGTGCTGCTGGTGGTGCTGGTGATCTTCGCGTTCCTGCACAGCCCGCGCGCGACGCTGATCGCCAGCCTGTCGGTGCCCATTTCCCTGATCGGCACCTGCGGGGCGATGTACCTGCTGGGCTACAGCCTGAACAACCTCAGCCTGATGTCCATGACCATCGCCACTGGCTTCGTGGTGGACGATGCGATCGTGATGATTGAAAATATCTCGAGACACATCGAGGACGGCGAGCCGCCGATGGAAGCGGCCATGCGCGGTGCGAGCGAGATCGGCTTCACCATCATTTCGCTGACGGTGTCGCTGATCGCGGTGCTGATCCCGCTGCTGTTCATGGGCGATGTGGTGGGGCGGCTGTTCCGCGAGTTCGCCGTCACGCTGGCCATCACCATCCTGATCTCGGCCGCCGTGTCGCTGACCCTGGTGCCGATGATGTCGGCGCGCTGGCTCACCGCGCACCCGGGCGGGGAGACCGGCTTGGGCGGCAGGATGCAGCGCGGGTTCGATCGCGTCATCGAGCGTTACGACGTCGCGCTGCAATGGGTGCTGGAGCGCGAGCGCGCCACCCTGCTGGTCGCGCTGGCCACGATGGTGCTCACGGTGCTGCTGTACATCTGGATTCCCAAGGGCCTGTTCCCGACCCAGGACACCGGCCAGTTGCAGGCGCGGGTGGAGGCGACGCAATCGGTGTCGTATCCGCTGATGGCGCAGCTGCAGCAGGAGGTGGCGCGCCGCATCATGCAGGACCCCGAGGTCGAAACGCTCAGCAGTTTTGTCGGCGTGGACGCGACCAACAACACCATGCTGCACACCGGCCGCATGCTGATCAACCTGAAGAAGGGCCACGGCGACCAGCAGGACATCATGGACCGGTTGCGACAGCGCGCCCAGCAGGTTGCCGGTATCACCCTGTACCTGCAGCCGACCCAGGACCTCACCATCGACGCCGAGAGCGGCCCGACGCAATACCGCTTCTCGATCGAGGCGGCGGACAGCGCCACGGTAGCCCAGGCGGCCGCGCGCATTGTGCAGAGGTTGCAGACCGTCAAGCAGGTGCGCAACGTGGTGACCGATGCGGACGCGTCCAGCGCAGCGGTCTACGTGGACATCGACCGCGACTCGGCGGCGCGCCTGAACATCTCGGCTGCCAACATCGACGACGCCCTGTACAGCGCCTTCGGCCAGCGCATCGTCTCCACAATCTTCACCGAGACCAACCAGTACCGGGTCATCCTCGAGGCACGCCCGGATGCCGACGTCACGCCGGCGACGCTGGGCATGGTGCAGCTGCGCACCTCATCGGGCGACGCGGTGCCGCTGTCGTCGATCGCCAACATCGCCCTGCGCCGCGCGCCGCTGCAGATCACCCACGTGGCGCAGTACCCGGCGACCACCATCGGCTTCGATACCGCGCCGGGCGAGTCCCTGGGCTCGGCGGTAGACACCATTCGCGCGGCGGCCGACGAAATCAAGCTGCCGCCGGGCGTGACCATGACGTTCCTCGGCGCGTCGGGCGCTTACGAGGCATCGCTCACCAATCAGCTCTGGCTGATCCTGGCGGCGGTGGTGTGCGTGTACATCGTGCTGGGGGTGCTGTACGAGAGCTACATCCACCCTCTCACCATCCTGTCGACGCTGCCGTCGGCCGGCGTCGGGGCCTTGCTGGCGCTGATGATCACCGGCCAGGGCCTGGGCGTGGTCGGCATCATCGGCATCATCCTCTTGATCGGCATCGTCAAGAAGAACGCGATCATGATGATCGACTTCGCGATCGAGGCCGAGCGCAACGAAGGCAAATCGGCCCGCGAGGCGATCCATCAGGCCGCGCTGCTGCGGTTCCGGCCGATCCTGATGACGACCCTGGCCGCGCTGTTCGCCGCTGTGCCGCTGATGCTGGGCTGGGGCGAGGGCGCCGAGTTGCGCCGCCCGCTCGGCCTGGCGATCTTCGGCGGTCTGATCGTCAGTCAGATGCTCACGCTGTTCACCACGCCGGTGATCTATCTCGGCTTCGACAGCCTCGCCCAGCGGTGGCGGCGGCGGTCAGGCGGTGGTCGACCCGGCGCGGTCGAGGGAGCAGCCGTATGACGGGCCGGGTTTCGCCCGGCGGGCGCGGCAAGCCGGGTCTCGCCCCGGCGGGCGACTTACTTTTCTTTGCTTCGCCAAAGAAAAATAAGCAAAAGAAAGGCGACCCTGCTGTCTGCGACCCCGCCGCTATGCGGCGGGGCAACCTGCGGTCAGATGGCTATAGCCGGGGGTCCGCGCAAACTCGCTACGCTCAAACAGGCGCGGACCTATCCCGGCCACCGCCATGTTCCGCAGGCGCAGCCAGAAGGGTGGGGGAGCCAACTCCCCCGCGCCTGCGAGGCGATCCTGGCTTACGCCCCTCTGGCTGTGCCTGCGATTCGCCCACGGAGCGGGGGAGAAAGACGACCGCGTGTTTGAGCGTAGCGAGTTGCGGGCGTCTTCCCCCGCGGTGGGCCAATCGCAGGGACGCCCGGCGCGCAGCGCCGGGTAACAGACAGTGGGGTCGCCTTTTCTTTGCCTACTTTCCTTTGGCGATCCAAAAGAAAGTAGGTGCGCCGCCGGGCGCACATCCCGGCCACGGGCCGAGACGTCATAGATGAACCTCTCCGAACCCTTCGTCCGCCGACCCGTCGCCACGGTGCTGCTGACCGTCGGCATCGCGCTCGCGGGCATCGCTGCGTTCTTCATGCTGGCGGTGGCGCCGCTGCCGACGGTGGACTTTCCGGTGATCGCCGTGAGCGCCAACCTGCCCGGGGCGAGTCCCGACACCATGGCCACCAGCGTCGCCACGCCGCTGGAGCGTCGCCTGGGCGTGATCGCCGGCGTCAACGAAATCACTTCGAACAGCGGCAACGGGTCCACCCGCATCATCCTGCAGTTCGACCTGAACCGGCAGATCGACGCGGCCGCGCGCGAGGTGCAGGCCGCCATCAACGCGGCCCGGGCCGATCTGCCGGCTACGCTGCGCAGCAACCCGACCTACCGCAAAGTCAACCCGTCGGCCGCGCCGGTGGTGATCCTGGCGCTGACGTCGCCGACGCGCTCGCCCGGCCAGATCTACGACGCCGTGTCCAACATCGTGCAGCAGAAGCTGTCGCAGGTGCGCGGCGTGGGCGACGTCGAACTGGGCGGCGGCTCGCTGCCGGCGGTGCGCGTGGACCTGCTGCCGTTCGCCCTCAACCGCTATGGCGTGAGCATGGAAGACGTCCGGGCCGCCCTGCAGGCCAACAGCGCCAACCGGCCCAAGGGCGCCATCGAAGGCAATGGCGAACGCCTGCAGATCTACACTGGCAGCGGAACCTTCGACAAGGCCCGGCCGACTGCCGCCGATTACCGCGGGCTGGTCGTGGCCTGGCGCAACGGCGCAGCGATCCGGCTGGCCGACGTCGCAGCCGTCAACGACAGCGTGGAGAACATCAACACGCTGGGGCTTTTCAACGGCCAGCCGGCGGTGATCGTGCTGGTCACGCTGCAGCCCGGCGCCAACGCCATCGAGACCGTGGACAGCGTGAGCGCGCTGCTGCCCGAGCTGGAGGCTGAGCTGCCGCAGGACATCAAGCTGCAGGTGGCGACCGATCGCACCCATTCGATCCGCGCGTCGCTGCACGAGGTGGAAGTCACGCTGCTGATCGCGGTGACGCTGGTGGTGCTGGTGGTGAGCGCGTTCCTGCGCAGCGTCCGGGCCACCATCATTCCGGCGGTGGCGACCGCCGTGTCGTTGCTGGGCACTTTCGGCGTCATGTACCTGCTGGGTTTTTCGCTCAACAACCTGAGCCTGATGGCGCTCACGGTGGCGACGGGCTTCGTGGTGGACGACGCGATCGTGGTGCTGGAAAACACCAGCCGCCACATCGAGGCCGGCATGGACCGCTTCAAGGCCGCGCTGCTCGGCGCGCGCGAGGTCGGCTTCACCGTGCTGTCGATCAGCCTGTCGCTGGTGGCGGTGTTCATCCCGCTGCTGTTCATGGGCGGGCAGGTGGGACGGCTGTTCCGCGAGTTCGCGGTGACGCTGTCGGCCGCCGTCATGATCTCGCTGGTCATCTCGCTCACCACCACGCCGATGATGTGCGCCTGGCTGCTCAAGCCCGATGCGCAACGGCGCGAACCCGGGCGGCTGGCGCGCTGGCTGGAAGGCGCTTTCACGGGCGTGCGGCGCGGCTACGAACACAGCCTGGACTGGGCGCTGCACGCGCAATGGCTGGTGCTGCTGATCCTGGTGCTGGTGATAGCCCTGAACGGCTACCTCTTCGTCATGGTGCCCAAGGGCTTCTTCCCGCAGCAGGACACCGGCCAGATCCAGGGCGGCATGCGCGCCGACCAGAGCATCTCGTTCCAGGCCATGCAGGACAAGTTGCGCCAGCTCGTCAACATCATCCGCAGCGACCCCGCGGTGGACACGGTGGTGGGCTTCACCGGCGGCAGCCGCGCGGGCGGTGGCTTCGTGTTCGTCAACCTCAAGCCGGCATCGCAAAGAACCGAACGCGGCCAGGCCGTGATCGCCCGGCTGCGCCCGCAACTGGCGCGCGTTACCGGCATCAGCCTGTTCCTCAACCCGGTGCAGGACCTGCGCATGGGCGGGCGCCAGAGCAACAGCACCTACCAGTACACCCTCAAGAGCGACAACATTGCCGACCTGCACCGGTGGGCGACACGGCTCGCCGAAGCGATGAAGCGGCAGCCGGCCCTCACCGATGTGGACACCGACCAGGAGGACAACGGCGTCGAGAGCTACGTGGAAGTCGACAAGGATTCGGCGTCGCGGCTGGGCATCAACTCGCGCGACGTGGACAACGCGCTGTACGACGCATTCGGCCAGCGCCAGGTGGCCACCATCTACAGCGAGCTGAACCAGTACCACGTTGTGCTGGGGCTGGCGCCGCAGTACATGCGCAGCCCCGAGGCGCTCAAGGACCTCTACGTGCCGGCGCGCGGCACGACAGGGTCGACAGCAACCGCTGCCGCCTCCACCACGTCCACGGCGACGTCCACGGCGACCACGGCGACCACGACGACAGCTGCCAGTGTGATCAACCCGGCGCTGCGCGACCAGGCCACCGGACAGGCGGTGAACACCAGGCCGACCACGATGGTCCCGCTGTCGGCCATCGCGCGTTTTTCCGAGCGGCCCACCGCCAGCTCGGTCAGTCACCAGGACGCGGAACTCGCCACCACCATTTCGTACAACCTGGCCGATGGCCGCGTGCTGGCGGACGGCGAGTCCGCCGTGCGCCAGGCCGAGGCCGAGATCGGCCTGCCGATCAATGTGCGCGGCAGCTTCCAGGGCACCGCGAAGGCGGTGCAGGATTCGCAAAAGGAGCAGCCGATGCTGATCGTGCTGGCCATCGTGGTCATCTACATTGTGCTGGGCGTGCTGTACGAAAGCCTGGTGCATCCGGTCACCGTGCTGTCCACGCTGCCCTCGGCCGGGGTCGGTGCCGTGCTGGCGCTGCTGATCTTCCGGCTGGAGCTTTCCATCATCGCCCTGATCGGCCTGTTCCTGCTGATCGGCATCGTCAAGAAGAACGCCATTCTGATCATCGACTTCGCACTTGACGCCGAGCGCTCGCGCGGACTCTCGGCCTATGACGCGGTGCGCGAGGCCTGCCTGCTGCGCTTCCGGCCCATCCTCATGACCACGCTCGCGGCCGGCCTCGGCGCATTGCCGCTGGCAGTGGGCTTCGGCGAAGGCGCGGAGCTGCGCCGGCCGCTGGGCATCGCCATCATCGGCGGCCTCATCGCCAGCCAGGTCATCACCCTGCTCACAACCCCGGTGGTGTACCTGCTGCTGGACAAGCTGCGCCGGCGCAGCCCGCTGGAGCGCCAGCTGGGCCGCCACCCGGTGCCCGATCCCCAACCGCAATGATCGTGACCCAATCCATGCGATATCTGTTTCCGCCTTGCGGCCCCGCTGTGCTCGTGCTGGCGCTCGCCCTGGCTGGCTGCGCTGTCGGGCCCGCCTACCAGCGGCCCGACGTGGCAACGCCGGCGGCGTTCAAGGAAGGGCGCGGCGAATGGGTGAAGGCGGTGCCGGCCGACACGCTGGAGCGCGGGCCGTGGTGGGAGCTGTTCAACGATCCGCAGCTCAACCAGCTGGCAGCGCAGGTGGAAGTGTCGAACCAGAACGTGGCGGCGGCCGTGGCGGCCTATGCCCAGGCGCGCGCGCTGGTGGCCCAGCAGCGCGCCGGGCTGTTCCCGGCGGTCTCGCTCGACGCCGGCGCCAACCGCAGCGGCAGCGGCAGCGGCGGCAAGACACCGGCGCACAGCACCTACCAGATCAGCATCGGCGGCAGCTGGGAGCCCGATGTCTGGGGCCGCCTCGGACGCGGTGTCGAGGGTGCGCAGGCGGGTGCGCAGGCCAGTCTGGCGGACCTGCGGGCCGCTACCTTGTCGGCCCAGGGCGAACTGGCCACCGACTACTTCAACCTGCGCCAATCCGACGCGCAGATTGCGCTGCAGGCGCAGACCATCGAAGGCTATCAGCGCAGCTTGCGGATCACGCAGAACCGCTACAACGCGGGCATCGTGCCGCGTACCGACGTGCTGCAGGCGCAGACCCAGCTGGCCAACGCCCAGGCCGACCAGCTGGGACTGGAGCGCCAGCGGGCTGTGCTGGAGCATGCGATCGCGGTGCTGGTGGGCAAGGCCCCGGCCGACTTCAACCTGGCGGCCCGGCCGACCTGGGAAGGCATCGTCCCCGATGTGCCGTTCGACGTGCCCTCCACGCTACTGCAACGCCGACCCGATATCGCGGCCGCCGAGCGCCGCGCGGCGCAGGCCAACGAGCAGATCGGGATCGCCGAGGCGGCCTTCTTCCCGAGCCTGCAACTGTCGGGCTCGGCGGGCCTGGGGGCCGCAAGCATCGGCGACCTGTTCAAGGCATCGTCGCTCGTGTGGTCGCTGGGCGCGTCGCTGGCACAGACCGTCTTCGATGCCGGCGCCACCCGCGCCCGTGTCGAAAGTGCCCGCGCCGGCCTGGAGCAGGCGGCGGCCCATTACCGCCAGACCGTGCTGGCGGCGTTCCAGAGCGTCGAGGACCAGCTCATCGCCTCGCGCATCCTGCAGCAGCAATTGGTGCTGCGCGATCAGGCCGCGCAGGCCGCCAACCTGGTGGAGCAGCAGGTGCTGAATCGTTACCAGGCGGGACAGGTGAACTACACCGACGTGATCACCGCCCAGGTGACCGCGCAAAGCGCCCGCCGCGCCGTGGCGCAGGCGCTGTCGGACCGGCAGGTTGCCGCGGTGGCCTTGATCCAGGCGCTGGGCGGGGGCTGGCGCGGCTTCTAGCAGCCACTCGTTTCTGCGCGACGTGTTTTGCGGCAGCGGTCACGAAGACATGGGCGGCGTGGGTCATGATGAGGTGCCACCGGGGTGAAACGAACAGACAACGCGCGGAAGGGCGAGATCAGTCCCGCCGCATGAGCTCCCGCCCGATGATGAGTTGCTGAATCTGCGTCGTGCCATTCGGGCGTGCGTCTTTCGAGGAAGGCCTTCATGCCCTCGTGCGCGTCAAGGCCTCGGTGTTCGATCAGGCAGCGCCTTCGCGCAGCATCTCGCGCAGCTTGAATTTCTGGATCTTTCCGGAGGGAGTGGCGGGCATCGCGTCGCGCACGACGAGGCGCTCCGGGATGTACTGCACGGCGATCTTCTGGGATTTCAGAAATTCGACGATCGAAGGCAGGTCGATGGTCTGGCCCGGCCTGGGAACGACCACCGCGCAGGCGCGCTCGCCCAGGCGTTCATCGGGGTAGGCCACGATGGCCGCCATCGCGATGGCCGGATGCCGGTACAGCAGCGCCTCGATCTCGACCACCGGGATGTTCTCGCCGCCGCGGATGATCACATCCTTGCTGCGTCCGGTGATGCGGATGTAGCCTTGCGCGTCCATCCGCGCCAGGTCACCGCTGTCGAACCAGCCATCCGCATCGGTGCCGTTCCATTGCGGGCGCTTCAGGTAGCCGCCGAAGTTCGAAACCGATCGCACCAGCAATTTGCCGGCCTGGCCGGCCGCAAGCGGGACGTCATTGACGTCGACCACCTTGAGCTCCACGCCCGGCAGCGGGCGGCCGTCGGTGGCGAAAGCGCGCTCGTCATCGTCGTTGAGATTGATCAAGGTGACTGCGCCGTTCTCCGTCATGCCCCAGGCCGACACTATTTTTGTGCCGAGGGCCTTGCGCGCCTGCTCCACCAGCGGCCCCGGAATCGGCGCGCCGGCACAGAGGAAGGTGCGCAGTGTCGGCACGCTCTTGCCGGACTCGGCCACGTTCCTGGCCAGGTCGGCCAGGAACGGCGTGGACGCCATGGTGAAGGTCGCGCCTTCCGCACGGATCAGGTCGATCGCCTTGAGCGGCTCCCAGATGTCCAGCAGCACGGCGCTGGCGCGCAGCATGATGGGCATCATCAGCCCGTACATGAAGCCGGTCTGGTGCGCCATGGGCGAGGCCATGAGCACCACGTCGTTCGCGCCGAGGTGCAGGCGCTCGGCGTAGGGAACGATGTTGGCCATGGTGGTGTTGGCCGTGTGCATCACGCCTTTGGGCTCGCCGGTGGTGCCCGAGGTGTAGATCAGCTGGGTCACGTCGTCGGGGCCGGGGCGATGCTGCGTCAGGATGCCCTTCGCGTCCGGCTCCTTCTCCCAGGCCGGCCCGGCCAGCAACGCATCGAAGCTGTTGGCGCCCGCACCGCCCACCACCACGATCTGCTTCAAGTCCGGCAGGCTCGGCTGCAGGGCGGCGACCATGTTCTCGTAGTCGAAGCCGCGGAACAGCTTGGGGACGATCACCACCTTGGCCTCGCCGTGCTTGAGCATGAACGACAGCTCGCGTTCCCGGAAGATGTGCATCAGCGGGTTCATCACCGCGCCGATGCGCGAGCACGCCAGGTAGGTGACGGTGAACTGCCACCAGTTGGGCAACTGGCAGGCGACCACATCGTTGTGGCCCACGCCCAGGCGGGCCAGCCCCAAGGCCACGCGATCGGCCATGGCCGCCAGCTCGCGGTAGGTGAAGCGGGTCGTGGTGCCGCTTTCGCCCTGCACTGCCGTGAGCGCCAGCTTGTCCGGACAGCTGGCGACGCAGGCGTCCAGGTCGTCGTTGATGGTCCTGTCGTGCCAGAAGCCTTGCACCACGCTGCGGGCCCGACGGGGTGCAATGAGTACGGCGTCGAATTCCATGGTCTTGTCTCCTCGTTGTACGGCGGGTGAGAGCGGTCAGGCGGGCACGGCGCCGCGTCCGGCGCGGCTGCGCGCGATGATGGTCTTCATGATCTGGGCCGTGCCGTCGCCGATCTGGAAGCCCAGCACGTCGCGCAGCCGCTGCTCCATCACGCCCCGATCGTAGCCGCCATGGCCGAACATCAGCAGGCACTGGTGGACGACGTCGTAGGCGAGCTTGGGGCCCCACCACTTGCACATCGCGGCCTGCGCGCTGTGCGGCGCGCCCTTGTCCTTGAGCCACAAGGTTTGCAGGCACAGCAGGCGCGCTGCCTCCACCTGGGTGTCGAAGTCCGCCAGCGGGTGCGACACGCCCTGGAACGCCGACAGCGGCTTGCCGAAGGCTTCGCGCTGCGCCACGTACTCCCAGGTTTCCTCCAGTGCCACCCGCGCGACGGCCAGCACCTGCAGGCCGATCAGCGCGCGCGAGAAATCGAAGCCCTGCATCACCTGCACGAAGCCCTTGTTCTCGTCGCCGAGCCGGTGGTTCACCGGCACGCGCACGTTCTCGAAGAAGATCGAACCCCGGCCAATGGCGCGCTGGCCGTGGCAGTCGAAGCGGTTGGTCGTGATCCCCGGCACATCCATCGGCACCAGCAGCGCCGTGACGCCGTGCGCGGCTGAATCGACGGAACCGGTGCGACCGAACACCACGGTGGCATCGGCCTGGTCGGCCGCCGAGATGGACGTCTTTTCGCCATTGATCACGTACTCGTCGCCGACACGTTCGACGCGCAGGCGCAGATTGGCGGCATCGGAGCCGCCGCGCGGCTCGGTCAGTGCAATCGCGAGCAGCGCCTGGCCCTGCGTGAGCTTCGCGAGCCAGGGCCGGACCACCTCGGGCTGGCCGTGCTGCGACAGGATCTGGCCGTTCAGCGAGGCCAGCAGGTTGATGTAGCTGATGCTCAGGTCGGCGCGGGCGATCTCTTCGTGGATCACGCCGGCCGCGAGACATCCCATGCCCTGGCCGCCGAAGGCCTCGGGCAGCTCCGGCGCGATGAAGCCCATTTCACCCATCTCGCGCATCAGCGTGCGGTCGAGGACGCGGGTCTTGTCGCGTTCCAGGAAGCCGGGCGCGACCCGCCCAGTGGCAAAACGGCGCGCGTGGTCGGCCAGCGCACAGAGGTCTTCGTCGATGTAGGGGTTCATGATGTCTCCAGTGGCGGGCCAGCCTGCTGCGTCAGGCGGCCGGGCTTCTTACCTGGCGTACTTGCGGAAGTCGGGCTTGCGCTTTTCCTTCAGCGCATTGACGCCTTCGCGCGATTCCTCGGTGTCGTAGTACAGCTTGAGCGCATACATCCCGAGGCCGGCAATGCCGCTCTGGTGCGCGGTGTCCATGTTGAAGCTGCGCTTGGCGATGGCGATGGCGGTGGGGCTGCGCTCGCAGATCTCTTCGGCCCACTTCTGCACTTCGGCGTCCAGCTGGTCGTGGGGCACGCAGACATTGGCCAGTCCCATCGCCACGGCCTCGGCGCCGGAGTAGCGGCGGTTCAGGTACCAGATCTCGCGGGCCTTCTTTTCGCCCACCACGCGGGCCAGGAAGGCGGTGCCGTAGCCGGGGTCCACCGAGCCCATCTTGGGACCGACCTGGCCGAAGATGGCCTTTTCGGAGGCGATGGTGAGGTCGCAGATCGTGCACAGCACGTTGCCGCCACCGATCGCGTAGCCCTGCACGCGGGCGATCACCGGCTTGGGGACGTCGCGGATCGCTGTGTGCAGCTCTTCCATGGGCAGCCCGATGGTGCCGCGGCCGTCATAGTTGCCGTTGTGGGCGGACTGGTCGCCGCCGGTGCAGAACGCCCGATCGCCGGCGCCGGCCAGCACGATGGCGCCGACAGCGCGGTCGTAGCCCGCCTTGTTCAGCGCCTTGATGAGCTCGTCGCAGGTCTGGCCGCGAAACGAGTTCATCTTCTCCGGCCGGTTGATGGTGATCCAGGCCACGCCGTTGCGCACTTCGTACAGGATGTCTTCGAATTCCATGGGGGAGTCTCCTTCAGGGGTTAGAGGTAAGAGGTCAGCCGTTCATCGTCAGGCCGCCAGAGACGCTGAGCGCCTGGCCGGTCACGAAGCAGCTGGCTGTCCTTCCTTCGAATCTCTGCATGCTGATCTCCATCTGTGGGCCAGGGGTTGGTATCCTGTGACCCTTCGCAAGGTCACGAGTCGCATATATGTCAATGTATTGACGTAGAATAGCGTTAGCGCCGTTTCGGTGCAAGTGTTTTGTCCGTGGAAAATAATGAAATCTGCCAGTAGCAACTCAGCCGCAGCCAAGATGGAACTGGCCAACCGGCTGTTCTTTCGGCTCTATCAATGCGCAAACATGTTGCATAAAACGGGATCGCGCGCGGTGGAGGCGGAAGGGCTGACGACGCAGCAGTGGGCCGTGCTCGGCGCGCTTTCCCGGCCCAAGGCGCAAGGCGGGATGAGCGTGGGCGACCTGGCCCGTTACCTGATGGTGAGCCGCCAGAACCTGTCAGGTTTGCTCAGCCGGATGGAGCGCAACGGGCACCTGCGCAGTGCGACGGACGGGCACGACCGGCGCTCCCGGCTGATCACCATGACCGACTCCGGGCGCAAGCTGTGGGTCAAGCACGCGCTGCCCAAGATCTCCGGCTATTACGAGCGGGCGCTGGATGGTTTTACGGTGAACGACACCGCCCACGCGCTGCACTACCTGCTGAAGATCCTGGAGAACATGAAACGGATCGACGAGGTCGATCCGGACTGGACCGTTTCAGACTGACTTCTCACGGTGGACTCAGCCCGGCGCGAGCCCGCCGCAACTGCCGGCGCCCGATCCGGCCAGCCCGACAGTTGCAAGCTCGCGCAGAAGCCGGCCCGACCGTGTGATCACTGAATCCTCTGCGCAACGGCAACTGCGTCACTTGCGCAAGTTCTGAAAAGGATTGATGCACGTCACGGCAAATCGCTTCGGGCGAACTACTGTGTAGACATGGGCTACCGCATCTTTGCGCTCGTTCTGGCCATGTCGATCTCGCTGGCCGCCCCGGCGGAGATCATCACCCAGACCAGCACCATTCGAGGCGTGACCGTCGCGGTCACGGCGGGCAATCTGAGTCCCGAAGCGTCGGTGTGGGATTTCGCGGTGGTGCTGAGCTCGCCCAGCAAGGACTTGCGCGACGATCTGGTCAAGAGCGCGGTGCTGGTCGATCCGCAGGGGAGGCGATACCGGGCCTTGATCTGGGAGGGCGCGCCCAGCGCCGGCCGGCACCGGGCCGGCGTGCTCAAGTTCATCGCGGTGAAACCGCGCCCCGAGTGGATCGAGTTGCGCATCAGCCGGCCCGGCGAAGCCGGGCCGCGCATCTTCGGCTGGTTGCTCGGTGACGGTGTGATGGCCGCGCGCTGACGGTCGGGAAGGCCGGTCAGCCCTGATGCTGTCCCAGCAGGGCCAGCATGCCGCTCTCCAGCGATTCCATGCGCCCGGCCAGGCGCGGCGCCGAATCCTTGCCGATCTTCATGTATTGCCGGAAAGTGCCCAGCAGCGAGGCGCGGTCGGGATGGTTGAGCAGCAAAGGTGGCCAACCCGGCCGGCAGCACCTGAACCTGCGCCGTGAGCGCGAGCTGGTTGTCCATCAGGCCGGAGATGTTCTGGCTGTGCAGCTCCAGCATCTCCTGCGTCTTCGTCGAATCCATAAGGCCTCGCTGGTTGGTTGATCGAACTGTAGACGCAGTACCAAAGGGCCTGCCGGTCCCGCCGGCGACAGCTCGTGCGTTTTGATCGCTGGCCGCATAGACTCGCACATGCCTTTTCGCCACCAGATCCGCTTCGCCACCACCTCCGACGGCGTGAAGATCGCTTTTGCCCAGAGCGGGCAGGGCTTTCCGCTGGTGCGCGCCGCCCACTGGATGACGCACCTGGAATGGGATTGGCAAACCCCCGTCTGGGGGCCGTTGCTCGAGGCCCTGTCGACAGGGCATCATCTCCACCGCTACGACTCGCGCGGCTGCGGGCTTTCGGATCGCGAGGTGCCTGCTGCCCGGCTGGAGCAGATGGTTGCCGACTTGGAAGCCGTGGCCGACGCCGCCGGGCTGGAACGGTTTGCGCTGCTGGGGATGTCCCAGGGCGGGGGCGTATCCATCGTCTACGCCGCCCGGCACCCGGAGCGCGTCACCCATCTGGTGCTGCTCGACGCCTTCGCCCGCGGTTCGCTGGTGCGCCGGCCGGAGCCCGCGCAACACGAGGTGATCGATGCGATGGCGCGCCTGGTGCGGGCCGGTTGGGGACAGGACAACGCCGCCTTCCGCCAGATGTTCACCACCCAGTTCTTTCCCGGTGCCACCCGCGAACAGGCGGACAGCTTCAACCAGTTGCAGCGCCTGTCGTGCACGCCGCAGTACGCCGAGCAATTGGTGCGCGCCAACGCGGCCTTGGATGCATCGTCCTGGGTGTCGCAGGTGGGCTGCCCCACGCTGGTGCTCCATTGCCGCAACGACTCGCGCGTGCCGTTCGAAGAGGGGCGCTTCCTGGCTTCGGCCATTGCCAATGCGAGGCTCGAGCCGCTGGAGTCGGTGAACCATGTGCCCTTGCCCGGCGAGCCGGCGTTCGACCGGGCGCTGGCCCTCATCAACGAGTTTCTTCCGGTGTCCCCGGGCGGGCAGGTGGCGGCCGCCTTCGCCGGGTTGACGCAGCGCGAGCGGGAGGTGGTCGAACTGCTCGCGCGCGGCCTGGACAACGCCCAGATCGGCGCCCACCTGGGCCTGGCCGAAAAGACGGTGCGCAACAAGGTATCGGCCGTGTTCGAGAAGGTCGGCGCCGAGAACCGGGCCCAGGCCATCGTCCGCGCCCGCGACGCCGGCTTCGGCCGCAGCGGCTGAGCTCCGAACTCCTGAACCGTGGCGGCAGGACACTTGTCCCGCTCGCCGGGTGCCTTCCGGGCCCGTGAAGGGACGGCCGTCCCGCGACAAAGCAGCGCCGGTCGTCTTCAATAGGTCATCGCCTCACAGGCTTTATCCCCTCAGGAGAATGACCATGAACACCACCCGCACTGCCTGCGCCCCCGAATGGCCGCTCACGATTGAGCGCGGCCTAGCCGACGGGCCCACGCTCATGCTCATGCTCATGCTCGCAGACGGCCGTCGCACCGATCTCGATGCGTTCCGGAACGAATGCCGCGAGCGCGCGCAGGAAATGCGGCGTCAGGCCATGGCCGATGCCGTCGATGTGGTATTCGCCGCGCTGCGCCGCGTGGCCGGTGCGGCAGCGCACCTTGTTCGACCGGCGATTGCCCGCAAGGCCAGTGCCGGCGCCCACGGCATCTGATCGCCCGACACCCCGGTTTCCCGTCCCGGCGCGGCGCGCCGGTCCCTTGCTCCCTTGTTTCGAAAGGAACTCATCATGATGTCCGTCGCTGCCACCGACCGTTACGCCAAGGTCATCGAGGTCTCCAAGCGCGTGCGCTGGGAGATCGATCGCGATGTGATCCGCGGCCGCAATTTCGACTTCAGCAAGACTTTCCTGCCCAGCGGGCTGTCGCTGGCCGATGAACTGACGTTCCTGAGCGCGGGCGACAAGCGGCTGCTGAGCCAGGTGCAAGGCCGCACCTACGCGTGCATGTTCGGGCTGGTCGAACGCTTCATCGGCGCCAAGGTGCTCGATGTCAGCCGCCAGCACTGGCTGGGCGACCAGGTGGCGCTGGAAGCGCTGGTGCGCCTGACCGACGAAGAGCTCAAGCACCAGGAACTGTTTCGCCGGCTTGAAGCCATGATGGCCGCCGAGATGCCGGCCGGCTACGTGCACACCGCCGACGCGAACGCCGTGGCGCAGGCGGTCCTGTCCAAGAGCACCTGGGCCGTGCTGGCGCTGACATTGGACATCGAACTGTTCTCGCAGGCCCATTACCGCGCCAGCATCGCGCCCCACGACGACTTGTGCGGGCTGTGGAAGGACGTGTTCCTGTTCCATTGGCGCGAGGAAGCGCAGCACGCGATCCTCGACGAGATCGAGCTGGCGGCCGAGGACGGCCGGCTCAGCCCCGCCGAGCGCGATGCCGCAGTGGATGACCTGATCGCGCTGGTGGGCGCCGTGGACGGTCTCGTGCAAGAGCAGGCCGCAGCCGACGCCGCTTACTTCGCCAAGATCGCCGGCAGGCCCTTCAGCGACGCCGAGCGCGAGCAGATCGAGGCCAAGGTGCTCAAGGCCTACCGCTGGCAGTACATCGTCACCGGCGCGATGGAGCCGCGCTTCCAGAAGGCGCTGTTCGGCCTGCTCGACGAGAAGCAGAGCCAGCGCATCCAGAACGCCCTCGCACCGCTGACCTACGCGGTGCCGGAGCAACCCGAGGCGATGCCCTTGGCAGCGTAATTGGGGTCAGACTCCAATTAATGTCGCGATGCCGGCCGAACTTGCCGAGCCGCCCCCGGCGGCGGTGTCTTCGGCTGGTAATCGCAGAACTTGATTACCGCGCATTCCCAGCAGCGGGGCGTTCGCGCAACGCAGACATAGCGACCGTGCAGGATCAGCCAATGGTGGGCGTCGACCAGGTACTCCTTGGGCACGCGCTTCATCAGGGCCAGCTCGACTGCCAGCGGTGTCTTGCCCGGCGCCAGCCCGGTGCGATTGCTGACGCGGAAGATATGGGTGTCCACCGCCAGCGTCTCCTCGCCGAAGGCCACGTTCAGCACCACGTTCGCAGTCTTGCGACCCACGCCCGGCAGCGATTCCAGCGCTTCCCGGGTGCGCGGCACCTCGCCGCCGTACTGGTCCACCAGGACGCGGCAGGTGGCCAGCAGATGCCTGGCCTTGCTGTGGTACAGCCCGATCGTCTTGATGAATTCCTCCAGCCGCTCCAGGCCCAGGTCGAGGATGGCCTGCGGCGTGTTGGCCACCGGAAACAGCTTGCGCGTCGCCTTGTTGACGCCCACGTCGGTGGACTGCGCCGACAGCAGCACCGCCACCAGCAGCTCGAACGGCGTGGTGAACTCCAGCTCGGTGGTGGGCGTCGGGTTGGCGGCGCGCAGGGTGGCGAAGAAGGGTTCGATGAGCTCGCGTTTCATGGGGCAAGTGTAGGAGGGGACCCAGGGCCGGGTTTCCCCTTGTGACCCGCGAGCGATTCGGCGCTACATTGTTGACAATCGATCATCGCCCGTTAATCCTGGCCCGTGAATCCTGATCTCATCCCCGCCGCCAGCGCCGCCGCGCCGTTTCGCGTCGACCGGCTGCCCAAGAGCACCTTCCGCCATCACATCGCCGCGCGGCTGCGGGCGGCGATCCTGGGCGGCGAGATCGCGCCCGGCGCGCAACTGGTGGAATCCACGCTTGCGACCCAGTTCAACGTGAGCCGCGGGCCGCTGCGCGAGGCCCTGCGCCAGCTGGCCGAAGAGGGGCTGCTGGTCACCGTGCCCTACACCGGCACCCACGTCATTTCGCTGTCCGTGGAGGACGTGCGCGAGATCTATTCGATGCGCATCATGCTGGAGCGCTTCGCCTTCGAGCAGGCCTGGGACAAGCGTGACGACGCGTTCCGGCGCGAACTGCGCCGGCGCAAGGACGCGCTCACCGCGACGATCGACGCCGGCGACGACGGCGCCAGCATCCTGGCCGAGCTCGAGTTGCACGGGCTGGTGTACGAGGCCAGCGGCCATCGCCTGCTGCAGCGCGCCTGGCAAAGCCTGCGCGGGCGGCTGCAGCTGTATTGGGCGGCCCACCACCGGGCCCACGGAACACGCGGCCCGCGCCGCGACAGCCACAACAGCTACGTGCGCGCCGCGCTGGGCAACAGCCTGGACGACATGCGCGCCGAGATCGCCAGCCACATGGGGCGCGGCGCCGTCCAGACCGAGAAGTTCCTGGCGCTTGCCTTTCCGCCCCCTTCACAGCCACCACAGGAGAACTGACATGACGATCGACCGACGCACCACACTCTCGGGCCTGGCGGCCGGCGCCATGGCGCTGGTTCTGCCCGCGGCGCGGGCCCAGGCCGGCGGCACGCTGGACCAGGTCAAGCAACGCGGCAGCCTGCGCGTGGGCGTGACGCAGGCGCCGCCCTGGTATTCCAAGGACCCGAAGACGGGCGAGTGGTCGTCCGGCGTCGGCGTCTCCATGGGCAAGGCCATGGCCGCCGCGCTGGGCGTGAAGTTCGAGCCGGTCGAAGTCACCTGGGGCACGGCCATCGCAGCGCTGCAGGGCAACAAGATCGACATCATGTACATGATGGATGCCACGCCCGAGCGGGCGCAAGCCGTCGATTTCCCGGCCACGCCGCTGCTCTATTACTCGCTGGCCGTGCTGGCGCGCGACGACCTGCCCGTGAAGGCCTGGGCCGACCTCGACAAGCCGGGCGTGCGCATCGCCGTGCCGCAGGCCAGCAGCATGGACAAGTTCCTGAGCGAGCACGTCGCCAAGGCCACCATCCAGCGCTTCCCCGGCAATGCCGAAGCGATCGCAGCGTTCCAGGCCGGGCGCGCCGACGCCGTGTGCCTGTTCCATCCTCCGTTGCTGGCCGCCCGGCAGAAACTGGGCACCGGCAAGATCGTGGTGCCGACGCCGGCGCAATCCCAGGCCTCCAGCGCAGCGGTGCGCAAGGACGACAAGGCGTTCCTGGCCTTCGTCGACAAGTCGCTCGGCGACTATTACAGGAGCGGGCAAACGCAGAAGTGGTACGAGCAATTCCTGGTCGGCTTCGGGCTGGACCCCAAGGCCTCGCCGCCGGTCATGAAGGAAATGCTCTAGGGCCGGCTGCGGCGCCACGGCATGTACAGCTGGGACTTCACGCCCGTCGTCGCCAATGCCGGGATGCTCGCCCAGGGGCTCGCGAACACGCTCAAGGTGACCGGCACGGCGCTGGGCTTCGGGGTGCCGCTGGGCCTGGCGCTGGCCCTGCTGCGCCTGTCGCGCCGGCGCGTGCTGTCGTGGCCGGCCGGGTTCGTGATCGAGTTCTTCCGCACCACGCCGCCGCTGGTCCAGCTGTTCTGGTTCTTCTTCGCGCTGCCGATCCTGATCCACGTGGAAATGACGCCGTTCGTCGCGGCGGTGCTCACGTTCTCGATCCAGTCGTCGGCTTTCTTCGCCGAGGTGTTCCGCGGCGGCATCGTCTCGATCGAGAAGGGCCAGTGGGAAGCGGCGCGCGCGATCGGCATGAACCACGGACAGGCCATGCGGCGCATCATCCTGCCGCAGGCGGTGCGCCGCATGATCCCGGCGTTCATGGAACGCTCGATCGAGCTGATGAAGACCACCACCCTGGTGGCTACCGTGTCGTACGCCGACCTGCTGTTCCAGGCCAACGAACTGGCGCAGAAGACCTTTCGCCCGCTGGAGGTCTTCACCGTTACGGCGCTGATCTATTTCGTCGTGATCTTCGCGGCCAGCCTGTTGGTGCAACGGCTGGAGCGGCGGCTCGCCGTCAGCGGCGAAACCACGGCCCATTAGGACCAAGCCCATGCGCTGGGACTTCGCCTCCGTTTTCAGCAACACCGACGCGCTGCTGGCCGGCGCAGCCGGGACGCTGCGCATCTTCGCCATCTGCCTGGTGCTGGGCCTGTCCCTGGGACTGGTGGTGGGGCTGGCCCGCTATTCGACCCGGCGGGTGTTCTACCTGCCGGCCAGCGCGTTCATGGAGTTCTTCCGCAACACCCCGGTGCTGGTGCAGATCCTCTGGTTCTATTTCGCTTTCCCGATGCTGGTTCCGTTCGAGATCAGTCCGCTGGCGGCCGCGACGCTCGGCATTTCGCTCAACTCGGCAGCGTTCTCGGCCGAGATCTTCCGCGGCGGTATCCAGTCGATCGAGCGCGGCCAGTGGGAGGCCGCCCGGGCCCTGGGCATGACGACGGCGCAGGCGATGCGCAGGGTCATCCTGCCGCAGGCGGTGCGGCGCATGCTGCCGGCACTCACCAATCGCGGCATCGAGATTTTCAAGATGTCGACGCTGGCCTCGGCGGTGGCCTATGTGGAGTTGCTCCAGCAAGGCAAATTGATCGCCTCCCTCAATTACAACCCGATCGAGGCCTACACCGTGATTGCGCTGATCTTCTTCGTGCTGCTCTATCCGCTGGTGCAGGCGACCTATGCGCTCGAACGGCGGTTGCGCCGCGCCGACTGAAACCATCCCATGAACACATCCGCCCCGCCTCCCTTGCTGCGCGTCACCGGGCTGCACAAGCGCTTTGGCCAGGACGAAGTGCTCAAGGGAATCGACCTGGACGTCCAGCCGGGCGAGCGCATCGCGATCCTCGGCGCGTCCGGCTCGGGCAAGAGCACCTTGCTGCGCTGCCTCAATTTCATGGAGTTGCCCAGCGCGGGCCGCGTCGAACTGGACGGCGAGGCCATCGGCAAGGAGCGGCCCGGTCGCAGCGGCGAGGTCGTGTACAGCGAAGCCGAACTGACCCAGGTGCGCCAGCGCGTGGGCATGGTGTTCCAGCAGTTCAACCTGTTTCCGCACATGACGGCGCTGGCCAACGTGATGGAAGGCCTGCGCACCGTGAAGCGCATGGACCGGGTCGACGCCGAGCGACGCGCGCGCGAGCAGCTCAAGCGGGTGGGGCTGGCCGACAAGGCGGACAACTACCCGGCGCGCCTTTCCGGCGGCCAGAAGCAGCGGGTGGCGATCGCGCGGGCGCTGGCGATGGAGCCGGAGCTGTTGCTGTTCGACGAGCCCACTTCGGCGCTGGACCCGGAACTGGTTGGCGAAGTGCTGGTGGTGATCCGGGCGCTGGCGCAGGAAGGGCGGACCATGTTGCTGGTGACGCACGAGGTCGGCTTCGCCTATCACTTCGCCGACCGCATCCTCTTCATCGCCGACGGCGTGATTCATGAACAGGGCACACCCGACGAGGTGCTCAAGCACCCGCGCCAGGCCCGCACCCAGGCCTTCCTGGCCAGCCACAACGAATTCACTTTTTGACGTTTCAGGATATCGACCATGAATGCCAAGGCAACCGAGAGCGCACAGGGTTATGTGCCGGACACGCGCAACGACGCGGTGCTGGTCTACGTGAACGGCGAGTTCTTTCCGCGCGACCAGGCGCGGGTTTCCGTGTTCGACAGCGGCTTCGCGCTGGGCGACGGCGTATGGGAAGGGCTGCGCCTGATGAAGGACCGACTGATCAGCCTGGACGCCCACATGGATCGCCTGCTGGAAGGCGCGCGTTCCATCGCCCTGGACATCGGCATGAGCCGGGATGAAATCGTGAAGGCCATCCGGCTGACCCTGGAGCGCAACGGCATGACCGACGGCGCCCACATCCGCCTGATGGTGACCCGCGGCGTCAAGAAGACGCCCAACCAGGACCCGCGCTTCGCCCTGGGCCCGGCCACCGTGGTGATCGTGGCCGAATACAAATCGCCCAAGCCCGAGACCCGCGCCAGAGGGCTATCGCTGTTGACGTCCGCTTTCCGCACCAGCACGCCCGATGTGTTCGATCTGCGGCTCAATTCGCACAGCCGCCTGAACCTGATCCAGGCCTTGATCCAGGCCATCAACGCCGGCTGCGACGAGGCGCTGATGCTGGACCCGCGCGGCTTCGTGGCCAGTTGCAACTCCACCAATTTCTTCATCGTGCGCGGCCGGGAGATCTGGACCTCGAGCGGCCTCTACAACTTCAAGGGCATCACCCAGCAGAAGGTGGTGGATGTCTGGCGGGCCGACGGGCAGCTGGCGCGGGAATGCGACTTTACCCTGGCCCAGGTCTATTCCGCCGACGAAGCCTTCGTCACCGGGACGCTGGGCGGCGTGACGCCGGTCACGCGCATCGATGGCCGCGTGATCGGCGGCGGCAAGCCCGGCCCGGTGACGGCGCGTGCGGGCGAACTCTATCTGCGCGCTGTGCTGGCCTCCTGAGCCGGGCCGCTCGCCCGGCGATAATGGAGCCTTTCCAGGTCGTTGCGGCGCCAGTCCGCAATGACGCGGCCCACAGCAGGACCTCCATGAACTTCGACTTCCACAATCCCTATCCCACCACCCGACTGCCGGTGTTCGCGCGCAACGTGGTGTCCACCTCGCATCCGCTGGCCGCGCAAGCCGGGCTGCGGATGTTGTGGAAGGGCGGCAACGCGGTGGATGCCGCCATCGCCGCTGCCGCTGTGATGACCATCTGCGAACCCGTGAGCAACGGCCTGGGCAGCGATGCCTTCGCCATCGTCTGGGACGGCAAGGCGCTGCACGGCCTGAACGCGTCGGGACATGCGCCGGCCGCCTGGACCGTCGAGCATTTCCAGCGCAAGTACGGTGCCGATGCGAAGACTCCGCCCAAACGCGGCTTCGACGCGGTGACCGTTCCCGGCGCGGTGGCCGGCTGGGTGGCGCTGAGCGAGCGCTTCGGCAAGCTGCCCTTCGCCGACCTGCTGGAGCCGGCCATCGACATCGCCGAGCGCGGCTACCTGCTGCCCATCGTGGTGCAGCAGAAATGGGCCGCCGCCACGCCCGAGCTGCAGCACATGCCGGGCTTTGCCGAATCCTTCCTGCCCTGGGGCCGGGCCCCCAAAGTGGGCGAGCTGTTCCAGTTCAAAGGGGCGGCACGCGGGCTGCGCGCCATCGCGGAAACAAAGGGCACGGCCTTCTACGGCGGCGAGATCGCCCAGGCGGTCGAGAAATTCGCAGCCATGAACGGCGGCAGCCTCACGGCACGCGATTTCGCCGCCTACCGCCCCGAGTGGGTCAAGCCCATCGGCAAGAACTACCGCGGCTATACGCTGCACGAGATCCCGCCCAACGGCCAGGGCATCGCCGCGCTGATCGCGCTGGGCATCCTGGAGCAGTTCGACCTGGCGAGCCTGCCGGTGGACGGCGCCGATTCGCAGCACCTGCAGATCGAGGCCATGAAGCTGGCCTTCGCCGACGCGTACCGCTATGTGTCCGATCCCCGCACCATGGAAGTGACGCCCGAGCAGATGCTGGACGATGCTTATCTCGCCGGCCGCGCCAGGCTGCTCGACATGAAGCGCGCACAGGAATTCGGCGCTGGCAACCCGGCCAAGGGCGGCACCATCTACCTCACCGCCGCCGACGAGGACGGCATGATGATCAGCTTCATCCAGAGCAACTACATGGGCTTCGGCTCGGGCTGCGTCGAGCCCAGTTTCGGCGTCAGCCTGCAAAACCGCGGCCACGGCTTCAGCCTGCGGCCCGGGCCCAACCAGGTGGCGCCCGGCAAGCGGCCCTTCCACACCATCATCCCGGCCTTCCTCACCCGGGATGGCAAGCCCGTCATGAGCTACGGCGTGATGGGCGGCAACATGCAGCCGCAGGGCCATCTGCAAACCCTGGTGCGGATGGTCGACTACAAGCAGAGCCCGCAGGCCGCCTGCGACGCGCCGCGCTGGCGTTTCAATGCCGGGCTGGAGATCAATGTCGAGCAGCAGATGGCCAAGGCGACGATCAGCGAGCTGCTAGTCCGTGGCCACAAGGTGGAAGTCATCAACGACAACTACCAGGATTTCGGCGCCGGCCAGTTCATCTGGCGGGCCGGCAATCCCAAGGTGGAAGGCTACGTGGCGGCCAGCGACCCGCGCCGCGACGGCCTGGCCGCCGGCTTCTAGCGCGCTGTCCCACAGATTCCCAGGCACCATTGCCCGTCTGTGAGGCGTCGCGCGTCGCGGCAGTCGAAGCGCCGCGCGTCGCGGCAGGCGGTGCCCGGCGGTGGCTCATACTGTGACGGTCCGCGCTGCGCGCGGACTTCGCTGCGTTGCTTGGCCCGGGGGTCGCGCCGCGAAACTCACTTCGCTCGCTTGGGGCGAGCTCCGTTCAAACACTCGCGGCGAGCCAGACCACGAAGCGCGCTGCGCGCGCCGCCCCCCGGGCCAAGCACCACAGCCGCCACAGAAATCGCCCCCACCGGGCACCACCTGCCGCGACAACCCAGTTGACTGGCGTGCGGACGTCGACCGCCAACACAGCTTCTGCAAAGGCGCGGGCGGGTGGGCTGCGGCGCGCATAAAGACAATGGCGCAGGTTCAGTCGCAGCCCATCCGCACGCGCCTTTGCCCGCGAGATCCGCGCAAGCGAACGCATGGGTATTTGTGAGACAGGCTTCCAGCGCACCGGCGGCGGCAACAGCCTTGTGCTCACGCCGAAACGGGGCTTCGTTGACCGGCCATCGCCGGCCATGCGAAAATAGATGCCGCTCCGGGGTGTACGCGACAGTGTGCTGAGACCAAACCCGCGAACTTGAACCGGTTCATACCGGCGGAAGAAGAGCTCCACCCCACCTGTCGGTCACACAGGCAGGGGTCGCCTTCGGAGCACCTGTTGACGGTCACGAAGGAGTCCTGATGAATTCAACTGCAACGCGAGACCGGGTCTACAGCTACCCGCGCGTGCTGTCGATCGCCGGCTCCGACAGCGGTGGGGGCGCAGGTATCCAGGCCGATCTGAAGACGATCGCCGCACTGGGTTGCTATGGCATGACCGCGATCACGGCCCTGACGGCGCAGAACACGCTGGGCGTGCGCGCCATTCATTCGGTGCCGCTGCAGATGCTGAGCGACCAGATCGATGCGGTCGTCGAAGACATCGGCGTCGACGCGGTGAAGATCGGCATGCTGCACTCGGCCGAGACGGTGCGCGTCGTCGCGGCCGCCATCGGGCGCCATGCCCTGCCGCATATCGTGCTCGATCCGGTGATGATCGCGACCAGCGGCGCCGTGCTGATCGACCAGGAGGCCATCGCGGTTCTGGTGACCGATCTGTTCCCCAGCGCCCAGGTGATCACGCCCAACCTCGACGAGGCATCCTTGCTGGTGGGCCGGCCGCTCGAGAGCGAAGCGGACATCGAAGCCGCGGCCCGGCAACTGCTCGAGATGGGCGCGCCGGCGGTCCTGCTCAAGGGCGGCCATCTGGCCGGCGACACCGTGAGCGACCTGCTGCTGATGCGTGACGGCAAAGCCTGCTGGATGCGCGCGCCGCGCATCCCCAGCCCCAACACCCATGGCACCGGCTGCACGCTGTCCAGCGCCATCGCGGCGCATCTGGCGCTGGGTTCGTCACTGCCGCAGGCGGTGCAGCTGGCGCGCGAGTATGTGCGCGGCGCACTGGAAGCGGGCGCGGCCGTGCGCACCGGCGCCGGCAGCGGGCCCTTGAATCACAGCTATGCGCCGCAAGCGATGCGGCTGATCCCGCTGCGCTGAAAGCAGAAGATGACAACAGCATCACCCCGCGTTGAGACAGCCGCCGACATCGTCGATGCGGTGCTCGGTTTCATCGCCCAGGACGCCTGCACCGACGAACAGTTCGACCAGCTCGCGCTGCGGCTGTTCGCCTACCAGCACGCCAACAACGAACCGTACCGGCGTTTTTGCCAGGGGCGCGGCGCGACGCTGCGCAATGTCAGGGGCTGGCGCGACATTCCGGCTGCGCCGATCAATGCCTTCAAGCAGCTGACCCTGAGGTGCCAGCCGCCCGCCCCATCGGACCGGGTCTTCATGACCAGCGGCACGACCCGCGCCGATGTGAAAGGCCGGCATTACCACCCGACCCTGGCGGTCTACGACCGTTCGATGCTGCGCAATTTCGCGAGCCGCTTCATGCAGGGCAGCGGGCCGATGACCATGGGCATCCTGTTCCCGGACGAGACCGAGTTGCCGAATTCGTCGCTGGCGCATTACCTGGCGCTCGCGGTGCGCGACTTCGGCAGCGCCGACAGCCGCTATTTCGTCGGCCCGCGCGGGCTGGACAGCCAGGGCCTGTACCAGGCGCTGGCCGAATCCGAGCGCAACGGGAAGCCCTACGCGCTGCTGGGCGCGACCTACAGCTTCGTGCCCCTGATCGACGAGCTCGGGCAACGGGGGCAGCGTTTCCGACTGCCGCCGGGCAGCAGGATCCTCGACACCGGCGGCTACAAGGGCAATTCGCGCGAGCTGCCGCCCGAGGAGTTCTATGCGGCGCTGTCGGAGACGTTCGGCGTCGGCCGCGACCACTGCATCAACATGTACGGCATGACCGAGCTGAGCACGCAGTTCTACGACGACGGCAACGCGTCGGTGCCATCGGTCAAGTCGGGTCCGCACTGGATCCGCTCGCGGCTGGTCGATCCTTTGACCGGACGCGAGGTGGCGCGCGGCGAGCGCGGCATCCTGGTCCACTGCGACCTGGCCAATTTCAATTCCGTCACCACCATCCTGACCGAGGATGTCGGCGTCGAGGTCGATGGCGGCTTCCTGTTGCTGGGGCGGGCCGATGGGGCGCAGGCCAAGGGCTGTTCGCTGGCGGTGGAAGAATTCATCCGGGCCGCGGCAATATGACGATGCAACGCGCGGTGGCCGGCTACCTGCCCGGCCTGTCAGCCGGGGAAGTCCAATGGCAGACCCTGCACTTCGGAGCCGGCCAGAGCAGGCTGGCCATCGAGGTGCCGGTGCTGAGCCCGCCGCAGATGAAGGCGCTGGCGCAGCGCGTCAGGCAGGCCGGCCGGACGCAACTGAAGACGCTTGGCGTGTCGCAGATCATCGAGGTGGTGGACCGCGCCGTCGCCCGCCTGCTGGATCCGGCCGACCCGTACCGGCGCGAGGCCGAGCAGCTGTTGCCGATCATCACCGGTTACGACGTCGAAATGGTCCGGCTGGGCTTGACCTCTTTCTTGAAGACCTTCCGTGCGCCGCAGCTGCATCGCTTCGTCGCCGAAGACTTCGCCAATCCCAAGGTGCTCGACGAGTTCCAGCCGGCTGCCAAGGGCGGCGCCGTGCGGGCATTCGGGCCCGAACTGCTGGTGCACAGCTGGGCCGGCAACGTGCCAGCGCTGCCGCTGTGGAGCCTGGTCTGCGGCCTGCTGGTGAAGGCCGGCAACATCGGCAAGCTGCCCAGCGCCGAGCCCCTTTTTGCCGGCCTGTTCGCGCGTCTCCTCGCCGAGGTACATCCCCCCTTGGCCGATTGCCTGGCGGTGGTGTGGTGGAAGGGTGGCGACCCGGCGCCGGCCGCCGCGTTGTACGCCGAAGCCGACACGGTGCTGGCCTACGGCGGGAACGACCCGCTCGATCAGATCCGCCGGCAGCTGCCGGTCACCACCCGGTTCCTCGCCTATGGCCACAAGCTGGGCTTCGGCATGATCGGCCGCGCGGCGCTCGATGCCCAGCGGGCGCCCGCCACGGCGCGGCTGGCGGCGCACGATGTGGTGCGCTACGACCAGCAGGGCTGCTATTCGCCGCACGTGTTCTATGTCGAGCGCGGCGGCAAGGTGGCGCCGCGCGAGTTCGCGCAGTACCTGGCGAGCGAGCTGGCCAACCTGGAGCGACGTTTTCCGCGCCGCGCGCTGGCGCTGGAAGACGCAGCGGCCATCGCCGGCTGGCGCCAGTCGTCCGAACTGCGCGCGCTGGCCGCATCCGGCGGCACGCTCATCGGCGATGCGGGAGCGGCCTGGGGCGTGGCCTATGCCGACGCGCCGCAGGCGCTGGCACCCACGGCCGCCAACCGCAGCATCCAGGTGGTGGCGGTGGACCACCTCGACGAGGTGATCGCGCAGATCGAGCAACACCGTCCCTTCCTGCAGACGGCGGGCCTCGCCACAAGTCCTTCCGAACTGTTCCGCCTGGCCGAACTGCTGGGGCGGGCCGGTGTCACGCGCATCGCCGCGATCGGTTCCATGACCGCGCCCGAGGCCGGCTGGCATCACGACGGCCGCTTCAACCTGCTGGATCTGGTGCGCATGGTCGAAGTCGAGCAATCGGCCGAGCGCACCGCCGACGGCTTCGCGCCCTACGCACAGGAGGAGCGGCCTTGAGCTTCCTCGCCATGCGCGATGTGGGCTACACCTTTCCGGGCTGGCCGCCGGTGGTGCGCGGGGTCGACTGGGACATCGCTGCCGGCGAGTTCCATTGCCTGGTGGGCCGCAGCGGCTGCGGCAAGACAACCTTGCTGAAACTCGCTGCAGGCCTGTTGCACCCTGACGCGGGCCGCATCACCTTGCAGGACGCCCAGCTGGTTGCGCCCGGCCCGAAGCTCGGCTTCGTGTTCCAGTCGCCCACGCTGCTGGAATGGCATCGCGTGCTCGACAACGTGCTCCTGCCGGTGTCGCTGCAGCATCGCCCGACGCCGCAGGAAATCGGGAGAGCACAGCAACTGCTCGCGCAGCTCGGTCTCTCGGCGCACGCGGGCCATTACCCGCGCCAGTTGTCGGGCGGCCAGCAAAGCCGCGTGGCGCTGGCCCGCGCGCTGATCCTCGAGCCCGCGCTGTTGTTGCTGGACGAACCGTTCGCGGCGCTGGATGCGATCACGCGTGAAGAGCTGCAGGACGACCTGCTGCAGATGTGCCGGCTGCGCCGCACCACGGTGCTGTTCGTGACGCACGACATCACCGAGGCCGTCTACCTGGCGGACAGCGTGGCGGTGATGGATACCGGGCGCATCGTCGAGCAGGTTCGCGTGGACCTGCCCAGGCCGCGTGGACCGGCCACTCGCACCAGCGCCGCCTTCATCCGCCACTGCGCACAGGTACGCCGGGCGATGCACATGGACATGGTGGCAGCATGAACGGCAACGGCTGGCGCAACCGCCTGCGCTCCTCGCTGCTGTTCGCCGCGCTGCTGCTGGCGTGGGAGTGGGCTTCGCGCGAGCTCGGTTTGTCGGCGCTGGTGCTGCCGGCGCCGTCGGTCATTTTCCGGTCGCTGTGGAACGGCCTCGCCAGCGGTTATTTCTGGCCGCATATCCGCTCCACCGGCGTCGAGCTCCTGCTCGGGCTGGTGACGGGCTGCGTCATCGGCTTTGCCAGCGGCGTCGTCATGGCCGAATCGAAGTTGCTGCGCGGCGTCCTGATGCCCTATGTGGTCGTGAGCCAGGTCATTCCCAAGCTGGCGCTGATGCCGCTGTTCATCCTGTGGTTCGGCTTCGGCATGACGTCCACGGTGGTGATCACGGCGCTGATCTGCTTTTTCCCGCTGATGGAGAACACGCTCACCAGCCTGCAGCAGGTACCGCCGGAGCGGCTGGAGCTGTTTCGCATGCTCGGCGCCACCCCCACGCAGACCCTGCTGCGGCTGAAGCTGCCCTCCGGCCTGCCGGGCATCCTGGCCGGACTGCGGGTGGCCGTCGTGCTGGCGCTGGTCGGTGCGGTGGTCGGCGAATTCATTGGCGCCAGCCACGGCCTGGGCGCCTTGGTCATCGCCTCGCAGGGAATGATGGACACGCCGTTGATGTTCGCCGTGCTCGTCCTCATCGCCGTGCTCGGCATGGCGGTTTACGAGGCCACGCTCTTGCTGGAGCGCTGGCTGCTTTTGCCTTACACGAAACTCTCCTGAAGGGATCGAACCATGAAAAGATACGCGCGCCGCGCCATCCTCCTTGCCACCGCTACCGTGCTGGCGCTGCCGGCGTTGAGCTGGGCGCAGACACCGGGCAAGCTGGACAAGATCACCGTCGCCGGCTGGAGCAAGCCCATCACCGAGGTGACGCCGCTGCTGGTGGAGGAGGACAAGGGCTTCTACAAGGCGAACGGCATCGAGCTGGCCTATGTGCCGGGCGCCGGTGGCGGCGACGCGATCCGCAACATCGCGAGCGGCCAGGCGGACGTGGCCTTCACCGATCCGGGTTCCTTCTTTTCGGCGCTGGACAAGGGCGAGAAGCTGCGGGCCATCTACGACATCTATCCGCAGAACGTGTTCAACGTGGTGTCGCTCAAGTCAGCCAACATCACCAGTCCCGCCCAACTGAAGGGCAAGAAGATCGGTGTCTACAGCCTCGCCAGCGGCACCCGCCAGAACCTGCTGGTGCTGCTGCACCAGGCCGGCCTGTCGGAATCGGACGTCACCATCGTCGTCACCGGCCTGCTCAACTTCGCGCCGCTCCTGCAGGGGCAGGTGGACGCCACCGCAGCGACCGACACGGGCCTGCTGGTGGGCAAGCGCAAAGGACTGGGCGACGTCAACGTGATGGAAGTCGGCAAGTACCTGAACGTGTCCAGCGACCTGTTCGTGGTGCGTGAAGAGGTCTACCAGCAGAAGAAGGCTGTCCTCAAGCGCTTCCTGAAGGCCTACCGCGACAGCGCGGCCTGGATGATTGCCAAGCCCGAGGAGGCCGCGCAGCTCGCAGTCAAACGCGCCATCGACGGCACCGATCCGGCGATGAACCTCGAGATCATCCGCTTGCGCAATGCGTCCAGCGTCTCGCCCACGACGCGCAAGAACGGCCTCGGCGCGTTCGACCTGGAGTCCCTGCAAAAGGCCGCCGACGCGTATCGCAAGCTGGGTCTCGTTCAGCGCGACATCAAGGTGTCGGACGTGGTCAGCCAGGACCTGTTGCCTGGACGATAAGGAGCACGCAGCATGAACTTCGACGGCAAGGTGGTGCTGGTGACCGGCGCGAGCCGCGGCATCGGCGCGGCCATCGCACTGGCGTTTGCGGGGGAGGGCGCCACGGTGGTGGTGAACTACCTGAGCAACGATGCCGCCGCCGCCGATGTCGTCGCGCAGTGCAAGGCTGCCGGCGGCGATGCCTGGGCGGTGAAGGCCGATGTCGGTTCGCCGGCCGCCGTCCAGGAGATGGTGGCGCAGGCTCTGGCCGAAATGGGCCGCATCGACGTGGTGGTGAACAACGCGTTCAGGTCCTATTCATTCGATCCCGAACAGCGCAAGATGTTCGGCGACGTCTCATGGGCCGATTACCAGGCGCAGTTCGACGGCGCCGTGGGCTCGGCCTATCACGTGTGTCACGCCGTGCTGCCGCATTTCAGGCAGCGCGCGCAAGGCTGCATCGTCAACATCGTCACCAACCTGGTCGAGCACCCGGTGGTTCCGTACCATGACTACGCCACGGCAAAGTCGGCTTTGGTGGGCTTCAGCCGGACGCTCGCGGCCGAGCTCGGCCCGATGGGCGTGCGCGTCAACTGCGTGGCGCCGGGGCTGGTTTATCCGACGGGCTCCAGCGGCTCGACCCGCGCGCAGTTCCGGGAAACCATCATGGCCGCGACGCCGCTGCGGCGCATCGCCCGTCCCGAAGACGTCGCCGGCCCGGTGCTGTTCCTGGCTTCGGACTGGAGCGGTTTCATGACCGGGCAGGTGCTGTTCGTCGACGGCGGCCTGGTGATGAAGTGATGAGGAAACGCGCATGAGCGCGATCACCATCGGCATTGCCGGCGCCGGATTGCTGGGGCGCCTGCTGGCGTGGCAGCTCGCCCGGGACGGCCACCGCGTCAGCGTGTTCGACCCGGCGCGCGGACCGCAGCCGGCGTACGACAGCGTCCAGGCGGCCGCCTTCACGGCGGCGGGCATGCTCAGCCCGCTGGCGGAACTGGACAACAGCTCGGCCGAGGTCGCGCTGCTGGGCTGGCGTTCGCTGGCGCTGTGGCCGCGGATCGTGGGCGCCATGCCATCGCCGCCGCATTTCAGGGCCGACGGCAGTCTCCTGCTCGCACACCGCAGCGATCTGGCGACGGCGCAGCGGGTGCTGTCGCGACTGGCTGGCGCTTTACCCGGCACGCCGCAGGCACAACCCGTGTCGCTGGCGCAGCTGGGCGAACTGGAGCCGGCGTTGCAGGGGGCGTCCCATGCCTGGCTGTTGCCCAAGGAGGGGCAGATTGATCCGGTCGGTGCCATGCGCTCGCTGCACGGCGATGCCGCAGGCGTCAGCTGGAACTGGCACCGGTGCGTGAGGGCCGTACAGCAGGGTGCGCTCTTGTTCGAGGACGGGGCGCAGCAGCACTTCGACCTGGTCTTCGATGTGCGCGGCACCGGATCGCGACCGGAGCTGCCGGTGCGCGGCGTGCGCGGAGAGACCGTCTGGCTGCATGCGCCCGGCCACGGCCTGACCCGCCCGGTGCGCCTGCTGCATCCGCGGCACCGGATCTACCTGGTTCCGCGGCCGGGCGACATCGTGCTGGTCGGCGCGAGCGAGATCGAGAGCGAGGACCGGTCCGCAGTGTCGCTGCGCAGCGCCGTCGAACTGATGGCCGCTGCCCACAGTGTGATGCCCGCGCTGGCCGAAGCCCGCATCCAGCGGCTCGACGCCAACCTGCGGCCGGCGCTGCCCGACAACGAACCTCGCATCGATGTGGTGGCGGGTCGGGTGCGCATCAACGGCTTGTTCCGTCACGGCTGGCTGATCGCGCCGGCCCTGGTGGAAGACGCATTGCGGATGTGCGGCCTGAGCGCGGCCCAACCGGCGGAGGAACCCGAACATGAAAGAGGATGACGCCATCGCGCTGGTGCTGGATGGCCGTCCCCACCCGGTGCCCGCGGGCACCACCCTGGCCGGCCTGGTCGGCGCACTGGGACACGCGCCGAACAAGGTGACGACGGCCGTCAATGGCCTGTTCGTCGCGCGCAGTCAGCGCGACGCCTGCTTGCTGCAGCCCGGTGATGCCGTGCTGCTGTTTCAGCCCATAGAGGGCGGTTGAAGGAATACGGAATGGACATTTCACACAGCCTGCAGCCGGGCGATACCTGGCGCGTCGGCGAGGTCACGCTGCACAGCCGTTTTCTGCTGGGCACGGCTCGCTATCCGTCGCCGCAGGTGCTGCGCGAGGCGATCATCGCCGCCGGCACCGAAGTCGTCACCGTCGGACTGAAGCGCACGCTCGCGGCGGGCGGCGACAACGGCTTTGTCGGCGCGGTCCGGCAGACCCTCGCCGAAACCGGCGCGCGGCTGTTGCCCAACACCGCGGGTTGCCGCACGGCGCGCGAGGCCGTGCAGCTGGCCCATATGGCACGCGAGATTTACGACACGCCCTGGATCAAGCTGGAAGTGATCGGCGACGAGCACACGCTGCAGCCCGACATGTTCGAGCTGCTCACGGCCACCAGCCAGCTGGTGCGCGAAGGCTTCACCGTGTTTCCCTATTGCACCGACGATCTCGTCGGCTGCCGTCGCCTGCTGGACGCCGGTTGCCCCGTGCTGATGCCCTGGGGTGCGCCGATCGGCTCGGGCCAGGGGCTGCTGAATCCCTTCGCGCTGCGCACGTTGCGCGAGCGCCTGCCGGACGCGACCCTGATCGTCGATGCGGGTATCGGTGCGCCTTCGCATGCGGCGCTGGCGCTCGAACTCGGCTTCGACGCGGTGCTGCTGAACACCGCGGTGGCGCAGGCGCGCGATCCGGTGGTGATGGCGCAGGCGTTCCGGCTGGCGATCGAGGCCGGCCGGCTGGCGCGGCACTCCGGGCTGATCGCAGCGCAGGACTTCGCGGTCGCCAGCACCCCGGTCAGTGGCGAGCCGATGCTGCTCGGTGCCGCGCCATGATCAGCGCCGACTGGGAGCCGGACGAGGCCGGTCCTGCGGCGCGCGCCAAGGTCATCGCCTGTTCGTTGCCCGAGGCACGGCAGTTGCTGGGCGACCCGTTCGCGCGGGACAACGCCTTCGCGCCGGCCGTCGCACGCCGCCTGCGCGAAGCCGGCGCCGGGGCCGTGTGCATCGTGGATGTGGCCGGCCCCGACGGGCGTCCGCTGCACTGGCTGGACAGCGAGCATGCGCGGGGCTGGCTGGCGCCGGCCACCGGCACCGTGCGCCGCAGCGGCGACAGCCGCCTGTTTGCCAAACACCTCGCCGCCGCCATGGGCAGGGGTTTCGTCGCCGCGGACGCCGCCGTGCTGGCAACGATGGCGACCACATCGCGCCGGCCGGCGACCGATCCCGGCGCCGAGGAGCCGGAGTTCGTGCATGACCCGGCCTTGCTGCCGCAGCTGTCATGGGGCGAGGCCGCGCAATTCGCCGAGACCGCAGCCGCTGCGCACAGGCGGCTGGATCTGTATGCCATCGTCGACAGCGCCGAGCGCCTGCTGCAGGTTCTGGCCGCCGGCGTGCGCACCGTGCAACTTCGCATCAAGACACCGCCGGCGCCCGACGCCGCGTGGCATGCCATGCTCCGGCGCGAAGTCCAGCGCAGCGTCGGCGCGTGCGAAGCCGCCGGTGCCGAGCTGTTCATCAACGACCACTGGCAGCTGGCCAGCGACCTGCGCGCCCACGGCGTGCACCTCGGACAGGAGGACCTGCTGGCACTCGGCGACGCCGGACGCTCGGCCTTGCAAGCGACCGGCCTGGCGCTCGGGATCAGCTCGCACAGCCTGTGGGAACTCTGCCGGGCCCGTACCCTGGCGCCGCGCTACATCGCCTGCGGGCCGGTCTGGCCCACGCTGACCAAGGCCATGCCCTGGCGGGCCCAGGGCCTGGACAACCTGTCCTGGTGGTGCCATATGGCGCGGGCGCCGGTCGTCGCGATCGGCGGCGTGCTCGGGGCCGAACAGGTACTGGATGCAGCGCGTTGCGGCGCCGATGGCGTTTGCATCGTGCGCGGCCTGGGTGAACATCCAGGGCGTGTCGTGCCGGCCCTCCAGGCTGCGCTCGAGGCCGGCCGGGCACAAGCAGCAACTGCGGCAACGCCAGCGGCATGGCCCCATCCGAGCCTTGCGTTCACCGATTGAAAGAGGAACCTCCCATGCGTTCTTCCTGGTGGATGACGCGCCGGCATCGACAGTGGCGGCAAGTCCGGCGCCGCCATCAGCTGACGGCATGCTGACCAGGCGCGCCGGCCTTGCCATTGCGCAAGTGTGGTGACACTGCGTGCTTCTAGACTCGGGCCTTGCGGTTTCTGCATAGGGGAATTTCCTAGGAAATGGGCGTCTTTGCCAACGCCAAAACCGCGTAACCTCAGCCGATCTGTCGAAAGCAACTGGAAGGCCATGAAGTCAACAATCATCGCGTTTGCCATCACGCTGGCTGCGGCATGCGCGGCACAGGCCCAGGACAAGTGGGTCATCGGGCAGTCCGCCCCGCTCACCGGGGGCAATGCCAAGTTCGGCACCGATATTCGCGAGGGGGCGCAGGCGTACTTCGCGATGCTCAACGCCAAGGGCGGTGTGCAAGGCCATCCCGTCGAGCTGCTGTCGCTGGACGACAAGAACGACCGCAAGCAGGCCGGCGTCAATACCAAGACGCTGCTGGAAAACAGGAACCTGCTGGCGCTGTTCGGCTACGCGTCCGCCACGCTGAGCCTGGACGCCTTGCCGCAGGCCGAGGCCCGGGACGTGCCATTCTTCGCGCCGTTCTCCGGCGCCAACCCGGTGCGCACCAACAGCCCGGTTCTGTTCACCGTGCGCGCTTCCTACGGCGAGGAGATGGAGAAGATCCTGAACTTCTGGGTCAGCCTGGGCTTCAAGCGCGTCACCGTCCTGCACTACGACGACGAGGTGGGCAAGCAGAACCTGGAGCTGGTGGCGACCTATCTGAAGAAGATCAACCTGCAGCCGCAGGCGCTGGCCGTCAAGCGCAACGCGCAGCTGGGCAAGCCCGAGGTGCAGGCCCTGCTGGCGCAAAAGCCCGATTTCTTGATCAATACGCTGCTTTCGGGCGCAGCGGCGCAGATCCAGAAGGAGCTGGTCGCCACGGGCCACATGATTCCCACTTCCAGCCTGTCGTTCGTCGGCGCCGACCAGTACATCGCGGCGGCCGGCCCGGCCAGCTCCGGCGTCTCGATCGCGCAGGTGGTGCCCAGCCCCAGCAGCACGTCGATCCCCGCGGTGCGCGAATGCGCCCAGGCGCTGCAGGCCGCCGGCATCAAGACAGCGATGAACAGCACGCAGCTCGAAGCCTGCTTCGCCGCCAAGGTGCTGGCGGAAGGGATTCGCCGCGCCAGGAAGCCGGTGTCGGCCCACACGGTGGAGGAGGCGCTGAGCAACCTGGGAACCTACGACCTCGGCGGTTTCAAGGTCAGTTTCGCCCCGGGCTCGCAGCACGGCAGCAAATTCGTCGAGCTGGCCATGGTGACGCGTGACGGCAAGCTGACCAGCCACTGACGCGCGGCTCAAGGCGCGGCCGCCTGATCCAGTCCCGGCAAGCGGTAGAACGCGGCGGCGTTGCTCACGAAGAAGCGATGCCGGTCAGCGTCGGAGAACCCGTCCAGCATGCGCGAGACCGACCGCACCAGCGTGTCGTAGTCCACCCGCAGCCCGGCTACCGGGAAATTGCTGGCGAACATGCAGCGCCCGATGCCGAAGATCGCGACCGCGCGCAGCACCACCGAGCGGTTCGACTCGTAGTCCCAGGGCTGGTCCTTCAGCCCGAACTCCGAGACCTTCAGGTAGACGTTGGGCTGGCGCGCAATCGTTTCCATCGCGTGCTGCCAAGCGGCTAGCCCTTCCGCGCTGCGGTCCCAGGGAAAGCCGGTGTGGTTCAGCACGATGGGCGTGCGCGGAAACGCCTGCGCGACTTCGGCCGCTTCGTGCAGATGCCAGAACGGCACGCGCAGGTCCCACGACAGGCCGTAGCGCTCCAGCAGCGCGAATCCTTCCAGCCAGCGCGGATCCTGCATGGTCCCCGGCGCGCCGGGTTGCATCGCAGTGGGGGAGCGCGCCGTGACCGGTTTCGAGCGGATGCCGCGCACCAGCGTAAAGGCCGCCTGCCGCGCGATCACCTCATGAGCGTTGGGCGTGTCAAACCAGGCGTGCGCGACGATCGCCGAAGGCAGGCCTTGGGTCTCGTGCATCTGCGTCAGCCACTGCGTTTCGCCGACCTGGTCGTCGCGGTCCCACTCGGCCTCGCAGTGAACCGTGGCCAGCACGTTGTGATGGTGGGCATCGCGCCGGTAGTCGTCGGGCAGGTAGTTGCGCTTCAAGGCCTCGTAGTTGCCCAGGAAGAAGTGCGGTTCCGGCTGGTCCGACAGCCATGGATAGTGGTTTTGCCCCAGATCCCACAGATGATGGTGGGCGTCGACGAGCGTGACGGCACCGTCCTGGGCCGACCAGCGGCCGTGGATCGTCGGCAGCAGCTGCGCAGTCACACCCGCGTGCCGCCGTCCACCATCAGCGTGGAGGCGGTGCAGAACGACGCCTCGTCGGACGCCAGCCAGAGGATCGGGAACGCGACTTCGCGCGGGTCGGCCCAGCGGCGCTGCAGGTTATGGCCGACATCTTCGGTCAGCAGGTCCTGCTCGGTGCGGCCGAGCCGCTTCATGTGAAACGGCGTCAGCGTCAGGCCGGGGCACACCGCATTGACGCGCACCTTGTTCGGCGCTTCCTCGAATGCGAGGGTGCGCGTCATCGAAAGAATCCCCGCCTTGGTGACGTCGTACTGGCCCATGCCCACCCGCGGATTGACGGCATGTGTCGATGACACGTTGATGATGGAGCCTTTGCCGCAGGCACGCAGCGCCGGCAGCGCCTCGCGCGCCAGGTAAGCGTAGCTGAGCAGGTTCACGGCCAGGATCTTCTGCCAGGTTTCCGCCTTCGCCTCGGCGAGCGGCTCGTAGGAGCGGATGCCGGCAAGATTCACCAGCACATGAAGCGCGCCGAACTTCGCCAGCACCTCCTTGACGATGGCGGCCGCGGCGGCTTCGGTGCCGACGTCGGCGGCGATCTCGAGCACCTGGGCGCCGGGCACCGCCCCGCGGATCCGCTGCGCCACTTCGGCCAGCGGCGACTCGGCCAGGTCCACCAGCGCCACACGGGCGCCTTCCTCGCAGAACAGTTGCCCGGTGGCCGCGCCGATGCCGCCCGCGCCGCCGGTGATGATGGCCGTCTTGCCTTCCAGTCGTTTCATGATGGTTTCCTTGAACGAACGATGACTTTACGCGCGGGGCGACATCGGCTCATCCCAATGTGGCGACGCCGTGCGAGCGCTTGACTTCGCCGCGGAGTGCCCGCCAGAGCCCGGCGATGCTGTAGCCGCACATCAGTGTGCCGCACACCGGAATGGCCGCATACCACCAGGCCTTGTTGATCTGCAGGAAGGGTGTCGTTTCGCCCGACTGCCGCAGGAAGTCCCAGCCCGAGTACGCCAGGAGCACTGCAAGCGCCAGCATGGCCAGCTGCGTGACCACGGCCAGCACCTGGCGGCCCCGCGGGCCCAGCACGCGTTCGAACGAATCGACCCGGTACAGCGCGCCCTCGCGCCACAGGGCCAGCGAGCCGATGAATGTCATCCAGATGAACAGCAGCTCGATCAGTTCATCGTAGCCGGACACCTTGATGAACGGCAGCATCCGCTGCGCGATGCCCAGCGACAGCAACGCGGCCAGGGCGAGAAAGCCGACGATGACGCTCCAGCGGCAGGCCAGCGCGAGGAAACGGTCGAGGCGAGACAGCAGGGCCATCATCGGACGAGTCCATAGCCCAGCGCGTGCGGCAGCCAGATCGAAATCGCGGGCACGTAGGTGACGACGAGCAGCACCCCGATCAGCGCCAGCAGGTAGGGGGCCAGTTCGCTCACGATGTCGGCGATCGGCACATTGGCGATCCCCGAGACGATGTAGAGGCAAAGCCCCACCGGCGGCGTCACCAGCCCGATCATCAGGTTCAGGACCATGATCACGCCGAAGTGCACCGGGTCGACGCCGATGGTCGCCATCACCGGCGCCAGGATCGGGTAGGCGATGATCAGGATCGCGATCGCCTCCAGGAACATTCCGAGGATCAACAGGACCACGTTCACGATCAGCAGGATCACCCACGGGTCGCTCGACAGGCTCATCAGGGACTTCAGGATGGCGTTGGGCACCTGCTGCTGGATCAGCACCCAGCCGAATGGTGCGGCCATGGCGATGATCAGCATCACCTGTGCCGTCTGGCGACCGGTCTCCCAAACGGTTTGCAGGAAGTCCGCGATCGTCAGTTCGCGGTACACGAAGCGGCCGAGCAGGAACGCGAAGATCGCGGCCACGAGGGCCGCTTCGGTCGGGGTGGCGAAACCGGTGAAGATCACTGCCAGGATCAGCGGCGGCATGGCCAACGCGGGCAGGGCGCGCAGCACGATCTGCACTGCCACCGGCCACGCCGGCCAGCCGGCCGAACGGGGCAGTTTCAGGCGCTTGGCCGAAAGGGCAATCGCCCCCATGAGCCCGAAGCCCATCAGCAGGCCCGGCAGGATACCGGCCAGGAAGAGGGCGCCGACCGACACGTTGGCGAGGCTGCCGTAGATGACGAATGGAATGCTCGGCGGAATGATCGGGCCGATGGTCGACGAAACCGCGGTGATGGTCGCCGAGTAACGCGCGGTATAGCCGTCCTTGAGCATGGCACGAATCTCGATCACGCCAAGACCCGCGGCGTCGGCCACCGCCGAACCCGACATGCCGGCGAAGATCATGCTGCTGATAACGTTCACATGGGCCAGGCCACCGCGGATCCGTCCGACCAGCAGGTTGGCCACGGAGAAGATCCGCTCGGTCGTACCGCCGACATTCATCAGGTTGCCGGCCAGGATGAAGAACGGGATCGCCAGCAGCGGGAAGGAGGTGGTGGCCGCGTAGGCGCGCTGGATGAATATGACCAGCAGGTCGGGGCCCGTGGTCAGCAACATCGTGGCCGCCGCCACCAGGGCCAGCCCGGCGGCGATCGGTATTCCGCTGAGGATCGCCAGCCCGACGCACAGCAGGATGGCTGCGATCAGCATGGTCGTAGCGCGTCAGGCACGTGCCGCGGTGACCAGCTTGCTCCAGGCAGTCCAGGTATCGTCTCCCAGGCTCTTGCGCAGCACGTCGTAGGCAGGCGCCATCTTCGCGCGGAACGGCGCTACGTCGGGCCGGGTGATCGCCAGGCCGGCCTTCTGCATCTGGGCGATCATTTGCTCTTCACCGTCGCGCACGCCCTTGCGCGCGGCGTTGCCGGCAACGACGGCCTCCTCGACGATGATCTTCCGCTGCGCCTCGTCCAGCTTGCCCTGCCAGGCACGCGGGTTTGCCGCGAACATCATCGAGGCATAGATGTGCTTGGTCAGCGCGATGTGGCTTTGCACCTCGAAGAACTTGGCCGCGAAGGTGGTGCCGATCGGGTTGTCCTGCCCGTCCACGGTCTTGTTCGCCAGGGCCAGGTACACCTCCTGGAACGCGACGGTCTGGGTGTTGGCGCCCAGCGCCTCGAACGCGGCCTTGATCGCCAGTTCGGGCGGGACGCGGATCTTCAGGCCCTTGATGTCATCCGGCGTGTTGACCGGTCGCTTGCTGTTGGACAGCGCCCGGAAGCCCCACTCGAAGTTCGCGATCCAGGTGAACCCGGCAGTGGCGAGTTGCTGCGAGATCCAGTCCTTGGCCGTGACGTCGAGCGTGCGGTAGGCGTGCTCATAGCTGTCGAACTGGTAGGGGATGTTGATGACGCCGACGGACTTCGAGATCGCCTCGATGTTGGCCGGGTTCATCAGGATCATGTCGATGGCGCCCAGCCGGGTCTGCTGGGCGGTCTCCACGGGCGAGCCCAGCGCGTTGTTCGGGAACAATGTGATCTTCACCGCGCCGCTGGTGCGCTCGGCGACGCGCTTGGCCATCTTGTCGGCTTCGATGTGCACCGGGTGCGACGGGTCAGCCGGATGGGTCAGGCGCAGTTCGACCGCGGCGCGCGAGGTCAGGACGTAGGGGGCGAAGGCCGCGGCGGCGCCGGCCTGCAGCACCTGGCGGCGCTTCAAGGGGGTTGTCATCGTATGTCTCCTCCGAGGGTGTCGGGGTGTTATCGAATCATGTATGCAAGATTCATCATGCATACATGGCCCGGCCCCGTCAAGGGATCACACCCTCATGCGTGCCGGTCGTCGCCCCGCAGCGCCGTGACCACCACCGACAGGCCGTTACGCACATGCTGCCGCATGGCGTCGGCCACGCCCTGAGCATCGCGCGCCGTGAAGCGGTCCAGGATATGCGCGTGTTCGTGCGTCGCTTCCCGCCAGCGGGTGGGCCACAGATTGGAGGCATAACGGGCGCGGTCCACCCGCAGCGCCAGCAGGTCCCAGACCCACAGCAGCACCGGATTGTCCGCGAGCGCCACGATGCGCCGGTGGAACGCCTTGTTGGCCTCGAAGTAATCCGGAAGTTCGTCCTGTGCGTGGTGCCGCAGCATGGTGTAGTGCAGGATGCCCAACTCGGCGACCTGGGCGTCGGAGACCCGCCGGGCGGCGAGTTCGCCGGCCAGGGCCTCGATGGCCGCGACCACGTCGACGAGGGCCGCGGTCTCGGCCGCGTCCAGCGGCGCCACCACCGGAGAGCGGTTCGGCAGCGAGTGCAGCAGCCCCTCCTGGGTCAGCGTCTTGAGCGCCTCGCGCACCGGCGTGCGCGATACCTGCAGTTGTTCGCACAGCTCGCGCTCGTTGAGGCGTTCGCCGGGCGCCAGTGCGCCGCTGACGATCATGTCGCGCAACATCGAGACCGCGTTGTGATGCAGGTCGCCCTTGCGGTACGGCGTATCGGGGCTGCCGGCGGCCGACAGCGCGTCCAGGGGTGCCGGGGCCGCGGGCGCGGGCTTCGAAGCGGTTCGGGGGGCGGAGCGGCTCTTCACAATCCTGAGTCTTGTATGCAAGAATGGATTATGAACCTTCATCAGATTTTCGGCCGTTTCTCCCCGCCATCCAGCGCGCCGCTTGCGGTGGGACTGGTGGGCGCCGGCGAATTCGGCGCCACCTTCGTCGCGCAGGCCGCGCGCATGCAGGGCCTGAAGGTGATCGCCGTGTGCGACCGCGACACGGCCCGCGCCCGGGCGGCGGCGTCGGCGGCGGGCCACCCGGTGGAACGCGTGCGGGTGTGCGCGGACTTGGCCGTGGCGCAAGCGGCGGTGGCAGCGGGCGCGATCGCCGTGGTCGATTCGGCGCAGCTGTTGGTGCAACTGCCGCTGGTTGCGGTGCTGGAGGCCACCGGCGATCCCGAGGGCGCCGCCGCCTGCGCCCTGGCGGCAATCGAGGCCGGCCGGCATGTCGTCATCGCGACCAAGGAGGCCGAGATCGTGGTCGGCCCGGAACTCGCGCGCCGCGCTGCCGAGCGCGGTCTGGTGCATTCGCCGGTCGATGGCGACCAGCCCAGCCTGTTGATCGGGTTGATCGCGTGGGCCCGCATGCTGGGGCTGCCGGTCGTGTGCGCCGGCAAGTCCAGCGAGTCCGATTTCGTCTGGGATCCCGATGGCGGCACCGTGACGGCCTGGGGGCGTGCCGAGCCGGCGCCCGCTTATCGCCAATGCTTTGCCTTGCGCGATGCCGGCACGCTGGCGGACCGCCATGAGCTCGCGTTCGCGCGCACCACGGTGCCCGATCTGTGCGAGATGGGCATCGTGGCGAACCACACCGGGCTCATGCCCGACTGCGCCGGGCTGCATGCGCCGATCGCCCGCACCATCGAATTGCCCACGCTGTTCCGGCCCCGGGCTCAGGGCGGGTTGCTGTGGGGCGCCGGCCGCGTCGACATGTTCAATTGCCTGCGCCGGCCCGACGAGCTGAGCTTCGCGGGCGGCGTCTTCGTAGTGGTGGAAGCGCCGGACGAAGCCACCGGGCGCCTGTTCGCGGCCAAGGGAATGCCGACCAGTCCCGACGCCCGCTATGTGCTGCTGCACAACCCGGTGCACCTGCTGGGCGCCGAGGCGGCGATGTCGATGCTGTCGGCGGTCCAGCTGCGCTGCTCGACCGGCGGCACCGAGGTTAGGCCGAACGTGGACCTGGTGGCGTTCGCGGCGCGCGATCTCGAAGCGGGCGAGACGCTGGCCATGGGCGTGCGCCACGAGATCGGCGGCCTGGGCTATGCGCTGCAACCGGCGCAAAAGCTGGCGGCCGACGCGCCGCTGCCGTATTACCTGGCGGTCGGCGGACGGGTGCGGCACAGCGTCGCGCGCGGCGAGCCGCTGCGCGGGCGCGATCTGGACCTGCCCGCGGAGTCGACGCTGCTGCGGCTGAGGCAGGCGCAGGACGCCCGCTTCTTCGGTTAACGCTCGCGCGGTCTGGAGAGAAACGGGGTCAGCGCTTGTCCCCGCGCAGCGTCCGCCCGAACAGATCGAACAGGCGCTCCCAGTGCCGCTCGGCGCTGGCCTTCTCGTAGATGCCGGCGCGCAGCGGAAAAACGAAGCCATGCTCGGCGCCCGGGTACCACTCGATGCGATGCGGCGTGCCGGCCGCGACCAGCGCCGCTTCGAGCCGATCCACGATGTCCTTCGGTGCCCACTTGTCGGTCTCGGCGCAGCCGAAATAGCTTTCGCAGCGGATGCGCGGCGCCATCAAGTGCGCGGAGTCTTCCCGGTCGGTCACCAGGTTGGCGCCGTGAATGGAGGCGATGGCCTTGATGCGCTCCGGGAAAGCAGCGGCGGCCGCCATCACGAACGGCCCGCTCATGCAATAGCCCACCGCGCCGACGCGGCTGCCGTCCGCCTGCGGTTGCGCATCGACGAAGCGCAGCATGGCCTGCGTGTCGCGCACAACCAACGCGTTGGTCAGGTGGCCCATGAGCGCGAACATGGCGGCCATGCCGGCTTCGTCGCGTCGCTCCAGCACGAACTCGCGCGTCTTGCGGTAGTACAGATTGGGCAGCACGACGTAATAGCCCACCGACGCGAGGCGCCGCGCCATGTCGTGCAGCTCCTCGCGCTTGCCGGGCGCATCCATGTAGAACAGCACCACCGGGTGTGGCCCGTGCTCCTCGGGATAGACCACGAAGCTGTTCATCGAACCGTCGGCGGTCGAAATGTCAAGATGTTTTTCGATCATGTGCTGTTCCGGCAAGGGTTGGATCTGCCATACGTTCGCGCAAGCGCGCGACCGACCTTTCTGCGCTAGCATACCTGCCCAATCGAGGGGCTGCGACCGCCTGGCATTTCTTGGGCGGTCTCAAGACATCCAATGTCGCCGCGGGCCAGGAGCCTGAGACGCGTTGGACAGGTCCCCACGGGCCACAGGAGTTTCTGGCGTTGACAATCTTTCAGGGGGGGCCGTTCTGGCGGCGACTGGCGCGGGCATTCGTGCTGGTGCTGGTGACGGTAACCGCCGGCCTGGCCGCGGCACAGACCGAACCGTCGCTGGCCTGGGCCGAGCGGGGCGATGTCCCCGGCCAGTATTGGATCGATGCGCCCGGCAAGGCTTCGCTGGAGGCGGCGCGTGCCGCGTTCGACGGCGGCCAGGGGCGGGCATCGGACCCCGCGCTGATCATGCCCCTGGGGGGCGGCGTCGCGATCTGGTACCGGCTGCAGCTGCCGGCCGTCGCAGCGCCCGCGCGCGCCGTGTTCACGGTGCCCTTTGGCGGCATGAACAACGTGGAGCTGTTCCGCCCCGACGGCGCGGGCGGCTGGCGCGAGCAGCGCTCGGGCGAGTCGTTGCCGGTGAGCCGATGGCCGGTGCGTTACCTGCATCCGGCTTTCGCCTTCACCCTGCAGCCGGGCGAGACGCAGGCCACCTATCTGCGCGTCCAGCACAGCCACCCGACCGGGGTGGCCTGGGTGCTCCGGGACGCCAGCAGCTTCAGCGAATCGGCCAAGCTGTGGCACCTGGCGCTGGGCGCCTATGCGGGGTTCATGGTGCTGGTGGTCCTGCTCAGCATCTTCAATACCTTCTCCTGGCGCGACCCTATCCATCTCTACTACGCGGTCCAGGTCGTGCTGGTGGGCTTGAGCATCATGTCGCTTACCGGGCTCGCCGGCGAATACCTGTGGCCGAACAATGCGTGGTGGAACGACAAGGCCGAGGTGGTGATTCCGGCGGCCAGCCTGGGCTGGATGGGGCTGTTCCTGCGCGAGCTGGTGGCCGAGCGCGGCCGGCGGTGGCTGTCCCGGGCGCTGCTGGTCCACGTCGGCATCTGCGCTCTGATGGTGGCGGGCTTCCTGAGGTACGGGCGCGAGGACTTCTTCCAGCTGCCCAGCGCCTATGCCCTGGTGGCACTGGTCTTGATCCTGGCGCTCCTGACGTGGTTTTCGCTGCGCCGGCCCAAGGTGGGCCTGTGGGCGCTGGCCGGCATGACCGTGCTGACGGCAGGCACCCTGTTTCCCCTGTTTCGCAACCTGGACTGGCTGCCCGTCACCTTCGCCACCCAGTACGGCCCGCAGATCGGCGGGGCGCTGGAGATCCCGCTGATGCTGATCGGCTTGTATTTCCGCAGCCGCGAGCGCCGCGACAACCGGGTCCGGCTCGAGGCCCTGGCGCACACCGACCCCTTGACCGGTGTCGGCAACCACCGGGTGCTGGTCGAGCGCCTCAACCATTTGCTGGGCCGCGGCCGGCACGGCCCGTTCCAGGGCGCGGTGCTGCAGATTCACGTGGCCAACCTGGACGCCATCCGCGACGAGTACGGGCGCGAAGCGGCGGAAGCGGCGATGGTGCGGGCGGCCGAGTGCGTGACCAAGGAAGCCAGCGAAGGCGACACGGTGGCGCGCGAGCAGGGCGGCGACCTGGTGCTGGTGCTGGAAGGGCAGCTGACCCGGGCCCAGGCCGCCGAGGCCGGGCGCGACATCATTGCCCGCGGACTCAAGTTCTCGGGCCGGCTGCCCCCGCGCGTCACGCTCTCGCTGCGGGTGGCCGGCGCGTGCGCTCCTTTGCCCGACAACAATGCGCTGGTGTTGCTGGGCATGCTCGGCCGCGTGATCCTGGACATCGGCAGCGATGCGCTGGGCCGGGCGCTGCGCATCATCGACGCGCCGGCGCCCCGCCGCGCCGACGTCGTCACGGGCCAGCCGTCCATCGGCGACTGGTGACGGAGCTCTTGTCTTGCCACCAACCACCTTAGGCAAATCCCCTAACCCTCGCGCCGCAAACACTGATCTGCGGCAAGGGCGCTCGTCATCCGGTGCGTCAGAAACGTGCGGTCGATAGACTGCCGGTCGAGGGGACTGCACCTTGGCATTTTCTACGCAAGGCAATCCGCGTCGACGAGAGCTCGCGAAAGCCGGTGAAAAGCGCATTCAGGATGCGCCCGCCAGGCACGACGGCGAGCCAAAGGAGAAACTGGAGTTGAGTTCAAGCTGTATCGGTGAACTGTTCCTGCGGCGCATGTTGCGGGCCGTCCTGTTGGCATTGGTGGCAGTGACGGGCAGCCTGGCCGTTGCCCAGGTCGAACCCGCCGTGGCCTGGGAGCATGGGGATATCGCCGCCCGGTATTGGGCCGATGCGTCCGGCAAGGCTTCGCTGGACGGAGCGCGCAGTGCGTTCGACGCCGGACAGGGCCGCCCCGCGGACCCATCGCTGCTCATGCCGCTGGGGGGCGGCGCCGCGGTCTGGTACCGGCTGCAGCTGCCGCCCGTCACGGCGCCCGCGCGGGCCATGTTCGAGGTGATCTTTCCCGGCACCGACAGCGTGGAGCTGTTCCGCCCCGACGGCGCGGGCGGCTGGCGGCCGCAGCGTTCGGGCGACTCGCTGCCGGTGGCGCAATGGCCGGTGCACTACCTTCATCCGGCTTTCGCCTTCACCTTGCAGCCGGGGGAGACGCAGGCCACTTACCTGCGCATCCAGCACACCTACCCGATCCGGGTGAACTGGGTGCTGCGGGACACCAGCAGTTTCAACTCGGCGTCCAAGGTGTGGCACCTGGCGCTGGGCGCCTATGCGGGGTTCATGGTGCTGGTCGTCCTGCTCAGCGCCGTCAACACCTACACCTGGCGCGACACCATCCATCTGTATTACGCGGTTCACGTCATCCTGGTGGGCTTGAGCGTGATGGCGCTCACCGGGCTCGGGGGCGAATACCTCTGGCCGGGCAACGCATGGTGGAACGACAAGGCCCCGGTGGTGCTGCCGGCGGCGGGCATGGGCTGGGCGGCCGTGTTCGTGCGCCAGCTGGTGGCCGAGCGCGGACGGCGACTGGTGTCCTGGTCGCTGCTGGGCCTGGCGGCCCTTTCCTTCCTGCTGATGCTGGCCTTCCTGATGCTCGGGCGAGAGCATTTTTATCGGGCGCCGGCCGTGTACGCGGTGCCGGTCATGGCGGTCATCCTGGCGGTGCTGATGTGGTACTCGGTGCGCCGGCCGGAGGTGGGGCTGTGGGTGCTGGCGGGCATGGCCCTGCTGGTTGCGGGCAGCGTGTTGCCCCTGCTGCGCAACCTGGGATGGATTGCGGCTTCGTTCGTCACGCGGTACGGCACGCAGATCGGCGCGGCGCTGGAGATCCCGCTGGCGCTGATCGGCCTTTATTTCCGCAGCCACGAGCGCCGCGACAACCTGGTACGCATCGGGGCACTGGCCCATACCGACCCCTTGACCGGCGTCGGCAACCACCGTGTCCTGGTGGATTGCCTCGGGCATGTGCTGAGGCGCAGCCGCCGCAGCCCGTTCCGGGGCGCGGTGCTGCAGGTGAACGTGGCCAACCTGGACGCCATCCGCAGCGAGTATGGGCGCGAAGCAGCCGAAGCCGCGCTGGTGCGGGCCGCCGAGTGCGTGACCCGGGAAGCCAAGGAAAGCGACACGGTGGCGCGCGAGCAGGGCGGCGACCTGGTGCTGGTGCTGGAGGGCCAGGTGACGCGCGGGCAGGCCGCCGAAGTCGGGCGCAACATCATTGCCCGCGGGCTCAAGTTCTCGCGCAAGCTGCCGTCCCGGGTGACCCTCTCGCTGCGGGTGGCCGGCGCCTATGCGCCCCTGCCCGAGACCAACGCGGCCGTCTTCCTGGGCATGCTCGCGCGCGTGATCCTGGAGATCGGCACCGATCCGCTGGGCCGGGCCCTGCGTTTCGTCGGGCAAAACGACGAGGCGCCCGGCCGCCGGGGCTCTGGCGCCGGCATCGCGATGGACTCCGGGGAGGCCTGAACCCCCGATCGCCCGCCATCGCCGTGTCCGTAAGGGCAAGCCCTGGCCGCAGCCGTAGTAAACACTGATCTGCGACAAATCGGCTCGATATGCAGCGTGCTGCGACCATCCCCCTGCCGCCCAGCCCCGATAGACTGGCGGCCGGGGGACTGCATCTTGGCAATGTTTCCGCGAGGGAAATCGACGTTGCGTCGGCTGCTGCTGGCGCTGCTTGCGCTGGCGGCCGGCTGGGCCGCGGCGCAGCCGGAACCGTCCCTGGTCTGGCGCGAGCGGGACATCGCCGCCCAGTATTGGGCTGACACCTCCGGAGAGGCTTCGCTGGAAGCGGCGCGTGCCGCCTTCGACGCCAACCAGGGCCAGCCGGCCGACCCCGACCAACTCATGCCGCTGGGCGGCGGCACCGCCCTCTGGTACCGGTTGCAACTGCCGGCCGTCTCAGCCCCGGCGCGCGCCGTGTTCACGGTGACCTTTCCCGGCACCGACAGCGTGGAGCTGTTCCGTCCCGACGGCGCGGGCGGCTGGCGGGCGCAGCGTGCGGGCGACTCGGTGCCGGTGGCGCAGTGGCCCATGCCCTACCTGCATCCGGCTTTCCCCTTCACCTTGCAGCCGCGGGAGACCCAATCCACCTACATGCGGGTCCAGCACACCCATCCGATCCGGGTGAACTGGGTGCTCTGGGACGTCAACAGTTTCAACGCGGAGGCCAGGGCATGGCACCTGGGACTGGGGATCTATGTCGGGTTCATGCTGCTGGTGCTGCTGCTCAGCGCCGTCAACACCTTCTCCTGGCGCGACCCCATCCACGTTTACTACGCGGTTCACGTCATCCTGGTGGGCTTGAGCATGCTGTCGCTCACCGGCCTGGCGGGTGAATACCTGTGGCCGAACAGTGCATGGTGGAACGACAAGGCCCCGGTGGTCATCCCGGCCGCGAGCGTGGGCTGGGCCGGCCTCTTCGTGCGTGAGCTGGTGGCCGAGCGCGGCGGGCGCCTGGTGTCCTGGGCGCTGCTGGCCCAGGCGGCGCTGTTCTTCGTGCTGGCGGTGGGCGTGATGGTGGTGCCGCGCGATCACTTCTCCCGGGCGCCCAGCCTTTACCTGGTGCCGGCCATGGTGCTCATGCTGGGGGTACTGGCGTGGTACTCGGTGCGCCGGGCCAAGGTGGGCCTGTGGGTGCTGGGCGGCATGCTGGTGCTGGCGATCGGCAGCCTGTGGCCGCTGCTGCGCAACCTGGGACTGATCGACGCCTCGTTCTTCACCGAGAACGGGCCGCAGCTCGGCGGCGCGCTGGAGATCCCGCTGGTGCTGATCGGCCTTTACTTTCGCGGCCGCGAGCGCCGCGACAGCCGGGTCCGGCTGGAGGCCTTGTCCCATACCGACCCCTTGACCGGGCTGGGCAACCACCGCGTGCTGATGGCGCGCCTGAGCCTCCTGTTGCGGCGGGCCCGGCGCGACCCCTCGCTCGGCGGCGTCATCCGGGTGCACGTGGCCAACCTGGACGCCATCCGCGATGAATATGGGCGCGAAGCGGTCGAAGCGGCCACGGTGCGGGCTGCCGAGTGCGTGGCCCGGGGCGCGATCGAAGGCGACACGGTGGCGCGCGAGGAGCGCGGCGACCTGGTGCTGGTGCTGGAAGGCCAGGTGACCCGCGCGCAGGTGGCGGAGACCGGGCGCAACATCATTGCGCGCGGGCTCAAGTTCTCGCGCCGGCTGCCCCGGGGCGTGACGCTCGCATTCCGGGTGGCCGCGGTGTGCGCGCCCCTGCCCGATGCCGATGCGACGGTGGTGCTGGAAATGCTCGACCGCGAGATCCAGGAAATCTGCGCCGATCCGCAGGGCAAGGCCATGCGCATCCTGGCGCCCCCCAACGACACGGAGAGCCTGGAGGAGTTTCGCGCCGCCAAGGTCGCAGGCACGCGCCGGGCCTGAGCCCGGCCTTCACTCCGCCCTGCGAATGGTTCCCTGCGCGGTCGCGCACAGCTTGCGCTCGCCGCCATGCACGAAGCTGAAGGCCTGATTGGCCAGCGCCTGCCGGCCGTAGGCAAGAAGATCGCTCATGGCAACTCCATAGAGGAAAAGTGCGAGGACAAATCGGGTCGGCGACCGCGCAGAAGTGGGGTCGGCGAACGCGCAGAAATCGGGTTGGCGAGCGCGCAGAAATGGGGTCGGATCCGGATTCAGGACAATGACCTTTCCGAAGCGCGACAATCTCCTACGAAATCCGGCTCTGACCCCATTTCCCTGGCCATACGAAATTCGTCTCCGTCCCACGTATTACAAGCCAAAATCATGCCCCTCGAATTCGCCTCCCGCCTGGACAACGTCGAAACCTCCGCCATCCGCGAGCTGTTCAAGCTGCTGGGCAAGCCCGGCATCATCAGTTTTGCCGGCGGCTTTCCGGACAGCGCCATGTTCGACGTGCAAGGCGTCAAGGCAGCCGTCGAAACCGCATTGATCCGGGACCCGGGCGGTGCCCTGCAATACGGCGCCACCGAAGGCTACGAGCCGCTGCGCGAGCAGCTGAGCCTGTTCATGGCCGGCAAGGGCGTGGCCGTGGGCGCCGACGGCCTGATCGTCACCACGGGCAGCCAGCAGGCGCTGGACCTGATCGGCAAGACCATGATCAGCCCCGGCGACAAGGTGATCGTCGAGGCTCCCACCTTCCTGGCCACCATCCAGTGCTTCCGCCTGTACGGCGCCGAGCTGATCACCGCGCCGATCGACGAGAACGGCGTCAAGGTCGACGAGCTGGAAAAGCTGATCGTGCAGCACAAACCCAAGTTCGTGTACCTGATCCCCACCTTCGGCAATCCCAGCGGCGTGATGCTGAGCCTGGAGCGCCGCAAGCGCGTGCTGCAGCTGGCGGTGGAGTACCAAACGCTGATCGTGGAAGACGACCCGTACGGCGACCTGTACTTCGGCGAGAAGCCGCCGCCTTCGATCCTGTCGCTGTGCGACCACCAGCCCGGCGCGCGCGAATGGGTGGCGCACTGCGGCAGCCTGAGCAAGGTGCTGAGCCCCGGGCTGCGGGTGGGCTGGATGATCGCGCAGCCGGAGCTGCTGGCCAAGGCCACCATGTGCAAACAGTTCAGCGATGCGCACACCAGCACCTTCGCCCAGGCCACCGCCGCCGAGTACCTGCGGGCCGGCCGCATGCCCAAGACGCTGGACAAGGTGCGCAAGACCTACGGCCAGCGCGCCACCGCCATGGGCTACGCCCTGACGCGCGAGCTGGGCGACGCCGTGGAATTCACGCAGCCGCAAGGCGGCCTGTTCTTCTGGGCCCGCCTCACCGGCGCCGGCGGCAAACTCAGCGACGCCAACATCTTCGCGAAGCGGGCGATCGACGAAGGTGTCGCGTTCGTGCCCGGCGCGCCGTTCTATGCGAACAACCCGGACATCAGCACCTTCCGGCTTAGCTTCGCGACGGCGGATGTGGCGAAGATCGAGGAGGGGATGGGGAGGTTGGGGAAGGCGGTATAGCGGTCGTTTGTTGGACCCATTGACAACATGACCACTTGTTGTCATCATCTCCAACATGAAGGCGGTTGAGCTTGTTCGCACCCGAATCGTCTATTCCGAAGCCGCGTTCGCCGAGTTGGTACTCTGGCAGCTGCCCGCGCCACTACCGGGCTCCAGCCATCGATTCAAGTACCGGCTTGCCTACGTGGTTCACGGCGTGTGTGTTCTTCGGTACGACAACGAAGCCGGCAAGGGCGATCACCGGCATTACGCAGGCAAGGAGGGCGCCTATGCGTTCACTGGCCCTGACAAACTGATCGCGGCGTTTCAAGCCGATATTGCGAGGTGGCATCGTGAAAACAGTGACTCTTGACGTTCGTTCACCGTCCGACGCCATGGCCGACTTCACGCACGCGTGGAAGGGCGGCAAAGCTCAGAAGTCGGCACGCATCAGCTTTGCCGCGCCTGAGCTGCTCTGGCAGGTGCTGACCGCAAAGCGCTGGGAATTGCTGAAGGCGCTGTGCGATGCCGGGCCCATTTCCATCCGCGAGGCCGCACGCCGAGTGAACCGCGACGTGAAGGCAGTCCATGGTGATGTCACGGCGCTGATATCAGCCGGCGTTCTGAGCCGTGTGGAAGGTGGCGGAATCGAGTTTCCGTTTGAGGCGGTGAAGGTTGAGTTTCTGCTCCAGGCGGCGTAGCCGACGGCATGAGCATGCTCCCCGTACCGGCTTCACTGAAGTTGTCCAACTCATCACCGCGGCCCGGCAGCGGGCGATGCAGGCGGTGAACACCTCGTTGATCGACCTCTATTGGCAAGTGGGCGAAATCATCAGCCGGAAGATCGTCGCGGCGGAATGGGGCGATGGCGTGGTGGAGCAACTGGCTGCCCACATTGCCCAGACCCAGCCGGGCCTGCGCGGATTCACCCGCCCGAACCTGTTCCGGATGCGCCAGTTTTACGAAACCTATCACGGCGATGAAAAAGTCTCAGCACTGCTGAGACAATTGCCGTGGACGCACAACCTCATCATCCTTGGCCAAAGCAAACGCCCCGAAGAGCGCGAGTTCTATTTGCGTATGGCGGCACAGGAAAAATGGTCGAGCCGCGACCTGGAGCGCCAGTTCAAGACCGCGCTTTTCGAGCGTGCTGTGCTGAATCCCGCAAAAGTCTCACCACTGGTGAGACAAAGCCATCCTCAAGCGCTCGGCGTATTCAAAGACGCCTACATGGTCGAGTTTCTGGGCTTGCCCGAAGACCACAGTGAATCAGACCTGCACCACGGCCTGCTGGCCAAGCTCAAGGCCTTCCTGATCGAGCTGGGCCGCGATTTCTGCTTTGTCGGCTCGGAATTTCCGGTACAGGTGGGCCACATCGACTTGGCGGCCGGGTTGACGGATTGGCACAGCCCGGCGCGTGACTTGCCGCCCGCCTTGAGCATGTAGTAGGTCATTGGCCCCATGTTCATCGCCTCGTGCGTGAAGCCGAACAGGGTCTCGTAGAACGCGAGCGCCTTGCGGTCGTCCGAGGTCCACAACTCGTTCCAGATCCAGCCGCCCATCGGGGTCTTGTCGACGTCGACCGGGTCACCGTCGGCGCCCTTCCATACACAGAACGATGCGCCGGTCGGGTCCGCCATCGCGGCGGCTCGCCCCACGGGGCCGAAGTCCGTCGGCGCCATCATGATGCGGCATCCGGCAGCCACTGCCGCGCTGTGCGCGGCGTCGACATCCGGCACCGAAAGGTACGACACCCAATGGCTCTTGACCCCTGGCGGGCCCTTGCGATAGCCGCCGATGGACTGGTCGCCGTTGTGGATGATCGGGTACGGCTCGCCCTCACCCATCGGCACGCGCGAGGATCGCCAACCGAAGAGGCCGTCATAGAACTTCATGGCCTTGTCGATCTCCTGGGTCAAAAGTTCGAACCAGACGAATTTGCCGGGCAGGTAAGGCGTGTTCACATGGGTCTCCAGTTGGGCGGAATGGAGCATTATGAGGAGGCGCTGCCGGCGCGGCAAACCGTCAAGTCGGCGGTTGCGAAAAACGCAAGCTTCTCCGCCCGCGGCAGCGCCTTGAGCTGTAATTCCGCCCGCAATGCGGCGCCCTTGTCCGGGTATTGGCGGGCCGCAAGCACGCGTACCGGCGGCCATGCGCGCGTGAACTTGGCGCCCAGGCCAAACACGTGCTGGAAGAACCGCTGCTCCACGTCGACCGCGATCCCGGCGTAATAGGCGCCGCCCTGGCATTCCAGCAGGTAGAGCCAGTAGGGCGCGGCGGGTGTCTCGCGACGCATATCAGGATCTACGCCAACAACCGCCGCGCCACCCCCCGTATCCCCTGCCAAACCTGCGCCTTCGTCACCGGCCCGATGCTCAGCGCCGTCATGCAGTCGTCCAGCCGCCCCCGCCGGGATTCCAGCGCATCCACCGCTTGCGCGAGCGAACGCCGGATCGAGTCGCCGCAAGCAGCTTCCGCGTTCACGCGTGCGGCTTCAAGGAGCGGCGAAGGGCTGGAGGCTGATCCTCGCGACGGCGGCCTCAACGCTCCGCGCAAACTCCTCACCAAGTCCGCCGCGCTGTGACTCGTACCAGGCCTGTGCTTGGGCCAACTGTTCAAGCGCGGATGTTCGGAAGAAAACATCCACCGGCCGACCCGTCATTCAGGCAAGCCTAGCTTTTTCTTGACCTGACTCCACGGCGCGATGGCGTCGGGGTTCGCTTGGTGCTCTTCGAGGCGCTGGCGAACCTCCGCGATTTCGTGAGGCGCCAGGGACTGCGATTCCGCGTCTGCGGCCACGCTGTCCCACAACTCCTCGGCGAGTTCTATGCGCTCCGCCACGCTCAGGGCGAAAAGTGCCTGCAAATCCGACTTCCCCATGTGAACCTCCGCAAGCCAAATGTAGAACGCCCAAGGCAAGATGAAGGCGGCGCGCCCGTCGTGCTGATTTTAGACCTTGTCCGATGTTCGTGGCCACCGCGGCGAGTGCAGGACAATCCCCCCATGCCCCGCAAACCTGTCGATGAACTGGAAGTCTTCCTGCTGGCGCAGGACGTGCCGACACTGGCCGCCGCGCTTCTCGAACTGTCGCGCGAGCACGATGCCGTGCGCAAGCGTCTCGACCGGCTGCAGCTGGCCGACCGGCCGTCGCGCCTGGCTGCGTCGTTCCGCAAGAGCCTGAACGCCTGGCGGCGCTCGACGCGGTTCGTGCCCTATGCCGAAGCCGGCGCGTTCGGGCGCGAGCTTGAGCAGTGGCTGGCCCAGATCGGGCGCGAACTGCTGCCCAAGGACCCGGCGGCCGCCCTGGAGCTGGCGGAGGCCTTCATCCAGTCGGACGGATCGTTCTTCGAACGGGCCGACGATTCCGGCGGCGCCATAGGCTCGGCATTGCGCGCGGGTTGCCTGCTGTGGCTGAAGGCGGCGGCACGCTGCGAAGCACCGCCCGACCAGTGGCCCGATCGCCTGCTGCGCTTGGCCAAAGACGACGGCTATGGCGCCCGCGAAGAGCTGCTGCTGCATGCCAACCTGCTGCTGGACGAAGCGGCCATGCGCCAGCTGGTGGCGCGCTTCGAAGACGAGTTGCGCTTCGTGCTGGCGGCCGCGCAGGCCCGGCACGACTCCCATCGGCCGGTGGAAGTCTTCACGGTGTCGGCGCCGCTCACACTGCTGTCGCGGGCGCTGCGCGATCCCGACGTGCAGGTACGAGCGGTCCGGATGTACAGCCCCGAGCCGAACCCCTTGCAGAAAGCGGGATTCGCGCGGGCCTATCTGGACTGCGACCGACCCGAAGACGCCCTGACCTGGCTCCACGGATCGTGGGGACCCCACGAAGGCGAACGCCAGGGCCTGTTGGCCGAGTCGCTGGAGCGCTTGGACAGGCTCGGCGAGGCGGCATCCATCCGCCGGCAGGTCTTCGAGCGTTCACTCTCCGTCACCGACTTGCACCACTGGCTGGACGACTTGCCGGTGCCTGACCAGCCGGCGGCCATCGCCCAGGCACGGCAACTGGCGATGGAGCACCCCGATCCGGCCGCCGCAGCCCTGCTGCTGCTGGATATCCGCGAGGACGAAGCGGCCGAAGCGGCACTGGTCGGCGGCGCCGAGCGGCTCGACGGCAGGGACTACTACACGCTGCCGGAGCTGGCCCGGACCCTCGAGGAGCGGGCGCTGAGGAAGGGTGCCACGGCCGTGTACCGCGCCCTGCTCACCGACTTGCTGGCCCGCGCCTACGCCAAGGCCTACCCGTACGGCGCGCGGTACTGGACGCGACTTGCGGCCATCGCGGCCATGCAGCCCGACCTCTCACCGCTGGAGCCGCATGCCACGTTCGTCGAAACGGTGCGTGTGGTGCATGGGCGCAAGCCGAGGTTCTGGCAGTGCGTGAAGGAGGCTGAGATGGGGAGCGCGGTGGATGAGTAGCCAGGTTCATCCGCCGCAGCGGATCGTGGGATTCTTGCTCGCGGTTCACGCCAACAACCGCCGCGCCACCCCGCGTATCGCCTGCCAAAGCTGCGCCTTCGTCACCGTTCGAATGTTCAGTGCCGTCATGCATTCCTCCAGGCGCCCGCGCCGGGACTGCAGGGCGTCCACCGCTTGCGCGAGCGAGCGGCGGATCGACTCGCCGTAAGCAGCCTCCGCTTTCACGCAAGCGGCCTCCAGGAGCGGCCGGTCGGCTCTCATCATCGCGAGGTCGATGAGGTCGCGGCTGTACACCGCGTCATCTCTCCATCGGTCGGCATTCGAGAGCAACTCTTCCGCAGCCATGTCGATTGGCGCGAGCGTGTGGACGCCGCAGATGCGGTCCTCGTTACCGGGCGTTGCCAGTTCGATGCGCGCCTCGAGCACGATCTCGAACTTGATCGGCGATGTGCCGGAGCGAACCTGGGTGCGGATGCCGTACTGGTCCGTGCGAATTTCGCGGGCCAGCTCCACCTTCAGACCATCGCGCACGATGGCCTGAAGGCCGTGCACGTTCCCGAGCAGCTGGCGAAGTTCGCGATAGCCGGCCAGTTGGGAAACGATGAAGTCGATGTCCACGGACTCGCGGTATTCGCCATACCTGAGCGCCATCGCCGTGCCGCCGCCGAAGTAGCAATGGCGCTGCGACAAGGCTTGCGCATCGAGCGACTGGAGCACGAGCGCGACGTCGCGATGATGCGGGCGTTCAAACAAGCAGGCGCCCTCCGCCAATCTCGCGCGAGAGCTTGTCTATGAGCGCCGCTTCGCCTTCGGAGAGGGCCGCGCGATCCACATGGCGCCAGTTGCGCTCGTAAAGCTGAAGCGCCTCGCGCGGCGATATCTCGTCCACGCCGTGCATTTGCCAGGCGAGCTTCTTCAACTGTGGATAGTCGCGAAGCCGGACCTTCTTCGGCAACTTGCTCGCCTGGACGGCGGCGTTCGGGTCGATCAGATCGAATGCGAGCCCCAGCGCGCTTGCCACAGCAACCCACGCGCCGACGGCCACCGTAGGCTCGCCGCGCTCGATGCGATGCAATGTCACGCGCGAAATGCCCGCGGCTTCCGCGGCCGCGACGGTCGTCACGCGCTGTCGTTTGCGCGCGACGCGCAACCGCTCTCCCAGGTGCGAAAGGCGCTCCTGGTGGGCCGGCATTACGGGTGGCGTGGTGTCTGGCATTTGTTTCTCATAATATACAAACATCCGAATTTGTCAACTATAAGAAACAGAAAACCCGCCCTGGCCAGCGAGACGGCATCGGCTTCGCCGTTCGCGATGATCGATGTCCCAGCCGCCCGGCACCCAGTCGGTCGCTGAAATCCGCATCCAGACGGGCTTGCCTGGGGGAAAGCCCGGGCAGGCGGCTTTCTGCAATCCGTTCAGCCTTCGTTCATGGCTGCGCCCGCACCATAGGCTCCATCAACCAAGGAGCTTCCATGAAACGCCTCTTCTCCGCCAGAACCTTCGCAGCAGCCGCTCTCGCGCTTGGCGCGGTCGGGGTGGCATCGGCGGCCCACGCCCGCAGTGACGTGATCCTGTCCATCGGCTTGAACGCGCCCTACGGCTACGTGCAGCCGGCGCCCGTGTACGTACAGCCGCAGCCGGTCTATGTCCAGCCGCGGCCGGTGTACGTGCAGCCGCAGCGCGTGTACTACGGGCAAGACCGCCGCGTTGACCGCAGCGGCCCCTACGGCGACTCGGACCGTGACGGCATCCGGAACCGGTTCGACCGCGACTCGCGCTACTACGACCAGCGCGTCGCCCAGCGCCGTGGCGCCTGGGGCGACGCGGACCACGACGGCGTGCCGAACCGCTACGACCGCGCGCCGAACAACCCGTACCGGTACTGATACCAGCCCGGCGCGCGCGAGTGGGTGGCCCATTGCGGCTCGACGAGCAAGGTGCTCAGCCCCGGGGGCTGCGGGTGGGCTGGATGATCGCGCGGCCCGAGCTGCTGGCCCTCAGGACTGGGCCTGGGGCGCACGGATGCCGTTGATGGCAGCGACGATAGCGGCGACATGGGCCGGCGTCGAACCGCAACAGCCACCGATGAAGCGGACGCCTGCCGCCACCAACTCCGGCACGGCGCGGCTGAAGTCCTCCGGTCCGGCCGTGTAGTGTGTGGATCCATCGGCAGCCATCTTGGGCAGACCGGCATTGCCTTTGATCCACAGAGGCAAATCGGTGCCACACTGCGCCAGTTCTCGTGCCACCTTGACGTAGGCGTCGATGCCGATCCCACAGTTGGCGCCGACGAAGCTTGCGCCACCTTCCTGCGCGGCCTTCCATGCCTGGGCCGAAGTGACGCCCATCATGGTGCGGTTCTTTTCCTTGCCCGAGTCGAAGGTGAAACTGACGCCGACCGGCAGGTTGCAGGCGCCCAGGCAGGCTCTCAGCGCCGCCTTGGCTTCCTCGATATCGGCCATGGTCTCGATCACGATGGCGTCGGCGCCACCTTCAGCCAAGGCCGCCGCCTGCTCGGCGAATGCGGCCTCGGCATCCACAACGGCCAGTTGTTTCATTGACACCAGTTTCCCCGTCGGGCCTATGGAGCCGAAGACCAATGCCTGGTCACCAGCGGCCTGGCGCGAGATGGCTGCTCCGGCACGAGACAATTCAGCCGAGCGTCCCGGTGCGCCATGCCGTTCGAGCACGATCCGATTCGCGGAGAAGGTGTTCGTCAGGATGATGCGGGCTCCCGCCTCCACATAGGACCGCGCCACCCGCAGGACCTTGTCAGGCGCGGAAACATTCCACAGTTCCTTCAATTCGGAGGACGCCCCGCCGAGTTTCATGAGCTCGGTACCCCAGGCACCGTCTGTGGGTGAGAGCGGCAGTTGGTTGAAGTTCTCACGAGTCAGTTTCACCACTGCATTTCCTTCAATGTTGCACCGCGCTACGACCGCTGTGCCAATCTTACTTCTGGGGGCGTCTGAACAACAAGGAAGGGTTCTCTTTGACCTTCTCGGTCAATCCGCTCACGCTCGTCACGACGTTCTTGACCTGGTTCTCGATGGCCGAGAATTTTTTCACCAGCTTGGGCAGGTCATCGAGCATGGCTTTGAGGCCGGTCTTTTCCGACGGGATCTCGGGGACCTTGTCCGGCGGCGTGGCCGCGAGCAGGGACTTCGCCGCCGGGTCGCCGCCGCTCAGCTCGATGAAGACAACTCCGGTGATGCCCTTGAGCGCAAGGCTGGCTCGGGTGTCGGTCTTGATCGGCGCGTCCTTGCGCAATCTCACATCGACCTGCACCAGGCGCGTGTTGTCCGGATCGAGGTTCATCGACTTGACCGTTCCGACATCGATGCCCCGGAACTTCACCGAATCGCCGACGGACAGCCCGCTGACCGAGTCCGGGAAATGGATCCGGTAATCCACGTCGTCGCGGCGGCCGGTGCTGCCCAGCCACACGGCGAATACCGCCGCGGACAGGGCGAAGACGATGATGAACAACCCTTCGAGGAAATAGTGCTTGTCAGTTTCCATGGCTTGCGCTCCTTGCATTCATTGCGCCCTCGGCGCGCGGTCCGTGAAAGAAATCGTGGATCCACGGATGGTCCGACTTCATCAGCTGGTCGGCCGTGCCGACCGTTATGTTCCTGTCGACCAGCACGGCGATGCGGCCGCAGACGGTAAACAGGGTCGTGAGATCGTGCGTGACGATGACGACGGTGATTCCCAGGTTGTCGTTGAGCGTTCGGATCAGCGTGTCGATACCGCTGGCGGCGATCGGATCGAGATCGGAAGTTGGTTCGTCAAGAAACAGGATCTTCGGATCGAGCGCGAGCGCCCGCGCAAACGCGGCGCGCTTGACCATGCCGCCCGACAGCGCGGACGGAAACTTGATGCCGCTGTCGGCCGGCAAGCCGGCCAGCGCCAGCTTCATCGCCGCGATCTGTTCCCGCTCGGGGTCCGGCAGCGCCGTGTGTTCGCGCATCGGCAGCATGATGTTCTGCGCCACCGACAGCGACGAGAACAGCGCGCCTTGCTGAAACAGTACACCGATGAGGGTGGCCTTCTCCGCTGCGCCTATGGTCCCGACCGCCTTGCCGTTGATCAGAACCTCACCGGCATCGGGCCGGTGCAACCCGATCAGTGTCTTGAGCAGGACCGATTTTCCGGATCCCGAGCCACCGGCGATGCCGATGATTTCGCCGCGCACGATGTCGAGGCTGAGGTTGTCGTGCACCACCTGCGTGCCGAACTTGTTGACGATGCCCCGCGCGGTGAGGATGGCCTGCGCACGCGCTTCGGTCCGGGCCGTCATACGCCAAGCCTTTCGAAGAGGATCGAGAAGAGAGCATCGAGCGCGAGGACGAGGAATATCGATTTCACGACGGCGCGCGTGGTCTCCCGGCCGACACTCTCTGCCGACCCGCTTACCCGCAGCCCGTGCATGCAGCTGACGACTGCGATGCAGAACGCGAACACCGGCGCCTTGAACAGGCCGACGAAGAGATCGCTGCCGTCAACGACCTGCGGCAAGCGTGCCAGGTATTGCGTAAGCGATACATTGAGCAGAACTTTGGAAATGGCGGCGCCGCCGATCAGGCCCATGATGTCGGCGAAGAACGTGAGCAGCGGCAGGGTGATGAGAAGGGCGATGATCCGCGGCACGACGAGCACCTGCATGGGCTCGATCCCCATCACCTCGAGCGCGTCGACCTCTTCCCTGGTTCTCATGACGCCGATTTCTGCGGTGAAGGCGGAGCCCGATCGGCCGGCGACCATGATGGCTGTTATCAACACGGCCATTTCGCGCAATACCGATACCGCGACCAGGTTGATGGTGAAATCCTCGCCGCCGAAGGGGCGCAGCTGGGCGACACCCTGGTAGCCGATGACAATCGCGATCATGAAGGCCATCAGGCCGATGATGGGCAACGCGTGAATGCCGGTTTCCGCGATATGACGGGCGATCGAAGCCGGGCGCAGGCAACGGGGATGGATCAGGGCATTGAAGGTCCAGCTCGCGGCACGCCCGATAAAGGTGATGAGATCAACCGCGTCGTGCCGGGCATCGTGTGCGCCCTTGCCGAGTTGGATGACGGCCTGGCGCCAGCGGGGGACGGGGGCGACCTTGGGCAACGGCTTGAGATCGAGCCCATAGATGAGGTCCAGCAGCGCCCGGTGTTCGTCGCTGACCCCGACGAGCGTGATACCTTTGTCGCGCAGTCCGCACAGCAGCAGCGCACCGGGCGTGTCGAGGCTGTCAAGCCTGGCGATGTCCAGCGTGCGCGACGGTCCTCGTCTCGTCCATTTCTTCAGGAAACTTGCTGCTTGCGCGAGCGTGCTGATGCCCAGAGCGCCGGCCAGCGCGAGTTGATCGCCTTCGCCGCTGGTGGCAAGCGTCGGCCGGGGTGGCGCCTTCGAAGCTGGCTGCTGGTTTGCAAACACACTGGTCACAGTTCATCCCGGTTGCTACAAAGAACACAATGCACTGGCTGGGTGGGAGTCGAGACTTCCCGCAGGCGCCATCGGCGCATCCAATCGTGGCCCAGGGTATTCGAGATGCCGCGCGCGCTCTGTACGCTGGCGCACATGCCGGTGCAGACGGCGCCCGCCAAGGGCACATCCGACAGTTGACACGAAATGTCCTACCCGCGGAGTGGATCGGCGCCTACAGCCATCGCACTCCTCAGTACGTATCGTCTTACAAGGCAAAGCGCGTGCTGCATCTCTGACCCAGACCGTGCGTTGGCGAAGAGACAGACATACAGCGAGCAATATCACCATGACCGCCAACGAATTTCGCATCGAAAGCAACCATCCGATTTCCGGCTGGCTGGTTTCAGGTTCCGGTTTCCAGCAGTCTCTGTTCGGCGACCGCGCTGTCGCTGTGGGGATGGCGGCGAAGAGCGTCACCAAATCCTCTGGCCAGGAAATCCGCGTAGTCCATGTGCCGACCGGCGAAGTGGTCTTCAGGAAGTCCGGCTCGACCCGCCCGGAGTTCAGCGACGAGTCTTAGCGTTTGGCCGAGGCGGCGGCGCAACGGTCGGCGGGGTTGCCGCCGAGTTCATCTCGGGCGTATGCGGGCACCCAGCGATGAGGCCCCCGCGCGAGCACGTCCATTACCTTTGAGGTGCATACTTATAGAAGGGCTGCGATGACGTGCCCCTGGGAAGCCGCGCCACTGGCGGCGAAGCTTCTCTTTCTGCCGACCAGGCAAAGCGCATGTCGCCAATGCGTGACTCACGCGACAGCTGCCGCGAGAGTCACTGACGAAGGGGTGCCTTCTATGCACGAATTTCTAGCGAACAACCGCGACGAGCTGATTGCGCGGTGTAAGGCGAAAGTTGCCAAGCGACCCAGACGGGCTGCTACCGAAGCGCAACTCAGAAATGGCGTCCCGCTGTTTCTCGAGCAGCTGCGAAGAACCCTTGAAGCTGAAGACGGCGGGAAGTCTGGAGAGAGCCTCAAGATTTCAGGTGCCTCGGGTGGTGACGCCCAGGCCTTGTCTGAGATGGGGGTCACCGCGGCCGCGCACGGCAAGCAACTCCTGGAGCTGGGCTTTTCAGTCGACCAGGTCGTCCACGACTACGGGGACCTTTGCCAGGCGATAACCGACTTGGCGGTCGAGCGCGATGCGCCGTTCAGCATCGACCAATTTCGGACGTTGAACCGGTGCCTTGACAACGCGATTGCGGATGCCGTGACTGAATTCAGCTTCCAGCGGGACGCGACCATAGCGCGCCAGCAATCCGCCGAGGTCAATGAGCGCATTGGGTTTCTCGTGCACGAGTTGCGCAACTCAGTGGGAACGGCCACGCTTGCGGTCGCCGCTCTGGAGCTGGGGAACTTACCGATTTCCGGAGCGACTGGCAGTGTGCTGAAACGTAGCCTGGCGGCTCTGGTATCTCTGATCGACCATACGCTTGATGAAGTCCGCATTAATGCCGCGGCGGCCTCGCAGCGCCAAGCGTTCTCCCTGGCCCTGTTCATAGCGGACGCCGCAAGAGCGGCCGCGCTGGAGGCCATCCAACGAGGCTGTTTTTTGAGCGTGCCGGTTGTAGCCCCTCTGCTAGGAATTCCAGGAAACCGCGAACGCCTGCTGGCTGCTTTGGCGAACCTCCTCCAGAATGCCTTCAAGTTCACCCGGCCCGGCACAGACGTTACGCTCACGGCGTACGCGGTTGGGGAGCGGGTCTTCATGGACGTGCAGGACCACTGTGGTGGTCTGCCTGAGGGTGACGCCGAAAAGATGTTCACCCCTTTCTCACAGCGCAGTGGGGACAAGACAGGCTTGGGTCTCGGTCTGTCAATTGCGCGGCAGAGCGTCGAAGCTGACGGCGGCACCCTGAGCGTCAAGAACGTGCCTGGAAGTGGCTGCGTCTTCACGATAAGCCTTCGGCGTCAGGTCCTGCCTTGAATCAGATCGCTCACCGGTCCTACACGCACGCGCGGTCGCGACTGATGTGCAGCCCCTGCCATTGAACATCAAATGCCCATGCAGGGACACATGCGCCCATGCCGCAGAGCACTTTCGCCCTGCTTGAAACCATCGGGGACCCTCATGTTGAAACTGAAACAGGCATTCTTCGGGGAAAGATCCATCACCAAGGTCGCCGGCCTGTTCGCTTCGCGTACCGGCGCCGACGACGCCGTGCTCGCCCTGTTGGGCG
>DIZF01000016.1:0-80134 GCA_002427815.1 Ramlibacter tataouinensis
AGCCATGTGCGTTTGCTGGCGTCCATTGGGGTGTCACTCATGGGGTCCTCGAGGGGAAATTCACTTTTGTCGGGGTCAACCCGCGATTGTAGCCGACCGTTCCTGTTTCGTTCGACGCGCGCCCCTCGCAGCAAAGTGCCGCGAACGCGGATACTTGCTGCCGAACCACAACGGAGCGCGACCATGGGAATGCTTGGGGAATTCAGGGAATTCGCGGTCAAGGGCAATGTGATCGACCTGGCGGTCGGCGTCATCATCGGCGCCGCGTTCGGCAAGATCGTCGATTCACTGGTGGGTGACCTGATCATGCCCCTGGTCAGTGCCCTGATCGGACGGGTCGATTTTTCCAACCTCTTCCTGGTGCTCGGTCACCCTCCGTCCGGCACGGCCATGACGCTGGATGCATTGAAGAAAGCCGGCGTGCCGGTGCTGGCATATGGCAACTTCCTGACCATCGTGGTGAATTTCCTGCTGCTGGCCTTCATCATTTTCCTCATGATCAAACAGATCAACCGGCTCAAGCGCCAGGCAGCCCCGACAACCGCACCGCCCGCGGGCCCGCCGGAGGACGTGATTTTGCTGCGCGAGATTCGCGACAGCCTGCGCCGGCCGCAAGCCTAGCTGCGGCTCAACTGCCGGGCGATGCGAATCGCCTCGACCAGGCTTGATGCGTCGGCCCGGCCGCTGCCGGCAAGGTCGAACGCCGTGCCGTGATCGGGGCTGGTTCGCACCAGCGGCAGTCCGAGGGTGACGTTCACCCCCTTTTCGACGCCGAGGTACTTCACCGGGATCAGGCCCTGGTCGTGGTACATCGCGATCACCACGTCGAACTCGCCCCCTTTGCCTCCGGGGGCACGGGCCCGCATGAAAACCGTGTCCGGCGCGAACGGCCCCGCCACTTGCAGGCCTTCGGCCCGCGCGGCCTCGACCGCCGGCATGATGACCTCGATTTCCTCGCGCCCCAGCAAGCCGCCTTCGCCCGCGTGCGGATTGAGACCGGCTACGCCGATACGCGGCGCCCGGCCCAGCGCACGCCCGACCGCCTCATGGGCAATGCGCAGTGTCTGTAGCACGTTGTCGAAGGTCACGGCATCGATGGCCTCGCGCAATGCGATATGGATGCTCACCAGCACGGTGCGCAGTTCATCATTGGCCAGCATCATTCGAACCGGCAGCTCGGCCGTGGTGCGGCCTGACCACGCGGCCGCTTCAGCCTGCAGCAATTCCGTATGACCCGGAAAGCCCACGCCGGCCGCGGCCAGTGCCTGCTTGTGCAACGGGGCCGTGACCAGCGCAGCGATATCACCCCGCAGCGCGGCGCGCGCAGCCCAGACCACGCATTCGGCCGCGGCTTTGCCCGCGGCCGCACTGACCTTGCCCCACTGCGGCGGCTCGCCCAGCGACGTGGCCTGCACCAGCCCGATACAACGTGGCGGCAGCGCGCAGGCCTCGGCTGGAGACCCGATCAGTGCAATCGGCGTGTTCAGCTCGTGCGGTCGCAGGATGGCACGCGTGGCCCGGCGCATGGTCGCAAGGTCACCCGCCACAAAACAACCCCGCGTATCCGACGGGCAATCCCGAAAGGCCTTGGCGATGATTTCCGGCCCGATGCCGGCGGCATCGCCCATCGTGATCGCCATCGGTTTGCGCATTTCGCTCATGCCGGATTGTCGATCTCGATGAAACTGTGCTCGACGCCGAACTGCGCCGCCACGTGGGACGCCACGGCCGGAGCGCCGTAGCGTTCGCTCGCGTGGTGGCCGCAAGCCAGGAACGCAACACCGCATTCGCGCGCGTAGTGCGCCTGCGCCTCCGAAATTTCGCCGGTGATGAAAGCGTCGGCACCGGCGGCGATGGCGGGTTCGAAATATCCTTGTGCTCCGCCCGTGCACCATGCGATACGACGGATGGGGCGCTGCTCGCCGCCCACGCAGATCGCGCTGCGGCCCATCCTGTTTTCGAGGTGGCGGGCCAGTTCTTCGGGCGTGCTGAAAGTGCCCCCGTCTTCGCGTTCGCCGAGGAAACCCAGGTCCTGCTCGCCAAACCGCTCGGTCGCCTGCAGCCCCAGCTTGAGCCCGAACTGGGCGTTGTTGCCCAGCTCGGGATGGGCGTCCAGAGGCAGGTGGTAGGCAAACAGGTTGATGTCGTGCCGCAGCAGCAGCGCCAGCCGTTGTTTCATCCAGCCGGTGACCCTTCCGTCCTGGCCGCGCCAGAACAGCCCATGGTGCACGAAGATCGCATCGGCCCCAGCCTCGACGGCACGCTCGATGAGCGCCCGGCTGGCAGTGACACCGGACACCATGCGACGGACCTGGTCCTTGCCCTCGACCTGCAGCCCGTTGGGGCCGTAGTCCCGGAACCTTTCAGGCTGCAGCAGGCCGTCGAAAGACTGGAGAAGTTGGTGCGCGCTGGCCATCGGTGGAGTCTGCTTATTTCGAGAAAACCCGATTGTCGGGGGAAGGCTGGCGCCATGCCGTAGCGGCCGCGAGGCGCTCGCTCATCCTCGCGGCAAGCTGCCGAAAACGACTCCAGGAAAATACTGATTTGGTTTTCATATTGAAAATACATAATGTATTTGTTTGCAACATGGGGAGGGGCAGGACTCATGAGTGCGCAGGAATTGACGATCTGGAGCATGGCGCTGGGCGCCATCGCGGCGGTGGCCCTGGCCCGGGTCGCTGACCTCGTGGCACGGCCGAGTGTGTCGCAGGCCCAGGGTGTCGCCTATCACACAGCCGTCTTCTTGCTGGTGCTGATCCTCAGCGGAGTGGGACGGCAGGTGGCACCCGGCACCGACCCCGAGCTGATGCAGGTGGCCCGGGTGCTGGCCGGGCCCGTCTGTGTGGGACTGTCGGACCTGTGGATCCGCAGCTGGTTGAACGCGGCTCAGCGCGATCACACCATGTCGGCCGCCTTGCGCGGATCCGCGCTGCTCCTGCCATTGGCGGGCCTGGCATGCCTGGCACTGCCCCGGGGACAGCAATTGCCGGCTGCGGCCGGCATCTCACTGTTCGGCGGTCTCCTGACGCTGTGGCTCACGGCTCGCGCCTGGCGCCTGGGCGACCCCCTGGCGGGCGTGATGACGCTGGGCTGCCTGCTGACTCTGCCCGCGATCGCCGGGCTGTACGCCATCGCCATGGAACTACCGGGCCTGGGCCTGTCGTTGCACGGGGCCGTGGCTCTGTGCTCAGCGCTATGCAATGGCTTTACCGGTCTTGTGCTGTGGCGGCGCGACCGCCATGAACGGCGGACTCGCATCGGACACGACACGCCCCTGCAATTCGATCCGGTGACCCAACTCCACAGTGGCGCCAGCCTGGTGCACAAATTGATCAAGGCGCAGCGAAGGCGGCGCCACACGCGCCGCGACGGCGCCGTGCTGGCCATCGTGGTGTTCGACGTCGAGCGCATCGTGGAGCAGGCTGGCGCGGCAGGCGTCAACGAGATGTTCGTCTGCATGGCCAGCCGGATCCAGCGCCAGGTGGGAGTCATCAATCTGGTGGGCCGCTACTACGATCGCTGCTTTGTCTCGCTGGTCGAGACGATCCAGTCGCCCGCGTGGCTGCGCACTCTGGGCCTGCGGGTGGCCACCAGCCTGCGCCGGCCGATGGAGCTGACGTCGCGATCGGGGCATCGTGTCGAGATCACGGCCGATGTGGGGATCGGGGTGGTCCATCTGTTGCCCGGAGCCGCTGCCGTCGAAGACATCCTCCACGATGCCCAGCGCATGGCCGAAGCCGCGCGAGCGATGCGCTCGCGGGCGGCGATTCGCGACCCGTCCACCGGGAGAGCGATTCCGGTTGAGCAAGCCGATCTGGGTGGTCGCCGGCGCAATCGCGCGCATCGGGTTTCGCGCGTCCATTGACCCGCCGCTCCTGCGGTCGGAATCCTGGCACGGCAGGCCCATGGCCGTGTTGCACCGGTCTACACTTGCGCAAATAACTTCCGGGTTCGCCCGAGCCGATCATGCGCCGCTACTGGCTGGTATTTTCCCAGGCCGTCACCGTCCTGCTGGCCGCCTACTTCGTGGTGGGGACACTCAAACCCGAGTGGCTGGGCCGCACGGGCGTCGCCGTCAACCAAGGCGTCGCACTGGTCGAAGCGCCGGCAACCGTTTCGGGACCGCCGCCGCCAGGCAGCTTTCGGCAGGCGGCCCAGCGCGCCTCGGCCGCGGTCGTCAGCATCAACACCAGCAAGATGCCGGAACGCCATCCACAAATCAACGATCCGTGGTTCCGCTTTTTCTTCGGCGACCCGGGAAGCCAGCCGCAGGCCGGCCTGGGCAGCGGCGTCATCATCAGCGCTGACGGCTACATTCTCACGAACAACCATGTGGTCGAGGGCGCCGATGAGATCGAAGTGGTCCTGAACGACAGCCGCCGCGCACCCGGCAAGGTGATCGGCACCGACCCCGACAGCGATCTGGCCATCCTCAAGATCTCGCTGGACCGGCTGCCGGTGATCACCCTGGGAAATTCGGACGCGCTGCAGGTAGGCGATCAGGTCCTGGCCATCGGCAACCCGTTCGGTGTCGGGCAGACGGTGACCAGCGGCATCGTCAGCGCCCTCGGGCGCAATCAGCTGGGCATCAATACTTTCGAGAACTTCATCCAGACCGACGCCGCGATCAACCCGGGCAACTCCGGTGGCGCGCTGGTGGACGTGAACGGCCAGTTGATGGGAATCAACACCGCCATCTACTCGCGCTCGGGCGGCAGCATGGGCATCGGCTTCGCCATTCCCGTGTCCACCGCCAAGCTGGTGCTCGAGGGCATCGTCAAGGACGGCGTTGTGCGACGCGGCTGGATTGGCGTCGAGCCGGCGGATCTCTCGCCCGAGTTGATGGAGACCTTCAGCGTCAAAGCCAAGCGCGGCGTGCTCATCACCGGCGTCCTGCAGAACGGACCCGCGGCGCAGGCCGGCATTCGCCCCGGGGATGTGATCGTGGCTGTGGCTGACAAGCAGATCAGCAACGTGTCGGAACTGCTGTCCAACGTGGCCGCGCTCAAGCCCGGAGCGGCGGCGAGATTCCGGTTGCAGCGGCGCGACGAGTCGGTGGAGTTGAACGTGACGCCCGGACTGCGGCCTCGGCCGCCCAAGGTGCAGCAGCGCTAGCTGCACCGGGCGGCGGTAGATGCCGAGAGCCTAGTCGGCGGCTGCCGTTTCCTCTGCGGACGCCGCGGTGCGTTTGGTGAACAGTTGGGCCGCCCAGATTCCGGCTTCGTAGAGCAGGCACATGGGCAGCGCCAGGGACAGTTGCGACACCACGTCCGGTGGCGTGATGACAGCCGCGACCACAAAGGCCAGGACGATGAAATAGGGGCGAAACTCCTTGAGCTTGCTGATGCTCACAAGGCCCATTCGCACCAGCACCACGACAACGATCGGCACTTCGAAGGTGAGGCCGAAGGCGATGAACATCGTGAGCACGAAGCTCAGGTAGGCCTCGATATCAGGCGCCGCCGTGATGCTCTTTGGAGCGAAGCTCTGGATGAATGCAAACACCCGCCCGAAGACGAAAAAGTAGCAAAACGCCACGCCCATGAAGAACAGCAGCGTGCTGGAAACCACCAGGGGCAGCACCAGCCTCTTCTCGTGCGAGTAGAGGCCAGGCGCGATGAACGCCCACGCCTGATAGAGCACCACCGGCAGCGCGATCAGAAACGCCGCCATCATGAGGATCTTGAGCGGCACCATGAATGGCGAGATCACCGACGTGGCTATCAACGTCGCTCCCTTTGGCAGATGTGCCACCAGAGGTGCGGCCAGGATGTCGTAGAGCGCACCCGGACCGGGGTACACAAACAGGACGGCAGCGACGATGCCGACCGCGATCATGGCCTTGATCAGCCGATCGCGCAGCTCCACCAGGTGGGCGACGAACGGCTGCTCCGTGCCCGCGAGCTCGTCTTCTTGGTTCAGATCGGACATCAGTTGAATTTATGGGGACGGTACCGCGCAACCCGGGCTGCGCCGGACAGCGCCTTGGTCCGGATGCCGTTGCGCGCCTTGTACCAGCCGGGCGTGGCGCCCTGTTTGATGCGCCACTTCTTGCGGGGATGGCGGTATTCCGGATAGGCGGGCGGCGGCTCAGCCAGCGACCCCGACGTCGTAGTGACCTCGGACCATTGCTTCTCGAACTCGCTCGCACCGGCGTGGATCGAACTCTCGACATCGCGGGCTGCGGTTTCCACCGTGTCCTTCATCTTCTTGAGCTCTTCCAGGTCAATGGAGCGGTTGACCTCGGCCTTCACGTCCGCCACATAGCGCTGCGCCTTGCCCAGCAAAGTGCCCACGGTCCTGGCCACCCGCGGCAGCTTTTCCGGACCAATGACGATCAGCGCCACCGCGCCGATCACGATCAGCTTTTCAATACCCAGGTCGATCATGCCGGGTCAATCCAGAGCGCGGGCCGGCCCCGCGGGCGGCTCGCTGACCCGCCCGCGGCGCTGCGGTCGAACGGAAACGAGGACGACCCCATCTAGGACTTGTTCCTGGCCTCGACGTCAATGGTGGTCTTGTCGGCGCCGGGCGGGGGGGCCGACGTGACCTGTCCAGCGGGGGGCACCGGTGTTTCGGGACCCGAGCCTTCCCTGATTCCGTCCTTGAACCCCTTCACGGCGCTGCCGAGGTCGGTTCCGATGTTCTTGAGCTTCTTGGTACCGAACACCAGGACGATGATCAGCAGCACGATCAGCCAGTGCCAGATGGAAAATGAGCCCATGGTTCTATGCCTCCTGCCGAGCCGCCTCGAAGAAGGCGCGCGCCTCCCGCCAGGGCGATGAAAGAATGTGAATGTGCATATCTACTCCTGTACAACCTGAGTGGATTCTAGTCGCGCAGGGCAAGTTCAACCCTTGCGACGACCTCTGCCCTGCTCAGCCTTTGAGCCAGGGCCGCGGGCCGCCCATGACATGGACATGCAGGTGGCGGACCTCCTGGCCGCCCTCGGCGCCGGTATTGATCACCACCCGGTAACCACCGTCGGGATAGGGTCGGCAGCCCTCCTGGAGCGCCAGCTTCGGCGCCAGGGTCAGCATCCGGCCCAGCAGCGCCTCGTGCTCAGGGCCCACCTGGGCCAGCGAGGGCACATGGGCCTTGGGCACCATCAGGAAATGAACCGGGGCCCAGGGGTGAATGTCGTGGAAGACGAGCAGCTCCTCGTCCTCGTGGACCTTTCGGGAAGGAATCTTGCCCTCGATGATCTTGCAGAAAATGCAGGCGGGATCGGCAGCGGAGCTCATGACGTTATCGATGTCCCTCTCAAAAAGGCGGTCGGCCGTCGTTGAAACGCAGCCACCCCCGCAGGCAGCGGTACAGGTACCACAGTCCGATGATGGTGTAGGCGATGGCACCCGGCAAGAACAGCAGCAGCCACAGCGGCCCGGTGACCACCAGCCACAGCACCGTCCACCAGAACGTGGCGATCATGTAGTTGTGGTGACTGGCGTAGATGGCGTCGAGCTCGTCGGCCCGCTTGACGTAGTTGATGACCAGCGCGATCAACGCCAGCGATCCCATGCTGGCCCAGGCCACGGTGTGAAGGGCGTAAAGCACCTGCATCACAGTGCGATCGGCGGATGTCTTGCCCTCGAATTGCGCGTAATCGGTTTCAGACATAAGTGCCCTCACTTCGCTTCGCGTTGCCGCGCCTTGCGCAAGGCCTTCTCGTCGATCCCGCTGGTTCCCTCGCGCCGCTCCAGCTCGGCAATGACATCCGACGGTTGCAAGCCATAGTGGGCCAACGCAATCATCGTATGGAACCACAGGTCGGCAACCTCGGCCAGCAACCTGTGCCTGGCCTCGGCGCTGTCGGCGTGTTCGAGGTCCTTGGCGGCCATTACCGTTTCGGTGGCCTCTTCCCCGATTTTCTTCAGAAAGGCGTCCGGCCCCAGGTGCAGCAGCCGGGCCACGTAGCTCGTTTCGGGATTGCCGCCCCGGCCCGGTTTGCGGCTTTCGATGACGGCGGCGAGCCGGGCCAGCGCGCCTTCGGGCGTCGCGAACGGGGAAGCGTCGGAAGTCATGCTCTTACCTGTAGATGAACTGCGGGTCTTTCAAGACCGGTTCGACGACGTGCCAGGCCCCATCCCGGTAAACCTGGAAAAAGCAGCTGTGACGGCCGGTATGGCAGGCGATGGATGGGTCGTGCCCCTGTTGCGTCACCTTCAGCAGCAGGACGTCGTTGTCGCAGTCCATGCGGATTTCATGCACAGTCTGCACGTGACCCGACTCCTCCCCCTTGAACCACAGCCTGCCGCGCGAGCGGCTGTAATAGACGGCCCGCCCCAGCTCGGCTGTCTTTTGCAGCGCCTCCCGGTCCATCCAGGCGAACATCAGCACGTCGTTGCTTGACGCCTCCTGGGCGATGACGGGGATGAGGCCTTGCGCATCCCACTTGACCTGATTGAGCCAATCCATGGTCTTATTGTGAGGCAAGCCAGCGCCTGGGGCCGGCTCATGGTCCGGGCTGGACTTGCTACAGCCGGACCGGAATACCACGCTCGGCCATCCGCGCCTTGGCCTGGGCCACGGTGAATTCGCCGTAGTGGAAGATGCTGGCGGCCAGGACGGCGTCGGCACCGCCCAGCTGGATGCCGTCGGCGAGGTGGTCGAGGGTTCCGACGCCCCCCGAAGCGATTACCGGCACGGTCACCGCGTCGCTCACCGCGCGGGTGAGATCGAGGTCGAATCCGGCCTTGGTGCCGTCACGGTCCATGCTGGTCAGCAGGATTTCGCCGGCACCGCGCCGGGTCATTTCGACCGCCCACTGGACCGCGTCCAGGCCGGTATTACGACGGCCCCCATGGCTGTAGACGTCCCAGCCCGGCCCCCGGAGGGCGGCCTCGGCGCCTGCGCGCCGCTTGGCATCGATGGCGACCACGATGCACTGGGCACCATACTTGTCCGAGGCCTGCGAAATCACGTCCGGATTGGCGATCGCGGCCGAATTGAAGCTGGTCTTGTCGGCGCCTGCGTTGAGCAGCCGCCGCACGTCATCGACGGTGCGCACGCCGCCGCCCACCGTCAGCGGAATGAACACCTGCGAGGCGACCGCTTCGATGATGTGCAGGATCAGGTCGCGCTCGTCGCTGGTGGCCGTGATGTCCAGAAAGGTGAGTTCGTCGGCACCCTGTTCGTTGTAACGCGCGGCAATCTCCACCGGATCTCCGGCATCGCGCAACGCGACGAAATTGACGCCTTTGACGACCCGGCCGCCGGTGACGTCCAGGCAGGGAATGATGCGTTTGGCGAGCATCTTCAGGCGTTCACTTGCCCAGCTCGTCCGCCTTGGCCTGGGCCTTGACGAAATCGAGTTCGCCGGAATAGATGGCGCGCCCGCAGATCACGCCTTCGATGCCCTCGTCCTCGACGGCGCACAATTTCTCGATATCGGCGATGTTGGAGAGGCCACCCGAGGCGATCACCGGGATGTGCAGGGCCTGGGCCAGCTTCACGGTGGCTTCGATGTTGATGCCCGAGAGCATGCCATCGCGGCCGATGTCGGTGTAGATGATCGACTCAACGCCCCAGTCCTCGAACTTCCTGGCCAAGTCCACCACTTCGTGGCCGGTCAGCTTGCTCCAGCCGTCGGTGGCCACCTTGCCGTCCTTGGCGTCCAGGCCGACGATGACATGGCCGCCGAAAGCCGTGCAGGCGTCGTGCAGGAAGCCGGGGTTCTTCACTGCGGCGGTGCCGATGATGACGTACCGCAGTCCACCGTCGATGTACTTCTCGATCGTGTCCAGGTCGCGGATGCCGCCGCCCAGCTGCACCGGGATATCGCTGCCCACCGCCTTGAGGATGGACCGGATGGCCGTGAAATTCTGCGGCTTGCCCGCGAACGCGCCGTTCAGGTCCACCAGATGCAGGCGGCGCGCGCCTTTTTCCAGCCAGGTCCTCGCCATCGCGCCCGGATCCTCGCTGAACGTCGTGGCTCGGTCCATGTCGCCCTGCATCAACCGCACGCAGTGGCCGTCCTTCAGATCAATCGCGGGAATAAGAAGCATAGCGGAGGATAACGAGGCGCCCCGCGGGCGGGTCACCCCGTTCTAGGTGGTCAAGGAGTCCAGTGCAGAAAGTTTCGATAGAGGGACAGGCCTTGGTCTGCACTCTTCTCGGGGTGGAACTGGGTCGCAAAAATATTATCGCGTGCAATCGCGGCGGTAAAGCGCGTGCCGTAGTCGGCTTCGCCGACGCTGTGGCGCGCATCCGACGGCCGGACATAGTAGCTGTGGACGAAATAGAAGTAGCTTGCATCCGCCACGCCTTGCCAGAGGGGATGCGGCCGGGTTTGAAAAACCTGGTTCCAGCCCATCTGGGGCACCTTGTAGCGGCTACCGTCGGGCTGCAGGCGGCCGGCGAGGTCGAATCTGAGCACTTCGCCGTGGATCAGGCCCAGGCCTTCGGTCGGCCCTTCCTCGCTGCGATCGAGCAGCATCTGCATGCCGATGCAGACACCGAACAACGGTTTGGAGGCCGCAGCTTCCAGAACGCTGTCCCGCAGGCCCGAATCGCGCAACTCGCGCATGCAATCGGGCATTGCACCTTGTCCCGGCAGCACGATGCGGTCGGCCGCGCGCACTTCCTCCGGTCGGGACGTCACCTGCACGTCGAAACCGCTGCCCTGCGCCACATGCAGCACCGCCTGGGCCACCGAGCGCAGGTTGCCCATGCCATAGTCGACGACTGCCACAGTTTTCATATCGATCTGCTCATGCAAACACCGGCCCCGGGACGTCCGCGCCGCCAGTTATGTCAGAGCGAGCCTTTGGTCGAAGGCACCGCCCCGGCCGATCGGGGGTCGAGTTCCAGCGCCATGCGCAGGGCCCGCGCGAAGGCCTTGAACACGGTCTCGCACTGGTGGTGCGCGTTTTCGCCACGCAAATTGTCGATGTGGAGGGTCACGAACGCGTGGTTGGCGAAACCCTGGAAGAACTCGTGCGCCAGCTGGCTGTCGAAAGTGCCGATCATGCCGCTCTTGAACGGTACGTTCATCACCAGCCCGGGGCGTCCCGAAAAATCGATGACCACCCGCGACAGCGCCTCGTCCAGCGGCACATAGGCATGGCCATAGCGGCGGATGCCCTGCTTGCTGCCCACGGCCTGATACACCGCCTGGCCGAGCGTGATGCCCACGTCCTCGACGGTATGGTGGCCATCGATGTGCAGGTCGCCCTGGGCCTGAATGTCCAGATCGACGAGGCCGTGGCGGGCGATCTGATCGAGCATGTGATCGAAGAAACCGATGCCCGTGGCGAACCGGCCCTGGCCGCTGCCGTCCAGGTTGACGCGGACGGTGATCCGGGTTTCCGCGGTGTCGCGGGAGACTTCGGCAGTGCGAGGTGTGGTCATAGGCAGGCCTGAAGGGCCCTGAGCATCTGGGCATTCTCGCCGGGAGTGCCGACGGTCAGGCGCAGGCAATTGGCCAGCAATGGATGCATTGTAGAAACGTTCTTGACCAGCACCCCGCGGGATTTCAAGCCCTCAAAGGCCTTTTGGGCATCGGGAAACCGCGCCAGGATCATGTTGGCATCGCTGGGCCAGGCCTTGACGCCCGGCAGATCGCCCAGGGCGCGCTGCAACACCGCGCGCTGCTCCCGCAGATCCCTGGCCTGGGCCGCGAACACGTCCGCATGCTCGAGGGCGAACAATGCCGCCTCGCAGTTGAGCACACTGATGTTGTAGGGCGGCCGCACTTTGTCGATCTCCGCGATCAGGGCCTGCGGCCCCAGCATGTAGCCGATTCGCACCCCCGCCAGGCCGAACTTGCTCAGGGTACGCATCAGGAGCACATGACCGTGGCGGCCGATGCGATCGATGTAGCTTCGGCTGGAAAACGGCTGGTAGGCCTCATCGAGGACGACGAGGCCGGGGGCAGCCTCGATGATCTTGTCGATCACCGCGTCGTCCCACAAGTTGGCGGTCGGATTGTTGGGGTAGGCCAGGTAGATCACCGAAGGCCGGTCCCGGGCGATCGCCTCAAGCATGGCGGCTTCGTCGAGCTCGAAGTCCTCGGTCAAGGCGACCCCGGTGAACTTCAGGCCCTGCATGCGGGCGCTCATGGCGTACATGACAAACCCGGGCACCGGCGCCAGGACTGTGGCGCCCGGCACATCGCAAGCCATGGCAATCAGCGAAATCAGCTCATCCGAGCCATTGCCCAGCATGATGTCGAAGCCCGCTGGCATCCCGGCGTGGGATGCCAGTGCCGCCCGCAGGTCGTGGATGCGCTCGCCGGGATAGCGATTCAGCGGCAGGGCACCGAGGCGCCGTCCGAGTTCGTCCTGCAACGGGGCCGGCAACCGATACGGGTTTTCCATCGCATCGAGCTTGACCAGCCCGGCTGAAGGCTGGATGGCGTAGGCGTGCAGGCCCTGCACGTCCGAGCGGATCAGGCGCTGCAGGCGCGCCGGCAGGCCGATCATCGCTTCATCCTCATTTCGGCGGCGCGGGCATGAGCCTGCAATCCTTCCCCATAGGCGAGCTCGGCGGCAATCGCACCCAGGGTCTGCGCACCGGCCTCGCTCACCTCGATGAGGCTGCTGCGCTTCTGGAAGTCGTAGACGCCCAACGGGCTGGAAAAGCGTGCCGTGCTGCTGGTGGGCAACACATGATTGGGGCCGGCGCAGTAGTCGCCGAGCGATTCACTGGTAAACGCGCCCAGGAAGATGGCGCCCGCGTGCCTCAGCAGCGGTTCCCAGCGGTGCGGCTCGCTGCTCGCGATCTCCAGGTGCTCCGGCGCGATGCGGTTGCTGATCTCGCACGCCTCTTCCATGCTGCGAGTACGGATCAGGGCACCCCTGCCGCTGAGCGATTTGGCAATGATCCCGGCACGCGGCATTTCAGGCAGCAGGCGGTCGATCGCACCCTGCACCCGGTCGATGTAGCCGTCATCCGGGCACAGCAGGATGCTTTGCGCCAGCTCGTCGTGTTCGGCCTGGGAAAACAGATCCATCGCCACCCAATCGGGCGGCGTCGTTCCATCGGCCAGCACCAGGATTTCGCTGGGCCCGGCGATCATGTCGATGCCCACCCGACCGAAGACGCGGCGCTTGGCGCTGGCGACATAGGCATTGCCCGGTCCGGTGATCTTGTCCACCCGCGGCACGGTCCGGGTGCCGTACGCCAGCGCGCCGATCGCCTGCGCACCGCCGATCGTGAACACCCGGCTGACACCGGCCACATGGGCGGCAGCGAGCACGAGGGCGTTCTTTTCGCCGCGCGGTGTGGGCACCACCATGACGATCTCCATGACGCCCGCCACATGCGCCGGGATCGCGTTCATCAGCACCGAAGACGGGTAGGCAGCCTTGCCGCCGGGCACATAGATGCCGACCCGGTCCAGCGGCGTGACTTTCTGGCCCAGCAGGGTCCCGTCCTCATCGCGGTAGCTCCAGCTTTCGCCACTGGCCTTCTTCTGCGCTTCGTGATAGCTGCGGACCCGGCGCGCCGCAGCTTGCAGCGCGTCGCGTTGTGCAGGAGGCAGGCTGTCGAACGCCGTTTTCAGTTCAGCCTGCGACAGCTCCAGATCCTGCAGCGAGGCCGCCTCGAGCGCGTCGAACTGTTTCGTATAAGCCAACACGGCCGCATCGCCGCGCAGCTGCACATCGGCCAGGATATCGCCGACGCGCTGCTCGACCTGGGCATCGGTTTCGGCCGACCAATGCAGACGGGCAGCGAATTGCTGCTCGAAACCGGCGGCGGCAGTGGACAGGCGTGCGGGCCGGGCGGCGGGCTTCATGCGGATTGGCGCCTGGCGACGGCGGCGGCAAAACTGTCGATGAGCGGGCGGATGGCGTCCTGTTTGAGCTTCAGCGCCGCCTGATTGACCACCAGTCGCGAACTGATGTCCATGATCCGCTCGACTTCGACCAGCTGGTTGGCCTTGAGCGTGCCGCCGGTGGACACCAGGTCGACGATGGCATCGGCCAGCCCCGTGAGGGGTGCCAGCTCCATGCTGCCGTACAACTTGATCAGGTCCACGTGGACCCCTTTGGTCGCGAAGAACTCGCGCGCGATATTCACGTATTTGGTCGCGACCTTCAGGCGCGAACCCTGTCTGACGGCGCTGGCGTAATCGAAGTCGGCGCGCACGGCAACGCTGACGCGGCAGCGCGCGATGCGCAGGTCCAGGGGCTGGTACAAGCCGGCCCCTCCGCCCCAGCTGGCGCCGTGCTCGATCAGGGTGTCCAGCCCGGTCACACCGAGGTCGGCGCCCCCGTACTGCACATAGGTCGGCACGTCCGTGGCACGGACGATGATCACGCGCACTTCGGGCCGGCTGGTCGCGAGAATCAGCTTGCGCGATTTTTCGGGGTCTTCCAGCACCTCGATCCCGGCGGCCTGGAGCAGCGGCAGGGTTTCCTCGAAAATGCGGCCTTTGGACAGGGCCAGCGTGATCATCCCGGCGTTCGCATTCATTTGATCCGTTCGATATCGGCGCCGATGCCGCGCAGCTTGGTTTCCATCTGGTCGTAGCCGCGGTCCAGGTGGTAGATGCGGTCCACCAGGGTTTCCCCTTCGGCAACCAGTCCGGCGATGACCAGGCTGGCCGATGCACGCAGGTCAGTGGCCATCACGGTGGCACCCGAGAGCCTTTCGACCCCGTCGATGACCGCGAACTTGCCGTCCACCTGGATCCTGGCGCCCAGACGAGCCAGCTCGTTGACGTGCATGAAGCGGTTTTCGAAGATGGTCTCGGTCACCTTCGAGGGGCCATCGGCGATCGCATTGAGGACCATGAACTGGGCCTGCATGTCGGTCGGAAAGCCCGGGTACTCGGCGGTGCGGAAGCTCTGGGCTGCGAGGCGCCCCTGCGCATGCAGGTGAATGCCATCCTCGACCGCTGCCACCCTCGCGCCGGCGTCGCGCAGCTTGTCGATCACGGCCTCGAGATGATCGGCGCGGCCATGCCGCAACACGACATCGCCGCCGGTAGCCGCCACTGCGCACAGGAAAGTGCCGGCCTCGATCCGGTCGGCCACCACGCGGTGGCTGCAGCCGGACAGTCTGTCGACACCGACGATGGTGATGCGGCTGGTGCCGTGGCCGTGGATGCGCGCCCCCATGGCGATCAGCATTTCGGCCAGGTCGCTGATCTCGGGCTCCTGGGCCGCATTCTCCAGCACGGTTTCACCCTCGGCCAGGGTTGCGGCCATCAGGAAGTTCTCGGTGCCGGTCACCGTGATCATGTCGGTGCGGATGCTGGCGCCCCTGAGGCGCTCGCGGCCCTTGGGCAGCCGCGCGATCATGTAGCCGTGTTCGACCACGATCTCCGCCCCCATCGCTTGCATGCCCTTGATGTGCTGGTCCACCGGCCTCGAGCCGATGGCGCAGCCACCCGGGAGGGAAACGGTCGCTTCACCGAAGCGCGCCATCAACGGCCCGAGCGCGAGCACCGAGGCGCGCATGGTCTTGACCAGCTCGTACGGGGCTTCGGGGGAACTGAGGCGGGCGGAGTCGACACGGACATTGCCCTCATCGTCGCGTTCGACCTTGACACCCATGTTGCGGATCAGGGTGAGCATGGTCGCGACGTCCTGCAGCCGCGGCAAGTTGTTCAGCATCACCGGCTGGTCCGTCAAAAGGGCCGCGCACAGTTCGGGCAACGCGGCGTTCTTGGCGCCGGAAATGCGCACTTCGCCGTGCAGCTGCCGTCCTCCGCGGATCAAGAGCTTGTCCATGAATGTTTCAGTTACCTTGGGCGGCGGCCCACTCGGTGGGCGTGAATGCCCGGATCGAAAGGGCGTGCACCTCGTCGGTCTTCATTCTCTCACCCAGCGTCGCGTACACGCGCTGATGCCGCTGGATCGGCCGCTTGCCCTCGAATTCGGGGGAAACGATCAACGCCGCCCAGTGGCGCCCGTCGCCCTCGAGCTCGATGTGATCGCAGGCCAGGCCCGCAGCAATGATGGATTTGAGTTCGTCAGCAGTCATATTCAGGTGGCCTATCCGCGGATTTTGTAGCCGATGCGCAGCAGATGCACGGCGACGGCGCTGACCACCAGCAGGGCGGCGGCGACGATGCCCAGGCTCAGCCAGGGCGACACGTCGCTGACGCCGAAAAAGCCGTAGCGGAAGCCGTCAATCATGTAGAAGAAGGGGTTGAGATGGCTCACGTCCTGCCAGAACGCAGGCAGGGAGTGGATGGAATAGAACACGCCCGACAGGAAGGTCATCGGCATGATGATGAAATTCTGGAAAGCCGCCATCTGGTCGAATTTCTCCGCCCAGAGGCCGGCGATCACGCCCAGACCGCCCAGCATGGCTGCACCGAGCACTGCGAACAGCAGAATCCATTGCGGCGCCACGAACGCAGGCCGGCCGAACAGCGACGTGACGGCGAACACGCCCAACCCTACCGCGAGGCCGCGCACCACCGATGAGCCGACATAGGCAAAGAACCAGCTCCAGTGGGACAGCGGCGTCAGCAGCACGAACACCAGGCTGCCCATGATCTTGCTTTGCACCAGCGAAGAGGAGCTGTTGGCGAAAGCGTTCTGCAACACGCTCATCATCACCAGCCCCGGCACCAGGAAGGCGGTGTAACTGACCTGACCATAGATCTTGACGTGGTCCTGCAGCACGTGACCGAAGATCAGCATGTACATCACCGCCGTGAGCACGGGAGCGGCCACGGTCTGGAAGCCAACCTTCCAGAAGCGCAGGACCTCCTTGTAGAACAGCGTCCGCCATCCTGTCATGAGGAACCGACCTCCACGCTTGCCGCTTCCTGTACCGGTCTGCCCTCGGAGACGACATTCCCGATTGGGGACAGCGCGGTGGCGCTCGGCTGTTCGCCGTGCTTGGCCATGACTTCGAGGAACACGTCTTCCAGGTCGGCCTTGCGGATCTCCACATCCTCCACCCGCAGCCCGGCCTGGCGGATGATCGCCAGGGAGCGCTCGATGTCGTGTGCGTCCTGCGTCGGCAACTGCACAATGCGGCCGGTGACGCGGGCCTTGCCCTTGAACTCGGGCGGCAGCTCGCCATCGAGCTTGAAGCGAAGCACGTTGCTGGACGCCGCCTTGAGCAGTTCGCTGGTGCGCTCCAGCGCCACCACCCGCCCGGACTTGAGCATGGCAATGCGCGCGCACAAGGCCTCGGCCTCTTCCAGGTAATGGGTTGTGAGCAGCACCGTGTGGCCCTGCTTGTTCAGCCGGGCGATGAACGCCCACAAGGTCTGGCGCAGCTCGACGTCCACGCCCGCAGTGGGCTCATCGAGCACGATCACCCGCGGCTTGTGGACCAGGGCCTGGGCCACCAGGACCCGCCGCTTCATGCCCCCGGAGAGCTGGCGCATGTTGGCGTTGGCCTTGTCCGCCAGGCCCAGGCTGTCCAGCAGTTCGCCGATCCAGGCCTCGTTGTTCCTGACGCCGAAATAGCCGGACTGGATGCGAAGCGCTTCCCGGACGCTGAAAAACGGATCGAACACCAATTCCTGCGGCACCACGCCGAGCTGGCGCCGGGCGTTGGCGTAGTCGGCCTGCACGTCGTGGCCCCGTACCGTGACCCGTCCGGAGGTGGGGCGGACGAGGCCGGCGAGGATGCTGATCAAGGTGGTCTTGCCCGCGCCATTCGGGCCGAGCAGGCCGAAAAACTCGCCCTCCTCGATATCGAAAGTCACGTCCTCCAGGGCCTTGAGCGTGGCGCCACGTGCGAGGGCATAGGTTTTGGAGACGGACTGGAACGAGATCGCGGGCATGGGAGCCCACGATTCTAGCCAGCCCCTCCGGGTGGCGCTGCCGGCCCCCGGGGCAGCCCTAGGGCGCAGCCGGCAGCAGTGCGGCCACGCCGTACAGCGTCGCGAGCTCGCGCAGGCGTGCCGGCAAGCGGCTGACAGAGAACGTCCGGCCCAGGACCAGGGCTTCCCGTCGACATTCCAGCAGGACCGCCAGCGCGGAGGAATCGAAGTGTGTCAACGCTCCCGCATCGGCCACCACCGCCGATTCGGCCTGCGAGCGCAGGGCCTGGGTCAGCATACGCGCGCACGGCCCCGCCTGTTCATGGGTGAGTCGCGCCGGCAGGACCAACATGTCAGCCTTACCCCTTCTTCGCGTTGGATTTGTTCCGCTCGGCCAAGGTCGCGATCAGTCCATCGAGACCATTGGCGTTGATTTCGGGGGCAAACTGATTACGGTAGGTTTCCACCAGCCACACGCCCAACACGTTCAGGTTGTAGATTCTCCAGCCCGCACCCTGTCCGGGCGTCTTTTCCAGCCGGTAATCCAGCTCGATGGGTTCGCCCCGGCCGCGGATTTCGGTTCGGACCAGCACATCGGTGTCCGAGGGTGAGCTGCGCTGTGGCTTGATGCTGATGGTCTGGTCGTCGACCTGCGCCAAGGCACCGGAGTAAGTCCGCACCATCAGTATCTTGAACTCTTCCTCCAGCCGTTTCTTCTGCTCTGGCGTGGCTTTGCGCCAAGCGGGCCCCACGGCAGCGGCGGCCATTCGCTCGAAGTTCACGTTGGGCATGATCTTGCTGTCAACGAGGGCGATGATCCTGCCGGTATCGCCCGCTTTGATCGCTTTATCTGCCTTGATGGCGGCCAACACCTCGTCGGACAGTCGCTTGATCAGCGCGTCGGGCGCCTCGTCGGCTGCCAGTGCCAGCGGCGCCAGGCCGGCGCCAGCAGTCAGAACCAGCGAAACGGCCGTCATTTGTATGAGAACACGTCTTTTCATTTGTTGAATCCCTTCTTGCGGGTCTCCCGCGATCATCGTTGGAACAGCAGACTCCAGCCCGGTTCCGATAGCTGCTCGGCGGTTGCAACAGCGTGCAACTACGGTTTGGCGCCCGGCGCAGGTGCTCCCGCGCCGGTCGGCGGCGTTTCAGCGGGCTTGTCCAGCGGCGGCACCTCACCGGAGTTTTCCGTGGAATCGCCGTTGGCCTTGGGCTCCCGGCCCTCTGTGTCCGAAGTCTTGTTTTCGGAAATCTCGGCCCGCCGCCTCTGCAGGTGAGCGTCCCGGGTGAAGCTGTACTTGTCCAACGCCGCTTCGTCCAGGATCGCGCTGGCGCGCAGCAGGTTGGAACGCACGTCCACCGCTTCCAGCACGTACAGGCCGTACCGGGTGTCCCAGGGCTCCACGTAATGCAGAGGGTCGCCCTTGCGGTCCAACGGGAGGGCCAGGGCATCGCGGACAGTCGACGGGCCGAAAAAAGGCAGAACGAGATAAGGACCGGCGGGAACACCCCAGCGGCCCAGAGTCTGACCGAAGTCCTCCTTGTGGCGCTCGATATTGAGCTCGCTGGCGATGTCCAGGATGCCGCCGAAACCGAAGAACGTATTGAAGTTGAACCGCAGGATATTTTCGCCCGCGTTGAGGAACTTCGCTTGCAGCACACTGTTGACGAATGACCAGGCGTCGCCCAGGTTGCCGAAGAAATTGCTCACGCCCGTCCGCACCAGGGGCGGCAGGACGTTCCTGTAGACCGTGGCGGCCGGCTTGAGGGCCACCGAGTCGAGCCCTTCGTTGAACTGCATGACATGCCGGTTGAAAGGCTCGAACGGATCGCGCGGGTTGGCGTTGGGGCCGCTGGCGCAACCGGCTAGCCCTGACAGGAGGCCGACCGCAAGCACCCCGGCCATTCCGCGCCGCAGGGCCCGGGCCGGAATAATCGTGAAGGATGTCATTTCTTGGAATTGCCGGCAGCCGGGGTACTGGCCTCGGCCGCCTTGCTGAAAAGGAACTGACCAATCAGGTTCTCCAGCACCACGGCGGACTGGGTAGCCGTAATGGTATCGCCTTGTGCCAGATTCTTCTCGTCGGCGCCGGCCTGGATGCCGATGTACTGCTCCCCGAGCAGGCCACTGGTGAGGATCTTCACGGAACTGTCCTTGGGAAAGGCGTAGCGGTTTTCCAGCGAGAGCGTGGCCACGGCCTGATACGACTTGTCGTCGAAGGTGATCGACTCGACTCTGCCGACGACGACGCCGGCACTCTTGACCGCAGCATGGGGCTTGAGCCCGCCGACGTTGTCGAACTTGGCGGTGACGCGGTATTCCGACTGGAAACTCAGGGTCAGCAGGTTGGCCGCCTTGAGGGCCAGGAACAGGATGGCCACCAGGCCGATGATCACGAACAGGCCCACCCACACATCATTTTTGGAACGCTGCACGGAGCTCCTCCTAGATACTGAACATCATGACGGTCAGGATGAAGTCCAGACCCAACACCGACAACGACGCCATCACGACCGTACGGGTGGTGGCGCTGGAAACACCCTCGGGCGTGGGCTGGGCCTCGAATCCCTGCAGCAGCGCGATGAAGGTCACGGCGACGCCAAAAACAAGACTCTTGATGCAGCCGTTGCCGACATCCTTCCAGACGTCGACACCGCCCTGCATCTGGCTCCAGAAGGAGCCGGAGTCGATGCCGATCAGCAGCACCCCGACCACATAACCGCCAAAAATACCGACCGCGCTGAACACAGCCGCAAGCAAAGGCATGGCAATCACACCGCCCCAGAAACGGGGCGCCAGGACGCGGCTGATCGGGTCAACCGCCATCATTTCCATGGCCATGATCTGCTCGCCGGCGCGCATCAGGCCGATCTCGGCAGTCAATGACGCGCCCGCCCGGCCCGCAAACAGCAGGGCCGTGATCACTGGCCCCAGTTCCCGCACCAGGCTCAGCGCGACCAGCAGGCCCAGGGCCTCCGATGAGCCGTACCGCTGCAAGGTGTAGTAGCCCTGCAGCCCCAACACGAAGCCCACGAACAGGCCCGACACCGTGATGATGGCCAGCGAATAGTTGCCCAGGAAGTGGATCTGGTCGCGCACCAGGTTGAAGCGGCGCAGGCTGGCACCGAGCAGGCTCAACAGCCGCAACAGGAGCCGGGCCCCGTGACCCCAGTTGGCCAGCAGCTTCCGGGTCCCGTAGCCAACGTCGGCGGGTCGATACCAGCTCATCCGAGCCCCCCGCTGTAGTCCTGCGCCACGGTGGGCCCCGGATAGTGAAACTGCACCGGACCCTCGCTGAGGGCGTGCACAAACTGATAGACCAGCGGGTCCGACGACTCGCGCACCTGCTGGGGCGTGCCCTGCGCGGCGATCCGGCCATTCGCCAGCACGATCACCTGGTCCGACATATGAAAGGTTTCGGGAATCTCGTGGGAGACCACCAGACTCGTGATGCCCAGAGTGTCGTTGAGCTGGCGGATCAGCCGGGCTGCGGTGCCCAGGGAAATCGGGTCCAGCCCGGAGAACGGTTCGTCGTACATGATGAGATCGGGGTCGAGCGCGATGGCACGCGCCAGCGCCGCGCGGCGGCTCATGCCGCCCGAGATTTCGGAAGGCATGAGGTCACAGGCGCCACGCAGGCCGACCGCCTCGAGCTTCATCAGCACGACATCCCGAATCAGGCTTTCCGGCAGCCCGGTGCTTTCGCGCAACGGAAATGCCACATTATCGAAGACGCTGAGGTCTGCGAACAGCGCGCCGAACTGGAACAGCATGCCCATGCGACGCCGAACGGCGTAAAGGCCGTCGTGGTCGAGCTGCCCGACATCGCGCCCATCGAACAGCACCTCGCCCTTTTGCGCCCGGACCTGGCCCCCGATCAACCGTAGCATGGTCGTCTTGCCGCCTCCCGAGGCACCCATCAGGGACGTGACCTTGCCGCGCTGCACCGTGAGCGAGATGTCTTCCAGGACGAAGCGGTCCCCATAGCCAAAGCTCAGATGGCGGCATTCGACAAGCGCCGTGGAATCGGGATCGGACATCCGGGCAGGACCGGCCGGGACAGGCCCGACCATGAGTGAAGAGGCTGGAATGATACGGCTTCGCCCGTGAGCGCGTCAGTCGCCTCGGCGCAGCCCGGTATCACGCGCCGCCAGCGCGTCAGATCGCTGACCCCCCATTACGGATTCATCGACCCCGGGGGTTTGCGGCGGTCAGCGCGGCAGGTCGCTAAACCCCATCAGATACTCATCGACCGCGCGCGCCGCCTGCCGACCCTCGCGAATCGCCCACACCACCAGGGATTGTCCGCGGCGCATGTCGCCCGCCGCGAAGACGCCCGGCACATTCGTCGAATAGCCGCCGATGAAGTCAGTGCTCGCCTTGGCATTGCCGCGGTTGTCTTTTTCGACCCCGAAGCCCTCCAGGACGGTGGCGACCGGACTGACGAAGCCCATGGCCAGCAACACCATGTCAGCCTTGAGCAGCTTCTCGCTGCCCGGCACCTCGCTCATCTTGCCGTCCTTCCACTCCACGCGCACTGTCTTCAGCCCCGTCACCTTGCCGTTTTCGCCGATGAATTCCTTGGTCAAAATCGCGAACTCGCGTTCGCAACCCTCTTCGTGGCTGGAACTGGTGCGCATCTTGTAAGGCCAGTAGGGCCAGGTCAACGGCTTGTTCTCTTCCTCGGGCGGCTGCGGCAACAACTCGAACTGCGTCACGCTCAACGCGCCGTGGCGATTGCTGGTGCCGACGCAATCCGAGCCGGTATCGCCGCCGCCGATCACGATGACATGCTTGCCGTCTGCCCGGATCTGGCCTTTCACCTTGTCGCCGACATTGACCTTGTTCTGCAGGGGCAGGAATTCCATGGCGAAATGGATTCCGTCGAGTTCGCGGCCGGGCACCGGCAAGTCGCGCGATTGCTCGGCCCCGCCGCTCAGCACCACGGCGTCGAATTGCCCGCGCAGTTCTTCCGGCGTGATGGTTTCCTTGGCCCAATTGGTGATCTTGGACCCCTTGGGCAACTTGCCCACCATCACGCCGGTGCGCACCGTCACACCCTCGGCCTTCATCTGTTCGACGCGGCGGTCGATCTGGATCTTCTCCATTTTGAAGTCCGGAATGCCATAGCGCAGCAGGCCGCCGATGCGGTCGTTCTTCTCGAACAGCGTCACGTCGTGGCCGGCCCGCGCCAACTGCTGCGCCGCTGCCATGCCGGCCGGCCCGGAGCCGACAATCGCCACTTTCTTGCCAGTCCTGATCCTGGCCGGCCTGGGCTGGACCCAGCCATGCTCCCAGGCCCGGTCGATGATCGCGTGCTCGATCGACTTGATGCCCACCGGGTCATCGTTGACGTTCAAGGTGCACGCCGCCTCGCACGGAGCCGGACAGATACGCCCGGTGAACTCGGGAAAATTGTTGGTCGACTCCAGCACGGTCCAGGCGTTGCGCCAGTCCTGCCGGTACACCAGGTCGTTGAAGTCGGGAATGATGTTGTTGACCGGGCACCCGCTATTGCAGAAAGGCGTGCCGCAATCCATGCAGCGCGCACCCTGGATGCCCGCCTGCTCGTCGGTCAGCCCAACGACGAACTCCTTGTAGTGCTTCAAGCGCTCGGGCACCGGGCGATGGCCCTCTTCCAGCCGCTCGTACTCCATGAAGCCGGTGATCTTTCCCATGGTTCTTCCTTAGCCCTTTCTTCTTGCGAGACAGATCTTCAGCCCTGTCCCCGACATTTCTAGACAGCGACGCTGTCGTGCGGCAGGGCAACGTGCGCGTTGTTGCCGGTGCTGGCGGCCTCGACTTCGCGCTCGTACATCTCGCTCAACGCGCGCTTGTACTCGTTCGGGAACACCTTCACGAACCGGGTACGTGAAACGGCCCAGTTGTCCAGCAATTCCCGCGCGCGCCGGCTGCCGGTCCAGCGGTTGTGATCCTGCAGCAGCTTCCTGAGCAAGGTTTCGTCGGCCTGGTCCTTGTGCATCCGGGTCATGCCGCCGGCATGCTGCTCGGCCACGGTCGCCACCGGTTCGAGCGATACCATCGCCATGTTGCAACGGCTGGCGAACTGGCCATCCTCGTCGTACACATAGGCGATGCCGCCGGACATGCCGGCAGCGAAGTTGCGTCCGGTCCTGCCCAGCACCAGCACGGTGCCGCCGGTCATGTATTCGCAGCCATGGTCGCCGGTCCCTTCCACCACTGCGGTGGCACCCGACAGGCGCACGGCGAAGCGCTCACCCGCCACCCCGCTGAAGAAAGCCTCGCCGGTCGTGGCACCGTAAAGCGCGGTGTTGCCGATGATGATGTTCTGGGTCGCGACCCCGCGGAAATCGATGCTGGGGCGCACCACGATGCGACCGCCCGACAGGCCCTTGCCGGTGTAGTCGTTGGCGTCACCGATCAGGTAGAGCGTGACACCCTTTGCCAGGAACGCGCCAAACGACTGCCCGCCCGTCCCTTCGAGCTGGATGCGGATGCTGTCGTCCGGCAGCCCCTCCGGATGCACCTTGGTCAGCGCGCCGGACAGCATGGCGCCCACCGAACGATTGACGTTGCGCACGACCTCGATGAACTGGACTTTTTCGCCCCGATCGATGGCCGGCCGGGATTTCTCGATCAGGATGCGGTCCAGGCTCTTTTGCAGGCCGTGGTCCTGCTCCTCCATATGGAAGCGCGGCACCTCGGCGGGAACATTGGGCTGCGCGAACAGCCGGCTGAAATCCAGGCCCTTGGCTTTCCAGTGCTGGACGCCCTTCTTGGCGTCCAGCAGATCACCGCGGCCGATCAGTTCGTCGAACTTGCGGAGGCCCAGCTGCGCCATGATCTGGCGCACCTCCTCGGCGACGAAGAAGAAATAGTTGACCACGTGCTCGGGTTTGCCGGCGAACTTCTTGCGCAGAACCGGGTCCTGGGTTGCGACACCGACCGGGCAGGTGTTGAGGTGGCACTTGCGCATCATGATGCAGCCCTCGACCACCAGCGGCGCCGTCGCGAAGCCGAACTCGTCGGCGCCCAGCAAGGCACCAATGGCGACATCGCGACCGGTCTTCATCTGCCCATCGGCTTGCACCCGGATCCGCCCGCGCAGGCGGTTGAGCACCAGGGTCTGCTGCGTTTCAGCCAGGCCAATTTCCCAGGGGCTGCCGGCGTGCTTGATCGACGACCAGGGCGAAGCCCCGGTGCCCCCATCATGGCCAGCGATCACCACGTGATCGCTCTTGCACTTGGCGACGCCCGCGGCCACGGTGCCGACTCCGACCTCGGACACCAGCTTGACGCTGATCGAGGCATGAGGGGCAACGTTCTTCAGGTCGTGAATCAGCTGGGCCAGGTCCTCGATCGAATAGATGTCATGGTGCGGCGGCGGCGAAATGAGTCCCACGCCGGGCACCGAGTAGCGCAGCTTGCCGATGTACTTGGACACCTTGCCGCCCGGTAGCTGGCCGCCCTCGCCGGGCTTGGCGCCCTGGGCCATCTTGATCTGGATCTGGTCGGCCGACGAGAGGTATTCAGCTGTCACCCCGAAACGCCCGGACGCCACCTGCTTGATCCGCGAGCGCAGCGAATCGCCGTCATTGAGCGGGTAGTCGACCTCGACCACATCCCGCCCGATGATGTCGGCGATGGTCTGGCCTTGCCGGATCGGGATGCCCTTGAGCTCCTGGCGATAGCGCGCGGGGTCTTCGCCGCCTTCCCCTGTGTTGCTCTTGCCGCCGATGCGGTTCATCGCGACAGCCAGGGTGGTGTGGGCTTCGGTCGAGATCGAACCGAGCGACATCGCCCCGGTGGCGAACCGCTTGACGATTTCCTGGGCCGGCTCCACTTCATCGATGGAAACAGCCTTGGACGGATCGATCTTGAATTCGAACAGTCCGCGCAAGGTCATGTGGCGCCGGCTCTGGTCGTTGATCAGCTGGGCGTATTCCTTGTAGGTGTTCCAGTTGTTGGCGCGGGCCGCATGCTGCAGCTTGGCGATGGCGTCCGGCGTCCACATGTGCTCTTCGCCACGCGCGCGCCAGGCGTATTCGCCCCCGGCGTCCAGCATGCTGGCCAGCAAGGGATCGTCGCCAAACGCGGCCTTGTGCATGCGGATCGCTTCCTCGGCAATCTCGAACACGCCAATGCCCTCGACGCGGCTGGCTGTCCCGCTGAAGTACTTCTCGACCGTTTCGCTGTTCAAGCCGATGGCTTCGAACAGCTGGGCGCCGCAGTAGCTCATGTAGGTGCTCACGCCCATCTTGGACATGATCTTGGACAGCCCCTTGCCCACCGCCTTCACGTAGTTGTAGATGGCCTTGTCCGCCGACAGGTCGCCCGGCAGATCCTTGTGGATGGACACCAGGGTCTCCATCGCCAGGTAGGGGTGCACCGCTTCCGCGCCGTAGCCGGCCAGCACACCGAAGTGGTGGACTTCGCGCGCCGTGCCGGTTTCGACCACCAGGCCGGCGGTGGTGCGCAAGCCTTCCCGCACCAGGTGCTGATGCACCGACGACAGCGCCAGCAGGGCGGGAATCGCGACCTGGGTCGGGCCGACGGCGCGGTCGCTGATGATCAGGATGTTCTTGCCGCCCCGGATCGCATCCACCGCTTCCGCGTTGAGCGATGCGAGCGTGGCTTCCACGCCTTCGTGCCCCCAGTCCAGGGGATAGGTGATGTCCAGCGTGTAGCTGCGGAACTTGCCGTGGGTATGGCTCTGGATGTCGCGCAGTTTCGCCATGTCGGCGAAGTCGAGGACCGGCTGGCTCACCTCCAGCCGCATCGGCGGATTAACCTGGTTGATGTCCAGCAGGTTGGGCTTGGGTCCGATGAAGGAAACCAGGGACATCACGATCGCTTCGCGGATCGGGTCGATTGGGGGATTGGTGACCTGGGCGAACAGCTGCTTGAAGTAGTTGTAGAGCGGCTTGTCTTTCGACGACAGCACGGCCAGGGGACTGTCGTTGCCCATGGAACCGATGCCCTCCTCACCGGCCTGGGCCATCGGGGACATCAGGAACTTGATGTCTTCCTGGGTGTAGCCGAAGGCCTGCTGGCGATCGAGCAAGTCGACATCGCTGTGCGGCACCTTGCCGGACGTGTCGGACAGATCGTCGAGCTTGATGCGCAGGTTCTCGATCCACTGCTTGTAGGGCTTGCTGTTGGCGAGGCTGGCCTTGAGCTCCTCATCGTCGATCATGCGGCCCTGCTCCAGGTCGATCAGGAACATCTTGCCGGGCTGCAGGCGCCACTTGCGCACGATCTTGTCCTCGGGCACCGGCAACACGCCGGATTCCGAAGCCATGATCACCAGGTCATCGTCAGTCACGCAGTAACGCGAGGGACGCAGGCCGTTGCGATCCAGCGTGGCGCCGATCTGGCGGCCATCGGTGAACACGATCGAAGCCGGGCCGTCCCAGGGCTCGAGCATGGCGGCATGGTATTCATAGAAAGCCCTGCGCCGCTCATCCATCGTGGTGTGCTGCTCCCAGGGCTCGGGAATCATCATCATCACCGCCTGGCTGATCGGGTAGCCGGCCATAGTGAGCAGCTCGAGACAGTTGTCGAATGTCGCCGTATCGGACTGGCCGGGGAAGCTGATCGGGTACAGCTTCTTGAGGTCCTGCCCCAACACCGGCGAAGACATCACCCCCTCACGGGCCTTCATCCAGTTGTAGTTGCCCTTGACCGTGTTGATTTCGCCGTTGTGGGCGACATAGCGGTAAGGATGGGCCAGGGGCCATTCCGGGAAAGTGTTGGTCGAAAAACGCTGGTGCACCAGGCCCAGCGCGGAGATGCAGCGCTGATCCTTCAAATCGAGGTAATAGGTGCCCACCTGGTCGGCCAGCAGCAGGCCTTTGTAGACCACCGTGCGGCTGGACATGCTGGGAACGTAATACTCCTTGCTGTGCTTCAGATGCAGATTCTGGATGGCGGCGCTGGCAGTCTTGCGGATCACATACAGCTTGCGCTCGAGCGCGTCCTGCACGATCACGTCGTTGCCGCGGCCGATGAAGATCTGCCGAATGATGGGTTCCTTCTTGCGAACGGCGGGCGACATTGGCATTCCGCGATCGACGGGCACGTCGCGCCAGCCCAGCAGCACCTGGCCTTCAGCCTTGACGGCGCGCTCGAGCTCCTGCTGGCATGCCAGCCGCGAGGCGTGCTCTTTGGGCAGGAAAATCATGCCGACACCGTATTCGCCCGGCGGCGGCAACTCGACGCCTTGCTTGGCCATTTCCTCCCGGTACAGGGCGTCCGGCATCTGGATCAGGATGCCGGCCCCATCGCCCATCAGCTTGTCGGCGCCCACCGCCCCGCGGTGGTCGAGGTTTTCCAGAATCTTCAGGCCCTGCTGCACGATCGCGTGGCTTTTCTCGCCCTTGATGTGCGCAACGAAGCCGACCCCGCAGGCGTCATGCTCGTTGGTTGCCGAATAAAGGCCTTGCTGCTGCAAAAAAGAAATTTCGGCCGCCGTAGTCATGGCGCACTCCTGCTTTTGGACGAGGACCCGAAGAATACTGCACCGCAACAACAATGCCAAGCAGAATAACTGGGGTCAGATTCCAATTATCTACCAACCTAAATTGATGCTATTTAATTGGGGACAGATTAGTTATCCGATGGAACTCAGGCAGTGGCCTCTTACCTGTTGGTCTCCCCACCTGCGCCATGCTGACTCGCCGCGACGTTCGCCTTTGCAGATCAGCCACGTAGTCGGGCTCGCCCAGGGCCCAACCCCGCAGTACCGAGTCGGTCATGGCCGCCTGCTCTGCCGGACTGATTCCTGACTGCACTAGCCCCGCATAAGCCGCCTCCCGCGCAAACGGTGTGTTCCCCAGTTCCCAGTAAATCGGATGAGGAGAAATCAAACGGTCATTCCGTCGACCCACATAGTGGGAATAGCTCGACCAGGGATATTCACCGACCGTCTCGGTCATGCCTGCGCGCACGGGGTTGAGGTCAATGTAGGCCATGCAAGCGAGCAGATAGCGCTCGGCCTGAATCAATGTGGAGCGATACCGGCCTTCCCATAAGGTGCCCGTGCGCTCTTGGCGCTGGTTGAAGTAGCGCACATATCGTCGACCGACCGACTGCATCATTTGCGGTATTCCGGCCGCGGTTTCGGGCGTGGCAAGAAGATGAAAGTGGTTGCTCATCAGCACGTAGGCATGAATGGCCACGCTCGACTTCCGGGCATGTTCGTCCAGCATGGCCAGCAGTGTCTCGTAGTCCGCCCCGGTCGTGAAGATGGACTGCCGGTTATTGCCGCGCTGGATGATGTGGTGGGGGTAACCGGGGACGGTCAATCGGGGAAGGCGAGCCATGGAGGTTCCGGCTCCATATCGGAAGCCGGCGATAAATTGGAATCTGACCCCAATTATGCGAGTTGTGGATACCGGATCGGCTCCAACGTCTCCAGGCCGAATTCGGCCAGCACTGCGCGCAAGCGCTGAGCGGCGCTGTGTTTTTTCTGGCCGGTGTGGCGCGCCAGGATCAGCTCGTTCTTCAGGCTGTGCTCCCAACCCACCAGTTCGGTGACGCTGACGTGGTAGCCGCAGGCCTCGAGGTAGAGACAACGCAATACGTTGGTGAGTTGACTGCCCAGCTCGCGCGTGTGCAGGGGATGGCGCCACAACTCGGCCAGGGGTGTGCGTGAAAGGGCAAGGGCCTTGTTTTGGCGCAGGCATGAGGCAACTTCCGCCTGGCAGCACGGAACCAGCACCATGAAGCGGGCTTGTTTGCGCAGACCGAAGGCAATTGCGTCGTCGGTTGCGGTGTCGCACGCGTGAAGCGCCGTGACGACATCGATGCGCGCCGGCAAGGCTTCATGGTCCGCCGCCTGCTCGGCACTCAGATTGAGGAACGACATTCTTTCGAATCCGAGCCGTGCCGCCAGTTGCCTTGCCTTTTCGACCAATTCGGCCCGGGTTTCGATGCCGTAGATATGGCCGGCGCTGCGTTGTTTGAAATAGAGGTCATAGAGGATGAACCCCAGGTAGGACTTGCCCGCGCCATGGTCGGCCAGCGTCGGGCCATCGGCTGTCTCGGGTAACTCGAGCAGCAATTTCTCGATGAACTGATAGAGGTGATAGACCTGCTTGAGCTTGCGCCGCGAGTCCTGGTTCATTCGCCCGTCGCGGGTGAGGATGTGCAGTTCCTTGAGCAATTCGGTGGATTGCCCGGGCCGCAGTTCCAGTGCCTCGGTCTTCATTTCCTGGGCCCGATACCGAGCGCGTCCCAGCCCTCCCGCCCCAGGCGGCGCAATGTTTGCATGTTGGCTTCGTAAATGGCATCCGGCTGCGCGAGGGCCTCTACCGCGCGGTCGATGCTCGCTTCGCGCAGGAGGTGGATCGTGGGATAGGGTGAGCGATTGGTGAAATTGGTGATGTCGTCCGCCTCGGTCCCGGCAAATCGGTAGCCCGGGTGAAAGCTGGCCAGCTGGATCACGCCCTCCAGCCGGCGCTTGCGAAGCAGGCGATCGGCTTGGGCCAGAAAATCATTGAAATCCAGGAAGTTGTGCAGGCAACCCGGCACGATCAGCAGCGTGGTCTCGCGCACCGCCGCGTCCTGCGCCAGCAATCCATCCAGTTCGACAGCCAAGTCATCCAGGACCTGGCGCGGATGCGTGGCGCTGCTCACCGCATAGTGAATCTGGCCCTTGACATGGACGGCCTTGGCGAAGGGACACAGATTCAAGCCGATCACGGCACGCTCGAGCCATTCTCGGGTGTCGCGCACGACGGTGTCGAAGGGGTCATGCATGGTCACACGAAACGGTTCGGCTCGGAGACGATCAGTCTTGCCAGATCGTCCATCACCTCGGTCCTGATCGCGGTGGCGGACCAGGTCGTATTCAGGATTTCGAAGCCGGTGGCATTGAGCAGCCGGAAGGCCAGCGCGCACTGGTCGTGGTCCGGCGTAACCTGCACATTGCCCCGGGTTTCGGTGATGTATTCGAATTCGATCGCCTGCAGAGTGTTCTTCTCGGGGTGTCGCAGATCCTTGCGCTCGTGCCTGACCGGCCCCATGGCCAGGCGTGACTGGACCCGCTGCAGATCGGGCGGGAAGTTGACACGGACCGTGCCGCTCACCGGTTGGCCGATCTGCGGCACGATGCGCCAGCCCATCGCGAAGTACTCGAAGACCTCCCGACTGCGAAGCATTTTCTTGCGCGCATCGACACGGAACTCCGTGAGCTTCATCGCCGGCCAAGGGGTCCTGCCATCAAGGCTGAACTTGGGCGCAGCGGGTTCGATGACGTTGAGATGACGCGCCAGGTCCTCCAGATAGCCGAGCGCAAAGCGGCAAGCCACCTCGGTCTGGGCGGTGGTTTCTTCCAGGTCGAGCTGCTGGCGCCCTTGCTGACTCTGCAAGGAATGGGCTCGCGATTTCAGTTGGTTCAGGAAGCTCACGAAGGCCGGTGCCGGGTGGTGGGGACGAGAAACGATTTTACTTTGGCTGTCGTCCGCCGCCCGTCGGCCAGGCAAGGGCCTTGCGCGAGAGCAATCGACCGGTGAAAGAGGCCAGCCCCAGCCCCGCGATCGCGCAGCCGCCAGTCACCAGCCAGCTCCATTGCCAGCCCCCGGAACGCGCGGCGACCCAGGCCACCAGCGGCGGCCCGGCAAATTGCCCGAGCGACGAGCATTGCTGCATCCACCCCACCGTGGTTGAAACGGTGTGCTCATCCGGGGCCAGCCGCACCGCCAGCGAAAACAAGGTTCCGGGAATGAGGCCTCCGATCATCGAGAACATCAGCACGGCCGTGTAACGCAGGCCAGCCGCGATTGTCGGGTCGACGCCCTGCCAGATGGGCGCGAACGCGACGAACCCGCCCAGCCCCATGGCCACAAAGCCCAGGTAGAGCAAACGTTCGGGTCGCCCGCCACCCTGCAACAGCCGTCCCGAAGCGATGTTGCCGATCATGTTGACCGCCGCCGCCAGGGCCGTGGCCGCGCTGGCCAGCGCCGCGCCGAGGCCGGCCTGGGAATACACGGTCGGCAGAAAGCCAATGACCGCCAGCCACTGGGCGGAATACACCGCGAAGCTGAACGCCACCAGCCAGGGCCCGGGCACGGACAGGGTTCGTCGCAGGCGCTGCTGCCAACCTCGGGTCGCCGCAGCCGTCGATGCCGGCGAGGCCATCGCGTCGGCCGGCAACGCCAGCCCGAGCCAGATTGCCATCCCCGCGGACAATGCTGCCAGCAACCACCACCAACCCGGCCACCCCACCAGCGCAATGACCAGGGGACCGCACAACAGCGCCAGCGCCGTCCCGAAGGGCATGTAGGCGCCCCACAGTCCCAGGGTCGTGTTCATTCGGGCGGGATCGACCAACCGACGGATCAGGCTGGGCGCCGGCATCGACGCGAGCAGGAAGCCCAACCCCTCCGCTGCGCGCAGCAGCATGAGGCTCCAGGGATCGCGGGCCCAGCCCCCGAGCAGGCTCGCGCCGGACAGAACCAGCAAGCCACCAATCATGGTTCGCTTCAGGCCCAGCCCGTCGGCTGCCAGACCGACCACCAGCCCCAGGGTCATTCCCGCCAATTGCACGAGCGACAGCAGGAAGCCGCCCTGCACCAGGGTCACGCCGAGCGTCCCGCTCAGCACGGGCAACGCCGGGGCCAGCTTGCCGACGTGCAACGCCGCGCTGATTCCGCCCATCACAACCAGCAACGCGGGATCGGGGCGCCGCATCCTCAGACCAGGAGCCTGCGCCCGGTCAGGCGTTCGTGTTCGCGCGCGGCGAAACGGTCCGTCATCCCGGCGATGTAGTCGGCCACGGCTCTGGCGCTGTCGGGCCGGGCCGCGAAACCCGCCGGCATTTGTCCGGGCTCGGCCAGGTAGGCTGCGAACAATTCGTGCACGATTTGCCTGGCCTGCCCGGTCATGGCCATGACCTGCGGATGGCGATACAGCTGATGCAACAGGAAGTGCTTCAATGCCGCCGACTTCGCGCGCATGGCATCGCTGAAGTCCACCAAGGCTCCGGCAAGTCGCGCCTCGTCGGGGCTCCCAGGCACTGTGCGGCGCAGCCCCTCGCGGGTGGCTTCGATCACGTCATACACCTGCGCGCTCAGCATGCGCCGTATCGATTCGTACAGCAGCCGCCGGCCCTGCAGGTCGGGGTATTCGCGCAGGGCCTGCGCATGAAAGTCCGCAAAGAGTGTCACGTCGCCGAGCTGTTCCATCGTGATCAGCCCGGATCGCACCCCGTCGTCGATGTCGTGTGCGTTGTACGCGATTTCATCTGCCAGGTTGCACAACTGCGCCTCCAGGCCGGGTTGGCTGCGGTCGAGGAACCGCCGCGCCACACCACCGGGCTCCGCGGCATCGATCCGCTGGGCGTTGGCCCGCGAACAGTGTTTGAGAATCCCCTCGCGCGTTTCGAACGTGAGATTCAGTCCGTTGTAGCGTGGGTAGCGCTCTTCCAGTTCGTCCACCACCCTCAAACTCTGCAGGTTGTGTTCGAATCCGCCCCAGCCCGCCATGCAATCGTTCAGGGCGTCCTGCCCGGCATGCCCGAACGGCGTGTGTCCCAGGTCATGCGCGAGGGCGATACCCTCCACCAGGTCTTCGTTCAGCTGCAACGACCGCGCAACCGAGCGGCCCAGCTGCGCAACCTCGAGCGAATGCGTCAGCCTGGTGCGAAACAGATCGCCCTCGTGGTTCAGAAACACCTGCGTCTTGTAGACCAGGCGGCGGAATGCGGTGGAGTGCACGATGCGGTCCCGGTCGCGCTGGTATTCCGTGCGCGTGGGCGCAGGCTCCTCATGATGGCGGCGGCCGCGCGACCGCGCAGGATCGCATGCGTAGCAAGCCAGCGTCATGTCAGGCCGGGCGGCAGCAGGAGTCGATCACTTCGCGCACCAGGGTGTCTGGCACGGTCCGTACGGTGGCACTGCCGGGCCTGTCGATGACGACAAACCGGATTTGCCCCGCCTCGGCCTTCTTGTCGACCCGCATCAATTCCAGATACCGGTCCGCGCCGAGACCGGGGCCAACCGTCGGCAACCCGGCTTGCCGCAGCAAAGCGGTTACGCGCTCGACCCAGGCGCCATCGACCAGGCCCAGCCGCTGCGACAACTGCATGGCCATGACCATGCCGCAACCCACCGCCTCGCCGTGCAGCCACTCGCCGTATCCGAGGCCGGCTTCGATGGCATGGCCGAAGGTGTGGCCGAAATTGAGGATGGCCCGCAGGCCGGATTCGCGCTCGTCCTGGCCGACAACACAGGCCTTGATCTCGCAACTGCGCCGGACTGCGTGCGCGAGCGCCGCCGTTTCACGCCGCACCAACCGGCCCATGTTCGCTTCAATCCAGTCGAGCAGGTCCGTGTCGGCGATGGGGCCGTACTTGATGACTTCCCCCAGCCCGGCGCTGAATTCGCGGACCGGCAGGGTCTGCAGCGTGTCGAGGTCGCAGACCACCAGCCTGGGCTGGTAGAACGCTCCGATCATGTTCTTGCCCAGCGGATGGTTGATGCCCGTCTTGCCCCCGACCGACGAATCCACCTGCGCGAGCAAAGTCGTCGGAACCTGCACAAACGGCACGCCGCGCATGTAGCTGGCCGCAGCGAAACCCGTCATGTCCCCCACCACGCCGCCGCCCAGTGCGTAGAGCACGGTCTTGCGATCGCAACCGTGCTGCAGCAGCGCGTCGAAGATGAGATTGAGCGTTTGCCAGTTCTTGTGCGCCTCACCGTCCGGCAACACCACCACATGGACTTGGTCGTGGCGCACTTCGATCGCGCGCTCCAGCACTGCGGCGTACAGCGGCGCGACCGTGGTGTTGGTGACGATCAGACCCTGGGCTGCCCTGGGCACCTGGGTCCAGGTGGAGGCGTCGCCCAGCAAGCCGGTGCCGATGTTGATGGGATAGCTGCGATCCCCTAGCTCGATGGGTACCTGATGGAATACGGGGGCGGTGCGGTCGGCGGCGGGCATAGCCGCGAGTTTAAGGGTGCGGGGGCAGCACGCCGGCCAATTCCAGCTGCATCAGGATCATGTTCACCAGGGTCGGTACCGACGGCCGGCCGGTTTCGATCGTGAAATGGCTGGTTTCCCGGTAGAGGGGGTCGCGTTCCTCGTACAGGCTGCGCAGCCGTCCCATGGGGTCCGGCACCTGAAGCAGCGGCCGGTGGCTGTCGTGGCGCAGCCGCCTGAACAATTCCTCCGGTGTTGAACGCAGGTAGATCACCTGGCCCGCCTGGCGCAGCCGCTCGCGATTGGCGGGCCTCAGCACAGCGCCGCCGCCCGTGGCCAATACACCGGATGGCGCCTGCGTCAATTCCTGGAGGATCGATTCCTCGATGTCGCGAAAAGCCGTTTCGCCCTCGCGCTCGAAGAAATCCCGGATCGGGCAGCCGATGCGCTGCTCGATCTCGTGGTCCGAATCTCTGAAAGGAAGACCCAGCCGCCGGGCGAGTTGGCGCCCGACGGTGGATTTGCCCGAGCCGGGCATGCCGACAAGGATCAGCTTCAAGCTGTCCCACCCGGACGCGTGTTCAGAATGGAACGACGAAATCCCGCGACGTAATCACGCCTCCTGGGGTCGTAACCTTGACGTTGATGATGTCGCCCGCCCCACACTGCTGAAAGCCCGCCGTCAAAGCAAGTGGCGAGATTGAATTACCAACAACGAAACTGGTGGCACCAACCATTACACAGCTGTTGCTGTCTTTCGTCCGGTCAACCGCCCCCAAAAGAATAGTGCTGCCGGTCGGAACGCTGTTTCCAAAGTCATCGCCAACCACGAGGTCCAACCCTACGATCGCACTGGTGGTGACCGAAGAGGTGCCCACCACGGTCGTGGTACTCACCGGGGCCTGAAAAGTGCCATTGATGACGGCATGGCTCGAGGCGAATATTACGATTGCCTGCCTGCGTACATCGGCCGCGCCCCATACGCCGTCGCCAGTTTGCGGCGAAGGCGTGATGCCGGTACCGCCGAGGCAGGCGGCCTCTGCCAGCCTCGGCACCGAAAACTCGCCCACGTCAAAAACACCGTTTTCGTTGTCGTCCCGGTAGGCCGTGCCCAGGTCGGTAAAGGCTTCACTGCAGTCGTACACGTTATTGAAGTTGGCATCGACAAAGTCTTCCTCTCCAGCCGAATAGGCCAGTATGGAAACCCGATTGGTCGCTGGACGTGGATTCTGGGAACGAATTTGCACGGAGCATTGAGAATTCCCGGGATTACTGAAGAGTCCGGTGAGAGGGTCTTTGGTCCCTCCCGTATAGCACACGGGCGGAATCATGACACCGCCCTCGGTAACGAAGTTCACCGCGGTTCCATCGGGCACCGGGTTGCCTTGGCGATCAGCCAGGGACATGGTGACATTCGACAGCGCTCCGTCGTTCACTGCGCCTTCGATCGAAAACTTCTCGAGCGAAAGGCTCACTCGCGACTGAACCGCACGACCCGACGCAATCGTCAGGATGGAAGAGTCCGTCTGGATCAACGGGTTTGAAATCAGCGCAGCGTTCACTACCACGTTGGTAGGCACCGTGCCCGAATAAACGGGTACTGAAACTTTCCCATCCGCGTCGGTGATCAACGTCACCGGATCGGTATTTCCCGCGGTTCCAAATGTCGCCTTTGGAATGCCGCCATTCAACGTTTTCAATGCCAGTCGCACCGCCTGCCCTGGCAAGGCGGCCCCAACAGCGTTCACCAGTTTGAATTGAGCTATTGCAGTCGTTGGCCCTCCCGAGTTGGCCAAGAATATTGTTGACGGGTTCACGCCGACAAAGCTCATGTTGGTGGCCGGCGCAGCGGTGATACTCAGCGATTTGGTAACTACCGCTGACCCGACCGTGCTCGCGTTGATTACAACCGTCTGGCCGCCGCAGCCCAAAGTACTGACGGTAGTTGTCCCGGGGACGTCAGTGGCCGTATAGCTCACCGCCACTAGCCCACTGCTGTCGGTGGACGCGGTCGCGGGCACGATCTGACCACAAGATGCACTGAAGCTGACCTGAACCGGCGTCGTCGTGGCGGCCGCCCCATTGATATTCGCCTGCACCGTCACCTGCCGTGTCCCGTAGGCGGCCAGCGTTGATGCACCTACATCCAGGTTTGTCAGCGTGATGTTGTTCACTGAAAGCTGGTAACCGAGAAAAGCGGAAACGACCGTGTCGCTCGCCGGGGGCGTGGACCCGTCAGGGAAGGTGGTGAATGTCCCGGCTCTGTAGGTATAAGTGCCAGCCAGCGAACCGGCGCCTGTCGCGAGAAGCGATGCTCGGGCCAATTTGATCGTGGCAACGCCTGCCGAATTGGTCAGCGCGGTGTTGCCTTCAGGGAAAAGAAGCTTGGCTTGGTCATCGGCAACGTCCACGACCTGATTGGCCATCGGTATTCCACCCGGGTCAGTCACCGTTGCCATCAGCAGCGTGTAGCCAGAGGCGCTGATCGAATTGGTTGGAGCACCGGACGAATCCTGCATTGCCAACTTCAGGACCGGGTTCTTCGGGACTGCCGCGACTGGCGGGACTGGCGCACTGCTCCCCGTAACCGCACCTGGCGACCCTCCCCCGCCGCCGCAGGCGGAGACGAACACAGCGGTTAGAAGAATCAACAGATAGGTGAAAGAACGCATGGTGGAACTCGTGGGTGGTTTTGACTTGGGCTTAGCGTGCGGCTGCGCGGTCTGCAATCATTTTGGGGGTGATGAAAACCAGCATTTCCTGCTTGTTGGAAGTGCGCTGCGTGTTCTTGAAGAGATTCCCAACCCCCGGCAGATCACCCAGGAAGGGAACCTTCGCCTCGTTCTCGGATTCCGTGAGCTCGAAAATGCCGCCGATGACGACGGTGCCGCCGTTTTCCACCAGCACCTGGGTCTTGATGTGCTTGGTGTTGATGGCGATGCCGGCGGCGGTGGTCTCGCCGCGGCTGTCCTTGTTGATGTCCAGGTCCAGGATGATGTTGCCCTCGGGCGTGATCTGCGGCGTCACTTCCAGCTTCAGCGTGGCCTTGCGGAAAGCCACCGAGGTGGCGCCGCTCGACGTCGCCATCTGGTACGGGAATTCCGTGCCCTGCTCGATCATCGCCTTGGTCTGGTCCGCGGTCACGATGCGCGGGCTCGAAACCAGCTTGCCCTTGCCATCGGCTTCAAGTGCGGACAGCTCGAGGTTCAGGAAACGGTTCGCCGCCGCGCTGAACAGCGAAATGGCGAAACTGGACGGGGTGAAGCCGCCCTGACCCACCGCCGGCAGGTTGACGAAGGATGTGTTGATGGTGTTCAGCGTGCCCGACGATTCCGTCGTCGTCGCAGAGACCGCGTCATAGCTACCTCCAAGTGCGATCCGGCTGTTGCTTCCCACTGCGTAACCAGCATCACCACCCCGTATCCCCCGCAAGTCGCTGCCGCCAAGACGCACGCCCAGCGATTTGCCGAAGGTGTCGGATGCCTCGACGATGCGCGCTTCGATCAGCACCTGCCGTACCGCGATGTCCAGCTTGCCGATGAGCTCCTGCACCTGCTCCAGGCGCGACGGGATGTCCGTGACGAACAGCTGGTTGGTACGCGGTTCGGCGATCACGCTGCCCCGCATACTGAGAATGCGTGCAGCGCCGGTGCCGGATGTGATTTGTGTGGCGATCTCGACCGCCTTGGTGTAGTTGAGCTGGAACGACTGTGTTCTCAATTGCTCCAGGTTCTGGATCGCGTTGCGGGACTCCAGGTCCAGCTTCTCCTTGGCCGCGATCTCGTCCTTCGGAGCGATCCAGAGCACGTTGCCGCTCTTGCGCATGCCCAGGCCCTTGGCCTGCAACACGATGTCCAGCGCCTGGTCCCAAGGCACATCCTTCAGGCGCAGGGTCACGGCACCGGTGACCGAGTCGGAGGTAACGACGTTGAAGTTCGTGAAATCGGCAATGACCTGCAGCAGCGCCCGCACCTCGATGTTCTGGAAGTTCAAGGACAGCTTTTCGCCGGTAAAGCCGGGCCCCTGGCTGAGCTTGGTGGGATCGATCTTGAGCGGGCGCACCTCGACCACGAACTGGTTGTCGCTCTGGTACGCGCTGTGCTCCCAGGCACCCCTGGGTTCGATCACGACCCGGACCCGGTCGCCAGTCTGAAAGGTCGTCACGGTGTTTACTGGCGTGCCAAAGTCCGAAACGTCCAGTCGACGGCGCAGCCCCTCCGGCAGCGACGACTTCAGGAATTCCACCACCAGGTTCTGGCCCTGCTGGTGGATGTCCACGCCCACCTGGTTGTTGGGCAGGGAAACAATGATGCGCCCGGAATTGTCGGTACCGCGCCTGAAATCGATGTCGCGAATGGGCTGGGCCTCAACATTGCGGCTTTCGGCGAAAACGGGCGCAATGCTGGTCGATGGCCCGGCCACGGCGACGGAGTCGAGCACCACCAGTAACGACTTGCCCTGCAACTGCGCGTTGTAGGGGACGGCGGACTTGAGGTTCAGGACGAGGCGGGTGCGCTCACCGGCCTGCACCACGTTGACCGAACGCAGGTTGCCCTGATTGATTTCGACCGTGGACCGGCCCAGTCCGTTGGTGGCGCCCGGAATGTCAAGCGCGATGCGCGCCGGCGCCTGGATCGCAAAACCGACGGGAACCGCCTGGAGCGGCTGCGAGAAATCGACGCGGACCACCTCGACCCCACCCTGGATCGAACTGGTCACGGATTCGACCACGTTCTGGGCGAAAGCCGACAGGCACCCGCCCGCCAGCCAGAAAAGCAAAGCCCATGCTCCCGCCCTGCGCCAGGTGATCAAGTTGTTCTTCATTTCGACCTCTCTTGCAGCTGCAATGTGGCTGTCCGTTCGATCCATTCGCCGGCTGCGTCCTGCACGATTTCGCGCAGGACCAACTCAGTTTCGCCCACCTTGACGATCTTGCCGAAGTTCTGTCCGAGATAGTTGCCGGGACGAACCTGATAGAGCAGGTTGTCGACACGGACCAGCGCCACCGGCTTGCCCTCCTTGATCAGACTGCCCACCATCACCATCGTGTCCAGGGGGTGGGCCTCAAGAGGCTCTTTTCGCCGTGACAGCTCGGGCGCCACCAGCGCCGCGTTCGAGGTGGACTGGGACGATTCGCGCTTGAGCGCCTGCGTCAGCTTCAGGTTGCTGAACGGGTCGGTCGCCCCCTCCTGCGTGTAAGCCTGCGGCGCGAATTTCTTCGGCTCCGGGATCGGCTGGACCTTCGGTTTGGTCTGCGCCCGCTGTTCGCTCATCCAGGCCTGCAGCTCCTCCTGTCCCGACGGACTGCAGGCACCGAGCATCAGCGACACGACAAGCACCGTGGTTGCGGTCTTGGCACTCATTTTTTCTTGGCCCCCGGAGTCACCTTGCGCTGCGCTGCAACTTCGTCGCCGTCCAGATAGCGGAAGGTCTTCGCGGTCGCATCCAGAGTCAGGACGCCGTCCTTGGCTGGTGTCACGACGACGTTGTTCAGCGTCACGATCCGCGACAGGTTGGCGATGTCGGACGCGAACGCCCCAATGTCGTGAAAACGACCAGTGACACGCAGCGCAATGGGCAGTTCAGCGTAGTACTCCTTGACGCTGACACTTCCCGGCCGGAACAGCTCGAAGCTCAGGCTGCGGCCCAAACCGGCCTGGTTGATGTCGGACAGCAATGCGTCCATCTCCGCCTTGCTCGGCAACTGCTTTTCCAGTTGCGTCACGTATTGTTGGACCTGCTCGCGCTGCTTCTTCAACACTTCGAGGTTGACGGCCTGCGCCAGTTTTTTCTTGTAGTCCTCGCGCAAGGTGACTTCCTTCTTGCGTTCCGCTTCGAGCTCGTCGTTCGAGCCGTTGAGCCAGACGAACCACAGCACCACCACGATGGCGGCCATGATGAACAGGCACAGTGCGAAGCGCGGCAATGCGGGCCAGCTGCCCGGATCCTTGGGGTTGAGACCGCGGAACTGGCCCAGCAGGGCCTGCTGGATCTCTGCGACACTCTTTTTCGGTTTGGATGTTTCTGCCATGGGGATCAGGTCCTGGCGGGTGCGGAAGCGCGGGCGACAGGGGCCGAAGCACCACTGGCCCGCGTAGCGGCTTGTCGTGCCTCGCTGGCGCGCAGCAGCTTCACCTTCATCGTGAAGTTCGAGACCCGGCGCAGGTCACGCGGCGACAGCGCAACGGTGGCGGCCGTGATTTCGACCAGTTCCGGCCGGCTCAACCAGGGACTGCGGTTGCCCAGGTTGCGCAACAATTCCGATACCCGCTCGTTGGACTGGGCCACGCCCTGAATCGACACGATCTGGTTCTCCTGCTTCAGGCTGGTGACGTACACACCGTCGGGCAGCTGCTTGACGAGCTCGTTCAACAGGTAGACCGGCATGTTGCGGTCGGCCTGGAGGTCTTCCACGGCCTGCTGGCGCGCGCGCAGGGCGGCAATCTCGGACTGCAGGGTGGCGATGTCCTTGATTTGCCCCTCCAGCCGCGTAATCTCTCCGGAGAGAACCGTATTCCTGCCCTGCTGATCCGCAATCTGGGCGGCAAACCACACATAGACTCCCCCGGCGACCAACACCCCCGCAAGAGCCGACACCACCAACGCCGCAAAGAACGCTTCGCGCCGGCGCTTGCGAGCGGCCTCGCGGTGAGGCAGTAGGTTGATCAGAATCACTGCAGGAACCTCCGCATGGCCAGACCGCAGGAGGTCAGGTAGGACGGCGCTTCGCGTCTCATCTTCTTTTCGCGCACCGCATCGCCCACCTCCATGCCCTCGAATGGATTGGCCAGGTTGCAGGGAAACGACGTCTGCATGGTGACCGCGTCGGTCAGGCCCGGCAACGCGGCCGAGCCGCCGGCCAGCATCACGTAGTCCACCTTGTTGTGGGGTGTGCTGGTGAAGAAGAACTGCAGGGCTCGGGCGACTTCCTGGGCCATGCTTTCGACAAAGGGCTTGAGGACCCCGGACGCGTAATCCTCTGGCAGGTCGCCGTTGCGCTTCTTGGCCTCGGCTTCTTCCGGCGAGAAGCCGTACTGCCGCACGATGAGCTGGGTCAGCTGGGCGCCCCCGAAAGCCTGATCGCGATCGTAGAGCACCTCATCGTTGCGGATGACCTGCATGCTGGTGGTGAAGGCGCCCACCTCGAACAGGGCCACCATGGTGTCGATGCCCTGGTTCGGCAGGGCCTGGATCAGCCGCCCGGCGGCCACGCGCGAAGCGTAGGAGTCCACATCGACAATGATCGGCTTGAGGCCCGCCGCTTCGGCCAGCCCCTGGCGATCCTGCACCTTTTCCTTGCGCGACGCGGCGATCAGAACCTCCACATCGCCGGCCGAGGTCGAACTCGGCCCGATGACGCAGAAGTCGAGGCTCACCTCATCCAGTGAAAAGGGAATGTACTGGTTGGCTTCCGCCTCCACCTGCACTTCCAGGTCCTGCTCGGACAGCCCGCCGGGGAGGATGATCTTCTTGGTGATCACCGCCGATGGCGGGAGGGCCATCGCCACATTTCGGGTGCGGGTCCCGCTTTTCTTGACCACCCGCCGCATGGCTTCTGCCACCTCTTCGAACTTTTCGACGTTGCCGTCGGTAATCCAACCTCGCTCCAGCGGCTCGATGGCGCAGCGTTCCAGCACCAGGTTGCCCGCTTTGTCACGGCCGAGCTCAACCAGTTTGACACTGGAAGAGCTGATATCCAAGCCCAGCAGTGGTGCGGGTTGACGGCTAAACAACGACCCCAAAGAGATCAATTCAGTCTCCTGAAACTAGACATTTCAAGGCGTAACAAACTTAAGATTTCACTTGAATGCTAGCAGTAACATCCTTGTCAGCAAAGGATTTTTCCGTTTGTGGTCGTTTCGGGCGTTGCCAAAATCCGACGGCACAAGCTGCGATACTGGCAACCCAGCGCGTGCAAGCCCGCACTCACAACGGATGACTTTGTGACCGGCCTCGCGCGCGACGGTCTTCGAGGCGCCATTTTTATAATGGGCCGCAGCGACGCAACCTGGATCAATATGCCTTCTGAACCGACCTCCGGCGAGCGCTCGCCGTCCCTTCGATCGTTGCGAGGCTGGCGAGGCACCGTCCTGCGCGTCATCCTCTGGACGGCAGGCGTCGCGACCGCCGGCGTGGCGTCGATCGCGATCATCGCCGGCGTCGCTCTCGCGGTGGCCTATCCGAACCTCCCGGACATCTCGGCCCTGTCCGACTACCGGCCCAAGCTGCCGCTTCGGGTGTACTCGGCCGATGGAGTGCTGATCGGCGAGTTCGGGGAAGAGCGGCGCAACCTGACGCCGATTGCCGACATTCCCAAGGTGATGAAGAATGCGGTGCTGGCCGTGGAGGACGCGCGGTTCTATTCCCACAGTGGCATTGACTATCGCGGCCTGTTGCGCGCGGCGGTTGCCAACCTGGGCCGCGTCAAGAGCCAGGGGGCTTCCACCATCACCATGCAGGTCGCACGCAACGTCTACCTCTCTTCGGAAAAGACGTTCACGCGCAAGCTGTACGAGGTGCTGCTCACGTTCAAGCTCGAGCATCTGCTCAGCAAGGACCAGATCCTCGAGATCTACATGAACCAGATCTACCTGGGCAACCGGGCCTACGGCTTCGCCACCGCGGCCGAAACCTATTTCGGCAAGCCGATGAAGGACCTCACCATCGCCGAGGCGGCGATGCTCGCGGGCCTGCCGAAGTCGCCCTCTGGAAACAACCCCATCACCAATCCGGCGCGTGCGCGGACCCGGCAGCTCTACATCATCGACCGGATGCAGGAGAACGGCTTCATCACGGCCGAGGAAGCTGAAGCGGCCAAGAAGCAGGAACTGAAGATCCGAGACGGGACCGACAACACCCGGGTCCATGCCGAATATGTGGCGGAAACGGTACGCCAGCTGGTCTATGCCCAGTATGGCGACGAGGCCTACACCCGCGGCCTGAACGTTTTCACCACCATCAATGCCATCCAGCAGGACACCGCATACAAGGCGCTGCGCAAGGGCATCATGGATTACGAACGCCGCCAGATCTACCGCGGTCCCGAAGAATTCGTGGAACTGTCAGCGAACGACAAGGACGCCGAGGACGAGATCGACGATGCGCTGGGCGATCATCCCGACAACGGCGACGTCATGTCCGCCGTCGTGCTCGAAGCCAACCCCAAGAAGATTGTCGCAGTGCGGCAGAACGGCGAGAAGCTCGAGATCGTCGGCGAAGGGCTCAGACCGGCCCAATCCGGCCTGTCCGACAAGGCACCGCCCAAGACCAAGATCCGGCGCGGCGCCGTGATCCGCGTCGTCAGGACGCCGAAGAACGCCTGGGAGATCACCCAGCTGCCCGAAGTCGAAGGAGCCTTCGTGGCCCTCGATCCGCGCGACGGCGCCATCCACGCGCTGGTCGGCGGCTTCGACTTCAACAAGAACAAGTTCAATCACGTCATGCAGGCCTGGCGCCAGCCGGGTTCGTCGTTCAAGCCCTTCATCTACTCGGCCGCGCTGGAGAAAGGGTTCACTCCCTCCACCATCGTCAATGACGCGCCGCTGTTCTTCGACGCCGGCGTGACCGGCGGCCAGCCCTGGGAGCCGAAGAACTACGACGGCAAGTTCGAAGGCCTGATGCCGCTGCACACGGCTCTGGCGAAGTCGAAGAACATGGTGTCGATCCGGATCCTGCAGGCGGTAGGCACCCAGAATGCGCAGGATTGGATCTCGCGCTTCGGTTTCGACCCGGAAAAGCACCCGCCCTACCTGACAATGGCGCTGGGCGCGGGCTCGGTGACGCCGATGCAGATGGCCACCGCCTACTCGGTCTTCGCCAACGGCGGGTACCGCATCAATCCCTGGCTCATCACCAAGATCACCGACCAGCGCGGCAAGGCCCTGGTCGAAAGCCAGCCGCCGCTGCCCAACGAGTCGGTGCGCGCCATCGACGCGCGCAACGCGTTCATCATGGGCCGGCTGCTGCAGGAGGTCGCCCGCGTCGGTACCGCCGCACGGGCCCAGGCCACGCTCAAGCGGGTGGATCTGTACGGAAAGACCGGCACCACCAACGATTCGATCGATACCTGGTTCGCCGGCTACCAGCCCACCCTCGCCGCGATCGTCTGGATGGGCTACGACACGCCCCGGTCCCTCGGCGACCGTGAAACCGGCGGCGGCCTGAGCCTGCCGGTCTGGATCACATTCATGGAAACAGCGCTCAAGGGCGTCCCCGTGATGACGCCCACCGCACCCGAGGGCGTGGTCAACGTCGGCGGCGAATGGTATTACGACGAATATGTCCCGGGCCGCGGTGTGAGCAGCCTGGGCGTCGGATCGGCGGGTCAGGAAAGCGGTAATGCGTCGCCCGCCCCCAATCGGCCGCTGGTGCCTGAAGACAAGAGCTTGATGAATTCGGATGGACTGCCGCCCGGCCGACCGCCCCCGGCGCCATCGGAAGAGCGCCGGAGCATCCTGGATCTGTTCAGGAACTAGGCTGGTCCGCGGGCCTGCGAGAAATCCAGTGGCTGGCCCGCCTGTTCCCCGGCGTAGCGCGTGAGGTTCGCGAAGAACTCGCCGTTGCCCTTGGTGTCCATCCAGAGGCTGCCGTCGAACTTGTAGTGGAAACCGCCGGCACGGGCGGCCATCCAGATCTCGTGCAGGGGCTTCTGCAGGTTGACGATGATCTGGCTGCCGTTGGGGAAGGTGAGCGTGACCATGCCGCCGACCCGCTGGTTGTCGATGTCCGCTTCGGTCTCGTCGTTGATCCGGTCGCAGCAGGTTTCGATTCGACCCAGCAGCGCTTCGGCTCGATCCATGAATTCAGGGTCGGTCATTACAATTTCACCATGTTGAATATTTTCCAAATTCTAGTCAGCAGATCACCTGCGCGGCTTGTCCTTGCCGCGGGCGTGGTCGGCGCCCTGGCCGGCTGTGGCCAAAGAGGACCCCTCTTCCTGCCCACCGGCGATGTCGCGGCGTCGCGCGCCACTTTGCCGCAAACCTTGATCCGTCCCACCCTGCCCGCCTCGGCCGCGGCCGCGGGCACAGGCGCGGGCACAGCCAACCCGGTCCCCAGGCCATGAGCGCCACCGAGACCAGCCTGCCTGGCCATCCCGAATTCAAATTCCGTGGCGGTGAACTGTTTGCCGAAGAGGTCCGGCTGGACGAGCTGGCGCGCGAGCACGGGACGCCCTTGTTCGTGTACTCCAAGGCGGCGATGCTGGCTGCGTTGGCGGCCTACCAGCGCGGATTCGCGGGCCGCCGGGCCCGCATCTGCTATGCGATGAAGGCCAATCCTGCACTGGCCGTGCTCCAGGTCTTCGTTCAGGCCGGTTGCGGCTTCGACATCGTATCGGGGGGCGAACTCGAGCGCGTGCTGGCGGCGGGAGGGCAAGGCCGGGACATCATCTTTTCCGGCGTGGGCAAGACCCGCGCCGAGATGCGCCGCGCGCTGGAAGTGGGCATCGGCTGCTTCAACGTGGAGAGCGAAGCCGAACTGGAAGTGCTGAGCGAAGTCGCGAGCGCGGCCGGCCGGGTCGCGCCGGTCAGCATTCGCGTCAATCCCGATGTCGATCCGAAGACCCATCCCTATATTTCCACCGGGCTGAAGGGGAACAAGTTCGGCATCGCCCATGGGCAGGCGCTTTCCGCCTACCGGCGCGCCGCGACCCTGCCCGGACTGAAGGTGGTGGGCATCGACTGCCACATCGGCTCGCAAATCACCGACGAGGCGCCTTACCTGAATGCCATGGACCGCGTGCTCGACCTGGTCGAGTCGGTGGAGGTTGCCGGCATCGCCCTGCCGCACATCGACTTCGGCGGCGGTCTCGGCATCGACTACAACGGGGACCGCCCGCCGGCCGCCGATGCCTTGTGGGCCAAGCTCCTTGCCCGGCTGGATGCGCGCGGTTTCGGCGACCGGCAGTTTCTGATCGAACCGGGCCGATCCCTGGTCGGGAACGCGGGCGTGTGCCTGACCGAGGTGCTCTATCTCAAACCCGGCGAGCAGAAAAATTTCTGCGTGATCGACGCGGCCATGAACGACTTGCCCCGTCCGGCGATGTACCAGGCCTTTCACGGGGTCGTGCCGCTGGCGCGCCGGGACACGCCGCCTCGCACCTACGATCTGGTGGGGCCGGTGTGCGAAAGTGGCGACTGGATCGCGCGGGATCGCGCCCTGGCGGTCGAGCCGGGCGACCTGCTGGCGGTGCTGTCGGCGGGCGCGTATTGCATGAGCATGGCGAGCAACTACAACAGCCGCGGCCGGGCTGCGGAAGTGCTGGTCGACGGCAGCCGCGCCTTCCTCATCCGCGAACGGGAAACGCCAGCGGACCAGATGCGTTCGGAGCGCCTCGTCCCCTGACTCGCTGCACCCTGGGCGTCGCCGATCAGGATCGGGACGGCCCGGCGCCAACCGCCGGCGCGGTGCGCGTCATATTCACGCTCGCACGCTTCTTCTTCAAAGCCTGCGCCGCGCGCCAGCCCAGCAGGGCCGCGACGATGACCGCATACACCGCCACTTCAGCGAAGTTGTGCTTGCCCGCCCGCATCCAGTAGAAATGCAGGAGGGCCAGGCCGGCGATGACGTACACCAGGCGGTGCAAGGCCTGCCAGCGCCGGGCGCCAAGGGCTCTGACGGCCCGGTTGAAGGACGTTGCGGCCAAAGGCGTCAGCAGCAGGAAAGCGGAAAAACCGACCAGGATGAAAGGCCGCTTCGCGATGTCCTTGGCGATGTCGGCGACATCGAAGCCCATGTCGAACCAGCTGTAGCTCAGGAAATGCAGCGCCGCATAGAAGTAGACGAACAGACCCAGCATCCGCCGGAAGCGCGCCAGTGTCGGCGTTCCCGTAATCACGCGCAGCGGCGTTACGGCCAGCGTGATGCAGAGAAACCTGAGCGTCCAGTCGCCGAGGGAGCGCTCCAGGTGCTCCGCCGGATTGGCCCCGAGGTTGTTCGTGGCGGCGCCATAGAACAGCCAGGCGAAGGGCAACAGCGCCAGCACAAACACCAGCGGCTTGGCCGCCGGATGCAGCAGGACCTTGCCACGCGGCATCAGAAGTTCTTCTTGAGGTCCATGCCCGCGTACAGCTGCCCGACCTGGGCTTCGTAGCCGTTGAACATCAGGGTCTTGCGCCGCTTGGCGAAAAGGCCATCCTCGCCGATGCGCCGCTCGGTGGCCTGGCTCCAGCGCGGATGGTCCACGTTGGGATTCACGTTGGAGTAGAAACCGTACTCGTTGGCGGCGGCCTTGTTCCACGCCGTCTTGGGTTCGCGGTCGGTGAAGCGGATGCGCACCAGGCTCTTGCCGCTCTTGAACCCATATTTCCACGGCACCACGAGCCGCACCGGCGCCCCATTCTGGTTGGGCAAAACCTCACCGTACATGCCGAAAGCGAGCAGGGTCAACGGGTGCATGGCCTCGTCCATGCGCAAGCCTTCGACATAGGGCCAGTCCAGCACGCGCGATCCGACGAAGGGCATGGTCTTCGGATCGGCCTGGGTGATGAACTCGACGAATTTCGCGTTGCCCAGCGGCTCCACCCTTTCGATCAGCTTGCCGAGCGAATAGCCCACCCAGGGGATCACCATCGACCAGCCTTCGACACAGCGCAGGCGATAGATCCGCTCTTCCTGGGTACTGAGCTTGAGGAGGTCCTCCAGCGCGAAACGCGTCGGCCTCTTCACCAGACCTTCGACCTCCACGGCCCAAGGACTCGTCTTCAAGGTGTGGGCGTTCTGGGCCGGGTCAGCCTTGTCGGTGCCGAACTCGTAGAAGTTGTTGTAGCTCGTCGCATCCTTGTACCCGGTGACCTTTTCCATCGTCACCGCACCCGCCACGTTGGACTTGGCCCCCGGCAGCGGCGCCAGTTTGCCCGGCCGGGCGGTCTGGGCGAAAGCCTGGCGCGAAGCCCACGACGCGAGCCCCGCCCCGGCCGCGCCGGAAGCCATGAGCTTGAGGAGGTCGCGTCGGTCCCGGTAGACGGCCTGTGGCGTGATCTCGCTGGAAACAGGGTGCATGAAACCGTCGCGATGCGTCTTGATCAGCATGTGAATCCCCTTGTGGTTGCAGATGGCCTCGCCGGGTGGCGACGGTAATCGAAAAACCGGATTGACGTATCCGCAGGCAGCCACAACCCCAATGCCATCCCGCCCGGGCGGATCCAACGGCCAAAAGGCGAGCCCTCCCACGGAGGAACTCGCCTAGATTTAGGGCGCGCGAACGCCGGTTAGTTCAAATGGCCGCCGCCGCTCAGCGCAAGCCGGCGATGTAATCGGCAACCGCCCGGATCTCGCGATCGTTGAGCTTGGCCGCGACCTGCATCATCTGGACGCTGTTCTTGCGCGCTCCGTCGCGAAAGGCCGTCAGTTGCGTGACCACGTAATCGGATTGCTGGCCCGAGAGGCGGGGATACTGGGACGGGATGCCGGCGCCGTTGGGGCTGTGGCAGCCGGCGCAGGCGGCTATCTGCCGGTCGGCAATGCCACCGCGGTAGATGTGTTCACCAAGCGTCACCAGTTCCTTGTCCTTGGCAAACCCCGGCTTGGCCTTTTGCGAGGCCAGCCAGTAGGCGACGTTCTTCACGTCCGCATCGTTCAACTGCGCGGCCATAGCCGACATGATCGGGTTGGTGCGCTTGCCGCTCTTGAACTCCTGCAATTGCTTGATCAGGTACTCAGGGTGTTGCTGGGCCAGCTTGGGATTGGCAGGAACGCCCGAGTTGCCATCGGCGCCGTGGCAGGCCGCGCACACGGCGGTGAACTTGGCAGAGCCCTGGACGAGGTCGGGCTTGGCCGGAGCCTGGGACGCTTGCGCCGCCGGCACCGGGCTCGCGGTGGCCGATGCTGCCGGTGCCGCATGCTGCTGGGCAAACGAAACGAACGTGGGCACTGCCAACAGGGCGGCCGTCAGCAGGGAGGCAATCAACTTCATTGAGGGAAACGTCTTTCTGGGCGCCAAAGCTCATGATTCTACAATGCATCATCGGGTTTTCTCCCCGGACAGAAGGCACCGCATGACCTCCCCCCCGGCAAACCCCGCCGGAACCAAGACCGCCGCTTCGCTCGCCATGGGCTGGCTGCACACCGCCCGTTTTCTCACCACGGCGCCCAAGCTCGAGTTCCTGCCGGCGCTCTCGGTGCCCGAGATCGCCTTCGTCGGCCGCTCCAACGCGGGCAAGTCGACCTGCATCAACACGCTGACACAGCAGAAGCGCCTGGCCTTTGCCTCCAAGACACCGGGGCGCACGCAGAGCATCAACCTGTTCGCCCTGGGCAAGCAGGGCCAGACCGACGCGGTGCTGGCCGATCTGCCCGGGTATGGCTACGCGGCCGTGCCCAAGCAGGACAAGCTGCGCTGGCAACAGGTCATGGCCAACTACCTGGTGACGCGGGAGAACCTCACGGCCGTCGTGCTGCTGTGCGACCCGCGCCAGGGGCTCACCGAACTGGACGACATCCTGCTGGAGGTGATCCGGCCGCGGGTCGAGCAGGGCCTGAAGTTCCTGCTGCTGCTGACCAAGGCCGACAAGCTCAACCGCAGCGATGCGGCCAAGGCCTTGTCCATCGCGCGACTGCAAGCGGGCGGCGGAGAAGTGAAACTGTTCTCGGCCCTGAAGAAGCAGGGCGTGGAAGAAACCGCCGTGCTGCTGTCGCAGTGGGCTCATCCGGAGGCGCCCGCCCCATGATCGAACTGTCCCAGCAATCCTTGCCGCATGGCATCACCTTGAGCTGCCGCGCGACCGGACAGCGCGGCCGTCCGGTGCTCATGTTCCTGCACGGCTTTCCCGAGGCTGCGTTTGTCTGGGATGAGTTGCTGGAACACTTCGCCCGTGCCGAAAACGGCGGCTACCGCTGCGTCGCGCCCAACCTGCGCGGATTCGAACAATCGACCCAACCGGCCGACGTGAAGGACTATCGCGCCAAGCACCTGGTGCAGGACATTGCGGCACTGATCCAGCTGGAAGGCGCCCCGCTGGAATGCCTGGTTGCCCACGACTGGGGCGGCGCAGTGGCCTGGAACCTGGCCAACCAGATGCCGCAGCTCACGAAGAAGCTGGCGATCATCAATTCACCGCATCCCGGGACTTTCCTGCGCGAGCTCCAGTCCAACCCGAAGCAGCAGGCGGCCAGCGCGTACATGAATTTCCTGATCCGGCCGGACGCGGAGAAACTGCTGCGCGAGAACGACTATCGCAGGCTCTGGGAGTTTTTCACCAACTGGGGCGGCGCGCCCTGGCTGACCGAGGCTGTCAAGAATCGATATCGTGCGGTGTGGGACGCCAGCCTGACCGGCGGCCTCAACTACTACCGCGCCTCGCCACTACGTCCGCCGCGCACCGACGACCCGGCGGCGGCAGCGATCTCGCTGCCGCGCGAAATGCTCACCGTGGACCTCCCCACCCTGGTGCTCTGGGGGATGGACGATGCCGCGCTGCCGCCCGGGCTGATCGAGGGCCTGGAAGAGTACGTGCCCCAGTTGACTTTGGAAAAAGTCGAGGGCGCCAGTCACTGGATCATCCACGAGCGCCCGGAGTTCGTGGCGCAGCGGCTGGGCCGGTTCCTGGGCCGCTGAACGAGCAGAACCGCGGCGCGGCCGGGCTCAATACACCGGAGCCATTCCGGCGGGACGGGTCTTGAAGCGCTTGTGCACCCAGTAATACTGCTCGGGCATGCTGTCGATGTAGCCCTGCAAGCGCTGGTTCATCAGCACCGTGTCGCCAACAGGATCGTTGGACGGGAAGTCGCGCCACGCGGGCAGGATCCGCACTTCGTAGCCATCGCGCGTCAGGCGCGTGATCACCGGCACCACCTTGGCGCGGCCCAGCCTGGCAAACCGCGACAGCGAAGGAACAGTGGCAGCCGGGACGCCATAGAAGGGCACGAAGATCGATTCCTCGGGCCCGAAGTTCATGTCGGGCAGCAGGTAAAGCGGCGCGCCGCCGCGCAACGATGCGACGATCTCCTTCACGCCGTCCGCGCGCCCGAACGGGCGCCCCGAACGGAAGCGCTGCCGGCCCGACAGGATCCACGCGTCCAGCACCTTGTTGGACTGGCCGGTGTAGATGCCCGTGAAGTTGCGCTGCACCTGCTGCGTCAACGCAGTCCAGCCGGCGTCCATCCCGACGAAATGGGGCACGAAGAGCACTGTGGGTTGCGAGCCGTCCAGTTCGCCGACGGCCCCGGTCAGCTGGAGCCGCTGTCGAATCAGGTCGGGCTTGCCATGCCAGAGCCAGCTGCGATCGAGCCAGGACTGGGCGATGTGAACAAAGATGCGCGGCGCGAGCGCCCGGCGCTGGCGCGGCGTCCACTGCGGAAAACACAAGGCAAGATTGGTCTGCGCCACATGGCGTCGCGGCACGATCACCATGTACAGGAACCAGCCCAGCACCCACCCCAGTGCACGGATCCAGGCCAGCGGCAGGTGCGCCAGCAGCCGCATGAAAAGAATGCCGAGCCGGCTCATGGCGTCCGGCTTTCAGCGGGCGTCTTGTAACGCGCGTAGCCCCACAGGTACTGCTGCGGGCACTCCCGGATGAGACGTTCGATCTGGGCATTGACCTGCGCCGCCGCCGCTGCGGTTTCCCTCGCAAGCTCGCCGGGCCAGGGGCGCAACCGGATCCGATAGCCTCGGCCCCAGGGCAGGCGCTCGCCCCATGCCAGCAGCACCGTGGCGCCGGTCTGCTGCGCCAGTCGTGCCGAAAGAGTCATGGTGTAGGCCGCACGGCCGAAGAAAGGCCCCCACACCCCAAGGCCCTGCGGCGGTACCTGATCGGGCAACAGGCCCACCGCCTCCCCCGCCTTGAGCGCCTTGAGCATTTGCTTCACGCCCGCCAGCGTCGTAGGGGCCGTCGCCAGCCGACTGCGCATGCGCGAGCTGTCGACCAGGCCGCGCAGCCATGCCTTGCGCGCCGGCCGGTAAAGCACGGTGATGGGTCCGAAACGCGCCGCATAGCCCTGGGCCGTCACTTCGAAACAGCCCAGGTGCGGCGTGAGGAAGACGATGCCCCGACCGCGGGCCAGCGCCGCGGTGATCAACTCGTCCCCGTCCCACTGGAGCGGAACCGGACGGCCGAACCAGAGCCGGGGCAGCTCGGCCAGGAGCTTCCCGGCCTCGGCCACGGCCGCGTGAATCTGCACCAGCGTGTATCCCGCCTGCCTGGCATTGTCCAGAAAGCGCCGGCGATAGGTGCCGGAGGCGAGGAAAGACACCCAGCCCAGGGCTGCGCCCACCGCGTGCAGGAGCGGCAACGGCAACAGCGCAAGCGCGCGGAAAAGTGTCGTCACAAGCGGTAGAATGTCCTCGTCGCTGAGTTATGAACTACTTGCAGGGCGACATTAAATGATTCTGCTAAAGCGTTCGCCCCAAGCTCCAGCTACAAGGCAACGCGCCTTGTAGCAACCTTAAGGAGTTTATTCAAATGGCGAACGACTTTCTCTTCACTTCTGAATCGGTATCCGAAGGCCACCCGGACAAGGTCGCCGACCAGATTTCGGATGCGATCCTGGACGCGATCTTCCGGGTCGACCCGCGCAGCCGGGTCGCGGCCGAAACGCTGACCAACACGGGATTGGTGGTGCTGGCCGGAGAGATCACGACCAACGCGCATGTGGACTACATGCAGGTGGCGCGCGACACCATCAAGCGCATCGGCTACGACAACACCGAGTACGGCATCGACTACAAGGGCTGCGCGGTGCTGGTGGCCTACGACAAGCAGTCCAACGACATCGCCCAGGGCGTCGACCACGCCAGCGACGACTACCTGAACACCGGCGCCGGCGACCAGGGCCTGATGTTCGGCTATGCCTGCGACGAAACGCCCGTGCTGATGCCGGCACCGATCTACTATGCGCACCGATTGATGGAGCGGCAGGCCCAGGTGCGCAAGGACGGGCGCCTGCCCTTCCTGCGCCCCGATGCCAAGAGCCAGGTCACGATGCGCTATGTCGACGGCAAGCCGCACAGCGTCGACACCGTGGTGATCTCCTCCCAGCACAGCCCGGAGCAAAGCGACGGCAAGCACATGCTGCCCTCGTTCGTCGAGGCCGTGATCGAGGAAATCGTCAAGCCGGTGCTGCCCCGCGAGTGGCTGAAGGAAACGCGCTACCTGATCAATCCGACCGGACGGTTCGTGATCGGCGGCCCGCAGGGCGATTGCGGACTGACCGGCCGCAAGATCATCGTGGACACCTACGGCGGTGCCTGCCCCCACGGTGGCGGCGCTTTTTCGGGCAAGGACCCGAGCAAGGTCGACCGCTCGGCCGCCTATGCGGCGCGCTACGTGGCCAAGAACATCGTGGCAGCGGGCCTGGCACGGCAATGCCAGATCCAGGTGGCTTATGCGATCGGCGTCGCCAAGCCCATGAACGTCACGGTCTACACCGAAGGAACGGGTGTGATCCCGGACGACCAGATCGCATCACTGATCCACGACCACTTCGACCTGCGTCCGAAAGGCATCATCCAGATGCTGGACCTGCTGCGCCCCATCTACGAAAAGACCGCGTCCTATGGCCACTTCGGCCGGGAAGAGCCCGAATTCACCTGGGAGCGGACGGATCGGGCCGCACTGCTGCGGAACGCAGCAGGCCTGAAAGGCTGAGCCGCGCAACGGGCTGTGCGGCTCGGGGGATCGCTCATATCGCGTAGCGATGTGATGCGATCACCACAAGGCATCTGCGCTGCGGGCAGCGGCGCGGGCTGAAGTAACCCGCGCTACGGCAACTTCGCCTGCTGCCGTGCGTACTCGCCCCGCTTCATCGCCAGATAGGTGCCGCGGTCCATCTCGTGCAGCTGGCGCGGATAGCGTTCGCTCGCGTTGAACCAGGTCCCGATTCGCTCTTCCAGCTGCCGGTCCGCCGGCACGCCGAGCGAAGCCAGGTGGGCGTCGATGGCCAGGTAGTAGCGCATCGCGGTCCGTTCAATCGCGCCGCGCACGCCCCCTATGTAGATGAGCTGGCCGTTGCCGTCCCGTCCGGTGACGGTGAACCCGACCTTGTCCGCGCCCACGGTGGCGAGGTACGCCTGCATCGCCAGGCGACCCACGATGCCATAGCCATAGGAATAGCTCAGATGCATGAAGGTCCGCCTGGCATCCAGCGGCACTGCCGAGACCGTGATGCGGTAGTCGCGCGTGCCCAGCGGCCCGGTGGCGGCGTTGAGACGGCTCTCGTAATACTCCGGCGTTGCGGCCACCGGCCGCAGGACGACTTCGAGCCGGTACGCGTCCTGCAGCGGCTGGTCAAACTTGCGGCCGATCCACACCAACAGCCTGGCGGCGGCGCCGTTGGCTTCAACCGCATGGCAGTACTTGGTGTTGAAGGGCAGGATCAGGATGTCGCACCAGTCGCCGGGATCCGTCAAGGCGTTGCTGACGACACTGAACGGATGGTCCAGCACCGCGTAGACATCGCCGTTGAGCGTGTCCCCGGATTCGGATGAATCGATGTGCAGGGCGCGCTGGAAATTGTTGCTGCGCAGCTGTTCGCGCAGTTCATCGTGTTTGGCAAGCAGCGCCTCAGGGCTCGCGAAAGCATAAGCACCCAGCGAGAGGCAACACGCCAGGCAGGCCAGCCCCAGCTTCAGCAGCAGCGCCCTCGCGGGCGCCAGCGGGCCGTAATGTCGTTTCATGCGTGCTTTCCTGGGTGGATCGGGCGGCTTGCTCACCGTCGGGCCAGCTTGCGGCCGCGCCTTCAACGCCGCTGTAGGACAACGCGGCGATCCCCTGTGATCCGTGCCATCATTCCTTTCCGGTTCCCACGGCACAAAGGCGACTTTTCCTACGCCGATGCAACAGGGCTATTCTTATGCTTGAAGCAGAAAGGCTGCAGGCCATGGACGAGCGTTCCAACGCCCTCAAGAGCTATCGCGACAAGCGCAATTTCGACGTCACGCCGGAGCCGGCGGAAGGCGGCGTGGCCAATGAAGCGGAGCGCGCCTTCGTCATCCAGAAACACTGGGCGACACGACTGCACTACGATTTCAGGCTGGAACTCGAAGGCACCATGAAGAGCTGGGCGGTGCCCAAAGGCCCGAGCCTCGACCCGGCCGACAAGCGCATGGCGGTGCACGTCGAGGACCATCCGCTTTCCTATAACAGCTTCGAGGGGACGATTCCCCCCAAGCAGTACGGCGCCGGCAAGGTCATCGTCTGGGACAAGGGCGTGTGGCTGCCGCTGGAGGACCCGCACAAGGGCTATCGCGCCGGCAAGCTCAAGTTCGAATTGCGGGGCCACAAGCTGCTGGGCCGCTGGACCCTGGTGCGCATGAAGGGTCGCGCAAACGACAGGCAGGAGCCCTGGCTGCTGATCAAGGAAAACGACGAGCACGCCCGTCCCGCGTCCGGCTACAGCGTGGTCGATGCACGGCCGGAAAGTGTGAAGGCGCTGGCCGACCGGCCGGCCGCGCGAGCGCAACCCGCAGCAAAGCGCGGCGATCCAGCGCCCGCCCCGGCGTCCGGCCCTCCCGCAGGCGCACGGAAGGCGGCGCTGCCCGAGCAGCTGCTGCCCCAGCTGGCGACCCTGGTCGACCAGCTGCCGGGCGATCCGGAACAGTGGATTTTCGAGATCAAGTTCGACGGCTATCGCATACTGACGCGAGCCCAGGCCGGGCGCGTCCGGCTGTTCACCCGCAACGGCAACGACTGGAGCGCGAAGCTGCCCCACCTGGTGCAGGCGCTGGAAGGCATGGAACTGCCCGACGGCTGGTACGACGGCGAGATCATCATGCCGGGCGAGCGCGCCGCGGCGGATTTTCAGGCGCTGCAAGGCGCCTTCGACTCCTCGCGCACCGCTTCCATCGTCTATTACCTGTTCGACATTCCCTACTGCGCCGGTTACGACCTGCGCGAAGTGCCGCTGGTGGACCGGCGTGCGGTCTTGCAGCGCATCGTCGAGCGCAAGCCCCACGACAAGGTCCGGTTCAGCGCCGTCTTCGACGCACCGCCCGAGGAGGTGCTGTCGTCGGCATGCCGCCTGGGCCTGGAAGGCGTGATCGCCAAGCGCAGGAACTCGGCCTATGTGCCGCGGCGCTCGTCCGACTGGATCAAGCTCAAATGCGGACAGCGGCAGGAGTTCGTCATCGGCGGCTACACCGATCCCAAGGGTTCGCGCACGGGAATCGGCTCCCTGCTGCTGGGCATCCACGACGACGATGGGTCATTGCGCTACGCGGGTAACGTGGGCACCGGCTTCAACGAACAGGCCTTGTGCGACCTGCGCGAAAGGCTCGACGCCCTGCATTCGGAGACCAGCCCCTTTGCCGCCGGCGCCGAAATTCCGAGGAAAGCGCATTGGGTCAAGCCCGCGCTGATCTGCGAGGTCTCATTTGGCGAATGGACACGCAGCGGGCGCGTCCGGCACTCGGTGTTCCGGGGCTTGCGCACGGACAAGCCGCCCGTGGCAATCACCCGGGAAACGCCGCGCCACGATACCCCGGTCGACAAGCCGGCCAAGGCCGCACGAGGGGCCCCGCCGGCCAAAGCGAATTCGCGAGCCACGGTGATCGAGGCCGTGCTGCCACCCACACTGCGCGTAAGCCATCCCGAGCGGGTGATCGACGCCGCCAGCGGGACCACCAAGATCGAGCTGGTGCGCTACTACGCGCTGGTCGGGCCCCTGATGATGAAACACCTGAAGGGCCGGCCGGTGGCGCTGGTGCGCGCCCCTTCGGGAATCGGCGGCGAGCTGTTCTTCCAGAAGCACGCCGACAGTTACCAGATGCCGGGAATCGTGCAGCTCGATCGGGCGCTGGACCCGGACCACCCGCCGCTGCTGGAAGTGGCAACGGCCGAAGGCCTGCTGTCGGCGGCCCAGATGAACGTGATCGAGTTTCACACCTGGAACGCCTCGACGGCCGCAATCGGAAAGCCCGATCGCATGACATTCGACCTCGACCCCGGCGAAGGGGTGGAATGGCCGCAGATCCGGGAAGCGGCGCAACTGGTCCACAGCTTCCTGACCGAGGTGCAGCTCGCCGCCTTCCTCAAGACCAGCGGCGGCAAGGGGCTGCACGTGGTGGTGCCGCTCAAGCCCCAGTCGGGCTGGAACACCGTCAAGGACTTCTCGCAGGCGATCGTGCAGCACCTGGCGCGAACGCTGCCGCAGCGCTTCGTCGCCAAGAGCGGCAGCACCAACCGGGTGGGCCGGATCTTCATCGATTACCTGCGCAACGATTTCGGTGCCACCACGGTCGCCGCCTGGTCCGCCCGCTCGCGGCCGGGGCTGGGCATTTCGGTGCCGGTGCGGTGGGACGAACTCGAGGACCTGTCCGGAGGAGGTGCCCACTGGACGGTAGGCACGGTACAGACCCGGTTGGATCAGGGCAATGCGCCTTGGCAGGACTACCAGGCGAGCCGCAACGAGCTGGCCCCGGCTATGAAGGCGCTGGGCTTCCAGCGGCGTTGACAAGGAAGATGACCATGCAGAAACAATGGCCGCAGACCCTGTGGATCGTGCGGCACGGGCAGAGCGCCGGCAATGTGGCGCGCGACGCGGCCGAAGCGGCCGGGCTGCCGGTCATCGACATCGCCGAGCGCGACATCGATACGCCGCTGTCCGATCTCGGCCAGCGTCAGGCAACCGCGCTGGGCCATTGGTTCGGCGAATTGCCGCCCGAGCGCCGGCCCGACGTCATCCTGTGCTCGCCCTATGTGCGGGCCCGGGAAACCGCCCGCCTGATGCTGGCAAGCGCGGGCATTCCCGAGGACGGCGTGCGACTGCGCGTGGACGAGCGCCTGCGGGAAAAGGAATTCGGCATCCTGGACCGGCTCACCCACTTCGGTATCCGCCAGAAATACCCCGAGCTCGGTGACCAGCGCTCGCACGTGGGCAAGTTCTATTTCCGGCCACCCGGCGGCGAGAGCTGGTGCGACGTGATCCTGCGCCTGCGCAGCCTGCTGGAGATGCTGACGCGCGAACATGGCGGGCAACGCGTGCTGGTCGTCGGCCACCAGGTCATCGTGAACTGCATGCGCTACCTGATCGAATGCCTCGACGAGGCGCAAATCCTGGCGATCGACCGGCGCGGCGACGTGCCCAACTGCGGTGTCACCTCCTACGAGTACGACCCGGGTCGCGACGCCCTGGTGCCCGATCTCGTGAATTTCGCTGCGCCGCTGCGCCAGGCAGGCGCACCGGTGACGGTGGAGCCCGATGCGCTGGCCGCGCCGAAACCCTGAGGCCACGATGCGGCGGCGCGGTGGCAGGCTCTGGTTGCGCTGAAGGGCGCGAGCACGCGACGGCTCAGGCGTTCGCGGACGAGGCCCAGGGAATGGACAGCTGCAGGCGCTGGTTGCCCGCGCGCGTCACCTGGACCGACTCGGCCGCGGCCAGGGCCTGCACATCGGCCCAGTCCAGACGCCGATAGGCCAGCCCGCCGGTGAAGGTCGGCTCGCCCTCGGTAGGCCGTAGCGTCAGCGTCAACGTCAGTCCCGCCTCCCCTGCCTCGGCAGAGAGCACGAGCTCGGCCGGGGCCGACGTCTGGTCCGTCGCGTGAATCAGCAGCGCCGTGAGCACGTTGCGCAAAGGGGAACGGCGAACCTGACGGGGCACGACCCCGACCTCGTTGCGCATGGCATAGCCGCGAAAGGTCAGGCTGGTGGCCACCAGACTCAGGCATTCCCGCACCCCTGCCTCGGCGGTGGTCAGCACCTCCTCATCGGGCGCAAGCCAGGTAACGACGTCCAGGCACGAGTTGAGGGCCGCCTTGGCGAAGCCATTGATCTTGTGCGCGCTGTCTTGCACTTCGGCCAGGTTCGGCGCCGGCGCCTTGAGGCGCCGGTCCATGACCTCGTAGATCATGCCGATGGGTTGCAGGTTGACCACGAGGTGGTGGCGCATCGAAGGCGCCAGGCGCCGAAGGAGGGCATAGCGCGCCGCCTCCGCCAGGCGCGCGTCCGGCACCCCGGCCGGGGGTGGTTGCATTGGACTCTCGTTCGAGATCATCGTCTCAACAGTATTTCACAGGCCCGGCGCTTGTCAAATTGTGTCCGTTACAGCCGAGTTATTTTCTCCACAAGCTTGTTCCGGGACAATCCAGCCGCCGGCGGGGAAACGCGCCATGAAAGAGGGCCAGACCTGCGGATTGACCAGCCTCGGCGGCTGCTCGCCGGCCAGCACCTGCAGAATCTGCTCGGCGGCGATCGTCGCCATGTTGCGTCTGGCCTCGTGCGTCACGCCCGCCGTGTGAAATGTCGCGAAGACCTTGTCCATCCTGAGCAGGGGATGGCCCAGCGGCGGCGGCTCCTGATCCCACACATCGATGCCGGCACCGGCCAGATGCCCGGACTCCAGGGCCGCCACCAGCGCGGCTTCGTCGTGGATGCCACCGCGTGCCGTGGTGATGAAGATGGCGCCCTTTTTCATCCGTGCGAAAGCGTTGGCGCCGAACATCTTCAATGTGCTTTTGTCGCGCGGGCAGTGCAAGGACACGAAATCGGCGCGCGCCAGCAATTCATCGAGCGTGACCGGGCTCGCCCCCCGCCGCTCGATCTCCCGGGCATCGACCAGCGGGTCAGTGGCCAGCACGCTCATGCCAAAGGCGCGCGCAATCGAAGCGACGCGGGTTCCGACATGGCCGATGCCCACCAGGCCGAGCGTCTTGCCCCGGATTTCATGCCCCATCACGTCCTCGCGAGTCAGGCCCTGTTCGCGGCGCAGCCGGCGGTCGCATTCGAGCATCCGGCGCGAAACGCCCAGCATCATCCCGAAGGTATGTTCGGCGACGGATGGAGCGTTCCCGCCGGCCTGGTTCACCACGGCAACACCGGCCCGGGTGCAGGCCTCGACGTCGACGGTGTCGTAGCCCGCTCCGGTCGACGAAACGCACAGCAGGCCGGGGCAGCGCTGCAGCAACGAGGCATCGACGAACCATTGCCGCGGCAGTTCGTCCTTGGCTGCCGACACGTGGTAGACATGGGCGCTGGACAGCAGCGCCCATGCGGCATCGTCGGCCCCGCGCACCGGAAAAATGTCCAGCGCGATGCCGCGCCGCTGCTGAAACTGCTGGTCGAACACCGGGTCGATCCACAAGCTGGACCGCACCACTCTCAAGACGGGTGGGATCATGTGCCGGAAATGCAGAGGGGTTGCCGGAGGCTCGCCGGAGAAGCGCTCAGCGCGGCCGCGCTTCGCAGCCGATGCGTTTCAGCGCGGCGTCGATCCACGAGGTATCGTGCCGCCCCTCCGCGATGGCCGCCAGGGTCTTCACCTCGGCAGCTACCTTGGCCGTGGCTGCAGCCAGGACGGCCTCGACATCGTCATAGGGGACGCAGAGGAAGCCGTCCGGATCGCCCAGGATGAGGTCGCCGGGATGGATCACCATGCCGTCGATCGCGATGGGCACGTTGATTTCGCCCGGGCCGTCCTTGTATGGGCCGCGGTGGGTCACGCCGGCCGCGTAGACCGGCATCGTGCCCGACTGGATGAAGTCCAGGTCCCGTATCGCGCCGTCGATGATGAAACCGGCGATGCCGCGCTTGAGCGCGTAGCTGACCATGATTTCGCCGATCAGCGAATTGGTCAGGTCACCCCCGCCATCCACCACGATCACATCGCCCGCCTGCGCCATGTCGATCGCCTTGTGGATCATCAGGTTGTCGCCGGGGCGGGTCTTCACGGTCAGGGCGGGCCCGGCCAGGCGGCCGGACGCGTGCATAGGCCGCAGCCTCGGGCCGCCGGCGGTCATCCGCGCCATGCAGTCGCTGATGTTGGCGACCGGAATGGCCCGGAATTGGTCGACCACACGCGGGGCAACCTGGCGCTGACGCTTCAGGATCTGGAGACCTATCATTTGTTGCTTCCTTATTGACGGCACCACAGTTGGGTGCCGACTCTCGTGGGTAAATGTACCAGCGATGAGCCGGACGCTGGCTGGCAACTCGCGCGCAAAGCCGTCAGCCCGCCGCCACAGCCTGAGCTCGCGCGGCATCGCGCTGGGCCAGTTTGGTTCTGGCGTACGGCACGAGTCCGCCCGCGCCGAGAATTTCCAGGGCTGTTCCAGACAATGGCGTCGCTTTCAGCTCACGACCGGTGGTCAGGTTGCGAATCACGGCGCTTTCCAGATCCACCGACAGCTGGTGGCCGGTCTCCACCGCTGCCGAGATGCCGTCGCAGACCAGGATGGGAAAGCCGTTGTTGATGGCGTTGCGCAGGAAATAGCGCGCAAACGAATCCGCGATCACCAGCCGGATTCCCGCGCCGCGCAGCGCGAACACCGGACCCTCGATGGTCTTGCCGCCGCCGCCGAAGTTGCGCCCGGCCACCACAATGCCGTATTCGCCCGCCAGCGCCTTTGCGGCGAAACCGGGATCGAGGTCGGCGAAAGCGGCTTGCGCCAGTTCCTTGTCAGCCAATGCGTTGGAGCTCTTGAAGCGCATCGGCATGATCTCGAGCGCCTTGACGTCGTCGCCGACCCGGTAGGCGCCGGCGGAAATTTCACTGCGCATGAGCGGTCTCCCGGTCGGCCGGCTGGAGCGTTCTAGGGTCGGCGATCACGCCCCGGATGGCGGATGCCGCCACCGTCTGCGGCGAGCCGAGATACACGAACGACTCGCCGCTGCCCATGCGACCCTTCATGTTGCGGTTGCCGGAACTGATGCACACCTCGCCGGCGCCGAGCACGCCGCTGTGCTCGCCCATGCAGGGCCCGCATCCCGGCGGAAACACCAGTGCGCCGGCATCCGTGAGCGTGGCGAGATGCCCCTCCTTCATGGCGCGCTGGTACACCTCCCTGGATGCCGGGACGACGATGAAGCGCACGCCCGGTGCGACGCTGTGCCCCGCCACGATGGCAGCCGCCGAGGCGATGTCCTCGAAGCGGCCGTTGGTGCAGGTGCCGATCACGGCTTCATGAATGGTCTTGCCGGCCTGCGACTCGACGCTGTGGATGTTGTCCAGCGCATGCGGACAGGCCAGCAGCGGCTCGAGTGCGGCGAGGTCCACATCGATCACCTCTTCGTAGTGGCAGTCGGCGTCGCTGCGCACCGGTGTGAACGTTCGTTGCGCCCGGTCCTTCACATAGGCCAGCGTCACATCGTCGGGCTCGATGATGGCCGATTTGGCGCCCATGTCCGAACAGTAGTTGGTGATGGTGAAGCGCGCGTCCATCGACAGCGCGGCCATGCCGGGACCGCCGATCTCGATGGTCTTGTAAATGGCTTTCTTCTCGTAGCCCAGCAGGCTCATCAGGTGCAGCGCCAGGTCCTTGGTGGTGACGCCGCGCTGCAGCGCACCGCGCAGGTTGACCCGGATCGTGGCGGGTACCACCAGCCAGATCTCGCCCAGCGCGGCGGCCACGGCCGCATCGGTCTGGCCGACACCGATCACCGCCGCGCCGATCGCGCCGCCGGTGGGCGTGTGCGACTCGTTCATGATGACCAGCTCGCCCGGCAACACCAGGCCGCGCTCGGGCATGACGACGTGCATGATGCCGCTGCCCACATCGAACAGGTTTTTCACCTCGTACTTTTTCACCGCCTTGCGGATCGCCGCGTGGACGTCCGCGATGGCAATGCTGTGTGCCGGGCTGTGATGGTCCAGTGTCAGCGCAACCCGGCTGGTATCGAACAGCGTGTCGCTGCCGAGCGAATCCAGGGTATTGAACACCAGCTTGCCCTGCAGGTCCATGCTGGCGACCTGGTCCACCTTGCAGTCCAGAAACTGTCCCGGCCGCACGCAGGCCTGCCCCGCGGCGCGGGCCAGGATCTTTTCCGTGATGGTCATGCCCATGCGGTACTACCCTGCTTTCAGTCGGCTTTGATGTTGGCCTGCTTGATGGTCACACCCCACTTGGCCGCATCGGTCTGGATCAGGGCTGCGAACTGAGCGGAGCTTCCGCCGCCGGGCTGCAGACCCATGGTCTGGAATTTGGTGCGAACCTCGGCGTCTTGCAGCGCCTGAGCCACGTCGGCCTGCAATTTTTCCAGGATCTCCCTGGGCGTGCCGGCCGGTGCCACCAGGCCGAACCAGTTGCTGAAGCTGTAGCTCGGCAGCCCGGCCTCGGCCATGGTCGGCACATCGGGCAACAGCGGCGAACGCTTGGTGCCGAGAACCGCCAGCGGGCGCAGCTTGCCGGCGCGGATGTGCGGCAGAACCTGCGAGGCGGCGTCGAAGTCGAGCGCGGTCTGGCCGGACAGCACGGCGTTCACGGCATCGGCTGTGCCCTTGTAGGGGACGGTCGTCAGCTGGACACCGGCCGCATGTTCGAAGAGCGCTGCGGCGAGGTGGGGCGCACCACCGTTCCCCGACGTCGCCGTCGTGATCTGGTCGGGCTTGGCCTTGGCCGCGGCGATCAGGTCCTTGACGGTCTTGTATGCAGAAGTCGGTTGGGTCACCAGCACGAAATCGACGGCAGCCGTCTGCATGATCGGTGCGAAGTCCTTCACCGGGTCGAACTTCATGTTCGGGTACAGGTGCTGGTTCACCGTGAGGTTGCCGGCTGTGGCCATCAGCAGCGTGTAGCCGTCGGCGGGTGCCTTGGCCACCATTTCCGAACCGATCACGCCGGCCGCGCCGGGCTTGTTCTCGACCACCACCTGCTGACCCCATTTTTCGGTGAGCTTCTGGCCGATCAGGCGCGCGACCACGTCGGTCGGGCCACCCGGGGTGAAGGCGACGACGATCTTGACCGGCTTGTTCGGGTAGGCGCCCTGCGCCAGTGCGGCGGTACCGATGGAAGCGAGGGCCAGGGTGGCCAGTGCGGCCTTGGCGATGGAACGGCGGGCGAACTTCATGAGGCGGATCTCCAGATGGGTCAAACGGTGAGGGATGCCACGGCCTTGGCCTTGGCGGTGCAGGCAGCAACGAGAAAGCCGAGGTCGGTGCCGGTGGACACGTAGCGCGCACCCATGCGCACGAAGCGTTCCACCAGGTCCGGCCGCGAGCCCAGCCCGCCGACGCCCACATGCTTGCCGTGCTTGCGGCAGGCGGCGATGGTGCGCTCGTACGCGGCGGCCACGCGCGGGTCGTCGTACTGGCCGGGGACGCCCCACTCGGCGGTGAGATCGTTGGTGCCGACGAGCATCATGTCCACGCCCGGGACAGCGGCGATCTCCTCGACCCGCTCGAGCGCAGCTACGGCCTCCATCATGACGATTACCATGGTGGCGTCGTTCAAGGCCGAATTGGCTTCGCCGGCAGGAAAGCTGCGGTATTGCAGCTGCGGCAAGCCGCCATTGGCCGACCGGTCGCCGTGCGGGGTGAACCGGGCGGCGCGAACCACGGCCCGCGCCTCCTCGGCCGAGCGCACATGCGGCGCGATGACGCCCATCGCACCGCCGTCGAGCACACGCGAGATGTACTCGGGCGTATTGGCGGGAACGCGCACGAACGGCGTGATGCCGGCTTCGAGCGCGGCCATGCAGATCTGGCTGGTGGTGTCCATCGAGAAGCTGCAGTGCTCCATGTCGATGTAGAAGCTGTCGAAGCCGGCGGTCTTCGCGATGCGGACGATTTCGACGCCGCGCACCAGCCGCACCATCATGGACGAGACCACTTCGCCCCGGGTCAGTTTTTCCTTCACGTTGTTGCGAAGGATGTCCTGCAGAGAAACTTTCATAGCGCGCGCCGCCACGGGCGTCATTTCAAAAGATTCTCACATTGTAGGAGTTTTTATATTGCCGGCACCCCCCGCCGCTATCCCAGGGCCCGGGCCGGCAGATCGACCACATTGACTCTGCGGGCGATACCCCGCGAAATCTCGGCCGCGGCCGCCATCACGGTCGGTGCCAGCGTCTTGAATTCCTTGAGCCGCTTCGATCGGGTCGAGGTGGCCAGCGCGATGCTGCCGAGCACCTCTGCGTCGCGGTTGAACAGCGGCGCCGCCAGCCCCGCGATGCCCGGTCGGTATTCGCCCTGCGAATAGCTGAAGCCCTGCAGGCGAATGGCTTTCAGGTTCGCGCGCAAGCTGTCCCAGTCGTGCCCGAGGCCGGCCTGGGCGATGCGTTCGGCCTGCTTGGCGAACACGCTGCGCAACTGGTGCACCGGCAAGTGCGCGAGGATGATATTGGCTGTGGCGCCGGCCACCAGCGGACGCTGCTGGCCGCGGCCGAACAAGCCTTCCGGCGCGTCATCGGTGGCCACCTGCTGCACGCACATCACCGAGTCGCTGTACAGAACCGACAGCAGTGCGCTGAAGCCGGTGCGCTGCGACAGCGCCTGTACCACCGGGCTGCCGACGCTGTAGACGGGATCGGTGAGGCGGGCGATACGGTCCATCGCCAACACTCGGGGGCCGACCACATAGGATCCGCTGCCCACCCGCGCCAGCAAGCCGGCCTGGTGCAGCGATTTGAGGTACCGGTAGCAGGTCGAAGGCGGCAGGCCGGAGCGCTCGATCAGGTCTTCCGTCGACCAGACCGGCGCCTCGACGCTGAAGGCGTCGAGCAGGGCGAGCATCTTGTCCTGGCTGCTCATGCGGCAGTACCTGTGAATACGGAGGGCCGATTGTCGCCGTCGGCAAGCGCGGTCGGCGCGGCCATCCCGTCCTAGACGCTCGCCTGATACCGCACCGGCTTGCTGTAGCGGGGGTCGGCGTGCCATTCCCAATAGGTCTTGACCAATTGCCGTGTCACCGGACCCACGGTGCCCTCGCCCACAGGCTTGCCGTCAACCTGCGTCACCGGCAGCACGCCGCCGCCGGAACTGCTGAGGAACACCTCCCGCGCGCTGCGCAGCTCGCTTGCCGGCAGGGCGCGCAATTGAACCGGGATGCCCAGCGATCCGGCCATCTCGATGACCGTGCGGCGGGTGATCCCCTCGAGCACACCTTCCTGCGGCGTGACCAGGACGCCATTGCTGAATGCGAACACATTGAAGCCCGGCCCCTCCACCACGTTGCCGCCGGCGTCCGTCAGCACCACCGTGTCGGCGCCGGCATCCAGCGCCCCCAGCAGGCCCATGGTGAGATCGTTCCAGTGGTAGTTCTTGGCAGTCGGATCGACGCTGGCCGACGGAATGCGCTGCACGTCACTGACCATCAGGCGCAAGCCGCGTTCGCGCTGGGCTTCGTTGGCGATCCAGACATAGGGCACGGCAAAGGCATAGAACTGGTTCGCCGCCTGCCTCGGGTCGCGCGAGCCCCAGGGCGGCTGGCCCCGGGTCGCGATCATTTCGACGTAGGCGTGGCGCAGCCCCGACAGGCTGACGCATCGTTCGAGCACAGCGGTGATCTCGTCCCGCGTCTTGCCCGGATCGAGCCGGAAACTCGCACAACTGGTGAAGAAGCGGTCCAGGTGCGCATCGAGACGAAAGAATGCGTCTTCCCACACGGTGACGACGTCATAGGTTGCGTCGGAGCGCAGGAACCCCCAGTCGGTGAGGGGTACGCTGGCCTGGGCGATGGGAAGATAGTCGCCGCGCACGAACGCGGCGCCTTGGGAGAAGTCGGCGGAGTGCTGCTGCATGCGCCGATTCTGGCGGGTTCCCGGAGGGCCGCCAAGCCCCGCGGGGGGCCAAGTCCGGTCAGCCGCCCTTGTGCGGACGCTTGCCGGCGTTCTTCTTGTTGCGGGTGGCCTTGCCGCGCTCCAGGCTGATTCTCTGCCCGGTGCCCTCCTGGCGCACCTTGTAGCCTTCGACGCAGACGGGTGCGGGAGTGCGCTTGCGGTCGGCTTCGGTGATGATCTTGTTGCCCATGATTGGAAACTTCAGTGAGTTGCGTAACCCCCGATTAGGCCACAACGGCCGGGTTTGGGCTGGCCGGCATGGCCAGCACGATCTTGCCGACATGGCGGTTGGCCTCCATGTGGGCCTTGGCCTGGCCCAGCTGCCCGAACGGGAAGACGCTGTCCACCACGGGCTGAATGCGGCCCGCTGAAAAGGCCGGCACCATGTCGGCCACGAAGCCGGGCACATCCGCCGCCTTGTGCTGGGCGGTTCGCATCTTGTTGGAGACGCCGAACAGCGTCAGCCGCTTCGCGTGCAGCGCTTCGAGGTCGATCTGCGCCTTGAGCACCCCATCCACGTAGCCCACCATGCCCAGGCGGCCCTGGAACGCCATGCAGCGCAGGCTTTCCGCGAAGACCGAACCACCCACGTTGTCGACCACCAGGTTCACCCCGGCGCCGCCCGTGGCCGCCATCACCGCCGCGTGGAAATCCGCGCCACGGGTGCAAAGGCCTGCGTCCAGGCCCAGGGGCTGGAGTTGCGCCAGTTTGTCGGCCGAGCCGGAGGTCCCGATCACCCGCGCACCCAGGAGCTTGGCCATCTGCAACACCGCCACGCCCACCCCGGAAGAAACCCCGGCCACCAAGACCCATTCCCCCGGGACCACGCGGCCGTGCAACACCAGCAGGTCGTAGGCCACCTGGTAGGTCAGCGGAACCACGGCGGCCTGCGGCCAAGACAGCGTGGCGGGAACTGGAATGGCCTCGGCCGCCGACATCAGTGCGTACTCGGCGAACGCGCCCGGGCAGCGGCCCATGACCCGGTCGCCGGGGCGCAGGCCGCTGACGTCCGCGCCGAGCGCCGCCACCTCCCCCGCGCCTTCCAGCCCGATCGCCTTGGCGCTGCCACTGGCGTGCAGCCCGTGCCCGGCGATGAACTCGCCGCGGTTCAGGCCCGCCGCATGCATCCGCACCAGCAACTGCCCCGGTCCCGGTTCGGGCCGGGGTATTTCGCGAACCTCGAGCGTCGCCTGATCCCCGCTCATCTGCATCCAGTACGACAGCATGTTGTTTGTCTCCTTGATTTTGCCGCTCGCCGGCGGCCGGCCCGCAAGGATACCGTCACTGAGGCGAATGGGCCCGGCCGTGCCGCCCGATCCCGGCTGTGGCCGGGGCGATTGCGGCATCGGCCCGGAACGCCTATACTGGCAAGTATTCAATTACTTACCAAGATGCGATGAGCTCCATGCAATCCAGACTGCCCACTGAAGAACGACAGGCGGAAATCGTCGCGGCGGCGCTGATGCTGGCCCGCGAGGTCAGCCCGGCATTGATCACGACTTCGGACATCGCGGCCGCGGTCGGGGTGACCCAGGGCGCGCTGTTCAAGCACTTTCTCACCAAGGACGCCATCTGGCTGGCAGCCATGTGCTGGGTTCGGGAGCAGTTGCTCTCCGTGCTCGAAACGGCGGCCGGCAAGGCCAGTTCGCCGATCGAAGCGCTGGGCGCCATGTTCAAGGCCCATATCGGCTTCGTGACCACCCATCCCGGCGTGCCCCGGCTTATTTTTCACGAGCTGCAGCGACCTTCCGATTCCCCCATCAAGCAGGAGGTGCGCAACCTGCTGAAGTCCTACCGCAAGCTGCTGCGCAACCAGCTGGACGCGGCAGTGACGCGTGGCGAGGTCTCCGCCAAGGTCGATCTCGAAGCGGCGGCGACGCTGTTCGTGGGGGTGATACAGGGTCTGGTCATGCAGTCGATGACGACCGGCAACGCTGCGGCGGTCAAAGCGCAGGCCGATCCGGTGTTCGCCCTCTACCGCCGTGGCATCAGCGAGGCGATATGAAGATCGACCGCTTGCTCTACCGCCGGCTCGGGCTCGGCCTGCTCGCTGTGCTGCTGCTCGGTGGCATCACGTTTGTGGGTATTCGCTCCGGCCCGCTGGCGGGCACCCAGGTCACTGTGCACAGGGCGGCCACCGGAACCGTCGCTGCAGCGCTTTTCGGAATCGGCACGGTCGAAGCCCGGCGGTCCTACCTGATCGGCCCCACCGCAGCCGGGCGCGTACTGCGCGTCACCGTCGATGTCGGTGATCGGGTGAAGGCCGGGCAACTGCTCGCCGAGATGGACCCGGTCGATATCGACGAACGCGTTGCCGCCCTGGACGCATCCATGGCACGGGCGGCGAGCGCTGCGGCGGCGGCCGACGCACAGCGCAAGGATGCCCTGGCCAAACGGGAGCTGGCTGCCATGAACGCGCGCCGCTACGTCGACCTGGGCGAGAAGAACTTCATCAGCGCCAGCGTGGTAGAGGCCAAACTGCAGGAGCGCACTTCAGCCGATGCCGGTGTGAGCGCCGCCGAGGCCAATCTGGCGGCGGCCCTGCAGGACAGCAAGCGGCTGGCGGCCGAGCGCGCCGGGCTGCGCCAGCAGCGCGAGAACGTACGCTTGCTGGCACCGGCCGACGCGGTTGTGACCAGCCGCGACGCCGAACCCGGGTCCACCGTGGTGGCGGGCCAGGCGGTGGTCAAGCTCATAGCCCCGGATTCGTTGTGGGTCAAGGTGCGCTTCGACCAGGGCCGCTCCCGTGGCCTGGCACCCGGTTTGCGTGCCACGATCGCGCTGCGCTCGAATCCGGCCCAGCCGCTGGCCGGCACCGTGGCGCGCATCGAGGCGGTGAGCGACAGCGTCACCGAAGAGCGCCTGGCGCAGGTGGCCTTCGAGCGTGCGCCAGGCGGGGTGTCCATCGGCGAGCTGGCGGAAGTGACCGTCGCGCTGCCCGTCACGGCCCCGGCCGTCGTGGTGCCGAATGCGAGCATCCGCCAGCGCGCCGACCGGACTGGCGTGTGGCTGGCGGAGGGCGACGCCGTGCGCTTCGCGCCGCTGCGCCTCGGGCAGACCAGCCTCGATGGATGGGTCGAGGTATTGGAAGGGCTGAAGCCCGGTGACCCCGTGGTGCTGTACAGCGAGAAAGAACTCGGTACCGGCAGCCGGATCAAGGTGGTCGATGCGATTGCGGGGCGCCAGCCATGATCAGTCTGGCGGGCCGGGACATCCTGCATTCCTGGGGCAAGTTCGTTCTCACCGGCATCGGGCTCGGCCTGCTGATCGGGGTGACGCTGACCATGGCCGGAATCTATCGCGGGATGGTGGACGATGCCCGCAAGCTGCTCGATAACAGCCGGGCCGACCTGTGGGTGGTGCAGCAGGACACTCAGGGGCCCTATGCTGAATCCTCGAGCATCCGCGACGACGCGGTCCGCGCCATCCTCGGGCTGCCCGGCGTGGCGCGTGCCGCCAACGTCACCTATCTCACGATGCAGGTGCGCAATGAAACCACCGACGTGCGCGCGATGGTGGTGGGCTTCGAGCCCGGGCTGCCCGGCGAGCCGGGCTACCTGGTCGCAGGCCGGCAGATCACCCGCAGCCACTACGAAGCAGTGGCGGATGTACGGACGGGCTTCCGCCTGGGCGATCGCATCCGCATCCGGCGCCACGACTACAGCGTGGTGGGCCTCACCCGGCGCATGGTCTCGTCGGGCGGCGACCCGATGGTATTCATTCCGCTCAAGGATGCGCAGGAGGCGCAGTTCCTGAAGGACAACGACTCGATCCTGAACGAGCGGGCCCGCACGGCCGCCAACCCGGGCCTGAACCGGCCGGGCGTGCCGGGTCTGCTGGAGGCCGTTCAGGCCTCCCAGGCTGGCAACCGCAACGTGAACGCCGTGCTGGTACAGCTGAAACCCGGGTATGACCCGGAACAGGTGGCCCAGCCGATTCGCCGCTGGAAACACCTGCAGGCATTCACTCGCGATCAGATGGAACAGATCCTGGTGAGCAAGCTGATCGCGACCTCGGCCAGACAGATCGGCATGTTCCTGGTGATCCTGGCCATCGTCAGCGCGGCGATCGTCGCCTTCATCATCTACACCCTGACGCTGGGCAAGATCCGCGAGATCGCGGTCCTCAAGCTGATCGGCACACGCAATCGCACCATCGCCGGCATGATCCTGCAGCAGGCCCTGGGGCTCGGGCTCATCGGCTTTGTGGTCGGCGAGCTGGCCGCCACGTCCTGGGTGCCGATCTTCCCCAAGTACGTGTTGCTGGAGCCGGGCGACGCCATGCGCGGACTGCTGGCCGTGATGCTGATCTGCGCATTGGCGAGCACGCTGGCCATCCGCGCGGCGCTGAAGGTGGATCCCGCCGCCGCGATCGGAGGCTGAAATGAGCGAACTCGGCATCCGCATCGAAGGCTTGCGCAAACGTTATGGCGCGGGCGACACCGCCGTCGATGCCCTCAAGGACGTGAACATGATCGTCGCACCGGGTGAAGTGGTCGGCCTGATCGGGCCATCCGGCTCGGGCAAGAGCACTCTGCTGAAGTGCCTGGGCGCCGTGACCGAACCCAGTGGCGGCCGGATGACCCTGCGCGGCCAGCCGATCTACGACGACGGCTGGAAGCTCGCCGACCTGCGCGCGCTGCGGCGCGACAGCATTGGCTTCGTGTTCCAGGCTCCCTACCTGATTCCCTTTCTCGACGTGACCGACAACGTGGCGCTGTTGCCGATGCTGGCGGGCCGGTCCAACGGCGAAGCCCGCGCCCGTGCGCGCGAACTGCTGAACGCCCTCGATGTGGGCCATCGCGCCAAGGCGCAACCATCGGAACTGTCGGGCGGAGAGCAGCAGCGCGTTTCGATCGCGCGCGCGCTGGCGAACCGCCCGCCCGTGATCCTGGCCGATGAGCCCACGGCGCCGCTGGACAGTGAACGCGCGTTGGCCGTGGTCCGCATCCTCAACCAGATGGCGACGCAATACCACACCGCCATCATCGTGGTGACGCACGATGAGAAGATCATTCCGACCTTCAAGCGGATCTACCACATCAGGGATGGCCGCACCTACGAAGAAGCCGGCCAGGGTCAAAGCCTCTGACAAGGAGCACCATGAACCATTCCAAGCCCGATCTGCTGTTGCGCGCCATGGCCGTGCTGGCCGTCGCTTTCGGTCTGCTGACGATCGTCTCCGGCGGGCTCACGCTGTTCGGCGGCGACGCCGCCCGGCGATCGGCGGGCGCCTACGTGCCCTTCGTTCTCTGGTTCAACTTCGCCGCCGGCTTCGCCTATGTCATTGCGGGCGCCGGCCTCTGGCTGCAGCGGCTGTGGGCGGCCCGGCTGGCCGCGGGAATCGCCGCGGCCACGGTGCTGGTTTTCGCGGCGTTCGGCGTGCGCGTGATGACAGGCGGCGCGTACGAAATGCGCACCGTCGCGGCCATGACGCTGCGCTCTTTGGTCTGGCTCGCCATCGCATGGCTGGCGTCGCGCAGGATTCGACCGCGCAATTGAGCGGCCGCGATCTTGCAGACCCGGCCCACTCCAGGCGCCCGGCTGCAATCCCTACTTTCTCCGTCTTGCGAATGCCCCGCCCGAGGCCAGCACCGTCGCCCCGGCCCAGAACACCGCCGCCACGCCCACGGCGGAGCCGAGCGCACCGAACACCAGCGGAAACAGGGTCTGACTGGCGCTCACGATCGAGGTGCGCATGCCGACGGCTTCGCCCGCGCGCGATGGCGGCGCCGTCAGGTGCAACAGGCTCATGGCCATCGGCTGGCCGCAACCCAGGCTGAGACCCATGGCGAAGGCGGCCGTCAGCATCAGCGGCAGCGTGGCGGCCAGCGGGAAGATGACGTAGCAAAGCGCGGTGACGAACAGCGCCCAGCTCAGCGTGCGCCACTCGGTCATGCGGGCGTTGAACAACGGCAGCAGCAAGCGGATGGCGAAGGTGCCGGCACCGAAGGCTCCCATCAGCAGGCCGGTGGAGGTGGCGCTCAGGCCGGAACGCACGCCGTGCAGCGGCGCCAGAAACATGAACATGTCCCAGCCCATGGACAGCAGGCCGCTGACAATGAGCACGGCGCGCAAGGGCGCGTGCCGCAGCAGCCCGATCACGCTCGGCGGCTCGGCCGGTGCCGGGCGCGGCGGCAGCGGGTCGGGCTCGCGCCCCAGCAGCAGCAGCAGCAGCGCCAGCGAAACCAGGACGAATGCCAGCAGGCACAGGAAGGCCGCGCTGTGGCCGAAGTGATCGATGACGACGCCGGCGACCATGGGCCCGGTCAGGCCCGACACGGAAAAGCCCAGCGCCAGCGTCGAGAAGGAGCGGGTCAGATGCCGCGCCGGCGCCATCTGACCGACCGCGTTGTTGATGGCCACATGGGCCAGCGTGTAGCCCGATCCGATGAAGACGCTGGCGGCATAGAGCGCGGGCATCGATGGCACCAGCCCCGCCAGCAGGCCGGCCGCCGCCAGCATGGCCAGCCCCAGGGCCGCTGGTCGTGCGTAACCGAAGCGGTCGGCCCAGCGGCCCATGTGGATGGAGAGCACCATCGGCACCACCATCAGCAGGCTCATGAGGATGCCGATGGCCAGCGGCGACGCTTTCAGCGCAACGGCTTGCAGCGTCAGCGTGAAGCGGTCGCCGGCAAAGGCCACATGGCCCAGCACCAGCAGGCAGATCAGCCTGAAAGGAACCGCGGGAACTGCTTCACGGATGGGCACGGGTCGAGTTTAGCGGCGCAGCGGCGTCATGCCGCCAGTGCGCGGCCATTGCCCCTTAAGCATTTTCCTCAGAGGCCGCGATCAACCCGAGCCGGCGCGCCAACGCCACCAGATGCTCGGCACGTGTGATGAACGGCCCGTCGACCAGCCGGCCGTCGACCACGAAGGCGCCCACCCCTTTGGCCAGCGACTCGCGCGCGGCCTGGACCACCCGCAGGGCATGCTCGATGTCCGGCTGGCTCGGCCGGAACACCTCGTTGGCCAGGGCGATCTGCGTGGGATGGATGCAGCTCTTGCCGGCGAAGCCGAGCTGGTGCGCCGCACGCGCGTCGCGGGAAAAACCATCCGGGTCCTTGATGTCGACATAGGCGCCGTCATAGGCGGCTATGCCGGCTTCGCCGGCGGCCATGCGCACCGCGACCCGCACGGCCTGGGTCGCCGACGGTTCGCCGGACGCGATTCCCAGGGGCGAGAACAGGTCGCCGAAACCGATCTGCAGCCCCACCACGCGAGGATGGGCGGTGGCGATTTCGGCGGCGAGCCGCAGGCCGCGCGGCGACTCGATGTTGCAGACGATGCCGATCCGCGGCGCGAGGCCCCGTTGGCGCTCCAGTTGCTCCAGCAGCGCCACGCCCTCGCGCACCGTGTCCGCGTCCTCCACCATCGGCAGGTTGAGCACGTCCAGCGCAGGAGCCACGACGGCCTCCAGGTCGGCGGCGAAGTGGCTGGTCGCCATCGCATTGACGCGAACGACGATCAGCTTGCCGTTCATGGCCGCTGGGCCCTGGGCGAACAGCCGGGCCAGCTCCAGCCGTGCCGCCGGCTTGGCGCCCTCCTCCACCGCATCTTCGAGGTCGAACGAAATCGCATCAGCCGCGCTGTCCAGCGCCTTGGCAAAGAACTCGGGCCGCGAAGCCGGGACGAACAGCTTGCTACGCACGGGACACCTCGATTCGGTCCATGAAACGGCCGCGCGGGTTCATGCAATCACCCCTTCCTGGTGCAGCTGCGCGATCTCGGCTTCGCTGTAGCCATGGCGGGCCAGCACCTCGTCGGAATGCTGCGCGAATGCCGGCGCGGCCCGGGGTTGCGGCGCCGGGCCGTCGCCAAAGCCGATGGCGCGCGACAGGCCGCGGTAGCTGCCGACCAGCGGGTGCGCGTAGGTCGCCACCATGCCTTCGGCCAGCACCTGAGGATCATCGAACATGTCCTCGATTTCACGCACCGCCGAACAGGGCACGCGCTCGCCGAACAGCGCCTCCCACTCGATCGCGCTGCGCGCCGCCAGCGCCGTTCGTATCGGCGGCAGGAGTTCATCCCCGCGCTCCGCCCGTTTGCGCACGGTGTCGTAGCGCGGGTCCGTCGCCAACTGCGGCAGGCCGATCAACTCGCACAGCGCCGCCCAGAAGTGCGGCGTGTTGGCCGAGATGTACAGATTGCCCTGGCGGGTCGGGTGCAAGCCGGTGATTCCGCCCGAGCGCATGTCGCGGTACACATCGCGGCCCTCGCCTTCGGCCCACACGAACCGGGCCGACTGCATGGCCAGCGCGCTGCGCATCAGCGAGATCTTCACGAGTTGTCCCTTGCCGGTGCGCTCGCGCTGGTACAGCGCCGAGGACACGCCACCCGCCAGCAAGGCCGCGGCGTAGTAATCCACGACCGAGCCGTAGACGATCTCGGGTTCGCCCGGCGGGCCTTGCAGGGCGCAGATGCCGGTCATGGCCTGCAGCACCTGGTCGTAGCCCGCCTTGTCCTTCAACGGCCCGGCGTCGCCGTAGCCGTTGAGCGCGCAATAGATCAGGCGCGGATTGACCGAACGCAGCGTCTCGTAATCCATGCCCAGGCGCGCCGGCACGGCCGGGCGGAAGTTGTGTACCAGCACATCGGCCGCACGCACCAGGCGCTGCAGCACCTCGGCGCCCTTGGGCTGCTTCAGGTCGAGCGCGATGCCGAGCTTGCCGCGGTTGACACCGATGAAGGCCCGACCTTCGGCGGCGAGGGTCGAGGGGTAGCGGCGCAGGTTGTCCCCGTCGGGCGGCTCGATCTTGATCACTTCGGCGCCCTGGTCGGCCAGCAAGGCGCTGCCATAGGGACCGGCGATGTAGCCGCTGAGGTCGAGAACACGGACCCCCGCCAGGGGCAAGGCCTCGTTCGAAGCGCCGGACGCAGTTGCTGTCATGTCGAGATCAGAGTCATCAGTTGGGCCGCCAGCACTCCGATCATTCAAAGGTTCGGCCATGGTGAGTCAAGCACGCACGCCGGGAGCGGCGCCGTGGGACTCATGGTACTGCGCCGGGCGAACCCCAAGGCTCCAGGCTATTGACGTTTGGCCGTGGGCTGGCGGCGCTGCACAGAGGGTCGATGCGGCAATTTGACGGCGACCCCTTTGCGGCCCGACCCGGGAGCGGGCATTGCCATTGGAACGGGTTCATCGCCGATACGCAGCAGCGACGCGGCCACCGTTGGCGCGCTGACGGCCTCCTCGAAGGTCATCTTGTCGAGCTCCTGCATGAAGGCGTCGATCGCGCGGCGCAGGGCGCGCTTGAGGTTGCACGCCTGAAAGACCGCGCAATCGGCTTCCAACGCGACGTCCTGGCACTGGACCACGGCGAAGTCCTTCTCGGCCATGCGCACCACCTCGCCCAGCGAGATGCGGTTGGGCGCCCGGGCCAGCCGGGCTCCGCCGGCGCGCCCGCGAGTCGTCTCGATGAAGCCGCTCTGGCTCAGTTCATTGACGATCTTCATCAAATGGTTGCGTGAAATGCCGTAGGCCTGCGCCATCTCATCGATCGTCGCAACCGCCCCACCTTCGTATTTCAAGGTCAGATAGATCATCACCCTCAGGGTGTAATCGGTGTAAACGGTCAGGCGCATGCAGACCCGCTTTCGATCAAAGGAATATACCGGAGTTTACTATGAACGACAGCCTTGGCGCTTGCGAAAAGGCGCGGACCCGGCGAAACGCCAAGCAGCGGCGAACTTGGCATGGCGCTGTTGATTTTCCGGGGCGCGGCCGTTATCATGTATCTTTGGTACTTTATTTATGAACAACAGCATCCCGCAACCGCTTGCCGCCCAGCCCGTCCCCGGCGGACTGCCTCTCCTGCGTCTGGGTTTCCGCCCCTTCTATGTCGGGGCGGCACTGTTCGCCGTCGCCGTGATGGCGTTGTGGTACCCCATCTTTCTCGGCCAGGCGGCGCCCGCCTCGGGCGTCGCGCCCGTCCTGTGGCATGCGCACGAGATGCTGTTCGGTTTCGCCGCCGCGGTGATCGTGGGCTTTCTGCTGACCGCCGGCAAGGCCTGGACCGGATTGCCCACGCCCCGGGGCGCGCGGCTTGGCGCCCTGTTCGCCCTTTGGGGGGCCGCGCGGATTGCCGCCCTGGTGGCGCCCTACCCCGTTTTCTTCCTGTTGGACGTCCTCTTCCTGCCGGTGGTCGCGGCGCTGTTCATCGCCCTGCTGCTGCGCGCAGGCAACACGCGCAACCTGAAGATCGGTGCCGTGCTGGCGCTGCTGGGCGTGGCCAACCTGGTGTTTCATCTCGCGGCGAGCGGCGCCATCACGATCGATCCGGTGCGGGCACTGTACGGCGCCCTCGCCCTGATCATCGTCCTGGAGACCATCATGGGCGGTCGTGTCATCCCGAGCTTCACGATGAACGTGACGCCGGGGCTGAAACTGCCCAACGCGCCCCGGCGCGACGCCGTCGCCATCGCCCTCACGGCACTCGGCCTGGCCTGCTGGACCTTCAACGGCCCCCGATTGCTTTGCGCCGTCCTGCTTGCCGGTGCCGCTGTCCTGCATGCGGTGCGCTGGCTGTCATGGAGGCCCTGGGTGACGCTCACGCGGCCGATCCTGTGGATCCTGCACCTGTCGTATGCCTGGATTCCCGTGGGTCTGGCTCTGCTCGGCGCGGCTCGGATGGGCTGGCTGCCGCCTTCGGCCGGCGTCCACGCGCTGGCCGTCGGGGCGACCGGCGGGCTGATCATCGGCATGCTCACGCGCACGGCCCGTGGCCATACGGGCCGGCTCCTCACCGTGTCGCCGGTCGAAACCCTGGCCTATGTGATGGTGCTCGTCGCCGCACTGGTACGGGTAGCCGTGCCGATTGCGTGGCCTTCGCTCTACGCGCCGGCGCTCCTGACTGCCGGCATCCTGTGGGTTGCGGCCTTCACGATTTATCTGGCCAAGTACACGCCGTGGCTCGCGGCCGGACGGCTCGACGGCAAAGACGGCTGAAGAACCAGCGCCCGCTTGCGTGACGGAAAGGCCGGCGGACGCGACCGCATCGGCCTGCGTCCGCGTGGTTACATCATGCCCAATTGCAGCCGCGCGGCGTCGCTCATCATCGACTGCTGCCAGAACGGCTCGTACACCAGTTCGACCTTGAAGTCGTCGACGCGCGGAATGTGCTCGAGCCGCTCGCCGATTTCCCGCATCAGCTGCTCGCCCATGCCGCAGCCCGGCGCGGTAACGGTCATCTGGATGAATACGTGCAAGCCGCCGGTCGGCAGGGGCTTCAACTCACAGACATAGACGAGCCCGAGTTCCACGATGCTGCAGGGAATCTCGGGGTCGTAGACCTCGCGCAACTCGTCCCACACGATGGCCTTCACCTCCTCGTCGGTCGGATGCTCGGGGTAGACCTTGGGCGCGATCGGCTCCTTGCCGATCGCATCGGCATCGACGCCGTCGATGCGAAGCAGCGAGCCGTCGATGTACACCGTGAAGCTGCGGCCCAGCTGCTGGGTGATGACCCCGGTGCAGCCCGCTTCGAGCGTGACCTCTTCGCCCGAGGGCACTTGCAAGGCACGCACCGAACGTGCCAGCTCGAATGGCTCACGCCGGGACGTTTGCATGGCCCGTTTCCTTCGAAGGCGGCGACGGATCGAACGCACCGTTCAGGCATTCGTCCAGCGCGCACCAGCCCAGCATCGCGCACTTGATGCGCGACGGAAAGCGACGCACGCCCTGCAGGGCGGCGAGCTTGCCCAGGTGCGCCTGCGCGGCATCGTCCAGCGGGCTGGTACGTGTCAGCAGGTCGCGCATGGCGGCGCTCAGTTGTTTCACTTCGGCCAGCGGCCTGCCCTTGACCGCTTCGGTCATCAGGGAAGCCGAGGCGATGCAGATTGCGCAGCCCTGGCCTTCGAAGGCGATGTCGGTCACGACATCGCCGCTTTCGGCAAGCTGCACCGAGATCGAATCGCCGCACAGCGGGTTGTGCCCCGCGGCGCAGCGATGGACGCATTGCAGCCGGCCGCAGTTGCGCGGCCGCTTCTTGTGCTCCAGCAGCACTTCCTGGTACAGGTCGTCGAGCATGTTCATGAGAGTCGCTCCCGGGTTGCCTGAAGGGCGGCCAGCAGTGCGTCGATGTCCGCAGCACTGTTGTGCAAGCTGAGCGACGCGCGCACCGTGGCCGGCACACCGAAGCGCTGCATTACCGGCATCGCACAGTGATGGCCGACACGCACGGCGATGCCGAACTGGTCCAGCACCGTGCCGACATCGTGGGCATGCACGCCGTCGACCACGAAGGACACCGCGCCCACCTTCGGCGCGCCCTCGCCGATCACGCGAATCCAGGGCTGTTGCCGCAGCGACGCCTCCAGATAGTGCAGCAATTGCGCCTCGCGTTGCCCGATCTGATCGCGGCCCTGCGACTCCAGGAAGCGCACCGCCGCCGCCAGGCCCACGGCGCCGCTGATGTGGGGCGTGCCGGCCTCGAGCCGCGACGGCAAGGCGGCATAGGTGGCCGTCTGGAGGGTGACGGTTTCGATCATGTCGCCGCCGCCTTGCCACAAGGGCAAGGCGTCGAGCGCATCGAAGCGTCCGTAGAGAACGCCGATTCCCGTGGGGCCGTACATCTTGTGGCCGGAAAAAGCGTAGAAGTCGCAGCCGAGCGAGCGCACGTCGACAGGCCCGTGGGCCACCGCCTGTGCGCCGTCCACGACGGTGACCAAGCCCGCGTGCCGCGCCTTCGCCACGAAATCCTGCACCGGCACCGCAGTGCCGAGCGCGTTCGAGACCTGGGTGAGCGACAGCACCTTGGCGCGCGGCGACAACATGGTTTCGAACGCGAGCGCGTCCAACGTACCGTCGTCGAGCACCGGGATGTGCCGCAGCAAGGCCCCACTGCGGGCGCAAGCCATCTGCCAGGGGACCAGATTGGCGTGGTGCTCCAGGCCGCTCACGATCACCTCGTCGCCGGGCCGCAGCCGTTCGCCCAGGCCGCGCGCGACCATGTTGAGCGATTCGGTCGCACCCCGGGTGAAGATGATTTCCTGTGTGCTCGCGGCGTTCACGAAGCGCCGCAGCGCCTCGCGAGCCTCTTCGAACAGCGCAGTCGCGCGTTCGCTGAGCGTGTGCACGCCGCGATGGACATTGGCGTGGTCACGGCTCTGATAGTCGCGCACC
>DIZF01000016.1:80333-171800 GCA_002427815.1 Ramlibacter tataouinensis
CCGGTGGCCGTGAATCTGCTGCGCCAGCGCCGGGAACACATCGGCCGCCACGGCCAGCGGCAGCATCAGGTCATCACGCTTCATGGACGACCTCCGGTTCACGCTGCAGCGCCAGGGCCAGCACCTGCTCGATCAGGCCGTGAACCTCGCCCTCGCCTTTCTCGTCGTCGGGCAGGATCTGGCGCAGGAAAGCTTCGGAAAGCATCACCACCGCCTCGTCACGCGGTATGCCGCGAGAACGCAGGTAGTGCAACTCGTCTTCGCGCAGCGCCGAGGTTGTCGCGCCGTGGCGGCACACGACGTCGTCGGACAGGATGCTCAGGCGCGGGCGCAACGCGATCACCGCCTTGCCGTCGGGCTGCATCGCTCGCAGCAGTTGATTGGCGCGGATGCCGTGCCGGCCCGGCGGAACCTGGGTCTCCACCTGTGCGCTCGCCTTGCCGCGATCGGCACCCAGCACGTTGATGCGCTGCTCGCTCACCGTGTCGTCGGCATCGTGGATCACCCGGATGTCGAGATCGAGCTGGGTTTGAGGCAGCGCCACACAGGCGGCACCCAGCGTCGCACTGGCGCCCCGGCCGTGCAGCCGGATGGTCTGCTCGGAGCGGAACTGCCCGGCCGGTGCCGCCAGCATGCGCTGTTCGTAGGAGGCGCCGGCACCGATCTCCACCGTCAGGCGGTCCGCCAGCTCCGGCGGGCCCGAGGGACCCAGCAGCCGGTAATGGGTCAAGCGGCTGTCGGGCGCGAGCCGGATGTGCACCTCGCGCGGTCCGCCGGCCAACTGCAGGCCGTGCTCACCGAGCTTCTCCAGCCAGGTCGAGCTTTGCCCGGCGGCGATGGTCAGGGCATGGGTCATCGTTCAGTCCACCAGGGCCGGTTGTGGATCGCCGACCCATTCGTAACCGCGTTCTTCGAGCTGGTCGACCAGGCTCATGTCGCCCGATGCCGCGATGCGTCCATCGCGCATCACATGCACCTTGTCGGCCGCGACGTAGTCGAGCAGGCGCCGGTAGTGCGTGATGAGCACGAAGCTGCGGTCGGGGCTGCGCAGCCGGTTGATGCCGGCAGCCACCTGGCGCAGAGCGTCGATGTCCAGGCCCGAGTCGATTTCATCGAGCACTGCAAGCCTCGGCTCGAGCACCGCAAGCTGCAGGATTTCGTTGCGCTTGCGCTCACCGCCCGAGAAGCCTTCGTTGACGTTGCGCGCGAGCAGGGCCTCGTCGAAGCCGAGTTCCCGGGCCTTGCCCTTGATCGTCTGCAGGAAATCGTAGGCATCGATCTCGGATTCGCCGCGAGCCCGGCGCCGGGCGTTGAGTGCCGCCCGCAACAGATAAGTGTTGTTGACCCCGGGCAACTCCACCGGATACTGGAACCCCAGGAACAGCCCGAGATGGGCGCGCTCTTCCGGTTCCAGGCCCAGCAGGTCGACGCCGCCGAGCTGTGCCACGTCCGCGCTCACCTCATAACCCGGCTTGCCTGCCAGCACTGCGGCCAGCGTGCTCTTGCCGGTGCCATTGGGCCCCATGATCGCGTGGACCTCGCCCGGCCGCACCTCGAGGTCGACCCCGTTGAGCACCTGCTTGCCGGCAATGGAAGCGCGCAGCCCTCTGAGCTGCAAAAGCATTCTTTCGTTCATCCAATTGCTCCTTCAAGACTGACGTTCAGGAGGTTCTGCGCCTCCACGGCGAATTCCATCGGCAATTGCTTGAACACGTTCTTGCAAAAACCGTTGACCACCAGATTCAGCGTGTCCTCGGCCGTCAACCCGCGTTGGCGGCAATAGAACATCTGGTCGTCGCTCACGCGCGAGGTGCTGGCCTCGTGTTCGAAATGGGCGTCCGGGTGCGAGCTCTGGATGGTGGGAAAGGTGTGCGCTTCGCACTCGCTGCCGATCAGCAGCGAGTCGCACTGGGTGTAGTTGCGTGCACCCTGGGCCGTGGACGCGGCCTTCACCAGTCCGCGGTAGGTGCTGCGGCCGTGCCCGGCGGAAATGCCCTTGGAGATGATCGTGCTGCGCGTGTTGCGCCCGATGTGGACCATCTTGGTGCCGGTGTCGGCCTGTTGGTGGTGGTTGGACACGGCGACCGAATAGAACTCGCCGACCGAGCCCTCGCCGATCAGCCAGCAGCTCGGGTATTTCCAGGTGATCGCGGCGCCGGTCTCGACCTGGGTCCAGGTGATGCGCGAGCGGCGCCCGCGCGCATGACCCCGCTTGGTGACGAAGTTGTAGATGCCGCCCACGCCGTTCTGGTCGCCCGGGTACCAGTTCTGCACCGTCGAATACTTGATGGTGGCGTCGTCGAGGGCAACCAGTTCCACCACCGCGGCGTGCAACTGGTTCTCGTCGCGCTTGGGGGCCGTGCAACCTTCGAGGTAGCTCACCGACGCGCCCTCCTCGGCGATGATCAGCGTGCGCTCGAACTGCCCGGTCTTGGCGGTATTGATCCGGAAGTAAGAAGACAGCTCCATCGGGCACTTGATGCCCTTGGGGATGTAGACGAAGGAACCGTCCGAGAAGACGGCCGAGTTGAGCGCCGCGAAGAAATTGTCGGACACGGGGACGACGCTGCCCAGATAGCGCCGCACCAGTTCGGGGTGGTCCTGCAGCGCTTCCGACAGGCTGCAGAAGATCACGCCGGCCTCGGCCAGCTGCTTGCGGAAGGTGGTGACCACCGACACCGAATCGAACACCGCGTCCACCGCGACGCCGGCCAGCGCGGCGCGTTCGTGCAGGGGGATGCCGAGCTTCTCGTAGGTCTCGAGCAGCTTGGGATCCACGTCGGCGAGGCTCTTCGGAGCGGAACCGGTCGACTTCGGCTGGGAAAAATACGAGATCGCCTGGTAGTCGATCGGCGGATGCCGCACATTGCCCCACTGCGGCTCCTTCATCTTCGTCCATGCCGCATAGGCCGCAAGGCGCCATTCCAGCATGAACCGGGGTTCGCGCTTGCGCAGGGAGATCAGGCGCACCACATCCTCGTCGAGCCCGGCGGGGATCACGTCCGACTCGATGTCGGTGACGAAACCCGCGTCGTACGCCCGATCGAGCGTGCGGTCCAGGGCGTCGGCCGGGGCAGCCAGCGCAACCGGCTCGTCGTTGGCAAGCTGGACAGTCATGGGAAAGGGCCTCTTGGTGATGGATCGGATGTAATAGTACATCTACCATGCATCTTTAGCAAGGTGACCGCTGAAAGACTTGACCGTGAACCGTTAACCTACATTCTGAAGGAGCTTCCAGTTGACAGGCCTGGCTGCCGTCGTATGATGCATTTCAGATGTCTCTTTTTGCTTCAGTTGCGCTCTAACCGTTGAACCGCCCAGCCACCACCTGTCCCGAAAGACCCTCCTCATGTCCCAGACTCACACCCACCTTTCCCCGGATTCCGTCTACCCGTTCGACGCGCGTGGCGTCGCCAAGCGCTTTCGGCACGCTGCCATCTTCGGCGCGCTGGATTCGCTGACCCCTGGCGAGACCATGCGGTTTGTCAACGATCACGATCCGCTGCCCCTGCTGGGCCAGCTCGAAGCGCGTTATGGCGAGGCTTTGTCCATCGAATATCGCCAGCGCGAGCCGGGCGCCATCGCGATCGACTTCATCAAGCGCGCCTAGCAGCCGCCCACCTTCGTCCGTGGAAACCCGTGCTTTCAGGATCTATCGCTACGATCCCGATCAGGACGCCAAGCCTGCGATGCAGACGATCGAGGCGGCGCTCGACGGCATCGAGCGCATGCTGCTCGATGCCCTCATGAAGCTCAAGGCGCTGGATCCCACGCTTTCGTTCCGGCGCTCATGCCGCGAAGGTGTCTGCGGCTCGGATTCCATGAACATCAATGGCAAGAACGGGCTGGCCTGCCTGACCAACATGCGCACGCTCAAAGACCCGATCGTGCTGAAGCCGCTGCCGGACCATCATGAATTGCACCGACGTCTGCCCGAAAGGGCTGAACCCGGCCCTGGCCATCAGCGAGATCCGCGAGATGCTGGTGCGGCGCGCGGTGTAATTGGCAGCGCGTCGAAGCAGGCCTCGAGTTGCGGCGGCAGCGGCGTGTCGATCAGCAGGCACAGGCAGCGCAGGGCGTCGGCCAGCGCCTGCGGCACAGAATCTGCAATGAGCGTTGCGCTCCAGGCCTTGGCCAGCGCCGGGCTGTTCATGCGGTCTACCCGCGCGACGCGAGCGATCGCCTCGTTCAACGCGCCCACGGCAAGCACCGACAGTTGGTGCGGGGCGGGCAGATTCAGGTTCTGCAGCACGGACTGGGCCCAGCGCAGGCCGTCGGCAGCGGGCAGAAGCGCAGCCATGGCCTGGGTCAGGCTGGAGATCGCCGCCCCCATGTCGGCGATCTCCAGGCGTTGAGCAGCCGCGTCATGTTGCCGCGATACCGACAGCCGGCGGTGCAGGACCTGGGCACGCAGGTACTCCAGCGGCGACAGCCGTCCATCGGCCTGCACCACGGCCAGCGCCTGGCGTGTCAGATCCGTTCTTTGCTCGGGCGAAAGCGCGGCCGCGCCATCCAGCAATCGCTCGAACCAGGGCTGGCGCTGGCGTGGTGGCAAGGCGCGCACGGCTTGCAGCAGCTGTTGCGACCGGGCGGCGCTGCCCGCTAACCGGCGCCAGGCCACCGTTTCGGCTTCGGCAGTGCCTTCCGGCGGCACGAAGCAGGCCAGGACCGCGGCCTGGAGCTGGGCCGGTGAAAGCAGCGACAGCCGCAGCAAGATCTCCGGCGCCCAGGCGTCGTCCATATCGGCGATCGCACCGGCCAGCACCGGCTCCGACAGCGCCGCAAGACCGACGCCAACGACGGGTATCACCTGGAAATCGAGCGGCGGCAGTTCCGGCGGCTTGTCTTCCGGCACGGCCAGCACGTCGTCGGGCAGCGGGTCCATGCTGTGGCCGAAGATGCGGCGCAACCGCTCGGCGATGCTGGGATGGGTCGCCAGCGCACCCGCGCCCACCAGCGTGTCGGACGAAAGCAGCAGATGGGACACGACCTCGGCGTTGACGTGCTGCATGCGCTGGCCGCGGCGCAGCTGGGTGGCGATCTTGCGCAGCGCGTTCCCGATGCCGGAGGGCTGCCGGGTGAACTGCACGGCATAGGCGTCGGCCAGGTACTCGCGCTGCCGCGACACGCCCGCCTTGAGCAATCGGCCGGCGAACCAGCCGATGCTGCCCGCCACCACCAGCGCCAGGCCGACCAGCACCGCCGGCCCGCGCCGGCCGCGATCGTCTGCCGGGCTCATCAGGCTGCGGCCGAAATTGGAGACCATCTGCAGCCCGAACACCATTCCGATCAGCAGCATGTTGAGCCGGGTGTCGCCATTGAGGATGTGGGCGAATTCATGCGCCACCACGCCCTGCAACTCGTCGCGCGTCAGCCGCTCCAGCGCGCCCCGGGTGACGGCGATCACGCTGTCGTCCTGCTCCCAGCCGGCAGCCAGCGCATTGATGGCGTCTTCCCGATCGAGCACGAAGATGCGCGGCGATTTCAGGCCGGTGGCAATGGCCATCTCGTCCACCATGTTGCGCAGGCGCTTTTCTGCCGGGCTGCGCGGCGTGGCGACCTCATGACCACCGATCATGCGGGCGACATGGGCTCCGCCATCGCGCAGCTGCAGCGACTCCAGCCAGGCGCCGCCCAGCACGAAACCCAGGGTCACCGCGGTATTGATTTCGAAAAAGCCGGTGGGGTAGCCGGCCAGCCAGCCGAACTGCAGCCGCCACACGAGCGCCAGGGCGAGATTGACGCCGGCCACGGTGAACAGCACCGTGAGGCCGAACAGGAGCAGCAGCACGCCGGTGGCGCTGCGGGCCTGCTCCTGTTGCTCGCGGAAGCGCACGGCGGCGCCGCGTCAGAAGCGCACTTGCGGCGCCTGTCGCTCCTGGGCCGACTGGGTGGATTGCAGCATCGCCGCCGGCTTGAAGCCGAACAGACCGGCCACCAGGTTGGCGGGGAACTGGCCGACGCCGTTGTTGAAGTCCAGCACCGTGTCGTTGTAGGCCTGGCGGGCAAAGCCGACGCGATTTTCGGTGGAGGTGAGTTCCTCCGACAGCTCGCGCATGGTCTGGTCGGCCTTCAGCTCGGGGTAGGACTCCACCACGGCCATCAGCCGCCCCAGCGCGCCACCGAGCACGCCCTCGGCCGCGTCCAGGGCCGCCACCGGCGCCGCGGCGGTCGGACTGCGTCGCGCCACACCCGCAGCCGCAGCTGCCTGATTGCGGGCGACGGTCACCGCCTCCAGGGTCTCGCGTTCATGCTGCAGGTATTTGCGCGCGGTCTCGACCAGGTTGGGAATCAGGTCGTAGCGGCGCTTGAGCTGGACGTCGATCTGGGCGAAGGCATTGGCGATGGCGTTGCGCAGCCTGACCAGCCGGTTGTAGGTGGCGATGCCGGCGATTGCCACCACCGCAAGGAAGATCCAGCCGATGATTCCCACGGTCCCCATGCTCAGTCCCTCCAATGTTGAGATGCCAGTGTACGGCCGGGCTGGGCCGCGACCAAGTTTCAGCTTTCCGTGGGTCGCGCCCCCTGGCGCGACTCCAGGTTTACGCATCGACCGTGATCGGGGAAACCTTCAGGTGGTGCATCAGCTCGCGCAGTATCAATAGCGTCGCTGCAAAAGCGCCGCCGGCCGGCAAGCCTTCGCTGGCGGCAGGCCGGCCCAGCACCGCGCCGGAGCACCGGTCGAAGGCAGCGGCACCCAGAAACACGCTCCGGCACTGCGGGGGATGGTCCCGTCGCGGCGAGAATGCAAGGCTGGAACCATCAACAACAGAGGAGAACCTCCATGCCGTCCACGCTTCCCGTAGAACCGCAACGCCGCGCTCGCGCGCCACTGTGCACGCGCAGGCTGGGGCTGACCGTGCTGGCCGCACTGTGCCTGCCCGCGATCGCCGTCGCCCAAGCGGGACCCTATCCTTCCAAACCGATCACGCTGGTCGTCGGCAACGCGCCCGGTGGCTCGAACGACATCTTCGCGCGTGCCATCGGCAGGCGCCTGCAGGAAGCGCTGGGGCAGCCGGTCGTGGTGGACAACAAGCCGGCGGGCGGCGGCGTGATCGCCAATACCTTCGTCGCCAAGGCGCCCCCCGACGGCTATGCGCTGGCGATTGTGTCCTCCACGTTCACCACGGGGGCGGCGATCCGCACCAATCTGAGCTACGACGCCGTCAAGAGCTTCAAGCCGGTGGCGATGCTCGCCAAGGGGCCGCTGCTGGTCACGGTGCCGGCCAATTCCCCGTTCAAGACCATAGGCGAGCTGGTGGCCTATGCCAAGGCCCACCCGACCCAGCTCAATTACGGCACGTCGGGCGCCGGCAGCATCAACCACTTCGCCACCGAACTGTTCTCGGATGCCGCCGACATCAAGCTCACGCACGTGCCGTACAAGGGGATGGGACCGGCCACCACCGACCTGCTGGGCGGCCAGATCCAGATCCTGGTGGCCAGCGCGCCGTCGATCCTGGGGCAGGTCAAGGGGGGCCGGGTTCGCGCGCTGGCGGTGACGACCGAGGGGCGCTCGCCAGTGGCGCCCGATCTGCCTTCACTCGATCAAGCGGGCTACAAAGGCAGTGCGACCGAGTTGTGGTGGGGCGTCCTGGCGCCGGCGGGCACGCCGCAGCCCATCGTGGACCGTCTCAACAGCGAGATCAACAGGATCATCCTGTCGCCCGACATGAAGGACTTCTTCATCAAGGAAGGCGCGGAGCCCGCCGCCATGAAGCCGGCGCAGTTCGAGGCTTTCATCGCCGGCGAAATCGAGCGCTGGAAAAAGGTCGCCAAAGCCGCTGACATCAAGCCGGAGTAAGAGCACGGCCGGGGCGCCGCCGGCTCCGGCCCCGCTGCACGCACAAGACACTCCAGACATCCCGCTGACAACGGAGCGTGAGCATTGGCCGCGGATGCTACGTTCAATATTCTTGAATGGAGCCGTCAAAAACGAACGGCACCGCATCCGGATTTGCTCCTACAGTGACTGCCTCAGTCGCTTGAGTTCATCGAGCCCCGACCTTGCGAATGACCCTGCTACCTTCATCAACCCAACGGGAGAACAGTCAAATGGCAAAAGTTCTGGTTCTGTATCACAGCTTCTACGGTCATATCGAAACGATGGCGAACGCGGTTGCCAAGGGCGCGCGCGAAGTGAAAGGCGCCCAGGTAGACCTGAAGCGAGTGCCCGAAACCATCCCGGCTGACGATTTCCGCAAGGCCGGGGGGAAATCGGACCAGGCTGCACCGGTTGCCCAGCCGGGCGAGCTTGTCAATTACGACGCCATCATCTTCGGCACGCCCACACGTTTCGGCAACATGACCGGCCAGATGCGCACTTTTCTCGATCAGACCGGCGGCCTGTGGGCAACGGGCGCTTTGGTCGGCAAGGTCGGCTCGGTGTTCACTTCGAGCGCAACTCAGCACGGCGGCCAGGAAAGCACCATCCTGACTTTCCACCCCACGCTGCTGCATCATGGGATGATCGTCGTCGGCCTGCCCTATTCGGAACAGCGGCAGATGGGCCTCGACGAAATCAAGGGCGGCAGTCCGTACGGCGCTTCGACCATCGCAGGCGGCAAAGGCGAGCGCATGCCAAGCGACCAGGAGCTGGGCATGGCCAGTTTCCAGGGCAAGCATGTGACCACCATCGCCACCAAGCTGTTCGGTTGAAGGAAGGGATTTCGCCGCCAACGCGGCGTTGTCCCTGCACTCGTTTTCGTCCTGAAAGGTAGCCCTGAGCATGGCGACTTCCCCTCTTCCCACCTACTTCATTTCGCATGGCGGCGGCCCCTGGCCGTGGATGAAGGACCAGACGAACAGCGCCTACGACCGGCTCGAAGCCGCCTTGCAGCAGATGCCGCGCGACCTGGGCAGCACGCCGAAAGCCGTGCTGGTCGTTTCCGGCCACTGGGAGGAGAGCGACTTCACGGTGATGGCGACGGCCCGGCCACCGATGATCTACGACTATTCCGGGTTTCCCGAGCACACCTACCGGATTCGGTACGCAGCTCCCGGCTCGCCGCAGACGGCTGAGCGGGTACGGCAGCTGATTGCGGCGGCGGGCTTGCCGGTTCGCGTCGACAGCGAGCGCGGGTTCGATCACGGAACCTTTTCGCCACTGGCGGTGATTTATCCGAAAGCCGATGTCCCGATTCTTCAGCTGTCGTTGAAGCGGGGCTATGACGCCAAGGACCATCTCGCGGTCGGCCAGGCGCTGGCCCCCTTGCGCGACGAAGGTGTGCTCATCGTCGGCAGCGGCCTCAGCTATCACAACCTGCGCCAATTCGGGCCTTCGGCGAAGCAGGCCTCCACGGCGTTCGACCAATGGCTCGACCAGACCTTGGTCCAGGCCGGTCCGGACGAACGCAGGGCCCGTCTGATCGCGTGGGAGGCGGCGCCGTCAGCTCGCGGCGCTCATCCGCGCGAGGATCACCTGTTGCCCTTGATGGTGGCGGTCGGCGCCGCCGGCAACGATCCGGCCACCCGCGTCTATCACGAGGACGCTTTCATGGGCGGTGTCGCGGTGTCGAGCTACCGGTTCGGCAGCACCTGACGACCAGCGATCCACGGTGACGGCCGGCCTGAGTTCTGATCGGGTGGCGCCAATGGACAAGGAGCCGCTGGACGGCTCAGACGACTGTTCCAAACAGCGCCCCGACACCGGCGGTCAAGCCCATGGCCAGGGCCCCCCAGAACGTGACGCGCCAGGCCCCGACCATCAGGGGCGCACCACCGGCGCGGGCTGCCACCCCACCCAGAAGCGCCAGGAACGCCAATGAGGTCACCGAGACGAGTGCAATCAGGTTCGCCTGCGGCGTCAATGCCGTCACCAGGAGCGGCATCGTTGCTCCCACTGCGAAGCTGGCAGCCGATGCAAGGGCCGCCTGAATCGGACGGGCAGCCAGAGCCTCGGAGATCCCCAGTTCGTCGCGAGCATGCGCGCCGAGCGCGTCATGCGCCGTGAGCTGGTCGGCGACCTGCTTCGCCAGCGCCGGGTCGAGGCCCCGGCCGACGTAGATCGCGGTCAGTTCCCTGCGCTCGGCGGGACCATCTGCCCTGAGTTCCTGCCGCTCGCGCGCCAGATCCGCCTGCTCGGTGTCAGCCTGCGAGTGGACGGACACATACTCGCCGGCGGCCATCGACATTGCCCCCGCGACCAGGCCGGCAACCCCCGCGACCATGACGCTGCTGTGGGTCCCATTGGCAGCCGCGACACCCAGAATCAGGCTGGCCGTCGAAACGATCCCGTCATTCGCGCCCAGCACCGCAGCGCGAAGCCAGCCGATGCGTTCTGTGCGATGTCGTTCGGTGTGGCGTAGCGGCATTTTCGGATCCAGAGTGGTGTGACCGCATTCTGGACCGTCGCCTGCCGCGCGCGAGTCGCGTCAGTTGCTCAGCGGTTGCCGCGCGGCCGCTGCAGCACGGTGTCCAGCGATGCACGACCGGCACCGCTGATCGTCAGCGACAGCGCCACCACCAGCAGCGCGAGGCCGTACTCGTAGCCGTTGTTGGTCAGGAACAGGCCCTTGCCGATGTGCACGGTCAGGATCGCCATCGCCATGGTGAAGGCCAGCACGGCGGCAGCGGGCCGCACCAGCAGGCCGAGAATCAGCGCGAGTCCGCCGAAGAACTCTGCGCTGCCAGCCAGCATGGCCATCAGGTAGCCGGGGGTAAGGCCGATCGAGGCCATCCATTGGCCGGTGCCTTCGAGCCCGTAGCCGCCGAACCAGCCAAAGAGCTTTTGCGCACCATGCGCCGCAAAGATGATGCCGACCGGGACTCGCAGAGCCAATGGGCTCCAGCCGGCGTCGGTGGCGAAAAGACGGTCGATCAGACGGGTATTCATGAGATTTCTCCTGGGTGGGTTTGGGCTTGCGGCGGGTGCTCTGCAGCACATCTGCGGCATGAACTGACTCTAGATATTCGTGACAATGAGATAAAGTCTTTCGGGCGTCATAGACTGTTCTTGAAATCGGGACAAAATGGACAAATTCCAGGAGATGAGGGTGTTCGCCGCCGTCGTCGATGCGGGCAGCTTCGTCGGCGCCTCCGATGCGCTGGACATGTCCAAACCCGCGGTATCGCGGCATGTCGCGGACCTCGAAACGCGGCTGGGCGTGCGCCTCCTGCACCGCACCACACGCAAGCTCTCGCTGACCGAGGAGGGCGAAGTCTTCTACGCGCGGTGCACGGAACTGCTGGGCAACATCGAGGAGGCGGAGGCCGAGATCACCTCCCGCAGCGGCCAGGCCACCGGCCAGCTCAAGGTGAGTGCCCCGGTGTCATTCGGCCTGCTGCACCTGGCGCCGCTGTGGGCCGAATTCATGGCGCACCACCCCAAGGTCGTGCTGGACGTCACGCTTTCCGACCGCATGGTGGATCTCGTCGAAGAGGGCTTCGACGTCGCGGTGCGCATCGCCAGGCTGCCGAGCTCTTCCCTGATCAGCCGCAAGCTCTCATCCACACGCATGATCCTGTGTGCATCGCCAACCTACCTGAAGGTGAACGGCACGCCGGCACATCCCTCGGAACTGGCAGGCCACACCGTGGTGGCCTACAGCCTGCTCTCGATGGGCGAGGTCTGGGAGTTCGACGGGCCGCAGGGCCATATCGCCGTGAAGGTGGAGCCCCGCATGCGCACCAACAGCGGCGACACCTGCCGGGCCGTGGCGCTGCGCCATCAGGGCCTGATCATCCAGCCCTCTTTCCTGGTGGGCGAGGACCTGCGATCGGGCGCACTGGTGGAGGTCATGCCCGAACAGCGCTCCATCGAAATGGGCATCTACGCGATGTACCCGACCCGCAAGCATGTCCTGCCGAAGGTGAGGCTGCTGATCGACTACCTGGTCGAGGCGTTCAAGGTGAAGCCATGGTCGGATTGACGAGCGGGCCGCGGCCGCGACAACCTCCAAGCCGTTGCCCGATTACGCTTGTGCATCATTGGGCCTGAAGGGCCACACCAAGGAGTCACTCTGTGGAATCTGATCACGCATTGCAGAAGCTGCGGCAAGAGCTGGGGGAGCGCGGTTTTCTGGGCGCTGCCCAGGTCGAAGAGCGCTACCTGATGGACGCGGTGGGTCGGCGCGGCGAGCCGCCGCTGGCCGTGCTGCGTCCGGCGAACACGCAGCAGGTATCGCGCGCGCTGGCCATCTGCCACGCCGCCGGCATTCCGGTGACGACCCAGGGCGGCCGGACCGGGCTGGTGCTGGGCCAGTTGCCGCAGTCCGGAGAAATCGTGCTGTCGATGGAACGCATGGCGGCGATCGAGGCTATCGATGCCGACAGCGCGATGGCCACCGTCCAGGCCGGCGTGGTACTGCAGGCGTTGCAGGAAAAGCTCGATGCGCTCGGGCTGGTGTTCCCGCTCGACCTGGGTGCACGGGGCAGTTGCACCATCGGCGGCAACATCTCGACCAATGCCGGCGGCAATCGCGTCATCCGCTACGGCATGACACGCGAACTCGTCGTCGGCCTGGAGGTGGTGCTGGCCGATGGCACCGTGCTGGATGGCCTGAAGCCCCACATCAAGAACAACACCGGCCCCGACCTGAAGCATCTTTTCATCGGCAGTGAAGGCATCCTGGGTGTCGTCACCCGCGCCGTCCTGCGCCTGGCGCCCAAGCCGGACGAGCGGACGGTGGCGCTGTGCGCGGCCGGCGGATTTGCCCAGGTGCGGGCCTTGCTGCGGCACGCCAGGACCCGGCTCGGCGGCGAATTGACGGCCTTCGAGGTGATGTGGGATTCGTACTATTCCCGCGCCGCCGGCATCACGGGCCAGTCACCGATCGCACCGGGCCACCCCTTCTATGTGCTGATCGAAGCTTCAGGCGCCTACGCCTCTGTCGCCGCCAACCTGGAAGCCACTTTGCACGCGGCAATCGAGGAGGGCATCGTCGTCGATGCCGTGCTCGCGAAGTCGGGGGCCGAGAACGCGCGGCTGTGGGAGCTGCGGGACCGCTCGGTCGAGGTGTCGCGCCTGCTGGGCCCGGTCGTGTCCTTCGACGTCAGCCTGCGCATCGCGGACATGGAAGCTTTTGTGGCCAAACTGCACACGCTCGCTCATGGCATAGCTGCCAATTGCGACGTGATCGTCTACGGGCATCTGGGCGACGGCAACCTGCACCTGTCGGTGCGCGTTCCGCCCGAGCGGCCCGAAACCTACGACATCATCCAGCGATCCGTGTATGAACTGGTGGGCGAGTACGGTGGATCCATTTCCGCCGAGCACGGCGTCGGCGTGTCGAAACGCGAGTTCCTGCCGCATTCGCGAACCGCCCAGGAAATCGCGTGGATGGGTCACTTGAAGGACACCTTCGATCCCAAGCACATCCTGAACCGGGGCCGGGTGCTGCCAGGCCTCTAGGCGGCTGAAGACGAGGCCAGGCTCCGCTCCAGTTCCCGCATGGGGGCCGCACATGGCGCGTCAGAGCCGGATCACGCGGGGATGGCCCGCCTCGTAGAGTGCGGCCGCCTCGGCGGCCCGATTTTCCAGGACGGCGCGCTGGTTGATGTAGCCCTTGTCGGTGATCTCACCCGTGTCGGCGCTGGGCGGATCTTGCTGGATCAACGCGAGCACCGGGCATTGGGACGAGCCGCCGCCCTCTGCCTCCAGCCGCCGCATGGCTTGGAGGACATGCGTTCGCAGGGCACCTTCGGGCAAGCCTTTTGCCTGCGGCGTGGGAAACACCAGCAAGCCCATCTCCGAGCGATCGTGGCCGGCGATCACGACATCGGCCACGTGCGGCGCCATCGCGCTGACGATGCGCGGCCTGAGAGTCCCCACGCTGACCCAGGTACCGCTGGAGAGCTTGAAGTCTTCCGCCACCCGCCCGTCGAAGGTGACGCCCATGGCAGGATCCGCTGCGTTCACCAGCTTGCCGGCGTCGCCGATCCGGTAGAAGCCTTCGTCATCGAACGCCGCGGCGGTCAACTCTTCCTGATCGAGATAGCCGGGGAAGACGTTCGGGCCCTTCACGCGCATCTCGAGCTTGTTGCCGTTGGGCACGAACTTCAGTTCGCCGCCCGGCAGTGGCAGACCGAGGCATCCTGCCTGTTCGATCCGCCAATGCACGGACGTCACGGCCGGTGCCGTTTCGGTGGCGCCCCAGGCGGAGGTAAACCACACGGGCCGTTCCCTAACCTTCCTGACCACGGCCTCGAGCCGAACCCAGAGACTTTGCGGCAGCGCCGCGGCGGCGTAGAAGATGCCCTCCATGTTCTGGAAGACCTGCCTGGCGGCCTCCTCGTCCTGCTCCAGGAACGGCAGCAGCATGTCGAAGCCGCGCGGCACGTTGAAATAGAAGTTGGGCTTGACCTCGCGCAGGTTGCGCAGGCTGTGCTCGACGAGGCCCGGCGCCGGCCGCCCCTCGTCGACATACATCGTCCCGCCGTGCGAGAGCACCATGTTGAAGTTGTGGTTCCCGCCGAAGGTGTGGCTCCAGGGCAGCCAATCCACCAGCACCAGCGGATGGCGCAGCAGGAAGGGCCAGACCTGGGAAATCTGCTGCTGGTTCGCGCACAGCATGCGATGGGTATTGATGACGACTTTCGGGAAGCCGGTGGAACCGCTGGTCAGCAGATATTTCGCGTGGTGGCTGGGACGGATCGCGGCAAACGCGTCCATCACGGCGGACGTTTCATTCGCCGCCTCGAGCAGGGCGAATGCCTGCGATCCCCGGTGTTCGTCCGCATTCGCGCCGAAGAAGATCGGGGCCTTGTTGCCCCAGGCCGCCAGGGGCGCGCCATAGACGCGGGCGTCCGACGCATAGACCAATGCGGGCGAAAGCATGTAGAGGATGCCCGAGATCTTCGAATAGTCCTTGGTCAGCCGGCAATAGGCGCTTGACACCATGCACCAGGGCCGGCCCACGTGCATGGCGGCCAGCCCCAGCAAGGCGGCTTCGATCGAATTGTCCGAGAGGATGACCACCGGCTTGCCCGCGGGAAGCCGGGCGTCGATCAGCCCCTGCGCGATCCGGCCGATCCGATCGCGCGCCTGCCGGTAGGTGACCTTGCGCCATTGCCCGTCGCCGTCGCGCTCCCCCAGGAAAAGGCCGTCGGGCTTGGTCGCCGCCCAGTGTTCCAGCCAGTCGCCGATGCACCGGGCAAACGGCTGCAGGGGTTCGGGGTGACGCAGCACGAAGCTGCCGTCGGAGCGGGACTCCATCGCCACGCGCGCGGGCGCCAGCGCCTGATTGTCCTGAAACGGAAAGTGATTCACAGCAAGCATCCGTGAAAATGAAAGTGCAAAAGGGCCGCGCTGACCCGGGGCCACCGGCGCCGCGTGTGCAGCCTTTAGGGGCTATTCGTAGCATACGCCGCTTGCTATTTCGCCACAAACGCGGCAACCTGCTTCTTCAGAACCAGGCTGCTGGCCCGCTCCATGGATGCCGCAGCCCGCCAGCCGACAATATCGCCTGGCCACCCCACCCGACCATGCAGCCTCCTCGCCCCCTGGAACGCCGAATGCGCGCTGCGCTGCGTGTCGCGCTGAGCCACTACGTGGTCAACGGCATCTCGGCCGCGCTGGGCCTGCTGCTGATCTCGGGCGGTGTGCGCCTGTTCTCGGGCGCCTTCGCCGCCTCGGTCGCTTCGGTCGGCGTCATCGTCTGCATTCCGCCCGATCAGGCAGCGCCCCGGCGCGGCAAGTTCTGGCATCTGCTGCCGGCCGCGCTGTTCGGCCTGCCCCTGTTCCTCGGCGTGCAGGCGATCCACTCGGACCCCGTCGCCCTGGGCCTGCTGCTGGTGCCGGCGACGTTCATCGCGTTTCTCGCAGGGGCCTGGGGCAAGCGCGGCCTGCCCATCGCCGTGTCGATCATGTTCGCGATGATCCTGTCGATGGCCGTGCCCCAACGTGCCGGGATCGCCACGCAGGTGAGCACCGGGATGCACTTCGCACTCGGGGCCGGCCTGTACCTGATCTGGTCGACGCTCGCCAACGCCGCGCTCAATGCGCGCTATCGCACGCTTTTGCTCGCCGACACGCTGTTGTCGCTGGTGGCCCTGGTCCGCACGCAGGCGAGCCAGTTCGTGCCGGCGAACGAGGAACCGGGCGAGCGCGCGCCGCTCATCGGTCAACTGCTGCGCCAGCAGGCGGCGCTGGCCGACCAGCTGCAAGCCGCGCGCGACATCCTGCTCGAGTCGCCGCGCACGGCGCGCCGTCTGCAACTGGCCGGCATGCTGCTTCTGGTGCTGGAAATGCGCGACCACCTGCTGGCCTGCGAACTCGATCTCGACACGCTGAAGGCGCACCCCGGCCACGCCCCTGCATTGGCCGCGCTACGCGACTTGCTGGTGGAGCTTGCCGGGGAACTCGAACGCCTGGCCGATGCGCTGCTGCTGCGCCGCCGGCCCCAACCCTTCGAGGACCGCCGGCCGCTGCTGGCAATCCGGCCATCGGGCGAGGAAACGCCATCGGCGGGTGACAGTGACAGCGAGCCGTCGTCTGCGGCGCTGACGCGCAGTCTGACCAACCGGGTGCTTCATATCAACGACGAGACAGCGCGCCTCGTCGCGCTCGCACGCGCGGAGGCCGAGCCCGACCTGGCCGTGGTGCGCACCGCCTGGCAGATGTTCGTGAGCCCCACCACCTGGTCGTGGCAACCGTTTGCCGCCGTGTGGCGCTGGGACGCCCCACCGCTGCGCCACGCCATTCGCGCGGCGCTGGCCATCGGCAGCGCCTACGCCCTCGCGTTCGCGCTGCCCTGGGGCGCCCACGACTACTGGATCCTGCTCACAATCGTCGTGGTGTTGCGTGGCAGCCTGGCCCAGACCCTGGAGCGGCGCAACAGCCGCGTCGCCGGTACGCTGCTGGGTTGCCTGCTGGCCGCGGCGCTGCTGTGGGGGCATGTGCCGCCATGGATGCTGCTGCTGACCGTGACGCTGGCGCAGGGCGTGGCCCACGCCTTCGCCATCAAGAAGTATCTGGTGACGGCCGTCGCGGCCACGGTGCTCGGCCTGCTGCAAGCGCATCTGCTCAACGCCGGCACGAGCCCCGCCTTCGACGTGGTCGAGCGCATGGCCGACACGCTGATCGGCGTCGCCATCGCCTGGGTTTTCAGCTTCGTTCTGCCCTCGTGGGAGCGCAGCCAGATCCCGGGCCTGGTGGCCCGGACGCTGTCGGCGCAGGCCCGCCATGCCCGCGTGGCACTGGGCCTGGGCCAACTGAAGGCGGTCGACAACGAGCCCGAGCTGGCCTGGCGGCTCGAACGCCGAGAGGCTTACGACAGCCTCTCCGCGCTGGTGCAGGCCACTCAGCGATCGCTTTCGGAACCGCGCGCCGTGCGCCCGCCGCTGGCGCCGCTGGGCCGGCTGCTGGCGCACAGCTACCAGTTACTGGCGCAGCTCACGGCCGTCAAGACAATGCTGCTGTTGCGTCGCGGACAACTCGATCCCGAGCACATTCGCGAGCCCCTGCTGCACGCTGCGAAGACCATAGCGGCCACGCTGGTCGCCACACCCGGGGCCCCTGCTGCCGCCCGGCCGTCGGAGATGGCCTGGCAGAGCCCGACATGGCCCGAACCGGTTCCCGACGACCTCACCCCCTGGGCGCTGCGCCGTCTCGACCTGGCCGTGGGTGTGGCCGTGAGCTTGCGCCAGGATGCCGATGAAGTCGTCCGGGCTTTGGCAGCGCCGCCGCCCTGACCGGTCGCGAGCGCTGCCTCGAAGCCGTCTTCAGCTGTCCCAGCCCCCGCCGCCCAGGTCGGCCGATCCGCCATCATCCCAGCCACCACCGTCGGTGATGCCGAAGTTGTCCCCGCCCATCTGCTGATTTTCGTCGAGCCGGAAAACCTGATTGCCACCGCCGGCCGGCATTCCCTGCGCGTGATCGGAGCCAAACAGCCGGCGCCCAATTGTCTCGGCCGCCACGACACCGGCACCCACTGCCAGTCCTGTGGCCAGTCCGCCCATGAGATTGCTGCCCATGCCAGGGGTCGCTTGACCGTATCCAGGCTGGCCATAGGGCGCGGTGGGCGCGCCGGGCACAGCGCCCGGCTGCGGACCTTGCCCGGGCGGGTAGTAGGCTGCCGATGACATGGCACCCGCTGCGGGCCGCCGCTGCCTCATGAACACGAACAGCACCGCAGCAATGCCGCCGAGCCCCAGCGCCAAGCCCCAGGGAAATGAGGATACAGGTGACGATACGGGCGCTGCGTCGGCGGTCCGGGAGCCCAATTCGCGCGCCACCGGCGCGGGCGTCGAAAGCTCACTGCGCAACGCTTGCACAGCGGCGGGCTTTACGAATGGCAGGCCGGGGCTCAGGCTTTCCGCCACGGCCAGTTCCTGCCGGGCCTGGGCGAACAGTTTCTGACGCGCCAGCAGTTCAGCCTCCACATAGTGCGCCTTTCCGCTCTTGGGGTGGTCTCGCAATACCTGCTTCATCATGTCCTGAGCCTGGCCGATCCGGCCGGCTTGTGCCGCCTCGTAGACCTGATTCAAGGTCGGATCCGGCTGGGCCATGGCCAGGCCGAAAGCCGCGGCGGCCCCAATGAAAACGAGAATCTTGATAACACGAATCAACATGGAAATCCCTTGACAGCAGTAATACACCAGGAACGGGGCGGCAGCCCGAATCAGACGGAGAGCGACATCAGCTTGCGGCAAACGGGCTCATTTCAAGCGGCCGCCCTGAAACAGCGGACAGCCGCCTATCACACATCACATAGGTCGGGGCATTCAACGGTATAGCCATCGCAAGCACAATGGCCGCGACGCCACCCGACGCCACCCGATGCCTCTGATCCTTTGAGGAAAGCTGCGTCAATCGGTTCGCTTTTGAAAGAAGAATGATGCTGTTTGATCCCTGTGACCTTGGCGCTGTCCGGCTTTCCAATCGGATCGTCATGGCCCCCATGACCCGAAGCCGTGCTGTCGAGCGCAACATTCCCAATGCGCTGATGGCCGGGTACTACGCACAGCGCGCCACTGCGGGCCTGATCATCACCGAGGGCGTCTCGCCATCGCCCAACGGGTTGGGCTACGCCAGGATCCCGGGGCTGTTCAACGAAGAGCAGGCCGCCGGCTGGAAGCTGGTCACCAGTGCCGTTCACCGCTCGGGCGGAAAGATCTTCGTCCAGCTCATGCACACCGGGCGTGTGGCGCATCAGGACAATCTTCCTGCTGGTGGCCGGGTGATCGGCCCGAACGAGGAGGTTTGTCCGGGCGAAATGTGGACCGATCAGTCCGGTCTGCAACCGCACACCGCCCCGACACCGATGACGGCGGCCGATATCGCCCAGGCCACCGCCGAATTTGCCCACGCCGCCAGGCTCGCCATCCAGGCCGGCTTCGATGGCATCGAGTTGCACGCGGCGAACGGCTATCTGATCGAACAGTTTCTCAACGCCAATGTCAACCAGCGTACCGACGCTTACGGCGGCAGCCCGGAAGCGCGCAACCGCTTCGCCCTCGAAGTGACCCAGGCTTGTGTCAAGGCGATCGGGGCGGACCGGGTTGGCATTCGCATTTCGCCGTTCGGCGTTTTCAACAGTACCGGCCCCTTTGAAGGTGTGGAAACACAATGCCTGGATCTGGCCCGCAGGCTGTCGGCACTGGGAATTGCGTATCTGCATCTGGTCGACCATTCGGCAATGGGGGCGCCGCCCGTTCCGGCTGACTTCAAGGCCCAGCTTCGCAGTGCATTCGCGCGGACCTTCATCGCCGCGGGCGGTTTTGACCGGTCGACCGCCGAGCAGGCTTTGCAGCAGAAGCGCGCCGACCTCATCGCCTTTGGCCGCCCCCTCCTTGCCAATCCCGACCTGGTGGCGCGAATGAAAGCCGACGCTGCTCTCAATGCGCCCGACATGGCGACGTTCTATACACCCGGCGCAAAGGGCTACACGGACTACCCGGCCCTGAGCGGCTGACCTCGAACGGGCGATGCAAGACGCTGGCGGCAGTGCGTCTCTTCCCCGCTGTTCCGGCCCGATAAGGTCGTGAACAACGGGGCTCGCGCCCTGCCAGGCCGTGGCTATCATTCAGACATGAATGAAGCACGGCCGGCGATTCCCACTATCCGTCTGCGCAAGCGCCTGACGTCCTTGCTCGACCATCTGGAGGCGGGCCTCATCGAGCGCGGTCGCATCGTGCGGCTGGCGTTCCTGGCGGCGCTGGCCGGCGAGCACACGTTGCTGGTCGGTCCGCCCGGCACCGCCAAGAGCGAACTGGCGCGGCGCCTGCACCTGGCGTTCGCCGGGGCGCGCTACTTCGAGCGCCTGCTGACCCGCTTCACGGTGCCCGAGGAGCTGTTCGGCCCGCTGTCCATCTCCGCCCTGGAGCAGGACCGCTACGAACGCATGACCGCGGGCTTCCTGCCGCAGGCGACCATCGCCTTCATCGACGAGGTGTTCAAGGCCAACAGCGCCATCCTCAACGCGCTGCTGACCTTGCTCAACGAGCGCGAATTCGACAACGGGGCCGGGCGCGAGCGCTGCCCGCTGATCAGCGTCATCGGTGCCACCAACGAGGTACCCGCCGACGAAGTGGCGGAGGCTTTCTTCGACCGTTTCCTGATGCGCCTGCCGGTGGGGCCGGTGTCGGCCTCCGGGTTCCTGAGCCTGCTGGCCCTGGACGGCGGCCAGTTGCCCGCCCCCGACTATCCACTGACCGACGCCGACCGCGCGGCCCTGCAAGCCGCTGCCGCCGCCGTGATCCTGCCCGACGACGTGGTCGGTCTGCTGGCCGAGTTGCGGGAGAAGCTCGCCGGCGAACAGGTCTATGTGTCCGACCGGCGCTGGGTCAAGGTGGCTTGGCTGCTCAAGGTGGCTGCTGCCAGCGAGGACCGCACGGCCGTCGCGCTCTGGGACTTGTGGCTGCTGCCCTGGTGCGTGGCGCCCAGCCTCGAGCGGCAGGCGGCGATAGCCGCATGGCTCACCGGTCGCCTGGGGCTCGACGCCGGCATGGCGCCGCCGCTGTTGACACGCGTCGTGGAGGCCTTCGAAGCGCAGGGCGCCCTCGAGCAGGAAGCCGAGGACCTGGACTACGACGAAAACGGTCGGCTGAGGTTCAGCGCCGATCCAGCTTCCCGTGTGAATGACGCCAAGGGCGCGAGCCAGTCAACGCGCATGAGCTATCGGCGCCGCCGCCTTTACGGCAACATCCACATAGCCGCGCGGGTGCGGCAGATCGACGAATTGATCGCACGCATCGCCAGTTACGCCGAAGCGATCGCGGCACGCCGTGTCGAACTCGCCGCCTACACCGGCCAGAGCATCTGGCTGGACCGCGACTTCGCAACGCGGGCCGACGCCAATCTGGCCGCGACGGCCGAAACCATCGAGGCGCTGCGGCTGCGCGCCATCGCAGCGCGACACGCGTTCATGACGCTGCCGCGCCGGGAGGTGGATCCGGGCAACGTGCCCGAGCCGGTGACGGTATCGGCCTTGCCGAGCTAGCGGATGGTTGAATTGCAGACGTCCCTGCTCTACGAAAGCCTCGAGGCGCCGCTGGCGCCGCTGGATCGCTTGCCGCGGGGCCTGTGGCTGTGGAGCTTGATCCATTCCCAAGGCCGGCTGGTGCCGCGCCTGGCCGGCATCGAGCGCCAGCGCAGTGCGTTGCTCGAAGGCCTCGCCACGGCCGACGCCGGATGGCCGCCGCAGCCGCTGGCGCAACGGGTGGCCGCGGTGCTGGCGGCCGTCGATCTGCCGCGCCACTGCGCCGGGGAGCCGGCGCTCACCGAGACAGTGCTGCGCTCGCTCTGCTTCCACCTGGACATGATCGTCGACTACATGGACCGCGGGGACAGTGAAGAGGATGCCGCGACCCTGGCGCTGGACACCTTTGCCGCGGACTGGAAGGAGCGCTGCGGCACGATGGACGAGTTGACCGCGATCTTCGGCGAGTACGCCGACCTGGTGAAGAACACGCGCTGGGACATGATGCGCGGGCTGCTGCGCAGCGGGGGCTGGCAGGAGGTGGTTCGCGCCCGGCGCCTGATCGAAGCGCTGCCCGAACTGGCGCGCATCGTGCGCCAACTCGGGCGCGCGCGCGAGACCGACGAGCCCTATGCCTCGAATTGCAGCGACGTGCGGATCATGGAGGAGCACCTGGCGATGCGCCAGGTCGAGCGCATCGTGCAGGTGCCCGACTACCCGGGCGAAACCCTGGGCGTGCGCCGGTCCGGGCGGGTGGCGCGCATGCTGCCGGCCGAGGCGATGTTGCTGCTCCATCCACGCCTGCGCCTGGTCTGGCATGCGCGCCATGCCGAACGGACACTGCTGAGCTATGAAGACGACGACCGCATACGCGACGTGACCAACGAACTGGCGCCGGCCTGGCGCCCGAGTTCCCTGCGCGTGCCGAACAAGCGACTGGAGATGGGCCCGATGCTGGTCTGCGTAGACACCTCGGGCTCGATGCAGGGCGGAGCCGAGGCCGTTGCCAAGGCGGTCGTGCTGGAAGCCGTCCGCACGGCGCACGCGCAACAGCGCGCCTGCCACCTGTTCACCTTCTCGGGACCGGAGGAGATCGTCGAGATCGAACTCGCGGTGGACTGCGACAGCATCGCGCGCCTGACCGACTTCATGGGCCAGACTTTCCACGGCGGCACCGACATTTCCGGGCCGCTGGAGCGGGCGCTGGACAAACTCGGCGAGCGCAACTGGCAACTCGCCGATCTGCTCATCGCTTCCGACGGCGAGTTCGGCGCGACGCCGGCCGTCGCCGCGCAGATCCAGCGCGCGAAGGAAGAAATGGGACTGCGCATCCAGGGCGTGCTGATCGGGGACCGCGAGACCGTCGGATTCCTGGAAATCGCCGACGACATCTACTGGATGCGCGACTGGCGCCGCTACGGGTCGGGCGAAACCGAACTGCCGGGCGCCACGCGCAGCCTGACCGCGACCTATTTCCCCGGCGCCCTGCGCACCCCGGACCACCGCGACCGCACGGCCTCGGGAGCCGACGCGGCCAAGGCCATCGCCGGCGAGCCAGGACAATGACGGGAAACCACTCCATGAACGTCGCTCACGAACTTGTCGCCCTGCTCGAACGCTTCGCTGCCCGCGCGCCGCTGCCCAGGGTTCGCGCGCTCCATCTGCCGCCCGCGGCGATGGCCAATACCAAGGCCGGCGAGTTCTGTGCCATCGAACTCGACGACGGCTCCCTGGGCTTGAGCTATGTGCTGCTGGACGCTTCGACAAAGCGCCTGGTCACCGATGGCGGCGACCCCAGCCTGGGTCTGGAAGGCGCTGATGCACTGGCGCTGGCCCGCTGGTTCACCGGCGCCCCCGGGGCACGCCGCGCACTCGGCTTCGCCGCCGTCAATGCGCTGACGCGGTGCCTGTTCGACCGCGCCGGATTCGTGCCCGGCGCCAGCACCGATTCGATCGGCATGCTGGCCCCGCAGGCCACGGATCACATTGGCATGATAGGTTTGTTCCCGCCGCTGGTCAAAGGCATCGTGAATGCGGGCGCCAGGCTCACGGTGGTGGAACTGCGGGCCGATCTGGCCGGCGACCGCGGCGGCTACCGGGTCACCACCGACCGGGGCGAACTGGCTACCTGCAACAAGGTGATCGCCACCAGCACCATGCTTCTCAACGACAGCCTGGACACCATGCTCGCGGCCTGCCCGCAAGCGCGCAGCTTCGCGCTGATCGGCCCCGGTGCCGGCTGCCTGCCCGACCCGCTGTTCGCCCGCGGCGTGACACTCATGGGCGGCACCTGGATCACCGACCGCGAGGCTTTCTGCGCCACGCTGGCGATTGGTGCATCCTGGTCGGCAGCTGCGCGCAAGGTCGTCATCCGCCGCGAAGACTACCCGGGTTTCGAGGCGCTGCTCGACCGGCTCTAGCCGCTGGTCCAGCTCCTGCGAAGCCGCTCGAGCGGCACGGTGAGCGTATATTTGGCCCGGCCCTGAAGGCGAAGCAACAAGAGGAGGCGGATGTGCGGATCGTTCTGGCAGCGCTGCTGATGCTCGTTGTCCTTCCTGCACGGGCGGAGTGGGTGAAGACGGGCGAGAACGCGTCCGGGGTTTACTACTTCGATCCCGCCACCGTCTTCAAGGAGGGCGACCTGCGCCGGGTATGGCAGATGCGCGACCTCAAGGTGAGGGAGAAGGACGGCGAGTTGTCCCGGTTCGGTCAGTACGAGTACGACTGCAAAGGGGAACTGCGCAGGATCCGCTTTCTCAGCACTCACGATGGGCCGATGACTACCGGGAAAACAATCGTTGGGCAGACAGCTGCCGGTAGCTGGAGTCCCGTGCCCTCTGATACGAACGCCGCGGTCGTTCTCAGGTTCGTCTGCTCGCATTAGTGTCGGAAGACAAGCCATGAGGGGTGCCCGGATTGCGGCCCCCGACAGGTTGAAAACGGCGAAATTCCAGCGCGCTCTGCCGCCGCGTCAGAGCAGCTCGTTCCGGATCACGACGCCGCCGCGCACGATGGTGCGCAGGTTGCGGCCGTTGGCGGCCAGCAGCGAGATGTCCTTGAGCGGGTCGCCTTCCACCACCAGCAGGTCGGCATGGGCGCCGGGTGCAATGCAGCCGATCTGGCCTTCCAGCATCATCATCCCGGCGGGGATCGAGGTGGCCTGGCGCAGCATCTCCAGCGGCGAGAACACCTCGCTGCGCAACGTGAATTCGCGGCATTCCTGGTCATACATGCTGCCCATCAGGTCGGTGCCGAAGCAGATCTTGACGCCGGCCTGGCGCATCAGGTCCATGCCGCTGATGGCCTGCTTCCACGCGTACTCGGCCTTCTCCTGGCTCTGCGCGGGGAAGCCCAGCTTGCGCCCGAGTTCCACCAGCGCAGCGATGATCACCATGGTCGGCACGATGTAGGCTCCCTTTTCGGCGACGAAGCGGGCGGTCTCGGCGTCGATCAGCGTGCCGTGCTCGATGCTGCGCACGCCGAACTCCACGCAGCGGCGCACCGCGCTGGCGGGATGGCAATGCGCGGAAACGTAGCTGCGGCGCTCGACGCATTCGTTGACGATGGCGCGGATCTCGTCTTCGCGATACTGGTTCATCCAGATCGGATCGGTGGGCGAGGCCACGCCGCCCGAGCCCATGATCTTGATGCAGTGGGCGCCTTGTCGCAGCTGCTCGCGCGTGGACTTGATGCACTCGTCCACACCGTCGGCAATCACGGCAACGGTGTTGAAGATCGTGCTGGAGCAGCCGCAAACGGACTGATAGCGCGGTGACTCCTCGACCTGGCGGAAATCGCCATGCCCTCCTGTCATCGACAGGATCTTGCCCGAGTAGAAATAGCGCGGACCGACGAAGAGACCATCGGCGGCAGCCTTATACAGCCCGTAGTTGCCGCCGCCGATGTCGCGCACGGTGGTGAAGCCGCAATCGAGCGCGTGAGTCAGCATGCGCAGCGCGTGCGCCGTCCGGTAGGCCTCGCCCATGGCCTCCACCCTCTGCACGGCCACGTCACTGGCGAAGGCATGGATGTGCGCGTCGATCATTCCGGGCATCAGCGTGCGGCCGCCAACATCGATGACGCGCGCCTCGGACGCGCTGATCGGCCGGTCCGACACCTCCTGGATCCGGCCGTCGGCGACCAGCAGATACATGCCTTCAGCGCATTCGGCCGAGGTTCCGTCGAATATCCGGGCATTCTTGAATAGAAGTTGTGTCATTGCGGTCCTCTTTTCTTTCGGGTCGGACTATGGTCGCCTTCAGCCACAATCGAGCTTCCTTTCCCCGGCAAGCTGCGGCCAACGGCCCAATATATGGCAAAAGCCCAGCGGGAGAGGGCGTATCGAGCACCAACGGCAAAGGAGCGCTGCGATGACCCTGTCCCTCTATGAAGCAAGCGTCCCGAGTTATCTGCAGACGCTGACGGCGGTCAGCGGTGTCCTGGACAAGGGCCTGGCGCATTGCAGGGAAAACGGCATCGATCCCGAAGGGATGGTGGAGACACGCCTTTTCCCCGACATGCTGCCGTTCCGCTTCCAGATCCAGTCGGTTGTGCATCATTCCCTTGGGGCGATCGAGGCCATCGATAGCGGTGTCTTCCGGCCGCCGGGCGAGCTGCCGCAACACGATTACGCCGCGCTGCAAGCGCTGGTGGGACAGACGCGCGAGGCACTGCAGAAATACCAGCCGGAGGCGATCAATGCCCGTGAAGGCGCCGAGATCGTCTTCGAATTTCGCAAGAACAAGCTGCTGTTCACGGCCGAAGGGTTCCTGCTGTCCTTCTCCCTGCCGAACTTCTATTTCCACGCCACGACCGCCTACGACATCCTGCGCTCCAAGGGCGTCCCCCTGGGGAAGCGCGATTACCTGGGGGCTTTGCGGCTGAAGACCTGATGGACGTCAATTCCATATTTCTATAGAATTGGAAATATGGATGAAACTCGTGCCGTTGTCTCACTGGCCGCTCTGGCGCAAGGCATGCGCCTTCGCATCTTCAGGACGCTGATCGGGTCGGGGCCCCAAGGGATGACGCCGGGCGCATTGGCTGTCACGTTGGACGTAGCCCCCTCGACGCTCTCGTTCCATTTGAAGGAACTGCTGCACGCCGGTCTGGTTTCCCAGGAGCGGATTGGCCGCACCCTGATCTACCGGCCTTCGCTGACGCACATGAATGCGCTTTTGGCCTACCTCACCGCCCATTGCTGCCAGGGTGCGGCCTGCGAGACGGTGAAGGCCCCTGACTGCACAAGCTGTTAATTGCGAGATCCCATGAAGCGTTTTCGTGTGCATCCCCATGTGGCGCGTCGTGCCGCTGAGGCCAGCCATGAGTGACAAGGTCTACAACGTTCTGTTCATCTGCACAGGCAACTCCGCTCGCTCGATACTGGGCGAAGGCCTGTTGGCAGACTTCGGGGAGGGTCGCTTCAACGCCTACTCCGCGGGCAGCCACCCTCATGGCGTTGTGAATCCCCTCGCCTTGTCAACGCTCAAGCAGCTGCGCATCCGCTCGGATGGTTTTCGGAGCAAGTCCTGGGATGAGTTTGCCCAGCCGGGAGCGCCGGCGCTCGACTTTGTGCTGACGGTATGCGACAGAGCCGCCGGCGAGGTCTGTCCGGTGTGGCCGGGTCACCCCGTGACGGCCCAGTGGGGCATACCTGATCCCGCTGCCGTTCAAGGCAGTGAAGAACAGAAGGCCAAGGCTTTCATGGATACCGCACTGCTGCTCAAACGGCGGATTCAACTGATGTTGAACCTGCCGCTGGACAAGCTCGCTCGCCTGTCGCTGCAGCGGGAAATCGATCGTATCGGCCAAACCAGGGCTTGAACCCATGACCACCCACGTTCTCATTCTCTGCACACACAACTCGGCTCGCAGCGTGCTGGGCGAAGGCATGCTCAATCATTGGGCGGCCAAGCTCGGCAAGGACATTCGCGCGCACAGCGCGGGCAGCGCGCCCAGCGGCCGCATCAACCCCTTCGCGCTCGAGGTGCTTGCCGACGCCGGCGTCGACACCAGTGGCTACCGCAGCAAGAGCTGGGATGAATTCAGCGCCGAAGGTGCTCCCCCGCTGTCCATCGTGATCACCGTGTGCGACAGCGCGGCCGCCGAAACCTGTCCGGTCTTCTTTGGCGGCAGCGGCGGCCAACCCGTGAAAGTGCATTGGGGCTATGCCGATCCTTCCAATGCGCAGGGCGGCGACGAAGGACGACGCCGCGCGTTCGAGCTGACGCGGCAGGCCATAGGCTACCGCATGCTGCAACTGCTGGCCCTGCCGTTGGAAGCCCTGGAACGTGTTGCGCTGCAAACCGCACTGGCCGAGATCGGCCGCAACTAAGGAACACGACGATGAGCACCCACACCCTGCAAGCCCCCACCGTCGTACCGGCGCCCTTGAACGTCTTCGAGCGCTACCTCACGCTGTGGGTCTTTCTGTGCATCGTCGCCGGGGTCGTGCTGGGCCAGCTGCTGCCGGGGCCCATCCAGGCCATCGGCCGCATGGAGATCGCACAGGTCAACCTGCCGGTGGGCCTGCTGATCTGGGTCATGATCATCCCGATGCTGCTGAAGGTGGACTTCGGCGCGCTGCACCAGGTACGCCAGCACTGGCGCGGCATTGGCGTGACGCTGTTCATCAACTGGGCGGTCAAGCCGTTTTCGATGGCGCTGCTGGGCTGGATCTTCATCCGCCAGGTCTTTGCACCCTACCTGCCCGCCGGGCAGCTCGACAGCTACATCGCCGGCCTGATTCTGCTGGCGGCTGCGCCGTGCACCGCGATGGTCTTCGTGTGGAGCCGGCTCACCAACGGCGACCCGTTGTTCACGCTGTCGCAGGTGGCGCTGAACGACACGATCATGGTGTTCGCGTTCGCGCCCATCGTCGCGCTGCTGCTCGGCCTGTCTTCCATTACCGTGCCGTGGGATACCTTGCTCATATCAGTCGGCCTGTACATCGTCATTCCCGTGATCCTGTCCCAGGTATGGCGCAGGGCCTTGCTGCGGCGTGGGCAAATCGCCTTTCATTCCGTGCTTGCGACGATCGGCCCCTGGTCGATCACGGCACTGCTGGCCACACTGGTCCTGCTGTTCGGCTTCCAGGGCGAGGCGATCCTCAGGCAGCCGCTGGTCATCGTGATGCTCGCGGTGCCGATCCTGATCCAGGTGTTCTTCAACTCGGGTCTGGCGTATTGGCTGAACCGGCGCGTGGGCGAATCGCACAATGTTGCCTGCCCGTCGGCGCTGATAGGCGCCAGCAACTTCTTCGAACTCGCCGTGGCTGCGGCGATCAGCCTGTTCGGCTTCAACTCCGGAGCGGCCCTGGCGACTGTGGTCGGGGTGCTGATCGAAGTGCCCGTGATGCTGATGGTGGTGCGCATCGTCAATTCCAGCAAAGGCTGGTACGAACTCGGTAAGGCGCGATGAACAATGCCACGATGCATCCGCTTGACGGCATGAACAGCGATTCGCAGCCTCCAACCGCCCCGTTCTCCTGCGTGGCCGCCGCCTGGCAGGCTCATGAGGCCGAATTGCGCGGCTATCTGCGGCACCGGCTGTCGGACAGCGATGCCGCCGACGATTTGCTGCAGGACGTGTTCGTGAAGGCGATGCGTCAGGGCCAGGGCTTCTGCGCGCTGGACAACCCGCGCGCCTGGCTGTTCCAGGTGGCGCGCAATGCCCTGGTGGACCGGTTGCGCACAGCGCACCCGCACGAACCCCTGACCGATGAACTGGCCGCCATCATTCCGCTGGACGCGCAGCCGGTGGCCCCGATCGATGCGCTGGCCGACTGCCTGACCCGTACGCTCGGCGAGCTGCCGGCCGAGGACGCCGCCATCCTGCGCGCCTGCGACCTGGAGGGCCAGACCCAGCGCGCTTTTGCGCAGGCCCAGGGGCTGAGCCTGCCGGCCGTCAAGTCGCGCCTATTGCGGGCCCGGCAGCGGCTGCGCGAGCGAATGTCGCAGGCGTGCCAGGTGCGTTTCGAGCCCGATGGCCGCGTCGCCTCTCATGTGCCGCGGCCGCTGCCGCAAGGATAGTGATCGATTTCCTAGACGGGGTGCATCCTTTTGCGGGTCTGTTCGTCTTCTGAACTGGACAGAGCCGAAATGACCGAACTGATGCGATCGCAACGCCTGGACCCCAATCTCATACGAGAAGCGGCCGCCCAAGCGGTTGGCAGGTTGAAACTCCTCGCCAACGAGCAGCGCATGCTGCTGCTGTCCCAGCTCACCCACGGTGAGATGTGCGTCAACGACTTGGAAAAGCGCCTGAAGATTTACCAGCCCACGCTTTCCCAGCAGTTGTCGGTTCTGCGCCGCGAGGGGGTGGTCAAGACCCGCCACCAAGGCAAGCACATCTTTTACAGCATCGCCGACTCCAGCGTTCTGAAGTTGCTGGTCTGCGTGTATCGGCTGAGCTGTCCAGAGGATTAATACATGACGATTGCCTGGAGTTCATGTTCAGTCGCGTGCTCATTGGCCGTGCCACGACCAACCGTCCGCTCTCTTCAAGGTCCGCATCTCCGGAATCAGCGGCGTGCCGCGCTCGGCGGAACCCTTCGGCCGGACAAGCGCCTCTCCTGGGTAGAGCGATGCTCCCGGACCTGTCCTGCCTCCCAATATCGATCCATCCTCCGACGCACTTCGGCTCACCCACGTCGCCACACCTGCCACAATGTTTTCTTCATCGACGCTCTCCAAGGCAGATGGGCGCGTCGCCTCTCATGTGCCGCGGCCCCGTGCCGCAAGGACGGGGACCCGTTTCCTGGACAGGTGTGAAGCCTTTTGGGGGTCTGTTCGTCCCCTGAAGTGGAGAGACCCGAAATGACCGAACTGACCCTATCGCAACGGACCCTGCAGCTGCCCCGGCAGCATCCGCGGGTCTTCCTGGCGCTCGCGGCGCTGGCCTGGTGGGCGCTGTACCAGGCGCTGATTCCGGCGTCCGAGGCGCTGGTGGCGGCCCTGCCGGTGGACCGCGACACTCACCTCGGCGGTGCACTGCAGTTCTTCTTCTACGACACGCCCAAGGTGCTGCTGCTGCTCACGGCGGTGGTATTCGTGATGGGGATGGTGAACTCGTATTTCACACCCGAGCGCACCCGGGCGCTGCTGGCCGGCAAGACCGAAAGCGTTGCCAACGTGATGGCCGCCAGTCTGGGCATCGTCACGCCGTTCTGCTCATGCTCAGCCGTGCCCCTGTTCATCGGGTTCGTTCAAGCGGGTGTTCCGCTGGGTGTGACCTTCTCGTTCCTGATCTCGGCCCCGATGGTCAACGAGGTGGCGCTGGCTCTGCTGTTCGGCATGTTCGGCTGGCAGATTGCCTTGCTTTACATGGGACTGGGCCTCACGGTCGCGATCGTCGCCGGCTGGGTCATCGGCCGCCTGAAGATGGAGCCCTACCTGGAAGACTGGGTGCGCGACATGCCCAGGATCCAGGCCGCGGCCGGTGAAGCGCGGATGACGCTCGGCGAGCGCATCGATGCCGGGATGGCCAGCGTGCGCGAGATCGTCGGCAAGGTCTGGCCCTACATCCTGGTGGGCATCGCCATCGGCGGGGCCATCCACGGCTGGGTGCCGCAGGACTTCATGGCGTCGTTCATGGGCAAGGACGCCTGGTGGTCGGTGCCGCTGGCCGTGCTGATCGGTGTTCCGATGTACAGCAACGCCGCGGGTGTGATCCCCATCGTGCAGGCCCTGCTGGCCAAGGGTGCGGCGCTGGGCACGGTGCTGGCGTTCATGATGAGCGTGATCGCGCTGTCGCTGCCCGAGATGATCATCCTGCGCAAGGTGCTCAAGGTGCGCCTGATCGCCACCTTCGTCGGCGTGGTCGCCACCGGCATCCTGATCGTGGGCTTCGTGTTCAACGCGGTCCTTTGATTGCACCTCTTCATCTCGACTTTCAACCTTTCGACACCTGGAGACTTCCATGAACCCGCAGAAGAAATTTCACCTCGTGTTCTCGCTCCTGATGGGGGCGATGATGATCTTCGTGATGACCTTCGTCATCACGCTGGTCAACGTCGGCTACTCGGATGCCTTCCTGCTCACCTGGATGAAGGCCTTCGTCATCGCCTATGTGGTGGGCGTGCCGGTGATCTTCTTCCTTGCACCGGTGGCGCGAAAACTCACCGCCGGCCTCGTCGGCGCGCCGCAGTGACGCGTTTTCGCGATCACCGCCGCGAGAGCACCTGATGTCCAGACTCGTTCTCCACCTCTTCCACAACGACCCTGCCGCTCTGGCCACCGTCATCACTTTCTGACCACCGTGACGACTGCCACACCCGCGACAACGATAGAGCAGCTCAACCAGGACTGCTTCTGCTTCAGCCTCGACCGCGAAGCGCTGGCACACGCCCTGGACACCGAACTCGGGCAGCCCGGCCTGTCGGCATTGGTGCGGGAACGCTGCCCGTCGGTCTTTGCCGCGCAGCCGGTATTCGTGGCGGCGGCGCAATTGCAGCGCATCGCGCAGGTGGTGCGGGCCGTCGAATCGGTGGTGGCGCTGCCGGCCTACCGCGAGCAGGTGCTGGCGGCCGCGCCGGCCATCGCCCGTGTACCCGGCGTGGACACGGGCCCACAGGGCGTGTGCTACGGCTACGACTTCCACCTCGACCACGGCCACCTGGGGCTCATCGAGATCAACACCAACGCCGGCGGTGCCATGCTCAATGCGGTGCTGGCGCGGGCGCAGCGCAGCTGCTGCTTGGCGATGGACACGATGGTGCCCACACTGGCGAGTGTGGCTGCCTTCGAGCAGCGCATCGTCGACATGTTCCGCCGCGAATGGCGCCTTGCCGGCCACACCCGGCTGCTGGCGAGCATCGCCATCGTCGATATGGTGCCGGAACAGCAATACCTTTACGCGGAGTTTCTGCTGTTCCAGCGGCTGTTCGAGCGGCACGGCCTGAACGCCGTGATTGCCGACCCTGCGGCACTGCAATGGCGCGATGGCGTGCTGTGGCATGGCGACCTGGCCATCGACCTGGTCTACAACCGGCTCACCGACTTCTACCTCGAACAGCCGGGCAACGCTGCTCTGCGCGACGCGTGGCTGCAGCAAGGCGTTGTGCTGACCCCGCACCCGCAGGCGCATGCGCTGTACGCGGACAAGCGTCAGTTGGCACTCTTCAGCGATGCCGCGCGGCTGCAGTCCCTGGGCGTGCCCGAAGCAACCCGGCAGATTTTGCTGGAGAACGTGCCGCACGCCGAGGTGGTGAATGCCGCCGATGCCGAGCGCCTGTGGGCGGCACGCCGCGGCCTGTTCTTCAAGCCGGTGGCCGGCTACGGCAGCCGCGCCGCCTACCGCGGCGACAAGCTCACGCGGCGGGTCTGGCAGGAGATCCTGGCCGGCGACTACGTGGCGCAGGCCATCGTGCCGCCGGGTGAGCGGCTGATCGAAGACGACGACACCGCGCAGACGATGAAGTTCGACCTGCGTGCCTACGCCTATGGCGGCGAAGTTCAGTGGGTGGCGGCACGCCTGTACCAGGGGCAGACCACCAACTTCCGCACGCCGGGCGGCGGCTTTGCGCCGGTTTACAGCACCGTGGACGCCTCGGGCCGCACGCTGCGCCATGTCGATGGCGAGCATGCCTCTTACGTGTTCCTGATCGACGATGCCGGCGGCGTGCACGCGGTGCCGCACGCGCTGTACGTGGCGCTGGCCCGCCACGAGGCCACCGCACCGATGCTGGCCGGCCAGACGCTGCGCCTGGCCGACTGGTATGTACGGCTGAATGACGGCGAACCCGATGCCGTGGTCAACGAAACCTACGGCCTGGTCCGCATCGACGCGCAGGGCCAGGTCGAGTCGGTCGCGGCACCCGCCGACGCCGGCTGGCCGACGGTGGCTGAGCGCGAGCGCATGCGCGCCTTGCTGTTCGAGCCGGCCGCACCGACCGTTTGAGTTTCAACCCCTCTTCCCCTCTCAAGGAGCTTCCATGGACATCAAGGTACTGGGCACCGGTTGTGCCAACTGCAGGAACACGATCGCGCTCATCGAACAGGTCGCCAAGGCCAAGGGCGTGAATATCACCCTGGGCAAAGTCGAGGAGCTGCGCGACATCATGGGCTACGGCGTGATGAGCACGCCGGGCGTCGTGATCGACGGCAAGGTGGTGCACGCCGGCGGCGTGCCCAGCCGCGACAAGATCGAACAATGGCTGGCGGCCTGAGGGGCGAGTGGTGCAGACCCGAGCTGCTGAGCCGAGTTCGGTGCGAACGCCTGCCCGTCTATGTCTGTCAGCAGACCGTCGAGATGATGGGCAAGGCGGAGATGTTCACGAATCTGGGGTTTGGGCTGGAATTCGCTCGCGATGCGTTCATTCGCTTTGCGCTCGAAGGTGCGACAGTCATCAGCCTTTGACGGTCATCTGGAGTTTGATGAGTCTCGAGAGGAAACATCCGATGAAACGAGCAGTTTTTCTGTGTGCACCACTTCTGCTGATCTGCGTCTCCCTGGCATCGGCGCAGGAGTCGGCGTTCGATGGCTTTCTCACCCGATTCGATTACGAAACCCGTGCCGACATGAAGATTGACAGCAAGAGGCTGATCACCTTGCTGGCAGAAAAGAAGGCGGTGCTGGTGGATATCCGTTTTCCGGAAGAAACAAAGGCCTGGAAAATGGGATTCGGGTTGTTCATTCCGTTGAATGAGCTACCCGCGCGTTTCAAGGAGTTGCCCAAGGACAAGATCATCGTCACCGCCTGCCCCCATAAGGACCGCTCGGCTATCGCCATGGCTTACCTGCGTACCAGAGGCTACGATGCCCGCTACCTGACCGACGGTCTGACCGGATTGGCAGAGAATCTGCGCGGGGACATTGCCAAGGAGTTCATGGAGGATCTCGGAATGGCAAGGCCGTGACTGCAGCTGTCGGAATCGGCTTGCAGGCAGTACGGCCGCCTGCGCTACAGCGACAGGAGCGCAAAGACCAGCAGAAGGTTCGCAGCGAAGAAGATCGCGAAGTACAGCGCCAATATGAGTGACCCGCGGCCCAGAGTCTCGGTCCACGTGCCGCCGTAGACGCGCTTCAGGGCGATGGTGAAATAGGCGATCACCCAGAACGACAACGCGTCGGCCAGGACAGTGGGCAGCTTCGCCTCAACCAGCAGAATAAAGAGCAGGAAGGTCTGGCAGTGCAGACCGAAGACCAGGTGCTCGGCGTAACGTCGCCGTCGATTGCGGTAGAAGATCCCCAGCGTCAGTGCGAAGGCCGGCACCAGAAACAGCACGAAGTAGGACACATACGGAGCCCGTCGTGCCCGCAGGAACGTGAACCGCTCTTCGGGTGACATGGCCCCGAAGCGGCGAACAGCCGGAGTATCGAAGTGGTCGAGGATGATCTGCACCGGCCCCGGTCGCAAACCCTGTTCGGGGCCTTCATCCACGGGCAGTCGTGTGCTCCGCAGGATATGAACGCCATGGTCTGCGTAGAACCGCAAGCCAAGGTTCAGCCCGAAGAACTGCACGGTCGCGAATACGATGACGCTGGCCATCAGATAAAGCTGGAACGGCCGCAGGTAGGGCGCCCGTCGGTCTGCCAGGTACTCCACCGTCAGTGCACCCGGGGCGATGAAGAGCTTCGACAGCGTTTGCCAGAGCTGGCCCTCCCGGGTCAGGTACCGGGCGATCAGTCTGTGAAAGAACTCCGAAAAGGTGTGCAGCTCCCTGACCGTTTCCTGGCCGCACTCCGGGCAAAACTTTCCCGGTGCCGGCGTGCCACAGTTCAGGCAAGAACTGACTTTCTCAGGCGATGAGTCGTCGCCCTGTGCTGGCTCAAGCTGCCGCGATGTCATTGAGCGTTCCGCACTGACAGAAGACAAGGGCGTCAGCGAGTGACTCGGGCCTTTCGAATCAACGCTTCAGCCACACGAAGCGCTTGATCTTCGCCACCGGTCTGCTCCGGAGAAGTCAGGAACTGACCATTGATCGCGAACGTCGGCACTCCTTCGATTTGATAAGCTGCGGAAGCCTGGTTTGCTGCTCGAATCTTCGCAGCCACGGTGAATCCCTTCATCGCATTGGCCAGCTTGACCTTGTCGATGCCGTTGGCGGCGGCGAAAGCCGCAACCCCGGCATCGCTGTCCAGGCGCATATGCTGCACATGCACCGCCTGGAAGACCTTCTGGTGGATGTCGCTTCCGACGGCCACGATCTCCAGCGCGAAAAAGAGCTGTTGAAATGGAGCTTGCGCCTGCTGCCAGGCCACAGGGATACGCCGGAAATTCACATTCGCAGGCAATGTCTTGACCCAAGCTTCCAGCTTGGGCTCCAGATGAAAGCAATGCGGACACCAGTAACCGAAAAATTCGATGACTTCAATCTTGCCTGGCACGGCAACTCGCACCGGCTGCTGCAATCGGGCGTAATCCTTGCCCTCGATGGGGTCGGCGGCAGCCCATGCAGTGCGGGTAATCAAATGTGCGGCACCAAGGCCGATTGCAAAGTCACGACGATTCACTTCAGTTCCTTTTTGTCATCACGAAAACGAGACGCATCGGGTGCTTCGCAGGAAGCAGCGTGCGATGTCGGGCAGGGGTCGAAGCTGGCTCCAGTCATCAAGGCAGGCGCGTCTTCAGGACCGCGTCCACGTCCGCTGCCGACCAGCTGCCCTTCACGCCGGGTGGCGTCCCCGGGCCCGACGGAAAATCGACGAACTCCACCGTGCTGCCATCGGCGCGCTGGTACCGGTACTGACCGTCGACCAGGATGACCACCGGGATGTGTCCCTTGAGCCCGACGGCCTGCAGACGGCGCTCGGCTTCCGGCGTTTCCATGTCGATTTCGACCACGCGCACCTTCGCGCCTTGACGGGCGAGCGAGTCACGCAAGGGCTTGAGCGCCGATTGGACGGGAGGGTGCGCGAAAGCGATGATTTCCACCACCGGTGGCGCCGCCCACGCAGTGCTCAGTGCGAATGTCAGGCAAGATCCTGCGGCAGCGGCCAGCCAGGTTCTACGTGCAAGGGTAAGGGTCATGGTCTCTTCTTTGCGAGGGCTCATTTGCAGTTGTTGTGCAGCTTCCACTTTTCTTCATGACCCATCGCCTTGGCGAAGTCGGGCACCTTGCAGCGCTCGGCCTCGGCCGGGTCGATCGCGCCTTGCTGCGTGGGCGCCGCGCTGACTTGCAGAGCTGCGGCATACGGGTTGTGTCCCGCGACCCAGATCGCGACGGCACCCACCAGGCCGGCAAACGCGACCACGACCACGCCTTGCGCCAGACTGCCCCCTGCGCCCGGAGCCGGGTCGACCTCGCACACCCCGCCGGGGCACAGCTGCGCCTGGTCCTTGTTGAACAGGTTGTAGACCTTGCAGCCGATGCAGATGCCGAAGGCCGACTCGAAGAACAGCAGCACGAGGCACGCCGCGCAGACGATCAGGTTGATCGGCCCGATGACATGCTTGATGACCACCAGGTACAGCATGGTCAGCGCCAGCACGAAGCCGATGGCCCAGGCAAAACGTTTCTGCGGCGCGCCCACGTACTCCGGCTGCTGCTTGCGCACCACCCACTGGCCCAGAATCAGGCTCGGTGCGTAGCGCGGGTTCACGAAGATGCGCAGGGTGAAGTCGATCAGGAACGCAATCACGAAAACCCGCGTCGGCTGGAAATTGCCGATCAGCCAGGCGTTCATGAACGAGACGATCGCGAAGAAGAAGACGATGCCGGCGGCGGCACGCACGGCCCGCTCGTTGAGCACCGGGACGCCATAGCCTTCCAGGCGCTCGCCAAAGGAAAAGAGGGAGGTCATGATGAATGGTAATGCAGCGCCAAGGCCGGGCCCTGCGCCCGGTGACTGGCGGGTCACGGTCTGCTAGAGTTAGCAGCGGGAGATGGCATTCCTCCTTGAACCGCACGCGCTGACGCGCTGCTGATGATGCCTGCGTCAAACCCGTGATCGGGTATGCAGGCATTGGCCTGTCCCGGCCACCTTGCCTGGAAAGGACAGGTCATGAACGGCTACCAAATCACGTTCTTCACACAACAGGACCACCGGCACAAGGGCAAGCCCATGGGCGACTGGCTGATCCACCTGGCGCGAGAACTGGGCCTGCGCGGCGCCACCCTCATGGCCGCGGGCGAAGGCTTCGGGCATCACGGCCGCATTCATTCCGCCCATTTTTTTGAGCTGACGGACCAGCCGGTGGAAGTCGTCATGGCTTTGAGCCTGGAAGAGACCGATCGCGTGTTCGAGCGGCTGAAGGCCGAGGGCGTGCATCTCTTCTACGTCAAGATAGCCGTTGAGTTCGGCACCCTGGGTGCGCCAGACTGATAGGCGCACCGATCGGCACCACGGGACGATCACCGCAGAAGGCCCCACTAGGTTCTCAGGGTGGCCGCCAGCCGCAACGGGTTGAGCAGCAACTGCAGGGCCTCGCACACGTCCCGCATCTGTTGCAGGAGCCCGGACACGCCATCGAGCAGCATTCCGTCGCAAGCAAGAGTGCCGTTTAAATCGAGGACCAGGTGTTCCAGATGCAGCGCCTGCAAGCCCGGGATTTCGATTGTCAGCATCGCGCGTTTCCCTCACAAGTGGCCATGACGCTGTAATCGCGGGGTGCCGTTTGCTCCAAAACCAATCCTATATCCGAGGCGTGACCGCTTGCAACCGCAACCGCAACCGCAACCGCAACCGCAAGGTAACAGCCCGTCGCGTGCACAGCGGCAGCGCCCGGTGATAGACTGCCACACAGGAGATGGCATTCCTCCTTGAACCGCGTGATCGATCCGTCGATCGGCTGATGATGCCTACGAGCAGACCCGGAGCATTTCGGGGCGCGTAGGTGCAGGCCGTTGATTCACGACCCTTGCCCCCGCCTACACCGAACGTTCCGGTTCGACCCAGAAGAACCGAACGAAGGAACGGCATGGAACCATACGGTTTCGCGGCGGTGGGCACCGGGGCCGCCCTCGGCGCCTGGCTGCGCTGGTGGCTGGGCACCCGATTGAACCCCGTTTTTCCGACCTTGCCGCTGGGCACACTGGCGGCCAACCTGCTGGGCGGTTTCCTGGTCGGTGTGGCCGTCGCCTTCTTCAACCGGCACCCCGGTCTGGCGCCCGAAGCGAGGCTCATGGTGGTCACCGGCTTCATGGGCGGGCTGACCACCTTCTCGACCTTTTCCAGCGAAGTCGTGGGTTTGATCGAGCGCGGCGAGTACCTGTGGGCAGCCGGCACGGCCAGCGTGCATCTGTTCGGCTCCTTCCTGCTCACCGGTCTGGGGATCGCCGCGGTGGGGGCACTGACGAGGACCACATCATGACTGAAACCTGGGCCCTCGCGGCCTTGTGGCTGGGCCTGGCGCTGGTCGCCACGCTGTTGTCGATCTGGTTGCGGGTGGCGACCGCGCTATCGGAAATCGTCGTCGGCATCCTGGCACAGTTGGCCATCGGGGCGGCGCTCGGCCAGGCCATCCTGGGCACCGGCGAGTCGTGGATCAAGTTCCTCTCGGGCACGGGCGCGATCGTGCTGACCTTCCTCGCCGGCGCCGAACTCGATCCTGTCGTGTTCAGGAAGAACTGGAAGGAGGCCAGCGCGATCGGCCTGGTCGGATTCTTCGCGCCATTCTTCGGTTGCACTGCGGTCGCGTACTACCTGCTGCGCTGGGGACCGCAGGCGAGCTGGCTCGCCGGGGTCGCGCTTTCGACCACATCGGTGGCGGTGGTCTATGCGGTGATGCTGGAATTCGGGCTCAACAAGACGCGCTACGGCAAGATCCTGCTCGCGGCGTGCTTCGTCAACGACCTTGGCACCGTACTGGCGCTGGGAATCATCTTCGCGCCGTTCAGCGTGAAGACGCTGGTGTTCGCTGGCGGCAGCGCCGCCACCCTCTTCGTCCTGCCCTGGGTCACGCCGCGCTTTTTCAAACGCTACGGCGACAGGCCCTCCGAACTGGAGGCCAAGTTCCTGCTGCTGCTGTTGTTCGGCATGGGCGCGCTGGCAGCCTGGGCCGACAGCGAAGCCGTGCTGCCTGCCTACATGATCGGCATGGTGCTCGCCGGCACTGTCGGCAAGGATCATTCACTGATCCGGCGGCTGCGGACCTTGACCTTCGGGCTGCTGACTCCCTTCTACTTCATCCGCGCCGGATCCTTCGTCTCGGTACCGGCGCTGGTTGCGGGCCTGGGTGCCTTCATCGTGCTGCTGGCCGCCAAGATGGCGACCAAGTTCGTCGGCGTCTACCCCGTGACCAAGCTGTTCGGCGCGCCCAGGCGCGATGCGATGTACACCACGCTGCTGATGTCAACGGGCCTGACCTTCGGCAGCATCTCGGCGCTGTTCGGGCTGAGCCACAACATCATCGATCAGGCGCAGTATTCATTGCTGATCGTCACCGTGGTCGGCAGTGCCGTGGTGCCGACCTTGATCGCCAATGCGTTCTTTTTCCCGCACCGCCACCTGAAGGAGGTGACGCAAGATGCCGATGCGCCGCAAGGCGCCAGATTGAAGGAGGCCGAATCATGATCAAGCACATCCTGCTCGCCTTCGACGGCTCCGAGCCGTCATCCAAAGCCTTCGATGCCGCCGTCGATCTGGCGCAGCGCTACCAGGCGCAATTGCATGTACTCACGGTGGCCGAGGCGCCGGAAATCGGCGACGAGGTCGAGACCGAGGCCGTCATCGAGCATGCGCGCAACTACCACAAGGGCCTGCTGCACGGGCTCAAGCATCGCGGGGATCCGTACGGCGTCAAGCCGCATTTCCAGATGATGGTGGGTCACCCGGCGCAGCAGATTCTCGAACATGCCGTACTGGTCAAGGCGGACCTCATCGTGGTGGGCCATCGCGGCCATGGCGCGCTGGACCGCTGGCGCCTGGGTTCAGTGAGCCACCGCATCATCAGCTACGCCGAGTGCGCGGTGATGGTGGTGCGATGAGGTGTGCGCGGAAACCGCCCGGGCAAGCTGGATCGCGCTGCGGTTCATCCAGGTGACTTCTCTCCTGGCGAGCACAGGATGGCCACTATATGTTGCAAGCTCAACTGGTTGCTAGTACAACATAGCGGAATGACCACCCCCAGACGCTCGAACCGACAGTCCATGCTTGATGAACCCGTGATCGCGCTTTCCGCGCGTCGACCTGCTCCGGTAACACCGCCCCGACGCGAAATTTCGAGCGTCGAAGACCTCGAGCGCTACTTGCCGGCGTTCCTGAACTGGATTGCCACCAAGCTGATGCGCGGCGCGTCGCAGCACTACCTGAACGTGTTCGATGTCGGAATCGAAACCTGGCGCTGCCTGATGCTGCTGGCGATCGAGAATTCGATCTCGGCGCAACGGGTGTCGAGCATCATCGGCATGGACAAGTCCTCGGTCAGCCGCTGCTTCAAGCGCATGCAGGCCAGGGGATTGATCGCGATGGCGCTGGACGATGCCGACGGGCGGCTGCGCATCGCCAAGCTCACGGCCAAGGGTCGCAAGCTGCACGACCAGATGATCGGCATCGCGCTCGAGCGCGAGCGCGCCTTCGTGGAAGTGCTGGCTCCGGCAGAGCTTGACACCCTGATCGGCCTGCTCCAGCGCCTGCACCAGAACCTGCCGGCCGTCGAAGAGGCCACGGCGCGCTATGTCGCGCAGCGCTTTCCGAAAGCCGTCGCACGCCGACGCTCTCGTCGCGCCGAGGACGCGCATGAGTGACGCCATAGCGGTCGGCCTGCGCTGAAAGACGCGGATGAACCGATAGCGCCGCGGCTCCGTCCGAGCGTTCCTGACATGCCTGTCGACGAGCGGGTTAACCACTAGACGGGTCAACGCAAACGCTTGATCGCAATTGGTTGACATGCCAACTAAATGGGGCTACGGTGAGATTCACTCGAATGGATTCCGGGGCGCATTCGAGGGTCAGCCCGCTATGCAAGCCCGGAGCCACGCCCGAGGAGACAAGCCCATGAGCGACTGGAACGACGAAGAGCGCCAACTCGTCGAATGGATGGCCGACATGAACGAGGACGACGCGCTGGCCTCGGCCAAGCGCATGTTGCTCGAGGAAGGCAAGGACCCGGTGCGGGTGCTTGAACTGTGCCGCTGCGCGATGGACATCGTCGGCAAGCGTTTCGAGGACGGCGAGTACTTCCTGCCCGAGCTGGTACTGGCCGGCGAGATGCTCGAAACCATCGGTGCGATCGCCAAGCCCTTGATCCAGGTCAAGCCCGGCGAGGCGAGCAAGAAGCTCGGCAAGGTGCTGATCGGCACCGTGCACGGTGACCTGCACGACATCGGCAAGAACATCGTGAGCTTCATGCTCGACATCAACGGCTTCGAGGTCAAGGACATCGGGATCGACGTACCGATAGCCAATTTCCTCGGCGCCATCGATGAGTTCAAGCCCGACGTGGTCGGGCTGTCGGGCTTCCTCACTCTGGCCTTCGACTCGATGAAGGAAACCATAGCCGCGATCGAGGGCGCCGGCCGGCGCAACGGGCTGAAGATCATGATCGGCGGTGGCCAGATCGACGAAACGGTGCGCGCCTACACGGGCGCCGATGCCTTTGGCGTCAACGCCGTGGAGGCCGTGAACCTGTGCAAAAACTGGATGGGGGCAGCGGCGTGAACGCCCCGTTGGAACAGACGGCCGTCGCCAAGGCCGCCTACGACGCGCGCTGGCAGCGCATCATGGATTGCGTCGCGCTGAAGCAGCCCGACCGCATGCCGGTGGCCATGTATGCCACTTTCTGGATGGGCAAATACGCTGGCGTCAGTTGCCGCGACTTGATGTACGACTACGAACTGACCAAGGAGATCGCGGAACGCGCGGTGCTCGAATTCGATCCGGATGTCTACAGCACACTGTTGCTGTCGACCACCTCGGGACCGACGCTGGAGGCACTGGGCTACAAGCAACTGCAATGGCCCGGACATGGCGTCGGGGACAACCAGCCCTTCCAGTACCTCGACCGCGAGTACATGAAGGCCGACGAATACGACGACTTCCTGTTCGACCCCACCGGCTATTACCTGCACACCTACCTGCCTCGGGTGGCCAGCGCCTTCGAGGGCTTCGAGGAACTGCCGATCTTTCCAGGCCTGCATTATTTCCGCCTGGTTGCCGGCATCCGCTCGTTCGCCAAGCCCCGCGTGCGCGAGTCCTTCGAGAAGGTCTTCAAGGCAGCCGAAGAAGCCCATCGCTTCATGCAGCACCACGTGGCGTTCACCGACCGCATGACCCAGCTCGGCTATCCGGTGACCAACGGCTCGGCCGCGGTATCGCCTTACGACTTCATCGCAGATTACTTCCGCGGCGCCCGCGGCATGATGACCGACATCTACCGGCACCGGGACAAGCTGCTGCAAATGCTCGACAAGGCGTCGATCTTCCTGACGCGCATGGCGGTGGCCAATGGCAAGTCGTCGGGCAACCCGATCGTGTTCATCCCGATCCACTGGGCGCCCGACGCATTCATGTCGGACAAGCAGTTCCGCGAGTTCTGGTGGCCACCGTTTCGCAAGATGTTGATCGGCTTGATCGACGCGGGGCTGATCCCCATGCCCTTGTGGGAGGCCGACTGCACCAAGCGGCTGGAGATCATCAAGGACGTGCCGGCGGGCAAGTGCATCTACTGGTTCGAGCGCACCGACATGGTCAAGGCCTTCGAGGTCCTGGGCGATGTGGTGGCATTGCGCGGCAATCTGTCGCCCTCGATGATGACCACCGGCCAGCCGCATGAAGTGGACGCCGCCGTGAAGCATCTGGCCGAAAACGTCTTCCACAAGGGCGGCAAGCTGATCCTCGACTGCGCATTCGGCATCCCCGATGAAACCCCGGTGGCGAACGTGCGGGCCATGTTCGACGCGGCGCGCAAATACGCAGGCTGAAGCCATGGCAGTCGCCCTCGGCTTCGACATCCTGCGCCAGGCGCAGGCGGCGCCGCTGAACGGGCGGCCCTCGCCGGCGCGCAATCGCCGGCGCGCGCAGGCCCTGGCCATGGCGCGCGACGAAGCCCTCGTCAACGCGGCTTACAGCTACCACATCGTGACCCTGGAGGCCCCACCCGCGCCACTGCTGCAGGCAGGCGGCGAATCGCTGGAGGCGCCCTGGCTGCTGCCGGCCTCGGGGCAGTTGACGGCCCTGGCCTGCGGGGTGTGCACCCTGGGCCCGGCCCTGGAGCGGCGCGTCAGCGAGTTGTTCGCGCAGCGACGTGCTTCCCTCGCCATGGCGCTGGACGAACTGGGCAACGAATTGCTTTTCGATATCTCGCGCCGGGCCCAGGATCGCATGCAAGCCGAGGTCGGCCGCAGCGGCCTGTCCATGAGCGGCGAGTTGCGCGCCGGCGACCCCGGGCTGGCGCTGGAGGCCCAAGGCGCCGTCCTGCGCCTGGCAGGCGCCGACAGCATCGGCATCAGTCTGGGCGCAGGCTTCCTGATGCACCCGATGAAGTCGACCTCGATGGTGCTGGGCGTGGGCATGAACTTGCCCGCGAGCTCCTGGTCACGTTGCGACACCTGCAACTCGCGCGCCAGGTGCGGTGTGCGTTTGCGGGCGCTTGCCTCGGCTGAAACGGCTTGACCCAGGGCTCACAGCCGCTCCTGGAAAGCTCGCCCACCATGACCCGGAATCCGCGCGTTGTCGATGCCCCGCCAGGCCACCAACTGCGCTTTGCGCAGCTGGAACGCGTCATCACCGCCCAGGCCGGCGACACCTTGTTCCAGAGCGCGCGGCGCAATGGGGTGCGGATCGTCGGCGCCTGCGGCGGCCGCGGCACCTGCGGAACCTGCTCGGTCCTGGTCGTCGATGGCAACGTCGAGCAGATCGGGCTTACCGCGCCCGCCGCCGGACCGGACGGATCGGGGGCCAAACGCCAGAAATGGCAACGCGCCTGTCAGCTCCGCGCCCTGTCGGACTGCACGGTCGAGGTCGCGCCGCGCTCCCTGGCAGCGGTGGTGCGCGCCGACGTGGCGAGCAGCGCAACCGCGCAGCCGCTGCCGCTGGACCCGCTGGTGAGGAGCCTGGAACTGAGCCTGGCCCCGCCCAGCCTGGCCGACCCCGCCGCCGATGTCGAGCGGCTGCGCCGCGCCCTGCCCGACCAGGATCTTCGGCTGGATCTGGACGCACTGCGGCAACTCCCCGGGGTGCTGCGCACAGGCTCCTGGTCGCTGTGTGCCCACCTGCGACTGGGCGAATTGATCGGTGTGGCCGCGCCCGGCAGCGCCAGCCTGGGCCTGGCGGTCGACCTGGGAACCACCAACGTGGCGGCTTTTCTGATCGACCTGCAAAGCGGCAAACGCCTGGCCAGCCTGGCCATCGAGAACCCGCAGGTGGCCTGGGGCGCCGACGTGATCAGTCGGGTCAACCACGCCGTGGCCCAGCCGGGCGGCGACGAACTGCGCGAGGCCGCGATCACCGCCATCCGGGCGCTGGCCCATGACCTGTGCCAGGCCGTGGACAGCGCACCCGCGGACATCGTCGACGTGGCGGTCTGCGGCAACACGGCGATGCAGCATTTGCTGCTGGGCCTGCCGGTATTCCAGCTTGGCCGCGCGCCCTTCGTCGCGGCGGTGCGCCAGGGAATGGATGTCAAGGCGCGCGAGCTCGGCCTGGCGGTCTGCCCGGGTGCTTATGCCCATATCGCTCCCAACATCGGCGGCTTTGTCGGCGGCGACCATGTCACCGCCTTGTTGGCCACCCGGGAACTGTGGGACGACGACCGGGCCAGCCTGCTCATGGACATCGGTACCAACACCGAAATCTCGCTGATTCACAAAGGGCAGATCCTCAGCGCCTCCTGCCCCTCGGGACCGGCCCTGGAGGGTGGCCACATCTCCTGCGGCATGCGCGCGGCCGAAGGCGCCATCGAGCGCGCGAGCCTGGCGGCCGATGGCTCGCTCACGCTCAAGGTGATCGGCGGGAAGACGCCCGTCGGTCTGTGCGGCTCGGGGGTTCTGGACGTGATGGCCACGCTGCACCGCGCGGGGATGGTCGATGACCGTGGCCGGCTGAATGCAAGCCACCCCGCGGTGAGCGAGCATGACGGCAAGCGGGTGGCGCGGCTGGCCGAGGGCGTGAGTTTCAGCCAGGACGACGTGCGGGCGGTGCAACTGGCCAAGTCCGCGATCCGTACCGGGGTCGAACTGTTGCTGCGCCTGGCCGGGTTGCAGGCCGGCGAGATCGACCGGTTCATCATCGCCGGCGCTTTCGGCGCTTACATCGACGTCCAGAGCGGGATAGCGACGGGCTTGTTCCCGGCATTGGCCCCGGCGCGCTTTGTACAGGTCGGCAACGCCGCGGGCCTGGGTGTGCAGCGGATGCTGGCCTCGGGCCGTGCGCGCGAACAAGCCGACGAACTCGCCGCACGCTGCCGCTATGTCGAGCTCAGCACGCAGGCCGGGTTCCAGAAGGCTTTCCTGCAGAACATCGGATTCAACACTCCCATGAGAGATTCACCGTGACCGCATCCCAGAGTTTCGACATCACGATCATCGGCGAGCGCATCAATCCGGGCTTCAAGAGCACGAAGGCCTTGTTCGACAACTCGGATCTGCCGGGCGTCCAGGCCCTTGCCGTGAAGCAAGCCGAGGCCGGGGCGTCCTATCTGAACGTCAACATCGGCGCCCGCGCGCTGACCGACCCGGTTTTCCTCGCCGAGGCCATCCAGGCGATCCAGGCCGTGGTCACGCTGCCGCTGTCATTCGACGTGCCCAGCGTGCAGACTCATGAACTGTGCCTGCAGACCTACGACCCGGCGCGCGCCGGCGGTGCCCTGCCCATCGTCAATTCGATAACCGAACACCGCTGGGGCGCTATGAGCCTGTATCGAGAGCGCCCGTTCAAGGTCATCGTGATGGCCTCCGAGCGGGTCGAGGACGGCGTGGCGAAGAACAACAAGAGCGCCACCGAGATCGCCGGAACCGCCAGGCGCGCCGCACTGCGCCTGCAGCGCGACCATGGAATGGCGCTGGACGACATCATCATCGACCTGTCGGTCTCGGCCATCATCGCCGACACGGAAGGGCTGAACCGGGCAACTCTGGAGGCGGTCAAGCTGATCGGCAGCGATCCGCAGCTGAAGGGTTTGCACATGATGGGCGGGCTGTCCAACATCGGCCAGCAATTGCCACCCAAGGCGGCCGACGGCTCGGACCTGAAGCACGACCTGGAAAACGCGTTCCTCACGCTGGCCGTGCCGTACGGCTTCGACACCGTGCTGGGCACACCCTGGCGCGGCTACGCCCCGCTGGCGCAGGACAATTACGTGCTGAAGGCGTACCAGAACTTCCTCGAACAGACCGGCAGCAACGCCCTGCGCGCAGTGCGCAAGCTGTACAAGGCATGAACCCGCCCAACACATTCGCCCTGGTCGTCGACCAATGGTTCGACGGCGAACAGCGGCACGCACAGCGCACCACGATGAAGGTGGTGGACGGCCGGCTGGAGGCCGTGGCGGCCGGCGACCACGGCGATGCGTTGATCGGGCAGGGATGGCCGGTCGAGCGCGGCGCGTTCCTGATGCCGGGCCTGGTGGATGCCCACGTCCACCTGTTCCTGGATGGCGCATCGACCGATTCGAAGCAACGATCGGAGCACTTGAAGCAGCCGCTCGAAGCGTTGACCGACACCGCGCGCCGCAGCGCTGCGCAGGCACTGGCCAACGGCGTCACCGGGGTACGCGACGGCGGCGACCGGTACGGCATCAACCACCGCCTGCGGGATGAAGCACGCTCCCCCGGCAGCGCTCTGTCGCAGGTGCGCTCGGTCGGACTGGGCGTGAAGCGCGCCAAGCGCTACGGCGCCTTCATGGCCACCGATGTGGGCGACGACGACAGCATCCGCAGCTCGGTGCGTGAACTCGCTCGCGCCAACGACGAGATCAAGCTGATCCTCACCGGCATCATCGACTTCGACGCCGGTGCCGTCACCGACGAGCCGCAGTTCACGCTCGAGGAGGCGCGCAGCGTGGTCGAGACCGCGCACGCCGCGGGGCGCAAGGTGATGGCCCACTGCAGCGGGTTCAAGGGCCTGGTGGTGGCTGCCGGAGCCGGGGTCGATTCGATCGAGCACGGCTTCTTCATGGACCGCACCACGCTGGCGCTGATGCGCGACAAGAACCTGGCCTGGACACCCACCTTCTGCCCGGTGCATTTCCAGTGGGCCAGTCCCGAGGTGGCGGGCTGGTCGGCACAGACTGTGGGTCATCTGCGACGCATCCTCGATGCGCACGCCGAACACCTGCACCTGGCGCACCAGATGGGCGTGCGCCTGCTCGTGGGCACCGATGCCGGCAGCATGGGCGTCGAACATGGCCGGGCGATGTTCGACGAGATCGACCGCTTCCTCGAGGCCGGTCTGCCGCTGGCTGCGGTGCTGCGCGCCGCCACCACCGAGCCACGCCGGCACTTCGGCGATCCGCAGCCGCTGCTGGCGCCGGGTGCGAGCTTCGAGGCGGTACAGCTCGCAGCGTCGCCGTTCGTCGATGTGCAGGTGCTTCGCCAGCCGCAGCGCGTCTGGGATGCGGCTGGCAGGCGGCTCCCGGCCGCAGTACCCTAGGCCCTGCATGTACACCGTTCGCCTCTGGTCCGTTCGACATGCACGCGGCTTGCGCCGCCTGTATGTGTTCTTCTCCCGACTCGCACCCATGCTCGCTCCGTTGGTGCGGTGGCTGGGCAGCCGCCGTGCCGAAGCGGTGTTGCACCCGATCGAGCGCGCAGCCAAACGCTTCATGTTCGACTGCCGCGAATGTGGGCAGTGCGTGCTGTCGGCCACCGGCATGGCCTGCCCGATGAACTGCCCCAAGCAGATGCGCAATGGGCCGTGTGGCGGCGTGCGAGCCGATGGAAATTGCGAAGTCGACCCGCAGATGCGCTGCGTCTGGGTCGAAGCCACCGAGGGCACCAAACGCATCGCGGCCGATCATCGGGCGCACCCCACGCCGCTATTGGCCGCCATCGATACCCGCAATGCGGGCCGCTCCACCTGGATCCGGGTCATCGAGGGCCATCCGGAAACGGCGTTTCAGCCGCCCGTTGGCGAACGCGTGACGCCGCAATCGCGGCTCGGCCCGTTCGAGAGCGCATGCCGCTCGGGCGAATTCGTCGTCACGGTCGAGTTGGGCCCTCCGGACTCGGCCGACCCGCAGGCCCTGCTGGAACGCGCCGCCCGGTTCGGCGGTCTGGTCGACGCCATCAACGTCACCGACGGCGCGGGCGGCAACTGCCACATGTCGAGCGTCGCCGCCTCGGCCATTCTGGTGGCCCACGGCTACCCCGCGGTCTACCAGATCACGTGCCGCGACCGCAACCGCATCGCGATCCAGGGCGACATCCTCGGCGCGGCCGCCCTGGGCGTACAGAACATTCTGTGTCTCACCGGCGACGATGTCAGCCAGGGCGATCACCCGCAGGCCAAGCCGGTGTTCGACCTCGATGCCGTCTCGCTGCTGCACATCGCCCGCGGCATGTGCGACCAGGGGCAGTTCGCGTCGGGCCGCAAGCTGGAGACGCCGCCCGATCTGTTCATCGGCGCCACGGCCAATCCCTTCGTGCCGCCCTACCGCGATCGCGTGGCCAATCTGGAAAAGAAGATCGTCGCCGGGGCCCGGTTCATCCAGACGCAGTTCTGCTTCGACGTCGAGATGTTCGAAGACTTCATGCAGGAGGTGCGACAGCGCGAACTGCAGCGCCGCGCCAAGCTGATCGTCGGCGTCGGCACGCTGGGCAGCGCCAAGGCGCTGGCGTGGATGGCCGCGCATGTGCCGGGCGTACACGTACCGCCTGGCCTGCTTGAGCGTATTGGTGGCGCGAAGGATCAACGGCTCGCAGGCCAGCAGGTGTGCATCGAGATCATCCGGGCCCTCACTCAGATCGAGGGTGTTGCCGGCGTCCATGTGATGGGTCATCGAAACGAGGACATGCTGGCCGAGATCATTCTGGAGTCTGGTTTAGGGCCGGTCAGTCGACGGTCGCGCCCGACGCCTTGACGCAATTCGACGCGTTCATCCGCGCGGAGATCGACACGTGGACAAAGCGGGGCAATGTTTCAGCGACTGTCGGCAGATCCGGTGCGATCGACGCAGCCTGCCCAGGCCGGCGGAACCGGGCGGCCTGGGCAGGGTGGGTCAGAACAGGTGGCGTACGCCCAGTTCCAGGCCGCTCGAGGTCTGGCCCGGCAACGGTGCCCGGTTGCCGCTGACCGTGTAAGTGGCCTGGCCGCTGTTGGTCAGACGGGCGTAGGTGCCGTAGAGAGCCGTGCGTTTGGACAGGTTGTGCACGTAGCCCAGGCCCCACTGGCGGGCATTGTTGGCGTCGCGTGCGGAGCCGTCTGCATTGCGCAACGCGTTGTCGCTGCGATCGTCCAGCACGGCATAGCTCATGCGGATCACTCCGACACCGACAGGAATGTGCGCGCCGAGTTCAGCCGTGTTCTTGCGCACCGCGCCGCCGGCCAGTTCGACCTTCACCACGTTGTACAGCGCAAAAAGCTTCACCACGCCAGCGTTCCAGGTGCCGCCGATGTTGGCGTGCGTGTAGTTGCCGATCGTTGCCGTTGGATTGTTGTGCGTGCGGGTCATGGCGACAGCAGCGTCGAAGGGTCCCGCGGCATAGCCAACGCGGGCGCCGGCGAAGTTGCCGTCATGCGAGGTGGGCGTCCCGCTCGTGTTTTCACCGACGCCGACCATCGCCATCCCGTAAACGCCGCCTAGAGTGGCCGGCAGCCAGTAGCTGATCGAATTGCTGCCGGTGATGGCTGTGGGCAGGGGCGCAGTGGTGACGCCGGCGAAGGTCAGGTTGCCGGCGCGCGCCACGCCGTTGGCGTTGAACGGATCGAAATAGATGCTGCTCCAGTGGGTCGGGATGAAGTCATGTCCCAGGCGCACTTCGCCCAACTGGTTGGCCAGGCTCACAGTGGAGACGCGGTCGAACTTGAAGCCCTCCCCGCCCGCTGTGGCCGCACCGCCGCCGCTGGGCTGGTTGTTGCTATTGGTCGGGCGGCCCACCCCGATGTCGGCGTTGATGCTGCCCTCGAGCCAGAAGCCGGCCTTCAAACCGCCACCCAGGTCCTCCACGCCGCGAAAGCCGATGCGGCCTGTGGACAGGCCGCCATTGCCCACCATGGTGCTGGTGCCGACGCCGCCGGCGTCGAAGCGCTGTAGATTCACGTCCACCACGCCGAACAAGGTGACGCTGGACTGGGCCTGCGCTGCCCCACAAGCCAGCGCGATCGCCGACAACAAAAATAGCTTCTTCATCGATTGTCTCCTCTTAGTTGATAAAACTGCCCTGTTCGATCTCCCGCTGCCATGCATCAGCGATCAGAGATGTTCTTGTCCTGCCGGTTGCAGCTTCGGCTGACGCAGGCGGCCAACTCGGATGAGCTGTTGACGACGGCGATCCTGGGGTTCTCGCAGTCGGCCTCGGGGATGCCGAGCGCACACCAGTGGGCGTTGCGGACGGACCAGAGGCAGGAACCGCGCGGGAAATTGCTGCGCAACGGACGCTTCACCGGGCCGCTTTCTTGGTGATTTCAACGATGCCGCGATCCGCATCCACGCGGACCCAGTCGCCCGTCTCGATGCATTCCATGGGGTCGCGGTCGAAGTCGGTCATCGAGGGCGCATGGGTGACCACCGCGCCGAGCGCGATCTTGGTGGTCATCTCGTTGAACAGGAAAGCCGCCGGGGCCACGTTCATCAGGCGCGCCATGTGAAACGCAGCCGACCAGCCGGAGGAACCCTTGGCGCCCGGGAACACCAGCACCTTGCCGGCGAAACTCTGGCCGCGCAGCTCATGCCGCGTTTCAACCACGGTGCCGGTGCGCGAATCGATCCCGCCCCAGCCGGAGATTCGGTCGCGCGTCACCAGGGCTTCGCCCTCGGCGACGCCAGGTACGACCTTGCGCCCGTGGATGATGATGACGCTGCTCGCGCCCGCGACGCGTGGTTGCGTAGCCGATCCGCTCATGCGTAACCTCCGTTCCAGCGACCCGTGCAGGCCGCATCGATGCATTGCGCGGTGGTGCCGAACCAGGCTTGCACGCCCAGGATGGCCGGCAGGTAGTGGGCCTGTTTGGCCGAATCCAGCGCCACGGTTTTCGTGCCCTTGGGAACGGCGCGGCTCATGGCCGAACAACTGTCGGTCATGAGAATGCCGCCCGCGTCTTCGATGATCTGGGTGTAGCCGTTGCGATCGGCCACCGACTTGATCGCCCGGGGGGTGAAGATCCAGAGCTCGCAGTTCGCGTGGACCTTGCGACCCTCGATGAGTTGCGCGGCTTCCCGGATCTGCTCGATCGTGTAATGGGGACAGCCCAGCATCACGTACTGGATCTCGGCGTCCTTGCCCGTCGCGTTGATCCTTTCGTAGGTCGCGCGCCGCTGCGCCTCGCCGTAGTGGAACACCTCGACGGGCGTGTTGCCGCCCAGTGCCTGCTCCAGCGTGAATGCCTCCGGCGTCACACCGACGATGTGGTACATCTCCACCCCGCCGGAGGAAGAGGCCGCGGCGCCGAAATGCTTCAGCCGCGGCAGGTTGGGAACGTGGACTATGCCGCGCCGGCTGTGCACCACCGGAACGCGTTCCTGCACCAGATCGCCGATGTAGTAGCCCAGCAGGCCCCAGTCCTGGACCGACTCGACCTCCACATCCAGTTCGACCACATGGGTGGCACGGCGCGGCGCGTCGAGGTGGTAGCCCCAGTCGGGGATGCGGCCCGTCAGCATAGCGGCACCGCAGCTCTCGCGGCCTTCCGTATTCGTGCGCCCGCCCAGCACCGAGTTGCAATAGATGACCGCTGACGATTCCATCCAGGCGCAATGCTCGCCCCGGGTCGGGACGTTGCCGACCTGGTAGGGGGTGCAGGTGTTCAGGATGTTCGCGCCGAGTCCGGCCACATGCCGTTCGCTCTTGCCGTAGAACTGCACGATTTCTTCGCTCAGCCCCATTCTTTCGGGTTGGTTGGGATCGAAGCCCAGCTGCAGGTGGCTGGTGAAAGTCTTGAACTTCGGGATCTCCACCACCTGCTGGCTGTCGAGGCTGAACTCGGAAAATACCGCGTCCATGCCGCCGCTTTTCAGGGCGAAGTCGCGCTGGAACGGCGTGGTGGCCGTGATGGTGGCGCAGACATTGTCGGTCTCCACCAGACGCTCGGCGCCCAGCGCCTCGCCATAACGCATCAGGAGGTCCATCGCCTTCTGTACGGCCGGGCCGTCACGGCCGTCGAGCATGGCCTTTTCATGATCGGTGAGTTGCATGTCTTGTGGATCTCCTCTGATTGATCTCGCCCCGGGCGCGCTAGGGTCGCGGCAGCGGGACATGGCCGCCGATGTCCCGCGCGATGTCCTGGGCGATGCTGCGCAGCCGGGGGGCGAACTCCTGTCGCAACCGCTCCTCGGTGAATACGTAGGCCGCGCCGCCGCAGTTGAGCGCCATGATTTCTTCCCCCGGTCCCACCAGCGGGACCGAGACCGAATTGATCTCATGGTGAAACTCGCCCAGCGACAGGCAGTAGCCCAGCCGCCGCGCTTCGTCGATGGCGCGCTCCATGCCGGGGCCGACGTGGTCCCATTCCGGGCCGCGCAGCAGGCGAAGCGAATCGACGAGCTGGTTGCGCCGCGTGTCATCCAGTGCCGACAGGTACGCCCGGCCCAGTGCTGAATTGGGCATCGGGGCGCGCGAGCCGACATCCAGCCGCGGCGACAGCATCGATGAGCGGGGCCGGCAGGCCTCGATCAACACCATTTCCATACCGTCGCGCACCGCGAGGTAGACCGATGCGCCCACGGCTTCGGCCATGGCTTGCATCTTGGGCCGGGCCACGGCCCGCACGTCCAGGCTGGCCAGGAACACCCGCGCGAGGGTCAGCACGGCGGGCCCGAGCGTGAAGCGGTCGGCGGCGAGTGCCGGCTTGAGCATGCCCGTCGCATGAAGGGTGGCCACCAGCCGGTTGACTGTCGGCCTCGGAATGCCGGTCATCCGTGCGATGTCGGCATAGCCCAGGGCCGGGTGCTCCTGGCTGAAGCAGCGCAGCACGGAAATGCCGCGTTCCAGAGCGCTCACGGTGTCGGAGCGCGACTCGGCCGCGTCGGCCGCATCCGTCCCGGGCCTCTCGGTGGCACGGATCATGGGGAAACCGCCGGGATCCTGGCCTGCGCACCGCGTTCGGCCGGCGCAGGCCGCAGGTACACGCCTTGTCCCTGCAGGGCGGCCTGGAGCGCGGGGACATCGACTGCGCGCGGCGCCACGCGAGCCTGGACCGCCAGCGCGGCAGCCACCCCTGCGGCCTGGCCGGTGATCCAGCATTGCGGGATTTCGCGCATGAAACCATGCGAATTGCGGTCGCACGAGATATGCCGGCCGCAGGCCAGCAGCCCGTCGAGTTGTTGCGGGACCAGCGCCCCATAAGGAATCGAAATATTGGGGAACTTGGGCGACACCGCCGGCGATACGCCCACTTCGTCCGCCAGCGGCACGCCCAAAGGCCATTGGCTTCGCAGCACCGAGCCGACACCGGTCAGGCGCCGGGCATGGCGCACGCCGATCTGCGGCGCGCTCAGCATCAGGAAAGCCTCCTTGAAGCCCGGCGCATGGGCGCGGAAATAATCGAGATGCGCAGCCATGGCGCGGTGCGAGCGCACCTCCACTTCCGTCAGGTCATCCACGTCGAGGGGCGAATAGCCGGACTGCCGCGGCCCCATGAACAGGGCGATGTCGTTGCGCCACGAGACGAAGGGGCGCTCGAAAAGGCCGAGCTGCTCGCGGCCGCGCGCCATGAATTGCGCGAACTGCTCGGGCTGCCCGGCCTTGAACTCGATCCAGCGGCTCATATCGACGCCGCCGAACAGCCATGCGGTATTCATGCAGTGGTGCACGTCGGCTTCTTCGATGTCGTTGACGAATGCCGCGCCGGCACGCGCGAACAGGTCGCCGTCACCGGTGGCGTCCACCACGACGTCCGCCATGATGGCCATGCGGCCTTCCTTGCTCTCGAATACGACGCCTTTCACGGCACCGGCCTCGACAATCGGAATCGCCGCCCATGAGTGCAGGATCAGCTTGACCTTGCGCTCGAGCACGATCTCCTGCGACAGCAGCTTGAGCCGCTCGGGATCGATGGTGGGCGACCATGTCACCACGCCGTGGTAAGCGGCCGTCCGTTGCGACCAGTGGGCGGCCTTGGCGGGATCCTGCGAGCCCCAGTCCTCGCGGCTCGGCCCGGCGATGGCATCCGGCGGCAGGCGGTCGAACAGCTCCTCGGCAAAGCCGCGGATCACCAGCTTGCCTTCCCAGTCCGTCATGCGGTCGATCCAGATCACCAGGCCACCGGTGGACAGGCCGCCGAGGTGGTTGTAGCGCTCGAGCAGTGACACGTCGGCACCCTGGCGGGCCGCCGCGGCTGCTGCCGCGGTGCCGGACGGCCCCCCCCCCACCACCAGGACCTGGCAGCGGTGATAGATCGGGATGTCCCGGCCGGGTTCGGACCACACGCCGTGATCGGGCCGCTGCACGCGGCTGTCACGGTCGAAGATATCGGACGACAGGATGCGCTCGTCAGTGCGAACGACTGTTTTCATGACTTCTGCTTTTCTGTTGTTGGGTTTTCTGGTTGCGCTATTTTTCGGACGATTCGTCCATTCTGTCAACAAAACAAACCGTTTTCAGGGTAAACCCCGTCGTGGATGAAGGCATTTTGATTGGATAGTCCACAATCTTTTCAAGGAGACAGGTTATGGGTGCTTTGAACATGTCGCGCCGGACGTTCGGGACGCTTCTGGGCGGCACGGCATTGCTCGGCATCTCGCCGATGGCGGCGGCGCAGGACTTCCCCATCAAGGGCAAACCCATCCGCATCCTGGTCCCCTTCACGGCCGGCGGCGGCACCGACGGGCAGGCTCGAATCGTGGCCCTGAAGCTCGCGGACCTGCTGGGCGTTCCCGTGGTCGTGGACAACAAGCCCGGCGCCAGCACCATGCTCGCCGCGATGGAAGTCGCGCACGCCGCGCCGGATGGCCACACCATGCTGTATGCCCCGTCATCCACGATGGCGCAGAACCCGCACACGCTGGCGCAAGTACCCTACGATCCATTCAAGGACTTCACCCCGATCTCGTTGGGGGGCCGGGGGCCGCTGGTTCTGATGATCAGCAGCACAGTGCCCGCCAACAACGTGGCCGAACTGGTGGCGTACATCAAAGCCCACCCCGGCACGGTGAGCTACGCGTCCTTCGGCACCGGCACGTCCTCACACATCTACGGCGAGGTCTTCGTCAAGAAGACCGGAACCGATGCGGTGCACGTGCCTTACAAGGGAGGCTCGGATGCGGCGAAGGACCTGATCGGCGGCCGTGTCCAGTACATGTTCGACTCGGCGTCTTCGGCCATCATCACCGCGGGCACGGGCAAGGCGAAGATCATTGGCGTTGCCGCGGCGGCGCGCATCGAGGCTTTGCCCGATGTGCCGACGATGACCGAGGCCGGCGTGCCGGGGCTCGATCTTCCGAGCTGGCTCGGTTTTTATGGGCCGGCGAAGATGCCCGCGCCTGTCTTGCACGCACTCAACGCAGCACTTGCGCAGGTGCTGGCCATGCCGCAGGTGAAGGAGTTCTATAGCAAGGGGGGTTACGAAGCCGGCTCGAGCACCCCCGACGAGTTCGCGAAACTCACCCGCTCCACGTACGACCGCTGGGGCATCCTGGTCCAGCAGATCGGGCTCACGAAACAATGATGCGGATCTGGCCGCGGCGGATTTCAGGCCCTCACGCCACGTCGCCCAGGTCTTTCGACGGCCAGTCGACCCGCGCAGAGGCGTTGGCGCGCTTGGCCACCGGCTCGCTGCCCACGGGAACCACTCGCGACAGGAACTGCGCCACTGATGTGGCAAACACATCGTTGCGATCGCCGGCCACCATGTGACCGGCACCCGTGATGTTGACGTACTCGCTGTGCGGCGCCAGTTCCAGAAACTGCGCGGCGCCTTCCTCGCTCAGCACGTCCGACAGGGCGCCGCGCACCAGCAGGGTCGGTAGCGTCAGTGCCCGCGCACAGGCCGACAGCCGTTCCTCGCGCTGGTGCAGGTCGATGCGCCGCGACAGCATGCGCGGGTCCCAGTGCCATCGGTACTTGCCCTGCGGGGTGCGCCGGACGTTCTTGGCGAGCCCGTCCAGGTTGGTCGGCCGCAGGCGATGCGGCTGATAGCTGGCGATGGCATCGGCCACTTCGTCAAGCGAGTCGAAGCCTTCGGGTTTTTGTTCCATGAAGGCCAGGATCTTGTCCACCCCGTCCGGCTCAAGCTTCGGAGCGATGTCGAGCAGCACCAGCGCGGTCGCCTCGACGTGGCCCTCGCCGATCGCCACCAGGCTGGTGCCGCCGCCCATCGACGCGCCGACCAGCACGGGGCGCCGTCTGCCGAGTGCCGCCACCACAGCTTCCAGGTCGGACACCATGGCCTCCTGCGTGTAGTTGGCGTCCGCTGCCCAATCGGAGTCGCCGTGGCCCCGTGCATCGAACGCGACGGCGTAATAGCCGGCGGCGGCAAGCTTTTCGCCCGCGCCTTTCCAGGCATGCCGGGTCTGGCCGCCGCCATGCTGCAGCAGGACCAGCGGGCCCTTGGGATCTCCCCAGGCATCGCCCGCGATGCGAACGCCGGCGAAACCCGGCCAGTAATGCATGGGCGGAGCGGTTGCGCTATTTGACACGTTCGAGTTCAGCCTGATTTGGTTGCGTCAATCGCGCCAGGAGAATGATGCACGACCGACTGGATCTGGAAGCGCAAAGGCAGCATGTCGGGAAGAAGGCGCGTCTCCACCATCGACTTTGTGTGCGCTTCACAGGTCGCTCCCGTCCTTGATTGCGGAGACCCAGACGCTGTCGAAGATATCGACAAAGGCCCGGTCGGCGACCGACATCGGCCGGAAGCGGTTGCGGATGATCCGCACCGACAGCCTTTCTGATGACTGGAATGGCCGCACCTCGAGGCCGGCCAGCAAACCCCCGGCGATCGCGACCTGGTCCACCACCGCGACGCCCACGCCGGCCTGCGCGAACCAGCAGGCGGTGGTGGAGCTGGTGACCTCGAAGTCGCGGTTCATTCTTTGGGCAGCCGCACCGAACGCGCGCCGCAGCGTCTGCCCGAAAGGCGTACTTTCCGGCGATGAAATCACCCGTTCGCCAGCCAGGTCCGATGGCTTGATCAGCTTGCGCGCCGCCAGCGCATGGTCGCTGCGCATGACGCATGCCAGACCGCATTGGTAGGCCTTGACGGTAGACAGGTTGGGATGATCGTGCGGCAGCAGCGCGATGCCCAGATGGGTCGAGCGGTCCAGCAAGGCCTGGTTGAGGATGTCCGGCGAGAACACCTGCACCCGGCATTGCAACCGGGGGATGCGCTGGTACAGCCTCGCTACTGTGCGCGACACCAGGTAGGGCGCCAGGCTGGCCGAGCAGACCAGCCGCAGCGTAGCCTGGGCGGGCTGGGCCAGCTCGCGCGAAACGTCGCGCACCTTTTCCACGCCACGCCACAGCTCGTCGATCTCCGAATAAAGCCGGTGCGCCTCCGGCGTAGGGATGAGCCGGCCCTTCACGCGCTCGAACAAGACCAGCCCGCTGGCCCGGGTCGCCTGGGCCAGTACCTTGCTCACGGCCGGAGGCGACACGTGCAGCAGCTCGGCCGCGCTGTTGACGCCGCCGGAAAACATCACGGCGCGAAACACTTCCATTTGCCGCAGGTTCATGGTGCTCTGAGGTGTTAACCGCAGTCTAACAGTGAGGCTATTCTTTTCAATTGATGGCCCAACTCGCCAAGCGAATAATGGCGTGCACCCCTGTTAACTCACCTTGCTGTCATGGCAACGGGGATTTACTGTTTCTGAAGGAGCAGATCCAATGCTGACCACCGTCAAGGGGCTTCACGTCGCCCCATCCATCACCGTTTTCAACCCCCTGGGTTACCCGCCCAAGGTGAACCGCAAACAGCCCGCGAGCCGGCTGGACAGCCTGGACGGCAAGACCGTCTATCTCGTCGACAGCCGGTTCGACGATTCGGTCGAACTGTTGCGCCAGGTCCAGGCGTGGTTCGCCGAGCGCATGCCGGGGGTGCGGACCAAGCTGGTCCAGATGGCCAGCTACTACGGCAAGGACGACCCGGCGCTGTGGAGCGAAATCCGCGACCAGGGGCACGCCGCGATCATCGGAGTGGGCCATTGCAGCACCTGCGCGCCGGCCGTTTCCACGCATGCCATCACGCTGGAAACACAATACGGCGTGCCGACCGTCGCGCTGCACACCGACAAGTTCGTCAAGGTGGTTCAGTCGGTCATCCGGATGGGCGGGCTGCCGCAGGCGCCGCTGGTGTTCGTGCCCCAGCCGGTGATGGGCAAGTCCGGGCAGGAGCTGCGCGCTTACGTGGAAGGCAACGATCCCTGCACCGGCAAGCCCGTGATGCGGGAGATCATCGAGGCGCTGACCGTGGGCCTGAACGCAAATCAGCCCGGCGATGAGCCATACGCTCGCACGACGCCGCGCCTGGAAGAGCCGGACACCGAAGAGAACCTGCATGCGCTGTTCGAGCGCAACCTGTGGACCGACCACCTGCCCATCGTGCTGCCGACCGAGGAGCGCGTGGCGCGCATGCTCGCCGGCACGCGCCGCCGCGCAGACGAAGTGGTGGGCCGCATGCAACCCACCCCAAACCGGGGCCTGTGGGAATACACGGTGGAAAAGGTCGCGATCAACGCCGTGATGGCGGGCGCGAAGCCCGAATATTTCCCCATCATCCTGGCGCTGGCGGCCACCGGAATTTCCGCGCGCGGCAGCACGTCCAGTTCCGCGTCGGTCATGACGGTCGTCAATGGCCCGATCCGCAATGAGATCGGCATGAACTGCGGCATCGGTGCGATGGGGCCGTACAACCATGCCAATGCCACCATCGGCCGCGCCTACGGTCTGCTGTCGCAGAACCTGCAGGGCGGCTCGGTGCCGGGCGACACCTTCATGGGATCGATCGGCAACAGCTGCACCTACAACGGCATCACCTTTGCCGAGAACGAGGAGCGCAGCCCCTGGGAGCCGCTCCACGTGCAGAAAGGGTTCGACCCCGACACGAGCACCGTCACCGTGTTCCACGGCTGCCGCTCCACCACCTTCGCGCTGGGCCTGCGCAAGGACCACTGGCGCGAGCACGTGCGCGACATGCTGCTGGGCACGGACGCCATCACGGCGCCGGTGCTGCTGCTCGACCCGATCGCCGCGCGCCAGTTCATCGATCGCGGCGGCTTCGACACCAAGGCCAAATTGATCCGCTGGCTGCACGAGACCGCCGAAATGCCGGCCGGGCGCTACTGGGACCTGCAACTGGTGCAGAACTACATCTACCCCCGCGCCGCCTTCGACGATACGCATTCACCGAAGGCGAAGTACGTCGGCGTGCCCGACGACACGCCGGTGCGCATGTTCGAGGAGAAAGACATCAACGTGGTGGTGGTCGGCGGCGAGGCCAACGGCTACTGGCAGATGATGGGTGCCCACCACAAGGCGACCGTCTCCGTGGACGAGTGGCGCTGATGGGCGGGCCTGTGCGTGAAATCGATCTGGCCATTGTCGGCGCCGGCGTCGCCGGTTTGACCGCCGCGATCGTGGCTGCGCAGCACGGGCTGCAAGTCCTCGTGATCGAGCGCACGGGTGCCGGCGGGCAGGTGCTGAACGTGGAGCAGGTCGCCAACTGCCCCGGCTTTCCGCAGGGCGTGTCGGGCTTCGAGCTCGGGCCCCTGCTGCAGGAGCAGGCGGAGGCGGCCGGCGCGCAATTCCAGCTCGACACCGTCGAGGGCATCGACCCGGTGCCCGGTGGCCGCCACGTGGTGCGCTGCACGGACGAGACGGTCGCGGCCCGCGCAGTGCTGGTGGCCGCGGGTTCGACCCGGCGGCTCCTGGGCGTGCCCGGTGAAGACAGACTCGAAGGCCGTGGTGTGTCGCACTGCGCGTCGTGCGATGGGCCCCTGTTTCGCGGCCAGCCGGTGTGCGTGGCCGGCGGCGGCGATTCGGCGTTCGGCGAAGCGCTGGTGCTGGCGGGCCATGCAAGCCGGGTCACCATCGTGTTCCGGGAAGAACAGCCGCATGCCCAGCGGTACCTCGTGCAGGCAGTGGCTGCCATGCCCAACGTCGAACTGGTCCGCCGGTGCGAGATCCTCGAGATCACCGGCGACGACAGCGGCGTGACCGGAGTGCGGCTGCAGGTTGCCGGCGAGCCCACGGGCGCCCTGCCGGTGCGCGGCGTCTTCGTTTATGCGGGGCTGGCCCCCGACACCGGGTTCCTGGGCGGCGCGCTGCAACTGGACACGGCCGGCCGCATCGAGACCGACGCCGCCTTGCGCGCCAGTGTTCCCGGCATCTTCGCCGCCGGCGACATTCGGGCCGGCTCACCCTGTCTGCTCGCAGCGGCCTGCGGCGACGGTGCGATGGCTGCCGCATCCGCCTTCCGCTACCTCGAAGACAGCCTCCCTTGTTAAACCCCTTGCAGGTCCCCGCGCTGTTCTGCCCGCAAAGGCTTGCGCATGCGCCGCCGCGGCCTATACTTGTAGAATGAACCAACTGGTACATTCCAGCAGACTGCCGGCCAGCCTTCGCGGGAACGAGCCGGCAAGGGAGACCCGTCGCACCAACGACCCCGAACGAACCAAAGCCAACGTCTCGGCCCTACAGGGCGGCACACTTGGAATGTCCTCGATGAACTCCGGTACCTTTCCATGATGATCAACGGCCAGACCGAGGTGATCGCCCATCTGGGCTATCCCACCCACTCCTTCAAGGCGCCGATGATCTACAACCCGTACTTCGAGTCGGTCGGCGTGAACGCGGTGGTGGTGCCGATGGGTTGCCGGCCCGAATCGTTTCCGCAGGTCCTGCGCAGCCTGTTCACCCTGGAGAACATCCGCGGCGCGCTGATCACGATGCCCCACAAGGTCAGCGTGGTCAGCCTGCTCGACGAAGTCACCCCTACGGTGCGCGTGGCGGGCGCCTGCAATGCGGTCAAGCGCGCCGCCGACGGCCGCCTGGTGGGCGACATGTTCGATGGCGCCGGCTTCGTGCGCGGGCTGCAGCGCAAAGGTCTGGAGTTGCGCGGCGCGCGCGGGTTGGTGGTGGGCTGCGGCGGTGTGGGCTCGGCCATTGCAGCCTCACTGGCCGGGGCCGGGCTCGGCGCCATCGCGCTGCACGACGCCCAGCCGGCAGCGGCCGAGGCGCTGGCACAGCGACTGAAGACTCATTACCCCGCCATCGAAGTGACCACCGGCAGCAACGACCCGGCGGGAATGGCACTGGCCGTCAACGCCACCCCGTTGGGGATGAACGCGGGCGATCCCATGCCGATGGACATATCGCGCCTCGAGTCCCACACCTTCGTCGGCGAAGTCGTGATGAAGTCCGAGGTGACTCCGTTTCTCGCCGCTGCACAGGCGCGCGGGTGCCGCGTGCAGATAGGCACAGACATGTTGTTCGAGATGATCCCCGCTTACCTCGAGTTCTTCGGCTTTCCGACCACGACGGCGGAGATCCTGCGATCCGTCGCGCGGCTGCAGTACTGATCTTTTCCGCTGCGCTTGGGGCTGGCGCAATTGGTGTCGAGGTATCTGTCCGCGACTGGACCGACCGAAGGCCGGGCCCGCTTGCGCTTCAGGCGGTGCGGCTGGAACTCTGACGCAACCGGATGCGGCCGGGCAACGGGACTGAGCGGCGCAACACCTCCTCGCCCAGCCATTCCGACGCCGCACGGGCGCGCTGCGCGACCAGCGGCAGAGGCAGTTGCTGGTAGTCGTCGTTGAAGACCTCGAAGCTGTAGTCCCCCCGGTACCCGAGCGCTGCCAGGCGCATCACCAGATCAGTCAACTCCGGGCTGTGCATGCCCTCACCCGGAAAGACGCGAGACTGCTGCGTGGTCACCCTGCCGGTGTTGTCGGAACGCGTCTCCGGTTGCATGAAATCGGCCAGCCGCACGACGAAGATCCTGTCCGGCTCGATCAGTTCAAGTTCGTCCAACGGGGTCTGGCTCACCAGCGTGTGAGCGCTGTCGATGGCGAGTCCCAGATTGGGCGCGTCGGCCCGGCAGACCACATCCCAGGCGGTGGCGAAGTCAGTGACCCTGCGGCTCCAGCTCATGCCCTCGTAGGCTATTTTCAGGCCCAGCGGGACCGCCAGGATGGCCAGTTTGCGCAAATCGCGGGCAATGGCGTCCAGATCCTGTGCGGCAACGCTGTTCGTCGACGATGCAACGAGCAGCAGGGGCGCGCCAAGCGTAGACGCCATCTGCATCATGGCCTTGGCGACTTCCACCTTGTAATCGTGCTGGCGCCCTGACAGCCCCTCGTAGTCCCGCAGCCACTGGAAGCCCGTGACCCGCAGGCCGCTGGACTTGACGGCTTCCACGGCCGCATCCATGCCACCACTGTGGCCGACGATGTCGCTGGCCTCGATCATTACCTGTTCGAACCCCGCCTCGCGGATCGCCTTCAGCTTGCCCTCGAGCGGGCCGGCAAGGGTCACGGTGGCCATGCCGAAATCATCGAAATTGCCGCTGCGCTGGCTCATGATGCTGCCCGCGCGTCGTGCACCAGCTCGAACGTCAAGCCGCTCAACGGTTTGGTGAGCGCCCCGCGCACGCCGCTGCGCACGTGTTCGCTCTCGATAAATTCCACGCCTCGCTGCTGCAGTGCCGCGACGGCTGTGGGAACGTCCGGTGCGCCCAGGCCGATGCGTTGCAGCATCTCCTCGCTTTCGACTTCGTCGAGGCCAGGCGGCGGTTCGACCAGCTGCAGGAAAAAGGTCCGGCACGGGCTGGCCAGAATCTTGCCGTCGGGCATGATGCCGAAGCGTTCGTCGTCGGGCAGCTCGGCGAAGCCGAAGAGCTCCCGGTAGAACTCGCACCAGTCCGCCATCCGGTCGAAGTTGATGTATTGCACGAGGCCGAACCAGTGCAGGCCCGCCAACGCCGGCGGCTGGCGGTCCGCTCCCGGGATGGGGACGAAGTCGACATCCCAGATCGAGAATTCCCGATAGCGGTCGACGAGATAGATCCTGCTGCCGCCCACTCCGTGGATCGCGGGGATGTTGAGCTCCATCACTTCGACGTGCGCGGGCACGGCCCAGGCACCACGGTCCAGGGCATGTGCGTACGCCATCGCCGCATCCTTGACGCGGAAGGCTACCGCGGCGATCACAGGCACCTCTCGCGGTTGAACGCTCCCCCGGCTTGGGTTGGCATGGGCATTGATCACCACGTTCATCGTGCCCTGGCGGTACAGCAGCACTTCGCGCGAGCGGTGGCGTGCGACCGGGTGGAACCCCATCGTCTCCAGCGCCTGACCGACCGCCTGCGGCCGGGAGGTGGCGTACTCTATGAATTCGATGCCGTCCAGGCCCAGCGGATTGGTTGCCCCGAGGTGAATTTCTCGTTCTATCGGCTCGGACATCGGTATTCCTCCATACAAGAAAGGAGCCATTCAATCAAGCCAGCACCACTGCAGCGCGTGAATGCGGGTAAACACCAAGCAGCGGCGCACCAGCGATTGGCAGGTCGCATTTGCCATCTCGCCAGCTTCTGAAGCGCAGCAGCTGCGATGGAACCAGGATGGGCAGCCGGGCGCTGGTCCTGTTCCTGCCTCGATTGTCTGCGAACTTCGGCCGCGGCATTTCGGGCGTTCGCCCGGGGCTGGGATCAGGAATGCCTGCTGGGTCTGTCATTCGTCGGACCTGATTGCGTTGGACCCGCAGCTGAAGCCGGCAGTGCATGCCAGGCGCCGCTGCGCGCGGACTCGAACAGTGCTTCGATGGTTCGGAGAATCAGGAGCGAATCCTCGATGGGCCAACGCGGCACATCGTGACCGAGCAGCAGCCTGGAAAAGCGCTCGACCTGAAGCGCATACTGGTTTACCGGTTCAAACCTGAAAATCGTGGCTGGAAATGACCCGACGCTTGCAGCATCGCCAAGCTCGATGCTGCAAGCCGTGGGGCGAGCCTGTGCGTACGGGAAATCGAAGCGCAGCCAGCCGTTTGCGCCCAGCACGGACAGCTGCTGGTGCGAACCCCAGCCGGACGGTCCCGACTGCGAGGCCACCGTGAAGGCTGCGTGCCGATCGCCGTAGTCAAGCAGGGCGCTGGACAGCCGGTCCACACCGAACGCCGGGTCGTACTCGAGCGCGGCCACCACCCGGGTCGGCTGGCACTTGAAAACAAGGTTGCAGGCGCTGATCGCATAGGAGCCAAGATCGAACATTGCGCCACCCCCGACGGCCGGGTTGTTGCGGATGTCGGTCGGGTCGAGGAACTGCTTTGCGAGCACGGCATGCACGGCCCGCACCTCACCGATGGTCCCGGCCGCAAGGAGCTCGTCCAGCTTTTCCCACTGAGCATGATTGCGGTAGGCGAAGGCTTCCTCGATGTGCATGCCCGTGCGGTCGCGCACCGCGCAAAGCTGCGCCACCTCGCCGGCCGTCAGGCAGAGCGGTTTTTCGCACAACACATGCTTGCCGGCTTCCAGCGCCCGCAGCGACCACTCGAAGTGCAGCTGGTTCGGCAGCGGAATGTAGACCGCATCAATGTCCGGATCACCAAGCAATTCTTCATAGCCGGTGTAAACGCGCGGCACACCGAGCAGCCGCGCCACAGCGTGGCCTTTCGAGCCATCGCGCGACGCAAGCGCAAGCAGCGTCGCGCTTGCGGCATCGTTGAGTGCCGGCATCGTGCGTTCGACCGCAATCCTGGCGGCGCCAAGAACCCCCCAATTTATCGTCTTCTTCATTCGTGGTCTTTCACCCTATGCGAGGCTCATGGCCGGCCACGCTCAGCGAACTTGCAGTCGAAAGCACGATGTCAAATGACAACGACGCTACGTTGCGTAAACGCCCTGCACCCACCCCTTGGGCAGGCCCGCCTCCGGCGTCATGCCATAGATTGGCTCACCCGGCAGACCGGCTTGCAACGCTTCACGCGCCGCGATGACGCGCTGAAGATCCACACCGGTGCTCACTCCCATGGCCTCAAACATGAAGACCAGATCCTCCGTCACGACGTTGCCCGAAGCGCCGGGCGCGTAAGGGCAACCGCCCAGACCCCCCAGTGACGAATCGAAGGTACGAACGCCCACGTCGTAGGCCGCCAGGCAGTTGGCCAATCCAAGGCCGCGCGTGTTGTGCATATGGGCCGCGCCGGTCTTGTCACCGATGGCGCCGCGCACCTTGTTGAACAGGCGGCGCACCTGCGCCGGATTGGCCATGCCCGTGCTGTCGGACAGGCCCGCTTCGTCAGCGCCTGCGGCAATGCACTGGCTGGCCACCCAGACCACGTCGTCTTCCTTCACCTCGCCCTGGATGGAGCAGCCAAATGCGGTGGAAATGCCGGCCTCGATCTTCACCCCGGGGGCGATGTCGTCACGCAAGCAGGCGATGGCGCGTACTTCTTCGATCATTTCCTCGCGCGTCCTGCGCACGTTGGCGAACGAGTGGGCGGCGCTGGCAGAGACCGGAATCGTCAATTTGTGCACCCCGGCCCGCAGGGCGCTCTCGGCGCCGCGGGCGTTGGGCACCAGCGCCATGACGGTCACGCCGGGGTGCGTGAGCGCGTGGCGCACGACTTCGGCGGTGTCGGCCATTTGCGGCAGCAGCCTGGCCGGAACGAAGGATCCCACTTCGATTTCGCGCAGGCCGCTGGCCACCAACGCGTCGATCCAGCGCAACTTCTGCGCCGTGGGCATGGTGGCCTTGACCGACTGCAGGCCGTCGCGCGGACCCACTTCGCTGATCAGGACTTCCGGCTCTCTCACTCGCGCATTCATTGTTCGATTCCTTGCAAGAACGTGGATGCCAATCCGTAAGGATGATTCATGCTACAGGGCAATGGCGGGTGCCCTGTCCGCTGTCACTCTTGCGGCCAGGATGCCGCTCGCGATGATGAGTCCCATGGCGAGCCAGCTTCCGGCGGGCACCTCTTCTCCCCAGATGAGAATGCTGAGCAGCGCCGTGAAAGCTACGGTGCTGTAGGCAAGGCTGCCAACCGTCAGGGTGTCTCCTTCGCTATAGGCGCGCGTCATGGCGAGCTGGCCCAGCGTGCCGCAGGTGCCCAACCCAAGCAGGATCACGAAGCCATCGAGCCCTACCGAATGGAAGCGTCCGACGAACGCGAAAACCCCGGCTCCCACCGTCGATACAAGTGTGAAATACAGGACGATCCGCCAGGCCGGTTCGCCCAGCCGTCCCAGCTGTCTTGTCGTCAGGTAGGCGATGCCGGCACAGAACCCTGATGCCAGGCCCAGAAGCCCGGCGAGGCTTTGATTGGCGTCGAACGTGGGACGCAGCAAGAGGACGACGCCGACAAAGCCCAGAACAACGGCGACGACAAGCCAGGCCTTCGGTCTTTCCTTGAACACGACCGCACCAAGCACAACGAGGAACAGCGGCGACGTGTAGTTCAATGTGGTCGCGGTTGACAGTGGCAGCACGCCGATCACATGAAACAGCAGCAGCATTCCCGCCAGCCCCGCGAGACTTCTCCAGATATGAACGTGCCAGTGCGCTGAATAGGCCGAGAGTCCGTTTGCGCGCACCAGTGCAAAAACCACGAGTGCGCCGAACAACGATCGGTAGAAGACCATTTCAGCGCCGGAGAAGTACTTCCCACCCAATTTGACGAAGACCCCCATGCAGGCGAAGAGCAGGCCCGCTACGATCATCCACAGACTGCCAAGCCTTGGCAGTTCCAACCGTTGGGCCCATGTCCGCGCTTCGCGCATCGACGCTGGGCGAATCAGGCCGCTTCCAGCTGCGGGTCGTAGAACGGGCCGAACAGCTCTTCGTCCGACGGCCGATCTTCCTTGATCGGCAGCGACACCCAGGTGGTGTTCATATAGTGCTTGAGATGAACGTTCTCCGACACGATATTGCCGCCCCAAGTCCCGCAGCCCAGGCTCGACGTCATCGGCATGCCGTTGTTGAATGCGCCGGCGTTGGCCTTCGACTGGGGCTGTCGAACCATGATGCGGCTGACCGGGGCCGCCAACGCCAACTGGTGGATATGGCTCTGGTCGAAGGAGTAAATGCCACAGGAGTGGCCCTTGCCACCCACCTCGTAGATCGCCCGCATCATGTTCAAGGCCTGATCAAAGCTGCCGTACTTGTAGACAGCCAGCAGCGTCGTGAGTTTTTCGCCCGAATAGGGATGCGCCTTGCCGATGCCGTCGCCGTGCACGATGATGAACTTGCGATCCGCAGGAATCTCGAACCCGGCCGCGGCCGCGAGTTTCTGCGGCGCGATGGCGACCGTGTCGGCCAGGCGGTGCCCCTCGTCGTCCCACATGGCCTTGCGCAGCAAAGCCTTTTCCGGCTCGCTCGCCAGGTAGCCGCCTTCCTTGACGAGTTGCGCCAGCATCGCGTCGAAGATGCCCTCCTGGATGATCAGGTTACCGTCGGCCGAACAGCCCGAGCCATAGTCGGACGTCTTGCTCAAGCGCGTGTTGCGTGCGGCCTCCTCGATGTTGGCCGTCTCGTCGACGATCATGGTGGCGTTGCCTGCGCCGACGCCGTAGGCGGGTGTGCCCGAGCTGTACGCTGCGCGGACCATCGGTTGTCCGCCGGTGGCCACGACCAGATCCGCGCGCGCCATCAGCGCCTGCGACATGGGGATGTTCACTTTGGTCAGGCATTGCAGGATGTCCGCCGGGGCGCCTTCACGTTCGAGCGCGTCGCGCATCAGGCGTACCGTTTCGAATGACGTCTTCCTGGCCCGGGGGTGGGGAGAGAAGATCACCACGTCGCGCGCCTTGATGGCATAGATGGCATTGCCGGCGGGTGTCAGGTCGGGATTGGTCGTGGGCACTATGCAGGCAACGATTCCGGCCGGCTTGCCATACTTGACGATGCCCTTCTCCGGAAGCTCCTCGATGATGCCGACGCTCTTCTGGCGCAACGCATCGCGCAGCACCCCGCGGATCTTCATGCGTTTGTTCATGCGACTTTCCGGGTCGCCCAGGCCGCTCTCGGCAATGCCCATCGCGACAAGTTCGGTGAACGTCTTCCTGTTGGAAACCGCCCAGGCCACGGCCTGGCACAGCCGGTCCACGCGCGCCTGGTCGTAGGTTTCGATGATGGCCAGAGCCTTGCGGGCGCGTTCGAATGCGCCATCCAGCTCGGCTTGCTGATCTTGCCTGAGCTCGCTCTTCGTCAATTCAGGTGCAGGCATGCGGTTTCTCCAGGAAGGGCTGATGATCGTTTCGTGGCTCAGGCGGCGTCATGAGCGCTGGGGCGCGCTCGTGTCGACGTGATGAACCTTCTTGCCGGGCGAATAGATGTCCATGATGTTCCAGTGTCCGGCGGTGGGCACCGGCGCGTTTTGCATCGCAACGTCAATGACGAAGGGGCGCTTCGACGCGATCGCGCGCTCCAGCGCAGGCTTGAACTCGGCGGCGGACGTGATCTGGACGCCTTCAGCGCCATAGGCGCGGGCGATCGCGGCGTAGTCCACCAGGTACGGCTTCCCGTCCTTCTGGAACTCGGTGCCGAAAGTGGTCCCGAAGTGCGCCTTCTCGAGCCCAGCGATGGTGCCGAAGGCGAAGTTGTTCATGATGATCCACACCACGGCGACATCTTCCTGGACTGCCGTGGCCAGCATCGCCGGGTTCTGGCCGAAACCACCGTCACCGACCAGGGCCACCACCACGCGATCGGGACAGGCGATCTTGGCGCCGATGGCTGCGGGCCCGCCGAAACCCATGGTCGCAAAGCCGCCCGGCGTCAAGATGCTGCCCGGCTCGTAGATCGGAAACTGCTGGCCCACCCCGTTCTTGTTCCAGCCGACGTCCGTCGTGATGAGTGCGTCGCGCGGCAGCACCGCCCGCACGTCGGCAAGTATGCGTTCGGGGCGCAGCGGGAAAGCATTACTGCGCGCATCCGCCCGGTGGCTGGCAGCTACGACTTCGCGGTTGGCGGCGATCTGCTGCTCGAGAACGGAATTCCTGCGGCCTTCCGGATAGAGCTTTCTGGCGATGCGGTTGAGCACCGTCAGTGCCTGCTTCAAATCGGCCACCGCGCCGATCTCCACCGGGTAGTTGCGGCCGATTTCGCTCGGGTCGATGTCGATGTGGATCAGCTTGCCGGGGGGAAAGTTGAACGAGTATTCCGATTCCCAGGAGCTGCAGTCCGCTTCCGCAAAGCGCGTGCCGAGGCCGAAGACGACGTCGGCCTCGCGGCACTTGTCGTTGATGAACTGAGTACCCCAGAAGCCGGTCATGCCCAGTGTCAGGGGATGGTCGTCGGGCAGCACCCCCTTGCCCATCAGGCTGTGCGACACCGGGATGCCCATGTGAGTGACGAATTGACCCAGTTCCGTCGTGGCATCGGCCAGGACGACGCCACCGCCGACATGGATCAGCGGGCTCTTGGCCGCAGCCAGCATCCGGACGATGCGGGTGGCTGTCTCGTCGTCAATGGAGGGCTTGTGAAGCTTCTTCGTGTGAAGCTTCAGCCGCTCGAACAATGCGACGTCTACCTCCCTGGAGAATATGTCCATTGGCACGGATACCAGCACCGGGCCGGGCCGGCCGCTCTCGGCAAGCTGAAAGGCCTTCTCGATGATTTCAGGGAACAGTTCGGGCCGCTCGACGCGCCAGGCGCGCTTGACGAATGGCCGATAGATCTCCGATTGCGCCGCATCCGCGTGCAGGTTGACTTCCTGGTGCGGATGCTTTCCGTAGTAATGGCTCGGTACATCCCCGGCGATCACGACGAGGGGGATGGAATCCAGGGACGCGTTGGCGACTCCGGTCGCGGCATTGGTCAGCCCAGGGCCCAGATGGGTCAGCAGCACTGCGGTCTGCCGCTTGGCGCGCGCATAGCCATCAGCCGCATGGGCGGCCACCTGCTCGTGGCGCGTACTGACGAACTTGATCGAACTCTTTTCCAGTTCCGCGAGAACCGCGATGTTGGTATGCCCGCAAAGGCCAAAAATGTGTTCAACACCCCGACCCTCGAGGTATTTGACCAACTGGCGGGAAATCAGGTCTTTCACGGCTCTCTCCGATCGTTCGTTGAAGTGCGGATGGGGGTTAATATAGCACATTGGAATCAGATTCCAACTTGGAATCTGATTCCAGACTGGTATCATGGGTAAATGGGAGGACGATTGATGAGCAGCACTCTTGAGCGGTCTTTGAACATCCTCGAATTCCTTGCCGGCCATCCGGAGGGACTGGCGCTCGCCGGCATTGCCGAGAACCTGGAAATGCCTCGCAGCGCCTGTCATCGTCTGCTGACGGAACTGGTGCGCTGCCGTTATGTGCGGCAGGTGCGCGACCACGGCGATTACGCCCTGACAACCAAGCTCGCGGCACTGGGCCTCAGTTTTCTGAGCAGTTCCGGCATCGTCGATATCGCCCAGCCGCTGATCGACCGTCTGGCCGCTATTTCCGGCGAACTGGTCAGGCTGGCGATTGTCGATGGCGACCGCCTCACGTTCGTGGCCAAGGCGCAGGGCGCGCGCTCAGGCCTGCGCTATGACCCGGACATGGGCATCGACGTGAAGCTGTCCTGCAGTGCGGCCGGCCATGCCTGGCTGATGACGCTGAGCGATGAACAGGCCGTTGAGATCGTGTCCAGACAGGGCTTCGGCGATCCCAGGCACTTCGGTCCCAACGCGCCGACCACCATCAAGGCACTCACTCGAATCCTGCAGGATGACCGCAAGCGCGGGTTCAGCATCATCAGCGAGATGTATTCACCCGGCATGACGGCCATGGCAGCGCCTGTCGGGCGCGAGGGCTTACCCGTCACCGGCGTCATCACCATCGCCGGACCGCTCGTGCGGCTGACCGAGAAACGCATGCTGGAACTCGGCCCTGAACTGCTGGCCGTCGCTGCCGAACTCGCCACGGCCAGCGCCGTATCGCCGCTGTTCAATCAGTACCGGCCTGCCAACGACCACTTCAGGTGAACGCCTTCATTGCAATGGATCACTCGAGCGAGGCGAGCAACGATTCGACGGCCGCCCGGCCGCGTTGCGCGAGCTCGAGCGGTGACAGCGTGCGGGCCAGCGTTCGGCACGGCGCCTCCAGGCTCAGCGCAATCCCGGGCGGCAATGCGCGCAAGATCCCGCTCATGTCCAGGTTCCCCTCGCCGGGAAACCGGCGCTCGTTGCGCGCCTGGAAGATCATCGTTTCGAAGTCCTGGGGACGCGGACCGTAGGCATCGCATATCTGGGCGTGCGTGATCAGCGCCGCCGGCACTGCCGCTATGTCCGCGGGGGTGCCACCGGACCGGTCGACATGGATGGTGTCGACGAGCACGCGGGCCTCGGGCTGATCCGCAGCCTGCACCACGCTCACTGCCTCCGCCAGTGTCCTCACGCCCGACCAGGGCGTGGCTTCCAGATTCATCGTCAGCCCAAACGGCCGCGCGACCTCGCACAACCGGGCCAGCAGCGCTGCGAGGATCCCGTGATCCGGCTCGTCACCGTTGACCATCGCATGGCTCGCACCCAGCCGGGCGGCGGATTCGAAGATCGGCTCGAACGCATGAACGTCCGTTGTTCTGCTCAGCCGTACGACGCCGATGTCGAGCACGCGCACGCCGGTGTCGCGCATCCGGGTCACGGTCTCGCGCAGCATCGGCGAATCACCCAGCATCGGATACTGATGCTCACCCGGGGCGGCAGGGTTCAGGCGCACGCCGACATGGGTGAAACCGGCCAGAGCGGCAATGCGCACCAGCTCCGGCGGCGTGAGGTCCAGAAGGGTCAGATGATCGAGCGAGACGATGGGCATGGTGGCAGGGCGTGCAGGAGCGGATCCCGGCACAGGCCAGGATCACCGCCGCCGTTACAACGCGTTGATCTTGTCGAGCATTCCCGGCGGCCAGGACTTCGACAGCGGGGACTGCAGATACTGCTGTTGCGCGTAGGTCCGGAAGGCCTTGAGGTCCGGCGTGTACACATCCAGGCCGACAGACTTGAAGAAGGCGATGAGTTCCTGCTCCTGCTTGATGTATTCCGCGCTGCTCCACGCAAACGACTCCTGCGCCGCACTGATGATGCGCCGCTGCTGATCGGCAGTGAGCGAGTCGAACACCTTGGCTCCCATCACCAGCAGGCCGAAACCGACGTTGTGCCCGGTCAGCACGATCTGATTGGTGACCTCGTAGAACTTCATGATCTTGTCGTTCGGCAGCGGATTCTCCTGCGCATCCACGACACCGGTTTGCAGGGCCACGTAAGTTTCCGAATAGGCGACCGTCACCGGACTCGCACCGATCGAACGCCCAAGGAATTGCCAGCTCTCGCCGGGGGGCATGCGCAGCTTCACGCCGGCGAGGTCCTGCGGCGTATTGATCTTCTTGTGCCCCTTGAGATTCAGCTGGCGCACGCCGTAATAGGCCGGTGCGAGAATGACCAGGCCGAGTTTTTCCCGTGCCAGTTTGCGGAACGTGTCTCCCACTTCACTCTTAAAGATCCGGTCGAGGTGCGCGGCGTCCCGGACGACATAGGCCGCCCCCAGAATGTCGAATGCAGGCACCTGATTGGCGAAGTCCGACGGCGGCATGTTGGCCATTTCCAGGTTGCCACGCTGCACCGCCACCAGCTCGGTGCCCTGCTTGTACAAGGTGCTGTTGAAGTACGGCTGGAAATTGAATTCGTCCCCGATCTTCTTCGCGAAGATCTGCACCAGCGCCAGTGAACGCGGTGCGTCCGCTGTGGTCGAGTCCGAGAACCGCAGGTTGATCTTTTCCCCGGCGGCCTGGGCTCCTTCTGCGGCGGCCGCAGCGAGCAGCGCTCCGCTGCCCGACAGGAACGTACGGCGAGTCCACATGCTGTTCATGGCATCTCCTTCTATGTGCGCGCCCCGGGGAGCGCATGATTGAACCGGAACCGGTGCTCGGGCATGCCCTGGCCGATCCCATGGACCGCCAGGACGCTGCCGCCGAGCGGCTCGGCCGCCCGCTGTTCGGGCGTCAGGAATTTCGTCGCTGTCGTGATGTAGAGCGTTCTCAGATCGTCGCCGCCGAAGCAGACACAGGTGGGGTTGGTTACCGGCATGGCGACGACCACGTCGACGACGCCGTCCGGCCGGTAGCGCACCACCCGCCGGCCGGCGAAGAACGCTGTCCAGATGCCCCCATCGACATCCACGCAGGCGCCATCGGGCCGATCGCCCGACCCGCTGTAGTCGGCGAAGACCTGCCGGTTGGAGATGCGGCCCTCGTCGAGGTCGAATTCGAAGCGCCACGTGATATGGCGGCGCGTATCGGTGAAGTACAGGAACCGGTTGTCCGGTGAAAAGGCAATCCCGTTGCTGACGACCACGCCGCTGAAGATCCGCTCGGACGTGCCGTCGCCATCGACGCGATACAGCGACCCGTTCGGCCGGTGCAGCTGGTTGTCCATCGTGCCCACCCAGAACCGGCCCCGCGCGTCCACGCGCCCGTCGTTGAGCCGGTTGTCCAGGCCTTGCTCGAAGCGTGCGAACGGGATCACGGAACCGGTTGCGCGCGAGCGGCGATGCAGTTCCAGGTCCAGCGCCAGCAGGTGCGAGCCGTCCTCGCCCAGTGCCTGGCTGCCCAGGAACGTGGTCGCCAAGGGGTGCACGTCATGCCTGCCGGTCGCGGGATCGAACGACTGAAGCTTCGGACGTTCGACGTCCAGCCACCACAGCTTGCCTTCGCGCTCGCACCAGAGCGGCGTTTCGCCGAGCTGATCAGTCGCTCGAACAGCGCATTCGACTCTGCTGATGTCGACCGTGGTGATCATGTTCGCCCTTCATCGGTCCACTGCGAGCGCGCTTCAGCCCTTGTAGCCGATCAACCTCGGCAACCAGAGAACCAACTCCGGCACGAAGGTGATGAACGCAAGAACCACGACTGCCATGACGATGAAGGGGGCGGCTTCGCGGACGATCGCCGCGAGTGGTTGCTTGGTCATGTTCGCGATGATGAACAGCAGCAGCCCGTACGGCGGCGTCAGCAGACCGATCATGATGTTGACGACCACCACGACCCCGAAATGCACGAGATCGATCCCCAGCGCCCTGGCGCTCGGAATCAGGATCGGAACGATGATGAGCAGGATGGTGCTGCCTTCGAGGATGCATCCGAGGACGAACAGGATGGCGTTGACCAGCAGCAGGAACCCGATCTTGGACAGATGAAAACCGCCGATGAAGTGCTGAAGCGCGGTGGGAATGTTCTCGATCGTCACCACGTAATTGAAGACCAGGGCTCCGGCGATCAGCATGCCGACGGACGTCGTCGCCTTGGCGCTGCCGAGCAGCGCGCCGTAGAGCTGGCGCCACGACACGGCCCGGTAGATCAGCGTGCCGGCCAGCAGCGCGTAGGCGGCCGCCAGCGCCGCCCCCTCGGTCGGCGTCGTCACGCCGCCGTAGATGCCGAACAGCAGGATCACGGGAAGCATCAGCGCGGGAAAGGCATCCAGCGTCACCTTCGGGATGTCGCGGATCGGCACCGGCGGCTCCACCGGGAAATTCCGGCGCCGCGCGATCCACGCGTTCATGATCATGAATGCGACCCCGAGCAAGAGTCCCGGCACCACACCGCCGAGGAACAGGTAGCCGATTGATGCGTCCGAGACCAACGCGTACAGGACCATCGGAATGGACGGCGGGATGATCGGCCCGATGATGGCTGCCGACGCGGTGATCGCGCCCGCATAGGCGATCGGATATTTCCCGTCGCGGGTCATCATGCCGATGATGATCCGGCCAATGCCCACCGCGTCCGCGATGGCCGACCCGGACATGCCCGCGAAGATGACATTCGCCACCACGTTGACGTGACCCAGCCCGCCACGGAACCGGCCGACGAGCACCAGGCAGAATTTCAGCAGCCGGTCGGTGAGGCTGCCCGTGTTCATCAGGTCGGCGGCGAGGATGAACAGCGGGACCGCCAGCAGCACGTAGCTGTTGAACAGGCCGTTCAGCAGCTGTTCGGCCACCGTGCCCAGATCGAGCCCCGCCAGCAGCAGGTACAGACTCGACGCGATGATCATCGAATGACCGATCGGCAGGCCCAGCGCCGCCAGGCCGACGAGCGACATGATGCAGATCGTGAACGGGCTCGGCATCACGATGGGTCACCCCCGGGCGCCGCGTCCAGCAGCGGCGGAACCGTCCCGCGAATGGCGTCCCGCATCAGCCAGGCATGGCGGACGATCGACGCGACGGCGAAGACGATGTAGATCGAGTAGAGGATGTTGAACGGAATGCGCAGGTACGCCGAGTGCTCGCGATGCATGAACGCCACGTATTTCCAGGAGGCCGGCAGCGAGATCGCATAGAGCACGATCAGCGCGAGGCCGGTGATCAGCGTGAACCCGCGGCGCACGTTGTTCGACACGGCACCATAAATGATGTCGAAACGGACCTCTTCACTGTCCGTGAGGACGAAGGCCGCGCCCCACAGCACGACCCACAGCCAGCACAGGACACTCACCTCCTCGGTCCACGCGACCGGCCGGTTGAAGACGTAGCGGGCGACGATCTGAATGAGGAAGCTGGCGAACATCGTCGCGATCAGGACGACCGCGACGTTCTCGGCCCGCCTGCGTAGCCAGCCGGCTGCCGCTCGAAATGCCATGCGCACCGCTTACAGGGCGTTGATGCGCTCGAGTGCGCCCTTCGGCCACTCCGCTCCGTATTTGTCGACGTACCGCTTCTGGGCGAACGTCCTGAACGCATTCAGGTCCGGCGCGTAGACCTTCTTCCCGCTGGACTTGTAAAACTCGATGGTTTCCGTCTCCTGCGTCTTGTACCTGGCGGTGTTGTCGTCCATGGCCTTGTCGGCGGCCGCCTGGAACTTGGCCTGCTGGGCGGGCGTCATCGCATCCCAGATCTTGGTCGTCACCGACATGACGTCGTATCCGATGACGTGACCGGTGAGCACGAACTGGCTCGTCACCTCATAAAACTTCATCTGCCGGCTGGTCACCAGCGGATTGTCCTGTCCATCGATGGCGCCGGTTTGCAGCGCCGTGTACACCTCGGTGAACGGAACGGGCGTCGGACTGGCGCCGATCGCTTCGCCGAGGAACTGCCAATACTCCCCGGGCGGCATGCGCAGCTTCATGCCGGACAGATCCGCCGGTGTCTTGATCAGCTTTTCCGGCTTCAGGTTGACGTGACGCGATCCGAAGTAGACCGGCGTGATGACCTGGATGCCGAGCTGATCGCGCGCCATCTTGATGAACTCCCGGCCGACGTCGCTCTTGAACGTCTTCTTCACGTGATCGGGATCGCGGAACAAGTACGCGGATGTCATCAGCGACCAGGCGGGAATCTGCTTCGAGATGTCCGCCGGGGCCAGGTTGCACAGCTCGAGGTTGCCCCGCTGCATCGCGACCAGCTCAGCGCCTTGCTTGAACAGCGTGTTGGCCCAGTACGGCTGGATCTCGAAGTCGTCCTTGATCGCCGCCGCGAAGGCCTTGTACGCGTCGGCGCGCAGGTCCTGCTCATTGAAGGCGCAACTGAATCGCAGCTTGGGCTTGCCCTGGGCGAAGGCCGACGGCAGTGCACCGAGCGCCAACATGGAGGAGGTTGCGGCGAGTGCGGAGCGGCGTGTGATCTTGTGCATGGTTTCCCCTTTGTGGTGAAGTGACCGAAGCGGATCGCGATGGCGTACTGGCTGTCCTAAATCACGACTGAAGTACAAGCTGAAATTGGCGGGATGCGCCCTACAGTGGTATCGTAACAGAACACCATGGGCACAGTCGAGTCAACTGAAGTACCAGCCGGCCGGCCGCTGTCGACGCTCCCGGAACGTGTGCAGGCTGCCCGGCCGGAGCGGGCGCGATGAGCTTTCCGAAGCTTTTCAAGCCGGGCCGGGTCGGGGCGATGGAGGTGAAGAACCGGATCATCGGCTCGCCGATGGAGCGGAACTACTGCACCGCCGAGGGGCGCGTCACGCAGCGCTACATCGACTACATGGCGGCGCGCGCGCGGGGCGGTGTCGGGATGATGTACACGGAGGCGACGTACGTCGATCCGCGCGGCAAGGGCCGCGAGTTCCAGATGGGCCTTTACGACGACGACCTGATCCCGCAGCTCGCGCGCCTCGTCGCGGCCGTCCACCAGCACGGCGGCCGCGTCGGCCCGGAACTGAACTTCGGCGGCCGCGTTGTCAATCCCGAAGTCAGTGGGCTCGAGTCGCGCGCGCCCTCCGTCGTGCCGTACGTCGGCGCCGGCGGCTGGTCGCCGCGGGCGCTGGATCGCGACGGCATCGCCGAACTGGTCGACGCCTTCGCCGCGGCGGCGCGACGGGCCACGGAGGCGGGCTGCGATTTCGTCGGCATTCACGGCGCGCACGGCTACCTGCTCAGCCAGTTTCTGTCGCCCTACTGCAACAAGCGTCAAGACGAATACGGCGGCGATCTCGCCGGTCGCATGCGCTTTCCGCTCGCCGTGATCGCGGCCGTGCGCCGATCCATCCCGGCCGGAATGCCGGTGCTCTTTCGGATCAGCGGCGACGAGCACCAGGAGAACGGGATCTCGCTCGCCGATGTCTGCGCGATCGCGCCGCACCTGGTGGCGGCGGGCGTAGACCTGATTGACGTCTCGGCCGGCATGTACGAGACGAATTGGTGGATCACCCAGCCGATGGAGATGGCGCAAGGCGTGCTCGCTCCGCTGGCACGCGAGGTGCGCAAGCACGTCGAAGTGCCGGTCAGCGTCTCCGGCCGGCTGACCGATCCGAGCGTCGCCGAACACCTGCTCGAATCCGGCAGCTGCGACTTCGTCACGCTCGGACGAGCGCTGCATGCCGATCCGGAATTCCCGGTGAAAGCCCGCGCAGGCCGTCTGGCGGAAATCTGCACCTGCATTGCCTGCAATCAGGGTTGCAGCGACATGCATGCTCGCGGCCTACCGATCGTCTGCCTCGTCAACACGACCACTGGGCGGGAGCGCGAATACGCGATCCGGCCGACCCCCGCGAAGAAGCGCATCGTGGTCGTCGGCGGAGGCCCCGCTGGGCTCGAGAGCGCCCGCGTCCTCGCGCTGCGCGGGCACGCCGTCACCCTCTTCGAGCGCGACGACGAGCCCGGCGGGCAGCTGCTCTTGAGCCGGCTGGTGCCTGGCCGGGAGGAACTGGCGGGTCACCTGCCCTGGCTGGTGGGAGAGGGCCGGCGCGCCGGGGTGCGGTTCGAACTGGGCGTGGAGGCGACGTCGGCGGTGGTGCTGGCCGAACATCCCGACCTGATCGTCGTGGCCACCGGCGCGGCGCCGGGCCTGCCCGCGATTCCCGGGATCATGGACAGTCCGGTCGTGGATCCCTACGAGGTCCTGCGTCGGCCGGTCGGCGGCAGCGGCCACGCGTTGGTGATCGGCGGCGGCATCCGCGGCGTCGGCGTCGCGCGCGTGCTGGCCGCCAAAGGACTCCGGGTCGACCTGGTCGAGGTCGGCAGGGAACTCGCCACCGACATCGCGAGCCGTTCGCGCCGGTTCCAGGTCGGCGCCCTGCTCGAGCGGCCGAACGTCACCGTGCACCTGGGCACGACCGTCGAGAGCCTGGGTGAGCACGATGCCGTTCTCTGGAACGGCACCGAGCGCCTGCAGCTGACCGACCTCACGCTGATCGTCCCGACGCGCACGCTGCTGCCGGTGACGCGGGTGTCTGACGATCTGTATGCCTGCGAGGTTGCGCCGCCCATCTTCCTGCTGGGCGACTGCGTGCAGCCCCGGACGGCACTGGACGCCATTCATGAAGCCGCGGCGCTGGGACACCGGCTCTGACGACTCGCGGCACGATGCCGGCTCATTTCGCAATGGAACACAAGCCCATGCCCAGAGGATCTGCTGTCAGCCTGAAGAAGACGCCGCCTGCCAGGGACGGTGCCGCGCGCGCCAAGGCACGCACCACCGCCGGTGGCTCGCTGGGTATCCAGGTCACCGAGCACATCCGCACGGCCATTCAGGACGGCGAGTTCAAGCTCGGTGAGGCACTGTCGGAGCTGAAGCTGGCCGCCGCGTTGGGAGTGAGCCGCACGCCGGTACGCGAGGCGCTCAACGTGCTGCAGTTGCAGGGGCTCATCGAGATCCGTCCGCAGGCCGGCAGCTTTGTCTTCATGCCTTCCGAAGAAGACGTTGCCGAAATCTGCCTGTTTCGCCGGCTCATGGAGACAGCCGCGCTGCGCCTGAGCTTCGCGCGAAGGCGCGAAGAGACGCTCAGGCAGTTGCGCGAAGCAGTCCGCGCGATGGAGCGGGCCCAGGATGCCGGCGACCGGCTGGCCATGGCCCGCGGGGACACGGCATTTCACCAGTGCATTGCGGAAAACTGCGGCAACGTGTACCTGATCAATGCCTATGCGCTGATTTCGGGTCGCATCGCCGCCTTGCGCACCTACAACGTGGTCACCACCGGCCGCAGCAAGGCCATGACCGAGCATCGGGCGATCGTGGCGGCTCTTGCCAAGGGCGATCTTGAACGCGCAGAGGTCATCCTGGACGAACACGTCTCCCGCATGCGCATCGTTTACCTTGCGGCGCGGCGGCACGAGGCTGGAACTGCCGACCGGGCGGCCCAGGGCGACTAGGCTTCCAACCACGCAACGCTCATGAGTCCCGGACCCCAGGCCGCGCTGCTCCTCCTGTTCGACATCGCCAGTGACGCCATTGCCGGCCACGACGACTGGCACACGCGCGAGCACCTGCCGGAACGGCTGGCGATCCCGGGTTTCCAGCGTGGCAGCCGCTGGATCGCGGCGGCCGGTGCGCCGCGCTACTTCGTGATGTACGAGGTGCGGGAACTCGCCACGCTCGCTTCGTCCGCGTACCTGGCGCGCCTGAACAGCCCGACGCCATGGAGCGCCAAGATGATGGAGAGCTATGTCGGCATGCGGCGCGCGCTCTGCAGCGTCGTAGCCAGCTTCGGCGCGGGGCTCGGGAGCACGGCCATGGTGGTCCGGTTCTCGGCCGAGCCGGCCCGGCGCCAGGCGCTGCACGACTGGCTCACGAGGGAGGTGCTGCCGGACGTGGCGGCCCAGCCCGGGATCGCCAGCTTGCGCCTCTTCGCCAGCGCACTCGACGCGGGCATGACGCGCGAGCAGGACATCCGTGGCCGCGACGGCGCGCTGGACTCGGCGCTACTGGTCACCGGCTACGACCCAGGAGTGGTCGCCGCGCTCGCCGGCGGCGAGCTGCACGGCCGCGACTTCGCGGCGCACGGCGCGCTTGCGAGCGAGTACGCCTGCAATCTCTTCCGCCACGCGGTGACGCTCACCGCCGGCGATACCGGCGACGGAGCGGCCTCATGAGCACGACCAGCGTGGCGCTGCGGCCGGTCGAGGACAAGGCGATGAAAGTCACGCATTCGGGTGCAGCCGCGCGCAGCGCCGGTCCGCGGTGGTCGGCCGCCGCAGGAAAGCCACGGCCTTCATGAGATCCCATCGTAGACCAGCTTCAGCCCGATGCCCAAGAGCGCCCAGTAGCTGATGCGGTAGAACACCTGGTCGTCGACCTTGCCCTGGATGCGGACGCCGAGCCTGACGCCGACCGGCACCAGCGGCAACAGCACGAGCGCGGTGGCGAGATTGCCCAGATCCAGCTGCCCGAGCACGGCATACGGGATGATCTTGGCGTAGTTCGACGCGAAGAAGAACCACACCGTCGTTCCGACGTAGACGTGCCGGTCCAGGCGCAACGGCAGCAGGTAGGCCATGACCGGCGCCGAACCCGCGTGCGCGAGGAAGCTGGTCAGGCCCGAAATCGAGGACCAGAAAACGCCGCGTGGCCAGGAGGTGCGGGCTGGCGGCCGGTTCTTCGCCCAGCCGGCAAGATTGTTCAGTGCGAACGCAACGGCGATGGCCCCGATCACCAGCCGCAGGACATCCTGCCGCACGACGCCGAAAATGAGCGCCCCCGTGATGACGCCCACCAGCAGCCCCGCCAGCAGAATCGGCAGGTTCCTGCGGTCATACACGCCCCAGAACGCGCGCAGCCCAAACAGGTCGGTGAAGCACAGCAGCGGCAACATGACCGCGGCGGCCTGGCGCGGTGCAACGACGAGTGACAGCAGGGGCACGGCCATCCCGCCGAACAGGCCGGGTATGCCGGTCTTGGAAATCCCTGTCAGGAGAACGACCGGTGCCGCGACGACATAGAACAACGGGTCCGTGATCATGAGGTGAGGCCGCAAGCGTACGGCCCGCTCAGCCGTGCGTCAACGCCGACGTGCCGGCCGCGAACCCCGCCGTGCCCGATCGGACCCCGGCGGCACCTGTCACGCCGAAATGCGGGAGGGCTTCCGGGCCGCCGAGTGAGCCTTGTGCGCGGCGAAATAGGCCTTTGCCGATTCCAGGCAGCGGAACGCGTGTTCGGCATACCCCAGTTCTTTCGCCCGCGCCAAGTGCGGCAGCTCGATGGAATAGACCATCTTGGGCAGACGATTCAGGATGGCCGCGATGTCGATGCCGCCCTCGCCCGGATACAGGCGCTCCTCCCGCATGATGCGGATCATTTCCGCGCGGTCCGTGGGAATCTTCAGTTGCGCATCGCACAGATGCGCAAAGTGGAACCACTCGCGCGGCAGCCCGTCGAGCATCTCGGGCCGGTCGAGCGCGCGGTGGAAGTGGTGGATGTCGACCATGAGCCCGGCATTGGCACGCCCCACGGCGCGCAGCACGCCGGCGACCTCCGCCGTCGTCCGGACACCGGCGATGGGGACCGCTTCGAGGTCGACCGTCAGGTTGAATTGTTGTGCCATGTCGCACAGCTCACCGAACTTGTCGATCGCATAGGCGCGATCGTCCGTCCAGATACTGGACAGCACCGCGCGCGCGCCGAGCTTGGCGGCAACCTCCAGCGCCGGCAGGTAGCTCTTGGGATCCACGTCGTCCTTGATGCGGGCCAGTTCGATGTCGTGCAACCGAACGCCGGTTGCTGTCAGCGCACGTTGGGTCTGCCGCAACATTTCCGGATTCCTGGCCAACTCGTAATTCGGCTCGCCGGGCAGTCCCATGTAGATACAGCGAAGGCTGACGAAGTCGTACCCCGCGCGGGCTGCGATATACGTCATTTCGGGCGGAGCGCAGCCCAGCACTGTCAGATGAGCCAGCGAATACTGTTGTGCCATGGGGTATCTCCTTTTTGTGAACTCGCGCAGCCATCGGAATGGCCAACCCGGAATGGCCAACCCGGAATGGCATTGAAGATAGACCGGTCGCCTCATTACGTCCATGCCATGGCCGCAATAGGGTACATTTAATATTGCAATGAAGGAACGGCTCTTCCCGGAACTCGACGACGACCTGATCGACGTCCGGTTGCTGCGGATGTTCGACCTGATCTACAGCACCCGCAGCGTGACCCGGGCGGCCGAGCAGTTGGGACAGAAGCAGCCGACCATCAGCATCTGGCTGGGCAAGTTGCGGCGGCAGCTCGGCGATCCCCTGTTCGTACGCCCGCCCGGGGGCATGCGGCCCACGCCGCGCGCCGATGCGCTGATCGTCACCGCTCGGGAGGTGCTGCAATCGTTGCGCGAGTTCTCCAGCGCGCCGCAGCAGTTCGACCCGGCCAGCGCCAGGCGCCGGTTTTGCATCTGCATGGCCGACTCCAGCCACCTGTGCCTGATGCCGCAGCTGCTGGCCCATTTGCGGGCCGTGGCGCCGCGGGTGCGACTGGTGGCCGCTCGCATCGACGAGGAGACGGCTCACGCGCTGGAGTCGGGTTCCGCCGACCTGGCCCTGGGGTTCGTGCCCTGGCTGGAGTCGGGCTTCTACCAGCAAACGTTGTTTCCGCAGGATTGGGTCTGCCTCGTCAGCAACAAGCACCCCCGCATCCGCGACACCCTGACCTTGCGCGCGTACAACGAAGAGGGCCATGTCGCGATCACGGGAGGTACCGGCGCGCAATTGCTCGAGGACACGATGCGCCGGCAATCGGTCCGGCGGCGGGTCGTCTGCGAACTTCCGGGGTTCCTCGGGCTGTCGGGCATCGTGTCGTCCACCGACCTGATTGCCACTTCGCCGCGCCAGATCGGCGAGACCCTCGCCGCCATGGCCGATCTCAAGGTGATGGAGTGCCCGCTCACGCTGCCGCCGGTCACGATCAAGCAGCACTGGCACGCCCGCTACCACGAGGAGCCTGGAAACCGTTGGCTGCGCGGCGTGGTGGCGAACCTGTTCATGCAGGAGGATCGCCAGGGAGCCGGCACGCGCAGAAAGCGCGCAGCTTGAGCCGCGCCCGGCCTGGTCGCGCAGCTCGATAACCCGCCGGCTGGCGCGCAGGCCCGCTATCCAGTCACCGCACGGCGCACGGTCGCCAGCGTGGCGCGCAGGTCATCGATCGCTATCTGCCCCGGCGCAGAGCTGCTCTTGCCGACTGCGAACGTCGCCGCCGAGCCATAGAGCCAGCCCATGATCCGCGACACGGATCCGATGCCGCCCATGGACATGCTGATCAGCGGAATGTGCATGGCCTGGCTGGCCCGGTAGGTGGCGCCCAGAAGCGTCAACACGTCCTGCGGGTCCCTGGGCATGACCGCCACTTTCGCGATATCCGCTCCGAGCCGTTCCGCTTCGAGGAATCGGCTCAGGAGCGTATCCATGTCCGGTGTCAGCTCGAAGTTGTGGTACGACATGACCATCGCGACACCATTGGAGGCGGATACCGCACGCAACTGGCTCAGGTGAGCCTTCGCATTGGAGAGTTCGTAGTCGATCAGGTCGATGCAACGCGCCTCGCAAGCGCGGCAGTACATTGCCACCACCGCCGGTTCCTGGATGGGAATCGGCTGGCCGCCTTCCGTCGTGTTGCGCCGGGTCAGCAGGATCGGAACGGGTCCGGCGGAACGCTTGATGCGCCGGGCGGTTTCGATCACCAGATCGATGTCGGCTATGCCTTCGAAGAAGTCAATGCGCCACTCGAGCAGATCGGGGTTCTTCGGCAGGATAGTTTCCAGCTCCGCCATCAGGTCGACCGGCGTTCGTCCCACCAGTGGCGTGATGATCGACGGAATTGCCCCAGTCCCGATTGGCTGGCCATTGAGTCGAATGGGCGTGGGCTGTGCCATTGTTAGCTCCTTGCATGGACGGTGGCGCCAAGTCAGAGCGATGGTAGCAAGCGCTCCAGGGCTTGCTCCGGCGCCGCCAGGGCCTATACTCCCAAAATGAACCATCTGGTACATACCAAGCGGACCACTGCGCGTGTTCGTGCGAAGGAGCCGCCAAGAGAGAGCGGTCGCACCAACGACCCCGAACGCACCAAGGCCAACATCCTGGAGGTGGCTGCCGCGGAATTCGGCGAGAAAGGTCTCGCCGGCGCGCGCATCGACGAGATCGCCGCGGCCACGCAGACCAGCAAGCGGATGATCTACTACTACTTCGGCAGCAAGGAGGGCCTCTATCTCGCGGTGCTGGAGGAGTCTTACCGCCGCGTGCGGAACATCGAATCCGAACTTCATCTGCAGGACCTGGAGCCGGAGCCGGCGCTGCGCCGACTGGTGGCATTCACCTTCGATCATCATCTCAACAACGAAAACTACATCCGCCTCGTGATGTCGGAGAACATCAACCGCGGCCAGTACCTCGCCCAGAGCCAGCGAATCCAGGAACTGAACGTCCCGGCCATCGCGGCGATCCGCGATCTCTACGAGCGCGGCCTGCGCAAGGGCGTGTTCCGTCCCGGACTCGATCCGGTCGACATCCATGCATCCATCTCGGCGCTGAGCTTTTTCAATGTGTCCAACCGGCACACGTTCGGGTTGATCTTCAAACTCGATACCCATTCCACCGCCTATATCGCGCAACGCCGCGAAAGCGTGGTGGACATGGTGGTCCGCTTCCTGCGCAAGTCCTGAGGTCTCGCCGGCCGGCGGACTCGACCAGGGTTTTCCACTAGGCAAAGAACTAACCAGTTCGTACAAAATACGGACCGGACCAGAACCGCCCTCCAGGAAGACCCCTTCGGCACTCGACGAGACGGAGAAACAACGTGACGAGAACCGCGACCGCGCTTGCACCTTCGCTCGCTCCTGAGACCGGCGCTGCAGACGAGGTCGTCCCTGGCAGCACTTACCACCGCTTCGCGCCGTGGCTGGAGCACACCTTTGACGTGGTGCTTGGCCTTGTCCTGCTCGTCGAGCTCGCGCTCCTCTTCGGGAACACGGCGATGCGGGCGCTTTCCAACAACTCGCTGGTCTGGGCCAACGAGGTCTCCGAATACGCATTGACGGGCCTGGCGTTCATTGGCGGCGCCATCGCCTACCACCGCGGAATGCACATGGTGGTCCGGTTCGTCATCGACCGGCTGCCGCGCCACCTCTGGGAACACGCCGAGTGCGCGCGGCACTACTTCGTGCTCGTCGCGGCTGGGATCGGCGTCCGCTACGCCATCCCGATGTGGATCAACTCCCGCAATAACCTGACCACCGTCCTCCAAGTCTCGAAGTCGTGGACCTTGCTGCCCTTCATCGTCGGCATGGTGCTCACGGCGCTCTTCGCCCTGACCGAGCTCGCGCGCCACTCGCGCCGGAACAACCTCGTGGCGGGCACGTGGGTCCTGGCGCTGGGCGTGGCCTGGTTCTTCGGTCAATACTTCACCGGTCCCTGGGACGGGCCGGCCGGCATCGGCTTCGCGCTGGTGCTGCTGCTCCTGCTGGTGTTCGCCGGCGTGCCCATCGCCTTCGTGCTCTCGGTCACGGCGTACATCTACATTTTCGGCTCGGGGGAGGCGGACCCGATGGCCGTGTCGTTCGCGCTCACAAACGGGATCAGCAGCTTCATCCTGCTGGCGGTCCCGTTCTTCATCCTGGCCGGGAAGATCATGACCGACGGCGGACTCACCAAGCCCCTGGCGGACTGGGTCACGGCCGCGGTGGGGCGGCTGCAGGGCGGCCTGCTGCAGGCCGTCGTCATCGCCATGTACATCTTCTCCGGCATCTCGGGGTCGAAGATCGCCGACGTCGCCGCGGTCGGCACGACGCTCAAGGACATGCTGAAGAAGCAGGGCTATGAGCCGGCCGAGAGCGCGGCGGTGCTTTCGGCGGCCGGAATCATGGGCGAGACCATCCCGCCCAGCCTGGTCATGATGGTGCTCGCCTCGATCACGACGCTGTCGGTGGCCGCCTTCTTCGTCGCCGGGGTGGTGCCCGCCGCGCTGCTCGGCTTGTGCCTGATGGCGATCGTCTACTGGCGCGCGCGCAAGCTGAACTGGCCGCGCTGCGCCAAGACCACCTGGCCGGAGCGGGCGAAGATCACCTACCGGGCCTTCCCGGCGCTGCTCGTCCCGATCATCCTCATCGTCGGAATCGTGGGTGGCTTCGCCACGACCACCGAGGTTTCGTCCTTTGCGGTGGTCTACGCCATCCTCATCTCGGTATTCCTGTACCGCGGGATGAACTTCCGCAGCTTCCTCACCACCCTGGCCGACTCCGCGACCATGTCGGGCATGGTCCTCTTCATGGTGAGCGCCGGCAGCGCCTTCTCGTGGACGCTGGCGGTCAGCGGCCTGCAGACCGTGGTTTCCGCCTTCCTCGACACACTCGGCGGATCGGCGGTCGCCTTCATGGCCTTCTCCATGGTGCTGATGGTCATCATGGGTTCGATCCTGGAAGGGCTGCCTTCACTGCTGATCTTCGGCCCGATGCTGCTGCAGATGACCACTCAATACGGGATCAACCCGATGCACTTCGGCATCGTCATCATCATCGCGATGGGCATCGGGACCTTCATCCCGCCTTTCGGCATCTGCTACTTCGTGACCTGCGCGGTGATGGACACACCCGTGGAGAAGGTCACGCCCCGCTTCATGCCCTATCTCGCGGTACTGGTCATCGGCCTCATCGTCATCGCCATCTTCCCGTCGATCAGCCTGGCGCTGCCGCACGCTTTCAATCTCAGGTAGACGCCCGCCGCATCGTGTCGCAAGAGCAAGTCCAACCCAGGAGGCTGGGGTATGAAGCATTCGTTGAAGTCAGTGTCCGCTAGAGGATCTCAAATCCAGGAGAATGGTATGAAGCAATCGATGAAGTTCGTTTCCACATGGGTCGTGTCCGCGTGCTTGCTGTCCATCGGCGCGTCGGCGCAGGCTGCGGACAGGAAATACGTCCTGAAGTTGGCGCACTCGGACTCGGTCGACATGAGCCTGTCCCGAAAGGCCGTCATGTCGGACGCCTTCGCCAAGGAAGTCAAGGCCAGAAGCAACGGGCAAATCGAAGTCCAGGTCTTCGGCGCCGGCGCCCTGGGCGGTGAACGGGACCTCGTCGAGGGCGTGAAGAATGGCTTCATCCAGGCCGGCCTCGCCTCCGGCGTCATGGCCAACTTCTACCAGAACGCGATGGTGACGGACATTCCCTACCTGTTCGCGTCCGATGCGATCGCCGATCGTGTCCTGGACGGCCCCTATGGCCGGAAGCTCGCAGCGGACTTCCTCGCGAACACGGGGATGGACAACCTGTGCTTCGGCGAGGTCGGCTTCCGCAACTTCACGAGCGGCAAGGTCCCCATCCACTCCCCGAAGGACCTGGCCGGCATGAAGATCCGTGTCCAGGAAACGCCCCTCTACATCACCGAGATGAAGGCGCTGGGCGCCCAGCCTACACCCATCGCCTGGCCGGAGACCTACACGGCCCTCCAGACCGGCGTCGTCGACGGGCACGAGAACCCCATCCCCACCATCATTTTTGCGAAGATCTACGAGGTCCAGAAGCACGTGACCCTGGACGGGCACAACTACGGTGTCGACTGGTTCGTCATGAACGACAAGTTCCTCAGGAGCCTGCCGCCCAACCTGCAGAAGGTCGTCCAGGACGCCGGCAAGCACGCCTGCGCCGAGGAGCGCCGCATCAACCGCGCCTTCACGTCCGAAGGCATCAAGACCCTGAAGGAGAAGGGCGTCACGGTCTACACGCCGAATGCAGCCGAACTCGCCCAGTTCAAGGCGGCCACCCAGCAGCCGGTCATCGACTGGCTCAAGACCAAGGTCGACCCGAAGTGGATCGACGGGCTCCTGGCGGCCGTCAAGGACGCCGAGGCCAAGAAGTAAGGTCGACGCGGAGATCGGCCAGGCCCGTCCCTTCCCGGGAGGGCTTGGCGCGCCGGCCTCCGCTACGATGACGCCTCGATCCTGCCGAGTGTCCGAATGGGTCGATCTACCCGGTGAGGTAGTCGCACTGCCGCAGTCACTGTCGGACAGTCCCAAACCGCTGATGCAAGGATTACATCTATGTCAAGCGCAAAAGCTCATGTTTCGCCACTTCGGATCGGCATTCTCGGCTGCGCCAATATTGCCCGGCAATTTGTCAGGGATGTGGCACCCAGTCCGGCAGTGGATGTTGTCGCTGTGGCCAGCCGCGATATGGAAAAGGCATCTGCATTTGCCAAGGCTCATGGCATCCGACGCCATTACGCCAGTTACGAGACCTTGCTGACCGACGCCAGCATCGATGCGATCTATCTTCCGCTGCCCAACAGCATGCATGCCGAATGGGCCATACAGGCGGCCGAAGCCGGAAAGCATATTCTTTGTGAGAAGCCGCTGTGCCTGGGTCTTGCCCAGGCGCGGAGCATGTTTGATGCCGCCCGCAAGAACAAGGTCATGCTGCTGGAGTCCTTTCCGTATTACTTTCAACCACAAACCGGTGCCATGTTGACGGTCTTGCATGGCGGAGAAATCGGAGATGTTCGCTCGGTGCAGGCCTGTTTTGGCTTCACCCTGTCCAGTCCGACTGGCAACATCCGCATGAATCCTGAATTGGGCGGGGGGGCATTACTGGATGCCGGTAGCTATGCGCTCAGTCTGATCCGACTGGTTATGGGCTGCGTCCCTTCAGCCGTCATGACCGACGCTACATGGTGTGCGTCTGGCGTGGACATCAGTGCAACTGCGACCCTCTACTATGCGGACGGTCGCAGGGCGCAACTTTCCTGTGGCATGGATACCGCCTTCCACCGTCGCGCCACGATTGTTGGCAGCACGGGGGCCATTGAAACCGACTACCTCAACCACACCAGTGCACAAGTTGGCAGCAGTCCCTACGGGTATTTGCCGAGCCAGTTGAGGGTGCGTCGCGGCACAGCCAACACCGTTGCGTATGAAGATATCGTCTGTGGCACTGGCAGCGGCTTCCGTTTCGCGGCCGAAGCATTCGCCGCTGTAGTGAGCGCCAAAGACCATGACGCCATTGGACGTGCCGAGCGAGCCAGCCTGGATAACGCAGCGACTCTGGAATCCATGGCGCGCAGCGCAAGGCTGGGCGACCGGGTCACCGTTGAAGTGTAGAGATCACACGGGCTGAACCTCGTTGCTACGGACTTCGTTCGTGCCGTCAAACCGACCCCGCCATGGTGACCGTCACTCGACGGTCACGCTCTTTGCGAGATTACGCGGTTTGTCCACATCGGTGCCGCGGGCGCAGGCGGTGTGATAGGCCAGCAGCTGCAAGGGCACCACGTGCAGTAGCGGGCTGAGCGGCCCGTAGTGCTCGGGCATCCGGATCACGTGAATGCCTTCCTCGCTTTCGATGCGCGAGTCGGCATCGGCCAGCACATAGAGCACGCCGCCGCGGGCCCGCACTTCCTGCATGTTGCTCTTGAGCTTTTCCAGCAGCGCGTCATTGGGCGCGACGGTGACCACCGGCATCTCGCTGGTGACCAGCGCCAGCGGGCCGTGCTTGAGCTCACCGGCGGCGTAAGCCTCGGCATGGATATACGTGATCTCCTTGAGCTTGAGGGCGCCTTCGAGCGCGATCGGGTAGTGCAGGCCGCGACCCAGGAACAGCGCGTGCTCCTTGCCCGCGAAATCCTCGGCCCAGCTGATCACCTGCGGCTCCAGCGCCAGCACGGCCGACAATGCCGCCGGCAGGTGGCGCATGGCCTTCAGGTGCGCCGCTTCCTGCGATTCGGTAAGGCGCCCCTTCACCTGGGCCAGCACCAGCGTGAGCAGGAACAGCCCGGTCAGCTGGGTCGTGAAAGCCTTGGTCGAGGCCACGCCGATTTCGACCCCGGCCCGCGTGATGTACGCCAGCTTGCATTCACGCACCAGCGCCGAGGTCGCGACGTTGCAGATCGTCAGGGTCTGGTTCATGCCCAGGCCCTGCGCGTGGCGCAAGGCTGCGAGCGTGTCGGCGGTTTCGCCCGACTGGCTGATCGTCACCACCAGCGTGCCCGGATGGGGCACCGTGTCGCGGTAGCGGTACTCGCTGGCAATCTCGACCTGGGTCGGAATCTTCGCGATGCCCTCCAGCCAGTACTTGGCGGTGCAGCCGCTGTAGTAGCTGGTGCCGCAGGCCAGGATCAACACGGAATCGATCTCCTTGAAAACCCGGTACGCACCGTCGCCGAACAGCTCGGGCACGATGCCCTGCACGCCTTCCAGCGTGTCGGCCACGGCGCGCGGCTGCTCGAAGATCTCCTTTTGCATGTAGTGGCGGTACGGCCCCAGCTCGGCTGCGCCGCTGTGGGCCTGCACCGTCTTGACGGGACGCACCGCGGGCTTGCCCGATCGGTCGACCACCCAGTACTTGCCCAGCTGCAGGTCGACCACGTCGCCCTCCTCCAGGTAGACGATCTGATCCGTCACCCCGGCCAGGGCCATCGCGTCGCTGGCCAGGAAATTCTCGCCGCCCTCCAGGCCCACCCCCAGGATCAGCGGCGATCCGGCTCGCGCGCCCACGACGCGGTGCGGTTCGTCCTTGCAGATCACCGCGATCGCATAGGCGCCGTGCAGTTGCGAAACGGCCGACTTCACCGCATCGAACAGGTCGCCGTCATAGAGGCTGTCGACGAGGTGACAGATCACCTCGGTGTCGGTCTGGCTGTTGAAGACGTAGCCCTTCGCCTGGAGCGCGGCGCGCAACTCCTGGTAGTTCTCGATGATCCCGTTGTGGACCAGGGCGATGCGCCCGGCCTTGGCGGCGGCCTCCTTGCCGGGTCCGTGGCTGAAGTGAGGATGGGCGTTGTGGACCGCGGGAGCCCCGTGCGTGGCCCAGCGGGTGTGGGCGATGCCGGTGGTTCCGGTCAGATGCTCATGCTCGACCTGCGCCAGCAGTTTGGCAACCCGGTCGGTGCTGCGGGCGCGCTTCAGGCCGTCGCTGTAAACGGCGACGCCGCAGGAGTCGTAGCCCCGGTATTCGAGGCGCTGCAGGCCCTGGACCAGGATGGGAACGATGTTGCGGGCGGAAACGGCCCCGACGATGCCGCACATGGGAGCTCCTTGATGGTTGCCAGGACTGTACGGG
>DIZF01000016.1:171965-172449 GCA_002427815.1 Ramlibacter tataouinensis
CCGTACTGGACAGTATCGATTTCGCGCTGCTGGAACAGCTGCAGACCGATGCATCGCTCAGCAACCAGGACCTGGCGCGTCGCGTGCACGTGTCTCCTCCGACCTGCCTGCGCCGCGTCAAGCGCTTGCACGACGCCGGCCTCATCGAGCGGCAGATCGCCATCCTGAGCGTCGAACGGCTCGCCCCGCTTCTCGGTCACGGCTTGCAGGCGGTGGTCGAAATCACGCTGGATCGGCAGGGCGAGGAAGAACAGGAAGCGTTCGAGGCCAAAGTCGTGGGCGACCCGGCAGTGCAGCAGTGCTACCGGGTGTCACCGGGTCCGGATTTCATCCTGATCGTCCACGTGCCGGACATGCCGGGCTACCTGGCGCTGACGCAGCGCCTGTTCACAGTTAACGCCAACGTGCGCAACGTCAAGACTTTCTTTTCGGTGCGCCGCGCCAAGTTCCAGCCGAAGGTGCCGCTGGCGCGCGCTGCCTGAGC
>DIZF01000016.1:172562-248953 GCA_002427815.1 Ramlibacter tataouinensis
GAGCCGCCTACCTGGGCTTCTTTTGCGGCCGCTGCCAGTTTGCGATGCTGACCTGTTTGCCGCGCGCCACGGACAGAGCGCCCGGCGCGGTGTCCTTGGTGATCGTCGAGCCGCCGCCCACGGTGCCGCCGCGGCCGATGGTGACCGGCGCCACCAGCACGCAATTGCTTCCCACGTGCACGTCGTCCTCGATCACGGTGCGGTGCTTGTTGGCGCCGTCGTAGTTGGCGGTGATCGAGCCGGCACCGTAGTTGACGCGCTCCCCCACCACCGAATCGCCCAGGTAGGCCAGGTGGTTGGCCTTGGCGCCGCGCGCCAGCGACGAGTTCTTGATTTCCACGAAGTTGCCCACGTGCACTTCGGGGCCGAGGTCGGCCCCGGGCCGCAGCCGCGCGAATGGCCCGACCCGTGCCTGTTCTCCGACCCGCACGCCGGTCTTCTCGCCGTCGATGTGGGTGAACGGATGGATCACGGCACCCGCGGCGATGCTGGCGTTCGCGATCACGCAATTCGCGCCTATGGTCACGCCGTCACCGAGCGAGACCCGGCCTTCGAAAATGCAGTTGACATCGATCTCCACGTCTTGCCCGCAGTCCAGCCGGCCGCGCAGGTCGAACCGGGCGGGATCGGCCAGCCGCACGCCCGCTTCCATCAGCGACCGCGCCTGCCGCAGCTGGAAAGCGCGCTCCAGCTGCGCGAGCTGCAGCGGACTGTTGACGCCTTCGACCTGAATAGCGTCGGCCGCCGTCACGGCGACCACGCCGGCGCCGCCCTCGACGGCCAGCTGGACGATATCGGTGAGGTAGTACTCGCCTTGCGCATTGCTGTTGGACAGCCGCGGCAGCCAGCGTTTGAGCAGGGCGTTGGGCACGGCCATGAAGCCGGTGTAGACCTCGCGCAGGCGGCGCTGCGCCTCGGTGGCGTCCTTTTGTTCGACGATGGCCAGGACCTTGTCGCCCTCGCGCAGGATCCGTCCATACCCGGTGGGATCGGTCATTTCGACACTGAGCAGTGCGAGCCGCTCCCCGCGACTGCTCGCGACCAGCTTCTGCAGGGTGGCCGCTTCGATCAGCGGCACATCGCCGTTGAGGATCAGCGTGACGCCGTCGTCGTGCAACGCCGGCACGGCCTGCTGCACGGCATGCCCGGTTCCCAATTGCGGCTCCTGCCGCACGAAGACAGGCCGTTCCCGGCCGCCGGCCTGGGCCCAGCCTGACAAGGCCGCCTCGACTTCGGCCGCACCGTTGCCAGTGACAACGATCACGCGCCGCGCCGCCAGACCGGCGACGGTGTCCATCACATGCTGCAGCAGTGCGCGGCCGGCCAAACGGTGCAACACTTTGGGCAAGCGGCTCTTCATGCGCGTCCCCTTGCCCGCGGCCATGATGACCACGTCGATTGCTGTCATGCCCTTATCCTTTTTCCGAAATGACGACCTTGCACAGACTTGCCCGGATTATCGTTCTGCTGGCCCTGGCGGCGGGGCTGGCCGCGTGCAGCGCCGTGAAGCTGGGTTACAACACCCTGGACACTGTCGCGTACTGGTGGCTCGACAGCTACATCGACTTCACCGGCGAGCAGACCCTGCGGGTGCGCGAGGACCTTGCGCGGCTGCACCTGTGGCACCGCAGCGAAGAGCTGCCCCGGCTGGCCGAAATGCTGCACAGCATGGAGCAGCTGGCGCCGGGCGACATCAGTCCGGCCCAGGCCCGCGCTTTTGTCACCGAATTCCGCCAGCGGCTGCGGTTGGTGGCCGACCATGCCGAGCCTGCCGTCGTGACGCTGGCTACCACCCTGCAACCGGACCAGCTGCGGCACCTGGAACACAAATACGAAAACAACAACGCGAAATATCGCGACGAGTGGCTGCAGCTCACGGCGACGGAACAGCGCGAAAAGCGCTATCGCCAATTCCTGGACCGCGCCGAGATGATCTACGGCCCGCTGGAGGCGCCGCAGCGCGAAGCCCTGCGCCGCGATATCGAGCAATCGACCTTCGATCCGCAGCGCATCCTGGCCGATCGCCAGCGCCGGCAGCGGGACGCCCTGCAGACCCTGCGCCGGCTGACGCGCCCGCAGGTCGACTTCGATGCTGCGCGCAAGCTGTTGCGCGGCTACCTGGATCGGTTCGAGAATTCCCCCGACAGGACTTACCGCGACTACCAGGAAGCGCTGATCGAGGAAGGCTGCCGCAGCTTCGCCGTGCTGCACAACAGCACCAGCCTGGCTCAGCGGGAGGTGGCCGTCCGGCGCCTGCGCGCGTATCAGCGCGACCTGCGCGAGCTCGCCACATCACGATGACGGAGGTCTCCCCGTCGCGAGCACGGGCTCAGCGCTCGCCCCTGGCCACCGATCACGCTTGCAGCGCGGCCCACATTTCCTTGTCGCGCTCGGCGGTCCAGATCCGGGGATTCCTGATGCCGCTGGCCTCGTCATAGGCACGGCTCACATCGAACGGCAGGCAATGCTCGTAAATGAAGACATGGCCGAACACCGGGTCCATCTTCTTGCGCACGTGCGCCATCGCCGACTTCAGGTCCATCCTGGCGGCGGCCGCTTCCTTGGCCGAGGCGTACAGCGTTTCCACCCAGCGCCTGGTGTAATCCAGCGCCTTGTTGACTTGCGACGCACCCTTCATCGCTTCACCGCGTCCGGGAACGATGGCTTCGGCACGCAGCGCACGCAAAGCCTCCAGGGTGGCGGGCCACTCCTGCAGGTGGGCATCGCCCGTGTAGACGCCGGCCTCGTACTCCACCAAGTCGCCCGAGAACAGCACCTTCTCCTCCTCGACCCAGGCAATGGTGTCGCCGCTCGTGTGGCCGGGGCCGGGGTGCCAGACCTGGACCCGCACGCCGCCCAGGTCCAGCGTGAGCTTGCCCGGCACTTCGCCGCGCACCGGATTGCCGCCGGCTATCACCATGGTCGGCCAGGTCAGCCCCGTGACGCTTTCGGCGTTGCGGAACAGCCGCGGGAAGCGCTCCATCTCGGACTGCATGTCCTGCTTGCCGCGCTCGACGATAAGTTGGAGGGTGCCTTCACTGGCGATGATCTCGGTCGCACCCTCGGCGGCATAGGCGCTGGCGCCCAGCACCCGCACAGCGTGGTAGTGCGTGAGCAGCACGTACTTGATCGGCTTGTCGCTGACAGTGCGGATGCGCGCGATCAGCTCGCGCGCCATCGCGGGCGTGGCGGTCGCATCGCTCACCATGATGAACTTGTCGCCGATGATGACGCCGGAATTCGGGTCGCCCTCGGCGGTGTAGGCCCAGCAGTGCGCGCTGAGCTGCTCGAAGGTGATCTTCTTGTCGGCCAGGTCGGCCTGGCTGGCGAAAGCTTTGGACATTGCGGGGTCTCCTGGCGCGCGCGGGCGCAAAACTGCAAAGGCGGATGTTAACGAAGGGACTGCCCGCGCGCGGCGCCCGACGCTCAATCCCCTGCTGCGCGCAGCCAGCTCACTGCCCGCTGCGCCACCTGCTCCAGTGGCTGGCCGGCGTCCACCACCAGCACCCCCGGCTCATGCGCCGGGTCTTCCAGCGCAGCGAACTGGCTGGCCACCAGGCTGGGTGGATAGAAATGGCCGCCCCGGGCGGCGACGCGCTCCAGCGCCTGCTCCTGCGACAACGCCAGATGGACGAAACGCAATCCCGGCGCGGCCTGGCGCAAGCTGTCCCGGTAGCTGCGCTTGAGCGCCGAGCAGGTCAGCACCGCTCCGCTGTCGTGGCGAGCCAGCTCGCGGCCCAGCCGGTCGAGCCAGCCGGCCCGATCGCCGTCGTCCAGCGGCACGCCCTGGCGCATCTTCTCGATGTTCGAGGCCGGATGGAATTCGTCGCCTTCGATCAACGGCAGCGCCAACTCCCGCGCGATCCGCCGGCCCACCGCGGACTTGCCGCAGCCGGATACCCCCATGACAACGATGTGAGCCCCCACGCTTGCGGCTGGAGCCGCTGCGCCGGCCGATCCGTCTTTGCGCGTCATTGACTTAACCCATGTTCGAGCATGGCGATGACTTCCTCGGCGAATGCCGCATAGCTCAGCGGCCCGCCCGGACGCAGCCAGGTGAAAGTCCAGTTGATCATGCCGAACAGCATCATGGCCACCGCCATCTGATTGCCGGCGTTCACCCGCGCCGGATAGGCCCGGCGCAGGAAGCGCGTGACGGCGGCCACCACGTCCCGCTGCCGGTTCAGGATCAGGTCGCGCTGGGCGGGCCCGAGAAACTGGGTGTCATGCAGCAGGGCCGCGTGGCGGGTGGCGGAATGCTCGTACTCCGCCAGGAAACTGCGCACCAGTTCATGCAAGGCGGCCCGCTCGTCCAGGTCGCGGCGCTGTGCGGTGGCTTCGGCCTGGCCGATGATGGCCAGCAGGCGCTGGGTGTAGCGGTCCAGCAAATCGAACAGGATCGCTTCCTTGCTCTCGTAATAGTGATAGAGCCTGGCCTTGGACGTGCCGCCGGCAGCGGCGATGTGGCTCATGCTCGCGGCAGGATAGCTGCGCTGGGCGAAGCACTGGGCCGCCAGATCCAGGATCCCGTCGCGCTTGAGGTCGTGCTGGGAAGACTTGGGCCGGGCCATGCCGGGAATTATCGACGCCCGGCTAGTCGCGACGATCGCATCATCACCTCAACATTCGCTGCGAGGGCTGCTCGGCCGATGCGCGGCCGCAGTCCAGGGACGTGTCGGCCATGACCTGGCTGCGCAATTCATGCGCGCGCTCGCGCCGGGCTGTCACGACAACAGTCGGCAGCGTGATGTGAACCCGCGCGTCGGTGGCTGCCGGGCTTGCGAACCTGTTCATGGGCAGCTCCCGGCCGGCCCGCCCGCCCCCATTGCCCGCGCGGCCGCGACTGGCGACTGCATCGGATCCCAGCTGAAAAAGGCTGGCGCGTCGGACCGCCAGGACTCGACCACCACGTGCTGCCCGGCCTTGACGCACAGTCGCTCGCCTGCGCGGACAACCCGGTCGCCCAGGTCGTTGGGCGGGCCGCTGTGCGGGCCGTCGAAAGTGGCCCAGACCTCGCCGTACACCACCTGCAAAGCGCCGGCCTGGCGCGGGCTCAGGGTCAAGGCACGGCCGGGCGCCAGCTTCCATGCGCCCGGTGCCTGCCGGCCGGGCGATTGCGCGGGATCGAGATGTTGCAGGGTCATGGTGCCACTCCGGTTGTGATTTCAGCATCAAATGATCGGCCAGGTTCACTTGGAAATCCAATGAAAAGCAGCTACGCTATTGATGCCGAATTGGCATTAATCAGGAAGCTGTCCCGTGGCCGATACCCCTTCCATGCCGCAACCGGAAATGCGCCTGCGCACCCGGCCCATCTCCGCTGGCAATCTGTGCGCCTTCGAAGCGGTGGCGCGCCACCTGAACTTCCGCGCCGCCTCGGAGGAAATGGCGTTGACCCAATCGGCCGTCAGCCGCCAGATCCAGGCGCTGGAACGGGAAGTGGGGGTCAGCCTGTTCCTGCGGCATACGCGGGCGGTGGAGTTGACCGGCGCCGGGTCGCAACTGCTGCTCGCCGTGAACCAGGCCCTGCCCCGCGTCGACGGCGCGGTACGCCAGATCCGGCAGAGTGCGGGGCGTCGCACGGTGGCCATCACAACTTTCGCGTCGTTCGCCTCGATGTGGCTGATTCCGCGGCTGGAGCAGTTCCAGCGTGACCACCCCGACATCGACATCCGTATCGACGCGTCCGACGTCATCGTCGACCTGGGCATCGCCGATGTCGACTTGGCGCTGCGGTCGGGGCCAGCCAAGTCGATGCCGGCCCAGGCCATCCGCCTGTTCGGTGAGCAGCTGACGCCGGTGGCGAGCCCGTGGCTGCTCAAGAGCGGCCCGCCATTGAAGAAGCCTGCCGACCTGGCCCGGTTCGCGCTGATCGAGGATGCGCACCCGGACCACCTGGAATGGCTGACATGGCGGCGCTGGTTCGACGAGCACGGCTTGAGCACGCTGCAGCCCAAGCGCTGGCTTTACTTCAACTACAGCTACCAGATGGTGCAGGCCGCGCTCACCGGCCAGGGCGTGGTGCTGGCGCGATTGCCGCTGGTGGCCGACAGCCTGGCCAGCGGCGACCTCGTAGAACCGCTGCCCGGCCAGCGCATGGATTCCCCCATGTCCTACTGGCTGGTGGTGGGTCCGCGCGCCGAGCAGCGACCGCAGGTCAAGGCCTTTGCCGAGTGGCTGATGGCGCAGGGCAGGGCCACGCGCCGGATCATCGGCGAGGATGCGGACGCCGTTACGGCCGATGCCGCCGATTGAGCTGCCGGCTCAGCGGATCGGCCAGACCACTCCGTTGTCGTTGAGGATGGCGTCCAGCGGCACGTCATGCGGCTCCGGCTCGAAATCGAACAGGAACTCCTGGGTGAAACCCAGGCCGACGGTATAGGGCTTGGGTTGCAGGGTCGACAGCGTGCGGTCGTAGAAACCGCCGCCATAACCCAGGCGGTAGCCGCCGGGGCCGTAGCCGACACAGGGCACGAACAACAGGGTGGGCACAATCACCTCGGTCTCCTTGGGCTTGGGGATGCCGAAGGCATCTTCTTCCATCGGGCAGCCCGGGAACCATGCGTGAAACTTCAGGGTCTTGCGCACCTTGTCCACCACCGGCAATCCGATGCGCCGGGGTTGCGGCTCGTCCAGCAGTTCTCCGTCTTCCTTCCACCGGTGCAGCGCGGGCAGGGGGTCGAATTCGCCCTTGATGGGCCAGTACGCGCCGATCACGATGTCGGGCCGGTTGACCAGCCAGATGCGCACGACCCGCTGCAGCATGTCGCAGCGGCGTACGCGGTCCGGCATGTTCAACCGCTGCCGGATCAGGCGCTCGCGCACGACCCTTTTTTGTTGTGACTTGTCCATAATCGACCAATGAAGTTGCGAAGAATTCTGACACTGATCGGTGTGGCGCTCGCCTGTCAGGCTCAGGCCCAGTCCAAAGGAGACGACCTGATCCTGGAGATGCAGCAGGCCTACCGCCAGGGCAATCGGGTCAAGCTCGCCCAGCTGCTGCCCCAGGTCCGCGGCCACGCGCTGGAGCCTTGGGCCGCCTATTGGGAGCTGAAGAACCGCCTGGATACCGCGACACCTCAGGAGATCCAGGACTTTTTCGCGCGCTACCCCGGCACCTACCAGGAAGACCGTCTGCGCAACGACTGGCTGCTGCTGCTGGGCCAGCGGCGCGACTGGACAACCTTCGCGGCGGAGTACCCGAAGTACCGCATGAACGACGACCGCGAGGTGCGCTGCTACGCGCTGCTGGCGACCTACCTGAACGAAGGCGCCGCCGCGCCGGCGGGGCTGGCCGACGAGGTACGCCGCAACTGGATGGCCGAGCGCGAGCTGGACGACGGTTGCACCACGGCGGCGGCGACGCTGATCGCGGACGGCCAGGGCCAGCGCCGGTTGACGGTGCAGGACGCCTGGCGCAAGGCCCGGCTCGCGGTCGAAGCCAACCGGCCGCGCGCGGCCGCCGCCGCCGTGACCATCGCGGCACTCGATGCCGTAGCCTCGTTCGCGGAACTCAACAACAGTCCCACCCGTTACCTGACCAGCCGGGTCTTCGTCGCCTCCCGCGCCCGCAAGGAAATGATCGTGCTGGCCCTGATCAAGCTGGCCGGGACCGATCTCGACAACGCGGCGCGCCAGCTCGAAGACAAGTGGGGCCCGCAGCTCGCGTCCGAGGAGCGCAACTGGATCTGGGGCGTGATCGGCAAACAGGCGGCCCTGCGCATGACGGGCGACCCGCTGAGCCACTACGCCAAGGTCAGCCGCGACAAGGACCTGACGGACGACATGCTGGCCTGGAAAGTCCGTGCCGCGCTGCGCGCCGTTCGCGGACCGCAGTGGCCGGACGTGCTGCAGGCGATCAATGCGATGAGCGAGGCGTCACAGGCCGACCCCGCCTGGGTTTACTGGAAGGCCCGCGCCTTGCTGGCCAAGGGCGGCGATGACCGTCGCGCCGAAGCCCGGCGTTTGCTGGAAGGTATCGCTTCGGCACGCGGGTTCTACCAGCAGCTGGCGCTGGAAGAGCTGGGCCGCAAGGTCACCATCCCGCCGCGTCCGGCTCCGTTGACCCCCGAAGAGAAGGAGGCGGCGCGGTTGAACCCGAGCCTGAATCGTGCGCTGTATGCCATCACGCTGGGCATCCGGCCCGAGGGTGTGCGCGAGTGGAACTGGGGCACCAACCTGGCCAAGCCGGGCGGCATGGTCGACCGCGAATTGCTCGCGGCTGCCCAGATGGCCTGCGATCGCGAGGTCTGGGACCGCTGCATCAACACCAGCGAGCGCACCAAGGAAGAATTCGACGTCGAGCAGCGTTTCCCGACGCCCTTTCGCGAATCCGTGGTCCGGCGCAGCCAGGAGATCAACCTCGATCCTGCCTATGTGTATGGATTGATCCGCCAGGAAAGCCGCTTCGTCATGGATGCGCGTTCGCACGTCGGTGCATCGGGCCTGATGCAGGTCATGCCGGCGACCGCGCGCTGGACCGCGCGCAAGATCGGGTTGTCCAATTTCCGCCCCGACCAGCTCAAGGACCGGGAAACCAATATCGCCATCGGGACCGGCTACCTGAAGCTGGTGCTGGACGACTTCGACGGTTCCATGGCGCTGGCCGCGGCGGCCTACAACGCTGGACCCGGCCGGCCGCGCAGCTGGCGCAACGGACCGGTGATGGAGACTGCGGCCTGGGCCGAGAACGTGCCCTTCGGCGAGACCCGCGATTACGTCAAGAAGGTGCTGGCCAACACCACCATCTACTCCGCGCTCCTGAGCGGCCAGCCGCAATCGCTCAAGGCCCGGCTGGGGCGGATCGGGCCCCGCGCGGCGAGCGAGCCCGAACCCTACCGCGACCTGCCCTGATGCGATCGGGGCAATCCCCGGTAGCATCGAAGCCTTCGTTTCGTACCCCAGCCGGTGCCCAGTCCGCATCGCCCCACCCAGGAGAACAGTCATGCTCAAGCTCTATATCGGCAACAAGAACTACTCGTCCTGGTCGATGCGGCCGTGGGTGCTGCTCAAACAGGCCGGCATCGCGTTCGAGGAAGTCAAGGTACGCTTCGACTCGTTCGAGCCGCAGTCGAACTTCAAGCAGAGCCTGCGGTCGGTGACGCCCACCGGGCGGGTGCCGGTGCTGGTGGACGACGGTCTGGCGGTGTGGGACACCCTGGCCATCGCCGAATACCTGGCCGAGAAATTTCCCCAGGCAGCGTTGTGGCCCAAGGACATGAAGGCCAGGGCGCGTGCCCGCAGCATCTGTGCCGAGATGCACTCGGGATTCGGCGCGCTGCGCAGCCATTGCCCGATGAACATCGAAGCTTCCCTGCCGCAGGTCGGCGCGCTCGCCATGCGCGACCAGCCGGCGGTGCGCAGCGACCTGGAACGGATCGTCGCCATGTGGACCGAACTGCTGAAGGAACACAAGGGCGGGCTGCTGTTCGGCGATTTCAGCATTGCCGACGCCTTCTTCGCACCGGTGTGCATGCGCATCAAGACCTACTGGCTACCCGTGCCCAATCACATCACCGCCTACATCCAGCGCGTGGCGGCGCTCGCCGGCGTGAAGGCCTGGATCGACGATGCGCTGGCCGAACACGATTTCCGCGAGTTCGATGATCCTTATCGGCTGTCGCGATGAACGGCTGAAACAGCCGGCGCGGCTCGGCACCGCCCGCGGTGCCGCTTGTACACTGCCGTCATGCAAACCTACATGGTCGGCGGCGCGGTGCGCGATGCCCTGCTGGGCCTGCCCGTCAACGACCATGACTGGGTGGTGGTCGGCGCCACGCCGCAGGAGATGATCAGCGCCGGCTACCTGCCGGTGGGCAAGGACTTTCCGGTGTTCCTGCATCCGGAAACGCGCGAGGAATACGCACTGGCCCGGACCGAACGCAAGACCGCGCGCGGCTACCGCGGCTTCGCCTTCCATGCCGAACCCCATGTAACCCTCGAAGAGGACCTGGCCCGGCGCGATCTCACCATCAACGCGATCGCGCAGGACGAGGCAGGCCGGCTGATCGACCCGTTCGACGGTCGGACCGACCTGACACGGCGGGTGTTGCGCCACGTGACGCTGGCCTTCCGCGAGGACCCGGTGCGCATCCTGCGGGTGGCCCGCTTTGCCGCGCGCTTCGCGGATTTCAGCCTGGCGCCGGAAACGCTGGCCTTGATGCGAGAAATGGTCGAGGATGGGGAGGCAGATCACCTGGTGGCCGAACGCGTCTGGCAGGAACTTGCGCGCGGCCTGATGGAAGCAACGCCTTCGCGGATGTTCGATGTGCTGCGCGAATGCGGCGCCCTGGCCCGACTGCTGCCCGAGGTCGAGCGTCTCTGGGGCGTGCCCCAGCCGGTGGACCATCATCCCGAGGTCGATACCGGCGTGCATCTGATGATGGTGCTGGACATGAGCGCCCGGCTGCAGGCCTCGCTGCCGGTGCGATTCGCCTGCCTCACCCACGACCTGGGCAAGGGCACCACACCGGGCGAGATCTGGCCCAGGCACATCGGGCATGAAGAGCGCAGCGCACGGCTGCTGCGGAAGATCTGCGACCGGCTGCGCGTGCCCACCGAGTGCCGCGAAATTGCGGAAGTGGTGGCGCGCGAGCACGGCAACATCCATCGCAGCGGTGAATTCGGGCCGGCTGCGCTGGTGCGCCTGCTCGAGCGCTGCGATGCCTTTCGCAAGCCCCAGCGCCTCGATGCGATCCTGCTGGCCTGCGAATGCGACGCCCGCGGACGGCTCGGACTGGAAGAAAGACCTTATCCACAGCGCGGCCGCTTGCTGGCCGCGCTGGAGGCGGCGCAGAGTGCGGCCACCCACGAGATGGCCGCCCAGGCCCAGCAGCAAGGCGTCGCGGGCCCTCGCATTGGCGAGATGATCCACCACGCGCGGATTCAGGCCGTGGCTGATGCCGGGCTGGCGGCCAGCAGCGCCAGCGCCGCATAGTCCCCGACCCGGTCGCCCAGCCCTGCGGGCACCAGCTCGCAGCCCGCCGTCAGCGCGGGAAAGTGCGCCGTGACCTGCGCCTGCAGGCGCGGCAACAGATAGTCGCGGTGGTGCCAGAACACGCCGCCGCCCAGGCTGATGCGTTGCAGGTCCAGCGTGGTCGTCAGGTTGTACAGCGCCCGGCCCAGCACGCGGCACAGCTCGTCGACCCGGGCCTGCGGGCCGGCCTCGCCATTGGCGGCTTGTTGCATCAGGCTGGCTGCATTGGCGCCAAAACGCCGCGCGATCGCATTGCCCGCGACCAGGGCCTCGACATCGCCGACATTGCCGCATCCGCACAGGGCCTCGTCGTTGTCGGAAACGAACATGTGCCCGGCATGGCCCGCGTTGCCGTTCTTGCCGCGGAGCAGCCGCCCGTCCACGCACAGGCCCACGCCGATGCCGGTGCTCCAGGTCACATAGGCGCAGTGATCGAAGCCCTGCAGCGCGCCCCAGCGCCGCTCGGCTGCCAGCGCGGCGACGCAATCGTTTTCCACCCGCACCTGGGCAAAGCGGCGGCGCAGCGGCGACTCGAGCAGGGCCGTCATCCAGTTGTTGGGCAAGCCTCGCGCCGGTCCGGCGATCCCGCCGCAAATGTTGGGCGCCGCCACCTCGACCAACCCCTCGTGCAGGACGAAAGGCCCGCACGATGAAACTCCGGCTTCGGACACCGAGCCAGGGGCGACGCCGATCGCGGCGCAAGCCTCGTCCACCAGGCTGATGACCTGCCGCGCCAGCGCGCTGTTGTCACCCGTCCTGGCCGTCGGCTCGCTGCGGCGCGCCAGCAACTCCAATCCGTTGCCACTGCTCAGGCTCACCGCGACCTTGGTGCCGCCGATGTCGATGCAGGCTTTCAAGGCGGCCACTTTCCGCTCAAACCAGCTTTGAAATGGCGCCGGCCACCAGGCTCAGCAGGATGGTGGTGGTGAGTGGAATGAACCACTCGCGGCCGAACAGCCTGAAGCGGAAGTCGCCCGGCAGCTTGCCGAACCCCATGCGCTGCAACAGCGGAGTGAACCAGTTGATGAGCATCAGGGCCAGGAAGATGACGATGATCCAGCGAATCATGGGGCAAGTGTAGAAGCGTTCAGAGCGTATGGGTCCGGTCGCCCTCGCGAAAACCCAGTGCATCCCAGAATTCGCCGCGCTGAAAGCCGATCACCTTGAACAGTTCGCCCATCTCGTGTTCGGCGATCAGGCGCTGGCCCGCCGTGCGGCCGGCCAGATCGGCTTGCGCCAGCAGCGGAACCAGGCCGCCGTTGATCAGGAAGCGTGCCTGCGAGGTGTAGCCGAGCGTCGGCAACCCCGCCTCCTGCGCAGCCAGCGCCAGCCCGGTGAAGTTCACGTGCGCCGTGATGTCCTTGCGGCCCAGGTCGGCCAGGGGATCGCCATCGGCCATGTGGCCGCGATGGCACATCAGCGTCCCCATGTCGCGTTGCGGATGGTAGTACTCGGCTTCGGGGAAACCGTAGTCGATGAAGAAGGCCGCCCCTTGCACCAGGCGGTCGGCCAGGGTGCGAACGAAAGCCTCGGCCTGCGGATGAATCTCGGTGAGGTAATCGTGGGCGCCGGCTATCTCCACCGGCGGCCGCAGATCCGTGAGCCGGTCCTCCCATGCCAGGCCGCCGTGGACGTCGCCCTCGGCCGCGTCATGCGCCTGCACCACGCCGCGCTCATGCCACCGGCCTCCTGTGCGGGCCAGCAGTTTCACCGGCATGGCGTCGAGCACCTCGTTGCCCACCACCACCCCGCGCATCGCCTGCGGCAGCTCGCTGACCCATTCGACCTGGCCAGCCCACGCTGCCAGCTCGTGCTGCTGGCGCTCTCGCAAGGTTCCCGACACGTCCACGATGGTGTAGCGCCGCACCTGCGGCCCCAGCGCCTGCAGCAGTTGCCGGGCCAGCGCCCCGGACCCGGCGCCGAATTCCCACACCTCGTCGGTGCCGGTCCGCTCCATGGCTTCCGCGACCTGCGCCGCCAATGCCTGCCCGAACAGCGGTGACATCTCCGGTGCGGTGACGAAATCGCTGCCGGAAGACGGCATCTGGCCGAACTGGCGCGAGCTGCTGGCGTAGTAGCCCAGGCCCGGCGCATACAAGGCCAGCGCCATGAAGCGGTCGAACGGCAGCCAGCCGCCGGCGCGCCGGATCGACTCCTGCACCAGCGCCTGCACCGCCCTCGTTAAACTCGTTGCTTCTGTGGTCACTCCCGGATTGTCCCCGAATGAGCGATTCGCCCCGTCTGCGCACCGTCCTGGTTACCGGCTCCGCCAAACGGCTCGGCCGTGAGATCGCGCTGGCGCTGGCGGCCGGCGGCTGGCAGGTGGCGATTCACTACCGGAGCGCCGCTGCCGACGCAGCCGCAACCGTGGCCGATTGCCGGCAACTCGCCGGCGCGGGCGCGCAATTCGACTGCTTCGGCGCCGACCTGGCCGATGAAGCCCAGGCCCGGGCGCTGCTGCCGCGTGTGATCGAGCGCTTCGGCGCCGTGGACGCCGTGGTCAACAACGCATCCTTGTTCGAGCATGACTCGGCCCAGAGCCTGGGCTACGAAGGTCTGTGCGCTCATCTGCGCACCAACACCGGCGCGCCGGTGCTGCTGGCCCAGGCCCTGCACGAGCATGTCCGTGGCCGCGCCGGCACCCAGGCGGCCGGCAGCTGCGTGGTGGTGAACCTGCTGGACCAGAAGCTGTGGAACCCCAATCCCGATTTCCTGAGCTACACACTGTCGAAAGCCGCGCTCGAGGCAGCCAACACGGTGCTGGCGATGGCGCTGGCTCCGCAGGTGCGTGTGGTCGGGGTGGCGCCGGGCTTGACCCTGACCAGCCATCTGCTGTCCGACGAGAAGTTCGAGCAGTTGCACCGCCTGTCGCCGCTCGGACGTTCGTCGACCGCGCCGGACGTCGCCAGCGCGGTGAAGTTCGCATTGGAGAACAATTCGATCACCGGCACGACGCTGCTGGTGGACGGCGGCCAGCACCTGATGAAGTTCAGCAGGGATTTCTCATTGATGTAACTTTGCGGGTCAGATCACAATTCAGGACAGCAGCGCGGACGGAGAAAGAAGCCTCCAACGAAATTGTGCTCTGACCCCAACTGATTAGATGAATACATGACCAAAGCCGGCACCCAAATCCTCACCCTCAACGGGCTGCGCTTCGACGCCAACCTGGGCATCCTGGATCACGAAAAGACCTCGCCCCAGCCGATCCAGGTCGACGCCGAACTGAATCTGGGCACCCAGCCGCTGCTGCCGCGCGACGACGACATCGGCCACGTGCTGGACTACCGCAAGGTGCGCAAGATCATCATCGATGAGTGCACGGCCGAGCACATGAACCTGCTGGAGAGCCTGATCGGCAAACTGGCGCTGCGGCTGATGCAACTGCCCGGCGTGGTGGGGGTGCGGGTGCGCATCGCCAAGCTGGAAATCTTCGACGACTGCGAAGTGGCGATCCGCATCGAGACGGGGCTCTGGTAGGCGGCGCGTGCTGTCGGCCGATGCGACAATCCGGCCCATGAATGCCGTTTTGACAGAAAGCGAAGTTGTTCGCTTCGACCGCGAACGCCGGGTGGAACGCGAAGCGCACAAGCTCGAGAAGCGCCTGTGCCGCCTGATGGGCGAGGCCGTCGGCGACTACAACATGATAGTTCAGGGCGACAAGGTCATGGTCTGCCTGTCCGGGGGCAAGGACAGTTACGCGCTGCTGGACATCCTGCTGAAACTCAAGCAGCGCGCCCCGGCGGATTTCGAGCTGGTGGCCGTCAATCTCGACCAGAAGCAGCCGGGCTTCCCCGAGCATGTGCTGCCCGATTACCTGGCGCGGATCGGCGTGCCCTTCCACATCGAGAACCAGGACACTTATTCCGTCGTCAAGGACAAGATTCCCGACGGCAAGACCATGTGCAGCCTGTGCTCGCGCCTGCGCCGCGGCATCCTGTACCGGGTGGCCGACGAGCTGGGAGCCACCAAGATCGCGCTGGGCCATCATCGCGACGACATCCTGCAGACCTTCTTTCTCAACATGTTCTTCGGCGGCAAGCTCAAGGCCATGGCGCCCAAGCTGGTGAGCGACGACGGGCGCCACATGGTGATCCGGCCATTGGCTTACGTGGCCGAGCAGGACCTGGTCCGCTGGGCGGCGCATCGGCAATTCCCTGTCATTCCCTGCACCCTGTGCGGCAGCCAGGAAAACCTGCAGCGCAAACAGGTGGCGGCGATGCTGCAGGAGTGGGAGCGCAAGCACCCCGGCCGCATCGACACCATGTTCACGGCCTTGCAAAATATCGTCCCTTCTCATCTGGCCGACGGAACACAGTACGACTTCAAGGGTCTTACCGTGACGGGCGTGGCCGACAACGAGGGCGACAAGGCCTTCGATGCGCCCGAATGGCCGGCCGCTGCCGCGCTGCCGAGCCTGCAAGTCATCCGGATCTGAAGGCCCACCGGCCGGGAGGTGCAGATGAAGCACGCGCTACTGAAACTGCTGGGCCTGGCCGTCATGGCGACATGGCTGTTGTCGGGCTGCGCCACCACTTACCTGCTGGACAACACTGTCCAGTCGTTTTCCAGCCTCACGGCACTGCCGGCGCAACCCGACTACCGTTTCGAACGGCTGCCTTCGCAGCAGGCGCCGGCCCAGGCCCAGCTGGAGGCGATGGCGGACGGTGCACTGCACAACGCCGGATTGCGTCGCGACGACGCCAAGCCCCATTACTCCGTGCAGATTTCGGCCCGGTTCGATCGCGTGCTCTCACCCTGGGCCAGCCCCTGGGACGGCTGGGGCTGGGGCTGGGGCGGCGGCTGGGGCATGGGGGTGCAGCACGGCGGGCTCGGTCTTGGCATGGGGGACCCCTTCGGGCGCATGGAATCCCCCTGGTACCACCGCGAGGTGGCGGTGATCATTCGCGAATTGGCCACCAATCGCGTGGTGTTCGAGAGCCATGCGGTCAATGACGCCCCCTGGATGGACGACAACTCCGTCTTTCCGGCCATGTTCGAGGCCGCGCTTCAGGGTTTCCCCCAGCCGCCTGCGGGGCCGCGCCAGGTGGACATCCAGATCGGCCGCTAACAGTTGGCTACGAAAAAAGTTGCTACGTCGGGGGCGATCCCTACAATGAAATGCAATGGAAGCTACCCGCATCATTGCCGTGCGCCACGGCGAGACCGCCTGGAACGTGGACGCGCGCATCCAGGGCCAGCTCGACGTCGGCCTGAATGACACCGGCCGCTGGCAGGCGCGCCGGGTCGGCGAAGCCCTGGCCGGGGAGCAGATCAGCGCGGTCTATTCCAGTGACCTGGGCCGCGCCCACCAGACGGCGCAGTCGATTGCCGAGGTGACCGGCGTCGCCGTGGTGCCCGAGGAGGGCCTGCGCGAGCGCAGCTTCGGCCTTTTCGAAGGCAAGACCTTCGACGAAATCCAGGAAACCTGGCCCGACCATGCGCACAACTGGCGCAAGCGCATTCCCGAGTGGGAGCCGCCCGAGGGTGGGGAGTCGCTGATCCAGTTGCGCGAGCGGGTCACCCGCACCCTGCAATTGCTGGCATCCCGGCATCCCGGCGAGCAGATCGTCGTGGTGGCCCATGGCGGCGTGCTCGACGCGATCTACCGCGTGGCCACGGGGCAGGAGGTCAACTCGCCGCGCACCTGGGAACTGCCCAACGGCGCGATCAATCGCCTGTTGTGGACGCCTGAGGGCTTCACGCTGGTGGGCTGGTCCGACACCCAGCACCTGGACCACCAAACCCTCGACGAAAACGACGCTGCCTGAAGCCCCGGCTCAACGGGTGACAGGGTACATCGATGCCGTCGGCGCCCTCGGGCTGATTGAATGGCACCGCGGGTTCAAGCCGCTGGCCTTGCTGCTGGCGATTGCCCTGGTCGCGGGGCGCGCGCGCAGCGGCGGTGCGATCGGCCGGCCGGCCATTGCGCTGCTGCTGGGCCTGGCCTGTTCGCTCGCCGGCGACGTCCTTCTCATGTTTCCCGGCTTCTTCGTTCCGGGGCTGGTGGCGTTTCTCGCCGCGCACCTGTCCTACATCGCGCTGTTCAAGCAGGGGCTGCCCTGGTTCCCGAGCCACCGCGCCCTGCTCGCGACGCTGGGCCTGGGCTTGGCGATGTACGCATTCCTGTTCAACAGCCTGAGCCCGGTGCTCAGGGTCGCCGTGGGCGCCTATGTGGTGGTGATTTCGCTCATGGCGGCGCAGGCCGTTGGCCGCGCGACGCTGTTGCGCGACCGGGCGTCCCTCGCGGTGGCGATCGGCGCCGGTTGCTTCATGCTCAGTGATTCGCTGCTGGCCACCAACAAGTTCGCCTTCGCATTGCCGCTGGCGCAAGTCTGGGTGCTGGCCAGCTATTACGTCGCGCAGATCCTGATCGCACGGAATACGCTGGAGCCAGTGGCTCTTGCACAGGCCGCTCCCGAAGCATCCCCCGCCGGCTTGGGCCTGCCTCAGGGCGGTTGATCAGCCGCCGGCCAGATCCGCCGCCTCCGCCACGACGGGCACATCGCGCGCGATCCGCCCGTCGATCAGTTCCACCATCCGGTCGCAGCGCGCCGCCATGCGCGGGTCGTGGGTCACGATCACGAACGTGGTGCCCAGCTCCTCGTGCATCCGTCGCAGCAGTGCGAACACCTCGTCCGATGACGCGGTGTCGAGGTTCCCGGTGGGTTCGTCGGCCAGCACCAGCGGCGGCTCCTGCACCAGGGCGCGGGCGATCGCCACCCGTTGCTGCATGCCGCCCGACAACTCGGAGGGCCGCTTGTTCATGGCATCGGCCAGCCCCACCGCGGCCAGCAGGGTCCGTGCCCGCTCGAGCTGTTGCGGGCTGACCCGCCCTTCGGTCATCAGCGCCGGCAGCGTCACGTTCTCCAGCGCGGTGAAGGCCGGTAGCAGATGGTGGAACTGGAACACGAAACCCAGCGTCACCCGCCGGCGCAGTGTCAGCGCCCCGTCGTCCAGGCCTTGCACTTCCTCGCCCTGCAGCCTGTAGTTGCCCGAGGTCATGCGCTCGAGCAGGCCCACGATGTTGAGCAGCGTGCTCTTGCCCGATCCCGAAGGACCGATCAGCGCCATGAACTCCCCGTGGTCCACGCGCAGCGAGATGCCGTGCAGCACTTCGGCCTCGCTCGGCAAGCCAGTGTTGTAGCTCTTGTGAACGTCGACCATCTCCAGCAGAGGACCTGAACCGGCGGGGCGCATGGGCTTCTCTCAGATGCGAATGGCCTGCGCCGGATCCATGCGCGCCGCGCGGCGGGCCGGTGCGATCGCGGCCAGCACGCCGCACACGGTGGCCAGCAATGCAACCCGCACGGCAGTGCCCAGCGGCAGGCTGATGACGAACAGCGGCAGGCCGTCGGAGCCGCGCACGAAGTGCGTAAACAGCCAGATCATGATGGTGGCCAGCCCCACCCCCAGCAAGGACCCCAGGGCCCCGACAACAGCCCCCTGCACCAGGAACACCCTGAGGATCTGGCCGCGGGTGGCGCCCATGGCACGCAGGATCCCGATCTCGCGGCTCTTCTGCACCACCGACACCACCAGCACGCTGGCGATGCCCAACACCACCACCACCAGCACCACGCCCCGGATCAATGTCGTGCTGACCGATTGCGCATTCAGCGCCGACACCAGCTGGGCATTGGCTTCCTGCCAGGCTTCGATCTTGTAGGGAAACTGCCGGCGCAGCGTCGCGGCCAGCGCTTCGGCCGACCAGACATCCTGCACCGTCAGGTCGATGCTGGTGGCGCCGCCGGGCAGCGCGAGCAGGCTTTGCGCGGTGCGCAGCGGAACGATGACGGTGCGCCGGTTCAGGTCGCGAATCCCCAGGTCGACCAGGGCCGTCACGCGCACCGAATCCGAGACCGAGCCGGTCTGCACCGTCAACCGGTCGCCCACCCGCACGCCCAGGTCGGACGCCAGTTCGCGCCCGATGACGGCTTCGCCCGGCGCCAGCCGCGCCTGGCCGCTCACCACCTTGCTGCGCAAGCTGACGATGCGGTCGTACCGGTCCAGGTCGACCCCCATCAAGGCGATCGCCTGTGTCGCCTCGCCGCGCAGCGCCAGCCCGCTGCCGGACACCATCGGCGATACGGCGGTGATGTCGTCCCGCGCCTCCAGCAAAGGCACCACGGCCTGCCAGTTGATCAGCGAACGCAGGCGTTGCTCGCGCGGCTGGGTGTCGCTCATCACGGCCGCGTCGGGTGACGGCCGCCGCACCGGCAACACCACGTCGTCGGGCGAGCGCAGCGTGATGTGCGCCTGGGCTCCCAGGGTCTTGGTCAGCGTATTGCCCTGCAGCCCGTTGATCAGCGCCGAAATGAAGGCGATCACCGCCACGCCGGCGGCGACACCGACGATGATCAGAAGGGCTTGCATCCGCCCTTCGCGCAGGAAACGCAGCGCGACGCGACGTTCGAAACCCAGCCAAAAAGGCATGGCGCGGTGTGCCTCAGCGTCCGAACGCGTTGCCGAGCGTCGAGCCCGGGTCTTCCCGCGTGCCCGCCGACATTGATCCCAGGCCCGGCTGCCAACGCACTACCGACGCGCGCACTTTCTCGCCGGGTGGGCGGTCGCCTCGCAGCAGCACGCGTTCGCCCGCGGTCAGGCCCTCCAGCACTTCGGCTGCGTCGAGCGTGCGCAGGCCCAGGCGCACCTTGCGCTCCTGGGCGTGGCCATCGTTCACCACCAGCACGGTCGCCGAGGCCGCGTCCGCGGGCGCATGCAGGGCACTCAGCGGTACCACCAGGGTGCGCTCGCGCCGGCCGGTTTCCACTTCCACCGACAGCGTCATGTCTTCGCGCAAGAAGGCCGGGGGTTGCCGGTCCAGCGCCAGCTTCACCTCGATGGCGCCGCGTTGCGCGTCCACCGCGGGAGCGATGGACAGGACTCGCGCCGGGAAGGGCTGGCCGGGAAACGCGTCGGCGACCACATCGGCGCGCTGGCCCGGCTGCAGCTGGTCCAGGAAGCGTTCGTCCACCGGAGCGACGAGCTGGGTCGGCCCGGCCAATGCCAGGCTCATCAGGGCGCGTCCCGGCTGCACGATCTGCCCGGGCTCGACCTGACGCGACAGCACGCGCGCATCGGTGGGCGCCATCACCTCGGCCTGGGCCAGGCGCGCCCGCGCAGCCGAGGTCGCCGCGCGCGACAGCGCCAGTTGCGCCTGCGCCTGAACCACATCGGTTCCGCTGTCGGCGTTGGCCTGGGTCTGGGCTCGGGCATTCTCCTGCTGCGCCTGCGCAACCTCGACGGCACGCCGCGCTTCGTCGATGCGCGAGGCGCTGACAAAGCCCTGGGCCACCAGCTGCTGCTGCCGCGCCAGCTCCACCCGCGCCGCGCGCAAGGTGGCGTCGGCCTGCGCCAGTGACGCCGCGGTCGCGGTGCGGCCGGTGCTGCGCAAACCGGCCAGCCTTGCCTGCGCCTGCTGCTCGGCGGCCACAGCTTGCGCCAGTGCCGCGCGCAGTTCGTCGGATTCCAGTCGCACCAGCACATCGCCGCGCCGCACCTGGGCGCCTTCGTCAACCAGGACCTGGGCCACCCGACCGGTCACGGTGCTGCCGACATCGACCCGCGACAGCGTGGCGACGCGGGCAGAAAACCGCAGCGTGCGCACCAGCGCGGCGGGCTGCACTTCCAGCGCGTCGACCACGGGCCCGCGCAGCGCCACGGCGGCGATCCCGGCCGCGATCAGCACGACAGCCAAAGCCCCGACCCAGATCCAGCGCTGCTTCATCGATGTTCGGTACGGGCCATTCGCTGCAGCATTCAGCTCTCGAACAGGCCTGAACTTGCCTGGGGCGGTGTCACGCCCAGGTGACGGAACGCGGCCAGGGTCGCGATGCGGCCGCGCGGCGTGCGCTGCAGGTAGCCCTGCTGGATCAGGTAGGGCTCGATCACGTCCTCGATGGTGTCGCGCTCCTCGCCGATGCTCGCGGCGATGTTGTCCAGGCCGACCGGTCCGCCGTCGAAACGGTGGATCACCGCCTCCAGCAGCTTGCGGTCCATGACATCGAACCCTTGCGGATCGACGTCGAGCATCGCCAGCGCCAGGTGCGCGATCTCCTGCGAAATGTGGCCGCTGCCCTTGACGTCGGCATAGTCGCGCACCCGGCGCAGTAGGCGGTTGGCGACGCGCGGCGTGCCGCGCGAACGCCGGGCGATTTCGATGCCGCCCTGCTCGTCCATCGGTGCCTTCAGCAGCCCGGCGCTGCGTGTGACGATGCGGGCCAGCTCCTCGGCCGTGTAGAACTCCAGCCGCGCGACGATGCCGAAGCGGTCGCGCAGCGGGCTGGTCAGCATGCCAGCCCGTGTGGTCGCGCCGACCAGCGTGAACGGCTGCAGGTCGAGCTTGATCGAGCGCGCGGCGGGACCTTCGCCAATCATGATGTCGATCTGGTAGTCCTCCAGCGCCGGATAGAGGATTTCCTCCACCACCGGCGACAGCCGGTGGATTTCGTCGATGAAGAGCACATCGTTCTTCTCGAGGTTGGTGAGCAGCGCGGCCAGATCCTTGGGCTTTTCCAGCACCGGCCCCGAGGTCTGGCGCAGGTTCACGCCCAGCTCGTGCGCGATGATGTGCGACAGCGTGGTCTTGCCCAGCCCCGGCGGGCCGAATAGCAGGACATGATCCAGCGCCTCGCCGCGCTTGCGGGCTGCGCCGATGAAGATCTCCAGCTGCTCGCGGATCTTGGCCTGGCCTACGTACTGGTCCAGCAGTTTGGGGCGCAGCGCCCGTTCGATCGCCTCTTCGTTGGGCGACGCCGGCGCGGCGGAGACCACCCGATGCGGCGGCGGCAGCTCGAAGTCGTCGGTCTGGATGGTCACGTGATGCCCATGTCACTCATTATTTTGCCAATGCTTTCAAAGCCTGCCGGATGCCTTCGCTCACGCCCACGTTCGTGGGCAGGGCCTTGAGCGACGCGGCCGCTTCCTTGTCGCTGTAGCCCAGGGCCACCAGCGCCTGCAGGATGTCGGCCTGGGCATCGCTGGTCGCGCCGCCCGCGGCGAGCCCCAGGTCGGCGCCGAATCTGCCCTTGAGTTCCAGCAACAGCCGTTCGGCCGTCTTCTTGCCGATGCCCGGCACCTTGACCAGCCGGCCGGCGTCCTGGGCCGTCACCGCCTGCGCGATATCGGCCACGCTCATGCCCGAGAGGACGGACAGCGCCGTGCGCGGTCCGACGCCCGAGATCTTGATCAGCAGGCGAAAGGCATCGCGCTCGGCGGCGGAGCCAAAGCCGTAGAGGATCTGCGCATCCTCGCGCACCACGAAGTGCGTCAGCAGCGAGACCTTGTCGCCAACGCCGGGGAGGTTGTAGAAGGTGCTCATCGGCACGTGGACCTCGTAGCCCACGCCGTTGCAGTCCACCAGCACCTGCGGCGGATTCTTGTCGCCCAGCGTTCCAGTCAATTTGCCTATCATGGGGGTCCTCGGCCCTCGGGCCGTTTCGGGTTTCACCGGAATTATCGACTTGATTCTCAAACATACCTTTTCACCGCCCAGCAACACCCGCCTGGCCCACCTCTGCGGCCCCACCGACGAGCACCTGCGCACCGTCGAAACCGCATTGCAGGTGAGCATCGCGCACCGGCACGAGCAGTTCAGGATCGACGGCCCCAAGGCCAGGACCCAGCGCGCGATGGAAGTGCTGCAGGCCCTGTACGAAATCGCCGGCCGGCCGATCTCGGCGGAGAAGGTGCAATTGATGGTGGCCAGCGAAAGCGCGATGAGCGAGGACGAGGATGGGGCCCTCGTGCTGCACACGCGCCGCAGCGACCTCAAGGCGCGCAGCCCGAACCAGAGCGTCTACCTCGACAACATCGCCCATCACGACATCACCTTCGGCATCGGCCCGGCCGGCACCGGCAAGACCTACCTGGCGGTGGCCTGCGCCGTCGATGCGCTGGAACGCAGCGCCGTGCAGCGCATCGTCCTGACCCGGCCGGCGGTGGAAGCCGGCGAGAAGCTGGGTTTCCTGCCGGGTGACCTGGCGCAGAAGGTCGACCCCTACCTGCGGCCCCTGTACGACGCGCTGTACGACCTGATGGGTTTCGACAAGGTGGCGAAGGCCTTCGAGCGCAACGCGCTGGAGGTCGCGCCGCTGGCTTTCATGCGCGGCCGCACCCTGAACAACGCCTTCGTCATCCTGGACGAGGCGCAGAACACCACGCCCGAGCAGATGAAGATGTTCCTCACGCGCATCGGCTTCGGCGCCAAGGCGGTGGTGACCGGCGACATCAGCCAGATCGACCTGCCCAAGGGCCAGCTCTCGGGCCTGGTGGAGGCCGAACGCATCCTCAAGCGCGTGAAGGGCATCGCGCACACCCGCTTCACCAGCGCCGACGTGATGCGGCATCCGCTGGTGGCGCGCATCGTCGATGCCTACGATGCCGCCGGCAAGCGCGATGCCAAGTAGGACCGCTCACCCGGCCGGGGCCGGCGCGCACGCGTTACCGCCCCTGGAACTGAGCCTGCAATTCGGCCGTTTCCCCGGCGTCGCGGCGCACCGGGCGGCGTTGCCGCGCACGGGTGTGGCTCGCTGGATGGCCCACGCCCTGGCCCGCCCCGGAGAGATCGGGGTGCGGATCGTCGACGAGGACGACGGGCGGGCCCTGAACCTGCAGTACCGAGGCAAGGACTACGCAACCAATGTGCTGACCTTCGACTATGCGCGCGAGCCGGTGGTGATGGCCGACCTCGTGCTGTGCGCGCCGGTGATTGAGCGCGAGGCGCGCGCACAGCGCAAGACCCTGGCCGCCCATTACGCGCACCTGCTGGTCCACGGGACGCTGCACGCGCAGGGCTACGACCACGAGACCAGCGAGCGCGATGCGCTGGAGATGGAGACGCTGGAAATCCTGCTGCTCGCGTCGCTGGGGTTCGCGAATCCGTATTGAAGATCGGTTCGCGGACGATGCGATGAAGCTCAGATGACCCGCAACGGAATCGTCACCGGCCCGTCGTTGACCAGGTGCACCTTCATGTCGGCGGCGAACTCACCGGTCTGCACCACCGGATGAGCCTGCCGGGCCTGCGCCACCAGATACTCGTAGAGGCGCCGCCCCTCGTCCGGCGCGGCGGCATTGGTGAAGCTGGGGCGGTTGCCGCCGGAGGTGTCGGCCGCCAGCGTGAACTGGCTCACCAGCAACAGCCCGCCTCGAATGTCCTGCACGCTGCGGTTCATCTTGCCGGCTTCGTCGCTGAAGATGCGCAGCTTCAGGATCTTCGCCAGCAGCTTGTCGGCTTGCGCCTCGACATCTCCCCGCTCGGCACAGACCAGCACCAGCAGGCCGGGGCCGATTTCTCCAACGGCCCGCCCCTGCACCTCCACCCGCGCCTGGCTCACGCGCTGGATCACGCTGATCACAGCGGGTCTTTCTCGACGTCGAAGTGCGCTTCGACATCGCTCGGCAGCAGCTGGATGGTGGCGCGCAGGCCCGGCACCGAGCTCATCAGCGCCTGTTCGACCGAAGCGCGCAGCGCGGCCGCGCGCCCCAGTGACCAGCTCGCCGGCATGTGCATGTGCAGATCGACGAAGCGCCGCTGGCCGGATCTGCGGCTGGAGATGTGATCGAAGCGGATGGTGTGATGCTGGAATTCGGCCAGTGTCTTTTCGATTTCGGCCATGATCTCGGGCTCCAGCGCCTCGTCCATCAGGCCTTGCGACGATTTCCACATCAGCGAGGCGCCCTCGCGCAGGATGTTCAGCGCCACCCCGATCGCCACGAGCGGGTCCAGCCAGATCCACCCCGTCAAGGCGACCAGCCCGACGCCCGCCACCACGCCGGCCGACGTCCACACATCGGTGATGAGGTGGCGCGCATCGCCCTCCAGCGCGATGGAACGGTGCCGGCGACCCGACAGCAGCAAGGCCCAGGCCAGCACGCCATTGAGGGCCGAGCTGAGCACCGCCAGCGCCAGGCCCCAGCCCAGCTGTTCGAGCGGCTGCGGGCTCAGCAGGCGCTGCACAGCAGCCCAGATGATGCCCAGCGCGGCCACCAGGATCATCAGGCCCTCGAAACCCGACGAGAAATATTCCGCCTTGTGATGGCCGTAGGGATGGTCGGCGTCGGCGGGACGGCTGGCGATGGTGACCATCAGCAGCGCGAACACGGCGCTGGCCAGGTTGACGAGCGACTCCATCGCGTCGGACAGCAGGCCCATCGAATCGGTGATCCACCAGGCCAGCGTCTTCAGCACGATCGTGATGATCGCGACCAGTATGGAAACGCGCAGCAGGAGCTGGGGCGGAAGATTGCTGACGGCCGGGACGAAGGGCATGTGGCGGATTGTGCAGGCAGGCGCCGGAAGCCGGGCTTTGCGCTGAAACGGCGATGTTGCCGCGGGCTCAGTCGGTGAGCGTCACCCTGGCGAACTTGCGCTTGCCCACCTGCACGACATAAGTCCCCGCCTCGAGCTTGAGCCCCTTGTCGGCGATCACGCCGGAATCGACGCGCACACCGCCGCCCTCGATCAGGCGGCCGGCTTCGCTGGTCGAGGGCGCCAGCCCCGCCTGTTTGAGCAGCGCCGCTATGCCCAGCGGTGCCCCGCCGAGCTGGACCTCGGGAATATCGGCGGGCACCCCGCCGCGACTGCGGTTGATGAAGTCCTGCTCGGCTGCATCGGCCGCCGCTGCGCTGTGAAAGCGCGCCGTGATTTCCTTGGCCAGCAGCACCTTGGCGTCCTTGGGATTGCGTCCACCCTTCACTTCTTCGCGCAGCGCCCCGATCTCGGCCTCGCTGCGAAAGCTCAACAAGGTGTACCAGCGCCACATCAGCTCGTCGGAAATCGAGAGCACCTTGGCGAACATGGTGTTCGCGTCTTCATTGATGCCGATGTAGTTGTTCTTGCTCTTGGACATCTTCTCGATGCCGTCGAGCCCCTCCAGCAGCGGCATGGTCAGGATGCACTGGGGCTCCTGGCCGTATTCCTGCTGCAGGTGGCGCCCCATCAGCAGGTTGAACTTCTGGTCGGTGCCGCCGAGTTCGAGGTCGGACCTGAGCGCGACCGAATCGTAGCCCTGCATCAACGGGTACAGGAATTCATGCACCGAGATCGAGCGGCCGTCCTTGAAGCGCTGGCTGAAGTCGTCTCGCTCCATCATGCGCGCCACCGTGTAGCGGGATGCCAGCTGGATCATGCCGCGGGCGCCCAAGGGGTCGCTCCACTCGCTGTTGTAGCGGATCTCGGTGCGCGCCGGGTCGAGCACCAGGCTGGCCTGCCGGTAATAGGTCTGGGCGTTCTCCTTGATCTGCTCGGCCGTGAGCGGCGGCCGCGTGGTGTTGCGGCCTGAGGGATCGCCGATCATGGAGGTGAAATCACCGATCAGGAAGATGACCGTGTGCCCCAGATCCTGCAATTGCCGCATCTTGTTGAGCACCACGGTGTGTCCGACATGAATGTCAGGCGCTGTAGGATCAAGTCCCAGTTTGATCCGCAGCGGGACCTTCATGGCCTCGGATCTGGCGAGTTTTTGGACCCATTCGTCCTGCGGCAGCAGCTCCTGGACGCCCCGCAAGCTGATCGCCAGCGCCTCCTCCACACAATCCGTAACCGGATAGTTTGTAACAACGTCTTGATTCATAAGGGGTTTTTTCTGGCCTGGCGCTCGGGGGCTGGCTATACTCGCGCCAGACTTTCGTGATGCCGATTCTAATTGCGGCACTTTCCCCCGGATTAGGTGCACGCAGGTAACGCAGGGGAATCGCCCGCTCTCCTGTAGGACAAAGCTGACCCCTTGTAAGGAACGATCCATTGAAGAAGAACGGTTTGATCGCCGCCGGCGAACAGCTTTTATCGCGCGCAGCCCATGCGCTGGAACACCACCCCAAACACGTTACTGCCCTGGTCGCCGCCCTGCTGCTTGGTGGCGGCGGCACTGCGTTCGCCGTGGCATCGCTCGACCCGGCGCCGCCCGTGGAGGTGCGCCAGGTGCTGGAGGCCGTTCAGCCTTTACCGGTGGAAGAGCAATTGCAGGCGCTCGACCTGCAGGGCATCGATCTGTTCCGCACCGACATCACGCGTGCCAACGATACCGCGGAGGCCTTGCTGTCGCGCCTGGGCGTCGATGACCCGGCCGCCGTGGCGTTTCTGCGCAAGGACGCCACCTTCCGGGCCCAACTGCTGGGCCACGCCGGTCGCAGCGTCACCGTCGAGGCGGACGGGGCGCACGCGCTGCACAAGCTGAGTGCCCGCTGGGCGCCGGAAGACAACGGGACATTCCGGCGGCTGGTGATCGAACGCACGCCCCAGGGCCATTTCGCATCGCACGTCGAACTGGCCGCGCTGGTGGCGACCACCCGCATGGGCAGCGCCACCATTCGCTCTTCGCTGTTCGGCGCCGCCGACGAAGCCAGGATCCCCGACAGCGTGGTCAGCCAGATCATCGACATCCTTTCGCGCGACATCGACTTTCACCACGCCCTGCACAGCGGCGATCGCTTCAACGTGGTCTACGAAGCGCTTGAAGCGGACGGCGAAGCGCTGCGCACCGGCCGGGTCCTCTCGGTCGAGTTCGTCAACAACGGCCAGTCGCACCAGGCCATGTGGTTCCAGGAGCCCGGCCAGAAGGGCGGCTATTTCACGCTGGACGGCAAGAGCCTGGAGAGCTCGTACCTGGCATCGCCGGTGAAGTTCTCCCGCATCACCAGCGGCTTCGAAATGCGCTTCCATCCCATCCTGCACATATGGAAAGCCCACCTCGGCATCGACTATGCCGGCGCCATCGGCACCCCGGTGCGCGTCGTGGGCGACGGCTTGGTGGAGTTTGCCGGTGTGCAGAACGGTTTCGGCAATGTCGTGATGGTCAGGCACAACAGCAGTGATGAGACCCTTTACGCCCACTTGAGCCGGATCGACGTGCATCGCGGCCAGAACGTCAGCCAGGGGCAGCGAATCGGCGCCATCGGCGCCACCGGCTGGGCGACCGGCCCGCATCTGCACTTCGAATTCCGGGTGAACGGCATGCACCAGGACCCGGCGCAGTACGCCCGGCGCAGCGATGCCCGGACGCTGTCGGCCGAGGCGAAGCCCGCCTTCGACCAGTTGGCTCGTTCAATGCGTGCCCAACTGGCGGCGGCGGCATCCGAAAACGTTGTCGCCAGCGCCAACTAAGGGCCGCACGCGGCGCGGCTTGCCGCCGGGCAAGCCGCTAACATCCCCGCATGCCTGACTTCTATATCGGTCTCATGTCCGGTACGTCATTGGACGGCGTGGACGGCGTGTTGGTGGACTTCTCCCCGACCGCGCCCCCGGTGATAGCACATGCCGGAGCGCCGTTTCCGGACGCATTGCGGGCTGAAATGCTGGCACTCAACGCAAGCGGGCCGGATGAGTTGCACCGCGCCGCACTGGCGGCCAATGGGCTGATGCGCCTGTACGCGGACGTCGTTGCGCAATTGCTGGAGCGCGCCGGGGTCGGCGCTTCGTCGATCCAGGCCATAGGTGCGCACGGCCAGACCGTCCGGCACCGGCCACAGGAATTCGACGCCACCGGCTACACGATCCAGCTGTGCCAGCCGGCGCTGCTGGCCGAACTGACGGGCATTGACGTCGTGGCCGATTTCCGCAGCCGCGATGTTGCGGCCGGCGGCCAGGGCGCGCCGCTCGCACCCTTCTTTCACCAGGCGCTGTTCGGCCGCCGCGGCGAGACCGTGGGCGTGCTCAACATCGGCGGCATCTCCAATCTCACGCTGCTGCGCGCCGATGGCTCGATGCTGGGCTTCGACTGCGGCCCGGGCAACGCGCTGATGGACAGCTGGTGCGCGCAGCACAAGGGGCGCCCTTACGACGCCGAGGGCGCCTGGGCCGCGGCCGGGCAGCCTTTGCCGGCATTGCTCGACGTGCTGCTGGGCGACCCTTACTTCCGCCGGCTGCCGCCCAAGAGCACCGGCCGCGACCTGTTCAGCCAGACCTGGCTGCAGGGACATCTGCGGGCATTCGGCCTGGCCGACCCGGCCGACGTACAGGCCACCTTGACCGAGTTGACGGCCACCGTCTGCAGCGCGGACGTGCTGCGCCACCAGCGGGACCTGAGCCGATTGATCGTCTGCGGCGGCGGCGCGCTCAATTCGCACCTCATGCGTCGATTGAGCGCCCTGCTGCCCGGCACGCAGGTGTCGTCCAGCGCCGATTGGGGCCTGCCCCCGCTGCAGGTCGAGGCCACCGCCTTCGCCTGGCTGGCCCGCAGGACGATGCAGCGGGAAGAACTCGCGCTGCAAAGCATCACGGGCGCCAAAGGCGCCCGTGTGCTGGGTTGTGTATATCCGGCCTAGCCGGCGGCTGGCCCGACCTCAGGTCGAAAAACTGGACCCGCAGCCGCAGGTGCTGTTGGCGTTGGGATTCTTGATCACGAACTGCGCCCCCTGCAGGTCTTCCTTGTAGTCGATTTCGGCGCCCACCAGGTACTGGTAGCTCATGGCGTCGATCAGCAGCGAGACGCCGTTCTTGGTCATCACCGTGTCGTCGTCGTTGGTGACTTCGTCGAAGGTGAAGCCGTACTGGAATCCGGAGCAACCGCCGCCTTGCACGAACACGCGCAGCTTCAGCTCCGGATTGCCTTCCTCGGCAATCAGGTCGGCCACCTTGGCGGCCGCGCTGTCGGTGAAGAGCAGGGGGGCGGGCATTTCGGTCTGGACATTGTCGGCAAGTGCGCTCATAGGTACCTCGGGGAATGGCGGGCTGTCAAATACTACTGCAAATCGCTCGGGAATTCATCTCATGGGTTTTTTGCCGCCAGCTTCAGTAAGGGCTTTTCCTCGCTCCCGTCGATCGGCTTCAGATGACCGGAAATGACGGCACCCTGATGCATTTCAAGGGCCTTGTAGCGCACATCCCCTTCGATCCGGGCTTTTGGCTGCAGTTCCAGCAGTTCGCTGGCAAACACCGGCCCGCGCACCGTGCCGTTGATGATCACGTGATCGGCATGGACCTCGCCCTGCACCACCGCGGCCTCCGAAATCACCAGGATGCTGGGCTGCTCGGGGTTGGCCCGGGTATCGCCGAACACTTCGCCGTCGATGCGCAGGCCCTCGGTGAACCTGAGGTTGCCCTCGATGCGGCTGCCATGGGCGATCAGGCTCTTGATGGGCGGTTGCCCCTTGTTGCCAAACATGCTTGCTCCTGGACGAATGCTGGTTACAGTTTGATGCTCTGGACGGCACGGGTGGCCGTGCCTTCCGTCACCTTGGCGGATACGTTTTTTACCACGGCTTGCGGCGGCAGGTCGACCATGCCTTCGGCGCGCCGGTACTGGCGGAACTGCAGCGGCTGGGGGCTCCCGTTCAATTCCATCATCCAGGGCTTGCCATTGAGGGTGCCGCTCATGCTCATCTCCAGCTTGCCGCGGAACTCAGGCGCGTTCTTGACCGGCTGGATCACCAGCACCAGCCATTTGAGCTGGGTTCCACCCAGCACTTCGGCCTGCAAGCCACGGATCGCGACAGCCCCCTCCCCGCTGGTGGGCAGCAGGCGCTGGAAAAAGCCCAGGTCGTCGCGCAGGCCCTGATTCTCGGCCTCCAGCGCCCGGATCTGGGCGGTCATGCGTTCCTGGGCGGTTTTTTCGGCCGTGAGCAGACTGGCGGCGGTGTTGGAGATCGACTTCGCCTGGTCCTGTTCCAGGCGCAGCCTGGCCAGCTCGGCGCGCAGGCTCACCACCTCTTCCTTGGTGGCGCTGTCGAAACCGGCGATGCTCTTGCCGAACTCGAACGCCCAGAGCCCCAGCGCCGCGCAAAACCCCAGCACCAGCGCCGCTCCCAGCCAGCGCAGGGGCCAGGGCAGCGCACTGCGCACCGCCATGCGGGGTGCGCTGATGGTCAGGCGGCGGCGAAGAAGGCGGAATCGCATCTCATCAATGGTGCCCGAAGAATGACCTTTTGACGATCCGGCTTCACCCGGATTCCGGGCAAAAGAAAAGCCGCAACAAGCGAACTTGTGCGGCTCGGATTCCAGCGAAGAAGCGGATCAGCGCTTGCTGAACTGCTTGCGACGGCGTGCGGAGTGCAGGCCGACCTTCTTGCGCTCGACCTCGCGGGCGTCGCGGGTGACGAAACCGGCCTGGCTCAGGGCCGGCTTGAGCGCCGCGTCGTAGTCGATCAGGGCCCGCGTGATGCCGTGGCGCGCCGCGCCGGCCTGGCCCGACTCGCCGCCGCCATGGACGTTGATCTTGATGTCAAACGTCTCGACGTGGTTCGTCAGAAACAGGGGTTGCTTGACGATCATGATCGAGGTCTGGCGACCGAAGAACTCCTGGATGTCCTTGTCGTTGACCGTGATCTTGCCCGTGCCTTTTTTCATGAACACGCGGGCCACGCTGGATTTGCGACGGCCGGTGCCATTGTTCCATTCACCAATCATTCTCAAGGCTCCTTAGATTTCCAGCAGCTTGGGCTGCTGGGCGGTGTGAGGGTGCTCGGCACCGCCATACACCTTGAGTTTCTTGATCATCGCGTAGCCGAGCGGGCCCTTGGGCAGCATGCCCTTGACGGCCTTTTCCAGGGCGCGCCCCGGGTGCTTGGCTTGCATGTCGCGGAAGTTGGTGGCGCTGATGCCGCCCGGATAGCCCGAGTGGCGGTAGTAAATCTTGTCCAGGGCCTTGTTGCCCGTGACGCGGATTCTGGCTGCGTTGATGACGACAATGAAGTCGCCGGTGTCGACGTGAGGCGTGTAAATGGCCTTGTGTTTGCCGCGCAAACGGAGGGCTGCTTCGCTGGCAATCCTTCCGAGCACCTTGTCGGTGGCGTCAATCACAAACCACTCGTGCGTCACGTCAGCGGGTTTTGCGCTGAACGTTTTCATGAGTATCTTTCGACGTGGTTTGGCGGGCCCTTTTCCACGGTCGGTGTTCTTCTAGGCGAGAACCTCTTAGGTGGGCTATCCGCAAGTCTGCGATCTTCATCGCAGGCGTTCCGAATCTCTGACGCGGGGCCACAAGGCGCTGCAGAGCCGAACATTATACGAAGAATCAAGGACTTAGCGCAAGCCAGCCGGTTGAGTGGGGGCCGGCGGTTACCATCGCCGCATGTTCAGTTATCGCCATGCCTTCCACGCCGGCAGCCACGCCGATGTGCTCAAGCACACGATGCTGATCGCCATCCTGCGCCACCTGACGCAAAAGGACGCCGGCCTCACGGTCATCGACACCCATGCAGGGGCCGGCCTGTACCGGCTCGATGGCGACTACGCCGGTACTTCCGGCGAGGCGGCGGATGGCGTGGTGAAGCTGTTTGCGGCGCTGGCGCCGGCCGACGGCGCGAAGGCTGCGATCCTGGACGTAGCGCCGCTGCTGCAGGACTACCTGGAAATGGTGGCCGGCTTCAATCCCTCCGGCCAGCTGAAGATCTATCCGGGCTCGCCCTTCATCGTCCAGCAGCTGCTGCGCGAGGAAGCCCGCGACAAGCTCAAGCTGTTCGAACTGCACCCCACCGACAGCAAGGCCCTGGCCGCCAACATCGCCCAGTTGAAGGCCGGCCGGCAGGTCGCCGTGGCCCGCCAGGACGGCTTCGAGGGCCTGAAAGCCTTCCTGCCGCCGCCGTCGCGCCGGGCGCTGGTGCTGATCGACCCGAGCTACGAGATCAAGAGCGATTACGCCAAAGTGAGCGCCTGCATACAAGACAGCTTCCAGCGCTTTTCGACCGGGACCTATGCGGTCTGGTATCCCGTCATTCCCCGTCCGGAGGCGCATGAACTGCCGCGCCGGCTGAAGACGCTGGCAACCCAAGCCGGCAAACCCTGGCTGCATGCCACTCTGGCCATTGGGCAGGCCGACGACCGGAACATCCCCGGGGAGCCGGATCGCGGCCAGGGCCTCACGGCCAGCGGCATGTTCGTCGTCAACCCGCCGCATACCCTCAAGCCCGCCCTGCAGGCAGCCCTGCCCCAGTTGCTGCAGCTGCTGGGCCGGGGTCGCGGCAAGGGCCAGATCGTCGAATCCGGCGGATAGGCCGCCGCGCTTACCCCCCGCCCAGTTCCATCGTCCAGACGTTGTTCACGCAGGCCACCGCCACCTCGGTGAAGAGCGGATTCATGATGTTTCGGCAGTGAGGCTCGCTGCCCAGCCACGCCGCAATAACCGAATCGACCGAGGATTGCCCGTAGGCAATGTTTTCACCGGCAGTGAAAAAGCCATACCCTTCGGCAGAAAGGCGCTGCCAGAACGGGACTCCTTCGGGAGTGTCGTGCGCGAAATAGTTGCGCGCGGCCATGTCCAGGGTATGGCGTGCGGCCGCCGAGAACAGGATATCGTTCCATCGCAGCGCAGAGACGCGCGGCAGGGTCTCCATGCCGCAGACGTAGCCGTCGGAACGCGCGGCGTTGACGCGTTGCAGCACCGCATCACGCAAACCCGGGAGCGAGCAACTGGTGGCGTCGGTCAGTTGGATCAGCGTTCCGGAAGCGCCGGGCGCCACTGGCGCCAACACTGGGGTTGGCGCCGGTGATTCAACCGGGGCCGCAGCCGGGCTGGGAGCAGGCACCGCTGGGCCCGCAACGGGTGCCGGCGCCGGAGCGGGCGCCACCGGTGTCGGAGCGGCTGCCGCTGCGGCCGAAGTGGCCGGTGCGACTTCAGCGGACGTGACTTGCGAGGCTACGTCCGCCCCGCCGCCTCCGCAGGCTTGCAACAAAAGGATGAGGGAGGCCAGCGTGAGGCGCCAAGTGCCTGAGCGAGTGATGTCAATTTGCATGGGCGGAGTCTATGTGCCGCCGGATGAGCGTGTAACAGAGGTTCTGACGCGGCCCGCGGCCTGAAAATCCGAGGCCGAGCTCTCGAACGCCCATTAACAGACCGATCGGTCGGTTAATTGCTACACTGGTGTTATGTATACCCAAGCCCTGGACATTCCGGAGCCCCGGCAGCAGGTCCGCGAAGCAGACGCGTCGAAAGCCGACGGCCTGGATGCCCAACGCCAAACGCAATTCGACACAAAGATCGATGGCGACCGCAAGATCGAGCCGCAGGACTGGATGCCCGAGGCCTACCGCAAGACCCTGCTGCGCCAGATCAGCCAGCACGCGCACAGCGAAATCGTCGGCATGCTGCCCGAAGGCAACTGGATCTCGCGCGCGCCGTCGCTCAAGCGCAAGGCCATTTTGCTGGCCAAGGTGCAGGATGAGGGCGGCCATGGCCTGTATCTCTATTCGGCCGCGGAGACGCTGGGCACGAGCCGGGACTCGATGCTCGATGCGCTGCACAGCGGCAAGGCCAAGTACAGCTCGATCTTCAACTACCCGACCCTGACCTGGGCCGACGTCGGCACCATCGGCTGGCTGGTGGACGGCGCCGCGATCATGAACCAGGTGCCGATCTGCCGCTGCTCCTTCGGGCCGTACGCGCGCGCGATGATCCGCATCTGCAAGGAAGAAAGCTTCCACCAGCGCCAGGGCTTCGAAAACCTGCTGACGATGATGAAGGGCACGCTGTCCCAGCGCGAGATGGTGCAGGACGCGGTGAACCGCTGGTGGTGGCCGGTGCTGGCCATGTTCGGCCCGCCCGACGGCGACAGCCCGAACAGCGCGCTGGGCATGCGCTGGGGCATCAAGCGCATCAGCAACGACGACCTGCGCCAGAAATTCGTGGACGCCACGGTGCCGCAGGCGCAGATCCTCGGCGTCACGCTGCCCGATCCCGATCTGAAATGGAACGCCGAACGCGGCCATCAGGGCTACGGCGCGATCGACTGGGACGAATTCTGGGCGGTGGTCAATGGCAATGGCCCGTGCAACAAGGAGCGGCTCGCCACCCGGGTGAAGGCACACGCCGACGGCCAGTGGGTGCGCGATGCGGCACTCGCCCACGCAGCAAAGAAACGCGTGCGTGAAATCAAGGAGGCCGCATGAGCAACAACGCAGGCACGACGCTGCCCTCCCCTGGCCAGGGGAGGGATGGGGAGGGGTCGATCGCCAATAGCGGCCTTCAGGCCAGCGCGTCCGCAGGACGCGAATGGCCTCTTTGGGAAGTATTCGTTCGTTCGAAGCAAGGCCTCGAACACAAGCACTGCGGCAGTCTGCACGCGGCCGATGCGCAGCAGGCGCTGCAGATGGCGCGCGACGTCTATACGCGGCGGCAGGAAGGCGTGAGCATCTGGGTCGTGCCTTCGGCGTTGATCACCGCCAGCGAACCGCAGGACAAGGCCGAGTTCTTCGAGCCCGCCGGCGACAAGATCTACCGCCATCCCGGCTTCTATGCGATTCCCGACGAAGTGGGCCACATGTGATGGCCGCCCAGACGCCAGCCGGTGCCGCCGTGGCACCGGTCGAGTACCTGCTGCATCTGGCTGACAACGCGCTGGTCCTGGGCCAGCGCAATGCCGAATGGTGCGGCCATGGGCCGGTGCTGGAAGAAGACATCGCCATGGCCAACATCAGCCTCGACCTGATCGGGCAAGCCCGCCTGCTGTACCAGCACGCCGCCGCGCTGATGGGCCAGGACGTCAGCGAAGACCGGCTGGCCTACTTCCGCGACACGCGCCAGTTCCGCAACCACACGCTGGTGGAGCTGCCGCACCACGGCCCGCTGGCCGGGACCGCGGCCACGGACCGCGACTACGCAACGACCATCGTCCGCAATTTCCTGTACAGCAGCTTCGCCCTGTTGCTGTGGATGGAGTTGCAAAGCGCGGCCGACGCGCAGCTGGCGGCGATCGCCGCGCGAGCCGTGAAGGAAACGCGCTACCACCTGCGCCACGCCCGCGACTGGCTGGTGCGGCTGGGCGACGGCACCGACGAGTCGCATGATCGCGCGCAGGCGGCGCTGGATCACCTCATGCCATACACCCAGGAGTTCTGGAGCGACTGGGACGCGCAAGCGCTGGCGGTGGCGGCCGGAACCGGTGTGGACCCGCGCAGCTTGCAAGCGGCCTGGAACACCGAGGTCGATGCCGCGCTTGCCGAAGCGACGCTGCGCCGCCCGGCTCCCGGTGGCTTCGTGCCGCGCGGCAAGGAAGGCCTGCACTCCGAACACCTGGGCTACCTGCTGGCTGAGATGCAAAGCCTGGCGCGCGAGCATCCGGACGCGCGATGGTGAACCGCGTGGAACGAGCCTGGCAGGCACTCGAGGCCATTCCCGACCCGGAGATTCCGGTGGTGTCGATCCGCGAACTCGGCATCCTGCGCGAAATCAACGAGCGCGACGGCGCTCTGGAAGTGGTGATCACGCCCACCTACAGCGGCTGCCCGGCCATGGGCCAGATCGAGGACGACGTGCGGGCCGCTTTGGCCGGTCTCGATCTGTCCGCCCGGGTGGTCACACGGCTGTCGCCAGCCTGGACCACCGACTGGATCGGCGAGGAGGCAAGGCAGAAGCTGCGGGCTTTCGGGATCTCGCCGCCGCATGCCGCAGGGCCGTCCAACGTCGTGCGTTTCGCGCGACCGGCCGCGGCACTCGCGGTGGCGTGTCCGCATTGCGGCTCGGACAACACTACCGAGACCTCGCACTTCAGCTCCACCGCGTGCAAGGCGCTGTTCAAGTGCCTGGATTGCCTCGAGCCTTTCGATTACTTCAAGCCCTATTGACTTGGGCAAGCTCCAGCGCTGCTTCATGGCCATTCATTTCCATCGCCTCACCGTCGCCCGGGTCACGCCGGACGCCGCGGGGTCGGCCGCGATCACGCTGGCCGTGCCGCCCGCCTTGCGCGCCACGTTCGACTTCCAGCCGGGCCAGTTCCTGACGCTGCGCTCGCACATCGATGGCCAGGAGACGCGGCGCAGCTATTCGATCTGCAGCCCGCACCAGCGCTACCTGGAGCGCGGCGAAATGGACGTCGGCGTCAAGCCGGTTGCCGGCGGCGTCTTCTCGCGCTGGGCCCTCGCGCAGCTGCGGCCCGGCACCCCCATCGAAGCCATGCCGCCGGACGGCCGCTTCACCCCGCGGTTGCCGGGGGCCAGGCACCGTGTCGCCTTTGCCGCGGGCTCGGGCATCACGCCGGTGCTCTCCATCATCGCCAGCACATTGGCGGGGCAGCCCGATGCCACCTTCACCCTGGTCTACGGCAACCAGCGCGTCAACACCATCATGTTCAGCGAAGCCTTGCAGGACCTCAAGGACCGCTATCCGGCACGCCTTGCGCTGGTGCACCTGCTGTCGCGGCAGGCCCAGGACGTGGAGCTGCTGCACGGCCGCATCGACGAGGCGAAGGTCGGTGAATTGCTGCGCACCATGCTGCCGCCTCAATCCATCGACGAGGTCTTCCTGTGCGGACCGGAAGGCATGATCGAATCCGCGCGGCGGGCGTTGTTGGCAGCGGGGGTGGGGGCCGAGCGCATCCACGCCGAGCGTTTCTTCAGCGAAAGCACTGCACCCGCCGCGATGCCCCGCGCTCACGCTGCGACCGGCAGCTACAGCTCGTTGCGCCGACACCGGCTCGAGGTGGTGCTGGACGGCAAGACCCACCAGTTGGCGATGGACGCCGGCGACAAGGTGCTCGACGTGGCCCTGGACGCCGGGCTGGACCTGCCCTACTCGTGCCGGGGCGGCGTCTGCTGCACCTGCCGCGCCCGCGTGCTGGAAGGCACGGTGGAGATGGAGAAGAACTTCACGCTGGAGCCCTGGGAAGTCGCGAAAGGATTCGTCCTGACCTGCCAGTCGCGGCCGTTGAGCGAAAGGGTCTTGGTGAGCTACGATGAGCGCTGAAACGCAGTACCGGCCCGCCGCAGCCGAAACACGGCGGCCACGCTACCGTTGCAAAGCTCATGAACGTCCTTTCCGGCACACCCCGAGGCTGGCTGCTCGAAACACCCCAGCTCGACCTCTCGCACCCCGACATTCACAGCGCCGCGCTCCAGCTGACGCAATCGGCGCCCGGAGCGCGTGAACGGGTGCTTGCCATCCACGACTTCGTGCGGCGCGTGCCGTTCGGTGCCTTCTCCGATGTAAGCCATGTGCGCGCCAGCGACGTGCTGCGCGCCAACCGGGGCGACTGCCACTCCAAGGGCGTGCTGTTCGTGGCGCTGTGCCGGGCGGCCGGGGTGCCGGCGCGGCTCAATTTCCTGCGCATCGCCCCGCGCTACCTGAACGGCATCCTGGAAAAAAGGCCCCAATCGCTGGCGCATGCGGTGGGCCAGGTGCTGATAGCCGGGCGCTGGATCAGCACCGACGGTTACGTGGTCGATCCCGTCCTGTTCGCCCATGCGTGGCAGCTGCTGCGCCTGAAGCAGGGCGACTCCGGCTGGGGCATCGTCGGCGATGCGAAGGCGCTGTGGGACGGCGAGACCGACTGTCTCCAGCAGTTTGCCCCCGAGGACGTGATGCACGACTACGGTCCCTACGACGATGCGGCGGAGTTCTACGAGGCGCTCAGCCATGACCAGCGCGCGCCCAGCTGGGTCACCCGCCTCGCCTACGCGCTGACGGCCCAGCTGGTCAACCGCCGGGCGGCGAAATTGCGCGACATGGCAGCTCTGGGCGACGACGCCGACCATCCGGGAGCAGCCGGGCCGAGCAGCTCATAGCCAGCGAGGCCGGCCCCGGCAAGGGGTCAGGCCGGCAGGCGCCGGCAGATTTCGAGCGCGGCCGCGCTCTGGTTCATCGTGTAGAAGTGCAGGCCGGGCACCCCGCCCGCGCGCAACTGCTCGCACAGCCGGGCCACCACGTCCAGGCCGAAGGACTTGATCGACGCGCTGTCGTCCCCGTAGCTTTGCAGGCGCAGGCGAATCCAGCGCGGGATCTCGGCGCCGCAGGCATCGGAAAATCGCATCAGCTGCGTGGAACTGGTGATCGGCATGATGCCCGGAACCACCGGCACGTCGAGGCCCAGCTTGCGAACTTCGTCGACAAAACGAAAATACGAGTCGGCGTTGTAGAAATACTGGGTGATCGCGCCATCGGCGCCGGCCCGGATCTTTGCGGCGAACGCCTGCAGGTCGGCCTCGGGCGAGCGCGCTTGCGGATGCACCTCGGGGTAGCAGGCCACCTCGATGCGGAACGCGTCGCCGGTCTCGGCACGGACGAAAGCCACCAGGTCGCTGGCGTACTGGAACTCGCCGCCGGTGCCCCAGCCGCTGGGCAGGTCGCCGCGCAGCGCGATCAGCCGCTTCACGCCCATGTCGCGCAGCATGGCCAGCTGTTCGCGCACCTTGGTCCGGGTCGCGCCGATGCAGGAGAAATGCGACGCTGCATCGACCCCTTCGGCGAGGATTTCCTGCACGGCGCCGAAGGTGCCCTCGGAGGTCGATCCGCCCGCGCCGTAGGTGACCGAGCAGAACTCGGGCTTGAGGCGGTACAGCTGCTGGCGCGCGGTGCGCAGTTTGGCGACGCCCTCCGTCGTCTTGGGCGGAAAGAATTCGAAGCTAAGCGGACAGCTCATCACAGATCTCTTCCTGTCTTCGTGGCGTGGATGAAGAATTCGCGGTTGCCGTCGCCGCCGGTCACGGCGCTGTCGTACCAGCCGCGCACCTGCAGGCCGAGCGCAGCGCAGCAATCGCGCAGGCGCCGTTCCACCACGGCGTAGAGCGAGGGGTCGCTCACGATGCCGTGCTTGCCGACCTGGCCGGGTTGCAGCTCGAACTGGGGCTTGACCAGCAGCAGCAGGTCGCCGCCCGGCTTGAGCAAGGGCACCAGCGCCGGCAGCACCAGGGTCGAGGAAATGAACGAGAGGTCGCAGGTCACGAAATCGAAATCGCGGCCGGCCTGCTCGGCAGTGAGTTCGCGCGCATTGACTTTTTCGATGGCGGTCACCCGGGGATCGCGCCGCAGCAGGTCGTGCAACTGACCGTGGCCGACGTCGACGCCGGTCACATGCGACGCGCCGCTCTGCAGCAGGCAGTCGGTGAAGCCGCCGGTCGACTGGCCGACGTCGAGGCAGACCTTGCCGGTCACATCGATGCCGGTGGCCGCCAGCGCGCCTTCCAGCTTGAGGCCGCCGCGCGACACGTAACGTGCTTCGGCGTTGTCCAGCAGCTCCAGCTGCGCCTGCAGCGGCAGCTCGTCGCCGTTCTTGGCCACCCGTTTCCACGCGCCGTGGTCGAGCCATTGCACGCCCGAGGCGATCAGGCGCTGGGCCTGCGAGCGTGAACTCGCCAGCCCCCGTTCGACAAGAAGTTGATCGGCGCGCATTGGAGTCTTTCTTCCTCCCCTCCCCAAGGGGCGAGGGAGTTAATACCGATAGGTGTCGGGCTTGTACGGCCCCTGCTTGGGCACGCCGATGTATACAGCCTGCTCGTCGCTCAATTCGGTCAGCATGGCACCCACCTTCTTCAGGTGCAGCCGGGCCACCTTCTCGTCCAGGTGCTTCGGCAGCACATAGACCTTGCCCACGTCGTAGGAGTCGCTGTGGGTGAACAGCTCGATCTGGGCGATGGTCTGGTTGGCGAACGAGGAACTCATCACGAAGCTGGGATGGCCCGTGGCGCAGCCCAGGTTCACCAGCCGGCCCTTGGCCAGCAGGATGATCTTCTTGCCGTCCGGGAAGATGATGTGGTCGACCTGCGGCTTGATCTCTTCCCACTGGTACTTCTCGACCGACGCGATGTCGATCTCGTTGTCGAAGTGACCGATGTTGCAGACGATGGCCTGGTCCTTCATCTTCGCCATGTGCTCGTGCCGGATCACATGCCGGTTGCCGGTGGCGGTGACGAAGATGTCGCCCTTGTCGCAGGCGTACTCCATGGTCACGACCTTGAAGCCCTCCATCGCGGCCTGCAAGGCGTTGATCGGATCGATCTCGGTCACCCAGACCTGGGCCGACAGCGCGCGCAGGGCCTGGGACGAGCCCTTGCCCACGTCGCCGTAGCCGCACACAACCGCCACCTTGCCGGCGATCATCACGTCGGTGGCGCGCTTGATGCCGTCCACCAGCGATTCGCGGCAGCCGTACAGGTTGTCGAACTTGCTCTTGGTCACCGAGTCGTTGACGTTGATGGCGCGGAACAGCAGCGTGCCCCTGGCGCTCATCTCTTTGAGGCGGTGCACGCCGGTGGTCGTTTCTTCCGTCACGCCGACGATCTGCGCGCTCTTGCGGCTGTACCAGGTCGGGTCCTGCGCCAGCTTGGCCCTGATGGCGGCGAAGAGGCAGGTTTCTTCCTCGCTGGTGGGGTGCGCGAGCAGCGAAATATCCTTCTCGGCGCGCTTGCCCAGGTGCATCAGCAAGGTCGCATCGCCGCCGTCGTCCAGGATCATGTTCGGGCCTTCGCCCTCGCTGCCCTTGACTCCGAACTCGAAGATGCGATGGGTGTAGTCCCAGTACTCGGTGAGCGATTCGCCCTTCACGGCGAACACCGGCGTGCCGCCGGCGGCGATCGCGGCCGCGGCGTGGTCCTGGGTCGAAAAGATGTTGCAGGAAGCCCAGCGCACGGTGGCGCCCAGGGCCTGCAGCGTCTCGATCAGCACCGCGGTCTGGATCGTCATGTGCAGCGATCCGGTGATGCGGGCGCCCTTGAGCGGCTGGCTCTTCGCGAATTCCTCGCGGATGGCCATCAGGCCGGGCATTTCGGTTTCCGCGATGCGGATTTCCTTGCGGCCCCAGTCGGCCAGCGCGAGGTCGGCGATGGCGCAATCCTGGGTGGCGGCGGGTTTGAGAACGGCGTTCATGTGGGCTCCAAAACTTAGGTTGGCCCACTGCTTGAGTGACGGCTATGCCTGCGGATGGGCTCACCTCACAGAAACAGTGGGTGAGCGTCGTTGCGATGTTGACCGAGCCTCGCGCCTGTAGCAGGCGCTGCAACGCTCCTCGGATGCGCAATTCTAGCCCAGGCCCTGCAGGGGCGCGCAAGAGTGACAGTACACTTGCTCGTCCGATGCATTCCGCATTGAGAAGCCTTCTGCAGCTGGCCTCGAGGTATTTCGCTCGTGCATCCTTTGTCTGTCGCAGCATCCGACCCTGCCGACTCGCTCCCGCTGGTGGTGGACCTCGACGGCACCCTGATCCGCACGGACACGCTGCACGAATCCTGCGTGCAGCTCTTCCGCAACGCCCCCCTCAATGTCTGCCGCATCCCCCTGTGGCTGCGGCACGGCCGGGCCGCGCTCAAGCAGCAGTTGGCGCAGCGAACGCGCTTCGATGCAACGCTGCTGCCCTACAACGAGGATTTCCTGCAGTGGCTGCACCAGCAGCACCGCGCGGGCCGCAGGCTGGTCCTTTGCACGGCCTCGGATCGGTCCCATGCCGAGGCAGTGGCCGAGCACTGCGGCTTTTTCGATGAGGTGATGGCCAGCGATGGCATGGTCAATCTTGACGGGCAGAAGAAGGCAGAGGCCCTGGTGCGCCGTTTCGGCGCGGGCGGATTCGACTATGCCGGCAACTCGGCAGTCGACCTTCATGTCTGGCGCGAAGCCCGCCAGGCAGTGGTGGTCGGCGCGCGCGCATCCGTCGAAGCGCTCGCCAGAGCCTGTTGCACAGCCGAAAAGGTGTTCCCGGCTCAGAAGCACGGATGGAAAACCTGGTCTCGGGTGCTGCGCATGCACCATTGGCTGAAGAACCTGCTGCTTTTCGTTCCGCTGTTCGCCGCGCACCGCCTTGCCGACTTTTCGTCATGGGTGAACCTGCTGTGGTCCTTCGCGGCGTTCAGCCTCTGCGCCTCAGCGGTCTATGTCGCCAACGACCTGATGGATCTGGAAAGCGATCGCCGGCATCCCCGCAAACGCACGCGCGCGTTTGCCGCGGGTGATGTCGACGTGTGGGTCGGCGTCGTCCTGGTGCCGATACTGGCGCTGGCGAGCGTGGCGCTGGCCAGCCAGGTCAATGTCGCCCTGGTCGCCTGGCTCGGCGCGTACTTCGCGCTGACCTGGCTTTATTCCTGGTGGCTGAAGCGGCTGGCGCTGATCGACTGCCTGACCCTGGCCGGGCTCTATACGCTGCGCGTGGTTGCGGGCGCTGCCGCAGCCGGGCTGACCCTGTCCTTCTGGCTGCTTTCTTTTTCGGCCTTCCTGTTCCTGTCGCTCGCGTTTGTGAAACGCTACGCGGAACTCAGGCTGCCGCAGGCTGCCGGCACAGGCGGCGCCCATGGGCGTGGCTATCTCGCTGCGGACGCTCCGCTGATACAGACCCTGGGCATCGTCTCCGGCTATACATCGGCCGTGGTGCTTGCGCTGTACCTGAACAGCGAGGCGGTGCTGCGCCTGTACCGGGCACCCGAGCTGATCTGGGGCGCGGTAGCGGTCATGGTGTATTGGGTCAGCTGGATCTGGCTGCGTGCGTCGCGCGGAGAGATGCACGACGACCCGCTGGTCTTCGCCATGACGGACAAGGCCAGCGTGGGAGCGGGGCTCATTTTCGGTGCGGTGCTGCTGCTTGGCAGCGCGTGGCCATGGTAGATATGGGATCCTGGGGCCGTCTGGGAACCTGGCCTCACCGACTTCGTCCTTTGAATGGCCACGCCCCCACCTCCTTGCCGCTGGCACCCGGCAGTCACGGCCTGGCATACGGCATGGGGCGCAGCTACGGCGACGTATGCGTCAATCCCGGGGGCACCCTCTGGACCACCCGCAGCCAGGACAGGTTCATCGCGTGGGACGAGAACGAGGGCGTCCTGACCTGCGAGGCCGGCGTGCTGCTGCGCGACATCCAGCAACTTTTCGTGCGCAGGGGCTGGCTGCTGCCGGTCACTCCCGGCACCCAGCTGGTCACGGTCGGCGGCGCGATTGCCAATGACGTGCATGGCAAGAATCACCATGTCTTCGGTTCATTCGGCGAGCAGGTCACGCATCTGCGCCTGCTGCGCACCGATGGCGAGGTGATGGACTGCGGCCCGAGGCGGCGCGCGGACTGGTTCGCCGCCACAGTCGGCGGACTGGGACTGACCGGCGTGATCACACAGGCGTCGCTGCGGCTGCGTCGCGTGAAAGGTCCGTGGATCGACAGCCAGACCATTCCATTCAACGGCCTGGACGAGTTTCTGGATCTGGCCGATTCCTCTGAACCCCAGTGGGAGCACACCGTGGCGTGGATCGACTGTATTGCCGGGCGTACCGCACGAGGCATTTTCATTCGCGGCAACATGAGCGCCGACGGCGACGACGGCAAGCCGCGGCCATCGCGCCAACGCACAGTGCCGTTCGTGCCGCCGGTTTCGCTTGTGAACCGGTTGAGCGTGCGCCCTTTCAATTGGGCCTACTACCACCTGAACCGGTTGCGGGCGGGTCGGCGGCGCGTGCACTTCGAGCCTTTCTTTTACCCCCTCGACAATATTCGCGAGTGGAACCGCATGTATGGCCCCAGCGGCTTCTACCAGTACCAATGTGTCGTTCCGCGCCGGTGGGGAAAGGATGCGATCGGCACCATGCTGCGCGAAATCTCGGATGCCGGCGAGGGTTCGTTTCTCGCCGTGCTCAAGACGTTCGGGCAGCGCGAGGCACCGGGCATGCTCAGCTTTGCGCAGGCTGGCGTCACGCTGGCTCTTGACTTCCCCAACAGGGGGGCCTCCACCTGCCGCTTGTTCCAGCGGTTGGACGCCGTGCTGAAAGATGCCCAAGGGCGCCTGTACCCGGCCAAGGACGCGCGGATGCCTCCCGAGTTGTTCGCGGCCGGCTACCCGCGTCTGCAGGAGTTTCTGCGCTACCGGGACCCGGGAATCCGCTCGGGCTTCTCGCTGAGGATCATGGGAAGCTGAACCATGGGCCAGGGCCAGAGCATCGTCATCGTCGGAGCCACGTCTGCCATCGCCGAGCAGTGCGCTCGTCTTTGGCTGCAGCCGGGAGTGGCGCGAATGGTCCTCATGGGACGGAACGCGGGGCGCGTGCAGCAGCTCGCTGCGGATCTGCGGGTACGCAATCCGGAGGTGGAACTTCAGGTGGTGGTGGGTGATTTCGGCGATCCCGCCGACATCGGTCGCATGGTGGATGAGGCCGTTGCGCAGCATCCCGCCGATATCGTGCTGATCGCGCACGGCTACCTGCCCGACCAGGCTGCGTGCCAGCAGGATCTCGAGGCGGCGCGCGACGCGCTGCACTGCAACGGGATTTCACCCGTCCTGTTTGCCGAGGCCTTCCTGCAACACATGACGGCCAGGAACGCCGGCACGCTGGGAATCATCGGCTCGGTTGCGGGTGATCGTGGTCGCAAATCCAACTATGTCTACGGTGCGGCCAAGGGCCTGGTGACGCGCTACGCCCAGGGCCTGCAACATCGCGTTGCCCGCAGCGGGGTCAGGGTGGTGCTGGTCAAGCCCGGTCCCACCGACACACCGATGACGGCGCACCTGAAGGCGCAAGGGGCGAAGCTGGCGGACGCCTCGGCCGTGGCACAGGCTATCGTGCGGGGCCTGCGGCTGGGCCGGCCTGTGGTCTATGCACCTGCGCAATGGGCGCTGATCATGATGGTGATCCGTCACCTGCCACGGTTCCTCTTCAACCGCATGGACATCTGACCGCGATGCGCCTGTCGAAAGAAGCGCTGGCGACAGCGACACTGCGGCTGCTTGCGCTGCTTTTCCTCGCAACGGCAGTCATCGGAGCCGTCCGTAACTATTCCATCGTGCCGTTCTGGGACATGTGGTATGGGTACCTTGACTTCTTTTTCCGTGTGAGCCAGGGCGGCTGGAAGGAATGGTGGGCTCTGCACAACGAGCACCGCATCGTGCTGTCAAGGATTCTGTTCTGGATGGACCTCGCATGGTTCGACGGAACTGTCCGGTTTCTGATCGCTGTCAACTATCTTCTGGTCGGCGGCGCCTTCCTGACGTTCCGGGCCATTCTGCGAGAGCGCGCGGGTGTGTTGGCAAGAACAAAGCCGGCTGCCCTCACGAGCCTGTTTGTCTTCATCTGCCTCTTCTCCTGGGTGCAGTACGAGAACTTCGTATGGGGATTTCAAAGCCAGTTTTTCCTGGCGCAGTGGCTGCCGCTGCTGGCGTTCTACCTCCTCTACCAATCCACGGCGCCCTCGCCGGCGTCCCCCCGGCAGTTCGCCCTGGCCTGCATCGTCGGTGTTCTCTGCGTGGGAACGATGGCCAGCGGGGTGATGGCGCTGCCGCTGATGGTGGCGTTCGCCCTGCTGCAGCGAATGGGCTGGAGAAGGGTCGCCGCACTCGCCCTGCTGTCGGTCATCTGCCTCACCGCCTACTTCATCGACTACACCTCCCCGCTGGGCCATGGCAGCGTGGGACAGGTCACGCAACTGCAGCCGGTCAGGCTGCTCCAGTACGTCGCGCTCTACCTCGGCTCGCCCTTCTACCATTTCCTGGGCGCCCGGTCGTTGCCGCTCGGGCAACTGTTCGGCCTGGTGTTGATCGTTCTGTCGGCAGCCAAGGCCGTCCAGTGCCTCAGGCATCCGCGCCAGCATGCCCTGGAGCTCAGTCTGCTGGCATACCTCGCCTACACAGGGGGGACGGCGTTGGGCACGGGGATAGGCCGCTTGGTCTTCGGCCTGGCCCAGGCCACCGCGAGCCGTTACACGACGCCGGCGCTGATGGGATGGATGGCCCTGTTGATGCTGTTCCTGCCTTCGCTGCTGCGAAGCCTGGCTGCCTGGCAGCACCGCATCGTCTGGCCTTTGTTGGCCTTGCTGCTGCCCATGACGGTCTATCAGGCCAGAGCCACGGATTCGCAGCGCGCGGCGCTGTTTGAGAGAGAGGTCGCCGCGCTGGCGCTCGAATTGGGTGTCCCGGACGACGACCAACTGTGGAGGATCGTCTACAACGCCGATGTGGCACTTCAGATCGGCAAGAAGGCGGCCGCAGCGAATCTTTCCGTTTTTGGCCTGCCCTCGATCAGGAACGCGCGCCGCGTGATCAACAGTCCGGGCGGCGCGCTGCCCACGAGGGCCTGCAGCGGCGCGCTCACCGAAGTCGACGCTGTGGCGCGCGACCCGCGATACACGCGTGTGACAGGCTGGATCGCGCCGGCAATCCCGGAAGACTTCATCTCGTCGGTAAGGCTCGTGAATGAGCAGGGCGTGGTGGTCGGATACGCACTGGCCGGAGAACGCATGACGCCGCCGCCGGCAAGCGCCGGCGCGCAGGACGGGCAACGCCTTCGTGTCCAGACATACAAGGGCTACCTGCTGAGCGAGTTCGCCGGGAGCCCGGTGACGCTCGCGCCCACCGGAGCCGAGTGCAGCATTCGTGTCGAGCCACCCCTCCCGCCGGCGTTCCGCATCAGCCCTGCCGGCCCGTCGGCCCCGGCCGTGGGCGTCAGCTTGCGCAACATCGTGTCCAACAACGGCTGGACCGGGACCGATTTCGCGCGCGCTCGGCTGCCAGGCTTGAAGACAATCGGCAGCTACGTCGATGGGGACTCGGACACCGGCAACCTCGTGCTCAGGCTGCGGCGCGGTGCGGTCATCTACTATCGCTCCGGGCCGGCGAGCGGGAAGCAGCTGTTCCGGGTGGACGACGGGAAGCTGTACGCGGGCCAGTTCCCTGTCGTCGACCCATGGGGCGTTCTCGTCTTCGACAGCCCGAGACTGCCCGAGGAGTTCACCCTGACGCTCAGTGACGCCGGGAACGGCTGGGGCGAGTGGTCGGCGATTGCCCTGCAGGACATACCTTGACATGCAAAGTTCCGGGAAGAACATGAAAATCCTGCTGCCGGGCGGTGCGGGGCTCGTCGGCCAGAATCTCGTCGCGCACCTGAAGCAGCGCGGCTACGCGAACCTGGTCGTGCTCGACAAGCATCGGCCCAATCTGCAGGTGCTGAGCCGCCTGCACCCGGATGTCACCGCCCTTTATGCAGACCTGGCGGAGCCCGGCGATTGGGAAGATCAGTTCCGGGATGCCGGCGCGATCGTGATGCTGCAGGCCCAGATCGGTGGACTCGAGCTCGAGCCTTTCGTGCGCAACAACGTGACCTCCACCCGGCGGATCCTCGAAGCGTCGCGGCGGCATCGACTTCCCTACCTGGTCCACATCAGCTCTTCGGTGGTGAAATCGTCGGCCGACGACCACTACACCAACACCAAGCGCCAGCAGGAAGAACTGGTGCTGGCCAGCGGGATCCCTTGTGTCGTGTTGCGTCCGACGCTGATGTTCGGCTGGTTCGACCGCAAGCACCTGGGGTGGCTGTCACGGTTCATGCGCAAAGCACCGGTGTTTCCGGTCCCCGGCAGCGGACGCTACATGCGCCAGCCGCTGTATGCGGCCGACTTCTGCCGCATCATCGTCAGCTGCATCGAAAGGCAGTTGTCGGGCCAGGTGTTCAACATAACCGGTCTGGAGAAGGTCGACTATATCGACATCATTCGCCAGATCAGGGCGGCAACAGGATCGCGCACGCCAATTGTCAGGATCCCTTATTCTCTTTTCCATGCCCTGCTGAAGGTGTGGGCCTTGTTCGATCGCAACCCGCCTTTCACCGCGGACCAGTTGAAGGCTCTGGTCGCCCACGACGAATTCGAGGTAATCGACTGGGCGGGCATCTTCGGCGTCGAAGCCACGCCGTTCGGCAAGGCCATCGATGAAACCTTCAACGATCCGGCCTACGGCCGGGTCGTCCTGGAGTTCTGATGCAGGACGGGCAGCGCATTGCGGTGCTGGGTGCGGGCCCGATGGGGCTGGCCGTGGCGTATCAGCTGGCACGAGACGGACACCGGCCGGTGGTCTTCGAGGCCGACAGCCGGGTGGGTGGAATGGCAGCCACGTTCGACTTTGGCGGGCTGCGCATCGAACGCTACTACCACTTTCACTGCGATTCCGATGCGTCCTTCCTGGCACTGCTCGACGAGCTGGGGCTGACAGCCCGGATGCGCTGGGTCGAAACCCGGATGGGATACTGGTACCAGGGCCGCGTGCAGGCTTGGGGCAATCCGCTGGCGCTGCTGAAATTCAAGGGCCTGGGCCTCGTCGCCAAGCTGAGGTATGGCCTGCACGCTTTCCTGGCTACCAAGCGCACCGACTGGAAGCCCCTGGACGGACTGGAAGCGAGCCGTTGGATCAGACGCTGGGTCGGTGCCGAGGCTTACGAAGTGCTGTGGCGCCGACTGTTCGACTACAAGTTCTACGATTACGCCGGTAACCTTTCAGCGGCCTGGATCTGGAGCCGCATCCGCCGGATCGGCCGCTCGCGGTACAGCCTCATGCGCGAAAAGCTGGGCTATCTCGAGGGCGGGTCGGAAACCCTGCTGCAAGCCCTGAAGGCGTTCATCGAGGCGCACGGCGGCGAAATCCGCCTGTCCTGCCCGATTTCCAAGGTGAGGCTGCAGGACGGCCGTGTGCTGGGAGTCGAAGCGGCAGGCGTTCTGGAGCCGTTCGACAAGGTCATCAGCACCATCCCGCTGCCCTACGTCCCGGGGTTGATCCCGGAACTGCCCGGGCCGCTGCTTGACCAGTACCGCCGCGTCAGAAACATCGCGGTGGTATGCGTGATCGCGAGGCTGCGCCAACGCGTGACCGGCAATTTCTGGCTGAACGTCAACGACCCCGGCATGGACATTCCCGGGCTGGTCGAATACACCAACCTGCGCCCGCTGGACCAGCACATCGTCTATGTGCCTTTCTACATGCCCGGCGAGCATGCCAAGTTCGCGGAGCCGGACGCGGTTTTCCTGGACAAGGTGCGGCGTTACCTCAAGGTGATCAACCCGCGCCTTCAGGACGACGACTTCCTGGAACTCAGGGCCAGCCGCTACCGGTTCGCGCAACCCGTGTGCCCGCCCGGATTCCTGGAGAACCTGCCCCCGTACGAGCTGCCCATCACTGGCCTTTGGGTGGCGGACACCTCCTACTACTACCCGGAAGACCGGGGCATCTCCGAAAGCGTGGGATTCGGACGCATGATGGCCAGAAGAGCGGCCGCGTCATGATGGCGGCGTTCCGATCCAGGGTGTTCCTGGCATTCCTCGTGACCGGCGGGATCGCCGCCCTGGTCAACTTCGGATCGCGCATCGTGCTGAGCCAGTGGCTCACGTTTCCGGTGGCGGTGGCGCTCGCTTACATGGTCGGGATGGCGACGGCGTTCGTGCTGGCAAAACTGTTCGTGTTCAACGGCGGACGGCAGTCGATCCCCCGTTCTGCGTTGTTCTTCGTGCTCGTGAATGCCGTCGCGGTGCTTCAGACCTGGGGCATCAGCATGTTGCTGGCGTACTACCTGCTTCCCGCCATCGGGGTGGGTACCCACGTCGACGAGATCGCGCATGCCGTCGGCATCGCCGTGCCCGTCTTCACCAGCTTCCTCGGACACAAGCGCTGGTCTTTCCGCTGAAACCCATGAAGATACGCAAAGCCGTGTGGACAGCGGTCGCCGTCACGCTGGCTTATGTGCTGGCCTTGCTGTGGGTCGATTCCAGCAGCCGGGTCTTTGCCCAGGTGCCTCGCGTCGCCGCCGCTTTGCCACTGTTGATGGCGGCGGCCCTGGCCTCCTATGCGATTCGCTATGTCCGTTGGCAGTGGCTGCTGCGCCGGGTCGATGTCCCCATTCCCCTCCTGCGCGGCTGGCTGGCTTACCTGACCGGCTTTGCCTTCACCGCCACGCCAGGAAAGGTCGGCGAACTGGTGCGCATCCGCTACTTTCTTCCCTTCGGCGTCGCGCCCGAGCGGGTGCTGGCCGCCTTCGTTTTCGAGCGCGCTTGCGACCTGGTGGCGGTCGTCCTGCTCGCGGCGCTGGCGATCCAGGACGCGCGTCTGTTCGTCTTCCTGCTGGCGTTCGTGATCGCCCTGCTGGCGGCGATCGGCTTGCTGATGGCCCAACCGCGTCGTCTGGCCGCGCTGTCGGCATTGCTTCGGCTGCGCGGCCATTTCACATCGGCACGCATCGTCCGGACCGGCGCCAAGGGACTGGCCGGCTGCTCGGACTGGCTGAATCCCGCCGACGTCCTGGTCGGCCTGTTGCTGGGGCTGCTGGCATGGGGACTGGGCGCGTTGTCTTTCGCCTGGTTGCTGGCGCGGTTGCATATCGCGCTTCCGTTCGGCATTGCGCTCTCGATCTATCCCACGGCGATGCTGGCCGGCGCCGCCTCGATGGTGCCCGGCGGCATCGGCACCACCGAAGTCACCATCGCGGCCTTGCTCGCGCTGAACGCGGTGCCGATCGGAACGGGAGCGCTGGCGGCGGTGGCGATCCGCGTCTCGGGCCTCTGGTTCTCGGTGGTCTGCGGGCTCGTGGCGATCGGACTGCTGGAGCATGGAAGCCGGCCCACCCGAGCAGCCGGCCGTTGGTCTTGACACGCCAGTGCAGCGACGATTCGTTCCAGCTTCCATCGAACGCAAATACCGGTCCCGTCGACTGCCTTGGCGTTCCAGCGTCCGAGTGCCAGACCGACAGAGGGAACCAGGCGGCTGCTAGCCCAGCACCGCCACCTTCTTGCGCTCGACCAGTTCGAAGTCGATCCGCGCGCCGATGCCGGGGCCGGTCGGCGCGTGGACGAAACCGTCGCTGTCGATTTCGATGTCCCGGACCAGACCGTATTTCTGCGACTGGGCCGGCAGCAGCACCTCGAAGAACTCGGTGTTCTGCAGCGCCATGATCACGTGCAGGTTCGCAAAATTGTTGAGCGAATTGCCGCCGTGGTGCAGCTCGAAGTTGAGGTGAAAGGCCTCGGCCAGGTGCGCCGCCTTCATCAGCGTGGTGATGCCGCCCTTCACCGCCACGTCGCCGCGCAGGAAATCGGTGGCCCGCTCCTTGATCCAGGGCGTGAACGAATCCAGTCCGCCGGCCGGATACTCGGTCGCCATGATCGGGATGCTCAGGTGTTTCTTCAACTCCACGTAGTTGTAGATGTCGGCGTCGGACAGTGGGTCTTCGTACCAGTAGTAGTTCAGGTCCTGGATCGCCAGGCCGACGCGCAGCGCCGCCGCGTAGTCGTAGCTCCACGCCGCATCGAGCATCAGCAGGTAGTCGTCGCCCACGGCCTGGCGCACCGCCTCGCACACCTTGATGTCGCCCTGCCAGACCTGCGGCGGGTGGATCTTGTAGGCGGCGAAATTGAGCGACTGGTAGTGTTGTGCCTCTTCGGCATAGGCCTGCGCGCCGGGCAGCACGGCGGAACTGATGTAGGCCGGCACGCGGTCGCGGTACGAGCCGAGCAGGCTGTGTACCGGCAGGTTCGCCGCCTTGCCGGCGATGTCCCACAGCGCGATGTCCACCGCGCCGATCGAGCGCACGGTGGTCGTTCGCACGCGCTTCCACATCGCCTTGCCAAGCCGCTCGCGGGCTAGCGGGTTCTGCCCCACCAGCAGCGGCTTGAGCGAGCGGATCAGGCTGGCCCCGTCCATGTCCGCCGGATAGAACGCAGAGCCGAGACAGGCGTGGCCGGTGATGCCCTGGTCGGTGCTGATCGCCAGCAGTCCGAGCCGGCTCTGACCCGAGAACTTCCCCGTGTGGGCGCCGTAGCTGGTCGCCGGGATGTCGTCCCAGGCGAACAGCGTCAGCGAGACGTCGGTGATCTTCATTCGATGCGGATGTTGGCCTCGCGAACCAGCTGGGTCCACTTGGTCACTTCGCTGTGCACCAGCTTGCTGAACTCGGCGGGGGTGCTGGCCACCACCTCGACACCCTGGTCGCGGAAGCGCTTCACCACGTCGGGCTCCTTCAGCACCTGAACGATGTCCCGGTTCAGCTTGTCGACGACGGCCTTGGGCGTGCCGGCGGGCACCTGCATGCCGAACCACACGTTCACCTCGAAACCGGGCACGCCCGACTCGGCCACCGTGGGCGCGTCGGGCAGCAGCGCGGAGCGCTGCAGCCCGCTCACGCCGATCACCTTCATCTTGCCGGCCTTGATCTGGTTCACCACGTTCGGCACGTTGTCGAACAGGGCGTCGATCTCGCCCGCGATCATGGCAGTGACGGCCGGCGCGCTGCCCTTGTAGGGAATGTGCTGCATCTTCGTGCCCGTCATCTTCATGAACAGTTCCATCGACAGATGGTTGGACGAGCCCGAACCGGTGGAACCGTAGTTGATCTTGCCGGGATTCTTCTTCGCGTACTCGATGAACTCCTTGACGTTGCTCACCGGCAGGTCGTTGCGCACCACCAGCGCGTTCTGCGTGCTGCCGGCCCATACCAGCGGCGTGAAGTCCTTCAGCGCGTCATAGGGCAGTTGCGTGCCGTAGAGGCCGGGCAGCGCCGAGAACGGCAGCGGCGTGATCAGGATCGTGTAGCCGTCCGCCGGCGACTTCGCCACGAAGTTGTTGCCGACGGTGGTGTTGCCGCCGGGCTTGTTTTCCACCACCACCGGCTGGTTCCACATCTTCCCCAGCTTGTCCGCCGAGACCCGCGCCAGCGTGTCGTTAAAGCCACCCGGCGGATAGGGCACTACGAAACGGACCTGGTGGTCCGGAAAGGTCTGCGCCATGGCGCCGGCGGCGGCCAGGCAGGCGATACACAGCAGCGCCAGCTTCTTGAACATTCCCATCGTGTCTCCTTTGTGTTGGTCTCAGAACTTCACCACGTAGCCCGGTCCGTCGATGGACGGGTACTTCTCGAAAATCGCTTCGTCCACCGTGATGCCCAGGCCCGGCTCTTCCGGCGGTGCCACACAGCCGTCGGTGCCGATCTCGAAGGTGCTGCCGAACATGTCGCGGAACGGATTGAACTTCGACACGCAGGCTTCGAAATAGCCCGAATTCTCGGTGGCCGCCATGAAATGCAGCGTGGCCGCGTGGTTCAGGCCGGTGGCCGAGCTGTGCGGGTTGATCGGGATGCGCCATGCGGAGGCCATGGCCGCGATGCGCACGCCCTCGGTGATGCCGCCGCACTTGGACAGGTCGGGTTGCCACACCTGCACCGCGCCGGCTTCCAGCAGTTGCGCGAATTCGAAGCGGGTGTAATGGTTCTCGCCGGCCGCCAGCGGCACCAGCGGCGTGATCTTCGCCGCCTCGCGGTAGGAGGCGAAATCGTTGCAGGCAAAAGGCTCTTCGAGCCAACCGGCCCGGATGTCCGCCAGCACCGGCAGCACGCGGCGCGCGTCGGCCATGGTGTAGACCGCGTTCGCATCGGTAAGGATGTCCACCCCGTCACCCAGCGCCTCGCGCACGTGCAGCACGCGCTCGATGTCGACCTTCGCGTTGTCGCCCAGGCGCAGCTTGATGGCCTTGTAGCCGCGCGCGACATATTCCCGGGCTTCTTCGGCCAGCGACTGCTTGGGCTGGTAACCCAGGGAGATGCCGCCCGCGTAGGCGGGGACTCGGCGCCGGGTACCACCCAGCAATTCGTACAGCGGCATCTTCGCGGCCTTGCCACGGATGTCCCACAAGGCCATGTCGATCCCCGACAGGGCCAGCGCCGCGCCAGCGCCCAAGCCGTGGCTCGACAACTGCATGCGATGCACCCGCTGCCAGGCGCCGACGACGTCGGTGGCTTGCATGCCGACCAGCATCGGGGCCAGGGTGTTGTGGATCAGGCTGGTGACGGCGCCCGGGCTGCGGCCCGGATGGGCTTCGCCGTAGCCGGTGATGCCGTCGGAGGTCTCGATGCGGACGATGATGGCGTCGCGCTTGAGGGTGCTGCCGACCCCCATGGTCACGGTCTTGCCTTCGGGCAGGCGATACGACAGCGGCACCGCCGTGATGGCTGTGATTTTCATTGGCTCGTTCCTTCAGGCCTTTTCATTTCGGCCCAGTAGCGAGCATACCCACAGCGCGGCTGCTACACGTAGCACGGCCCTTCGATCAGTGGGTGCTCGGCGATGAAATGCGGGTCGATCTTCAGGCCGATGCCCACGCCCTCGCGCGGCCGCACGCAGCCGTTGTCGTCGAGCGAGTACGGCGCCGCGTCGGTCAGGTGGTCGCGGAATGGATTGAGCGAGGTGACATCGCCCTCGAAGTAACCCGGGTTGTCCACGGCGCACAGGAAGTTGATGGTCGTCGCCATGTTGATGGCGGTGGCCGAGGTGTGCGGGTTCACCGTCAGTTTCTGCGCGCTGGCCATCGCCGCGATGCGCATCGCCTCGGTGACGCCCCCGGTCTTCGAGAGATCGGGCTGCACGAACAGCACATGACCGTCTTCCAGCAGCGTGGCGAACTCGTAGCGTGTGTAGTGGTTCTCGCCGGCCGCCAGCGGCACCCGTCCCAGCGACGCCGCCACGGCATAGGCCCGGCGGTCCTGCGGCGGGAACGGCTCTTCCAGCCAGCCCACGGCCGCCTCCTCGAAGGCCGGCATGACCTTGCGCACATCGTCCAGCGTGTAGTTGGTATTGGCGTCCACCAGGATGTCGACCTCGTCACCCACTGCCTGGCGCACGGCGCGCACGCGCGCGATGTCCTTCACTGCCGTGTCGCCCACGCGCAGCTTCAGCGCGCGATAGCCGTCGGCGATGTGGCGCAGCGCCTCCTCGGCCAGCAACGCGGGCTCCTGCCAGCCCAGCGCGATGCCGCCCGCATAAGCCTTGATCGGCTTGGCCGCCCCGCCCAGCAGGCGATACAGCGGCATGCCGGTGGCCTGGCAGCGCAGGTCCCACAGGGCCATGTCGACGCCGCTCAGCGCCAGCGCCGCCGCCGCGCCCATGCCGTGGCTGGCCAGTTGCATCTTGTAGACCCGGGCCCACACGCCGGCCACGTCATGGGCGTCGAAGCCCAGCACCAGCTCGCGCAGCGTTGTGTCGATCAGCTTGGCGATGGCGCCGGGGCAGCGCCCGTGATGCGCCTCGCCCCAGCCGACATGGCCGTCGTCGGTCTCGACGCGCACCAGCACCGAGTCGCGCTTGACGCTGCGGCCAATGCCCAGGCGCACCGATTTGTCGGCGGGGACGGGGAAGGAGATGGGGACGGCGCGGAGGTCGGCAATGCGCATGGCTCGCTCGCTTTTCGTGATATTGCTGGGTTAGCGGAAGACCTGGGGATTGACGACGTTGGACGGCCGTTCGCCGCGCAACAGCGCCAACACGGTGGCAACGGCACCTTCGCTCATCGCGCGCATGCTGGTGGCCGTGATGCCCGCCACATGCGGGGTCAACAACAGGTTCGGCGCATCGAACACCGGCTCCTCGCCGGTGAGCGGCTGCTTGTCGTGCACATCGAACGCGGCGCCGCCCAGGCGTCCTTCGCGCAGTGCCGTCAGCACGGCGGCCGTGTCGATGACCGGGCCGCGGGACATGTTGATCAGGATGGCATTCGGCTTCATGGACGCCACCGTCGCCGCATCGACCAGGCCGCGCGTCTGCTCGTTGAGCGGGCAGGAAAGCACCACCACGTCCGCTTGCGTGAACAGACCTTGCTTATCGACGGCCTCGACGTTCGGCGGCAGGGACTCGGCTCGGCGCGTCAGGCCGAGCACACGCATTCCCAGGCCATTCGCCACTTCGGCGACCCGGCCGCCGATGGCGCCCACGCCGACGATGCCGCAGACGCTGGCGCCGAGCTCGGTGCCGCGGTCGGCCAGCACCCTTGCCTTGGCCCAGCCTTCGCTGCGCATGCGGCTGTCCATCGTTGCCAGGCCGCGGCGCAGGTGCAGCATTGCCGCCAGTGCGTATTCGGCCACCGCCTGTGTGTTGGAGCCCGGCAGGTTGGCAACCGGAATGCCGCGCGCGGTGGCAGCCTCCACCGGGATCATGTCCAGGCCCACCCCATGACGCACCACCGCGCGCAGCTTCGGCGCGCGGTCGAACAGGTCGGGCGGCAATTGGGTGCGGACCACCAGCGCTTCCGCATCGGCAATCAGCCGGAACAGCGTGGCTGCCGCCGTGTCGGGCGCGAGCACCACGTCGCACTGCTGCTCCAATGCCGGCATCAGGTCGGGATGGATGGGATTGGTGAGCAGCACCCTCGGTTTAGCGGTCAAGGAATGGCTCCCCTCTCTGGATGGGATTCGACAGCCGGCCGAAGCCCTCGACTTCCACGGTGACGGTGGTGCCCGGCGCGAGCCAGGCCGGCGGCTGGTGCATGGCGGCCACGCCGGCCGGCGTGCCCGTCGCGATGATATCGCCCGGCTCCAGCGGCATGCGGTAGGAGATGTACGAGATCAGGTCGGCGATGTTGAACAGCATGGTCGCCGTCGAGCCGTCCTGCAGCGGCCGGCCATCGATGTCGAGCTTGATGCCGACGCGATAGGGATCCGGCAATTCGTCGGGCGTGGCGAGCCAGGGGCCGAGCGGCGCCGACGCCGGCAGGTTCTTGCCGCGCACGAAGTTGCCACCGTCGCCCTTGATCAGGTCGCTGCCGCTGACGTCGTTATGGGCGGTGTAGCCGGCCACGTAGCGCATGGCGTCTTCCCGGTCGACGCGCAGGGCACGCTTGCCGATCACCACCGCCAGCTCGGCTTCATAGCCGACGTTGCCGACATCGGGCGGCAACAGGATCGGCGCGCCCGGGCCGATCACCGTGCTGCCCAGGCGCACAAACGTCACCGGCTCGGCCGGATGCGGCATCTTCCGTTCGGCCAGCGCGTCGGTGAAGTTGAAGGCCGCGCCGACGATCTTGCCGGGGCGCGGCAGCGGCGCGAGCAGTTGCACACCCGACAACGGCCGCAGCGCTTCGATGTCGAACTTCGCATCGGCAAGACGCCGCGCCCATTGGGCCAGCCCTTGCTCGACGAAGGTCTGCAGCGAGGGTGCGGTGCCGCCGAGAATCGATCGGCAGGCGCGATGCGACAGGTCCACGACCTGCTCGCCTTGCAGCACCCCGGCGACCGCCTGCCCCTGGGCTCCCTTGAATGAGACAAAGCGCATCGGCGTCTCAGCCGACGCGGTAGCGATCCAGCACCGAGCGGTCGATCTCGATGCCCAGGCCGGGCCCGGTCGGGATCTGCACCTTGCCCCGATGCTGCACGATCGGCTCCTTCGACAGGTGATCGCGGAACGGGTTTTCGCACTGCTCGAACTCCAGCAGCGGCGGCATCGGCCGGAAGCTCGGCGGCTGGTCCGGCAGCGCGGCCAGGAAATGCAGCGTGGCGGCCAGGCCGATCGCCGAGCCCCAGGCATGCGGCACGCATTCGACGCCGTGCGCGCTGGCGAGCGTGGCGATCTTGCGGCATTCGCTGATCCCGCCGGCAGCGCAGACGTCCGGCTGCACGATGTCCATCGCCTTGCGCACCACCAGGTCGCGGAAGCCCCAGCGGGTCATCTCGTTCTCGCCGCCGGCCACTGCGATGTCCAGGGCCCGCGTGACTTCGACGTAGCCGTCGATGTCCTCGGGCGAGATCGGCTCCTCGAACCATTCGACGTCGAGCTTTTCCAGCTCACGCCCGATGCGGATCGCCTGCGGCACCGTGAAGCAGTGGTTGGCGTCGACCATCAGCCGCACGCCGTCGCCGATGGCTTCGCGCACGGCGGCGACGCGCCGGATGTCCAGCTTGGGGTCGCCCAGGCCGATCTTCATCTTCACGGCCGTGAAGCCATGCTCCACATAGTCGCGCGCCTCTTCCACCGCTTCCTCGACCAGGCGATCCATGTCGATGAAGTACAGGCCGGTGGCGTAGGAGGTGACCTCGGTGCGGTGCGCGCCGCCGATCAGCTTGTGGATCGGCTGCTTGCAGGCCTTGCCGATGATGTCCCACAGCGCGATATCGATGCCGCTCATCGACGAGGTCACCATGCCGCGCGGGCCGTAGTCCTTGATCCGGTTGTACAGGTCTTCCCAGATCACTTCGACGTCAAACGCATCGCGGCCGATGATGCGTGGCGCGAACTGGGTGTCGATATACGCCTTGGCGACGGCGGAGGGACCGTAGCACTCCCCCCAGCCGGTGATGCCGTCGGCGGTCTCGATCTCCACGATGCAGGAGCCGCGGGTCTTGTACAACCAGCCGCGCGACGACGTGAAAGGACGCTCCACGGGCGCGGAGACCACGTGGCAGGTGACTTTCTTGATGGGACTCATTGCTGCTTTCACTTCTTCTCGGCGACGAAAACCTTCTTGGCCACTTCGTTCAGCGATTTCTGGACGTTGTTGATCTCGTTGCCCAGCGCCGCGCCGGTCAGGTTGTCGACGACGGCGCCGCCCGCTTCAGAGGTGGCTTTGAACTTGGCACTCTGGATGCCCTTGTTGAAGATGGCGGTGAGCTTCTCGCGGATGGCCGGCGGCGTGGCGGCCGGCGCCACGATGTAGGCCATCTGGACCAGCGGCCCGTAAGGGAACACGTTGTAGCCCTTTTCCTTGAAGGTCGGTACATCGGGCAGCGACTTGATGCGCTCGTTGCCGAAAACCGCGATCGGCTTCACCAGGCCGCCGTCGATCTGCGCCTTGCTCTCGGACGGCTTGAGCACGCCGGCTTCGATCTGCCTGCCGGCCAGGTCGGCAATCACCTTGGAGCCGCCGGTGTAAGGCACCGGCAGCGTTTCGACACCGGCGGCGCGGCCCGTCATCACGGCGAAGATGTGGTTGAGGTTGTTGGTGCCGGGAATGCCGATCGACACCTTGCCCGGGTTGGCCTTGACGTGGGCCAGGAAGCTTTCCAGGGTGTTGAACTCGCTCTTGGCCGGCACCAGCAGGATCAGCGGGTCGGTGGTGACGCGCGCGATCGGCGCGAACTGCTCGTTGCGCAGCGGCGTCAGGCCCTGGGCGATCAGCGACAGCGTCGAACTGGTACCCATGCCGATGGTGTAGCCGTCGGGCTCGGCGTTGGCCACCTTGGTCAGGCCGATCGCGCCGGTGGCGCCGGGCACGTTTTCGACGATCACCTTCACGCCGTCTTCGGCGGCGAGCTGGGCCAGCGCACGGGCCGAGATGTCGTTGGAGCCGCCCGCGTTCCACGGCACGATGAAGTGGATTTCCCTGGCTGGGAACGGATCAGCCGCGGTGGCGGCCAGGCAGGTTGCGGTCAGGGCGGCGGCGCCAAGCACTCTGGCAGCCAGACCGGCGAAAGAATTACGAAAGGCCATCGGTGTGTCTCCTGGGTCGGGTACGAATGGCTCAATGTTATAACAAAGAACAAAGACCCGCAACCCCATTCGCCCGCCGTAAGAAGGTGTGACTGGCGCTCTGCCGGGAGGTGGTACTTGTCGGGGCATGCGATGCACCCCCCGTTGTGCCAGACGGCGTCCGGCCGGGAGACGTCAACTGCGCTTGCCCCGCTCCCGCAGCATCGCGCCGATGTCCTTGCGGGCACTTTCGATGTCACCGCGGATGGCCGCTGCGGCGGCTTCGCCGTCGCCCTTGCGCAGTGCGGCGATGGTGGCGACGTGGGAGCTGTAGCGCTTGAGGCTGGGGATGTTCTCGGGCAGGGCCAGCGTCAGAGTCGGCGCGCAGCGCAGCCAGGCGCTCTCGATGATTTCTTCGACGATCGGCATGCCGCACATGGCGTAGATGCCGAAATGAAACTTGTAGTGGGCGTCCAGGTACTGTTCGGTGCGGTTTTCCTTGACCGACCGCTTCATCTCCATCAGGAAGGCCTCGACGGCGTCGATCCGCTCCGGCGTCGCGTGCGCCGCCGCGGCGGCGGCGGCCATGGGTTCGAGGCTGGCCCTCACTGTCATCAACTGGCTGAACTGGTCTTCGTCGAGCAAGGGGACGATCGCGGCCCCGGCCGGCCCGAGTCCGCCGCGCACCAGCACCTTTTCGGCGATGAGCCGATTGACCGCATCGCGCACCGGCGTGAGGCTGATGCCCAGGTCGTCGGCCACCTTGCGCAGCACCACCCGCTCGCCCGGCACGAACCGTCCCGCCAGCAGCGCGGACTTGAGGGCATCGTAGGCACGGTCCCAGAGCGTGCTGCGTTCAATGGATTTCAGGCGGGGCGAGCTCATGCCAAGATTGTGGCTTGTCCTCGGCTTGCCAACGAGCTGCTGTCCGGATCCAGCGCCTCCTGCTTGGGCCGCAGCGTCGTCGGGGTCAACCTTTTCGCCCATCCACGCAGGCTGCGCCCAGGCGGCACAATAGAGGGCTGGCTGAAACGGTTTGCAGCTCAGCCATTCGCCTTCTCCGGAGTCTTTCCCTTGTCCGTCCCGTCTTTTGCCGCCGAAACCCGGCGCCGCCGCACCTTTGCCATCATTTCCCACCCCGACGCGGGCAAGACCACACTGACGGAAAAGCTGTTGCTGTTCTCCGGCGCGATCCAGATCGCCGGATCGGTGAAGGCGCGCAAGGCCTCGCGCCACGCCACCTCGGACTGGATGGAGATCGAGAAGCAGCGCGGCATTTCGGTGGCGAGCTCGGTCATGCAGATGCTGTACCGCGACCACGTCATCAATCTGCTCGACACGCCGGGCCACAAGGACTTCTCGGAAGACACCTATCGCGTGCTCACCGCCGTCGATTCGGCGCTGATGGTGATCGACGCCGCCAACGGCGTGGAAGCGCAGACCCGGCGCCTCATTGAAGTCTGCCGGCAGCGCAACACGCCGATCATCACCTTCGTCAACAAGATGGACCGCGAGGTGCGCGAGCCGCTGGAGCTGCTCGACGAGATCGAGCGCGAACTGGGCATGCCCTGCGTGCCGATGACCTGGCCGGTGGGCCAGGGCAAGACCTTCGGCGGCATCATGAACCTGCGCACGCACGCCATGACGGTGTTCGAGTCGGGCTCGGAACGGCTGCCGCATGACTTCGAGACCATCCCGCTGACCGACCGTGAGAACCTGCTGCAGCGCTTCGGCCACGAATTCGAAACAGCCGAACAAAGCATGGAGCTCGCCACCGGCGCTTCACCCTCCTGGGACCGCGAGGCCTTCCTCGCCGGCCGGCAGACGCCCGTCTTCTTCGGCTCCGGCGTCAACAACTTCGGCGTGATGGAAGTGCTGGAGGCACTGGTCGACCTGGCGCCCTCGCCCGGCCCGCGCACCAGCCATCTCGTCGTCAACAAGCAGCCGGTGGTGAAGGAAGTCCACCCCGAGGACGCAAACTTCTCCGGCGTGGTGTTCAAGGTGCAGGCCAACATGGACGCCAATCATCGCGACCGCATCGCCTTCGTGCGCATGGCATCGGGCAAGTACTCGCCCGGCATGAAGCTCAAGGTGCAGCGCACCGGCAAGGAGCTGCGGCCCACGTCGGTCGTCACTTTTCTTTCACAACGGCGCGAAGCCGTGGACGAGGCCTACGCCGGCGACATCATCGGCTTCACCACCCATGGCGGCGTGCAGCTGGGCGACACCATCACCGACGGCGCCAACCTGCAGTTCACCGGCCTGCCGTTTTTCGCGCCGGAACTCTTCATGATCGTGATCCTGAAGAATCCGCTGCGCACCAAGCAATTGCAGCAGGGCCTGGCCCAGCTCGGCGAGGAAGGCGCGATCCAGGTGTTCCGCCCGCAGATCGGCGGCCCGATGCTGCTGGGCGCCGTGGGGCAATTGCAGTTCGAAGTGGTGCAGCACCGGCTCAAGTCCGAGTACGACGCCGACATTCGCCTGGAGGGCTCGCAGTACACCGGCGCGCGCTGGATCACGGCCGACACACCCGCCGAACTGCGCGCGTTCGTGGATGCCTACCCGGCCCGCATGGCCCTGGACGCCGCCAACGCGCTGGCCTTCCTGTGCACCTCGCCCTACGACGTGCGGCTGGCCCAGGAACGATTCCCCAAGATCCATTTCCACCCGCTGCGCGAGCACGCAGGACTCTCGCTGCAAGACTCGGGTTGAGTTCCACCCTCGTGTGGATAATGGCCGGAAAAGGCCAGAAGCCACAACGAGGGGATGCAATGAAAAGCTTTTCTGTGCGCGGCGCCGCGGCCGTGGGTCTGCTGGCCGCCCTGCTGGCCGCCGGTTGCGGCGGGGGCGGTGGCAGTCCCGGTGCCTGCCTCAGTGGCAGCCCCGAGGTCTGCGCGGCCGGAAGCCAGTCCAGCACCCCGTCGGTCCCCGAGACCTCCCAGGCCTGGGCCGAAGTGTGCACGCTGGACGGCGTCAAGCACTTCACGCGCAACTACATGGACGAGGCCTACCTCTGGTACCGGGAGATCCCGGCAATCGACCCCGCGCCGTATACCAGCATCGGCCGCTATTTCTACGATCTGCTGACGCCGGCACTGGACCCCAACGGCCAGCGCAAGGACCGGTTCAGTTTCATCGTGAACGCCGCCGACGCCGACAGCCTGCTCACCGGCTCCGTCACCTCCTACGGCGTGCAATGGGAAGCCGATGCCCTGGGCCGGATGCGTGCCGCCTTCGTCGAACAGGGTTCGCCGGCCCAGGCTGCGGGCCTGGCACGGGGCGCCGAGCTGGTCGAAGTGCTCACGCCCGGCACACCCGACTGGTATCCCAACGGCGCGGCGCAGATCAGCTTCACCTACCGCCCCGCGCCCGGCCAGCCCACGGTCGCCGCGACCCTGAGCTCGGCGGCCCTGCAGGAGGATCCGCTGCCATTGGTGCGCAACCTGGTTTCGACGGCGGGGCACAAGGTGGCGTACCTGCTGTTCAATGCCCACACCCAGGGCGCGCAGGACAAGCTGATCGCCGCCGTGACGGACCTGCAGCAGGCGGGGGTGAGCGATCTCGTGCTCGACATGCGCTACAACCGCGGCGGTTTCCTGTACACGGCGCAGAGCCTGTCTTCGATGCTGACCGGTCCGCAGGCGGACGGGCAGGTGTTCGAGCGACTGCAGTACAACGACAAGCGCCAGGCCGACACCCAGGCCAGCGTCGTCGATTTCTCCGGGCAGGTGCTGGTGGGCGAGACCAGCTACGGGGCGGGTACCGCGTTGCCGCGCCTGAGCTTGCCGCGGGTGTATGTGCTGACGACGGGCAACACCTGTTCCGCCAGCGAATCCGTCATCAACAGCCTGCGCGGCGTGGACGTCGAAGTGATCCTGGTCGGCGCGACCACCTGCGGCAAGCCATACGGATTCAGCCGCAAGGACAACTGCGGCCTGTCGTATTTCCCGATCGAGTTCCAGGGCGTCAATGACAAGGGCTTCGGCGACTACGCCTCCGGCTTCGCGCCCACCTGCGCGGCCGCGGACGACTTCGACCACGCGCTGGGCGACAGCAGCGAGCGCCTGCTGGCCACGGCCTTGCACTACGTCGACACCACAAGCTGTCCGCAGCAGGCCGCGCGGGCGCAAAGCCTGCCGCCACGGCCTGACTTCGGCGGCAGCCGCTGGCGCCAGCCGGGCAAGGTGATGCTTGCGCCCCGTCCCTGAGGGCAACCGCGGCTGGAAGTGATCGATGCCACGGACCATGCGCCCCTTAAGCCAGATGCCGGCGGCCGTGGCGGCCCGCATCCACACGGTCTTCAGCGACATCGACGACACGCTCACGACTGACGGGCAGCTCACGGCGCAGGCCTATGCGGCGCTGGCCGCCCTGCGCGCGGCCGGCCTGCGGGTGGTGCTCGTCACGGGGCGCCCGGCCGGCTGGTGCGACCACATCGCGCGCATGTGGCCGGTCGATGCCGTGATCGGCGAGAACGGCGCCTTCTATTTCTGGTACGAGGCCAGTGCCCGCAAGCTCATGAGCCGGCATGTCTTCGATGCGGCGGTTCGCGCGGCGAACGCGGCGCGCATGGCCGAAGTGCGGGAGGCCATCCTGCGTGAAGTGCCCGGCTGCGCGCTCGCGTCCGACCAGTTTTGCCGCCTGTACGACGTGGCGATCGACTTCTGCGAGGACGTGCCGCCGCTGCCTGCCAGCGCGGTGCAGCGCGTCGTCGACCTGATGGAGCGCGCCGGCATGACCGCCAAGGTCAGCTCGATCCATGTCAACGGCTGGTTCGGCCAGTACGACAAGCTCAGCATGGCGCACCTGCTGATGCGCGAGCGCTACGGCATCGAACTCGAAGCCGAGCGCGAACGCTGCGTTTTCGTCGGCGACTCGCCCAACGACGCTCCGATGTTCGCCTACCTGCCCAATGCGGTGGGCGTCGCCAACGTCGCGCGCTTCGAGCTGCCGCCGGGACAGGCACCAGCCTATGTGACGCCTTCGGCGGCCGGCGCCGGTTTCGCGGAAGTCACCCGCTTCCTGATCCAGGCGCGCTAGGGAGGCGTTCGCGCCCGTGGCCGGCGGTTCCCGCCGGTGGATCACACTGCGACGGTCGGCGCTTCGCACCGACTCCGGCAGGTTCACGACGCCACGCGGCGCAGGCGGTGCTCGACGCACGCCTGCGCGAATCTCGCGTACTGCACATCGCCCTCGACCGCGCTGACGGGCCCAGGCAAGATGATCCGGGCCAGTCTCGACGGCGGGTTAGCAGCCTTCCGGGCGGTTACCGCGCATCGGCATGTTGCCGGTCACCGTGATGGTGGACGCCACTCCGGTGGACGAAGTGAGTGCCTTTCCGCTCAGGACGATGCGGTCGTTCGCCCGGTCCACTGTCGCATTGATTGAGTCGCGGGCATTGAACTCGAACCCAGCGATGGAGACGAAGATCACGTGCAATGCATTTGTGCCCGGCAGGTAGCGGATGTCGCCGTCCATGATCTGGCCATTGCCATTGGCGTTCGCCAGGCCCGAGAACCGGAAGCTGCACACTTCGGGCTCGTCGGTGATCGGATTGACTTTGACCACTTCAGCCAGGCTCACGGTATTCGTGGAGTAGACGCCGTTGAAGGTCGCGTTGGTCGCCGCCGTCACCGTGAGCGTGGCGCCGATCGGCGTCAGCTCGGGCTCGCCGCTGCCGCCGCCGCAGGCGGACAACAGCAGACTCAGTGCGACAACGGGTGCAAGGACCTTGCAGGAAATGATTCTCATGGCTCTACCTCCGGTGGATGGACGCCTGAGCTTACGGCAGCCTTGTCACCGAAGGGTGTCGGCGCGTATCACGAGGCAACGTAGGAGTGAAGCTTGTGTAAAGACCAGGGTTCATCTGCACTCATCCGCGCGCCAGCACGCCCGCCAGCGCCACGCCGGTGTGTGTGCCCTGCCGCACCACCTGTTCGGGCGGGGCCTGCGCCACCACCCGGCCGCCGTCGTTGCCGCCCTCGGGGCCCAGGTCGATCACCCAATCGGCCTCGGCAATCACGTCCAGGTCGTGCTCGATCACCACCACGCTGTGGCCGCCGTCGACCAGGCGATGCAGCACGCGCACCAGCTTTTCCACGTCGGCCATGTGCAGGCCCACCGTCGGCTCGTCCAGCACGTAAAGCGTGTGGGGCGCCTTCTGGCCGCGCCGCGTGATGTCGTCGCGCACCTTGGACAGCTCGGTCACCAGCTTGATGCGTTGCGCTTCTCCGCCGGACAAGGTCGGCGAGGGCTGGCCCAGCGTCAGGTAACCCAGCCCCACGTCCTTGAGCAGTTGCAGCGGGTGGCTGATGTTGGTCATGGCGGCGAAGAAATCCACCGCCTCGTCCACTTCCATCCGCAGCACGTCGCCGATGCTCTTGCCGCGCCAGGTCACGGCCAGCGTTTCCGGATTGAAGCGGGCGCCGCGGCAGGACTCGCACGGGATCTTCACGTCGGGCAGGAAGCTCATGCCAATGGTGCGCACGCCCTGGCCCTCGCAGGTCGGGCAGCGGCCCTCGCCGGTGTTGAAGGAAAAGCGGCCAGCCGCATAGCCGCGGGCCCGCGCTTCCAGCGTGTCGGCGAAGAGCTTGCGGATGGTGTCCCAGAAGCCGATGTAGGTCGCCGGGCAGGAGCGCGGCGTCTTGCCGATCGGCGTCTGGTCCACTTCCAGCACCCGGTCGATCACCTGGTAGCCGTCCAGTCCCTTGCAACCGACCCAGGCCTTGTGTTTGCCAGCGGCATCGGCGTCGCGGCCGGCCTTGGTGTAGCGCTGCTGCACGACGGCCTGCACGTTGGTCAACAGGACATCGCGCGCCAGCGTCGACTTGCCCGAGCCCGAGACGCCGGTGACCGCCACCAGCCGCCGCAGCGGCACGTCGACGTCCACGTCCTGCAGGTTGTGCAGGTCGGCGCCGCGCAGGCGCAGCCATTGCATCTCTCCTTCCCCCTCTGGGGGAAGGTTGGGATGGGGGCTGGCCCGCCGCCCCAGCATGCCCCCACCCCTGCCCTCCCCCATCGGGGGAGGGAGGAATCCAACGGGCATCACCGGCCGTCGCGCCTTCACCGGATGCTTCATCGCGTGCAGCAGGTAGCGCCCGGTGACCGATTCAGCCACCGCGCAGATATCCGCCGCCGAACCCTGGGCCACCACGCGACCGCCGCGCTTGCCGGCGCTGGGGCCGATGTCGATGATGTGATCGGCGCTGCGGATGGTATCCACGTCGTGCTCCACCACCACCAGCGTGTTGCCCTTCTCGCCGAGCTGGTGCAGCGCATTGAGCAGGATCCGGTTGTCCCTGGCATGCAGCCCGATGGTGGGCTCGTCCAGCACGTAGCAGACGCCCTGCAGGTTGGAGCCCAGTTGCGCGGCGAGCCGGATGCGCTGTGCTTCGCCGCCCGACAGGGTCGGCGCGCCGCGGTCCAGCGTGAGGTAGCCCAGGCCGACTTCCTCGAGAAATTCCAGCCGGCTGCGGATCTCGGGGATCAGGTCGCGCGCGATCCCCTCCTCGCGCGTGCTCAGCACGCCCTTGACCTGCAGGCTCTCGATCCAGCGCCGCACGTCCACCACCGACAGCGCCGCGATCTCGGCGATCCCGGTCCGGTCGAACTGCACATGGCGCGCCTGCAGGTTCAAGCGCGCGCCATGGCAGGCCGGACAGACCTCGTCGGCGACGTCTTCGACCTCCGGTTCGGCGAAGGTCTGCTCGCGGCCCTTGTTGTCGTCGGCCTGCACCGTGTCGTCGAAGGCCTTGCGCTGCTCGCGCGTGAGCTTGACCCCGGTGCCCACGCACTCGGGGCACCAGCCGTGCTTGCTGTTGTAGGAGAACAGCCGCGGATCCAGCTCGGCGTAGCTGGTGCTGCACACCGGGCAGGCCCGCCGTGTCGAGAAGACCTCGACCTTGCCGATGTGGCGGTGCGAACCCAGGCCCGCCGCCATCGCGCCGCGCAGGCCGTCCAGCGGCGCCAGCACGTGCAGCACCCCCTTGCCGTGTTCCAGCGCCAATGCCAGCTTCTCGCGCAACAGCGTTTCGTTGGCCGGCGTCACGTCCAGGTCGCACACCGGCAGCTCGATGGTGTGTTCCTTGAAGCGGTCGATACGCGGGAAGCCGGTGGTCGGCAGGAAATTGCCGTCGACCCGCAGGTGCGTGTAGCCGCGCGGCCGGGCCCAGTCCGCCAGCTCGGTGTACACGCCCTTGCGGTTGATCACCAGCGGCGCCAGCAGCCCGATGTGCTGGCCGCGATAGCGCTTGAACAACTGTGCGGCGATGCTGTCCGGCGTCTGCGGCCGCACTTCGGCGTTGTCGTGCACGCAATGCTGCACGCCGAGCTTGACATACAGCAGGCGCAGGAAATGCCAGACCTCGGTGGTGGTGCCGACGGTGGACTTGCGCCCGCCGCGCGACAGCCGCTGCTCGATCGCCACCGTGGGCGGGATGCCATAGACCGCATCGACCTCGGGCCGGCCGGCCGGCTGAACGATGCTGCGCGCATAGGCGTTGAGCGATTCCAGGTAGCGCCGCTGGCCCTCGTTGAACAGGATGTCGAAGGCCAGCGTCGATTTGCCCGAGCCGGAGACGCCGGTCACGACACTGAACTTGTTGTGCGGAATGTCGACGGAGAGCGATTGCAGGTTGTGCTCGCGCGCGTTGACGATCTGGATGGCTTTGACCCTGGAATTGGGGTCAGATTCCAATTTCGTACGACGTTTCGTCGCACCGGAAACACCACTGTCCTGAATTGGAGTCTGACCCCAATTCCGCTCCGGCAATTTCTCCGATGCGAAGAGCGAGCCCAGGCCCAGCGTGCTGTCGTACTCGCGCAGGGCTTTGGCGGTGTGCGAGCGCGCATGCAGCTTCACCTCCTCAGGCGGGCCTTCGGCGACCAGCAGTCCGCCGGCGTCGCCGCCTTCCGGCCCCAGGTCGACCAGCCAGTCGGCGGCACGGATCACGTCGAGGTTGTGCTCGATGATGATGATGGAGTTGCCGCCTTCGAGGAGCTTCCGCATCGCCCGCATCAGCTTGGCGATGTCGTCGAAGTGCAGGCCCGTGGTCGGCTCGTCGAACATGAACAGCGTGCCCCGGGTCGCGAGCGACTGCCGGCTGGAGCTGGCGGTCTTGGCCGCTTGCGCCAGGAAGCCCGCGAGCTTCAGGCGTTGCGACTCGCCCCCGGACAAGGTGGGCACGGGCTGCCCCAGCTTCACGTATTCCAGGCCGACGTCGATGATGGGCTGCAGCGCGCGGATCACGTCGCGGTCGTTGGCGAACAGCGACGCGGCCTCGTGCACCGTGAGGTCCAGCACGTCGGCAACGTTCATGTTCCGCGGCCGGCGAGAAACGGGGTCAGGAGAAACGGGGTCAGAGCCCAATTTCGTACCAGGCCTGTCGCTCCGGTCGGGTTCGCGTCCCGAACGGGGATCCGACCCCATTTTTCGCTCGATCGTCACCTCCAGGATTTCCGGCCGGTAGCGCTTGCCGTCGCAATCGGGGCAGCGCAGGTAGACGTCCGACAGGAACTGCATCTCCACGTGCTCGAAGCCGGAACCGCCGCAGGTGGGGCAGCGGCCGTCGCCGGAGTTGAAGCTGAACTTGGAAGCGGTATAGCCGCGCTGCCGGGCCAGCGCCGAGGTCGCGAAGATTTCGCGGATGGTGTCCCAGGCGCCGACATAGCTCACCGGGTTGGAGCGCGCCGTCTTGCCGATCGGCGACTGGTCGACGAACACCACGTCGCTCAGGTGATCGGCGCCGAGCATCCGGTCGTGCAGCCCCGGCGTTTCCGTGGCCTTGCCGAAATGCCGGGCGAGGGCCGGCGCCAGCACGTCCTGGATCAGGGTGGACTTGCCGGACCCTGACACGCCGGTGACGCAGACCAGCCGCTGCAGCGGAAACTCCACCGAGATGTTCTGCAGGTTGTGCTCGCGCGCGCCTTCCAGGATCAGACGCGGCGTGGCCGCGGTCACGGCGCGCTTGAAGCCCATGCCCACGTGCTTGCGGGCGCCGAGGTAGGCGCCCGTGAGCGTGTCGGCCTGGCGCAGGTCCTGGGTGCTGCCGTCGAACACGATCTGACCGCCGCGCTCGCCCGGTCCGGGGCCCATGTCGATGATGCGATCGGCCGCCAGCATCACGGCCGGGTCATGCTCCACCACCACCAGCGTGTTGCCGGCGTCGCGCAGCCTTTTCATCGCTTCGGTGATGCGGTGCATGTCGCGCGGATGCAGGCCGATGCTGGGCTCGTCGAGCACGAACAGGGTGTTGACCAGCGAGGTGCCGAGCGCGGTGGTCAGGTTGATGCGCTGCACCTCGCCGCCGGACAGGGTGCGGCTCTGCCGGTCCAGCGTGAGGTAGCCGATGCCGACATCGACCAGGTACTTGAGCCGCGTGGTGATTTCGTCGTAGAGGAGCTTGAGGGCCTGGCCTTCGCCATGGCGATCTCCTTCCCCCGCTGGGGGAAGGTCGGGATGGGGGCTTGCATGCGAAGACCCATGCCCCCACCCCTGCCCTCCCCCGGAGGGGGAGGGAGAAATGCGGTCGAAAAACCGCCGCAGCCGGTCGATCGGCATCAGCATCAGGTCGTGCAGGCACAGGCCGGGCAGTGCCTCCAGCTGCGCGCGCGACCAGGACGTGCCCGCCGGCAGGAAGCGCTTCGAAGGCTCCAGCACCGCGTCCGCGTCGGCCTTGCTGCCGATGCGCCACAGCAGGCTCTCGGTCTTCAGCCGCGCGCCGCCGCAGCTTTCGCAGGGCGTGTAGCTGCGGTACTTGGACAGCAGCACGCGGATGTGCATCTTGTACGACTTGCTCTCGAGGTACTCGAAGAAGCGCCGGATGCCGTACCACTGCTTGTTCCAGTTTCCCTCCTTGTAGCCCGGGGTGCCGCCGATCACCCAGGCCTTCTGTTCGGGCGTGAGCTTGTACCAGGGTGTGTCGCGCGGGATGCCGGCCGCCTCGGCGTGCCGCATCAGGTCATCCTGGGCCTCGGACCACGCCGGTGTCTGGATGGTGCGGATCGCACCGGCACGCAGCGTGAGCTTCTCGTTGGGAATGACCAGGCCGTAATCGACGCCGATCACGCGGCCGAAACCGCGGCAGGTTTCGCAGGCCCCGACCGCCGAGTTGAACGAGAACATCGAGGGGATGGGATCGGCGTAGCGCAGGTCGCTGTCGGGGCAGTGCAGGCCGGTGGAGAATTTCCAGACGGAGGATGGCTCTTTCCCGGAATTGGGGTCAGATTCCGATTTCTCTTTCGTGTTGGGGTCAGAGCCCAATTTCGAAGTGACACCCTCTTCGCCGGATAGTCCGCGTCCTGAATTGGGATCTGACCCCAAGGCATTCGGCTTGGGATCTGACCCCAACGACGCCGCCAATACATAGACGGCCATGCGGCCAGCCCCGCGCTTCAGCGCCACCTCGATCGCTTCAACGGCACGCGCCTTTTCGGTGCCTTGCAGCCGGAAACGGTCGGCCACCACGTCCAGGATCTTGCGTCTTGAAAAGGGGCCGGAGCCCGATTTCGAAGCTGCGCCGCGCGCGCCGGAAGACCCACGCCCTGAATCGGGATCCGACCCCATTTCAACTTCGCGCTCGGCCTGCACCCGCGTGAAGCCGCTGGCCGCCAGCCACTGCGCCAGTTCCTCGGCGGACGTGCCCGCCGGCAGCTCCACCGGAAAGGTGATCACCAGCCGGGGATCGCTGCCCTTTGTGCGGGCCATCAACTCCGCGTAAATCGATTCGGGCGAGTCGTGCCGCACCGGCAGCGCGGTCTTCTTGTCAAACAGGGCGCCGGCCCGCGCGAACAACAGCTTCAAGTGGTCGTTCAGCTCCGTCATGGTGCCGACGGTGGAGCGCGAAGACCGGACCGGGTTGGTCTGGTCGATCGCGATCGCCGGCGGCACGCCTTCGACCCGGTCCACCGCCGGCTTGTCCATGCGATCCAGGAACTGGCGTGCGTAGGCCGAGAAGGTTTCGACGTAGCGCCGCTGCCCCTCGGCGTACAGGGTGTCGAACACCAGGCTCGATTTGCCCGAACCGCTGGGGCCCGTGACCACCGTCAATTCGCCGGTGCGCAGGTCGAGGTCGAGGTTCTTGAGGTTGTGCTGCCTGGCGCCGCGGATGCGGATCAGTCCCTGGGTCATACCGGCGGTCATTTCTGGAGTTGGCGGAACATTCTAGAGACCCGCGGCGATTGTCTGTGTCGTGGGGGTATCTCCCACTCGCGCCAGACGACGAGCGCGACCTACACTCGCCAATAGAAAACGACACAGCAGGAGACAAAGTGAGAAGTTCCATCTGGCTGGCGGCGGGCCTGTTTTCCCTCTGCACACTGGTCGGGGGCGCGCAAGCCCAGATCCTCATCGGCCAAACCGCGGGCTTTACCGGCCCGGTCGCGGCGGGCGTGAAGGAGACCACCGAGGGCGCCAGGCTGTACCTCGATAGCATCAACGCCAAAGGCGGCGTGCATGGCCAGAAGATCGAACTGGTGTCGCTGGACGACAAGTTCGACCCCAAGCTGGCGGCCGAAAACGCCCGCAAGCTGATCGAAGAGCGGAACGTGCTGGCCTTGTTCCTCACCCGGGGCACGCCGCACACCGAAGCGATCATCCCGCTGCTGGACAAATACGGGGTGGCGCTGATCGGCCCGTCGACCGGCGCCATGGTGCTGCACCAGCCGGTACGCAAGCATGTCTTCAACGTGCGCGCCACCTACCAGCGCGAGGCCGAAAAGGCGATGACGCACCTGACGTCGATGGGCATCAGCCGCATCGCCGTGGTGCTGGCCGACGACAGCTTCGGCGCGGACGGACTGGCGGGAGCGCAGAAAGGACTGGCCGCGGCCAACCTGAAGCCGGTGGTGGAGGAGAAATTCAATCGCACCAAGCCCGATTTCGGCCCCATTGCGCCCAGGATCGTCAAGGCCAACACCCAGGCCATCCTGATGGTCGCGTCGGGCCAGGCCGTGGTCGACGGCATCAAGGCTTTTCGTGCGGCCGGTTCCACGGCCCAGATCGTCACCCTGTCCAACAATGCCTCGGGCGGATTCATCAAGAGCCTGGGGAGCAACGCACGCGGCGTCATCGTGACCCAGGTGTTCCCCTATGAGCGTTCGATCGCTTACCCCATGGTGAAGGAAGCGCAGGAACTGATGCAGGCCAAAAAGGCGGGGGAGCTCAGCCCCGCGATGCTGGAAGGGTTTGCCGCCGCCAAGGTGCTGGTCGAAGCGCTGCGCCGTGCCGGTCCCAAGCCGACACGGGAAAAAATCCAGACCGCGCTCGAGGGCATCCACAAGTTCGACCTCGGCGGGCTGGAGGTGAGCTTCAGCCCCGAGCATCACACCGGGCTGGATTTCGCCGACCTGTCGATCATCGGTGGCGACGGCAAGTTCAAACGCTGACGCCGCGCCGGCGCGCCCGGCCTAGCCCGGGCGGGTCCGCGTGATCCCCTGGCCCACCTGGTGGGCCGATTCCCAGGCCCCGCTGGCGAACCAGGCATCGCCTTCGAGCCAGGCGCGCAGCATGGGCAGCGCGTCGAAACCCCAGAACAGCTTGTCGTCCACCGCATAGGTGGGCACACCGAACAGGCCGCGCGCGATCGCGCTTTCGGTATTGGCCTTGAGCCGGGCCTTGACCTCGTCGCCGGCCGGATCGCGCGCGGGCTGCAGCAGCGCAGTCAACGCCTGGATCCGCTGCGGGTCCGCCGCTTCGGCGCCGCCGCGCCAGACATGGCGAAAAATGGTCTCGCAGACATAGCGGTTCGCCAGGCCCTGCGAACCGCAGGCCAGGGCCAATCGCAGCAAGCCCAAGGGATTGAAGGGATGCGCCGCGGGCATCTGCATCGGAATGCCATGGCAATGCGCCAGCCAGAGGACCTGCCGGTAGGTCCAGTCGCGCTTGGGCCCGATTTCGGCCGGACCGAGCTGGCCGTGGTGTTTGAGAAGCCCGGCAAACAGCACCGGCCGGTATTCCACGCTGTAGCTCAAGCCTTGCAGCGCTTGCGGCAGCTGTTCGAACGCCAGGTAGGCGTAGGGCGAGATGAAATCGAGGAAGAAGGTGATCTGCTTCATGGCGGTCCTGAACGCGCCGAACCGGCGGATTCCGAAGCGGCGCAGCTTTCGGCGGGTCTGCTCCGCAGGCGTTGTTCGATCAGCCGCCAGACCTCGCGTTTGGCTTCGTCGTGCAGGCGCGACCAGGCGGCGATTTCGTCGAGCGTGCGAAAGCAGCCCTCGCACCACTCGGTGACCGCGTCGACCCGACACACCGAGATGCAGGGCGACGGCACGTCGCCGGGCATTCCCGCGCCGACCTGACGCACGCGCTCGGCAAGTTGATCGAGCGCGTCCATCAGCTTGCCGGCGCCTGCTGCACCACGTCGGCGACCTGCGCCCCGGTCAGGCGCTCCAGGTCCTGCGGCCGCAGCCTGAAGACGCCGTGCGGATGGCCCGCCGCCGCCCAGATTTCCTCGAAGCGGAACAGCTCGCGGTCGATCAGGGTCACCGGCGGCTGGGCATGCGCCACCGGCGACACGCCGCCGATCGAATAGCCGGTGCGGCTCTTGACGAACTCGGCGTCGGCGCGGCCGGTCTTGCCGACCAGCGCATCCACCTTCTTCTCGTCCACCCGGCGGTCGCCGGAGGTGATCACCAGCACCGCAACGTCATCGGACTTGCGCCGGAAGATGATGCTCTTGGCGATCTGGCCGACGGCGATGCCCAGCGCGTCGGCCGCCTGCTGCGCGGTGCGCGCCGCCTCGTCGAGCATCACCGGGGCATGCGGATGACCCAGCGCCTGCAAGGCCCTGGCCACGCGCTGCACGCCTTCGGGTAATGAATGCAATTCAGCACCACACATGGTCAGGCCTCCGCCGGGCCGCCCGGAGCCGTTGGTCTGCGAAGCGAACCAGGCATAGGGCGGCAATGACGCTGCTCCGCTGTACAGCTGCGCGCACAACGCTTCGCAGCGTCGCCCCAAGGCAGGCCTGGGCCCCCTCGGGGGGCAGAGCAGCGGCGCAGCCGCAAACGTGGGGGCTCATTTATGCGGCCCGCTTGTTCAGGATGGCCGTGGCGGCGCGCGAATTCGGCTTGCGCTGCAGGTAGTCGCTGACGTACTTGCCCGCGTCGATCAACTTGTCGAGGTCGATGCCGGTCTCGATATCCATGCCGTGCAGCATGTAGACCACGTCTTCGGTCGCCACGTTGCCGGTCGCGCCCTTGGCGAAGGGGCAGCCGCCCAGGCCGGCAACCGATGTGTCGTACTGCCACACGCCCATTTCCAGCGCGGCCAGGGTGTTGCCCAGCGCCTGGCCGTAGGTGTCGTGGAAGTGCCCGGAAACGTCGTCCAGGTCGTAGTGCTTCAGGGCCGCCTCCATGGCGCGCTGGACCTTCACGGGCGTTCCCACTCCGATGGTGTCGGCCACGCCGATGTGCTGCACGCCGATCTGCTTCATCAGCCGCGCCACCAGCTCGACCCGCTCGGGCGAGACCTCGCCCTCGTAGGGACAGCCCACCGCGACGGAGATGGCCCCGCGCACGTAGATACCCTTGGCCCGGGCCGCCTCGACCACCGGCGCGAAGCGCTCGATACTCTCGGCGATGGAGCAGTTGATGTTGCGCCGGCTGAACGCCTCGCTGGCGGCACCGAACACCACGATCTCGTCGGGCCGGCTGGCCACCGCCGCCTCGAAGCCCTTCATGTTGGGCGTGAGCACCGAGTAGCGCACGCCCGGCTTGCGGGCTATGCCGGCCATGACCTCGGCGGCGTCGGCCATCTGCGGCACCCACTTGGGCGAGACGAAGCTGGTGACCTCGATCTCCTTCAGCCCGGCGTCCTGCAAACGATGCACCAGGCCGATCTTGATCTCGGCCGGCACCGGCTCCTTTTCGTTTTGCAGGCCGTCGCGCGGACCGACGTCGACGATCTTGACTTTGGCGGGAAGTTTCATGATGTTCAGTATCCTCTTTGCGCGTCAACCACACCTGCGACGGGCTCTCCCCGTTCCACGGCGAGTATCTTGCCGGCGATCTGCGCGATGGTCTCGTCGCGCAGCGTGCGCGCCGAGGTGTGCGGCGTCGCCGTGATCCTGGGATGGCGCCAGAACGGATGCTCGGCCGGCAGCGGCTCGGTGCGGAACACATCCAGCGCCGCACCGGCCAGATGGCCGCTGTCGAGCAGGGCGATCAGGTCTTCGTCCACCAGCTGCGCGCCGCGTGCGACGTTGATCACGTAGCCGCCCGGCAGCAGCCGCGACAGGTTGCGGGCGTTCATGATGTCGCGCGTTTGCGGCGTGAGCGGCAACAGGCAGACCAGGATGCGCGTGCCCGCCAGGAAATCGTCGAACTGCGCCGCTCCGGCGAAGCAACGCACGCCCGGAACTTCCCTGGCCGTGCGGCTCCAGCCGCGCACCGGAAACTCGAAATGCGCCACGGCCCGGGCCACGCGCTCGCCCAGCACGCCCAGCCCCATGACGCCGACCGGAAAGTCGCTGCGCCTGAGCGGCTTGCGATGCGACCACTTGCCGTGGGCAATCTCGGCCGCGTAGACGTCCAGTTCGCGGAAATGGCGGATCACCGCGTGGCATATGAACTCCGCCATCTGCACCGCCATGCCGCCGTCCTCGATGCGCACGACCCGAGCACCACTCGGCAACTTCAGCTTCAGCAAGGCGTCGACGCCGGCCCCGATGTTGAAGATGCCCTTCAGCCCGGGCTGCTCATCGAGAAATTGTTGCGGCGGTGCCCACACCACCGCGTAATCGGCCTGCGGCGCGCCCGGGCGCCATTCGTCCACGGTCGCTCCGGGCAAGGCCGCGTGCAGCCCTTCCAGCCAGCGTGCGGGTGGGGTATTGGTACAGCAAAA
>DIZF01000016.1:249215-347219 GCA_002427815.1 Ramlibacter tataouinensis
CCTTCGTCCACCTGGTCGCCCGGCGCATACATCAGCTCCGCCACCACCCCGTCGCCGGGCGCGACGATGGTGTGCTCCATCTTCATCGCCTCCATCACCGCCAGCATCTGTCCTTTGCTGACCTGGTCGCCGGCCTTGACGGCGAAGGACAGCACCTTGCCCGGCATGGGCGCCGTGAGCCGCCCGACTTCGGCCTGCGCTTCCCCGGCATGGGCCAACAGGTCGATGGCCAGGATCTGCGTGGCGCCGCGCGCGCTGAACACATGGTCGTTCTCGCCGTCGGCATACACCGATACCAGCAGGCGCTGGCCGGCGAAGTCGAGGTCGATGCCGCGCGGCGTGGCCAAAAAGGTCAGCATGCCGGAGAAGTTGTCCACCGTGAGGCTCAGCGCGCCGTCGTGCAGATAGGTCAGCTCGGCCTGGCCGGGCACACCATGGAACTCGAAGGCGAAGCGCCGCACGGTAAGGCCATGCGATCGCCAGCCGTCGCGCCGGCTGAAGGGGTCGCTGTCCTCCACGGCCTGCTCCTGGATCAATGCCTGGGCCACCGCTGCTGCCGCAGCCAGCCGCAACCCGACCGGCTCCTGGTCGAACAGGACGGCCTGCTCGCGCGGAATCAGCCCGGTGTCCAGGTTGGCCTGCGCGAACGAAGGGCTGCGCACCACATGGCGCAGGAACTGCACGTTGGTGCTCAGGCCCACGATGTGCGTCTGCGCCAGCGCTTCGTCCAGCCGGGCCAGTGCCTGCTCGCGGGTGTCGCCGTGGACGATGAGCTTGGCGATCATCGAGTCGTAATAAGGTGAGATCGTGTCGCCTTCGCCGAAGCCGGTGTCGATGCGCACCGGGGCCGCGTCGTGGAAAGGCTCGCCATCGGCGTTGCGCGAGAAAGCCACATGGGCCGGCCAGTGCGCGACGTTGAGCCGCCCGGTGGCCGGCAGGAAGTTGTTGTCGGGGCTCTCGGCGCAGATCCGCGCCTCGATCGCATGACCGTTAATCTTCAGCTGGTCCTGCTGCAGCGGCAGCGGCTCGCCGAAGGCCACCCGGAATTGCCACTCCACGAGGTCCAGGCCCGTGATCGCTTCGGTCACCGGATGCTCGACCTGCAAGCGCGTGTTCATTTCCATGAAGAAAAAATTCATCTCGCCGCCTTCTTGTTGCTCGACGATGAATTCCACCGTGCCCGCGCCCACGTACTTGACCGCGCGCGCCGCCGCCACCGCAGCGCCGCCCATCTGCCGGCGCATGGCCTCGGTCATCCCCGGCGCCGGCGCCTCTTCCAGCACTTTCTGGTGCCGCCGCTGCACCGAGCAGTCGCGCTCGAACAGGTAGACGTAGTTGCCCTGCGTGTCGCCGAACACCTGGATCTCGATGTGGCGCGGGCGCTGCACGTATTTCTCGATCAGCACGGCGCCGTCGCCGAAGCTGCTGATGGCCTCGCGCTTGCATGAAGCGAGCGCGGACTCGAAGTCTGCCGCCTTGTCGACGGCCCGCATACCCTTGCCGCCGCCGCCCGCGCTGGCCTTGATCAGCACCGGATAGCCGATGCGGTCGGCTTCCGCCGTCAGCAGCACCGTGTCCTGGTTCGCGCCGTGGTAGCCCGGCACCAGCGGCACGCCGGCCTTCTCCATCAATTGCTTGGACTCGGATTTCAGGCCCATGGCCTGGATGGCCGATGCCGGCGGGCCGATGAACACCAGCCCGGCCTCCACGCAGGCCCGCGCGAAAGCCTCGTTCTCGCTGAGGAAGCCATAGCCCGGGTGGATGGCCTGCGCGCCGGTGGCCTGGGCCGCTTCGATGATGCGCTCCCAGCGCAGGTAGCTGTCCTTGGGCGAGCTGCCGCCGATGTGCACCGCCTCGTCGCAGGCGCTCACATGCTTGGCGTGCGCGTCGGCGTCGGAGTACACGGCCACGGTCTTGATCGACATGCGGCGCGCAGTCGCGGCGACGCGGCAGGCGATCTCGCCGCGGTTTGCAATCAGGATTTTCTTGAACATCTAATTTCCTTGCGGCAAGCGGCCGCTCGCGAAGAACTGGCTCAACCGGCGGGCCACGGCCCGCAGGAACTTGAACAGCACGACCATCAGGACGCCGGCCAATACCAGGGTCAGCACCAGCGCGACGGCAAAGAGGACCGGATGGGTCGCGGACAGCCACAACATGAACACCACGAAGCCGTCTTCCAGCAGCGAGACGCCGATGTTCGAGAACGGTTCGGGCGACGTATTCACCGCGGCGCGCGTCGTCAGCTTGGCCACGTGGCTGGTGGCAGCCAGGCTGCCGCCCAGCAGCGCCGCGATCCAGCCCATGGCCTGGTTGTCGGCGCCCAGTGCGGCGGCGGCCAGAGCCGCGCCTGCGGGAATGCGGATCACGGTATGGACCATGTCCCAGACCGTGTCGACATAAGGAATCTTGTCGGCGAAGAATTCGGTGAAGGCCATGAAGCCGCTGACCGCCAGCATGACCGGATGCTGCAACACCTGGAGCCCCTGCGGCAGGGCTATCCAGCCCATGAAGCCCGCCATGCCCACCAGGAACACCGTGGCATACAGCCGCACCCCGCTGGCCCAGCCCAGGGCAGCGGCCAGCGCCAGCAATTGCGGTGCATAGCTCAGGTGGCGCCAGGCGTCCACGGTCACTCAGCCTTCGGCAGCCAGCCGGGTTTGCGCTTGCCCAGGAAGGCCTGGATGCCCTCGCGGCCCTCGTCGCTGACGCGGATGTCGGCGATGTTCTGCACGGTGCGGTCGATGAGCAACTGGGTGATGTCGCGGCCGCCGACGTGCTGCACCAGCTCCTTGCAGGCCTTGACCGCGGCCGGTCCGGCCTGCACCAGCGCTTGCGCCAGCTCGGCCACCTTGGCATCGAGACTGTCGGCGGGCACCACCTCGTGCACGAAGCCGATGCGCAGGGCCTCGGCTGCGCTGAAGCGCTCGGCCGTGAGGAAGTAGCGATGCGCCGCCCGCTCGCCCATGGCCCGGATCACATACGGGCTGATGGTGGCCGGGATCAGGCCCAGCTTCACCTCGCTCAGGCAGTACTGGGCCGACTCGACCGACACCGCGATGTCGCATGCCGCCACCAGGCCGGTGCCGCCTGCATAGACATCGCCTTGCACGCGGGCGATCGTCGGCTTGGGGCAGCGATAGAGCACGCGCAGCATGTTGGCCAGCGCCGCCGCGTCGGCGAGGTTCTCGTCGCGCGTGTAGCCCGCCATGCGCTTCATCCAGTTGAGGTCGGCGCCGGCGCAGAAGGCCGGGCCGTTGCCGGCCAGCACGACGCAGCGCACCTCGGGGCGTTCGCCCAGCTCCGAGAACACCGCCGTCATCTCGGCGATGACCTCGTCGTTGAAAGCGTTGCGCACTTCGGGCCGGTTCAATGTGACCGTGGTGACGCCGGCGTCGAAGCGAAGTTCCAGGTGTTTCATGGCGATCTCCAGGTTTGCAGGCCATTCAGTCTTTCCATGCCATCAAAATCGCGGTCGTCATGGATCAGAAGGCAATCGTTCTGGATGCACCAGGTACCGATCAGCAGATCGATTGAGCTTCGCACTGTCACTCCCTTGCGCCGCAAGTCCTGGTACACGGAGGCGGCAGCCAGGGCGATCGTTTCACCACCGGCCGTGAAGACCGGCAGGCGCGAGAACGCGTTCCTGGCGAGCCGCTCGTCCCGTTTGCGGCGGAATCCGCGCAGGACTTCCATCAGCACCAGGTCGAGCAGCACGATTTCATTGGCACTGTCATCCAGCGCCGCATCGAGGGCGCGCGCTTGAGGGCTATCTTGACCGTTGAAGTACCCGATCCAGACGCTGGAGTCCGCGGTGATCACTTCCTGGCCTTGCGCGCAGGCTTGCGCCGATAGGCCGCGCGCGGTTCCCGCACGGCAGCCGTGTCGTCCTCTTCGGGTACGGTCCAATCGCCATCCAGGCCCCAGTGAAGCTTGCCACGCAAGGCACGGAGGTTCTGGTACGCAGCACGTCGCGCCAAGAGCCGCAGCCCTTCCTCGACCGCATCCTTCTTGGTGGTGAAGCCGCCGGCCTTCATGGCGGCTGCCATGAGCTCGTCGTCGATCACGATGTTGGTCCGCATGCGCGCCTCCGTGTGTATGAATCATGATAATTGTACACATTGAAGGGCTTTTCGTGCAGCGGCGCCAGCAGCCTCAATACCGCTTGGCCACTTCTTCCAGCATCACTTCGGTGGCGCCGCCGCCGATGGACAGCACCCGGGCGTCGCGCCACAGCCGCTCGATCGCGGTCTCGCGGATGTAGCCCATGCCGCCGTGGAACTGCTGGCAGGTCTGCACCACCTCGTTGACCAGCTCGCCGGTCAGGGCCTTGAGCATCGACACGTCCTGCACGATGTCATGGCCCTGCGTGACGCGCCAGGCACAGTGGTACATGAATTGCCGGGCGGCACGGGTCTTGGCGTCGAGCATGGACAGGCGCTGGCGGATCGTCTGCTGGTCCCACAAGGCCCCACCGAAGGCCTGGCGCTGCCGCACATAGTCCAGCGTGATCTTCAGCGCCTGCTGGCAGTGGCCCACCGCCATCGCGCCCAGCGCGATGCGCTCGGTCTGGAAATTCTTCATCACCGAGTAAAAGCCCTTGCCCTCCTCGCCCAGCAGGTTGGCTTCGGGGATGCGCACGTTGTCGAGGATGAGTTCGGCGGTGTCGGACGAAAGCCAGCCGGTCTTCTTGAGCGCGCGGCCGACCGAAAAGCCCGGCGTGCCCTTCTCGACGATGAACATCGACATGTCGCGCCTGCCGCTGCCGGTCTTGGCCGCGATGAAGTACAGGTTGGCGTGGACACCGTTGGTGATGAACATCTTGGTGCCGTTGAGCACCCATTCGTTGCCTTTGGCGCCCTTTTCGAGCCGGGCCGTCGTGCGGATGCCCGCCACGTCGGAACCCGCGCCCGCCTCGGTGATGCCCACCGCGGTGATCAGCTCGCCGGCAATCACCTTGCGCAGGTACTTGTCCTTCTGCGCCGCGCTGCCGGCGTGATGCAGGTGCGGGCTGGCCATGTCGGTGTGGACCAGCACGGTGATGATGAAGCCGGCGAAGGTGGATTGCGACAGCGCTTCGGCAAACACGAGGTTGGTGAGCGCGTCGGATTCGGCGCCGCCGTACTGGCTTTCGTACATCAGGCCGAACAGGCCGGCCTGGCCCATGCGGCGCAGCACGTCACGCGGCACGCAGCCCTGCTCTTCCCAGGCGGCGGCGTAGGGCTCGACTTCCTTGGCGATGAAGCGCGCGATCTGCTCGCGCAGCACATCGTGTTCAGGGGTTATGTAGATGGAGTCGTGCATAAATGATCACATCCGGAACACGCCGAACTTCGGCTCGGGGATCGGCGCATTGAGCGTCGCCGACAGGCCCAGCGCCAGCACGCGCCGCGTATCCGCCGGATCGATTACCCCGTCGTCCCACAGCCGGCCCGTGGCGTAGTAGGGATGGCCCTGCACCTCGTATTGCTGGCGGATGTTTTCCTTGAAGGCTTCCTCGTCCTTCGGATCCCACGTGGTACCGCGCAGCTCCATGCCGTCGCGCTTGACGGTGGACAGCACGGCTGCCGCCTGCTCGCCGCCCATCACGCTGATGCGCGCGTTGGGCCACATCCACAGGAAGCGCGGCGAATAGCCCCGGCCGCACATTCCGTAGTTGCCGGCGCCGTAGCTGCCGCCGATGATGATCGTGAACTTGGGCACCTGGGCCGTGGCCACGGCCGTCACCATCTTTGCACCGTGCCGGGCGATGCCCTCGTTCTCGTACTTGCGGCCGACCATGAAGCCGGTGATGTTCTGCAGGAACAGCAGCGGCACCTTGCGCTGGCAGCACAGCTCGATGAAGTGCGCGCACTTCTGCGCCGATTCGCTGAACAAAATTCCGTTGTTGGCGATGATGCCGATCGGCATGCCCTCGATGTGCGCGAAGCCGCAGATCAGCGTGGTGGCGTAGCGGGCCTTGAACTCGTGGAACTCGGAGCCGTCCACGATGCGCGCGATGATCTCGTGCACATCGTAGGGCTTGCGCACGTCGTTCGGCACCACGCCATACAGTTCCTTCGGATCGTATTTGGGCGGCCGCGGTTCGCGCAATTGCTGCTCGATGCGCTTGGGGCGGTTCAAAGTGGCCACAGCCTGCCGCGCCAGCGCCAGCGCATGCATGTCGTTCTGCGCCAGGTGATCGGCCACGCCCGAGAGGCGCGTGTGCACGTCGCCGCCGCCCAGGTCCTCGGCCGAGACGATCTCGCCGATGGCCGCCTTCACCAGCGGCGGCCCGCCCAGGAAGATCGTGCCCTGGTTCTTGACGATGATGGTCTCGTCGCTCATCGCCGGCATGTAGGCGCCGCCGGCCGTGCACGAGCCCATCACCACCGCGATCTGGGCGATGCCCTGGGCACTCAGATTGGCCTGGTTGTAGAAGATGCGGCCGAAGTGCTCGCGGTCGGGAAACACGTCGTCTTGCGTCGGCAGGTTGGCGCCGCCGGAGTCCACCAGGTAGATGCAGGGCAGCCGGTTCTGCTGCGCGATCTCCTGGGCCCGCAGGTGCTTCTTGACCGTGATCGGGAAATAGGTGCCGCCCTTCACCGTGGCGTCGTTGCACACGATCATGCAGTCGACCCCGCTGACGCGGCCGATGCCGGCGATGATGCCGCCGCAGGGCGCGTCGCCATTGAAGAGGCCATGGCCGGCCATCGGCGCCAGCTCCAGGAACGGCGTGCCGGGGTCCAGCAGGTTCTGCACGCGATCGCGCGGCGAGAGCTTGCCGCGTGCCATGTGCTTGGCCCGCGCGATTTCGCCGCCGCCCTCGGCGTGCCTGGCCACCTGGACCTTGAGGTCGTCCACCAGCGCCTGCATGGCGCGGGCATAGGTCTGGAACTCGGCGGAACGGGGATTGAGTTGCGATTCGAGAACGGACATGGGTCTCCTCTGTCTGTCTTGTCCCCTCCCTCCGGAAGAGGCCAGGGTGAGGGCTATCTTGTCCCCTCTCCCGCTGGGAGAGGGCTAGGGTGAGGGCATCCTAGCCCCCAAGCCCCAGCTTAGGCCCGACAGGGTCGCTCACGGATGCCAGCGAGGTTGCAAATCGTGCCACGATGCCGCAGACTGGCGCCATGCCCGCCCGCGCCGCTCCCAGCCTTGCCGAATCGCGCAAAGCCGCCACCCCGATGGCGCTGGCGCGAGCGATAGTCGCCGCCTACCGGCGCTATGGCCAGGACCCGGCGCGGGCACTGCGCCTGGCACAGATCACGCCAGCCAGCCTGCAGGCTCCGGACGGCCGCATCACGGCCCGCCAGATGGAGGTGTTGTCGGCCGCGGCCATGCAGGAGCTGGACGACGAGGCGCTGGGCGCCTTCTCGCGCCGGCTGCCCTGGGGCAGTTACGGCATGGTGGCGCGCGCAGCGCTCAGCTCGCCCGACCTGGGCGTGGCGCTCAAGCGCTGGTGCCGCTACCACGCGCTGCTGACCGACGACATCCGCCTGGAGCTGGTGGTGACCGGCGCCAGCGCGGCCATCGTGATCGACGAGCAGGTGGACCTGGGTTCGGCCCGCGACTTCGCCCTGGTGAGCGTGCTGCGCAACATCCATGGCATCGCCTGCTGGTACATCGACTCTCGCATTCCACTGCAGGGCGCCCGCTTCCCCTTTGCGGCGCCGCCGCATGCCGATGCGTTCAAGTTGATGTTCCCCGGCCCGCTGCGTTTCGACGCGCCCAAAGCCGAAATCCGGTTCGATGCGCGCTACCTGGCCTTGCCGCTGCGACGCGACGAAAAGGCGCTGCGCCAGATGCTGCAGCGCGCCGTGCCGCTGATGGTGCTGCAATACCGCCGCGACCGCCTGCTGGTGCAGCAGGTGCGCCAGGCGTTGGCGGCCCACCCCGACGAAACGCACAGCGCCCAAGGCCTGGCCGGGCTGTTGAACATGTCAGTGCGCACCCTGCATCGCCAGCTGAAAGAGGAAGGCGCGAGCCTGCAGCAGTTGAAGGACGAGGTACGCTGCGAGCGCGCGAAGGAGTTGCTCTATCGCAGCGAGAAGCCGGTGAAGCAGGTGGCGGCGGCGACGGGGTTCAGGAATGAGAAGAGTTTTATTCGGGCGTTTCGCCAGTGGACAGGGCTGAGTCCGGCGGAGTTTCGGACGCAGGCTCTGGAATAGCTCAAGGCCGCACTGACGCTATTTTCTGGCGCGCCAGTGCCATAGGTTCCGCGACGAAGCGTCGGACTTCGTCAATGGTTCCATAGTTTCGGTAATTGTGGGCAAGTACCGAGGAAACGGAACGGTCCGCAGATGGCGCAGCAATACCGCCGCGACCGCGTGCTGGTGCAGCAGGTGCGCCAGGCATTGGCCGCGGATCCGGCCGAGACGCACAGCGCCCAAGGCCTGGCCGGTCTGTTGAACCTGTCAGTGCGCACCCTGCATCGCCAACTCAAAGAAGAAGGCGCGAGCCTGCAGCAGTTGAAGGACGAAGTGCGGTGCGAGCGCGCGAAGGACTTGCTCTATCGCAGCGAGAAGCCGGTGAAGCAGGTGGCCGCGGCGACGGGGTTTCGGAACGAGAAGAGTTTTATTCGGGCGTTCAGGGCCTGGACCGGGAAAGACACCGGTGGAGTTCAGGGAAGCACAGCAGACCTGAATGACAGCAGTCGTGCCATGGGTCGGTCCCTCAAAAGCCGCGACTCTCCACGTTCGCCCTCACCGAAGCGGCACGCTGTGGGCGTAGCGTGTTTGCGACCACCCTGCCGATAACGCGACGGCACTGATTGAGGCGCCTGGTTCGAGCCCAGATCGCGGAACCGGAGAAGGCTCGAACAGCGGCAGCAACCTGCGCGCCGGTCGCAAGCCGCACGTCACGGCGAAGCAGGCGATCGGCTCGTAGTCCCCGCGTCACCCGGCCAGTGCCGCCACCACGGCCTGGCCCATTTCCTCGGTGCCCACCCGCCGGCAGCCGGCCTGGAAGATGTCGCCGGTGCGCAGGCCGTCCGCCAGCACCTTGCGCACCGCCCGTTCCACCCGGTCGGCCTGCGCCGCCTGCCCGAACGAATAGCGCAGCATCATCGCCATCGACAAAATAGCTGCCAGCGGATTGGCCAGGTTCTTGCCCGCGATGTCGGGCGCGGTGCCGTGCACGGGTTCGTACAGGCCCTTGGTGCCTTGCCCCATCGAAGCCGAAGGCAGCATGCCGATTGAGCCGGTCAGCATGGCGGCGGCATCGGACAGGATGTCGCCGAAGATGTTGCCCGTCACGATCACGTCGAACTGCAGCGGCGCGCGCATCAACTGCATCGCGGCGGCATCCACGAACAGGTGCGACAGCTCGACATCGGGGTAGCCGCCGCCGACGCGCGTGACCACCTCGCGCCACAACTGCCCGACCTCGAGCACATTCGCCTTGTCGACCGAACACAGTTTCTTCTTGCGCAGCCGCGCGGTGCGGAAGGCCACATGCGCGATGCGCTCCACTTCGGATTCGCAATAGCGCATCGTGTTGAAGGCCTCGCGCTCGCCGGCGGCGTTGATGCCAAAGCCGCGCGGCTCGCCGAAGTACGCGTCGCCGGTCAGCTCGCGCAGGATCATCAGGTCCAGGCCCTGCACCACTTCGGGTTTGAGCGTGGAAGCGCCGATCAGCTCCGGAAACAGCAGCGCCGGGCGGAAGTTGGCGAACAGCCCGAGCTCCTTGCGCAGGCGCAACAGGCTGGCACCGGGACGCATGGGGAAGGGAATGGCCTCATCGCCGGGCATGCCGGCCGAGCCGAACAGAATGGCGTCGGCCTTGCGCGCGATCTCGCTGCTGGCGGCCGGCAGCGGATCGCCGGCGGCGTCTATGCCGGCCTGGCCGATCGGCGCCTCCACCAGTTCCAGGGGCTGGGACTTGCCCACGACGGCCTTGAGCACTTTCACGGCCTGCGCCGTCACTTCCGGGCCTATGCCATCGCCCGGCATCACTGCAATCTTCATCGCTGGCTACTTTCAAGAAAAGGGAAGAAATCAGGCCGCGGGGCCGGTGCGGCTGCGCTCGTAGGCTTCGATCTGGGCGGCCTGGCTGAGCGTGTAGTCGATCTCGTCCAGGCCCTCCAGCAGGCAATGCCGCGGGAACGCGTCGATGGGAAACCGTGTCGGCGGCAGGCCCGGCCCGGCCACGGTTTGATCGATCAGATCGATGCGCACCGAAGCGCCCGGCGACTGGCGCAAGGCGTCCTGGAGCGCGTCGACCCGCTCTTGCGGCAGCACCACCGGCAGCAGGCCATTCTTGAGCGAGTTGGAGAAAAAGATGTCGCCGAAGCTCGGTGCGATCACGGCGCGGAATCCGCCGTCGAACAGCGACCATACCGCCTGCTCGCGCGACGAGCCGCAGCCGAAGTTGCGCCCCGCAACCAGGATTCGGGCCTGCGCGTAGACCGGATCGTTCAGCGGAAAGTCCGAGCGCGGCGTGCCCCGCGCGTCATGCCGCACATCGCGGAACAGGTAGTCGCCGAAGTTGTTGGCGCGCGGTTTTTGCAGATAGCGCGCCGGAATGATCTGGTCGGTGTCGGTGTTGATGCCGCCCAGCGGCACGGCCACGGCTTCGAGTTGTCGGAAGGGTTCCATGTCTTTCACCGCCGCAGGGTTCGCACGTCGCTCAAGCGGCCAATGACGGCCGCCGCGGCGGCCATCGCCGGGCTCATCAGGTGGGTGCGGGCACCCGGTCCCTGCCGGCCGACGAAGTTGCGGTTGGAGGTCGAGGCGCAACGCTGGCCCGGCGCGACCTGGTCGCCGTTGGTCCCCAGGCACATCGAGCAGCCGGCAAAGCGCCATTGGAAGCCGGCCTCGAGGAACACGCGGTCCAGGCCCTCGGCTTCGGCCTGGCGCTTGACCAGGCCCGAGCCCGGCACCACCCATGCCTCGACGCCTGCGGCCACATACCGGCCGCGGGCCACGTCGGCCGCGCTGCGCAGGTCTTCGATACGGCCGTTGGTGCACGAGCCGATGAAGACGCGGTCCACCGCGAGTTCGGTCAGCGGCTGACCCGGTTGCAGGCCCATGTAGGCGAGCGCGCGCCGCATGGATTCGCGCCGGGTCGCGTCGGCCGTGGTGGCGGGGTCGGGCACGCGGCCGGTGATGGGCAGCGCGTCCTCGGGGCTGGTGCCCCAGGTGACCATGGGCGCGATCTCGTCGGCGTGCAGCGCGACCTCCCGGTCGAAAACCGCGCCGGCGTCGCTGGGCAACTCTCGCCATTGCGCGACCGCTGCATCCCAGGCGGCGCCCTGCGGCGCGAAGGGGCGGCCGGCCAGCCATTGGAACGTGGTGTCGTCCGGCGCGATCATCCCGGCCCGCGCGCCGGCTTCGATGGTCATGTTGCACACGGTCATGCGCGCTTCCATCGACAGCGAACGGATGGCCTCGCCGGCGTACTCGATCACGTGGCCCGTGCCGCCCGCCGAGCCTATCCTGGCGATGACCGAAAGAATCACGTCCTTGGCCGTCACGCACGGCCCCAGCCGCCCGTCCACGGTGATGCGCAGCGTGGGGGGCATGCGCTGCCACAGCGTTTGCGTGGCGAGCACGTGCGTGATCTCGAAAGAGCCGATGCCGAATGCCAGGGCGCCCAGCGCGCCGTGGGTCGACGTGTGGCTGTCGCCGCACACGATCAGCATGCCCGGCAGGCTCAGGCCCTGCTCGGGGCCGACCACGTGGACGATGCCTTGCCGCTCGTCGCCCAGCCCGAAGAACCGGATGCCGGCGGCGGCGCAATCGTCTTGCAGCGCCTGCGCCATGGCGCGCTTTTCCGGGTCGGCGACGCTCGCGAGTTGGCGCGTGTGGGTCGGCACGTAGTGGTCGGCCGTGGCAAAGGCACGCTCGGGCGAGCGCACCGGCAGGCGGCGCTGGCGCAGCAATTCGAAGGCCGGGGCCGAGCCGTCCTGCACCAGGTGGCGGTCGACGTACAGCAGCGTCTGGCCGTCGTCGCGCCGGGCGACGACATGTTGCGCCCAGATTTTTTCGAACAGCGTGCGGGCGGCCAGGGCGGAAGTCATCGGCCCCGTCAGTCGAACTTGGCGCCGGACAGGCGCACGATGGACTCGTAGCGCTTGATCTCGGAGCTGATGAAATTGGCGAAGTCTTCGGGCGAGCCGCCGCCGATCTCGGCGCCGAACTCGGTCATGCGCCGCTGCATGTCGGGCGACTTGAGCACCAGGTTGGCCTCGGCGTTGAGCTTGTCGATGATGGGCCGTGGCGTGCCGGCGGGTGCCATGAGGCCATACCACGAGGAAGCGTAGACGCCCGGCAATCCCGCCTCGTCGAAGGTGGGCACGTCGGGCAGCGCCGGATTGCGTTTCTTCGAGGCCACGGCCAGCGCGCGCAGCTTGCCGCCGGCAATGAACGGCAGGCAGGTGGTGGTGTCGAGCATCAGGGAGATATGGCCGGCCACCAGGTCGGCCTCGGCCGGCGAGGTGCCTTTGTACGGCACGTGAACGATGTCGACCTTGGCCGCCGACATGAACTGCACCGCCGCCAGATGCTGCGACGAACCGACGCCGCCCGATCCGTAGTTGAGCTTGCCGGGATTGGCTTGCGCCAGGGCTATCAGTTCCTTGACGGTCCTGGCGGGCGAGGAGACGGGCACGACCAGGATGTTGGGCACCGCCGAGACGTAGACGATGGGCGCGAAGTCCTTGATCGGATCGAATCCCAGCCGGCTGTACAGGTGGACGTTCACCGCGTTGGGGCTGATCGATCCCATCAGCAGGTTGTAGCCGTCGGGTTTTGCGCGCGCGGCCAGCTCGGTGCCGATGTTGCCGCCGGCGCCGCCGCGGTTGTCGATCACGATGGGCTGGCCGAGCAGATGCGACAACGGCTCGCCGAGCATCCGGGCGGTGGTATCGACGCCGCCGCCGGCAGGCCAGGGCACCATCAATTTGATGGGCTGGGTCGGGTAGTTGGCGGCCCCCGTCTGGGCGACCGCGGCCGTGGCCAACGCGAGCAACGTCGCCGCCACGCAGGCATGCAGTTTATTCAACATCTCTTGTCTCCGGTATTGTTCAGGTTGCAGCCGCATCCTATTGGCCGGGGGATTGGATGGCAATCACAATTAAGGCATGCACGGCATGATAAAAACTCATGCTACTGTTCGCCCAAGCCATGCCCCGCCATCTGCCCCCGCTCAATGCCCTGCGCGCCTTCGAGGCGGCCGCCCGCTGCGGCAACTTCACCCGCGCCGCCCAGGAGCTGTGCGTGACGCAGGGCGCCGTCAGCCGGCACATCGCCACGCTGGAGGACTGGCTGAAGGTCCGGTTGTTCGAGCGCAGCCGCCACGGCATCCAGCTCACCCCGCCGGGGCAGGTGTATTTCACGAGCGCGCGGGCCGCACTGGACCAGATCGAGCACGGAACGCGGCAACTGCAGCAAAGCCCGGACGAGCGCCGCCTGCGCATCAAGCTGCCCCCGACCTTCGCCATCCGGTGGCTCATTCCGCGGCTGGCCCGCTTCCACGCGCGGCACCCGGAGATCGACGTGCAGATCACCACCTCGCACCAGCGCGCCGACTTCGAGCGCGAAGAGGTGGACGTGAGCATCCATTCGGAACCGACCCCGCCGGCCGGCCCCGGCTACCGCCGGCTGTTCGGCGAAACGCTGGTGCCGGTGTGCGCGCCCGGCCTGCTGGAACGCGGCCCGCCACTGAAGAAGGCCGACGACCTGGCGCGCCACGTGCTGCTGTGCTCGATGAACCGGCCCAACGACTGGCCCGCCTGGCTGGCTGCCGCCGGCGCACACGGCGTGGACGGCAACAGCGGCCTCAAGTTCGAGAACGCCGCCCTGGCCTACCAGGCCGCCGCCGACCAGCTGGGCGTCATCGTGGCGCTGCTGCCGTTCGTGCGCGACGACCTGGCGGCCGGCCGCCTGATCGCGCCGTTCGCGCTGCGCGTGCCGACCGCAGGAGCCTACTACCTGGCCTATCCCACCCGCTCGCCGCAGCCCAGGCGAGTGCTTGATTTCGAGGAGTGGATCGTTGCGGAGGCGCAGGCGGTCGATGGCTGAATGCAGCCGTGCGGCCTCCGCGGCGGTGCGAGCGCGCGAAGGAGTTGTTCTATCGCAGCGAGAAGCCGGTGAAGCAGGTGGCGGCCGCGACCCATAGCGGACATTCGCACCCCTACGGCGCCTCGGGAAACAAACCCTGCTGCGACGGCAGCCACAGGTGGGTGGGATTCAGGTCCGCTTGAGCGGCCCCAGCTAGTGGATCCATGACGACTCTGCTTGCGGGAATGACCGCTCTTCGTGTTCGCGAAAGGATGTGTATTGGTGCTCCAGCAACTGCCAATGTGCCGTGAGGGCTGACAGAGCCAGCCGGAAATGAAGTGACAAGGCCGGATGCTCGGCGAGACCTGCCAAGTTGAGTTCCACCTTTTGAGCGATGCGCTGGCGCTGAACGTTGCAGGCAGCTTGCGCGTGCGCCGTCATCAGACCAAGCGTTCCCGCCAGAATGGCCTCAGCGCAGGGGAGGCGCTGTTCCTCGTCTCGTTCAGCAACAGATTCCACCGGATTCTCCTTCCGTCAAAAAAGGCTCCGACGGCTTGAGCAAGCACCATATGGCGCTGTTTCGAAACCGGCCGGGACGCGCGGGCCGCATGTTCGTCACTACTGTTCGTATCCTTGCTTGGATTGGCGCTGCCTGACTCGCAGCGGCCTACTTTCCTCCGGTCGTCTTGGGCACTGGCACCCCCTTCTGCCTGGCCATGATCATCGATTTGATCCCTTGGTATTGCGACTCGGAAATGACGTTGTGGGTGACCAGATTCGCCTTCGAGAGATAAGGACGTCCGGCGATGACCCGCTCCGCGTCAGCGGCGCTCAGACCCGGCAATTTCTTCAGTTCAGCCTTCGAAGCGCTGTTGATGTCCACCGGTTTGATGCCAGGTTGGCTCTTCTTCTTGGCGACCGCGGTTGCGCTCGCTGCAGCATTGGGTTTGGCAACCTTCGGCGCGTCGGGCTGGGCAGCGGCGGCAAATGCCCCGCTCCCAAGCAGCAGCTGACTTGCCGAGATCACCACGATCATGACGATGTTGGACTTCATTCCATTCCTCTGAAAAAAAGGACCCGAAAACCTCGCGGTCATCTGGTCCGCCTTTATCACCTTCTCGTAGCACACGCTTTCGAGTGTCCGACGATCCACCTGAGTTGATCATCAGCTAACGGCACCAGAGCCAATGAATAACCCGGAAGCGTTGCCGCCCCCGGGTCAGTGTCTTGCGCCAGCAGACTGGACGCGGCGGACCGCATCCAGTCTTGACCAGCGCTCTACAAGCAGATCACTGCTTATGTACTACGCTGATATCCGCTGTCTTGCCATTGCCATGGCACACCAGGCACTGCTCAGTTCTGGTCACCGCAGTACTGCGCGGGTCATAGAACGAACCGCCGTTGTTTTCCATGTGGGCTGTCGCCGTGGTGGAGTCGTGGCAAGTCGAGCACACCGCGGTAATTGGCGAGGTGACGAGATTGTTGCCCTGCGTCGTACCCGCCACCAGCGTGCCCGTAGCGGGATTGACGCTCCAGCCCGTGCCGTAGTCCGTGGTGTTGTCCACCTTCAGGCCATACGCCCAATTGCCACTTCCAACCGGGGCCGCTTGCGGGAATACGTAAGCGGTCGTGCTGGCCGGATTCAGCTTGCCGGTGGCACCCTGAACGTTGAGCATCCCGGCGATCAGATCAGGCGTGTACTGGCTCGCGCTGAAGTCGTAGGTTCCCGGCAGGTGGCATTGCTGGCAGTCTTTAAGTACGCCCGGATACATCAGAGTGGAATAGTTGTCCGTCGCCGAGACCGCGTGCCAGGTGAAGGGCACGGTGCGCTTGCCGGCGCTGTGAATGCCGTGCACCCAGACCCGGAAGGAGGCTGACCAACCCGTGCTGCCGCCCTGGTTCGGCGTATGGCAAGTCGGGCACATGGCAATGCTGTAATTGCCGTCGTGGAAGTTGGGCGAGGTGCCCAGCCGGTCGTGGCAGGTGTTGCACTTGGTCTCACTGAAGATCACGCGGCGCGCGACGTTCGGCTTGCCGTCCGGCGTGTTGCCGGTTGCCGCCGCCATGGCCGGAACGCCGGGCAGCAGGCCGCCTCGTTCCGTCACAGTCGGATCGGAGAAAGAGCCGGCTATCAGCGCCGTGACCATCTTGGCATCCGTGGGCAGGGCCAAGCTGTGCACCGTGCTGTAACGGCCGGTCGAACTGGCTGCGATCGTGACCGTATAGGTGTTGGTCGCATCACCCACAAGCGAGTTTCCGTTGGCACCGGCCCAGGCGTCGGCCAGGCTCAGCGTATCGTGACCGCTGTTCCAGTCGCTCGGTGCCGCAATGCCGTCCTGTCCGGTTGCATAGGCGACCTGGAACGTCGGGCCGCCGGTGTAACCCGTGAGCGGCACGGCTCCGGCCGCATAGGCGTTCAGCGCAACCGCGGTGCCGTCCTTGAGGATCTGGAACTTGACCACTACTTGCTTGCTGCTGTTGATCGTCACGCCGCTGATCTTGTAGGCGAAGCTCGCGACACCCGCCTTGACGACTGGATTGTTCAAGGAAGCGATGGTGGTCCGGTGGTAAACCGGAATGGTCGTTGCGTCGTGGCACAGCGCGCACAGGGAGTCATCGGGTTTGGCACCACCGACGTGGCCCGTCGCGGTCGTCCCGACGGGTTTGCCTGCCGCAACGTCCGCATCGCGGTTGGCCAGGGTTATCCCTTGTCCGGTGGCAAAGTTGATGCCGTCATGGCAGGCACCGCAGGCCAGGCGACTGGGAACTTTCATCCAGTTGTCGCCATCCTTGGTCTGGTTGGCGTTGACCGAACCGTCGGATTTCGTCGCCGAACCATCGTGGCACTTGGTGCAGTTGCGCTGGTCCTGCGGGAAACCGACCAGGTTGTAGCATTGGCCACGATTCGAATTGGTGGTGGCGTCACACCCTGTCGTTCCATCGGCCTTCTTCGCATGGGCATTCAGGTTGTAGCCGGTCTTGACCAGATCGCTGCCCATGTGCGTCTGGTGAATCATGCGCGGGTAGGTGAACGCCGATTCGCCATTGACCCTCTTGTAGCCGTTCTTATCGGTGTCGTCGTAGCCGGTCGCGGTTGTCTTCGCTTCGGGGAAACCGTATTTCGTCTGGTCGGTGTGGCAGGACACGCACAGCCGTGGATCATTGCGCCCGACAGCCGACCCAGCGGGAATCCCATTTCCGGGAGCCGAGTAACTGACGTGGCCGATGCCCTTCTTCACAGTCACGTTGTCGTGGCATCCGTCGCATGACCCTGCCGCAACGATGTCGCGCGTAACGGTTGGCGTGCCGCCGCCCGGGACAAAGTCGTAGCCGATGTTCGCCGTGAACACCAAGGGAACAGGCGGCGCGGTCTGCACGGCGCTGGGGCTGTTGGTGCCTGTGCCGGGCATGTTGCCGGCGACGAAGATGCCCAGGCGGTGGGTCAGGCTCGGGTCATAGGAGACGTCGCCCAGATCGGCCTTCTTGGAAAGGCCGTCGGCCGAATCGATCAGACTGGCAACCTGCGCCGCGGCTTGCTTGATATCGCGGTAGAAGGTGTACTGGTAGGTGCCGTCACCGTTATCGACCAGGGTGCCTTGCGTGTCGGCGGACGGGAAGGTCCCGCACACCGTCGGTTTGGTGGTCGAATCGCATGAGGCGCTGGCGGCCACAGTACCCCCCGTCTGGGCGACGGTGGGCGGCTTGGTGACGATATAGCTGACCCACTTGCTGGGGCCGCCATTGCTGGCCGGAACCAGCTTGGCCAGGGTGAAGTTGAGGTTTGTGAGGTTGGCAACGATGGCGCTGGAGCTTTGGGACTTGCTGCCCAGACCCACGATCGGAGTACCGTTGGCATCCTTGACCGTGAACTTGACGACGGGGGGGCTGCTGATGGTGACGCTTTGCACCGTGATCTGCGGCGCAAGCGCTTGAAACGCCGCAGCGGCATCGGCAGTCGGCGCTACCGAGTTGCCATTGAGACCAACTGAAACGGTGGCGGGGGCGCCGGTCGTGCCAGGTGGCCCCGCTGGACCCTCCGGACCGGCCGCACCGTCGGACCCACCGCCGCAACCGCCCAGCATCAGCGCGGCGGCTGTCAGTATTGACGCCAACAGCGGCACGCTTCTTGATCTGCCAACTCGCTTCAACATGTCATCTCCTCGGATCGTTACCCATTAAAAATCGCCTTGCGACATGGAACGCACAACACACGCTCACGTCGTCTCGAGTCCCATTGATCACACGGCGAGTGAAGCTTTCCCAACACGTCGCGACCGCACAATAGGAATCGGATGACTTTGAGAAGCGCGCACCCAGATTCAAATGAACTTTTGAGCGAGATCAAGATCTCGCTCACCCCGACCTGACCGGATGCTGACTCGACGCCCGCACCGTCGAAACACACAGCGCCGAAGGGCCGGCCGGCCCGTTGAACATGTCAACCCGCACCCTGCATCGCCAATTGAAAGAAGAAGGCGCGAGCCTGCAGCAGTTGAAGGACGAGGTGCGGTGCGAGCGCGCGAAGGAGCTGCTCTATCGCAGCGAGAAGCCGGTCAGGCAAGTGGCCGCGGCGACGGGGTTTCGGACCGAGAAGAGCTTTATTCGGGCATTCAAGCTCTGGACGGGAAAGACACCGTTGGAGTTCAGGGAAGCACAGCAGACCTGAGCCAGCTCACAAGGCATGCGGGTTACTCAGCGTGAAATAGAACGTGGCACCTTCGTTCAATCTGCTTTCTGCCCAGACCCGGCCCCCATGACGGTCAATGACGCGCTTGACGGTGGCCAGCCCGACGCCAGTTCCAGCGAAATCCTCTTTCGAATGAAGGCGCTGGAAGGTGCCAAAAAGTTTGTCAGCAAAAGCCATGTCAAACCCGGCACCATTGTCCTTGACAAAAAAGATGGTGTCGCCATCGGCTCCCAGCTCGCTGCCAACATCGATCCGTGCCAGCACCTGCCTGGAAGTGAATTTCCATGCGTTGCCCAGCAAGTTTTGAAAGACGGCCGACAGCAAGCGGGGATCGCCGTGCGCGCTCAGACCGTCCTGAATGTGTATCTGTGCCTGGCGCTCCGGCTCCCGCTGCCGGCAGTCATCTTCGATCCGCCTGGCGATTGCCGAAAGATCGACATTCTCCAACCTGATCTGTTCGCTGGATAGTTGAGCAAGAGACAGCAAGCCCTCAATCAACTCGCCCATCTGCTTGGCCCCGGCCTGGATTCGATTCAGGTAGTGCTTGCCCTTTTCGCTGACATTGTTTCCATCGACTTGCGTCAGCGCCTGACCGAATCCGGCGATGGCATTCAGTGGCGACCGCAGGTCATGTGACACGGAATAAGAAAAGGACTCCAGCTCCTTGTTCACCGCTGCCAGCTGGGCGGTGCGCTGCAGCACACGCTGTTCAAGTCCGGCATTGAGACTCAAGATTTCCTCCTGGGCTTGTTTGCGCTCGGTGATGTCCCGAAAATACCAGACGCGTCCGTAATACCTGCCGTCCGCTCCAGCGACTGGAGCGGAATACCGATCGATTATCCTGCCATCTTTCAGCGATACTTCCTCGCGACTCTTGTCGTCGCGGTGCTCCTTCAGATACTGGACCCGGGCGACGAATGCCTCTGAATTCTCGACTTGGTCAGCAACTGACTGGAGCACGGGCGCATCCAGACGCGCACTCACGAGTTGCGGTGAGAGCCGCCACAGGTCAATGAATTGTTGATTGTAGGAAATGATTTGTCCGTTCGCGCCGACCACCAGGATGGCATCGAGCGAAGTCTCCTGCTGGGTCTGGAGGATCGTGTTCTTGAATTGAAATTCCTCCGCGGTCCGCTTTGCCTCGGTGATATCGCGGAAATACACCGCCAGACCTTGCTCGGAGGGGTAGGCTCGTACGCCGAACCAGGTGCTGAGCGGCGGGTAGAACTCCTCGAAATCCACGGTCTTGTTGTCCGCCATCGCCCGGCGGTATTCGCGCTCGAAGGTGGAGCCGATGGTGCCGGGGAACTCCGTCCAGAAGTCCCGGCCGGTCAGTTCCGCGCGAGTCCGCGCGAGCAGCCGCTCCGCCTCGCGGTTGAGGAAGGTGAACCGCCACTGCTGGTCCACGGTGAAAAACGCATCCGTGATGCTCTCGAGTGTCGTCGTGAGCCGCTCGGCCTGTCGGTGTGCCTGCTCCTCCGCCTCCTTGCCGTCGGTGATGTCCTTGGCGACGCCTGCAATGCGCAGAAGCTTGCCGGCGTCGTCGCGGACCGGAAAGCCTCTCACCTCGATCCAGCGAATCGAGCCGTCCGGGCGCACGATCCGGAACTTGAACTCGGCCCTCCCCGCCAACAGTCCATGCTTGTATGTCTGGTAGGCCGATACCCGGTCATCCGGGTAGATCGCCTCGGTCCACGATTCCGGATTCGTGTACAGGCTTTCGCAGCTGCGGCCCCAGATCTCTTCGTAGGCCGGGCTGATGTAGACCATGCGATTGCCGTCCGCAGCGATGAGGAAGAACGCGTCGCGGATGTTATCCGCCATCTGGCGGAACCGCGACTCGCTTTCGCGCAATGTCTGCGCAGCCTGCTTGCGCTCGGTGATGTCGCGAAAATACCAGACGCGTCCGTAATGCTTGCCGTCGGCCCCGGTGACCGGAGCGGAATACTGATCCAGTATCCTGCCATCGTTTAGCGATACTTCCTCGTGACTCCTGTCGTCGTGGTGCTCGTTCAGATATTGGACCCGCGCGAAAAACGCTTCTGCATTCTCGACTTGGTCAGCAGCTGCCTGGATCATGGGCGCATTCAGACGCGCGCTCACGACCTGCGGGGAAAGCCGCCACAGGTCAATGAATCGTTGGTTGCAGGAGATGATTTGTCCGTTCTCGCCTACCACCAGGATGCCATCGAGCGATGTCTCCTGCTGGGTCTTGAGGATGGTGTTCTTGAATTGAATTTCCTCCTCCGCCCCCCGGCGCTGCAATTCGTTGGAAAAATTGTCAAGTGCGAAGCTGATATCCGTGGCCATTTCAACCAGCAGGTTGCGCGCCGATTCGTCGAAGGAGTTGGCCTCGCTGGAATACAAGGTGAAACTACCGACGACAATACCTTTGCTTCGCAGCGGCAGCGATGCGGATGCGGCCAAGCCGGCGTGCGCGGCGCGCTCACGCCAGGGTAGGTTTGCCGGGACATTGAGGAAATCCTGACACCAGAACGGCTGGTTCTCGCGGATGGCAGTGCCGGTCGGGCCGTGCCCGAACGGGCTATCGGCATCCACTGAGATATTCAAATCTTTCAGGTACTCGGTGTCATCGCCGAAACTGGCGGCCGGCTGCACCGTGCAGGTCTCGCTGTCGACAAGGCCGACCCACGCCATCTTCATGCCGCCGAACTGCACTGCGGCGCGGCAGACTTGCAGGAACAACTCTTCCCCGCCGGCGCAGTGCACGATGGCCTTGTTGCACTGGCTCAGTGCCGCATAGAGTTGCGTGTACCGAAAACTCTTCGCACGATCTGCGTGACGCTCGGTAACGTTGCGGATGTTGCACTGAATGACCTTGATGCCTTCGCAGTCGTAAGTATTGCTGACGAATTCAACCGCGATTTTGGCTCCGGATTTCGTTTTGAGCGGAAGGTCGTCGTATCGGACATACCCCTTCGTTTGCAGCTCCGCAAACATCTCTTTGCTCTGCGCAATGTCCGCGAACGAGCCCACTTCCCATAGCTTCTTCCCGAGGAACTCCGCGTGCGAGTAGCCCAGCATCTCGATCAGGTAGGGGTTGACGTCTTCGATCTGGGCAGTTTCGGCGTTAAGAAGCAGAATCCCGTCTTGAGCGGTTTCAAACAGGCGACGGTAGCGGCTTTCCGATACCCGCAGCGCTCTAAGCGCGAGATCACCAGGCGAATCGGGAGCACACGCCTTTGCGGGATGGGGACAGGCGGCACTTTTCATTGAGGGAGATCTCCTTGCAGCAGGCGCTGCAGCACGGAAGTGACGGCAACGCAAGGCAAGAAAACGGCGGACACGCTGCCCCCGAGCTTCTTGCAGTGTCTGCTTTTCTTTTGGACTGTCTGTACGGTAAGGCACATAGTGCATCCTGCACTGAAGCTGACAAACTTCACGGGAGTTCGTGTCGGACACCCCTGCATTGGAGGCGCAAGGGAGGGTCGCCCGGCCTTCAGCCTGGCGGCGGCAACCTACGCGCCGGTTCGCAAGCTGAACTACGCCAGCGCCGGCATCGGCGGCCGGCCCGCGCGAGCTCCCGCCGCCAGCAGCGTCTTGATGATCTCATCCTGCCCGCTGTAGTTGGCGTAGTCGAGCGCGGTCTTGTTGCGGTCGCGCGATTTCTCGAGCTCCTCGTGCGAAGTCATCTTCCAATCCACGCGCAGGTTGCCGCTGCGATCGATCATTCCCGACGGCTGGGAGTTCGAGTTCTTCATCTCGTTCGGCGTCGCCCTCGGCATCGGCATGCCTACATCGCTGCGCCAAAGAACGCGTCAAAGCCTCCGGGCGGTTCCAGTCGACCTTTGCGGACCGTCAGACGCGTAGGCCCCGGCATGACCCGTGTACTGCTGGGGTGCAACGGGTCGCTCGGATAGGCCATCACTCGCAGGCCATCGATCTCGTGGACCGCCGGGCAGATCAGATAGGGCGGACGACTCCTCGCTTCCCTCAGGACTGCATCCACGCTGGCGTGGCCGGCGATGTGCGACAGGCTCATGATCTGTGGCGGCACCAGCGCAATCTCGCCCCGCCAGTACCGCTCCAGTGCTTCCCGCGGGGTGAGCCAGACACTGTCGGTGGTCTCGTGGTCGTCGTGGCGGGCAGCCTGGTCCGGCGGCGCCCGCAACACGAAGAAACGCGTATCGAATCGGCGGCCGGGCGTGATCGAGTGCGTCGGCGTGATCCAGCGCGACCACGGAAGAAGATCGGCCGTGCAAAGCGTCAGTTCGTTGTCGCGGACCGCCCGGCTGAAGGCCATACCGCCGGCTGCGACGGCGCCGTGCCTGCCGCGCGCCAGCAGCACGCCGCACTCCTCGAACGTTTCACGGATGGCGGCCACGTAGATGCTAGCCGCCGTGTGCGCATCGGTTTCCGCTTCGTTCAACGCCGCCTTGAGGGCAAGCGCGTCCTGGTCAAGGTGCGCGGCCAGGTAGGAGGAATCGTCGTCATCGACCTTCCCGCCCGGAAATACATAGACGCCCCCATGCACGTTCGATTTCTCGTGCCGGCGCACCAGAAACGCTTCGGGGCCCTGGTCCCCGTCACGCAGCATCAGCACGGTTGCGGCAGCATGGGGAATGGGTGCAGTGGCCTCTCGGTTGATTTCCATGCGTTGCATTATTACCAGATGTCCGCGGCCGACCATCGCGAGTTGACCGATGACGCTGGCAACATGTCTTACATCTTGCTGGCACCCACCAAGCGGCTGTCCTGCCCAACTGAGCACGGCGCTGGGGTGGGCGTGCGGGGATACCTGCAGGTAGACTGTGAGCGCGTCCACGTGCAACTGGTCCACACCAGGGTCGCGCGCGGCTTCACCGATCTGCAGCAGTACACCGGAAACCATGATGACGAACAACAGTCAGCGCAATCCACTCGCTTACAAGAACGAGGAATTCCTCGACAGCGACGATGCGCGTCCGCTGCGCATCCTGGCCGAATACCTCGAACCGATGCAGGCTTTCCAGCGCGCGCGCATTTGCGACACGATCGTGTTCTTCGGCTCCGCGCGGCTGGCGCCCGAAGGCCCGATGGGGCAGTACTACGATGCGGCGCGCGAACTGGCGCGGCTGGTCACCACCTGGTCGAAGAACCTTCCTTCGCACTCTCACAGGTATGTCGTTTGCACCGGCGGCGGCGGCGGCATCATGGAGGCCGCCAACCGCGGCGCTTCCGACGCCGGAGGCCGGACCATAGGCCTCAACATCGGGTTGCCGCATGAGCAGCGGCCCAACCCTTACGTCACGCGCGAACTGACGTTCGAATTCCACTACTTCTTCATGCGCAAACTCTGGTTTGCGCATCTGGCGCGCGCGCTGGTGGTGTTCCCGGGAGGCTTTGGCACGCTCGATGAGTTGACCGAGATCCTGACGCTGATGCAGACCCGGAAAATCGACAGGCGAATTCCGATCGTGCTCTACGGTTCGAGCTACTGGAAGGAAATCATCAATTTCGAGGCGCTGGTGAGGCACGGCGTGATCGCCGCCGACGATCTTGCGCTGTTCCAGTTCGCCGACGATCCGGCCGCCGCGCTGGGGCTGTTGCAGGCGGGAATCGCAGCCGAGCTGGAAGAGGCGGTGCCGGCCATCGCCCACTCGCGAACGTCTCACCGCTGACAGCGCGACGCGATGACAGTAAGGGTTTCGCAAGGGTTCGACAATCGCGCTCATGCAGAAGACCGAAATCGTTCCGCCCAGGCCGATCAAAATCCCGGAAGTCTAGATCGTCTTCACTGACAACGCTGGCGACCTCAGCCATTGGCACCAGCGGCAGAACTGGTTCGCATGCGCCCAACCTACAATGGCCCGCACTCGCCACCCAAGGAGCGTCAAATGATCGTCGAGCGAATCTGGACCGGCAACTCGCTGCGCAATTTCAACTACCTGGTGGCCTGCCCCGACACGGGCGAGGCCCTCGCGATCGACCCGCTGGACCATGAAAAGACGCTGGCGACCGCCCGCGTGAAGGGCTGGCAGATCACCCAGATCCTGAACACCCACGAGCACCACGACCATATCGGCGGCAACGCGGCCGTGGTCGCCGCCACCGGCGCCAAGGTGATCGCGCACCACAGAGCCGCCGGGCGTATCCCGGGCGTGGACCGCGGCGTCAAGGCCGGCGACGTGATCAAGGTGGGCAAGCGCGTCGAGCTCGAGTGCCTGGACACGCCGGGCCACACGATGTGCCATATCTGCCTGCGCTCGCACACCGACCAGCCGGCCCTGTTCTCGGGCGACACGCTGTTCAATGCCGGCGCCGGCAATGTGCACAACGGCGGCAACGTCAATGAGCTGTACGCCACGTTTGTCGACCAGCTGGCCAGACTGCCAGCCAACACCCTCGTCTATCCGGGCCACGACTACATCGAGAACAACCTGCGCTTCACGCTGGCGCGCGAGCCGGACAACGCCGATGCCAAGGCGATGCTGCCTCGGGTGGCCGGCCACGATCCCGCCAAGTCCGCCGTCACCACGCTGGCCGACGAAAAGCGGATCAACACCTTCATGCGCCTGGACAACCCCGGCGTGATCGCGCGGCTGCGCGAGGACTTTCCCGAACTGCCGGATCAGCCCGACGCGAAGACGGTGTTCACCAGGTTGCGGGAACTGCGCAACGAGTGGTGAGGCTGCGGCGAGCGAAGCGCTATCGCTGCGGGTAGACCGGTACAGGCGCCCCGGCCGGCGGTGGCGGCGGCGCGTAGTACTGATAGCCGCCGTACCGTGGCTGCGCCACGACATTGCCCTTGGAGTACATGCACTGCTGATAGGCGATGTCATACGAACGCTGCGCGTTCCAGCCGGTGGCCGCACCCTGGCTGGCTCCCACGCTGGCGCCGACCACGGTCCCCATCGCTGCGCCGACGCCGGCGCTGTGATGATCGCCGACGGCGGCGCCCAGGAGCGCACCGACCACCGCACCCGCGACCGTCGAGCCCACCAGCTGCTGGGCGGCGGCATCGTTGCCGGGTTGTCCGATCGAATGGGCCGCCCAGCCGCGGCACAGCTGGTCGTCCTGCATGAAGACGTCGAAGGGCTTGTTCGGGGCCGGCATCACGGCGACGGTGGGGCCCACCGGCATCGGCGCGCAGCCCGCGAGCCAAACGGAAGCGAGAACCAGTGCGCCGGCAAGCGGACGGCCGAATGGCAGCGGGGCGAGGCGACGAGACAGATGGGCGGAGGACACGGCAGCTCCTTATTGCAGTGGAACGGGTGAAGCATCGCTGGGCGTGGCCGGTATCGGCTTCCAGCCGCCGGGACAGGTGGCGACATAGGGATAGTAGGTGCGCGAGGCCTCGCAGAAATACCAGTATTGCGCCGGCGGCGATGCCGGCACCACACTCTCGGCCGGTCCGGCCAGCGCGACCGGCGGCACCCATGGGTTGGGATACGGATACACCGGCGCGGGATACCAGTACCAAAGGCCGCCGGCCGCCCACCACCAGCCCAGGCGGCCGTCATGCCGACCGTGGGTCCAGTGGCCGCCGCGCCAGACGTTGCGGTCGTGTTCGTGGAAGCGCGAGATGTCGCCCCGCCACTGCTGCGACGGGCCGGCCCTGCGGTCGCGCGGCGCGAGGGCCGAGGAGCTGAGTGCGAGCGCGGCCGCCACCAGCCCCAGCAATGTCACCAACCGAACTCGACCGCAATGCCCGGAGCGCACCTTCATCTTCGTCTCCTTGAATCGTTTTTTGAATCTAGGCCACCGCCGCCCGGTTTCCATGACAATTCGCAAACGATTCTTCGGTGGTTGAGGTGCGGTCGGAAGGCACCCTGAAGACCGCAACAACCCCACGCGGGCTCAAGCCTGCGCCACCTCGTGGGCCGCCATGTGCTCCAGCGCCTTGACCAGTGCGGAATGATCGAGCTGGTCCCATCCTTGCGCGGCGCAGACCTGCATCAGCTGCGCCGCTGAGGCGGTCTGCGGCAGCGCAATGTCGAGCTTCTTGGCGCCGGCCAACGCCAGGCCCAGATCCTTCTGGTGCAGGGCAATGCGGAAACCCGGATTGAAGGTGCGCTTGATCATGCGTTCGCCATGCACTTCGAGGATGCGCGAACTGGCGAATCCGCCCATCAGCGCTTGCCGCACCCGCGCGGGATCGGCTCCCGCCTTCGATGCGAACAGCAGCGCCTCGCCCACGGCGGCGATGTTCAGCGCCACGATGATCTGGTTGGCCACCTTGCAGGTCTGGCCGTCGCCGTTGCCGCCCACCAGCGTGATGTTCTTGCCCATCAGCGCGAACAGCGGCTTGATGCGCTCGAACACCGGCTCGGGGCCGCCGACCATGATGGTCAGGCTGGCGGCCTTGGCGCCCACTTCGCCGCCCGAGACCGGCGCATCGAGGTAGTCGCAGCCGAGGTCATTGACGGCTTTCGCAAAGCGCTTGGTTTCGATCGGCGAGATCGAGCTCATGTCGACGACCGTCTTGCCCTTGGCCAGCCCCGCGCCAACGCCTTGTTCGCCGAACAGGACCTGTTCCACGTCCGGCGTGTCCGGCAGCATCAGGAACACCACCTCGGCCGCGCGCGCCACGTCGGCATTGGTCGCGCAAACCGTGGCGGCTTTCAGCGCTTCGGGCACCTTGCTGCGGGTGCGAACGAACATCTCGTGGCCGGCGGCCAGCAGGTGTTGCGCCATGGGGGCGCCCATGATCCCCAGTCCGATGAATCCGATCTTCATTGCAGGTCCTTTCTGAAATTCAATGGCTGCCACCATTCAACGCGGCGCAGCACCGGCGCGCATCTTGGCGACTTTCCGGAGCGTGCGCAAGCACTTCTCTCTCACGGATTCTCCTCGGTTGCGCAGGCGGCCCTGGGCTTCCATCCATTCGCCGGCAATCAGGTTCTTGTGCATGGGTTCTTTCTAGCGATCGAGCGCGGGGCGCTTCGGGTTGAATTTCCAGCCGGGAATGAGGTACTGCATCGCGATGGCGTCGTCGCGCGCACCCAGGCCGTGCTGCCGGTAGAGCTGGTGGGCCTTTTCCACTTCAGCCATGTCGAGCTCGATGCCCAGGCCCGGCTTCTTCGGCACCTGAACCAGGCCGCCAACGATCTGCAAGGGTTCCTGGGTCAGGCCCTGGCCGTCCTGCCAGATCCAGTGTGTGTCGATGGCCGTGACTCGACCCGGCGCGGCCGCAGCGACATGGGTGAACATGGCCAGCGACACATCGAAGTGATTGTTCGAGTGCGAGCCCCAGGTCAGGCCCCAGTCACGACAGGTCTGCGCCACCCGCACCGAGCCGGCCATCGTCCAGAAGTGCGGGTCGGCCAGCGGGATGTCGACCGACTGCAGCGAGAGCGCATGAGTGAGTTGGCGCCAGTCGGTCGCAACCATGTTGGTCGCCGTCGGCAGGCCCGTGGCGCGACGGAATTCCGCCATCACTTCACGCCCGGAGAAACCGTCTTCGGCGCCGCAAGGGTCTTCCGCATAAGCCACCACGCCGCGCATGTCGCGCATCAGGGCAATCGCGTCCTTGAGCAGCCAGCCTCCGTTGGGGTCGAGCGTCACGCGCGCCTTCGGGAAACGCCGGTGCAACGCATGCACCGCTTCGATCTCTTCCTCGGCGCGCAGTGCTCCGCCCTTGAGCTTGAAATCGTTGAAGCCGTAGCGCTGGTAGGCCGCTTCTGCCAAGCGCACCACCGCCTCGGGCGTCATCGCCTGTTCGTGACGCAGCCGGAACCAGTCGTTGTCGGCGGCGGGATCGGTCGCGTAGGGAAGGTCGGTCTGGCCCTTGTCGCCCACGAAGAACAGGTACCCGAGCATCTCGACAGCATCGCGCTGTTGGCCTTCGCCCAGCAGGGCGGCGACCGGCACATCGAGGAACTGGCCGAGCAGGTCGAGAAAGGCCGATTCGACCGCGGTGACGGCATGGATGGTCGTGCGCAGGTCGAAGGTCTGCAGGCCGCGGCCGCCCGCATCGCGGTCCGCGAACTGGCGCCGCATGCCTTGCAGCACGCGCAGGTGGTCACCGATCGGCTGGCCCACCACCAGGCTGCGCGCATCCTCCAGTGTCTGGCGGATCTTTTCGCCACCCGGCACCTCGCCGACCCCGGTGTTGCCGGCGCTGTCCGTGAGGATCAGCAGATTGCGGGTGAAGAAGGGACCATGCGCGCCGCTGAGGTTCAGCAGCATGCTGTCGCGCCCGGCCACGGGGATGACGCGCAGGTCGACGATGCTGGGCGTAGCCATCGGTGCCTCAGTCCGCCGTGATCTTGCCGACCTCGATCACCTTCTTCCAGCGAGCGAACTCCGAAGCCTGGAAGGCCGTGAAATGCTCGGGCGTGTCGCCGACGATTTCGAAGCCGAGTTCGAGCAGTTTGGGCTTGACCTGCGGGTCGTTCAATCCGGCCACGATGGCGTCATGCAACTTGGCCTTGATGTCGGCCGGCAACCCCTTGGGCGCGGCGATGGCTTGCCACGAATAAACCGTGACGCCCTTGAACCCCAGTTCCGCCATGGTCGGCACATTGGGCAGCAGCGGCGAGCGCTTGGAGCTGGTGATGGCCAGCGCCCTCAGCTTGCCCGAGTTGATCTGGGGCAGGCCGGTGTTGATGTTCATGAACGTCGCATCGACCTGGCCGCCCAGCAGGTCGGTCATGGCCGGTGCGCCGCCCTTGTAGGGAATGTGCAGGCCGGTGGTGCCCGTCTCCTGCCAGAACAGTTCGGCCGTGAGGTGGTCGCTCGTTCCATTGCCCGCCGAAGCGAAGCTCATCCTGCCGGGGTGAGCCTTTTCGTAGACGATGACGTCAGCCAGCGACTTGTGCGGCGAATTGGCGGGGACCGCCAGCACGTTGGGCGCCTGCACGGCGACGGTGATGTAGTCGAAGTCCTTCAAGGGGTCGTAGGCCACGTTCTTGATCAGGTGCGGCCCGATCACGAACGGCCCCAGCGACGACACGAAAATCGTGTAGCCGTCGGGCGCCGCGCGCTTGGCCGCCGCAGCGCCCACGGTCCCGCCCGCACCGGAGGTGTTCTGCACGATGAACGTGCCGCCGAGCTTCTCCTGCAACTTGGGGCTCAGCGTGCGGGCGATCATGTCTGTCGAGCCGCCGGGCGGAAACGGGACCAGCAGCGTGACGGGCTTGGCGGTGGGCCATGCCTGGGCATTGGCGGTCAGCGCGGCGAGGCCGAACAGAACCGCAGTCAGTATTTTTTTCATGGAAGAATCTCCTTGGGTTGACGACGCTTACTGGGCGCCGAGTTGGGAAATGAGAAGGCCGAGCTGCTCGACTTCGGAAGGGCGCCGGCTGCGAATAGCGCGGTGGCACCGTAGGGCAGCAGCCATTCGAGCCGCTGCGCATAGGGCTTGGGAGCAAAGCGCAGTTCCTTGTCGAAGTCGGTCAGGGGAAAGGACAACAGACCGGATGAGACGATTTGCTTGAGGTCTTGCGGATTCATTGAGTTGTTGCGTGAACAGAATGGAAAGAAGGATCGGCGCGGCGGGCGGGTGAATGGGCGTCGGGCTAGCGGCGCGTGCCGACTTCGGCTTCCTCGCGGGTCCAGGCCCTGGCCTGACCGGTCAGCGTCAGGCCCAGGCCGGGGCGAGTCGGTACCCGCATCCGCCCGTCCTTGATCTCGATGCGTTCGTTGAAGAGCGGTTCGAGCCATTCGAAATGCTCGACCCAGGGCTCGCGCGGGTAAGCCGCCGCCAGGTGCACGTGCAGTTCCATCGCGAAGTGCGGAGCCAGCATCAGGCCGGCATGCTCGGCCAGCGCAGCCACCTTCAGGAACGGCGTGATGCCGCCGACCCGCGGCGCATCCGGCATCAGGTAATCGGCGGCGCGGTGGCGGATCAGGTCGCCGTGCTCGGCGGCGCTGGTCAGCATCTCGCCGGTCGCGATCGGCGTGTCGAACTGCAAGGCCAGTGCCGCATGGCCTTCGTGGTCATAGGCGTCAAGCGGCTCTTCGATCCATATCAGCTTGAACTGCTCGAAGATGCGGCACATGCGCTGGGCCGTGGGGCGATCCCATTGCTGGTTGGCGTCGACCATGATGGGAACCGCATCGCCCAGGTGCTTGCGCACAGCCTCCACCCGCCGCACGTCGAGCGCGCCATCCGGCTGCCCGACCTTGAGCTTGATGCCGCCGATGCCGCGCTCGATTGATGCCGAGGCGTTCACCATCAGCTGGTCGATGGGCGTATGCAGGAACCCGCCCGAGGTGTTGTAGCAGCGCACCGACTCGCGATGGGCGCCGAGCAGCTTGGCCAGCGAGAGGCCGGAGCGCCTGGCTTTCAAGTCCCAGAGCGCGACGTCGAAGGCGCCGATGGCCTGGACCGACATGCCGCTGCGACCCACCGAGGCGCCGGCCCAGCAGAGCTTGTCCCACAGCCGGGCGATATCGCTGGGGTCTTCGGCTATGAGTGCCGGTGCGATCTCCCTGGCGTGCGCAAACTGCCCCGGCCCGCCGGCGCGCTTGGAATAGCTGAAGCCCAGGCCCTGGTGACCCTGTTCGGTCTCGATCTCCGCGAACAGCATCGCGATCTCGGTCATCGGCTTCTGGCGACCCGTCAGCACCTTGGCGTCGCTAATCGGGTTGGCCAGGGGCAGGTAGCAGGAGGAGACCCGGACCCAGGCGATGCGATCGCCCGGAGCAGTGCTGGATGTCGGGGCCATTGATCCCGCTACTCGAGCTTCAGGCCGGCCTTGGCGACCACGGCCGCCCAGTGCTTGATCTCCACCGCCACGAAGCGATTGATTTCCGGAGGCGGCATGGTGGACACCTCGGCGCCCTGGGCGACCAGCTGTTCGCGCACCGCGGGCAGGCGGATGACGCGCAGCAGCTCCGCCGAGATGCGGGCGAGCACCGCCGGCGGCATGCCGGCGGGCGCCAGCACGCCCTGCCAGGTGCCCGATTCGAAGCCCGGCAGCGTTTCGGCGATGGTCGGCACGTCGGGCAGCAGCGCGACGCGCGTCAACTTGGAAACCGCCAGGATCTTGAGGCGCCTGGCCTGCACGAATGGCAGCGTGGCCAGCATGCCGTTCATCAGCACGTCGGTCTGTCCGGCGATGGTGTCGTTGATGGCCTGCGAGCCGCCCTTGTAGGGGATGAACGCCCACTTCGCGTGGGTCAGTTCGGCAATCTGAACTCCCGCGAGGTGCGGCGCGCTGCCCAGGGCCGTGACGGCGAACGACAGCGGCTTGCGCTGCGACAGCTCCACCAGTTCCTTCAGGTTGTTGGCCGGCACCGAGGGATGGACCACCAGCAGGTGGGGCGAGTAAGCGAGCATCGCCACGCCCTGCAGGTCCCTGGCCGGATCGAACGGCAACTTGTAGAAAGCCGGGCTGATCGCCAGTGCGCGAACGTCGCACAGCAGCAGCGTGTGGCCGTCGGCCGCGGACTTGGCCACGAAATCGGCGCCGATGTTGCCGTTCGCGCCCAGTTTGTTTTCGACGATGACCGACGTGCCCAGGGCTTCGGCCAGGGGCGTCGAAATCGCCCGGGCGATGATGTCCGACGAGCCACCGGCAGTGAACGGAACGATGATTTTCAGCGGCTTGCCGGACAAGTCGACCTTGGCCGGCGACGACGGCGCGGCCTGCAGGCCCGCGCTGCCCACTGCGGCGATTGTTGCAAGCGCGGTGCGGCGACTGATGCCACGGGGATTGCCGATTATCTTTTTCAAGAGAGTCTCCTCGTTATGACAACGTTGTCATTTCAGGCAACGAAATAGACGAGTGAAAACGTGCGCGGCCCCTGCCCGCTCTGCTCTCCGCTCGCCCCAGCAACCGATATTCCCTTGCACCGGTGATCGGCCGGAGAATATGGTAACGTTGTCATTTCCGAGTGTCAAGCACCGCCGACCATGTCCCACGGTTCCACCCCGAAAGCCGCCACGCTCCACGATGTGGCCCGCGAAGCCGGCGTTTCGCTGATCACCGCTTCGCGCGCATTGAGCAAGCCGGCGCTGGTGTCCGAGAAGACCATTGAACGCGTTCGCGGCGCCGTGAGCAGGACCGGATATATCCCCAACCTGCTGGCCGGCGGCCTGAAGTCCAAGCGCAGCATGACAGTGGCCGGACTGGTACCGGTCATTTCCGTTCCGCAGTTCCTGCCCACGGTGCGCGCCCTGACCGAGACACTGGACGCCGCAGGCTACCAATTGCTCCTGGGCCAGAGCGGCTACGACCATTCGCGCGAGGAAAAGCTGCTCAACACCATGATCAGCCGTCGGCCCGACGGCATCGTGGTCACGGGCCTGGTCCATTCGCCGGCCGCGCGCGAGCAGCTCCAGCGCCTGGGCATTCCGGTGGTCGAGACCTGGGACCTGAGCGATCGGCCGGTCGACATGATGGTGGGCTTTTCCCACGTCAAGGTGGGCAGCGCGATCGCGGGCTTCTTTCTGTCCAGGGGCTGGCAGCGGCTGGGAATCGCCACCGGCGACGACCACCGCGCCATGATGCGGTGCCAAGGTTTCCTGGCCGCGGTCGGGCACGAGGTGCCGAGCGCGATCGTCCCGGCGCCCAGCAGCCTGGAACGGGGACGGCGCGCGCTGGTCGAACTGCTGGAGAAAGACCCGCACATCGAGGCCGTCTACTGCAGTTCCGACGGCTTCGCCCACGGCCTGATGATCGAGGCGCGATCGCGCGGCCTGCGCATCCCGCAGGACCTGGCGGTCTGCGGCTTCGGCGACGCCGATTTCGCGGCCCACATCGATCCATCGTTGACGACGGCCCACATCGACGGCGCCGAGATCGGCCGCCTGGCCGCGCAACTGATCATCGACCGCTGCGCCGGCAAGCCCATAGCCCAACCCATCGTCGACGTCGGCTTCCGCATCATCGAGCGGCAGTCCACCGCGGCAACAGCGAAGTGAGGCTGGCCATCCTTCGTCCAGATCCACACGCCATGCACGAAGAAGTTCAAGCGCCCCTCTACATCACCATGCACGCCAGCGACAACGTCGCGATCGTCGCCAACAACGGCGGCCTGCCCGCCGGAACCGTTTTCCCTTCGGGTCTGGTCCTGCGCGAGCAGGTTCCGCAAGGCCACAAGGTCGCGTTGACGGACCTGGCCGAAGGCAGCGCCGTGCGCCGCTACAACGTGCCCATCGGCTTTGCGCTCAAGGACATCCCCGCCGGCAGCTGGGTGCACGAGCGGCTGCTGAAGATGCCCGACGCGCGCGCGCTCGACAACCTGCCGATCGCCACGGTCAAGCCCGAGCCGCTGCCGCCGCTGGAGGGCTACACGTTCGAAGGCTTTCGCAACCGGGATGGATCGGTGGGCACGCGCAACATCATGGCCATCACCCAGACCGTGCAATGCGTGGCCGGCGTCACGAGCTTCGCGGTGCAGCGCATCAAGGCCGAACTGCTGCCGAGGTTTCCCAATGTCGACGACGTGGTGGCGCTGGAACACGGTTACGGCTGCGGCGTGGCCATCGATGCGCCCGACGCCGTGATTCCGATCCGCACCTTGCGCAACATCAGCCTGAATCCGAACTTCGGCGGCGAAGTCATGGTGGTGAGCCTGGGCTGCGAGAAGCTGCAGCCGGAGCGGCTGCTGCCGCCGGGCACCATTGCGCTCGTCGACGAGCGCGACGCTGCCGGCAAGCTGGACGTGGTCTGCCTGCAGGACGACACCCATGTCGGCTTCATGTCCATGGTCGAGGCTATCGTGCGGCAGGCCGGGCAACACCTGGAGCGCCTGAACGCGCGCAAGCGCGAGACCGTTCCGGCCAGCGAGCTGGTGGTGGGCGTGCAGTGCGGCGGCAGCGACGCCTTTTCCGGCGTGACGGCCAACCCGGCGGTGGGCTTCTGCACCGATCTGCTGGTGCGGGCCGGCGCCAGCGTGATGTTCTCCGAGACCACCGAGGTGCGCGACGGCATCGACCAGCTCACTTCGCGCGCGACCACGCCGGAAGTGGCGGTGGCGATGATCCGCGAGATGGCCTGGTACGACGCCTACCTCCAGCGCGGCGGCGCCGACCGCAGCGCCAACACCACGCCCGGCAACAAGAAGGGCGGCCTGTCCAACATCGTCGAGAAGGCGATGGGCTCGATCGTCAAGTCCGGCTCGGCGCCAATTTCCGGCGTGCTCGCACCCGGCGAAAAGCTGAAACAAAAGGGCTTGACCTACGCGGCCACGCCGGCCAGCGACTTCATTTGCGGCACGCTGCAACTGGCCGCCGGCATGAACCTGCACGTGTTCACGACGGGGCGCGGCACGCCCTACGGGCTGGCGCCGGTTCCCGTCATCAAGGTCGCTACCCGCAGCGACCTGGCACGGCGCTGGCACGACCTGATGGACATCAACGCCGGAACCATCGCGGACGGATCGGCTTCGATCGAGGAAGTGGGCTGGCAGCTGTTCCGATTGATGCTGGATGTCGCCAGCGGCCGCAAGAAGACCTGGTCGGAGCAGTGGAAGCTGCACAACGCACTGGTGCTGTTCAACCCGGCTCCAGTGACCTGATGCGTGTGAGGAAGCGCTTGCATTCTTCCTTGAGCCGAGCCCATCCCGCTTCGGACCTGATCGCTACCTGACTGCCATCGCGCGCCGCGTTGGGCCGCCGCGCGCGAGCGGCATCCCGTGCTCCAGGCCCCGCAGTCGCTTGCGCAATCCGCAGGATCCCGACAGAATCGGCCGAGGCAGAGCTTCGCGTGCGAATAAAGCGTTCCCGATCCCGGATCGAAAGGACCCAGTCATGTACCAGCAGACCTATGACCCCTTGGGCAATGTGTTCCTCTCCACGCTCGTTGCCGCCATCCCGATCCTGACGCTGCTCTACTTCATTGCCTTGCACCGCTACCGCGATGCGCAGGGCAACACGCACATGGGCATCTCCGCGCCCTATGCGGCGTTCTTCGGCGTCATCGCCGCCTTCCTCGTCGTCTGCCTGGTCTTCCGCATGCCGGTGACGTCGGCGGTTTCAGCCTTCGCGCTCGGGACGCTCTCCGGCTTCCTGGGAATCATCTGGATCGTCCTGGCCGCGATGTTCCTCTACACGATGAGCGTGGTAACCGGCAAGTTCGAGATCGTGAAGGAGTCGATCGTCCATATCTCGTTCGACCGGCGGCTGCAGTGCGTGCTGATCGCCTTCTCCTTCGGCGCGATCATCGAGGGCACCTCCGGCTTCGGCACGCCGGTGGCCATCGCCGGCGCCGTGATGGTGGGCCTGGGCTTCAAGCCCTTCCAGTCCGCTGTGCTGAACCTGCTGGCCAACACCGCCCCGGTGGCCTGGGGCGCGATCGGCACCCCGATCGTCACGCTGGCGGCCGTCAGCGGCCTCGATCAGCTCACGCTGTCTTCCATGGCGGGCCACCAGCTGCCGTTCGTCTCGATCCTGGTTCCCTTCTGGCTGGTCGCGACCTTCGTGAAGATGGAAGGCGGGACCTGGAAGGAAGCCTTCGAAGTCTGGCCGGCGACCTTGTGCGCCGGCGGTACGTTCGCGCTGATGCAGTTCTTTGCTTCCGGCACGAGCGAGTTGCACCTGATGACCGACGTGGTGTCGGGCGTGTTCTCGGTGATCTGCACCGCCCTCTTCCTGCGCTTCGTGTGGCACCCGAAGACCCGCTTCCTGCTGAAATCGGAGCGCGAGGCGCTCGCCAAGGCCGGCAAGAGTACCGCCACCGCGACGACCGATGTCAGCGAGTGGAAATACAAGTACAGCGCTGCTGAAACCGCCTATGCATGGATGCCCTGGGTGATCCTGATCGCCTGCTGCGCACTGTGGGGCGTGCCTGAATTCAAGACTTTCCTCAACAACCTGTTGTCCGGGTACAAGTTCTCCACGACGCTGCTCGGCTCGACCTTCGGCGGCACGCTGTCGCTGCCGGTCTGGGACATGCCATCGCTGCACAACCTGGTCCAGCGCATGCCGCCGGTCGCTCCGATCAACGCCAAGCCGGAAGCGGCGCGCTTCGCGATCAACTGGCTGTCCGCCGCCGGCACCGGTGTCTTCGTGGCCGCCATCCTTTCCGGGCTGTTCCTGAAGCTGAACGCCACGCAGTGGAAGGACGCCTTCATGCAGACCATGCAACGGATGAAGATTCCGGTGCTGGTGATCGGTCAGGTGCTGGGCCTCGGCTTCCTGACCCGCTACTCCGGCACCGACGCGGTGCTGGGCCTCGCGTTCACCGGAGCCGGCTTCTTCTACCCGTTCTTTGCCGCCTACCTCGGCTGGCTGGGCGTGTTCCTGACCGGCTCGGATACTGCGTCGAACGCGCTGTTCGGCAGCCTGCAGCGCATCACGGCGCAGCAGCTGCACCTGAACGAGATCCTGATCGTCGCGACCAACTCGACCGGCGGGGTGATGGGCAAGATGATCGACGCCCAGTCGATCATGGTCGCGTGTGCGGCCTGCTACGACGATCCGAAGGAGCGGTCGTACGCACTGGGGCCGATCTTCCGGACCGTGTTCTGGCATTCGATTGCCGGCGCGGCGGTGATCGGGGTCATCGCCATGCTGCAGGCCTATGTGTTCACGGGGATGATTCCGATCCCGCCGCTCAAGTAAGACGCGGACTGCTGTCGCGGGGCACGCCGCGATTACCGGGCGGCGGCGGCCGGCCGGCGATGGGCTCGCAGGAAGTCGAGAATCTTCGCCTTGGCGTAGCCGTCGCTTTCGTCGTCCTCGAAGCCGCTGATGTTCTGCGAATGAAGCAGGCGGCCCTTGCCGTCGAGCACGAACAGATGCGGATAAGTATGGACAGGGGGCCAGCGCGACAGCACGGCCTCGTTCCGGTTCTGCGGCGACCAGTTGACCTTGACCCACACATAGTTGTCGTCACGCAGCTTGCGGGCATCGGCGTTAGCGGCAAAAAAGCCGTCCAGAAGACGGCACCAGGAGCACCAGTCGCCGCCGACGTCCACCAGCACCCGCTTGCCCTGGGCCTGGGCCATGGCGACGGCGGTGGCGACGTCGGCCGCCGCGTCCCGGGCCGGGTCGAATCTTTCCGGCAGGCTCCCGGCCGCGCGGGCCGTAGTCAGCATCATGAAAAGCACGGTCGCGAGGAGCAGGAGGATCTTTTTCATGGTGCTGGTTTTCCCGGCCGGGGGTCTACGGGATAACCCTTAGCTTACCGCACGCAACCGATATCCGATTTGACTCAATCGGGGTTCGCCCCGGCGGCCGGCCCGTCGCCGCTGGTGATCCAGGCAAGCGACAGCGCGTCGGGTGCCAGCGCCGGGCAGGCCACCCTGTCAATCTCGCTGACCGTGCACCAGGCGGCGGGGCGCCGGCTTGCGCCGGTGGCGTATCGTGTAGTGTGAAATGAGAACGTTCACCCATTCGCTGGCGGACGAGCTGCGCTGCGCGGCAGCGCAGGCGCCCGGCCGGCCATTCATCCGGATGCGGGCCGGCGAGTGGACCTATGGCGAAATTGATCGCCAGTCGGACCAGGTGGCCGCCGGCTTGTATGCCCAGGGCGTGCGGCAGGGTCACAACGTCAGCCTCATGCTGCCGAACTGCATCGAGTTCGCGCTGACGTGGTTTGCGCTGGCCAAGCTCGGCGCCGTCTGTGCGCCTTTGAACACATCGTTTCGCGGCCAGACGCTGGCGCACGCGATCGACCTCGTCGAAAGCCGGCTGCTGATCGTCCACGCCGGTTTCTGGCCGCAGCTCGCCGAGGTGCGCGGCGGTCTGGTCACGGTGCAGAAACTGGTGATCGTTGGCGATGCGTGCGATCCGTCGGCGCTGTCGTGGAGCCAACTGCAGCGCCAGCAGGATGTCGCTCCCGAGTTTCCCAGCTGCGCTTTCTCCAGCCTTTGCCTTTTGCTCTACACGTCCGGCACCACCGGCCGCTCCAAGGCGGCGATGATCTCGCACCGCTTTGTCCTGCGTCACGCCCAGGGCGTGATCGATGGCCTGGGCCTGCGGCCGGACGACGTCCTCTACTGTCCGTATCCGATGTTCCATCTCGATGCCGCGGTGATGACGATCGCGCCGGCACTCCTGCTGCGCGGCGTCGCCGCCATCGGCGAGCGCTTCAGCGTTTCCAGGTACTGGGACGAGGTGCGGGCCCTGCAGGCGACGGTCTTCGACTTCATGGGCGTGACCCTGACCATGCTGTGGAAGCAGCCGCCCTCGCCCACCGACCGCGATCACAGGGCGCGCCTGGGCTGGGGCGTGCCACTGCCGGAGTGGGCGCAGGAATTCGAGGCGCGCTTCGGCTGCCGCCTGGTCGAACTTTATGGATCGACCGAAGTCGGCGGCATCATCTACACGCCGCAGGATGCGCCGCGCCGGAAAGGCTCATGCGGCAAGCCGCTGGGCCCCTGGGAAATCAGGCTGCTCGACGAGCAGGGCTTCGAGGCGCCGGCAGGCACGCCGGGCGAACTGGTGGTGCGTTCCACGGAACCCTCGGTCCTGATGGACGGTTACTGGGGCAGGCCGCAGGCCACGCTGGAGGCCTTCCGCAATCAATGGTTCCACACCGGCGATGTGCTGACGCAGGACGCCGACGGCTGGCTGTATTTCGTGGGGCGGCGCAAGGACTTCGTGCGGCGCCGCGGCGAGAACATCTCCGCGGCCGAAGTCGAAATGGAGATCGAATTGCATCCCGAGGTGCTCGAGTGCGCGGTGGTCGGCGTGCCCAGCGAGCTGACCGAAGAGGAGGTCATGGCCTGTGTCGTGCTTCGCGATGGCGGCACGCTGTCGCCGGCGGCCCTCGCCGACTGGTGCGCCGGGCGCATGGCCGCCTTCATGGTGCCGCGCTACATCCGGATGTTGCCCGCCCTGCCCAGGACCCCGACCGACAAGGTCGAGAAATTCCGGCTGCGCGAGCAAGGCGCCGCCCTGGCCTGGGACCGCGAGAATCCTTCCATGCCGCACCATCCAGAAAGAACATCATGAAATACGTCACCCTCACCACCGAAGGCCCGGTCAGCCTCGTCACGCTGAACCGTCCCGAGCGGCTCAACGCCATCGGCCTGCAGCTGCTGCAGGACCTGCATGAAGCCCTGGTGGCGGCACAGGGGGATCCGCGGACCCGCGTCATCGTGCTCACCGGCGCCGGGCGGGCATTTTGCGCCGGCGACGACCTGAAGGAGTTCGCGCAGCAGTCCGCCAGCAGTGCCAGCGTGGCCGACACATGCGACCGCATCCAGCAGATCACCCGCGACATCATGTTCGGGCCCAAGCTGGTGATCGGCGCCGTGCATGGCTTCGCCGTCGGCGGCGGATTCGAGTGGGTTCTCAACTGCGACATGGTGGTCGTGGCGGACAACCTGGTGGCCTTCTTTCCGGAGATGGCGCTGGGCCATTTCGTCACCGGCGGCGTCACGCACCTGCTGCCCCAGGCGCTGGGCCATCAGCGCGCGATGGAACTGATCGTGCTGGGCGAACGCCTGAGCGGCTCGGCGCTGCACCAGCTGGGGCTGGTCAATCGCGTCGTTGCGGCTGACGCGGTATTGGCCACCGCGCTGCAGCTGGCGACGGAAGTCGCCTCGCGCTCGCGGCTGGCCACCTCGCAGCTGAAGAAGCTGCTGACCACGCAACTGTCGTCGCAACTGACCGGCGCGCTGGAGCAGGAGCGGCAGGCGGCGATGGCGTGCTTTGCCGACAAGGACACGGCGCAACGCATCGCCGAGTTCGCGCGGAAGAAGCTCTAGGCAGGCTCTGATCAAGCGCAAGGAGCGGGGCCGGACAGCAGTCAAGCACCGCGACAGACAAGGTGATTGGCTTTCGGACGTCGACCGCCTTGTCAGCGCGTCGCAGCCCACCCGCTCGCGACTTTGCCGCCACGGTCTCGGCACGCGAAAGCTCGGGTACTTGTGGGATAACACACTCAGTGCGGCACCTCGGCCGCTGCGCTATTTGGCGCGCCGCCCGGCCGGCGGATCAATAGCAGCAGCGGAATGGTGAGCAGGGTCACGATCATCATGATCGAGAAATCGCCGATGTAGCCGATCAGCGCCGCTTGCCGGCTGACCTCGGCATTGAGCAGCGCCAGCCCACCGGCCGTGTCGGGGCCCAGGCCCGGCGGCAGATTAATCAGGCCCTGGTTGCCCGGCGCCACCATCGCGGCCAGTTGCGCGTGCGCGTGGGCCGCGCCGTGGCTCAGCAGCGCCTGCACGATCGAGATCCCCACGCTGCCGCCGATGTTGCGCAGCAGGCTGAAGATCGGCGTGCCCTGGTTGCGCAGCCGCGGCGCCAGCGTGGCGAAGGTCGCCGTCGACAGCGGCACGAAGGTGAAGCCTATGCCCAGGCCCTGGATGAAGCCGGAGATGATGATCAGGCTGCTGTCCATCTGCAACGTGATGCTGGTCATCTGATGCAGCGAAAAGGCCGTCAGCGCGAAGCCGGTGGCCATGATGGCCCGCACGTCGATGCGGTGCACCAGCCGGCCCACCACGATCATCGCCAGCATGGTGCCCACCCCGCGTGGCGCCGTGACCAGGCCGGTGTAGACGACCGGGTAGTCCATCAGGGTCTGCAGGAAGGTCGGCAAGAGCGCCATCGTCCCGTACAGGATGGTGCCAACGATGAAAGCGAACAGCAGGCCGGTGACGTAGTTGCGGTCCTTGAGCAGGTCGCGGTCGAGGAACGAAACGCCTTGCACCGTCCAGGTGTGCACCGCGAAAAACGCGAAGGCGACCAGCGAGCCCGCTGCTTCCAGCTTGATCTCCCAGGAGTCGAACCAGTCGAGCAGCTCGCCGCGGTCCAGGAACAGCTGCAGCAGACCGATCGCCAGGCTGAGCATGACAAAGCCGAAGATGTCCAGGCGCTCGCTGCGCGGCCGGCTTTCCGGCAGGTAGCGCAGGACGCCCCACAACGCGAACATGCCGACCGGCAGGTTGATGAAGAACACCCAGCGCCAGTCGAAGTTCTCGGTCAGCCAGCCGCCCAGCATAGGGCCCAGGATAGGGCCAACCATGATGCCGGCACCCCAGATCGCCATCGCCTGGCCCACCTTCTCCAGCGGATTGATGTCCAGCAGCACCGCCTGCGACAGCGGCACCAGGGCCGCGCCGAAGACGCCCTGCAGCAGCCGCGCCGCCACGATGCCACCGAGCGACGTGGACAGGCCGCACAGCGCCGAGGCGGCGGTGAAGCCGACGATGGAGACGATGAAGACCTTGCGCCGGCCCCAGCGCGAACACAGCCAGCCGGTCAACGGCAAGGCGATGGCCGAGGCCACGATGTAGGAGGTCAGCACCCAGGTGATCTGGTCCTGCGACGCCTGCAGGCTGCCCTGCATGTGCGGCAGCGCGACGTTGGCGATCGTGGTGTCGAGCGCCTGCATGATCGTCGCGAGCATGATCGAGACGGTGATCATCCCGCGGTGCGGGAACCCGCGCGCTGTCGACGCTGGACTCACGCCGCGTCTTCCTCGGCAGTGGAAAGGCTCATCAGGCTCAGCCGCGTCTTGGCCAGCAACGCCAGCAACTGGGCGCGTTCAGCCGCCGAAAGGGGTGCCAGGGCCCGCGTGGTGAGACCGTCGCCGATGGCCAGCGCGGCCGTCAGGGCCTTGCGGGCGCGCGGTTCGAGCTGCAGGCGGTTGATCCGGCGATCGGTGGGGCTGGGCTCGCGCCGGATCCAGCCGGCCGCCGCCATGCGATCGCACAGGCCGCCCACCGCCATGGCGCTCAGCCCCAGCCGCTGCGCCAGCTCGGTCTGCGACAGGGGCTCGTCGCCCTCGTGTGTCGCCAGCACGCCGACCAGCCGGCACTGGGCCTGCGACAAGCCGATCTCCTCGCGCGCCAGCCGGTCGAACTGCTGGCCGTAAAGCCGGGCCACGTCGTTGACCAGGAAGCCAAAGCGGCGTGTCAGGTTCAAATTCATAGTGGCGCTTATTATAAATGTGCTTATCATTTGTTGCGCCGTCTTCGTGCTTGCCTTGCATCCAGGCGTGACTTCCTCGTACGGCTGGACTCGATGCCGGAGCCGGCGCGAACGCTGCGCTCCCGGCCCGATTCAAGGCACAGGCGCCTATCATGGCGGCGCGCTGTCCCGCCAACCACCGCTGTGCCAATGACCCCGCCCGACCCCCTCACCGCCAAGCGTTACCTGCCGTGGGTGGTGGCGACCGTCATGTTCATGGAAACGCTGGACGCGACCATCGTCAACACGGCGATTCCGGCCATGGCCGCCAGCTTGCAGGTGCAGCCGCTGAGCCTGAAGGCGGTGGTGGCCAGCTACATCCTGAGCCTGGCCGTGTTCATTCCCATCAGCGGCTGGATGGCCGACCGATATGGCACGCGCCGCGTGTTCTTCACCGCCGTGTCGGTCTTCACCACCGCTTCGCTGCTGTGCGGCATGTCGCTGAATCCGCCGATGCTGGTGGCCGCGCGATTGCTGCAAGGCCTGGGCGCCGCGATGATGATGCCGGTCGGGCGGCTCACGATCATCCGCACCTTCAGCAAGGCCGAGCTGCTGTCGGCGATGAACTTCGTGGTCATGCCCGCGCTGATCGGACCCTTGCTCGGCCCGACCGTCGGCGGCCTGATCGTGCACGTGGTGTCCTGGCGTTTCATCTTCCTGGTCAACCTGCCGGTCGGGCTGGTCGCGCTGGTGCTGATCGCGCGCTACCTGCCCGAGTACCGGGCCGAGAAGGCTCGCCCGCTGGACATCGTCGGCTTCGCGCTGTTCGGCTCGGGCGTGGCGCTCCTGTCCTGGCTGCTGGATATCTTCGGCGAACACCGGTTGGACTTCACTTCGGGCGCCGTGCTGCTGCTGCTCGCGCTGGGCCTGCTGGCCGCCTATGCCGTGCACGCTTCGCGCAGCGCCTATCCGCTGCTGCGCCTGGCGCTGTTTCGGGTGCGCACTTTCCGCATCGCCGTGCTCGGCGGCTTCGTGACGCGCATCGGGATGGGCGGCATGCCCTTTCTGCTGCCGCTGCTGTACCAGCTGGGGCTGGGGTTGCCGGCCTGGCAGTCGGGCCTGTTGATGATGCCGTCGGCCGCGGCGGCCATCAGCATGAAGTTCGGCACCAAGCAGCTGCTGGCCACGCTGGGCTACCGGCGTGTGCTCACGATCAACACGGTGCTGATCGGGCTGGTGATCGGACTGTTCTCGCGGGTCGGTCCCGGCACGCCAGCAGCGCTGATCGTGCTGCTGGCCCTGTGCATGGGTTTTTTCAACTCGATGCAGTTTTCCGCCATGAACACGCTGGGCTATGCCGACGTGGAAGGGCCCGAGACCAGCATGGCCAGCACCCTCGCCAGCTCGATGCAGCAGCTTTCCATGAGCTTCGGCCTGGCGGCCGCATCGCTGGTTGCGGGCTGGTTCCTGGACGGACTGCCGCAGACCGACCACGCGCTGGTCACCAGCGCATTGCACCGCGCATTCCTGGTCCTGGCCGCGATCACGGTGGCATCGTCGCTGTATTTCTGGCGGCTGCGGCCCAATGACGGCGAGGCGGTGAGCCGGGGCCAGGACAAGCTGGTGGAGGGTTCCTGACGCAGCGGCCTCGTCAGAGCGCCGTCAGCCGCAGGCTCGCTACGTCGTGCTGCTCGATCTGCCAAAGCTTGTCGAGCAACCGGCGCGCCGCGTCCGCTCCGATCACCGGGGAAGCGAGCTCGACGAACTTGTCGTTCAGGTCCGCATCGCTAAGCGGCGCTTCCGGGTCGCCCTTGCGGCACGGCGCGAAGTGTTCGAGCACCTGGCCGTTGCGCAAGGCAACCGTCACCCGGGCGGCGCGCATGCCCGGAAACTTCGCGCTCAATTCGGGATCGGCATTCAGCTTCGTCCTGGCCATCAGGCTGCGCAGTTGGGCATCGGCAAGGCGCTTTTCCTCGAAGGCATTGAGCCGCACCGCGCCGTACAGCAGCGCGTGGCTGACCACATAGGGCAGGCTGAACTTGGCTTCGAAGGCGGTGCGGGGCTCGAAATTGCCGGTGACGTCGAGCGCGGTCTGGTAGGTCTCCACACGGATAGCCTCAACCTGCGCGGCATCGATCTTGTGCTGCGCCCGGATGTCCAGCATCGCGTCGATGGCGGCGAAGGTATGGCCGCAGCAGCCATGGTTCTTCTGCGTGATGGACTGGATGTTGTAGCGGGTGCCCAGGCCCTCGGTGGCAAGCTCCCACTTCGGCTCCACGGCCATCGCGGCACCAAAGCCCGCGGCGCCCTCCAGGATGTCAAGCGCACCGGTGATGCCGCTGGCCGCGCCCACGCCGGCGGTGACGCCGACCCAGGCCGCGTGGCCGGCATGCAGCGCCTTGGTCATCGCGTCGGACCGGAAGGCCTGCTGCAGCCCCGCTGCAAACGAAGCCGCCGTCGCCAGCGCATGGCGCATGACATCGGGATTGCCGCTGTCCGCCAGCGCCGCCGTTGCCGCCGCGCTGCCAAAGCAGCCCACGGTGCCCGTGGTATGGAAGAAGCGGTAGTGCGATGGCTGCACGGCAACGCCGATGCGGGTGGAGATCTCGTAGCCGATGGTGATCGCCTTGAGCAGATCGGCGCCGCTGCAGCCGCGGTCTTCGGCAACCGCCAACGCGGCGGCGATGGTCGGGCAGCCCGGATGGTAGATGGCGTCGCGGAAGATGTCGTCGAATTCCACCGCGTGCGAGATGCTGCCGTTGATCCAGGCCGCCGTGCCCGGGAACGCCGTGGTGCGCTGGCCCGGCAGGCTGGACCGGCCGTGGCCCAGCTCGCCGGCGTGCGCGCGCATCAATTGCTAGCCCGGCGCGCCGCCTATGCCCGGGAACAGCGCCGAGAACCAGTCGATCAGCGCTCGCTTGGCGTGATGCGCCACCTCGGCCGGCAAGGCGCGGCTGGCCTCGAACTGCGCGTACCGCGCAAACTCATCGACGATCATTCGCACTCTCCAGTCAAAAGGACACGGTCATCAACCGTTCCTCGGTCATCTCGCGGATGGCGTAGGACGGCCCTTCCCAGCCAAAACCACTGTCCTTGACGCCGCCGAACGGCATGGCGTCGACGCGGGCGCTGGAGGCCTCGTTGACGTGCACGCCGCCGAAGCGCAAGGTACGCGCGGCGTGAAAAGCCGTGTGCAGGTTGCTCGTGAACAAGCCCACCGACAGGCCGAACGCCGTGCCGTTGGCTTGCGCCACCGCCGCGTCGATTCCCTCGAATTCGACGATCGACAGCACCGGCCCGAAGATCTCCTCGCACATCACCTTCATGTCGTCGGCCACCCGCGTCAGGACCGTGGGCTGCATCACGGCACCCACGCATTCGCCGCCGGTCAGGATCTGCGCGCCGCGCGCGACCGCCTCTTCCACCCAGGACTTGGCCCGCTTGGCATGCCCGACACTGATCAGGGGGCCGATCACGGTGGCCGGGTCGGCCGGATCGCCGGCTTTCATCTTCCGGGCGGCCGCGACCAGTTTGGGCACGAACTGATCGGCGATCCTGCGGTCGACATACAAGCGCTGCACCGAAGTGCAGACCTGTCCCGCCTTGCGAAAGCCCGCATTGAGGATCTTCGGAATCGCCAGATCGATGTCGGCGTCGTGGCACACGATGGTGCTGGAAATGCTGCCGAGTTCGAGCTGGGTGCGGCGCAGGCCGGCGGCGCGCTGGATTTCCTTGCCGACCCTCGTGCTGCCGGTGAAGGCATAGAAAGCGATGCGCTGGTCGGCCAGCAACTGCGGTCCGACCACGCCGCCGTCGCCATGCACCAGCGCCAGCAGGCCGGGTGGAAGTCCCGCGTCGATCAAGGCCTTGCACAATTCGACGGCCGTCAATGGCGTGTACTCCGACGGCTTGATGACGACGGCGTTGCCGCCGGCCAGCGCCGGGCCGACCTTGTGCGAAAGCACGTTCAACGGCGAGTTGAACGGCGTGATCACGCACACCACCCCACGCGGCGAGCGCATCGTGAAGCCGATGCGGTTCTTGACGCCGTCGCCCGCCTGCAGCGGCGCCATCTCGCCGTTCAGGCGCTTGGCCTCCTCGGCGGAAAGCTCCAGCGTCTGCACGCAGCGCCGCACTTCGTTGTCGCCATCGGCCCGGGTGAAGCCCGCCTCGTGGCGCATCAGTTCGATCAACGGCTCGATCCGGCTTTCGACGATGCGCGCCGCCGCCGAAAGGATCTTGAAGCGCTGGTACGGCGACAGCGCGGATTGCTGCTGCCCCTGCACCGCGCCGCCGACGGCCGCCGTCACCTGCTCCGGCGATGCGACAGCCATCTCGCCGTACACCGCACTGTCGTACTTGTCCTTCAGGCTCTGGCTGGCCGCGCTGTCGACCCATTGGCCCGCGATCAGCAACCGCCCCATCATGCCCATCCCCTGTGGCTTGTTTCATTGCCGCGCCGGGAAAGCGCGATGGCATCCATGAAGCGGCCGCGGATCTTCGCGGCGTCGCGCTCGGTCACGCCGGCAGGCGGCTGGTCGTCGGTGCGGGCGCAGATCAATCGCGGGCCGGCGCCGTCGAGCGCCTCGCCCACCAGCGCCTCGAAATGCGCCTCGTCGGTGGCCCAGGCGCTTTGCGCCAGACCGGCGCCCTTGGCCACGGCGACCAGGTCGACCGAAGTCGACGTCAACGTGGGCTGCGCTCCGGTGATCTGGAAAACGCCGTTGTCCCAGACGATGATGACCAGGTTTTTCGGCTTCACGGTGGCAACGGTCCCCAGCGCGCCCAGTTGCATCAGCAGCGAGCCGTCGCCCTCGAGCGCGAACACCTGCCGCTGGGGCTGTGCCACCGCGACGCCCAGGGCGATCGGCACGGCCAGTCCCATGCTGCCGAGCATGTAGAAGTTCTGCGGCCGCTGGGCGGCGGCCCAGAGGTCGAAGTGGGTGTTGCCGATACCGCCGACCACCGCCTCGTCTTTCTTCAGCCTGGCGACCAGGCGCCGGGTCAGGTCCGAGCGGTTCATGACCTTGGCGCTGTCGCGGCCGGTCGAAATATTGCTTGGCATGGGGTTGTCCTTCAGTAGCTCTTCTTGCCGCGGCTGGTCAGCAGCGGCGACAGGATCATCGCGGCCGCTGCCTGGGTGGCATAGGCCTGCCTGATCATGCGGTCAACGATGAACTCGACATCCTCGGGCCGTTCGATCCCATGGTGCTCGATCTTGAGGGCCTGGAGGATGGGCCGCATCGTGCTGCACACGATCGCCTGCCCGAGCTGGTGATCGCCCAGCGTGCCGCGCTCCGAGATCATCATCAACAACGGAATCTGGCAGGGCACCGTCAGCGATGCCAGCGCATTGGGCAGTGTTGCGAAGCCGCTGGTCTGCATCAGCACGATGCCGCGCAGTCCCGCCATGTAGGCGCCGGTCACGATGCCGACCGCCTCTTCCTCGCGAGCGGGGCAGATCACGGTGAACCAGTCGTCCGCATGGATCCGCTTGATCAGGGGCGCCAGCACCTTGTCGGGCACATAGGCCACCAGCCGGACCTCGTTCGATTTCAGGACCCGGACGACGGTCTCATCCCAGGATTCGCCGGTCTTGCCGGCGGTTTCTTCAACCATTGCTTTCTCCTGTCGCTGGACTCCCAGCCACCGGCACGATGCAGGGCCCGGCCGGCCACGCCACCATCGCGGTGGACACTTGATGGGTCATTCTAGTGGCGGCAACAAGGCATGGGCTACAGTCACGGTGGGCGCCGAAGGCCGCTTTCACCGAGTGCTCGGATGGATGACTGCCGGCGGCTCTGACACTTCAACATCCACAGGAGATAGGCATGAACAATTCCAGGAGACAGGCCCTCGTCGGCGCTGCAGCGCTGATGCTGCCCGGCTGGGCCGCACTGGCGCAGGCCCAGACCGGCGCCGCCAATTACCCGAGCGGCCCGGTGAAGATCGTGGTCGGCTTTTCCGCGGGCGGCCCCACCGACCTCGCTGCGCGCCTGATCGCCGCCAAGCTGCAAGTCGCTTTCGGCCAGACCTTCATCGTCGACAACAAGCCCGGCGCCGGTTCCAACCTGGCTTCGGAAATCGTGGCCAAGGCCGCGCCCGACGGCTATACGCTGTTGATGGCGGCGGCCCCATTGGCCATCAACAACCATCTGTACAAGGATCTGAAGTGGGATGCCTTGCGCAGCTTCGAGCCGATCACCCAGGTGATGTCGGCACCCTGCATCCTGGCGGTGCGGCCGGAGTCGTACAAGACCATGGCCGAACTGGTGGCGGCGGCCAGGAAGGATCCCGGCAAGCTGAGCTTTTCTTCGTCCGGCGCCGGCGGCTCCCAGCACCTTGCGGGCGAGCTGCTGCAGCAAAAGGCCGGCATCCAGTTGATCCATATTCCCTACAAGGGAGCGGCACCGGCCCTGGCCGACCTGCTGGGCGGCCAGATCTCGATGGGCTTCATGACCTCGCTGTCGTCGGTGCCGTATTTCACGAGTGGCAAGCTGCGCGCCCTGGCGGTGGCCTCGCCCCAACGCCTGCCGCAGTTGCCCGATGTGCCAACCATGGCCGAAGCCGGGTTTCCGGGCGTCGAGATCAATTCCTGGAGCGGCCTGCTGGCGCCGGCCAGGACCCCGCCTGAAATCGTGGCCAGGCTGCAGCGGGAAGTCGCCAAGGCGCTGGCTTCGCCCGATGTCAACGAGAAGCTCAGCTCGCAGGGCGCGTTGGTGGTCGGCAGCACGCCGGCGGAGTTCGCCAGCTATCTGGCGCACGAGAGCGCCGAGTACGGCCGGCTGATCAAGTCCATCAAGCTCAGCCTGGACTGAAGCGCCACGGTGACCCACAGCGAGAGCGAAGTACAGGCGCGGGCGCTGGTCGCGCAACTCGCACAGCGCGGCGAACCACTCGACGCCCACTTCGAGAACAGCGCAATTCGCTGGCGCCGCATCGGCAGCGGGCCGCCGCTGGTGCTGCTGCACGGCGGCAACGGCAACTGGCTGCACTGGGTGCGAAACATCGAGGCGCTGGCGCAGCAGCATCAGCTCTGGCTGCCGGATCTGCCGGGTTGCGGTGAATCCGACGCACTGGCCGCGCCGGCCAGCCTGGAACGGCTGGTGGCCGCGCTGCGCCAGAACATCGACAGCCTGATCGGCACCGGCCGTGAAATCGGCCTCGTGGCATTTTCCTTCGGCTCGGTGCTGGCTTCGAACCTGGCGCTGTCGCGTGGCGGCGTCAACCGGCTCGCCCTGCTGGGGCCGACCGGCCACGGCTTTGCGCGCAGCCCGCTGTCGTTGCGGAACTGGCGCCTGTACGCGCCGGGGCCGGCGCAGACCGAGGCCCATCTGCACAACCTGTCGCACCTGATGCTGCACCAGCGCAGCGCCGTCGACGCCCTGGCCCTGGTCGTCCATCGCGACGCCAGCGAGCACACGCGGCTGCGCAGCAAGCCACTTTCGCTGACCAACGCCACGCGCCGGGCCCTGGACCGGCTGCAGATCCCGGTGCTGATGGCCTGGGGCGAGCACGATCCCACCGCCCCGGCCGCGGGCAATCAGCAAACCCTGGCGGAAGGCCACCCGAACCGCCGCTGGGTGCGGGTCGCCGGCGCGGGCCACTGGATCCAGTACGAACGCCCGGCCGAAATCAACGCCCTGCTGGACGAATGGTTCGGCTGAACGCGCAATGTCTAATCGTCAATTTCAAGGCTGGTGACCAGCAGAACGTCGCCCGCCTTGGTGCCATTGACCTTGACTTTGACGCCCACCTTCAAGTCGCCTGTCTTGCCTTTGGCGATGGTGGCCCCGGTGGCATCGCAGCGCTGACCTCGGACGACAAAGTTGGCCAGACTGGTGAATTGCTCGATCTGCCCCTCGATTTCTGCTTCGTCCAATTTCTGCTCGCTCTCAAATACCACGGCGGTCGCCTTGAGCAGCTGACCTTGCACGGTGCCGCGCACTTCGATTCGCAGGCCGGTGGTGATGGGTGTCGTTGGTGAAGATACCGCGCTGCTGTCCACCTCGATGTTGCCGAGCATGAATCGCGTTGGCGACAGCACTTGCGTGACCACGCCCTCCATTTCAACTTCATGCTGCGACAGGGCATCGCTCGGCAGTTGGAGAACCCTGGATTCTTCTACCTGCAAATTGGCGCCCGACAAGACACCCTTGACACGCACCAATTGCCCGGCTGTCATGCCCGCTGCCATAGCCCCCGACATGGACAGGCCATTGAGGGATCGCTGTGCCCCCATCACAGTCACCAACCCGGTGCTGACGACCTTTGAAACCGTGTTGGGGAGCACCGCCACGCGCGTTGCAACCCAGCGGCTGCCATCTGCCCCCGCCTGCAGGCCCCAGACCGTTACCGGCTGGCCCGTCGCCAATCCGGATGCTGAACCGATCCCGTCGTACAGGGTAGCGGAGTTGGTCTGGATCGTCATGCCCGCCACCACGAACTGGCCAGCCTGTACCTGCGTGACCCACCCCTGCGCAATCGACCAGACTTCAATCTGGCTGGCGATGCCCAAGGTGGTGTCTGCGCTGCGTTGCCCCTGCACGCTGGCCACCATACCCAGGCGCAGGTCCAGCGAGTTGGCCGCGGCCCCATCGATCTGCACCACTGCCCCCACATCGTCGAATTTGATCCCATTGACGATCACACTGCCGAAGCCGGCGATCGCACCTTGCGCAAAAATGCCGGTACCCCCGGTGCCTGGCGACAGGGCCAGGCCCGCGCCGCCCCCGCCGCAGCCGGCCAGCGCCGATACTGCCAATGCAAGCCAGTTACGTCTCGTGATGAGGGTGTAGCCCGCGGTGCGTTGATTCATTTCTTCGACTTCCTCTTGTTCTTTCGCTGCGTTGCAGCCAATGGGGCATCGGGCCCCTGCACGATTTGCGCAGTGTCATTGAAGTACACGCCGAATCGAACTTTGTACCTGGGCCCATCCACCGCCTCGCTTCGCTGCTCGGCGACTGTGGCCATTTGCAGAAATTGCCGCAGGGCGTCAGACCACAGTCGGCGGGCCAACAGCTGCAATTGCGCAGCCTGTTCTGCCGACAAACCCTGCGAAAAAGCGCTTTGCTCCAACTTGGGTGGACCACTTCGGTCGGGCTTCAGATTGTGAGCTGCCGCCGCCAGGTGGTCACTCACGTTAGCTGCCAGGAAATGAAAGGATTCGCTCAATCCTTCGTGCGGCACAAAGGCATTGGCCTTGAGGACTACATAGCCATCCTCACGCAATTCGACCACCCCGAGTCGCTCCAGTTCGTCCAGCACGGCGCGGGCACCCACATCGCTGCTGACTTCGGCTACCAGGCTGGTGAAGTCGGGTTCTCCAGGAATGCGTCGGCGCGGTGTGCGCGCGAGCGTTCGGGCGCTTTGGTCGGCATTCAGGAACCGTGGCTCGCTGATCCAGCGCGCCACCACCGATGTCGCCACCGAAGCCATCGGCGTGCCACCTGCTTGCGCGGCGGGCGTTTCCCGCAGGCGTTTGACATCCTTGCGGTGTACGCCGGTGAGCAAGGCAATGCGGGTGTCCGAGCTGCCCTTGTCGACCAGACCAAAGGCGTTGGCAGCCTCATCCACCAGTGCCTTTTTCAGCAGTTCGAGCATCGACGGCAACTGCAGTCCGTGGTCAATCATCAGTCGCGCCAGCGGCTTGAGCACCGTGGCGACCGCTTGCGCCGCCAACGCCGGTTCCGGCAATCCGGGCGCGGACTGCCCGACCGGGTCGGTCGGTGGATCGCCATTGGTTGGACGGGTGCTCATGAAAGCGGATTCTGTAGAAAGGTGTGGCTGCGGCGTTACCAGGATTTACACATATTTCCGGGATTTTTTACCTATTTCTTTCCGATTGCTTGACGAAATCTCTGAGTTGATCGACATTTTCAGGGAAATTTTCCCAAAGTTCAACCCTCAAGCAAGGAATCCCCCATGAAAGTCAGCAAGAACCATCTCACGCTCAGCCTCATCGGTGCAGCCGTTGTCGCCCTCACCGCTTGCGGTGGCGGGGGTAGCGGACCTTCCGGTACCGCAGCGATCAGCACCACCGTGATGGACGGTCTGATCCAGAACGCACTGGTTTGCGTGGATGCCAACAACAACGGGCTTTGTGACGCCGGCGAAGTCCAGGGGCGCACCGATGCCAATGGACAGGTGACGCTCACGGTTCCGGCGTCTGATGTCGGCACCGCGAAACTGATTGCCATGATCGGCACAGACGCCATCGACGCGGACACCGGCCCGATCAAGACCGCCTACGCGTTCACGGCTCCAGCCGGACGGCACGAAGTGATCAGCCCGTTGACGACGATGGTGCAGGCCAAAATCGATTCGGACGAAAAGGCCGGCAAGGCAACCAGCGTCGACGACGCGGCCACCTACGTCCAGGCCGCCTTGACACTGAATGTCTCGGTTTTGGACAACTACATTGCCAGGCGCGTGTCCAACCCGGACAGCAAAGAGGCAGGCGATGACGCACATGCCTTGGTAGTTGTCGCCCAAGCATCGAAATGCGACGATGACCAAACTGAAATGGACGGCAAAAAAGAGGCGACGCAACAGAACGAGACGCATATCGGGCTGCTGGGCAAGCTGAACGACATCAAATCGATTGACTTCAGCCATTCCAGCTGCGCTGCCGGGCCTGGCGCGGCGTGTGACGACTTCATCAAGAGCAAAGTGCCCGCAGTCCCCTCGACGAGTTGCGTCCCGCAACCCGCACCGGCACCCGCACCGGCACCCGCTCCTGCACCATCTGCCGCGAACGGAAAAGTCCTTTATGCGGCAAATTGCACGGGGTGCCATGGCGCCAATCCGGCGCTGAACACCAACAACATCCTGAATGGCGCCAATTCGCCCAGCACCATCCTCAATGCGATCGCCACCAACAGAGGAGGCATGAGTTTCCTGGCTGCCACGATCCAGGCCCCTCAAGCCAATGACATTGCCGCTTATCTGGCCACTCCCGGCATCTGAGGAAACCGGCAGCAGCCTGATCCAGGACCAACGAACTGACGCTCAGGCTCCTGTCTGAACGCTGGAGAGCATGAGCGACAGTTCGGTCAGGTTCCCAAGGCCAGCTTGAGCGGCACCGGCTTGCCGGAGACAGAACTGACCTCCTCGGGCGCGGTCGCCACCGCACGCGCGGGCTCGACGCCGGCCTCATGGAGGGCAGCGACGATTGCGTTCGCCCGCTGCGCGCCCAGCCGGGTCAAGGCATCGGCCGCCAGCGGCTGGTTCTGCTCCAGGCGTTCGCGCAGCTTGTTGTAGAAGGCAGTGGCGTCGGCCACCTGCGGTTCGCCCTGGATCATCTTGCCGATGCGCTGCAACAGGGGCAGCTTCGCCTGAGCCGCTTCGGCCTGCGCGCCTGAAGCACCCGGTGCGCCCATGACTGCGGCGGCGCCGGCCTCCACCGCTTTTTTCTGCTGATCGAGTTCGGCGTCGCCGAATCGCTCGGCATAGAGTTCCCGCAGCGCACGCCGCACGGCGCCATCGCCCGGGTCCAACGGTCCGGGGTCTTCGGTCCCGTCCTTGATGCCGGCGCGGCGGGCGATCTCGATCCGCACCGCGCGCGAGCGCAGCGCGGCACCATCGGCCGCCTCGCTGTACTGGCCCGGAACGGACAGCTTGAGTTGGGTACGCTTTGCCAGAAACTGCGCCACCTGATTGAGTTTCTCGCGCTCCGGCGGCAACAGCCGGGCGCTGCCGGGATCGAAAGCTATGGCCTCCAGCTGCTCGCCGCCACCGCCGCCCAGCAGCCGGCTGAGCGCACGGAACGGCGCGGTGACAATGCTGGTCAACAGATTGCCGATGGCCTTCCAGATGATTGCGCCATAGCTGAACTGCGGGTCGTTGAGGTTGCCCGAGATCGGCACGCCCAGGTCGATGCGGCCATTCTCATCCTTGAGGATGGCGATCGCGAATTCCAGCGGCAGCTTGAGCGCATCGGGACTGTCGACGCGCTCACCCAGGGTCAGGTTGTCGATGACGATCTGGTTGGCGCCCTCCAGCTGACCGTTGCGGATCTGGTAGTGGAGATCGAGCGAGATCTTGCCCTGCGCGATCTTGTAGCCGGCGAACTTCATGGTGTAGGGCGAGGCCGCCACCATGTCGACGTTCCTGAACACGAAGTTGACGTCGGTGTTGTTGCTCGGCGCGAACGGATTGAGCTCGCCGCGGATTCGCGCCAGCCCGAACTCATCGACCCGGCCGTCGAGCTCGATCTGGCTGCGCGAAGTCCGGCTCGACGAGAGACCGTTGACCACGCCGTTCAGTTCGTACATCTTGGCGGCGAATGGCGGCCGCAGACTGAGGTCGGTGAAATCGAGCTTGGCGTTCTGCAGGCGAACGCGGCGGATGCGCACCGGGAAGGGCTCACCCGCGGTCTGCGCGGCGGTCGCGACCGGCGTCACGGCCTTCGCGCCGTGGTCGGGCGCCCGCACCAGCAGGCGCGCCGCGTTGAAACTGCGATCGCTCTCGATGATCAGCTTGGCATTGGGCTCGACGACGAGCAGCTGCGGGATCTCCAGCAGGTTGGGGGCCAGGCTGGCGGTGAGTTTGTCGGCGCTCAGGTTTTTCCACGCCGCGAACAATGCACCGTCTTCTTCATTGAGCACGAGGCCGGCAATATTGACTCCGCCGCTGTAGCGCAGGCTCGTGCCTTTCGCGCCGCGCGCGCCGATGCTGAGCCGTCCCTGCGCGGAGCCACTGCCGCGGGCGATTCTCAGTTTGAGGTAGTGGGCCAGCAGGGGCTGCAGAGGCGCCAGGGCGAGCTGCCTGACCCGCACATCGGCTTGCAGTGCGCCACTGGCCGGGATCACGCTGCCTTGGGCCGAGAGCTGACCGCCCTCACGCACATTCAGGCCGGCATTGAACTTGACCGGCTGCTTCAGGTCGCTGCTGGCATCCTCGAATTTCGCCGCCAGGTCGCTGACGTGGACCTTGATGCCGGTTCCCTGATCCACCAGCTCGGCGGCGAATCTGCTCAATTCCACGCTCCTGGCCAAAGCCAGCCAGGGTTTGCCGGCGGATGCGCCCGGTGCCGCGGCCGGCCGACCGGACGCGTCGATGCGGGGCAGCAGCGCCGCGACATTGAACTTGCCCGCGCGGTCGCGCGTGACCTGCATCTGCGCGTCCTGTGCATAAAGCCGGCCCACGCCGACGCGCCGCGCGGCCAGATCGAACGTGCCATCGGTAAAGCCCAGTTGCGCGAGCTTGAATGGCGCCTGCGTGCCGCTCGACAGCGCCAGATCGGAGAGCGACAACGCCGCATCCGAGACCTTCAGCTGGAAGTCGGCGCCGGCTTGCGCCGCCGCCAGTTGCAGCTGCAGCCGCGCTTTTCCCGCCTCGAGCCGGAGCGGTGGGCGCGCCGTCTCGTCGACGGCGCTGATCGCCACCTGGTCGAAAACCACCTGCTGGATCGCCAGCATCCAGTTGTTGAGCGGGACGACCGGCGCCGGACCGGGCGGAACTGCCGCCGGACCGGCCGCTGCGATCATGAGGTTGGCCAGATCGAGTTCGCCCTTGGCGTCGCGCTGGACCCTGAGCCTGCCGCCGTCCGCGCGCACCTCGCCCACCGTCGCCTCGCGCCGCGCCCAGTCGGCGCTGATGTCATTCAGGTTCAGCCGCGTCAGCGCGGCGAAGGAATCGCTCGCGCCCTCGCGCGACAGCGCCAGATCGCGCAGCGACATCCTGGCGCCGGCCAGCCTGGCTTCGAACTTGCCATCGACATAGGAAAAGGCGTACGGGAAGGTTGCCGACAGCTGTCCGGCGGCGAGGGTCGCACGGGTATAGGACTTCAGGTAAACCGCCAGTTGCGGCAAAGAGGCGTTTTCCACGGTGAGTTCGCCGCTGCCGCGAATCGGATTGACCGACGTGTTGCCTTTCCAGCGCAGCTTGCCGCCGCGCGCCGACTCGGCGCTGAGCATGTGGGCGTCGTTCTGATCCGGCAGGGTGCTGAAGTGAATCAGCTGGAAGGCGATCGGCGAAAAAACGTTGTCGTAGCCGGCCCGGCGGTCATGCAGTTCCACCCTGCCCTGTTCCAGTGCGAGTCGGTCGATGGCAAGGCGTGGCAGGCTGTCATCGGCGGCAGCTTTCCGCGTCCGGCGCTGGTACGTGTCCAGCAATTCGGCGAGATTGAATTTGCCATCGGCTGCAATCAGCAGGTTCGCACCCGGCGCCGTGATGCGGATCTCGGCAAAGCTCCACGCCCGCCGGACCACGGATCGCCACTGCAACTGCGCGTCGAGCTTCCCGATGGCCAACAGGGGGGTGCCATCGGCCTCCGCCAGGCGCAGATCGGCCGCCTCAAGGCGCAACGTGAAGGGATTGAAGCTCAGCTGGCCGATCGATGCCTGGCGTTCCAGATCCGCGTGCACGATCCCGGGCACCTGACTCGTGATCACCAGCGGCACCAGCCAGAATCCCAGCACGGTATACGCAGCCAGCAAGCCCAGCGCGCCTGCCGCCCATCGCTTCCACCGGAAATTGTCTGGCTGCATCTGCTGCCTTCGGGCTGTCGTTTCAGCGTCCTCAGATCGCGATAACCACAATGATCAAGTCGAGAATATGTCTGTTCGCGCCAATGACAAGCCGGACGTGTCCTGTTTCCTGTTTTCGTTGATTCGAAACAAGTACGCCAACCATCGAACGGATGGGTTACCCCTCAACGAGCAACGGCACATGCAGCACCGACCCTTCCGGAAAAACGGCACTCGGGGTTGCTAACACCGGTTTAATTCGCAGCGTCGATACTGGGGCCCGCCAAGTACAACCATCGCCCATGAACCAGCCATCCGAATTCCAGCCCAGCCTGCGGTCCCTCTTGGGGGTGCTGCTGATTGCCTTGCTGGCCCTTGCGGCCGGGCCGTCGCACAGCGAAGATGCCTTCCTGCCCCCGGAGCAGGCCTTTGTGCTTACCGTCGACCAGGGCGACGCGGCCGGCAAGGTTGGGCTGCGCTGGACCATCGCACCCGGCTATTACCTGTATCGCGACAGGCTGGAGATCAAGGCCGCGCCGGGCGGAGTTCTGGGAGAGATCGTCCGGCCGCACGGCCAGCGCAAGGCCGACCGCTACTTTGGCGTGGTCGAGGTCTATCACCACAGCGTGAGCCTGCAGGTGGACGCTGCCCGGGCAACAGCTCTCCAGTTGACATGGCAGGGCTGCGCCGAAGCGGGACTGTGTTATCCGCCGCAAAAGAAGACCGTTGTGCTCAACCGCGCTTCGAGCCGCCGGCCTGCCGGCTCAGACCGCTCATGACACAAACCCTCCAGTTCGGGCCGCTGACGCTGCCCTTCACACTCTTGCTGGCGTTTGCAGCGCTGGGCTTCGGCAACTACGCCGGCCGACGCATCGGACGCCGGGCCGGGATCGATGTCGAGCCGCTACTGTGGCGGCTGCTCGTCGTCGGCCTCGTCGCGGCACGGCTGGCCTTCGTCGCGCAATTCCACGACGCCTATCTCAAGGCGCCGCTCGACATCCTGGACCTGCGCGACGGCGGCTGGGCACCGCTGATAGGCATCGCCGTCGCGGCGGCCTGTGCGCTGGTCGTCGGAGTGCGCCGCGCCGCCCTGCGCCGGCCGCTGGCCGCTGGCCGCTGCCTTGGGCACGACCGCGGCCATCTGGCTCCTCGGTGCGGGGGCGCTCGGGGCTTTGACGGACGCCGCGGGCCGGTTGCCGGCGCTGACGATGCAGTCAGTGGCCGGCCAGTCGGTGGCCCTCGCCGATTTCCAGGGCAAGCCGACGGTGGTCAATCTGTGGGCCACCTGGTGTCCGCCCTGCCGGCGCGAAATGCCGGTGCTGCACGCGGCGCAAACCGAACGATCCGAGGTGAACTTCGTGTTCCTGAACCAGGGCGAATCCGCCGCCAAGGTACAGGCCTATCTGACCGCCCAGCAGCTGCCGCTGCGCAACGTGCTGCTCGACGCGCATGGCGAAGTGGGCGTGCAGATGGGCCACCGGGCCCTGCCGACCACGCTCTTTTTCGACGCCCAGGGCCGCTTGGTCGACACCCGCGTCGGCGCACTGTCGCGCGCCACGCTGGCCCAGCGGCTCGACACTCTCTCATCCCCATCCAAACCGCAATGACGACCACGCCCATGAACCCCTGCGCCTCGCGCTCGCCCCGCTCCGCCCTTTTTCCGTTTGCAATTGCCGCGGCCGTCGCGCTCGCCGCCGGCACGACCGCCATCGCGCAGGAGCGACCGGCACCGCTGCGCGCCCTGGAAAAGCAGGGCCTGACGATTGTCGGCACCTTCCCCGCGCCGGGCGGCCTGACCGCATGGGCCGCCTACGCCGGCCAGCAACCGGTCGCGCTGTATGCCACACCCGACGGCAAGCACGTGATCGCCGGCACCCTGCTCGATGCCGACGGCAGGAATCTCACGCGCGAAGCGCTGGACAAGGCCGTGCGCGGGCCGATGTCCGCGGGGCTGTGGAAGCAACTCGAATCGAGCCACTGGATCGCCGACGGCCAGGCCAAGGCGCCGCGAACGATCTATGTCTTCACCGATCCGAACTGTCCCTACTGCAACAAGTTCTGGGCCGATGCGCGGCCCTGGGTCGACAGCGGCAAGGTGACGCTGCGCCACATCATGGTGGGGATCCTCACGCCCACCAGCGCAGGCAAGGCCGCCGCCCTGCTGGCCGACAAGAACCCATCGCAGGCGCTGGCCGCGCACGAGCGCGATCACGCCGCTGAAGCCGCAAAGACACTGGCGTCCGGACGACCCAAGCCACTGGACGACAAGGGCGTGAAGCCGCTGGCCACCATCCCTGCCGCCATCCAGGGGCAGCTGGATGCCAACGAGAAGCTGATGGCGGCCTTCGGCCTGCAGGCCACACCGGCCGAGGTGTGGCGCGATGCCGCCGGCGTGGTGCAGATGCGCACCGGCGCACCGGACGCAGCGCTGGCGGAAATCATGGGGCCGCGTTGAGCGGCCCCACAGCGCAACCGAGCCTCACAGCTTTGACGCGGAACGCCTTGGCGATCACCGCCACCATCTCGGGGCCGTCCCATTCCTTGGCACCGGTGAACTTGGCCAGCACCCTTCCTTGCGCATCGACCAGCAGCGTCAGCGGCAGCCGCTCGGCTCCCAGCATGTGCTCCAGGAACAGCTTCTGGTCGATGAAGTTGCTGAAGGTGGTATTGGTCTTCTTCAGGAACAGCTCGGCGCGGTCCACGTAGTCGTCGGTCGAAACCCCGATCACGTTGAACTGCCTGCCGCCGTAGCGCCGGGACAGCTTCTCCAGCGATCCCATTTCTTCCTGGCAGGGGCCGCACCAGCTGGCCCATACGTTGATGATCAGCGGCTTGCCGCGGAAGTCGGACAGCAGCCTGGACGGTCCGGACAGCCCCTGCATGGGCGTCTCGCGCAGGACCTGGCCGACCTCGACCTCGCCGGGCGTCCTGGCAAACGCATCGGGCACCGCCGCCGCCAGCCAGATCAGCAGGAAAAGGATGACTACCTTCATCGCGCAGAGCTTACCAGCGGCGGATCGACACGCGACCCGGCAAAACTCGGCGCATTTGATATGGCTCATGCCCGGCTTCCTGTTACCCGGACAGCAGCTCGCGAAACATCAGCACCAGGTCGGTCTTCGTGACATGGCCGAGCAGACGCCCTTCACGGTCCAGGACGGGCAGGCGCTCGCCCGGATGGGTCGCGAAGGTCTCCAGGACCTGCCAGGACGGCGTGACATCGTTCACGCGTGGATAGTCCGTGCGGACCAGCTGCGAGGGCCAGCCGCCTGCCGCAGCGGCGTCGCGCAACAGCGGCGCGAAGTCGTGCAACGAGATCGCACCGACGAATTTGCCGGCGCCGTCGAGCACATACACGTGCTGCCAGCGATACCGCAGGAAAACCTCCTCCAGTTCACGAACGCTTTGTCCGACACGCACCGTGGCGCAGTCCGCTCGCAGGACGTCGGCGGCGATCGCCAGTTTCGGGCTCGGCGCGGCGGCGCGCCCGCTGGAATAGATGGAGTCGGCGCGCAAGCCGCGCGAGATGAAATAGCCCAGGACGCACGCGAGCATCAGCGGCACGACCACACCGTAGTTCTCCGTCATCTCGAAGATCATCAACACCGACATCAGGGGTGCATGGGTGCAGGCGGCGAGAAAGACGCCCATGCCCACCGCCACGCTGGCCGGCATCGGCAGCACCCCGGGCCAGAAGTGCTGGACAAAGGTCCCGAACAGCGCGCCGGCGACGGCCCCCATGAACAGGGTGGGCGTGAAGATGCCGCCCACTGCGCCGGAGCCCGTCGTCCCAGCCACGGCGAGCAGTTTCAACAGCAACACGGCCAGCAGCGCCGTCCACGCCCAATCGCCCTGCAGAATCGAATTGACGACACTGTAGCCGTTGCCCCAGACCGATGGACTGGCGATCGACAGGGCGCCGACGATGAGGCCGCCGGTCCCGAGCTTCAACCAGGAGGCGGCATGCCAGCCCCCGAAGGCCGCATGGGCCCGGTCCAGCAGCCACAGATAGCCGGGCGCGGCGAGCCCGCCCACGAGCCCGAGCCCGGCGAGCGCCAAGGTCGCCGTTGTGGTGTGGGGCAAGGTGAACGTCGGCATGTGATAGACCGGCGCGAACCCGACCACCGCCGTCATTGTCAGGTTGGCCGTCACCGCGGACACCAGCAGCGGCCCCAGGCTTTCGATGGCCACGGACTGCAAAACAATCTCGGCCACGAACAAGGCGCCGGCGATGGGCGCGCTATAGGCAGTGGCCACGCCGGCCGCCGCACCGCATGCCACCATCAGCCTGCGGCGCGGGATGGGCGCCTGCCGCCAGCGCCCCATCAACGACCCCGTCAGCGCGGCCAGTTGCACCATGGGCCCCTCGCGGCCTATGGCGCCGCCGGTCGCCACCGTCGCGGCCGACGACATGGCCCGCAGCAGGGAAATGCGGACGGGCAGATCGCCGGATCCGAGGGAAATGGCCTCCATGTAGTCGCCCGCCGGCCGTTGACCGACACGGCGCGACCACATCAACAGCAGCCCTGCCACGATGCCGCCCACCGCGGGCACGGCAAGCCGCTCCCACCATTGGAGCCCCAGCGCAATGCGCACCAGCCCCTCGTTGTGGCCGAACATGAGCTGCTCTGCCAGCAGGACGATCTGGCGAAACCCTATGGTGGCCAATGCGCCCAGCACGCCGATGACGCCGGCGAATGCCAATGTCTTCTGCCACTCCGTAGGGCGAAGTCGCAGCAGGGCAAGAACGGCGACATCGCGCAGGGAACGCATCGGCATTATTGGAGGCGCCCGGCACTCAATCCGCGGTGATCTTGCGCTCGCGCACGATGGCTCCCCACTTGGCCGATTCCTTCTTCATGAAGTCGGTCAGCTCGGCCCGCGTGGTGGGATGCGGGGTGAGCCCCAGCTTGTTGAGCGCATCGCGCACGCCGGCGTCGTTGAGCACCTTGACGATTTCCTGGTTCCAGCGGTCCAGCAGCGCTGGCGGCGTCTTGCCGGGCGCGACGAAGGCATACCAGTTGAGGGCCTCGAAACCCGGGAAACCGGATTCGGCCACGGTGGGGATATTGGGCATGTACGCGGGGCGGGCGAGGCCGGTGGTGGCGATCGCAACGAGCTTGCCGCTCTCCACGTGCGGCAGCGCCGTCGGCGGGGCCGCGAAGTAGCTCGTGATCCGCCCGCCCAGCAGGTCCTGCATGGCGGGGGCGCCGCCGCGGTACGGCACGTGCACCATCTCCACGCCCGCGCGCTGCTCGAACAGTTCACCCGTCAGGTGCGACGCCGAGCCGGAGCCGGTGGATGCAAAGGTCACGGTGCCCGGCTTGCTCTTGGCCAGCGCCACGTAATCGGCGAGGTTCTTCACGCCCAGGCCGGCGGGCACCACCAGCACGTTGGGGAAATGCACGCCGCCCGAGACGGCCGCCAGGTCCTTGAAAGGGTCGTAGCCCAGCTTCATCATGTGCGGAGCGATGGTCAGCGGACCGATGGAGCCGAGCAGGAGCAGCGAGCCGTCGGTCGGCCCGTTGGCCACCTGCTGGTGCGCGATGTTGCCGCCCGCGCCCGCCTTGTTGTCCACGATGACCGACTGGCCGATGTTCTCGCCCAGCTTCCGGGCGATGACGCGGGCGGCCGCGTCGGCGGCGCCACCGGCGGCGAAACCCACCACCATGGTGACGGGCTTCTTCGGCGGGAAGTCCTGGGCCCAGCCGGCGCCCGCCAGCAGCAGGCCGGACAGTGCCAGCACGGTCGCGCGGATCAGGTGGCGCTTGTTCATGAAGATCTCCAGCAAGGAATGAAATGGGTCAGGGGTTCAGACCGCGATGTTAAACGGGTCGCCGCTCGTTCTTGCGACGAAGGGATGACATGGATCGACCAAATGAAACTTCGCCTTCACTGCGACAGCATTTTCGCGCTTCATGCCCGCGATATCCGCCTTCGGCCAGCAGCAGACCTTTGCGTGCACGACGGGTCTTTTGGTTGTATCTTGTCCCGGCAACGAGGGGTGGCATCAACATGAACTCTGATTTCGACTACATCATCATTGGCGCCGGGTCCGCGGGTTGCGTCCTGGCGGGCCGTCTGAGCGAAGACCCCAACGTCAGGGTGGCGCTGCTGGAGGCCGGTCCGCCCGACCGCAGCGTGCTGATCCACTGCCCGGCAGGGCTCGCGCTCATGGCCAAGAACGGTCAGGCGAACTGGGCGTTTGGCACCGTGCCGCAGCCCGGCCTCAACGGCCGCCACGCCTACCAGCCGTGCGGCAAGGTGCTGGGGGGATCGAGTTCGATCAACGCCATGATCTACATCCGCGGCCAACGCAACGACTACGACGATTGGGCCGCCGAGGGAAATCCCGGCTGGGGCTGGGACGATGTGCTGCCGTACTTCAAGCGTGCCGAGCACAACGAGCGGGGCGCCGACGAGTCGCACGGCGTCGGCGGTCCACTGAACGTGATGGACCTGCGCAGCCCCAACCGCGTCGCGGCGGCGTTCGTGCAAGCGGCCGTCCAGGCGGGGTACCGGCACAACCCGGACTTCAACGGCGAGCAGCAGGAAGGCTTCGGCATGTACCAGGTGACGCACAGGAACGGCGAGCGTTTCAGCGCGGCGAAGGCCTATCTCACGCCCCATCTGGGTCGGCCCAACCTGCGGGTGATCACCGACGCCCACACCGCGCGCATTCTCATGGAAGGTCGGCGCGCGGCCGGGGTCGAGTACCGCCAGGCCGGGCAGTTCCAGCAGCTGAAGGCAGCACGCGAGGTGCTGCTCAGCGCCGGCGCCCACAATTCGCCGAAGATCCTCATGCTCTCGGGCATCGGGCCTGGTGACGAGCTGCAGGCCCACGGCATCGCCGTCGTTCACGACCTGCCGGGCGTGGGCCGGAATCTGCACGACCATCCGGACGTGATCCAGGTGGTGAATGCGCCGCAACTCACGGACCTGTTCGGCCTCTCGGCTCGCACCATTGCGCCGCTCGTCAAGAGCATCTTCGAATGGCGCAGTGCCCGCAGCGGCAGGCTCACCACCAACTTCGCGGAAGCGGGTGGCTTCGTCAGGAGCAGCCCCGACGTGGCCCTGCCGGACCTGCAACTGCATTTCGTCATCGGCAAGCTGATGGACCATGGCCGCAAGACGACGTTCGGTCTCGGCTATTCGTGCCATGTGTGCCTGTTGCGGCCTGACAGCCGCGGCAGCGTCCGGCTGGCCAGCGGCGACGCCATGGCCGCTCCGCTGATCGATCCGAACTTCCTGGGCGAACGCAGCGACGTGGAGCGGCTGGTGCGGGGGTTCAAGATCACCCGCGACATCCTGGGCCAGAGCGCGCTTGCCGCATCCGGAGGCCGGGAGCTGCCCGCCTCGGCATCGGCATCGGCGCGCACTGACCAGGAGATCGAGCAGTTCGTCCGCGGCCATGCCGACACCATTTATCACCCGGTGGGCACCTGCCGCATGGGCGCCGGCGCGCTCGACGTGGTGGATTCGCAGCTGCGCGTCCGGGGCGTGGAGCGGCTGCGCGTGGTGGATGGGGCCATCATGCCGCGCCTCGTCGCCGGCAACACCAACGCCCCGATCATCATGATCGCGGAGAAGGCGGCCGACATGATCAAGGCCGATAGCGGACCTGCGCAGTGACGCACGCGACCGGCGCAGCAAAGAAAGTGCAGCAGGCCGAGCCGCCTCACCCGCCTTCAAACACGCCCCTGTACCGATCCCTCAAATCCCGCTTCAATAGCTTCCCGCTCGGATTCTTCGGCAGCGCCTCCGCGAAGACGACGGACTTCGGCGCCTTGAAGCTCGCCAGGTGCTGCTGGCAATGCGCGAGCACTTCCTGTTCGGTCAAGGTCTGGCCGGCCTTCACGACGATCACGGCGGCGACGGCCTCGACCCACTTCGGATGCGGCACGCCGATGACGGCCACTTCGGAGACGGCGGGCAGCCGGTAGATCATCTCCTCCACCTCGCGGCTGGCGACGTTTTCGCCGCCGCTCTTGATCATGTCCTTCTTGCGGTCGACGACGAAGATATAGCCTTCCTCGTCGATGGTGGCCAGGTCGCCCGAATGGAACCATCCGCCCTGGAAAGCGGCTTTCGTTCTCTCGTCGTCGTGGAAGTAGCCCAGCATCAAATGCGGGGATCGATGCACGATCTCGCCCACCTGGCCCGGCGCCACGTCGCGCATTTCGTCATCGACCACGCGCGTTTCCACGTTCAGCACGGCGCGGCCGCACGATCCCGCTTTGCGCAGCTGGTCGTCGGGGCCCAGCATCGTCGCCAACGGCGCGATCTCGGTCTGGCCGTACAGGTTCCAGAAGCCCACGTTGGGCAACCTGCGCGCCAGCTCCTTGAGCACCTCCACCGGCATGATCGAGGCGCCGTAGTAGCCCTTGCGCAGCGTGCCCAGGTCGGTCTGGTCGAACAGCGGCGAGCGCAATAGCGAAATCCACACCGTGGGCGGCGCGAAGAACGAGGTGATCCTGTGCTGCGCGATCAGCGGCAGCAGGTTGTCCGGCGTGGGCTTGGCGGTGATGACGCTGGTGGCGCCCACGTAGACCGCCGGACCCAGGAACACGTCGAGCTGCGCGCAGTGATACAGCGGCAGCGCGTGCAGCATGACGTCGCCCGAAGCGATGCTGGCATCGACGGCGCAGCTGGCGTACTGCCAAAGCACCGCATCGTGGGTCAGCATCGCGCCCTTGGGACTGGACTCGGTGCCGCTGGTGTAGACGATCTGGGCCAGGTCCATGCTGCCCAGATCCACGGCCGGCGGTGCGCCATCGGTCTGTGCCAGGTCATGGAAGGACGTCATGCCCGGCGCGGGCCGGGAAGTCTCCTCCGAGGGCAGCCACACGAATTGCTTCACGGCAGTCTGGAGCGCCGCGGCGCTGCGGGCGGTCTCGGCCAGGCCTGAATCCGTGGCCAGCATTTGAGCCTGCGCGTGGCGCAGGATGTACGCCACTTCTTCGGCCTTCAGCATGAAGTTGATCGGCACCAGCACCGCGCCCAGGCGCGCCAGGGCGAAGCGCATGGCCGCGAACGCATGCGAATTGCGGGCCAGCACGGCGACCCGGCCGGCCTTGCCCACGCCCAGGCGCGACAGACCTGCGGCCACGCGGTCGACCACCGCGTCGAACTCGGCGAAGGTCCAGCGCGTCTCGCCGCAGACCAGTCCGGTCTTGCCTGGAAGGCGCCTGGCGGTGCGGTGCAACAGATCGGCGATCGTCTGCCGGCGGATAGCGGTATCCATGGGGTCTCCTTGGGTTGAAGCCAGGCTCAAGTATCGGTCCGGGGCGGCGGCGCCCCTTGCCACAGCTCTTCGGCACGGGTCAACGTGCTCGGCTCAGCCCGACCGGCACCGGTCACTGCCGGGCCGCCGCGAAGCGGCCTTCTCCTACAGAGATCGCCGACCACCAAGCGTAAATTGATTTCCATTCACTCAACATCGATCCAGGAGTAAGCCATGCCCGATGCCAAGGACAACGCCAAGATGACAGGCGACACGCATCTGCCCGACGTCGAATCCGACGATCTGGCCGTTCAGGAAGGCACGACAGGGGTGGGCGTCGAGGGCACCCCAAGCGGCCGCCGCCGGCCCAGCGATGGCCACCCCGGCCGCGGCATCAACAAAGCTGGCGTGCTCAAGGACAAGGGCGCCGAAGCCAGCGACAGCATTGGCAACCCGCAAGACTCGGGCGAAGGCTCGGACGGCGGCTGACGCTCACTCCAGCAAGGCCGGCAACTGCGCCATGTCGGTGAAGATGCCGGCGGCCCCGGCGCGCCGCAACGCCTGAGGCACGTCATGCCCCGCCTCCGCCGGGCTGTAGCCGAACACGGTTGCCCCCGCTGCCACACCCGCGGTGACCCCGGGCACCGTGTCTTCCACCACGGCGCAGCGCCGGGCATCCACACCCAGCCCAGCCGCGGCGGCCAGATAGACATCCGGCGCCGGCTTGGACCGCGGCATTTCATGGCCGCTGAAAATGCGCCCCTTGAAGTACGGCATCAGCCCGCACTTGTCCAGCTGCAGTTCGACCTTGAAGCGGTCGGCGCCGGAGGCGCACGCGATGCGCCCCGCGAAGCGCTCGTGAATCAGCGCGACGCATTCCACCGCGTTGCGGATGGGCTGCACGCCGTGCATCAGCCCCACGTTGCGCCGCTCGCGAAAGCGCACCAGCCAGTCCTCGGTCAGCGGCTGGCCGGTATGCGTTTCGATCAGCGCGCGCTCGTCCTTCACGGCCTTGCCGAGAAAGATGTGCATGCATTCCTGGGCCGTGAGCTTCCAGCCCAGCTCCTCCAGCATGTCGCGCAGCACGCCGTTGGTGATGCGCTCGCTGTCCACCAGGACACCGTCGCAATCGAAAAGTACTGCGTCAAACTTTGCGATCAATGCATGTCTCCGTCTACGTAATACCAGCGCCCGTCCTCGCGCACGAATCGGCTGCGCTCGTGCAGCCGCACCGCCGGTCCCGAGCCGGCCGCGGGACGGTAGCGGGCAACGAATTCGACTTCGGCATGGGTGGCGTCCAACTCGCGATGATCGCGCACTTCCAGGCCCAGCCATTTGGCGCCCGGCTCGGCTTTCGCTTCAGCGGGCCGCGTGCCCGTGTGCCAGGTGGCCAGCAGATAGGCCTCGTCACCCAGCACGAAGGCGGTGTAGCGGGAGCGCATGAGCGATGGCGCGTCCGGTGCCGTCCCGCCGCCGTCCAGGTAGCGGCCGCAGCATTGTGCATAGGCCAGCGGCTTGCGCCGCACATCGAGCCGCCCGCAGGGGCAGGCCGCTTCGGGCGCCTGCGATGTCTTCAACCCCAGCCCTCCGTCGGGCCGCTCCCAAGGAGGGGTGGGCCCCCTCGGGGGGCAGCGAACAGCGTGAGCGGCGGGGCCTTCATTTCGCCGGATGGCGGCGCGCGCGGTGCGCTTCGTAGGTCTCGACCGGCGCGCCCTGCTTCACCCATTCGGTAAAGCCGCCGCCGATGTGCGCGACGTTGGTCATGCCCATGTCCTTGAGCGCCTTGGTGGCCAGGGCGCTGCGCCAGCCGGCGCCGCAGAACAGGACGAACTCCCTGTTCTCATCCCCGAACACCGGCTTGAAATAGGGCGAGGCCGGATCGACCCAGAATTCGAGCATGCCGCGCGGCGCGTTGATGCAGCCCGGCACGGTGCCCTCGCGTTCGAGTTCGCGCACGTCGCGGATATCGATGATCTGCACCTTCGGGTCGTTCAGGCGCTCGAGGATCTGCGCCACGCTGTAGGTGGTGATCTGCGCCGTCGCCTCGTCCACGAGCTGGCGCGATCCTTTGGTGATGGGCATGTTTGTCCTCTTCTAGTCAGTTGGGGTCAGAGCACAATTTCGATCGAGACCTCGCGCTCCGAATCGACTGTTGTCCTGAATTGTGATCCGACCCCAAGGTCTCAGCCGAGCGCGCGCTGGATGATGATCTTCTGCACGTCGGATGTCCCTTCATAGATCTGGCAGACGCGCACGTCCCGCCAGATCCGCTCGACCGGGAAGTCGCTGACGTAGCCATAGCCGCCCAGCGTCTGGATGGCCGCGCTGCAGACCTGCTCGGCCATTTCGCTGGCGAACAGCTTGGCCATCGCCGCTTCCTTCAGGCAAGGCAGCCCGGCGTCGCGCAGGGTGGCTGCATGCCAGATCAACTGGCGCGCCGCCTCCAGCTGCGTGGCGCAGTCGGCCAGGCGGAAACCCACGGCCTGGTGGTTGATGATGGCGGTGCCGAAGCTCTGCCGCTCTTTCGCATAGGCCAGCGCCACTTCGAAGGCGCTGCGCGCCATGCCGACCGACTGCGCGGCAATCCCGATGCGCCCGCCCTCCAGCGCCGACAGGGCGATCCTGTAGCCCTCGCCCTCCGCGCCGATCAGGTGGTCGGCCGGGATGCGGCAATTGTCGAAATTGATCTGCGCGGTGTCGCTGGAATGCTGGCCGACCTTGTCTTCCAGCCGCGCGACCACATAGCCGGGCGCGTCGGTGGGCACCAGGAAGGCGCTCATGCCCTTCTTGCCCGCGCCCTTGTCGGTCACCGCGATGACGATGGCCAGCTGGCCGTTCTGGCCGCTGGTGATGAACTGCTTGACACCGTTCAGGATGTAGCCTTCGCGGTCGCGCACCGCCGCGGTGCGCAACGCGGAAGCGTCGCTGCCCACGTGCGGCTCGGTCAGGCAGAACACGCCCAGCATCTCGCCTTGCGCCAGCGGCGTCAGCCAGCGCTTCTTCTGGACCGGGTTGCCGTAGCGCATCAGGATGGCGTTGACCGGGCAGTTGGTGACGCTGATGGCGGTGCTGGTGCCGCCGTCGCCGGCGGCGATTTCCTCCAGCACCAGCGCCAGCGTCAGGTAGTCGAAGTTGGCGCCGCCGAACTCCTCGGGCACGCAGATGCCGTAGGCGCCCAGGGCCGCCAGGCCCCGGTGCGCCTCTCGCGGGAAATGATGCTCCTTGTCCCAGCGCGCGGCGTGCGGCCACAGCTGTTCCTGTGCGAACGACCGCACCGCGTCGCGGATCATCTCCTGGTCGGGCGTCAGCAGCATGCAGCTAGATCAGCTCGATCGCCACCGCCGTCGCTTCGCCGCCGCCGATGCACAGCGTCGCGATGCCGCGCCTGCCGCCGCGCGCCTGCAACGCATGGACCAGCGTGACCATGATGCGGGCGCCCGAGCAGCCTATGGGGTGGCCCAGCGCGCAGGCGCCGCCATTGACGTTGAGGACGTCATGGCTCACCTTGAGGTCGTGCATCAGCGCCATCGGCACCACCGCGAAGGCCTCGTTGACTTCCCACAGGTCGACCTCGCCGATCTTCCAGCCGGTCTTGGCCAGCAGCTTCTGCACCGCGCCGACCGGCGCTGTGGTGAACCATTCCGGCTCCTGCGCGTGCATGGCGTGCGCCACGATGCGGGCGATCGGCTTGCTGCCGTAACGCTTGGCGCTGGACTCCTTCATCAGCACCATGGCGGCGGCGCCGTCGTTGATGCTGGAGCTGGACGCGGCGGTGATGGTGCCGTCCTTCTTGAAGGCGGGCTTGAGCGTGGCGATCTTGTCGAGCTTGACCTTGCCCGGCCCCTCGTCGATGGAAACCACCACTTCGCCGGCGCGGTTCTTCACCGTGACCGGCGTGATCTCCTTGGCGAAGGCACCGCTCTCGGTGGCGGCTTTGGCCCGCTTGACGCTGGTGGTCGCGAACGCGTCCTGCGCCTCGCGGCTGAACTGGTACTTGGCGGCGCATTGCTCGCCGAAGGTTCCCATGGAACGGCCGGCCTCGTACGCGTCTTCCAGTCCGTCGAGCATCATGTGGTCGAAGATGCGGTCATGGCCCATGCGGTAGCCGCCGCGGCCCTTGAGCAGGAGGTAAGGCGCGTTGGTCATGCTTTCCATGCCGCCCGCCACCATCACTTCGTGGGTGCCGGCCAGCAGCATGTCATGCGCGAACATCGCCGCCTTCATGCCCGAGCCGCACATCTTGGACAGCGTCACGGCGCCGGCGCTCTTGGGCAGCCCGCCCTTGAACGCGGCCTGGCGCGCCGGCGCCTGGCCCTGGCCCGCCATCAGGCAGTTGCCGAACAGCACCTCGCCCACGGCATCGCCGGAAATTCCGGCGCGCTCGACCGCGGCCTTGATGGCCGCGCCGCCGAGGTCGTGCGCGGAGAGCGCGGAAAAATCGCCCTGGAAGGCACCCATGGGGGTACGGGCGGCGCCGACGATAACGATGGAATCAGACATGTGAAGCTCCTTTCAGCTCAGTTGGATCAGGTTGCCGCGTTCCTCCTGGGCAATGCGGCGCAAATAACTCTGGAATTGTGGATCTTCGCCGCGCAAAAGCAATGGCAGGGCGTTGTGGAAGTCCTCGCGGCGACACCATTCGCGCATGTAGTCGTCCCAGCTGTTCCAGCGCCGGGCTTCGGTTTCGCTCATCTTGGGCTTGTAGGCCACCAGATAGGCGCGCTCGAACAGCGACACCAGCATGTCGAAAATCACCAGCATCCGCTCGTTCTGCTCCGACGTGGGGTTGGACAGCGGCTCGTTGGTCCGCAGGTGCAGGTCGGGGTTGGCCAGCACCACCTTCAGAAATTCGTTGTAGGCGTCGGACAGCAGCTGGTAGGCCTCTTCTTCCTCGTTGTCGCGCTCCTTGCGCTCTTCCCAGGCGAAAAAGCCGATGGCGAACGGCAGGCCCAGCGTCGTGACGACGAAGCTGGCGAATTCCCAGGCGTCGCGCATTTCCTGGCTGACGGCCATTCAGTGCCCGCCTTTCAGGGTTCCCATCACGCTGCCGCCTCCCCGGCGGGAACAGGGTTGATTGAAGTCTCGCTGCGCAAGGAGCAGGCAAAAGAAGTTGCGTGGCGCCGGGCGAATCGCTTCTCGCGCTCGTAGGGAAACACGTCGAAAACATGGCCGGCCTGGATGCGTTCCTTGTGGGCGTTCCAGAACGAGGCTTCCAGCAGGTCGCCGTGGTGCTTCATGAACACGTCGCGCACCGCGGGGTTGCCCAGCAGGAAAGGGCCGAAGGTCTCCGGAAACACGTCCTTGGGTCCGACCCGGTACCAGACCTCGCCCGACATTTCCTCTTCCTCGTTGTGGGCTTGCGGAATCTTGCGGAAGTTGCAGTCGGTGATGTATTCGATCTCGTCGTAGTCGTAGAACACCACCTTGCCGTTGCGCGTCACGCCGAAGTTCTTCCACAGCATGTCGCCCGGAAAAATGTTGGCTGCCACCAGGTCCTTGATGGCGTTGCCGTACTCGATCACGGCGCGCTCGATCTGGTCGCGCGCCTGACCAGCGGCGACGCTGTCGTCGCCCGCGGCCTGCCCGGCATCGAAGGCTTCCTGCAGGTAGATGTTCAGCGGGATCATCCGCCGCTCGATGTAGAGGTGCTTGATGATGACTTCCTCGTGGCCGTCACCGTCGCGATCGCTGATCTCGAGCTGGCTCGGCGCGAACTTGCGGATTTCGGCTATCAGCTCGTCCTCGAAGCGGTCGCGGGCGAATGCCACCTCGCTGTATTCGAGCGTGTCGGCCATGCGCCCGACCCGGTCGTGCTGCTTGACCAGCAGGTACTTGCCCTTGATCTGCTCGCGCGTGGTGTCCTTCTGTGGCGGGTAATAGTCCTTGATCAGCTTGAAGACGTAGGGGAACGATGGCAGGTCGAACACCAGCATCACCATGCCCTTGATGCCGGGCGCGATGCGGAACTTGTCGCTGGAATGCTTCAGGTGGTAGAGGAAGTCGCGGTAGAACAGCGTCTTGCCCTGCTTGGCCAGCCCCAGCGCGTTGTAGATCTCGTTGCGCGGCTTGCGCGGCATCAGCGAGCGCAGGAACTGCACATAGGCAGATGGCACCTCCATGTCGACCATGAAGTACGCCCGCGCGAAGGAGAACAGCGCCTGCAGGTCGTCCTCGCCGAACAGGCAGGCGTCGATCATCAATTTGCCTGCGCGGTTGTGCAGGATCGGCAGCGCGAACGGAATCTCGTTGAAGCCGTTGATGATCTTGCCGACCACGTAGGCGCCCTTGTTGCGGAAGAACAGCGACGACAGCACCTGGATCTGGAAGTTGGCGCGCAGGGTGACCTGGTGCAGCCGCCCGCTGATCGCTTCCAGCACGTAGCCGGCGTCGCGCTGCAGGTCGTCGAAGGGCCGCTGCAGCTGGAAGTTGTCGATGATGCGCACGATGGTCGCGCCCAGGCTCTCGCGCGTCGGGTAGTAGGCGCGGTAGGTGGGCGTCGCGGCGGGCTCGTCGTTCTCGATGTACTCGGTGCTCACGGCCGGCCGCACGAAGATGAAGTCGTTGTGGAAGTGCGTCCGGTGCAGGATCTTGGTGGTAACCGAGTTGAAGAAGGTCTCGGCCAGCTCGGGCTGGTGGTGGTCCACCAGCAGGCCGATGTAGTGCAGCTTGACCTGCTGCCACACGTCCATGGGCTGCTCCCCGGCCTTGAATTCCCTCTCCAGCCGCGCCGTCGCTTCCTTCACCCGCAGGTCATAGAACTCGATGCGCTCGCGCTGGGCCCGCTGCTGGCCGTGCCAGTCGGCGGTTTCGAAGCGGTGCTTGGCGCGGGCCGACTCGGTGCGAAACAGCCGGTAGTGCCGGTTGAAGCCGTCCATCATCGCCTTGGCGATGCCGTAGGCCAGCGGGGAGTCGAGGCGTTGGGGAAACATGGGCCCGGCCTCGCGCTAGCGGATTGGCGCCGCGCGGGTCGCCACCGCCGCCACGGCTGCGCGGTACGCCGTTGCCAGGTGTTCGCTGTCGCCTGCCGTGACGTGCAGGTCCTTGAGCAGCCCGTCGGACACGCCATACACCCAGCCATGCAGGACGACGCGCTGGCCGCGCTGCCAGGCGTCCTGCATCACGGTGGTGTGCGCCACGTTGACCACCTGCTCGATCACATTGAGCTCGCACAGCGCATCCATCCGCTGCGCTTGCGGCAGCGCCTCCAGCAGGGCGCTGTGGCAGTTGCGCACGTCCTTGACGTGCTGCAGCCAGTTGTCGGCCAGTCCCACACGGATGCCCTCGAGTGCGGCCTGCACGCCGCCGCAGCCGTAGTGGCCGACCACCATCAGGTGTCGGACCTTCAGCTGGTCGACCGCGAACTGGATGGTCGACAGGCAGTTCAGGTCGGTGGGAACCACCACGTTCGCCACGTTGCGGTGCACGAACACCTCGCCCGGCTCCAGCCCGGTGATCTGATTGGCCGGCACCCGGCTGTCGGAGCAGCCGATCCACATGTAGCGCGGGCGCTGCTGCTGGGTCAGGTTGCTGAAAAACCCCGGGCGTTCGCGCTCCATCCGGGCGGCCCACTCGCGGTTGTGGACGAACAGGTCTTGCAGCGAGGAAGAAGTCATAAGCGCCATTTTCGCCGGCCGTGACTCTTCACATGGTTTCGGCGAACAGCTCCCTGCCGATCAGCATGCGGCGGATCTCGCTGGTACCCGCTCCGATCTCGTACAGCTTGGCGTCGCGCCACAGCCGGCCCAGCGGGTACTCGTTGATGTAGCCGTTGCCGCCGAAGATCTGGATGCCCTCACCGGCCATCCAGGTCGCCTTCTCGGCGCACCACAGGATCACCGAGGCGCAATCCTTGCGCACCTTGCGCACATGTTCCGCGCCCAGCATGTCCAGGTTCTTGCCGACGGTGTAGCACAGGGCGCGAGCCGCCTGCAGCACGGTGTACATGTCGGCCACCTTGCCCTGGATCAGCTGGAATTCGCCGATGCTCTGGCCGAACTGCTTGCGGTCGTGGATGTAGGGCACCACGTTGTCCATCACCGCCTGCATGATGCCGATCGGGCCGGCAGCCAGCACGGCGCGCTCGTAATCCAGCCCGCTCATCAGCACTTTCGCGCCGCCGTTCACGCTGCCCAGCACATTACCAGCCGGCACCTCGACGTTCTGGAACACCAGCTCGCCGGTGTGCGACCCGCGCATGCCCAGCTTGTCCAGCTTTTGCGCGATCGAAAAGCCCTTCATTCCCTTTTCGACCAACAGGGCGGTGACGCCGCGCGCGCCCAGTTCCGGCTCGGTCTTGGCATAGACCACCAGGGTGTGCGCGTCGGGACCGTTGGTGATCCACATCTTGTTGCCGTTGAGCAGGAAATACCCGCCCTTGTCCTCGGCCCTGAGCTTCATCGAGATCACGTCGCTGCCCGCGCCCGTCTCGCTCATGGCCAGGGCGCCGACATGCTCGCCCGAAATCAGCTTGGGCAGGTACCTGCGCCTCTGCTCCGGACTGCCATTGCGCTTGATCTGGTTGACGCACAGGTTGCTGTGCGCCCCATAGGACAATCCGACCGAGGCCGAGGCCCGGGAAATTTCCTCCATGGCCACCATGTGGGCCACATAGCCCATGTTCGCGCCGCCGTATTCCTCGGGCACGGTGATGCCCAGCACGCCGAGCTCGCCCATCTTGCGCCACAAGTCCATCGGGAACTGGTCGCTGCGGTCGATCTCGGCGGCACGTGGTGCGATCTCGGCCTCGGCGAACGCCCGCACGGTGTCGCGCAGGGCCTCTGCGTCTTCGCCGAGCTGGAAGTCAAGTCCTGGGAAATTCATCTGCGCTCCTGGATGCGGTTTTCAATGCTGGATTTCGTCGCGGCCGACCACGGCCATCAGGGTGCAGCCCATGGTGGCGATGAGTTTTTCGCCGCCGGGCTCGACCGAGTAGGCCCGGCCCTCGACCACCGTGATCGTGCGGCCGGGTTTGACGACCTCGCCGACCATGCGAAAGCGGGGGCCCCGGGCCGGCGCCAGCAGGTTGATCTTGTATTCGATGGTCAGCACCGCCGCGCCGACCGGCATCAGGCTGAACCCCGCGTAGCCGCAGGCCGAGTCCAACGCCGTGGCCACCATGCCGGCGTGCAGGAAACCATGCTGCTGGGTCAGCTCCTGCGCCCAGGGCAGCTCGATCACCACGATGCCCGGCTCCACCGACGCCAGCGTGGCGCCTATGGTCTTCATGGCGGCCTGGCGGGCGAAACTGGCGCGCACCCGGGCGGCGTAATCCGGATCCTTGGGTTCGAAGCGCGGGGCGCTCATGGCGTGGGCATGATTGACGTTGACGTAAACGTCAATTATGCACGGCCTGCCGCGATTTCTCGGCCCGTGCCAGCAGCGCGCGCGCCTCCTTTTCATGCACCTTGACCTCGTCGAGGTTGGCCTGCAGGTCGGCCATCTGCTCTTCGAGCTGTCTGCGGTGCTCGGCCAGCACGGCCAGGAATTTCCGCAGCTGGGGCCCGGTGTCGCGCGGGCTGTCGTACATGTCGATGATTTCCCGGGCCTCGGTCAGCGACAGCCCGAGGCGCTTGGCGCGCAGCGTGAGCTTCAGGCGGGTGCGGTCGCGCGCGCTGTAGACGCGGTTGCGCCCGCCCGGGCCCAGGCGCTCCGGCCGCAACAGGCCCATGTCTTCGTAGAAGCGCATGGCGCGGGTGGTGAGGTCGAACTCTTTCGCCAGGTCGCTGATCGTGTAAGTGGTTGTGGCCATCGGGGTGTGATGTATGACTCGGGACAGTGGGGTCATGCGTGCGTCCCTACAATGGCGATTACATATGACGTTTACGTCAACGTCAATCCCGACCGACCCCTCTCCCGGAACCGCCCATGAATCCGCTTGAAAAGCTGCTGCATTACCCGTTGGGCGACGCCATGCCGGCCCCGGGCAACACCATGGAAGTGGTGCGCGGCGAGAGCACCGGGCTGGCGCCCGCGGCCCGCTGGATCCGCATGGCCCTGCCTTTCGCGCTGGACCACATCAACCTGTGGCTGTTGCGCGACGAGATCGACGGGCGCACAGGCTGGACGGTGGTGGATTGCTGCATCACGCGCGACGAGTCCAAGGCCCAGTGGCAGCGGATCTTCGACACCCAGCTCGAAGGCCTGCCGATTCTGCGGGTCATCGTCACCCACATGCACCCGGACCACATCGGCCTGGCGCACTGGCTGTGCGAGCGCTGGCAGGCGCCGCTGTGGATCAGCGCCACCGATTTCAGCGCCGCGCGGATCGCCTCCATGAGCACCACCGGCTTTGGCGGGCCGGCGGCGGCCGACTTTTTCGCCCGCCACGGCCTGGCCGACCCGGACTCGCTCGAGAAGATCCGCGGCCGGGCCAGCTATTACCCCAGCATGGTGCCGGACGTCCCGCGCGCCTTCCACCGGATGCAGGACGGCAAGACGGTGCGCATCGGCGGTCGCGACTGGCGGTGCATCAGCGGCTACGGCCATGCGCCCGAGCACATCGCGCTCTATTGCGATTCGCTCAAGGTCCTGATCAGCGGCGACATGATGCTGCCGCGCATCTCGACCAACGTGAGCGTCCACGACATCGAACCCGAATCCAACCCGCTGCAGTCCTTCCTCGATTCCATCGACAAGTTCAAGGGCCTGCCCGAGGACACGCTGGTCCTGCCCTCGCACGGCAAGCCGTTCCGCGGCCTGCACGAGCGCATCAAGCAGCTGAACGACCATCATCGCGATCGCCTCGCCGAAGTTGTGGAAGCCTGTGCCGTCCGGCCGCAGACCGCGGCCGATCTGTTGCCGGTGCTGTTCAAGCGCAAGCTCGACCTGCACCAGACCACCTTCGCGATGGGCGAGTCCATCGCCCATTTGCACGCGCTGTGGTTCGCCGGCACGCTGCGCCGCCTGCAGGGCGAGGACGGCGTCTACCGCTTCGCTCCGGCGTAAGGGCCGCTCGCCGCGCCGCTAGACCGGGCTCGCGCCTGCCAGCCAGGCCGGCGGCGTCGATTCCGAAAGCGTGAAGAAGAAGCTGGCGCCCTGACCCGGCTGTGATTCGCCCCAGACCATGCCCTGGTGGCGTTCCATGATGCGACTCACCGTGGCCAGACCGATGCCCGTGCCGGGAAACTCGGCTTCGGTGTGCAGTCGCTGGAAGGCGCCGAACAGCCTGCCGGCGTACACCATGTCGAACCCCACGCCGTTGTCGCGCACGAAGAAGGCCGTGCCGTCCTCCAGTTTGCCGACCTCGATCAGCGCCGCGTCCTGGCGTGAAGTGAATTTCCAGGCGTTGCCCAGCAGGTTTTCCATCACCAGTCGCAGCAGGCGCGCGTCGCCTTGCACGACCAGGTTGTCCTGCACCCGCACGCTGGCCTGGCGTTCGGGCTGCTGCATCTGCAGGCCTTCCATGATCTCGCGGGCGATCGCGCTCAGGTCCACTGTCTCGTAGCGCAAGGGCGCGCGCACCAGTTTGGCAAGCGACAACAAGGCTTCGATGAATTGCTCCATCTTCAGCACCCCGGCCTGGATGCGCGCCAGATAGTGCCCGACGCGCGGCTCGGGATGCCCTTCGAGGTTGAGCGCCAGCGCGTGGCTGAAGCCGCCGATCGCCCCCAGCGGCGCACGCAGCTCATGCGAGATGGAATAGGAGAATGCCTCGAGATCGCGGTTAGAGCTGCGCAATGCGGCCTCGATGGCCTTGAATTCCGTGATGTCGGCGTCGATGCCCACCCAGAAGGCCACCTGGCCGTCCTCGTCGAGCACGGGCGCGGCCTTGTAGGACATGGTGTGGTAGCTGCCGTCCTTGGCGAGGATGCGCCGGATGCCCATGTAGGGTTCGAGTGTCTCGCGCGATCGGAGCCATTTCCGCCGGACATCCTCGACATCGTCCGGATGAACGCGCTTGAGCCAACCGTTCCCCAGCCCATCGTCGCCGCCGCCGCCCACCAGGTCGTACCAGGCGCGATTCAGGAAGGTGGTCCGGCCCTTCGCGTCCGTATGCCAAATCACCTCAGGCGCCTGCTCCGCCAAAGTCCGGTACAGCTGACTCTGCCGCGCCAGTTGCGCCGTTCGATCCGCGATGCGCACTTCCAGGCTGGCGTTGAGATCACGGATCTGGGCGAACAGCCTGCCGTTCTCGATGGCGACCGACGCCAGCTGCGCGAGCTCCAGCGCAACATACTGGTCGCGCTGCGTGAAGTCGCCTTCGCTCTTGTCGGACAGCTTGAGCGAGCCGATGTTCTCCCCGTCACCGCCGACCAGCGGCACCGCCAGCAGGCCACGCAGCGGCGGATGGGTGTCCGGCCGTTGACCCAGGCCGCGCCAGCGTGGATGCGCCTCGAGTTCGGCTTGCGTCAGCCGCAAGGTCTGGCCCGGCTCGAGCTCCAGCGCTGTCAAACCCGAAGCGTCCAGCCGCCCTTGGTATCCGTTCCCCGCGGCGTATTTCTCCGAGAGCGACAGCGAACTGAGCCACTGGCTCCGATCCTGTCCCGGGGTCAGGCTCACCATGGCCTGGTGGGCGCCGATCACCCGGCGGGTCTGCGCGGCGACCTCCCGCAAGGTCCCTTCCACCGACGCATGCGCCGTGATGGCCTGGGCCGCCTCGGTGGCGCGCTGGAGCATCTCGGTGTAGCCATGCAGCTCCCGCTCGCTGTCCCTCAGCGCGCGCTCGGCCTGCTTGCGCGATGTGATATCGCGCTCGACGGCGATCAGGTGGCTGAACCCACCCTTCTCGTCAGCCAGGGGAATGATGTCCAGGTCGAGCCAGAACTGGCGCCCGTCCTTGGCATAGTTGATCAATTCCTCGCGCACCGGCTGCCCCTGCGACAGGGCCGCGCGGATGCGATCGAGCGCCGCGCGATCGGTTTTCGGCCCCTGCAACATCCGCGGGGTGTTGCCGATGGCCTCCTGCGCGGTGTAGCCGGTCAGGCGTTCGAACGCTTCGTTGACGAACACGATTCGCGGGCCCGGCGGCTCGATCGGGTCCGCCTCGGTGATCAGCACGATGTCGTTGAGCTGGGCCACCGCCTTGCGCAGCAGCAGCAGGTCGGCCTCGGCCTGCTTGCGCTCGGTGATGTCCTGTACCACGCCGCCGAACCAGACCGGCTCGTTCTGCCCGTCTTGCCTGACCTCGGCGGTTTCCTGCATCCATCTGATCGTGCCGTCCGGCTTGACCACGCGGTATTCGACATTCACCGCCTTGCCGCTGTGCACCGCCATGTCGCGGAAGGGCTTCATCTTGGCGCGGTCATCCGGGTGGATCCACCGGACGAATCCTTCGAGGCTGAGATCGAACTGCTCACGCGTGAGACCGAACAGCCCGTACACCTCATCGGACCACCACAGCCGCCCGGTTTGCAGGTTCATCTCCCAGTTGCCCACGCGGCCGACTCGTTGCGTCTCGATCAGCTTGCGCTGGGTTTCACGCAACTCGTCGAACTGCGCGGCTTGCTCCGCCTGCAGCCGCTGCAGTTCGGTCACGTCCGTGAACACCACCAACCCGCCCCGGGTGCCGGCCTCGCCGTGGATCGGCTGCCAGCTGCATTGCAGCAGCCGGCCTTCGGGCACCCGCGCATTGCGCACGACCAGCTGTTCATGGCGCCCCGACTCGCCGCGCGCCGCCCGGACCATCGGCAGCTCGTCGGTCAGGTAGGGGGTGACCCCATCGGGGCGATAGAAGCCCAGGTGCTCGGCCCACTGCTGTGGCACCAGCGGCGGCCCGTCCAAGGGAAACAGCCGGGCCGCTGCCTCGTTGAACATCAGGAACTGGCCGGCCCGCGTCACGGCCACCAGGGCTTCGTCCATGCTGTTGAGAACGAGGTCCAGGATCGCATAGGCGCTGCGGCTGCGGCCCAGTTCAGCTTCCAGATCGGCCTGGCGCAGCTGCAACGATTCGGCCATCAGGTTGAAGGCGGAGGCAATCCGGGCGAATTCGCCGCGCTGCAAGCCGGGCTGCAACGGCACGCGCGCCGCGAGCCGGCCTCGCTCGAGTTGCCGCACCGCTCCGACGATCTGCCGCGCCGGCTTGACAATCATCCGGCCGCCGATCCACCATGCGGCCAGGCCGCTGGCCACCAGGGCGAACGCCAGCGCCAGCAATTCATAGCGCAGGCTGCGCAGGGCAGCGCCGATCACCTGCGCCCGGTCCAGGCTGACCGAAGCCAGGAAGCCCTCGCCGGCCAGCGTGTGACTGGGCGCGAAGGCGTAGAGGCGCCGCTCGCCGGACGGGTCGTCCCATTCGCCGCTGCCCGGTGTCATCTGCTGCGCAGCGCCCAGGACCGCCGGGACCAAGACTGTGCGCTGGCCCGAGTCCTCGGAGGCGGGTGGGTGCTCCATCAGCACCACGCCGCGCCGATCGGCCACTGCGACCCGCGCTCCAGTCGGCAATTCGGTGCCGGTCAATGCCGCGCCCGCAACAGCCAGGTCGAGCGTGGCGAACACCGCGCCGCTCACGCGGTCCCCGTCGAACACGGGCTGGGCGAAGGGAATCACCCAACGCGCCGTCGATCTGCCGAACACCGTCGCCCCCATGACAAAGCGCCGCTCGGCCACGGCCCGGCTGAAATAAGGCCGGTCGGCGATGTTGAAATCACCATTGCGGGCGTTGGCGTGGCAGACGACCCTGCCCTGGAGGTCGGCCAGCCCGATGTTCGCGTACATCGGATAGCGTCCGCGCAGCTGTTCGAAGTAGCGCTCGCAGCCGTTGCGCTGCACCGAGCGCATTTCCGGCATGGCGCTGATCGCGCCGAGCAGGTGTTCGGCCGATTCCACGATGAGGTCCTGGTGCGCAGCCACCAGCGAGGCGGAAAACTTCAGCTGCGTCTCCACCAGCCGCGTCGCCGCCCGCATTTCTGCGACGGCAAACCAGATCACCAGTGCCGCCAGCGGCAGCAGCGAAATCACCACCAGCATCGTGAGCCGCTCCTGCAGGCTCATCCTGCCGTGCAGCTGCTGCGATGCGCCCTGCGCCGGCGGGCCCTGCGGTCCGGCCGGCTGGGGTGGTTCGGGGGAGCCTGACTGGCGCGGGAACGGCACGTCGGGCTTCACCAGGGCGCCAGTGCCTCGTCCTTGAGCTGGCGTCGCAGTTGCGCGTACTCGGGGACGACGGTGCTCACCGTATCCCAGAAGCGCGGACTGTGGTCCATCACCCGCAGGTGGCTCAATTCGTGCGCGACCACGTAGTCGATCACCGGCAGCCGGAAATGGATCAGGCGCCAGTTCAGGCGGATCAAACCGTCGGAATGGGCCGTCCCCCAGCGCGTGCCGGCGTTGCTCAGGACCAGCTTGCGCCACTTCACGCCCAGCTGCGGCGCGAAATGATCGAGGCGCTCGGCGAACAGGCGTTTGGCCTGCCGCATCAGCCAGGCCTGCACGGCGTCGCGGACCTGCTCGGCCTGCGCGTTCTGGGGCAGGCCCACATGGAGCGTGTGGCGCGGCACGCCGGGCAGCGCGTCGCCTTCGGTATTGAGCACGGCGCCGATTTCATCGAACGCATGGCGCGGGTCCAGCACCACGATCACCTGCTCGCCCAGGAAGGGGAACATGGCGCCGTCGCGCCAATCGATGCGGGCCGATTCCGCGCGCTGGTGCCGTTCGTGCGCGTCGCCCAGCTTGCGCGTGATCCAGCCGGACTTGTCCTGCAAGGCGGCATCGACCTCGTACAGCGGCACCCATTTGGGCGCGCTCACGGTGAGCCCCTCCGGTCCCACCATGAAGCCGATATTGCGGTGCCGGCCGCGCCGAAACTCGTACGCCACCACCGCGTCGCCCAGCACCGCCTCGCGGTTGGCGCGCGGATGGCGGAACGACGCCGGCGCCAGCACCGTGTCGAGCCGTTCGGCGGTATCGACCGATGTCGATACCGGCGGAGCGGCCTTGGGCCTGGGCTGGCGCCCAGGGCGCTCCCTGGGCCCGGTAGCCGGGGCTGGAGCGGAAGGCGTGGAATCGAAGAAATCGAGCGTGAGCTGCAACAGCCGGTGCATGGTCCGTGAGTTTAGCTGCGGCGTGCGCTCGCGGCACGCGCTAAATGTAAGCGTCGGGATCGAGCCGGCGCATTTCCGATTCGATCCAGGCCTCGACCTCCCGCATCAATTCATCGGGTTCGCGGCCCTGGCTGGGAATCGGCTTGCCGATAGCCACGTCCACCACACCGGCCCGCTTGATGAAGGCCTTGCGCGGCCAGACCTTGGCGGAAGTGACGGCGATCGGTATCACCGGCGCTCCGGTTTCCACCGCAAGCCGGGTGCCACCGTGCTTGTACGTCCCCTTCTGGCCACGCGGGATGCGCGTGCCCTCGGGGAAGATGATGATCCAGATCCCCTGCGCCAGCAGCCGCTTGCCCTGCTCCACCACCCTGTTGAAAGCCTGCGCCCGCAGGCCGCGGTCGATGTGGATCATGTCCAGCCGGCCCATGGCCCAGCCGAAAAATGGCACGCGCAGCAACTCCCTCTTGAACACATAGGCCAGCGGATGCGGCATCAGCGTGGGCATCAGGAAAGTCTCGAACGTCGACTGGTGCTTGACCAGCAGGATCGCCGGGCTGGTCTGGCCCAGGGGCAGGTTGTCCATGCCCGTGACGCGCACCTGGATGCCCAGGATGACCCGCGCCCCGGCGACCGCCCAGCTCACCCAGCGCACCGCCATCCACCACAGCTGTGTGCTGTTGCGCCAGTGGGAAGACACCACCATGTAAATCCCCCAGGGCACCACCGTCAGCAGCATCCAGGCAGCGTGCAGCACTGAACGGAGGAAGGCCATGCGGCGCGAATCAGGGAGCTGCTTTGGGCCCGGCGCTGCGGGCGATCAGGTAGTCCGCGAATGCTGCGAGGTCTTCATGGACCTGCGTGCCGGCCGGAAACCCCTGGGGCAGGGGCTGGCCGCGAAACGCGGCGCCCTTGCCGGTCAGCACCAGGTGCGGCTCGCAGCCCACGGCGACGCCGGCCTGCAGGTCGCGCAGCCCGTCGCCCACCGCCGGCGTCCCCTTGAGGTCGACCCCGAAGCGCTCGCCGATCTGCTCGAACAAGCCCGGCAGGGGCTTGCGGCAGTGGCAGCCTTCGTCCGGGCTGTGCGGGCAATAGAACACCGCGTCGATCCGTGCGCCCTGCGCCGCCAGCATCTTGTGCATCTTGGCGTGCATGGCGTTGAGCGAGGCCACGTCGAACAGCCCGCGGCCCAGGCCCGACTGATTGGACGCGATGACCGTGTGCCAGCCCGCGTGGTTGAGCCGCGCGATGGCTTCGATGGCACCGGGCAGCGGCGTCCACTCGTCGGGCGACTTGACGTAGTCCTCGCTGTCGGCGTTGATGGTTCCGTCGCGATCGAGGATGACGAGTTTCATGGTGCGATCAGGTCGCCAGCCGCGAAAGGTCCGCGACCCGGTTCATGGCACTGTACAAGATGGCCAACAGGCCGAGGCGGTTGAGGCGCAGATCGGCTTCTTCGGCATTGACCATCACACCGTCGAAAAAAGCGTCGACCGGTGCGCGCAATGCGGCCAGGGTCTGCAACGAGGCCGTGTAATCGCCGGCCTCGAACTGTCTGGCGGCGCGGGGCGTCACATCCTTCATCGCCGCGAACAGAGCCTGCTCGGCCGGCTCGCGCAGCAGCACCTCGCTCACATGGGCGTCGGCCTTGTCGGCCTTCTTCAGGATGTTGCCGATCCGTTTGTTGGCAGCGGCCAGGGCTGGGGCCTCAGGCAGGGCCGCGAAGGCGCGGACCGCGGCCAGCCGCTTGGCCACGTCGCCCAGGCGCTGCGGACGCAACGCCAGCACGGCATCCACCTCCTGGGCGCTGTAGCCTTGCTCGCGCAGGGAACCGGCCAGACGCTCGTAAATGAACTCCGACAGCAGGCCGGACGTCTTCGCGTCGGCCGGGGGAAACAGCGCCACCGCCTCGCCCACCAACTCGTCCAGCGACAGCGGCAGGTCTTTCTCCATCAGCATCCTGACGATGCCCAGGGCATGACGGCGCAGTGCGAAGGGATCCTTCTCGCCAGTGGGCAGCTGGCCGATGGCGAACAGCCCGGCCAGGGTCTCCAGCTTGTCGGCCAGGGCGACGGCGAGGCCCACGGGGTTGCGCGGCAAGGTGTCGCCGGCGAAGCGCGGCTTGTAGTGATCCTCGATCGCGTCCGCCATCTCGTGGCCCAGGCCGTCGTTGAGCGCGTAATAGCGGCCCATCGTGCCTTGCAGTTCCGGGAACTCGCCCACCATGTCGGTCACCAGATCGGCCTTGGCCAGCAGGGCCACCTGGTCGGCATGCGCGGCAAGCGCGTCGCTCCCCAGTTGCGCGCCGATGACCTTGGCGATGGCGCGTACGCGCTCCGCCCGGTCGCCCTGGGTCCCCAGCTTGTTGTGATAGACCACCTTGGCCAACTCGGGCACGCGAGACTCCAGGGTCTTCTTGCGGTCCTGGTCGAAGAAGAATTTGGCGTCAGCCAAGCGCGGGCGCACCACCCGCTCGTTGCCGCCGATCACGGCACTCGGATCCGCGGGACGGATGTTGCTCACCACCAGGAACTTGTTGGTGAGCTTGCCGTGCACGTCGAGCAGCGGGAAATACTTCTGGTTGGCCTTCATCGTGAGGATGAGGCATTCCTGCGGCACCTCGAGGAAGGCCTTCTCGAACTCGCACACCAGCACGTTGGGCCGCTCGACCAGCCCCGTCACTTCATCGAGCAGCGCTTCGTCCTGAATCACCCTGGCACCGCCGCCCACCTTGGCGGCCGCGGCGTCCAGCTGGCGCACGATCTCGGCGCGACGGGCCTCGAAGCTGGCGATGACGGCGCCGTCGCGTTCCAGCGTAGCGGCATAACTGTCCGCGTCCTTGAATCGCACCGGATCGACTGCGGCTTCGAAACGGTGTCCGTGGGTTTCGCGGCCGGCGTCAAGGCCGAACTTATGGAGGGGCACGATATCGGCGCCGTAAAGTGCGACCAAGCCGTGAACCGGTCGAACAAAGTTCACCGTATCCCAGCCGTCAGCGAGCTGGTAGGTCATAACCTTGGGAATGGGCAGCTTATCCAACGCTTCCTGAAATGCCTTTGCCAAGCCGTGCTCCAAGGTCAAGCCCTTGGCAATCGAGTCCATGAACAACGCCTCAGCCTTGCCATCCAGCGCGCGTCGGAGCTTCGACACGGCCGAGGCATCAGCGCCCAGCGACTGCAGCTTCTTCAGCAAGGCGGGAGTGGGATTGCCCGAGCCATCCAGGGCCACGCTCACCGGCATCAGTTTCTGCGACACCGACTTATCGGGTGCCCGTTCTGATACCGCGGTGACATGCGCCGCCAATCGGCGGGGTGAGGCAAACGACGTGAGGTTCGATTCCGCCGAGGCCAGGCCCTGGGCCTTGAGCTGCTCGAACAGCGCGCCGGCAAAAGCGTGGCCCAGTTTCTTGAGCGCCTTGGGCGGCAGTTCTTCCACGAACAATTCGACCAGCAGGTTGCGGTGGGTCATCGCTTCACGCCGCTTTCTGCTGCAGGGCCGCGACCCACTCGCGTGGGGCCATCGGGAAGCCCAGCCGCTCGCGGCTGTCGTAGTAGCTCTGTGCCACGCTGCGCGCCAGGTTGCGGATGCGCCCTATGTAGGCCGCGCGCTCGGTGACGCTGATCGCGCCGCGCGCGTCCAGCAGGTTGAAGCTGTGCGCGGCCTTGAGCACCTGCTCGTAGGCCGGCAGCGCCAATTGCTGCTCCATCAGGTACTTCGCCTGCTTCTCGTGCGCGGCGAAAGCCGTGAACAGGAACTGCACATCGCTGTGCTCGAAGTTGTAGGCCGACTGCTCTTTCTCGTTTTGCAGGTAGACGTCGCCGTAACTCAGGTCCTCGGTCCACTTCAGGTGGTAGACGTTGTCCACCTCCTGCAGGTACATCGCCAGCCGCTCGAGGCCGTAGGTGATCTCGCCCGTGATCGGCTTGCAGTCGATGCCGCCGACCTGCTGGAAATAGGTGAATTGCGTCACCTCCATCCCGTTGAGCCAGACTTCCCAGCCCAGGCCCCAGGCGCCCAGCGTCGGATTTTCCCAATCGTCCTCGACGAAGCGGATGTCGTTCTTCTTCAGATCGAACCCCAGCGTTTCGAGCGAGCCCAGGTACAGCTCCAGGATGTTGGCCGGGGCGGGCTTGAGCACCACCTGGTACTGGTAGTAGTGCTGCAGGCGGTTCGGATTTTCGCCATAGCGACCGTCCTTGGGGCGGCGGCTGGGCTGGACATAGGCCGCCTTCCAGGGCTCCGGCCCCAGGGCGCGCAGGAACGTGGCCGTGTGCGAAGTGCCGGCGCCGACCTCCATGTCATAGGGCTGGAGCAAGGCGCAGCCCTGGGCGTCCCAATAGGACTGCAACTTCAGGATGATTTGCTGGAAGGTCAACATGCGGGAAACCGGGACGCGGGCAAACCGTTGATTTTACGGGGCTGGGCCGCTGGCAAAGCGAGAACCCGCCGGAAACAGCGCCTCAATCGACGGAAGGCGGCAAACGAGCGAACGCTGACGGGCCGGCGCGCTGCCACCACAGGGCCGCGGCGGCGATGCCCAGCGCCAGCAGCCACCAGGGCCAGAGTCCCAGGCGCGAGACCCACCAGGCATAGGGGGTGATGGTGCTTCGCCCCTCGACCTCGCCGGTGAGGACACCGCGCGTATAGCGCGGCAGGGAATGCGTCACACGGCCGCGGTGGTCGATGATCACGGTGGCTCCGGTGTTGGTGGCGCGGATCATCGGCCGGTCGAACTCCAGCGCCCGCATCCGGCTGATTTGCAGGTGCTGGTCGATGGCGATGGTGTCGCCGAACCAGCCGATGTTGCTGAGATTGACCAGGATGGTCGGTGCCGCGGCCGGATCGGCAAAGTGGGCGCCCAGTTCTTCACCGAACAGGTCTTCGTAGCAGATGTTGGGGGCCAGCCGCTGCCCTTGCCACTCGAAGGAAGGCTGGCCGATGGCGCCGCGCTTGAAGTCGCCCAGGGGGATGTTCATCATGTCGGTGAACCACCGGAACAGCGGCGGGATGAATTCGCCGAACGGCACCAGATGGTGCTTGTCGTACCGGTAGACCGGGGCGCCGGGCTTGAGTCCGATCGCCGAGTTGGTGTAGCCCTCGCGCATGCCGCCCAGCGGAATACCGATCAGCGCTGCCTGTCCGCCCTGGGCGAAGCGCGCACGCAGCGCGTCCATATAACCGGCGGGCAATTGCTGGGGCAGCATCGGAATGGCGGTTTCGGGTGCGACGACCAAACTGGCGGTGCTGTCGCGCAATTGCCGGCCGTACCAGTCCAAAGCCAGAGGGATGCCGGAGCCGCCCTGGAATTTCTCGTCTTGTGGAATATTGCCTTGCAGGAGCGCGACCGAAAGCCGCGGCCGGGGAGCGGGCGCCTGGCGGGGCACTGCGGTCATGTTGCAGGCTGCCAGCAGCACCGCGCCGCCGGCCAGCACCGCCCAGTAGCGCCATGAGCGCAGGGTGCCAGGGCGAGGCAACAGCGACAGCCCGAAGGCGAGCAGCGCGGCGACAAAGCCGATGCCGTGCACGCCCACCTGAGGCGCCAGAAACGCCAGTGGACCATCGACATGCGCGTAACCGCCCGCGCCCCAGGGGAATCCCGTGAACCAGGTGACACGCAGGAGTTCAGCCAGCAGCCAGAGCGCAGCGAACAGCAGGCCACGGCCGATCGCGTTGGGCCGGTCCAGGGCCGCAAACACCGCGATGGCCATCGCGTAGTAGAGCGAAAGGAAGGCCGCCAACCCCAGCACGGCGATAGCGGCCAGCGGCGCCGGCAGGCCGCCGTAGCGATGCATGGAAATGAAGAGCCACCAGAAGACGCCGGTCAGCCAGGCGGTGGCGAAGGCCCAGCCCAGCAGCCCGGCCTGCTGCCATGAAGCGCTGCGCTGGGCCAGCCAGCCCAGGGTGGCCAGCGACAGCAGTTGCAGCCACCACAGCGGCTGGCCATCCCAGGGGGCCGCGATCGAAACGGCCTGGGCGAAACCGGCCAGCAAGGCGAGCGCGAACGGGGCAAGAGATGCCACCAAGCGCGTCAACCCGTCGCGTCGTCGAGTCCCACCGGCGAAACCTTGAACCAGCGCACGGCGCCGCCCTTGGTGTGCAGCACCACGAAGTTCAGGCCCGACAGCGTGTAATGCTCGCCCCGCTTGGGCACATGGCCCATTTCGTGGGCGATCAGTCCGCCGATGGTGTCGAAGTCCTGGTCCGCGTCCTTGGGTTCCAGCGTCACGCCGAAGGCTTCGCCGACGCGCTCGATGGAGGTGTCGCCGCTGACCCGGTAGGTGCGATCCGCCAGTCCGAAGATATCGCCCTCGTCCTCGTCGATGTCGAACTCGTCCTCGATCTCGCCGACGATCTGCTCGAGCACGTCCTCGATGGTGATAAGGCCCGCCACGCGCCCGAACTCGTCGATCACGATGGCCAGGTGATTGCGGTTGCCGCGGAACTCGCGCAGCAGGTCGTTCAGGCCCTTGGTCTCGGGCACGAACACGGCGGGGCGCAACAGGGCGCGAATATTCAATTCGGGAGCACGCTGCAGCTTGAGCAGATCCTTCGCCAGCAGGATCCCGATGATGTTCTCGCGGTCGCCTTCGACCACCGGGAAGCGCGAATGCGCCGTGTCGATGACGGTGTGCAGGATCTCGTCGTAGGGCGAATCGATGTTGATCAGGTCCATGCGCGGCGCGGCCACCATCACGTCGCCCGCCGTGAGTTCGGCCATCCGGAGCACGCCCTCGAGCATCACCCGCGAGTCGGCGCCGATGATGTCGTTGTCTTCGGCCTCGGCCAGGGTTTCGATCAGTTCGGCCTTGGAGTCCGGCCCCGGATGGATGAACTCGGCGATCTTCTGCAGAAAAGTTCGCTTGTCTTCCTTCTCAGGAGAGACGCGCGCGGGGTGCGGGTCGGACACAGCCTAGGGTTGCAGGACGTGCGGTAGTTGCGGGATCAATAGGATAGCGGAAAGGTAGGTTGCCGCCCTTTCCGCTCGCAACTAACGTTGCCGCGCCCTCCCCCCGAGGGACTCGCCAAGCCGCAGGAGCGCCGGCGGCGAGGGCTCTCACCTTAGCCGGTCGACTTTGTCCCGGGCGTCGCGCACGCCTTGGCGAATTTCCTGCACGCCCATCAGGAAATCCCAGAAGTTCTTGGCCTGCACTTTGAGGTGATAGTCGGTCTTGGCCAGTTGCTCTTCCACGATTTCGCTCATCCGGCTGTCCAGGGTAGCCGGCGGCAGCCGCAGGTACGCGTCGGTTTCGCTGCCCGCCCGTTCGAGGACGGCGCCTGAGTTGCGGGCGATCTTCAACATGGCCGTGTTTTCGCTGAGCGCATGGATGAAGAGCATGTCGACGCCCTCGTTGCGCGCGTGCATCACCGCCCGCTCGAACAGCCTGCTGCCGTAACGACGGCCACGGGCTTTCTTGAGCACGGATACGCCGAACTCGGCGCAGGACTGATGTGAGGGGTCTTGCGCAAAAGCCAGATGGGCCATCGCGAGCAATTCGAGCTTGCGGTTGTAGATGCCGAAGATGTCGTCGCGATCGAAGTCCAGGCCCTGCACGTAGCGGCCAATCTGCTCATCATTGGCGGCATAGCCGAAACGCAGGTAGCGGTCGTGCTCGTCCAGCGCGATCAGGTGGTTGAGGATGCGTTGACGGTGGCTGGGGCCCAGTGAACGGATGGGCACCACCACAGGCTGGGGCTGGGGCTGGGGCTGGTTGTCCGGTAATTCAGTCATCCTCCCAAGATAAGGGTTTTCACGGAGGAAGCAACGACCAAAGTCAAGAAACTGCTGAGATAAGGTAGTTCTACCTAATGCCGGTAACAAATCTGGCAAGGGCGAGGCACCGCTATCCTTTCAGCAGCAAAAACGACCCGGCTGCTACACGGGCATGACTGTGGTCACCTTGACCTGGTCCAGCACGAAACTGGTCTTGCAGTCTTCGACGCTCGGGTGTTTGAGCAGGGTGTCCATGATGAAGCGGCTGTAATGCGCCATGTCCCGCACCACCACCCGCAGCATGTAGTCCATTTCGCCCGTCACGGCCGCGCACTCCACGACCTCGGGCCAGGTCTGCACGCTGGCGCGAAACAGGTCCATGGGGTTGCGCTTGTGGCTTTCGGTGTGCTTTTCCAGTCGCACATTGAGATAGGCCGTCAATCCCAGCCCGACGGCTTCCGGCTTGACCAGCGCCACATAGCGGTCGATGACGCCGGCCTCTTCCAGCCTTTTCACGCGGCGCAAGACGGCGCTGGCGGACAGCCCCACCTGCTCGCCGACCAGGTCATAGGTCTCACGGCCATTGTGCTGAAGACGGCGCAAAATCGCCTTGTCGAGCTTGTCCAGTGCCTGTAATTCAGTCATTACGCCTGATTATTGCGTCATTCGCCCTTCAGCGCCGGCAAGACGCCGGAAAAATGATCAGTGCAAACCGTATCGTGAGGACACCTTTTTTCTTCCAGAAAACCTATGAACCAGGGCCTGCCCCCATCCGTCACCCAACAGGTGTCCGCCTGGGACAACCCAATGGGGACCGACGGCTTCGAATTCATCGAATACGCGGCGCCCGATCCCCAGGCCATGGGAAAGCTGTTCGAGCGCATGGGCTTCAGGCCCATCGCCCGCCACCGGCACAAGAATGTGCTGCTCTATCGACAGGGGGGCATCAACTTCATCATCAATGCCGAGCCCGATTCGTTCGCCCAGCGGTTCGCCCGCCAGCACGGGCCCAGCATTTGCGCGATCGCCTTCCGGGTCCAGGACGCGAAGTTGGCCTATGAGCGCGCGGTCCAGCTGGGAGCCTGGGGCTATGCCGGGGTGGCCGGGCCGGGCGAGCTGAACATCCCGGCCATCAAGGGCATAGGCGACAGCCTGATCTACCTGGTCGATCGCTGGCGCGGCAAGAACGGTGCGCGCGAAGGCGACATCGGCAACATCGGCTTCTACGACGTGGACTTCGAGCCGCTCCCGGGTGTCGATTCGCACGAGGCGCTGAACCCGGTTGGCAACGGCCTGACCTACATCGACCACCTGACTCACAACGTGCACCGGGGCCGCATGGGCGAATGGGCCGGGTTCTACGAGCGGCTGTTCAATTTCCGCGAGATCCGCTACTTCGACATCGAAGGCCAGGTCACCGGCGTCAAGAGCAAGGCCATGACCAGCCCCTGCGGCAAGATCCGCATCCCGATCAACGAAGAGGGCAACGACAAGGCCGGCCAGATCCAGGAGTACCTGGACATGTACCACGGTGAAGGCATCCAGCACATCGCGCTGGGCTCGACGAATCTCTACGACACGGTGGACCGGATGCGCGCCGCCGGCGTCAAGCTGCTGGATACCATCGACACCTACTACGAGCTGATCGACAAGCGCATCCCGGGGCACGGCGAAGCCATCGCCGAACTGCACCGCAGAAAGATCCTGGTGGACGGCAAGAAAGGCGCTTTGCTGCTGCAGATCTTCAGCGAGAACCAGCTGGGCCCGATCTTCTTCGAATTCATCCAGCGCAAGGGCGACGAGGGTTTCGGCGAGGGAAATTTCAAGGCGCTGTTCGAGAGCATCGAGCTGGACCAGATGCGCCGCGGGGTGCTGGAGAACAGGAAGCCCGGCTGAAAGGCCCCTGCCGTTGGGTCCGTCGCCGAGATTTCATTCGCGGGCCCGACCCGCGATCCTGAAGCAAACAACATGGCCGTCGAACCCGTCGTTTATGGCGCCAGCGAACGCCCACCGCGCGGCGACTATTCGCGCGCCGGCGCCGACTACACCTGCCGCCAGAATTACGAGCGGTACACCCCGGCCGACCACGACACCTATCGCCGGCTGTACGAACGGCAGGCTGCGCTGGTGCCGGGACGGGCCTGCGACGAGTTCCTGGCTGCGCTCCCCTCGCTGGGCGCGAACGACCGCATTCCCCGCTTCGAGGAAATCAACGAGCGCCTCTTGCAGGCAACCGGCTGGGAAATCGTGGCGGTCCCCGGGTTGATCCCGGAAGTCCCGTTTTTCACGTTGCTGGCGAATCGCAGGTTTCCGGTCACGGACTGGATCCGCACGGCCCGGGAGTTCGACTACATCGTGGAGCCGGACGTCTTCCACGACCTGTTCGGCCATGTACCGCTGCTGTTCAACCCGATCTTTGCCGATCACATGCAGGAATATGGCAAGGGCGGGCTCAAGGCCCATCGCCTGGGCGCTTGCGAGCTGCTCAGTCGCCTGTATTGGTACACCATCGAGTTCGGCCTGATTCGTCAACACGATGGCTTGCGCGCTTACGGCGCGGGCATCCTGAGTTCGCCGGGCGAGTTGCGCTATGCGGTTGAGAGCCCGCAACCGCAGCGCCTGCCGCTGGACATCGAGCGCGTCATGCGCACCCGCTACAAGATCGACAGCTACCAGCAGACCTACTTCGTCATTGCGAGCATCCAGGAGCTGTTCGACAAGACGGCGCCGGATTTCGCTCCTTTGTACGAGCGGGTGAAAGGGATGGCCGAGCTGGCGGCCGACGCTGCCGCCTGACGAGGCTTGCGTCAGAGCGGGACTTGCGCGTCGCCCGTGATCAAGGCCAGCGATTCGGCCATCACCCGGGGGTGGAAGCCAAGCTCCACATGCGCCACGCCCTGAACCAGGCGGTTGTCGGCACCGGCCAAGGTGGCGGTCGCGGTGGGAAAGACGATGTTGTCGCAGTTCGAGTACCAGCACGTGAACTTGTGGACAGCGCCCGGCGATCCCAGCTGGCGCAGCCAATCGCTGTGCAGTCGCATCTGGCGCCCGTTGGCGGCATGGCTGAAGCGTCCGAGCCAGGTGCCGTGATGCGGCGATCCGATGGTGATGATGCGATGTACGCGAGCGTCGGCCGACCTCGCCCGCAACCAGGCGCGCGCAGCCACGCCCCCCATGCTGTGGCACACCAGCACCGGTGCGGCGCCAGTGGCCCGCGTGACGCGCTCTACGGCCTCCTCGATGATGTCGACGTACTCATCGATCGAGCCGAACACCGGCTCGAGGTTGACGGCGACAAACGGGTGGCCCAGACGGCGCAACTGTTTGAGCCAGGGGGTCCAGAAGCCGCGATTGCAGATGAAACCATGGATGAAGACCACCCCGCGTTGCATCGACCGGGCCGGCGCGGCCTCGGGATGATCGGGCACCGCGCGCCAGCGAAAGGGCTGGCGCCAGCAAAACACCGCAGCGGCGGCAGCTGTTTCGCCCAGCCAGGCCCGCGCCAGCTCGCGCCAGCTCGGCCGCGGCGCGCTCCCGTCTCCGCCCACGAGTCGCAGGGCCACGAACTCGATCGCGAGGAAGATGGAATAACCCATGCAGATCACGACGAAGCCAACCCCGGCGCGGACCGGCGCCTGCGGCCATTGCCACGCCAGCCATGCCAGAGCGCAGGCGGCCACCGACAGCGTGGTGAATTGCTGGAGGCGAGCCAGCTTCGAATGCGAACCCATCAGGCCAGTATGACGTCCTGGCCGCTCAAGTGTTTGAGCGGCCCTGTGCCATGCAGTTCACATGCCATGGCTCGATCGCATGCGTCCATGACCCGGCTGTAGGGCGCCGCGCCTGGATAGACTCGGTGCTTGCATGGAAGCCGCACGAAAAATTCGCAACGCCGTAGCCGAGGTGTCTCTGCTGAGACAAGCGGTCGAAGCCAATCCCATACTCGAGACGGCACTGGTGGAGGTCAAGCGGGTCCAATCGCGGCGTTTCGCGGGAAGCTATGCAAACTTGCTGGCCGGGGGACCCTATCAGGCCGCAGCCCGGTTCTTTCTCGACGAGCTTTACAGCGACAAGGATTACGCGCAGCGGGACGCCCAGTTTTCGCGCATAGCCGGCGCGATCGAAAAGCTCTTTCCATCCCAGGTGGCCGATACGGCTGTCGCCATGGCCCAATTGCATGTGCTGACCGAGGAATTGGATCAGGCGATGGCCCTGGCCTGGCTGGGTCAGGTCGATGAGCGGCTGACGCAGGCGCAGCGCTATATCCGGGCCTGGCGCGAAGTGGGCCGCCGTGCCGATCGGGAAAGCCAGCTTGCCGTGGTGCTGGAAATTGGCCGGCAAATGGGTCGCCTCACACGCATGCCGGGGCTGCGCATGATGCTCAAGATGATGCGCGGCCCCGCCGCCGCCGCCGGACTCGGATCGTTGCAGCGGTTCCTGGAGAGCGGCTTCGACACATTCGCGGCCATGGCGAAAAGCAGTGGCGGTGTGACGGACTTCCTGAACATCATCCATGCCAGCGAGTCGGCGCTGATCCAGATGCTGTTCGATGGTGAGCTTGTCGCGTGCGAGACCGAACTGGCGCACACCTTGGGACAAGCCCTCTGACGCCGGCCGCCGGGTGTCGGACAATGGCCGCGAAGGAGAGATTGATGGAAAAGTATTGGCTCAAGAGCTATCCCGACGGGGTGCCCCACGATGTCGACCCCGGGCAATACCGCTCGCTGGCGCAACTGCTGGAAGAGTCATTCAAGAAGAATGCCGCCCGTCCTTTTTCAGTGTGCATGGAGCGCTGGATGACGTACGGGCAACTCGACGAGTTCTCCGCCGCGCTGGGTGCATGGTTGCAGGCGCAGGGCCTCGAGCCTGGGGCGCGGGTCGCCATCATGTTGCCGAACATTCCGCAGTTCCCCGTCACCATGGCGGCCGTGCTGCGCGCTGGCTACACCTGTGTGAATGTCAATCCGCTGTACACGGCCCGCGAACTTGAACACCAGCTCACCGACTCGGGCGCGGTGGTGATCGTCATCCTGGAGAACTTCGCGAAGACGCTGGAAGAAGTGATATCCAGGACGGCGGTCAAGCGCGTCGTGGTGGCATCGATGGGGGACCTGCTGGGGTTCTGGTTCGGCCGGTGGATCACGTTCGCGGTCCGGCATCTGGCCAAGATGGTGCCGGCGTACCGGCTGCCTTTGTCCGCGGACCGCCAGGTCACGACATTCAGGAAAGCCATCGCGGACGGCGCTTCGATGGTGCTCAAACCGAGTCCTCAAACGCTGGACTCGCTGGCATTCCTGCAGTACACGGGCGGGACGACCGGGCTTTCCAAGGGCGCCGAGCTGACCCACAGGAACATCGTCGCCGCCATTCTGCAGGCGGAAGCCTGGTTCACACCGGCACTCAAGCGCATCGGCGACCCCGGCAAGACCAACAGCATCGCCGCGCTGCCGCTGTACCACATCTTCGCTCTGACCTTGTGCTTGCTGGCGATCCGCTGGGGATCGCACCTGACCCTGATTCCCAACCCGCGTGATTTCGGCAAGTTCATCGAGGTGCTCAAGAAGCGGCCTTTCCACCTGTTTCCCGCCGTGAACACCTTGTTCAACGCGCTGCTGCAGCACCCGCAATTCAAATCCGTGGACTTTTCCCAGCTGTGCCTGTCGCAGGCCGGCGGAATGGCGGCTTCCGAAGGCACCGCCCGGCAGTGGCAGCAGGTCACCGGTTGTGCGATGGTCGAGGGCTGGGGCATGAGCGAGACCTGTGCCATCGGCACCAACAATATCGTGACCAGCAAGGAGTTCACCGGAACCATCGGCCTGCCCTTGCCGGGCATCGAGATCGCCATCAAGGACGACCAGGGCGTTTCCCTGCCGCTGGGCGAGCACGGTGAAATCTGCATCAAGGGGCCCAATGTGATGCGCGGCTACTACAAGCAGCCGGCAGAGACCCAGCAGGCGTTCACGGCAGATGGTTTCGTGCGCACGGGCGACATCGGCATCATGGACCCTCGCGGCTACATCAAGATCGTCGATCGCAAGAAAGACATGATCAATGTCAGCGGATTCAATGTCTTTCCGAACGAGCTGGAAAACGTGATTTCGCTTTGCCCGGGGGTGGTGGAATGTGCCGCCATCGGCGTTGCTGACGAAAAACAGGGGGAAACCATCAAGATCTACATCGTCAAGAACGACCCGACGCTCTCCGAAGAGGACGTGGCCAAGTTCTGCCGGCAGAACCTGACAGGCTACAAGGTTCCGAAATACATCGAATTTCGCGACGAACTTCCCAAGACCAACGTGGGCAAAATTCTGCGGCGCGAACTTCGCACGGCCAAAGTCTGACGTTGCATGGCCCAAACTCAGGGACTTCCTGGTGGCATCACGGTTCTCGAGCGCGGCTGGTTGTCGGCCAACAATATCCTGTTCCACGGCTCCGGTCGCACGGCCCTCGTCGACAGCGGGTATGTCACTCATGCCCAGCAAACCGTGGCGCTGGTGCGCCAGGCTCTGAAGGGACGGCCGCTTGAGCTGCTGGCGAACACGCACTTGCACAGCGACCACTGCGGTGGCAACGCAGTGCTGCAGTCTGAATATCCGGCGGTCGAAACACTGATCCCGCCGGGTCTGGCCGAGCATGTCCGCAACTGGGACCCGGTGGCGCTCACATACGTGCCCACCGGACAACAATGCCCACGCTTCAGGATGGAAGGATTACTCAATCCGAACACCGAAGTTCTTCTGGGTGAGCGTATGTGGCAGGTGCATGGTGCACCGGGGCACGATCCGCATTCGGTAGTTCTGTTCGAGCCGCTGTCGAGCGTGCTGATCTCCGCGGACTCGCTGTGGTCGAACGGCTTCGGCATTGTCTTTCAGGAGCTTGAAGGCGAGGAGGCCTTCGATGAAGTGGGCGCGACATTGGATTTGATAGCCTCGCTCCAGCCTCGGGTTGTCATTCCCGGCCACGGGCCGGTCTTCACCGACCTTGATTCCGCCCTTGCTGCTGCGCGCCGGCGGCTCGACGGCTTCACGCGGGATCCGACGAAGCACGCGGCGCATGCGGCCAAGGTGCTGCTCAAGTTCAAGCTGCTCGAATTGCAGCGCCAGCGCCTGGCCGATCTGAAGCGCTGGGCTGCCGTCACTCCCTATGTCGAAATGGTCCATCGCCTCTGGTTTTCGGATATCGACCTCGAAGCCTGGATCGACCGGCTGGCCGACGACCTGGTGCGCTCAGGTGCCGCGCGGCGCGAGCGCGAATGGCTTCTCAACGCCTGAGAGCGACGCGGTAGAAAAACAAAGAGGACCTGCATTTCTGCCCGGCCCAAAAAACAAAAGGCCCAGCATTTCTGCTGGGCCTTTCGGGCTGTAAGAGCCTGACGATGTCCTACTTTCACACGGGAATCCGCACTATCATCGGCGCAGAGGCGTTTCACTGTCCTGTTCGGGATGGGAAGGAGTGGTACCACCTCGCTATGGTCATCAGGCATAACTTGTCGTCGTCCAGACACAGGGTCTGAACAACCAATTCATAGAGCAAATCAGCTTCACTATTCTTGAATGCGTCACTTGGCATAACACCTTGATCAGACTGATCAAAGTTATAGGGTCAAGTCGCACGAGCAATTAGTATCGGTTAGCTTAACGCATTGCTGCGCTTCCACACCCGACCTATCAACGTCCTGGTCTTGAACGACTCTTCAGGGGGCTCAAGGCCCCGGCAGATCTCATCTTAGAACGAGTTTCCCGCTTAGATGCTTTCAGCGGTTATCTCTTCCGCACTTAGCTACTCGGCAATGCCACTGGCGTGACAACCGATACACCAGAGGTGCGTCCACTCCGGTCCTCTCGTACTAGGAGCAGGCTTCTTCAAATCTGCAGCGCCCACGGAAGATAGGGACCAAACTGTCTCACGACGTTTTAAACCCAGCTCACGTACCTCTTTAAATGGCGAACAGCCATACCCTTGGGACCGGCTACAGCCCCAGGATGAGATGAGCCGACATCGAGGTGCCAAACACCGCCGTCGATATGAACTCTTGGGCGGTATCAGCCTGTTATCCCCAGAGTACCTTTTATCCGTTGAGCGATGGCCCTTCCATACAGAACCACCGGATCACTATGTCCTGCTTTCGCATCTGCTCGACTTGTCAGTCTCGCAGTTAAGCACGCTTATGCCATTGCACTATCGTCACGATGTCCGACCGTAACTAGCGTACCTTCGAACTCCTCCGTTACACTTTGGGAGGAGACCGCCCCAGT
>DIZF01000016.1:347410-347606 GCA_002427815.1 Ramlibacter tataouinensis
TACAGAACCACCGGATCACTATGACCTACTTTCGTATCTGCTCGACTTGTCAGTCTCGCAGTTAAGCATCCTTTTGCCATTGCACTATCAGTACGATGTCCGACCGTACCTAGGATACCTTCGTACTCCTCCGTTACAATTTGGGAGGAGACCGCCCCAGTCAAACTGCCTACCATGCACGGTCCCCAACCCCGAT
>DIZF01000016.1:347928-348143 GCA_002427815.1 Ramlibacter tataouinensis
TCCAATGCAAAGCTACAGTAAAGGTTCATGGGGTCTTTCCGTCTAGCCTCGGGTAGATTGCATCTTCACAAACATTTCAACTTCGCTGAGTCTCGGGTGGAGACAGTGTGGCCATCGTTACGCCATTCGTGCAGGTCGGAACTTACCCGACAAGGAATTTCGCTACCTTAGGACGGATATAGTTACCGCCGCCGTTCACCGGGGCCTCAGCTGTC
>DIZF01000077.1 GCA_002427815.1 Ramlibacter tataouinensis
TGGCCAAGTTTCATGGCGACTGGAACTACACACTCCTGCCGCTACGAAAGAAAACTTGATCAGCTTATTTTCACGTGAGGCCTTACGGATGCGGCGCCGCGTTAAATTTAGTTATTTGGAAGCAGTAGTGTCCAGCTTATTGGAAGTCAGCAAGCCGCAAAGCCAATGCTGACGCGGGTTTCGAGGGTTTTATGGGTGTCCACGATTTGAATTTTGATTTGCCGGTTTGCGATGCTCGCGGGTTTGAACGACCCGCGGTGATGCATGAACATTGGCAAGACGCTTTTCGCGCAAGTGATGGAGTTCGTGCCGTGGAAGACCTTCGGTCGAATCGTCGATCGGCACAAGGGCGACGCGGGGGTGCGCACGCTGGGCTGCTCCGACTTGTTTCGCGTGATGGCCTTCGCGCAACTCACGTGGCGCGAGTCGCTGCGCGACATCGAGGCGTGCTTGGCCGCCAACCAGGCCAAGCTCTTTCACATGGGGCTGAAGGCGCTGCCGGCCCGCTCCACGCTGTCCGATGCGTTGAACCAGCGCGACTGGCGCATCTACCACGCGCTGGCTCAACGACTGATCGCCCGCGCCAGGGCGCTGTATGCCCAAGACTCTTCGTTGCTCGACATCGATGCCAGCGTCTATGCGCTGGACTCCACCACCATCGATTTGTGCCTGAGCTTGTTCGAGTGGGCGCCGTTTCGCTCGACCAAGGCGGCCATCAAGCTGCACACGCTGCTGGACCTGCGCGGCGCGATCCCCGCCTTCATCCACATCAGCGACGGCAAGCTGCACGACGTGAACGTGCTGGACATCCTGCCTGTCGAGGCCGGCTCCTTCTACGTGATGGATCGGGGCTACGTGGACTTCACGCGCTTGTACGCGATGCATCAGGCCGGCGCCTTCTTCGTCACGCGCGCCAAGTCGAACATGGACGCCAGGCGCATGTACTCGGCACCCGCCGACCGCGCCAGCGGCGTGATCTGCGATCAGCGAATCATGTTCAACGCCTTCTACTCGGCCAAGAACTACCCGGAGCATCTGCGGCGCATCCGCTTCAAGGACCCCGAGTCGGGCAAGACGTTGGTGTTCTTGACCAACAACACGACGTTGCCGGCGTTGACGATCGCCGCCCTGTACAAGAGCCGCTGGCAGGTGGAGCTGTTTTTCAAGTGGATCAAGCAGCACCTGCGTATCAAGCGATTCCTGGGCACCAGCGAGAACGCCGTGAAGACGCAGGTGTGGTGCGCCATTGCCACCTACGTGCTGATCGCCATCGTCAAGAAGGAGCTCCATCTCGATGCTTCGCTGTACACCTGTCTACAGATCCTGTCGGTCTCGGTCTTCGAGAAAACCGAGGTTTCATGCGCCTTGCAGCCAGATCGATCGCGGCCGGAACCGTCCAATCCCGCTAACCAATTGATCTTGTTCGACTTTTAGCCGGACACTACTGGTGTGGAATATGGCTTGACGAGGAGTTTCTCGGGTTGACCAAGTTCCTCTGGTTTCTGCGCGTGGTCGAAGGAGATGAACGTGAGAAGCATTGGCCGCCGCCGCATGTGAAGACACGAGCGAACTTAATTACGCATTCACGCGCAAAACCTAACGAGGGCTGGCTCAATCCCAGCACCAGGCCTGAGGACTTGCGCCGCTTTGCCCTAGCTGCCCTGGCCGCCCATTTCTTTCAAACATTGCAGGGCAGGACTGAAGAAGACTTCATTAACGGCCGGGTTAGGTGTTTTCTTAACGTGTGGAGTGAACTCTTCCAAAAAGGGAAATTTCGGCTCGGGATAACGCATACGAGCGTCATGGGTGCACAGAACGGCAGGGACTGCAGGAACGTAGTCTATGACTTCGATTTGTCTAGCATGCAGTTCCATTGTTTCGCGGTGATTTCCTTCCCGGCGGTCCGGGAAGTGTTCATCGAGGACCAACTTGACCTGTAGGTCCCTGGTACCCTTCCCATGACTGACGCTCTAAAAAACGTGCTTGTGAATGGAATAATCAAGGACATTCACGATGCGTGGAAGGTTCAGTCGTATCTGGAAGTTCTCCCTCTACGGTGCGGAGATGGCCGGCGGATCTGAACAAGGATCGTCAGGCTCGGAAATTGGGCGCTGGTGCAAAGAACAAGTGCCAGCGGCGCTGAATCACACCGATGCGGAGTACCTGCTGCATGGCAACGATGTGACATCGGCGCTGCTGTTCGGGCCTGCCGATGAAGGCGCACAGTTGCCGCGGGCGTATTTCAACGTTGAACATCAGCGCGTGATCGGCACGGGAAATGGCGGCGATGCCCGCGACTCGCGCCGCAGGGTTGCAGTCGCAGAGTCACCTACAACACTTCGAGTGCTGCAGGATCGCGCAGGCTCAGATCAACGAGGGAATGGGGTACCTGTCCATGCGAGGCTTGCAGCAATTCGGCCAGGGCGAATCCTGCAGCGACACAGCCCACGAACGGCGCCCCCACCGCACGCGAAGCCAAGGTCGTGACGCCGCACGGGTCGGCGCCGCGCGCGACCATGTACTGGTACGCCGGCGCGAGGGCCGCTGCAACATCGCCGTCGACCGCCCACAAGGCCGCCGCGCTGGACGGGCCGGGGAAGCTGCGTATGCGGATGGCACGGAAGTCGCGATAGCCCGCGCCCAGGCCCGCATCGATGATGCGGTCAAATCCGACCGACTCCATCACGCGGCGCGCCGCGGCGTTGTCGACGCCGAACAAGGCCAGGCGCGGTTCGCCTGCGCCCAGCCGCTGATTGGCATCAAGCCGCCGCTCGATCAAGGCCGTGGTGTAGCCGCGCGGCTCAAGCCAGTTGGCCGCGACCCGGGTCTTGCGCACGCCGATGTCCTGGCGCATCGAGATCATCGACGTCGACAAGGTCGAGGGCGTCACCGTGTCGATGTCCTGCAGGTACAGGGTGCTACCTGACGGCGGCCGCATGAATCCGAGGGTCCATGCGAACGCCTGGCCCAGGTGGCCGAGACCCACCAGCCACCAAGCGAGCGGGCTCGCGAGGGAGGAAACCGGCGCCTCGCCGCCGCCCAGCGACAGCGCGATACTGCGGCGGCCGGCATAGGAGTTGTCACGGCGCAGCAGCGAGAACGCCTCGCTGACCGCCAGGCCTGCGGCGGCTACGCACGCCGGTGCGAAGCATTCGCCATGTCCATCCAAAGGCTCGCCCACGCCGAACCGCCAGCCCGCGGCCCAGGGGCGCAAGCCGGGCCCGCCGCCGGCCGCAGCGCGGGTCGGAGCGATGCGGATCACAGGCCAGGCCTGCGTGTCGACGCCGGACTGCGCCTGGACGCCTGCCCAGCGCGTGAAATCACCCAGCGTCCAGCCGTCGAAGCCGTGGGTGCGCAGTGCGAAGTCGTGCGCGGCCTCGACAGCGACATTGCCGATGAAGCTGCGAGCGGCAGCGTTGATGGCCGTGAGGGCGATGATTTGCGCCGCTTGGTCATTGGCCACGCCGGCATCGATCACGATGCGCACGCCATAGCGTGCGAACGCCGCGTGCGCATCCTCCAGGGTCGACCATTCGCCGCTGTCGGCCAGCACCTTGACGAGTCGATGAAAGGAGTCCGGGTCCATGGTGTGATTCCTCAAAGCAGCGCGATGCGCGCCTGCGCCTCGCGTTCAAAGTGACTTTCCCAGCGGCCGCCGCCCAAGTACACGTTGACGCTGACGTCGACCGGCAGGACGCGGACTTGGGCGAAGCGCGGCACGATCATCGCCACGTGCCCCGCTAGGCTGATCATCGGGTGCTCTCGGTCTGACCCGCTCTGACGCGGGCCGAAGGGGTGGGTATGAACGTCAGCCACCGGCTCCAGGCCGCGGGCTGCGCACACGTCCCACAACCGGCCGAACGCGGCGCTCTCGAGCCGCACGTAGTCGAAGTTCAGCGCCCCCGCGTCGAGTTGTTCGTACGGCAACCACTGCGTGACCGCGCGCACGCCGGCACGCTGGCGCCCCAGCAGGAACGCACCGGACTCGCGCACGCCACGGCCGCGGCGCCGCAAATCCTCCATCAGTGCAGGCCACACGCCGGGCGCGAATTCAAGCAGTTTGGGCGACGAGTTCATGGCTTTGCAGCAGTTCGCAAACCGCCTCGATGTATTGAATCAATCCACGCTCGGGCTTCCAGATCAGCGATGGATGCTCGTGCACCCAGTTGCCGTGGCCGGGCAGGGCCTCGCGATCGCAGGGCAAATACAGGGCGGCGCCGCCGCGCCAGCCGTGGTTGAAGACTTGCGACACGCGGCCGCCGCGCGGCCAGCGGCCCGCCTCCAGGGGCCGCTGCTTGTCCATGTCCCACAGCGTGGCCGTCGGAGCCTGTTGCGGGTAGCTGGTGCACTCGAAGCGCAGCACGAACTTGCGGTCGTCACGGGCAGTGACCTCAATGAGCGCAACCGGCCAGCGCAGCTCGATGAGCCGCCAGCGGCCGCGCGCCACGCCCGCCCGGAATCGGCCGCTTTCCAAGTGGGCGCGCAGAGCTTGTTCGCCTTCTGCCATCGTCGCCTTCTTAGCCGTTCACGCGCGGCGAGGGCACCAGGTCGAAGGTGATGCTGCGCTGCGGCGCGACCACCAGCGAGCCCAGGTGCACGTCGGCGTCGGGCCGGGTGTCCGTGCCGCTCACCTGCAGCATGAGTTCGGCGGCGTCCGAGGCGGTGATGCCCAGCTCTTGGGTGGCCCAGCGCTTCACCCGTGCGATGGTGGTGGCGGGCTGGAACTCGCGCTTGGCCTGGCGGCCCGCGTAACGCACCGTGACCTCGATCGCCTTCTGGCGGTGCAGGTGCACCCGCAGGCCGTCGGGGATGTGCTTGAGCTTCTCGGCCGCGGCAGCGGCCTCGTCGTCGTCCTCGATGAACAACAGCATGCCGGCGCCGTCGGGGCCGACCTTGGCCAAGCACGCGCGCAGCAGCGCCTCGTAGCCGGCTTTGGCGTCGATTTCGACGACTTCGACATCGCGCAGCAGCTCAGATTGCAAAAAGACTTGAACGTTCATGGCGAACTCCGCTTCGGTGACCGTGGACATCACGGCCTTGTGTGCTTTAAACCGAAGTGAGTTCGCGAAAAGAAAAGTGCACTTCGTCTGCGCCGTGGCTATACATCGGCCAGGGCAGGGCACAGCGTCGCGTAGCCGCACCAGGCGCACTGCTTGCCCGGCGTGGGTCCGCGGTCGCTCGCATGCCACCTCTCCGAGGCCTTGTAGGCGGCCGTCATGGTGATGGCGCCGCTCTGGTTGCCATTGATGCGGCGGCCGTCGAGCAGGCTGTACAAGGTGATCTTGCGCGCGCTGGTGGGTTGCACGCCGTTGAGCAGGGGGCGGCGGAATCGGACGCTGTGGTCCAGATCGCCTACCTTGAACTTGAACTCGTGCAACTCCCTGCCGTTCGAAGCGGCGATCACCCAGGGCAGCTGAATGATCAGGCCATTCAGGTCGGTCTGCGGCTCGCTGAAGGTGCCCTGGGCGTCGCGTACTTGCGTGACGCCCGCTTTGAAGATCTCGACGGCGTGCTGCCAGAGCTGGCGGTCGTTCTCGCGAGGGGGCAGCTTGTGCTCCTCCCACGCGGCCGTGAACACCGTCTTCAGGTCCGTGCCGTCGCCTCTCGCGACCTGTCGCAGCGCATCCATCGCGGCCCAGCTGGCGCGCGCAGAGACATCGACTTGCCGCTCCACCGGAAGCTCAAGCCGATAGCGGTACCAGTGCTGCAGCGGACAGCGCGCGTAGGTTTCAAATTCGGCAAACGGGATCTGTTGCGCCGGCGCCCGCGGACGCGCGGGATTCGCGGCCGAGCTCGGACCATTCTGGGGTGGCGCGAACGCCGTACGGTCAAACAGCTTGGCGGCCGAAACGATCTGCGGTGCCCGTCGGTCGGGTTCGTCACCGCTCTCGTAAACCAGCAGGCGCCGCTTGGCCCGTGAGACAGCGACGTAGAGCAGATTGTTGCGCTCTACCGCCGCCTCATCGTCCCAGGTCTCCTGGGTGCTGCCCAGCACCTCCGGCGGCACGATCTCCAGGATGGGGGGCAGTCCGCGCCAAGACGGCCAATCCGGGCCGAAGTCGTCGGCCTTCACGTTGGCCAGGTGTACGGCGTCGAACTCCAATCCCTTACTGCCATGTACGGTCAGCAGGCGCACTGCGTTCAAAACCGCGGCCTCCGGCGGCACCTCACGCTCGGAGTACGTCTCGTGGATGCGCTGGCGCAGTTGCAGGCGCATGAGGAAGCGGGTCAGGCTCGGGCGCCGGTTGTCACCATCGCCGGCGCGCCCTGCATAGGCGAACTGCCACAGCGCGATGCGAACTGTGTGGGCCTCGATCGATTGATCGGCCAGATGCGGAAAGCCAAATCTCTGCTCCAACAGCAAGTCGCAGATGAAGTCCCAAGGCCTAGATGAGCGCTTCTGCCCGGCGAGGAGCTTGGCGATGCGCGCGGCAGCCCGGGCGCTGTGCCTCGTGAGGCGCTGCGGGATGCCCTTCATCCAGCCGCCACGTTGCAGCGTCGGGTCGTTCTTGCACGCCTCCATGAGCAGGTCGAGACTCTGCTGATCGACCGCGTAGTCGGGCGTTGCCATGAGACCCACCAGCGCGCGCGGCTGGCGCTCCACCAGCAACTGCATTAGGCACAACAGTCGCTTGACCTCCGTACGCGCCGCCAGCTCACCGATATACAGGACGGGAACGCCCGCCCGCTTCAGGGCGGTGGCGATGGGTTCGAGGTCGTGGTTGCTGCGGGCGAGCACCGCCTGCGCACCGTAGTGGATCTCGTCGTTCAGTGCGAGCGCCTGGGCGGCGATCGCCGTGGGAAACGAGGCGCTTGGTGTGCAGCGCACGAGCAGCGGTAGCTCGCCATCGGGTTCGGTCGCGCTCGTTTCCGCGAGCTTCAGGTCCCTCTGCAGCACGTGCTCGCGGCCGACGTGCTTCACCAACTCGAGGATCTGAGGGGAACTGCGCCGGTTCTTCTCGAGCAGGTACTCGCGGATCGTGCCCTTGCCGGCTTGCTCCTTGAACGTCTGGGCAAAGCGCCGCAAGCTTTCCACGGAGGCGCCGCGCCAATGATGGATCGCTTGGCGCACGTCGCCCACGACCCACAGCGACTTGGCGCCGCGCGCGAGCTGCTTGACGAGCTGAACCATGGCGTGTGTCACGTCCTGGTACTCGTCCACCAGAACATGCTCAAACCGGTCCACCAGCTCCGCAAAGCGTGCGCGATCTTCCCCAAGGGCGCGCGCAGGCTTGGCCACCAAGTCGACGAAGTCGACCATCTGGCTGGCCGCAAGTGCCTGTTCATGCTGCTCGAACAGCGCAGCAACGTCCTGGCGCCTGAACGCCAACGGCTCGTCGGCGGGCAGCTCGGCGATAGCCGCGCCGTACTCCGCCGGTGTGACCATTTCTTCCTTGAGACGCTTGATGCCGACAGTGACCTCCGGTAGCCACTCATAGGGGTCCTGCACGCGCTTGTAATACTTCAGCTGCACGGCTGGCAGCTGCGCGTTCAGCAGCGTGATCGAGTTGAGCTTGTCGGCTACTCGGATGTCCGGCTTCAAGCCGAAGCACTGGTGGTACTTGCGAAGGAACTCCAGGCCGAACGCATGGAAGGTGCCGGCCCAAACGTCGGCGGCGCGCGCAATGCCGGCCGCGCGCAGCCGGTCCACCAGCTCGAAAGCGGCCTTGTTCGTGAAAGTCAGAACTAGGATTCGGCCGGGGTCGACCCCGCGGTCCTCGATCAGGTGGCGCACGCGGTCAATCAGCGTGGCCGTCTTGCCAGCGCCGGGCCCGGCGACGACATTGGCGCAGCGCTCCTTCGCCTGAGCTGCATCGTGCTGGTCCCGACTCGGTTTGAAGTTCTTGGCCTGGGCCGGCGGCGCCGGCAGGGCCGGAAGCATCACGGCATCCAGCATTTGCTGGCGGACGACCTCATGGTGGATCCCAAGGTCCAGCGCGACCTGGCGCGGGCCCAGACCCGCTTCGAATAGCTTGCGCGCCACGTGCCGCGGCAGCTGCAGCTCGCGCGCGAAGACGTTGGCGCGCAATTCCTGGCGCTCACGCGCACCATAGGCTTCCACATGGATCACTGCCGGGGTTCCGTCGGCACCCAGCAGCGCGGCCATCGATCCGACGGTGGCATCTTCGTGCTGATCGTCGTCCAAGCGTTGGTGGCCAAGCTCGTGCGCGACCAACTGAGCCCGCTCGTCCGGGGCGAAATCCGCCGCCACGTATATCGTCTGTTCTGACCGCCGCAGGACCGCATCGGAGATACCCAGATCGGTTGAACCCCGTGCCACATACAGCACCGCCAGCTTGACCTTCTGCTCCAGCGTCTTGGTGTTGAGAAACTCCCTGACGTGCGCGGCTTCGGCCGCGCGCGCGCCGAGCAGTTCCTGGCGCAGGCGCCAGGCTTCCTCACGTGCGCGCTGGAATGGATTCACTCGGGAATCTCGTCGTCCAGCCGGAGCAGAGCTGCCGTTTCCTCGTCGCCGAGGCCGAGGCTGCGCACCGCCTGCTCCCAGCTCACCGGCTGCAGCTGCACCATCGGCTTGCCCCGCAAGGCCTTGTTGGCCGGGAGGGGGTCGGCCGCGAACGCGCGCGCGAAAGCCTCCAGCAAGGCCGCCTCGGCGACCTGCAGCCACCGCGCCAGCGACCGCAGGACCGAGCGCGCGGGCCAGGTACGGCCGCTCAAGACGCCGTTCAACAGCGAGATTTGCTCACCAAGGCCCACAGCCACAGCGAGCTCGCGACGCTCGGCGGGGCCGGGCAACGCCTGCGCGAGCTTGTGCTGCGCCTCGTTGACGCTGGTGTTGCGCGCGTAGGCCATAGCCAGCGCCTTGCTGACCGTGCGGGTGGCCAGCGCAGGGTCGAATTCGTAGGGCAAATCTCGAGCCTCAGCTGCGTCGCCTGCGGCGCGGATCGCAGCCGCGTCGGCAATCGCCGCTGCATGCTGAGGATACCTGTCGGCCAGAACTTTCCAGTCCTGAGTGGACGGGTGCTCATAGGCCTCGAGAAACTCGCTGATGAGGCGATCGACTTCCTGGGACATCGGGGTGTTCATTGCATTGCTCCTTGCAGCGCTTTGCGGGCCAGCTCGTACAACTTGCGGGCGGTGGGCACCGAGCAGGTGAGGGCGTCGGCCACTTGTTGCCATTCATACTCGAATTTGGCCCGCAGGAGGAAGGCCTGCCTCTGCTCCTTCGGCAACGACAGGATCGCGTTGTCCAACGCCTCGGACTGCTGCTTGCGCATCACCGCGGCTTCGGGTTTCTCGCCCTCGGTGTCCTCCTGGAGTTCCATCAGGGGCGTAGCCTCGCCTGTCTTGGGGTCGACCACTGACATGCCCTCGATCGGGTCCATGCTGTTTTTGTCGGTTTCCAGGTGCCTCACGAACTCGTCGATCCGGTTGCGGACGAACACAGCAAACCGCACCTCGGAGTTCGAGACGCCCTTGTCCTCGAAGATGCGCTCCCAGACGTAGTCAATGGTGTCCTGCAGCGCATTGGAGCCGCGCCGCCGCACGCCCGGCAACCAGCTCACCCCGCGCCAGCGCTTGCCCACCAGGATCTGGATCCGTCCGTTGAGTTCCTCCACCGCAGCTGTCGCGACCTTTTCGGGGTGGCCGGCCGGGTGTCGGAGGAGGGTGGCCAGCACCTCCGAGTGGACGTGCCGCGCATCCTTGTGACTACGCACCCGGATGCGTTCGATCAGTTGCTCGGGGGAGAGCCCGGCCAGGCCGTGAAGCTGCTGTTGGTGTCGCGAATCAGGCGTGCGCATCCATTTTCCTTTTGGTGCAGTGGTCGTCCTCCCCATGGCTTTAAACCGAAGTAACCGGGGTCAATGGAAAGTAACCCACACGCCATATGGGGTTTTCCAGGTGCAGCGCAAGAGCGATGGCCTCAAAGAAGGAGCGGAGGGCGTTGACCGCGCCCCAGAACCAAAAAAGGGGCCCCTCCAGCCAATCCACAGCATGGACTATTGGAGGGCCCCTTCCGGAGCGTACTGGGTTCGAACCAGTGGAAGGCCAAAGCCTTCGGCCACTTTGAGTTGAATTGCATGGGGCGCTTGTACAAGCATCTACCTCGCAAATGTCCAAACGTTTACCTTACCCGGCTATCTGGGTCAGCCTCTTCGTGCGGCCCTGAGTGGCCCGAAGGTGGTGAGCCAGAAGGCAAGGCTGGTCATCACGATCGATCTGGCCGTGGTTGACCGCCAAGAAGTACGGCTAGCGCTAGCCAGATTGGTTGACGACAATTACCTTGGCCAGATTGACCCTTGCTCGCTGGACCGGCGTCGACCTCACACGCATTAACGGCCTGACGGTCACCTCGGTGCTGACGGTTTTGCCTCCTATCTTGGGCGCCCATTTACCAGGGTCAGCCAGTCGACCAGCAATTGCACGTGGGTGCCAGCCAATGGAGGGAGTCCCCCTTAAAGGTCACGCCTCCGAGATGGTATAAAACATAGGATAATGTCACGAAATACCCTATGTTTTGTATCAATGGAGTCTAAACGCCCTTCCTCTCAACGTGGTCTCGCCGTGGCACATCTCAAGGCCACTGGCATGGCGCGGCTGAGCGAACTGATCGCTCAAGGCGTCACGGCCTCGACGGTCTGCCGGCTCGAGCAACAGGGTGTCGTGACGAGGCTGGCGCGCGGCCTTTACCAACTGGCGGATGCGTCGCTCGACGTGAACCACACGCTCGCCGAAGCCTCCAAGCTGGTTCCCAAAGGTGTCGTTTGCCTCACGTCGGCTCTGGCCTTCCATGGCCTGACGGACCAGATACCTGCCAAAGTCTGGATTGCGATCGGA
>DIZF01000010.1 GCA_002427815.1 Ramlibacter tataouinensis
ACCAAGAGGTTCGGCGGCAAGGAACCGGACCGCTGGGCCAGCGGCGCCTGCTGGGCCGGCCTGGAGATTCTCACTGCGGCCGTGAAGCAGACCGGGCTGGATCGCAAGGCCATGCGCGACTACATAGCGAACACCACTCACAAGACCATCCTGGGCGACATCAAGTTCACCGGCAGCGAGAACACCGCCACGCCGGGCACGGTGGGCCAGTGGCAGAACGGTGAGTTCGAGGTGGTGTGGCCGCCCAGGATCGCCACCGCCAAGCTCAATCCGAACAAGCCGGCCTGGAAGTAGCAAGAGCCGCTCGCGCTCGGCTTGTCGAAGTGCCCGCAAGGCTTCGACAGGATCGGCCCGAGCGGGCGTTGTTTCGCGCATGTCCCTTACCGCCTGGCTCGAACTCCTTGCCTCCGGCCTGATCACCGGCGGCATTTACGCGCTGGTGGCGCTGGGGTTGAACCTGCAGTACGGCCTGATGCGGATCCTGAACATCGCGCACGGCGAGTTCCTGATGGTCGGCGCCTACCTCACCTGGATGGCGCAGACCACGTGGGGCCTGTCGCCGCTGCTGATGGTGCCGGTGGCGTTCCTGGTTCTGATGGCCCTGGGTCTGGTGGTGCACTGGCTGTGCTTCCGGCGGCTCACGGCGACCTCGCCCAACCTCGATATCTTCGAGGCGCGCGGCCTGATGGTTGCCTTCGGTCTGATGTTCCTGGTGCAGAACTTCGCTTCCTGGATGTGGGGCGGCGAACTGCGCGGCTACGACTACCTCACCGAGCCGGTGAAAATCGGCGGCGCCCAGTTCGCCGGCAACAAGCTGCTGGTGTTCGCGCTGGCGCTGGTGTTCAGCGGGGCGCTGATCGTCCTGATGCGCCGGACGCTGTTGGGGAAAGGCGTGCGCGCACTGATGCAGTCGCAGGTCGGAGCGCAGCTGGTGGGCATCGACACGGAACGACTGCACCCGCTGATGTTCGGCATCGGGCTGGGGCTGTCGGGCGTGGCGGGCAGCCTGCTGTCGATGGCCTACACCATTTCACCTTCCATGGGCGAGCCGTACACCGTCACGGCGCTGATCGTCATCACGCTGGGCGGCTTCGGCAGCATGAGCGGCGCCCTCGCCGCCGGCCTGCTGCTGGGCGTGATCGAGGCGTTCGGCATGTACTTCACCAATCCCTCGCTCAAGGCCCTGCTGTCGTACACGGTGTTCATCGCCGTGCTGCTGCTGCGGCCGCGCGGCCTGTTTGCGAAGTGATGGAATGACCGATCGCCAATACCTGCTGCGCGACGTGCTGGTGCTGTTCGGCCTGACGGGCTGGGCGCTGTCGCTGCCCTACTACGGCAGCGAGTTCATGGTCTCGATGGCGCTGACCTGCCTGATGTATGTGGCGCTGTCCTCCAGCTGGGGACTGTTCTGCGGCAGCACGCGCTACCTGTCGCTGGCGACTTCGGCCTTCTTCGGGATCGGCGCCTACACCAGCGCGCTGGCGCTGCAACAGCTGTCGTGGATCGGAGCGGTCGCGCTCGGGGCGGGCCTGGCCACGCTCGCCGCGGTGGTGATGGGCGCTGCCGTGCTGCACCTGCGCGGCACCTATTTCGCGGTGCTGACCTTCGGCATGACCGAGCTGATCCGCAATGCGGTGAGCTATTTCGAAAGGCAGGTGACCGGCACCGTCGGCCGCGTGCTGGTCGTGGTGCCCGAGCGCGACACGATCTACCTTACCGTGCTGGGCCTGGCGGTGCTGACCGTCGCGCTGTCCATTGGTGTGCGGCGCACGCGGTTCGGCCTGGCGCTGCTGGGCATCGGCGCGGACGAGCAGCGCGCGCAGACGCTGGGGGTGAACACGCGGTGGGTCAAGATCGCCGGTTTCGCGATGACCGCCGCGGTCGCCGGCGCCGTGGGCGCTGCGATGTCGGTGCGCTGGACCTACATCGATCCGCACACCGTGTTCAACCCCTTCATCGGTTTCCAGACGGTGCTGATCGCGCTGATCGGCGGGGCCGCGACGCTCTGGGGGCCCCTGATTGCCGCCGTGGTGTTCAGCCTGCTGGCGGAAACCCTGCGCCTGAAGGCGCCGCAGGTGTACATGATGGCGCTCGGGCTGTTGCTGATCCTGTCGGTGCTGTATTTGCCCGGCGGGCTGGCCTCGCTGCGCTGGGGCACCTTCCGCAGCTGGTGGCTGGATACGAGGGAGTGGTGGCGGCTGCGGCGTTACGAGTGGAGCGGCGAAAAGGCGCGCGACAAGCGGCGGGCCAGGGGGCGGCGACTTGTCTGAGCCCAATGCTTTGCCCCTGCTCGAAGCGCGCGATGTCACCGTACGCTTCGGGGGCCTCGCGGCTGTCGATGGCGTGAGCGCGAGCTTCGGCGCCGGCGAGCTGGTGGGCATCATCGGCCCCAATGGCGCGGGCAAGACCACGTTTTTCAACGCGATCACCGGTGTCACGGCGCCGACCTCGGGTCGCCTGGTCGCGTCCGGTCATGACCTCACCGGGCAGGGGCCCCATCGCTATGCCGTGCATGGGCTGGCGCGTACCTTCCAGACGCCCCGCGTGTTCGCGGACATGCCGGTGCGCCTGAACATCGAGTTCGGCCTGCAGTTCGCGGGTCGACGGCGACGCAAGTATTGGCTGTGGGGCGAGGAGCAGTCGGTGCCGTGGGCGCTGCGCGACGCCCCCAGCATCCTGTCGCTGATCGGACTGGGTTCGCAGGCGGAATTGCCGGCATCGGCCATCACGCCTTCGCAGCAGCGCCTGTTGGAGATCGGCATGGCGCTGGCCACCCGTCCGCGCATGCTGCTGCTCGACGAAGTGGCCGCGGGGCTGACCGAGGCCGAAGTGGTGGAAATGGCGCGCCTGGTCCGCCGGCTGCGCGACGAGCTGGACCTCACGGTGGTGTGGATCGAACATGCGGTGACCACGCTGCTGCGCCATGTGGAGCGCGTGATCGTGCTGCACCAGGGCCGCAAGATCGCCGACGCCACGCCGGCCGAAGTCGTGCGCAATCCCGAAGTGGTGGAGGCCTATCTCGGCGACGAGATGGCCGAAGCCGGGGAGGCCGCGTGATGTGGTATCAACCCGGCTTCGTCCTGGGCGGGTCGGGCCGGGCCCGGCTCGAGGTCGAGGACCTGAGCGCCGGCTATGGGCCGGTGCAGGTGCTGCGCGGTCTCAAGCTGGAGGTCAAGCCCGGGCTCACGGTGATCCTCGGTCCCAATGGCGCAGGCAAGACCACGCTGTTGCGAGCGCTGAACGGTTTGATCCCGCGCGCTGGTCAGGTGCTGCTCGATGGCGAAGACCTGCCGGAGAAGACGCACGAGATCGTGCAGGCCGGCATGGCGCTGGTGCCCGAGGGGCGGCAGCTGTTTCCCCAGCTCACAGTCGCCGAAAACCTGGAACTGGGCGGCTGGCTGGTGGCCAAGGCGGAGCGAGCGCGCCGGCTGGAGCGGGCGTTCGCACAATTCCCGAAATTGCGTGAGCGGGCCCAGCAGCTGGCGGGCACCATGAGCGGCGGCGAGCAGCAGCTGGTGGCGGTGGCGCGGGCCATGATGAGCGCCCCGCGCCTCCTGATGCTGGACGAGCCCTCGCTGGGGCTGGCGCCGCGCATGGTGGACGAGCTGCTCGCGATCGCGCGGCGGATTGCCGACGCGGGAACCACCGTGCTGATGGTCGAGCAGAACGTCAGGAAGGCCCTGGCTGTCGCCGATCGGGGCTACGTGATGGAGCGCGGCACGCTGGTTGCCAGCGGTCCCGCCAAGCTTCTTGCGCGATCATCCGTGGTGCGCGAGGCCTACCTGGGCGCCGCGAGTTCCGATACCACCACTGCCGCCTCGGCCGCCAGGCACAGCGCTCACCCTGAACCGATTCATTGACCCGACTTTCGACGCAAGGAGTACCCCATGTCCGACCTGTCCATGCTCATCAACGGCCTGAAAGTGACGGCCGAAAAGAACGCGACCTTCGAGCGCCGCAATCCCCTCGACGGCACGGTGGCCACCCGGGCGCCGGCCGCATCGCCCGGCGATGCGGTGATGGCGGTGGAGGCGGCGGCGCAGGCCTTCAAGACATGGAGCCAGACCGGCCCCAGCGAGCGCCGCATGCTGTTGCTCAAGGCCGCCGAGAAGCTCGAAGCCAGGATGCCGCAGTTCGCCGAGGCGGTGGCGGCCGAGACGGGCGCCACCGGGATGTGGGCCGGCTTCAACGTGATGCTGGCGGCGGGCATGATCCGGGAAGCGGCATCGCTCACCACGCAGATCACCGGCGAAGTGATTCCGTCGGACGTGCCGGGCTCGCTGGCCATGGGCGTGCGCCAGCCCGCTGGCGTGGTGCTGGGCATCGCGCCGTGGAACGCGCCCATCATCCTGGGTGTGCGCGCCATCGCGACGCCGCTGGCGTGCGGCAACACCGTCATCTTCAAGGGTTCGGAAAACTGCCCGCGCACCCACCAGTTGATCGTCGAGGCGTTCCAGGATGCGGGGTTCCCGCCCGGTGTCCTCAACTACATCACCAATGCGCCGGCCGACGCCGGCGCGGTGGTCGAGGCCGTGGTGGCGCATCCGGCGGTGCGGCGTGTCAACTTCACCGGCTCGACCAAGGTGGGCCGCATCATCGCGCAGACCTGCGCGAAGTACCTCAAGCCGGTCGTGCTCGAGTTGGGCGGCAAGGCGCCGCTGGTGATCCTGGACGATGCCGATATCGACGACGCGGTGAACGGCGCGGCCTTCGGCTGCTTCGCCAACAGCGGCCAGATCTGCATGTCGACCGAGCGCATCGTCGTCGACCAGAAGGTGGCCGACCAATTCGTCAAGCAGTTCGCGGCCAAGGCCGGTGCGCTGCCGCTGGGCGATCCGCGCAAACCCGAGCCCGTGGTGCTGGGTAGCGTGATCGGGATGAGTACCGTGCAGCATTGCAACGCGCTGATCGACGACGCGCTGGCGCAGGGCGCGAAGCTGGTGTGCGGGGGCAAGGCCGAGACCACATTGATGCCCGCCACGGTGCTCGATCATGTGACGCCGAAGATGCGCATCTATCACGAGGAGACGTTCGGGCCGGTGAAATGCGTGGTGCGGGTGAAGGACACCGAGGAGGCGATCGCCTGCGCCAACGACAACGAGTACGGGTTGTCGGCCGCTGTGTTCGGCCGTGACATCGCCCGGGCTTTCAACGTGGCGCGGCGGATCGACTCGGGCATCTGCCACGTCAACGGGCCCACCGTGCACGACGAAGCGCAGATGCCGTTCGGCGGCGTCAAGGGCAGCGGCATGGGCCGCTTCGGCGGCAAGGCGGGCATCGCCGAGTTCACCGACCTGCGCTGGATCACGATCCAGACGACGCCGCGACATTACCCGTTCTGAGGCCGCGGCAGCGACCTCGAATGCTATCAAATAAGGAGCGTGTCACAAGCCGTGGAAGCGGCTTGCAGCCCAGAGCGTCTGATCGATGACGGCCTGGACCGATTTTCTCGCCGCCTCCTGGGTCAGCTCGCCGGCCGCGTCGAAGGCGTCGGCCGCCCGGCCCAGTGCGAAGTTCTGCGGCGCCACCCAGCAGTGCAGGTTGAGCAAGAGCGGCGCCAGATGGCTTTGCGAGCGCAGTCCGCCCAGGGCGCCGGGCGAGGCGCTCAGGATGCCGACCACCTTGCCGCGGGTGGAGCGGAAGCCGTCGCTCAAGACCGGGTCGCCTTTTATGGGACTGGAAATCCAGTCGATCGCGTTCTTCAGCAAGGCCGGATAGCTGGCGTTGTATTCGGGCGTGCAGATGATCCAGGCTGGATGCTCGTACGTGATGTGTTTGAGCTTCGTGACGTCGGGCGGCGTGCCCCGCGCCTCCAGGTCGGCGTTGTACATGGGAATGTCGAAGTCGGCCAGTTCGAGATGGGTCACCTCGGCGCCCGAAGCCCGGGCCATGGCGGCGGCCACCTTGGCGAGCTTGCGGTTCCAGGAGTTCTGCCGGGTGCTGCCGGCGAAGACGAGTAGTTTCATGGGCCGATTGCATCACAGCGATCGCGGCATTGCGCGAGTGGGGGCTCAGGCGGCCTGGCTGCCAGAAGATGCCCCCGCGAATAAAATGGAACGTTTTACGCGCCTCGATCTGCCGTCTTGCAGCAGCACTGGCGCACTTCCCATGCTCTATCCCCAGGAATTCGACGTCATCGTGGTGGGCGGCGGCCACGCCGGGACCGAGGCCGCCCTGGCCGCGGCCCGGATGGGCTGCCAGACCCTGCTGCTGACCCACAACATCGAGACGCTCGGCCAGATGAGCTGCAATCCCTCCATCGGCGGGATTGGCAAGGGTCACCTGGTCAAGGAAGTGGATGCGCTGGGTGGGGCGATGGCCATCGCCACGGATGAGGCTGGGATCCAGTTCCGCATCCTCAACAGTTCCAAGGGGCCGGCCGTGCGCGCCACCCGGGCCCAGGCGGATCGGCTGCTCTACAAGGCGGCGATCCGCACCCGGCTGGAAAACCAGCCGAACCTGGTCCTGTTCCAGCAGGCCGTTGACGACCTCATGGTCGAGGGCGATCGCGTGGTCGGGGCGGTGACCCAGGTCGGCATCCGCTTCCGTTCCCGCACGGTGGTGCTGACCGCGGGGACCTTCCTGGACGGGCGCATCCATGTCGGGCTGAACAATTACCAGGCGGGCCGGGCTGGCGACCCGGCGTCGCTGTCGCTGTCGGCGCGGCTGAAAGAGCTGAAATTGCCGCAGGCCCGGCTGAAGACGGGTACGCCGCCCCGGATCGATGGCCGGACCATCGATTTTTCGAAATGCGAGGAGCAGCCGGGTGACGGCATGCCTGGCGTGGACGGTGGGCCCGCGAATTCGCCGATGCCGGTCTTCAGCTTCATGGGCAAGGCCGCGATGCATCCGAGGCAGGTGCCCTGCTGGATCACGCATACCAACGAGCGCACCCACGAAATCATCCGCTCCGGCTTCGACCGCAGCCCCATGTTCACCGGCAGGATAGAAGGGGTGGGCCCGCGCTACTGCCCCAGTGTCGAGGACAAGATCAATCGCTTTGCCGACAAGGCCAGCCACCAGATCTTCCTGGAGCCGGAAGGCCTGACCACCCACGAGTACTACCCCAACGGCATCTCCACCAGTCTGCCGTTCGACATCCAGTATCAGCTGGTGCGATCGATGGCGGGGCTGGAGGATGCCCATATCCTGCGGCCCGGTTATGCGATCGAGTATGACTATTTCGATCCCCGGTCGCTCAAGAGCAGCTTCGAGACCCGGCAGATTGCCGGGCTGTTTTTCGCCGGCCAGATCAACGGCACCACCGGCTACGAGGAGGCCGCCGCACAGGGTCTGTTCGCCGGAGTCAACGCAGCTCTGCAGTGTCAGGGTCGGGAAGCCTGGCTGCCGCGCCGCGACGAAGCCTACCTGGGCGTCCTGGTGGACGATCTCATCACCAAGGGCGTGACCGAACCGTACCGGATGTTCACCAGCCGGGCCGAGTTCCGGCTGCAGCTGCGGGAGGACAACGCCGACATGCGCCTGACCGAAGCCGGCCGCGCGCTCGGCTTGGTGGACGACGCGCGGTGGGAAGCTTTCAATCGCAAGCGGGACGCTGTTTCACGTGAAACACAGCGGCTGAAGTCGGTCTGGGTCAATCCGCGCAACCTGCCGCCGGCCGAGTCCGAACGGGTGCTGGGCAAGGCCATCGAGCGCGAGTACAACCTGGCCGACCTGTTGCGTCGCCCCGATGTCAGCTATGCGGCGCTGATGTCGCTGGACGGCTCGGCCTACGCCAACCCCGAGATCTCGCTGGAAACCCTGGGCGAGCTATGGAAGCCGGTGGTCGAGCAGATCGAGATCGCCGCCAAATACTCGGGCTACATCGAACGGCAGCAGGACGAGGTGGAGCGGGCCGCCCAGTACGAAAACCTCAAGCTGCCGCCCGACCTCGACTTCATGCAGGTGGCGGCGCTGTCGTTCGAGGTTCGGCAAAAGCTCAATCAGCATCGCCCGGAAACGCTGGGGCTGGCCTCCCGCATCTCGGGTGTGACGCCGGCGGCCATTTCGCTGTTGCTGGTGCACCTGAAGAAGAGCCGGTCCAAAGGCTTCGCCGCCAGCAACGGGGGCAAGGCGGCGGCATGAGCGGCGTCGCAGGCTGATGCGAGCCGCCCTCGAAAGGGAATTGCGCGACGGGTTGCCGGGCCTGGGCCTGGGCCTTGCGGATACCCAGGTGGCCCAATTGCTCGACTACCTCGACCTGATCCGGAAGTGGAACAAGGTTTACAACCTCACCGCCGTGCGCGAGCCCCGGGAGATGCTGACGCATCATCTGCTCGACAGTCTGGCAGTGGTCCAGCCCCTGCGGCGGCAGACGCATGGCCGGTCCATCCGCTTGCTGGACGTCGGGTCGGGCGCCGGTTTGCCGGGAGTGGTAATCGCCGTGTGTTGCCCCGAGATCCAGGTGGACTGCGTGGACACCGTGGCGAAGAAGGCCGCGTTTGTCCAGCAGGTAGCGGTCACGGCGAAGTTGCCCAACTTGCAGGGACTGCACGACCGGGTGGAAAACCTGACTGGCCCGTATGAGGTGATCGCCTCGCGGGCGTTTGCCTCGCTTTCCGACTTCGTCGCCTGGTCAGCCGGCGCTCTGGCGGAGCAGGGCATCTGGATGGCGATGAAAGGCCGGCAGCCGACCGCAGAAATCGCGGCCCTGCCGCCACAGTTTCGCGTGTTTCACGTGGAACAGTTGCAGGTTCCGGCACTGGATGCCGAACGCTGCATCGTATGGATCGAACGCGCGGCCGGGTAACGTAAACTCGGTCATTCGATTCGCGGGGGAGAAAGCATTGTTCGGCGTAGCAGACTACGGCGCTTTTGTCGCCGCGATCCTCATTTTTCTGGCAATTCCAGGCCCCGGCAACCTGGCGCTGATCACCTCCACCGGCAAGGGCGGGATCCCCGGCGGACTCGGCGCTACCCTGGGGGTGATCGCCGGCGACCAGGTGCTGATGTGGGCGGCCGTGGCCGGCGTGGCGGCATTGCTGGTGGCGTACCCTGCGGCTTTCCATGCCGTGCAGTGGCTGGGCGCCGCCTACCTGGCTTGGCTGGGGGCGAAGATGCTGCTGGCCAAACCGGGCGCCAAACCCATCCTCCACATCGAGCCGCATCACTACTTCAGGCAGGCGGCGCTGATCACCTTGCTCAACCCCAAGGCCATCGTCTTCTACATGGCGTTCTTCCCGTTGTTCGTGGACCCGGCGCAGCACCAGGGCCTGCTCACGTTCGGCGTGATGGCGGCCACGATCGCTACCTTGACGTTCATGTATGGGTTGATCGTGGTGCTCTTGACCCATTACCTTGCCGCACACCTGCGTGCCAACCCGATCATCGGCCGGGTGCTGGAAAAAGTGGCCGGCGTCTTCCTGCTCGGTTTCGGCATCAAGCTGGCCATGTCCCGATGACCATGGCCAAGATCTTTTGCGTCGCCAACCAGAAGGGCGGCGTGGGGAAAACCACCACCACCGTCAATCTCGCGGCCGGGCTGGCCAAGATCGGGCAGCGCGTGCTGATGATCGACATGGACCCGCAAGGCAACGCGACCATGGGCTCGGGCATCGACAAGCGCAAGCTCGAACTGACCGTCTACGACGTAGTGCTGGAATCGGCTTCGGTGGCGGAAGCGCGGGTGCGCAGCGACAAGTGCGGCTACGACGTGCTCGGCGCCAATCGCGAACTCGCCGGCGCCGAGGTCGAACTGGTGGAGGTGGAGCGCCGGGAGCAGCGCCTCAAGCTGGCGCTGGCGCCGGTGGCGCAGGCATACGACTTCATCCTGATCGATTGCCCGCCCTCGCTGTCCATGCTCACGCTCAACGCCTTGTGCTCCGCACACGGCGTGATCGTGCCCATGCAGTGCGAATACTTCGCACTGGAGGGCCTCACCGACCTGGTCAACACCATCAAGCAGGTGCACGCCAACATGAACCGCGATCTGCAGATCATCGGGCTGCTGCGCGTCATGTTCGATCCGCGTATCACGCTGCAGCAGCAGGTGAGCGACCAGCTCAAGGCCCATTTCGGCGAGAAGGTGTTCAACACCGTGATTCCGCGCAACGTCCGCCTCGCCGAGGCGCCCAGTTACGGGCTGCCGGGCGTGGTGTTCGATCCGGCGGCGCGGGGCAGCCACGCCTACGTCGAATTCGCTGCCGAAATGGTGGAGCGCATCAAGAAGATGTAATCGGCGTGCCACGGCACACCGCGTCCCTGAACCCTCTCCGATACCCGACCGCCATGAAACCCTCCAATGTCCTGATGCTGCCGGGCTGGCAGAACAGCGGGCCGCAGCACTGGCAGACCCTGTGGGAGCAGCGCCACGGCCATGCGCGCGTCGAACAGCACGACTGGAACCAGCCGCTGCGCGGCGACTGGATGGCGCGCCTGGAAGAAATGGTCCTGTCGCGTGACGAACCGGCGGTGCTGGTGGGACACAGCCTGGGTTGCATCCTGGCGGCGGCCTGGTCGGCCCGGTCCGCCAACACGCACCGGGTCAAGGCGGCGCTGCTGATTGCGCCCAGCGACGTCGAACGTGCCGGGGTGCGCGACCAGTTTCCGAGCTGGTCGCCCATCGAGTTGCGGGCGCTGCAATTTCCCGCCGTGGTGCTGGCCAGCCGCAACGACCCTTTCTGCGAACTCGAGCGGGCCCGATTGTTCGCCCATGCCTGGGCGGCGCAGTTCATGGATTACGGCGACTGCGGCCACATCAATGCCGATTCCGGTCTTGGCAGCTGGCCCGAGGGCTACGTGCTGCTGCAGGACCTCATGAAAGACTAGTATGAAAATCCCCCCACGTGCTCTGATGTTCTCTGCCCCACCAGGGGGCGCAGGCCTGCCCTGGGGCAGCCCGGCGGAGGCCTGATGGTTACCAGGAAACCCAAGGGCCTGGGCCGCGGCCTGGAAGCGCTGCTCGGCCCCACTGCCTCCGATTCCGGTGCCGACGCATCGGCCAGCAATCCGGGCCTGCCGGCCTCGCTGCTGCTGACCGACATGATGCCCGGCGCTTACCAGCCGCGCACCCGGATGGACGAAGGCGCCCTGTACGAACTGGCCGAAAGCATCAAGGCTCAGGGCATCATGCAGCCGATCCTTGTTCGTCGCGTGACCCAGGGTGATCACACCGGCAAGTACGAAATCATCGCGGGCGAGCGCCGCTTCCGGGCGGCCAGGCTGGCGGGCCTGGACAGTGTTCCGGTGCTGGTGCGCGACGTGCCGGATGAAGCTGCGGCGGCCATGTCGCTGATCGAAAACATCCAGCGCGAAGACCTGAATCCGCTGGAGGAGGCCCACGGCTTGCAACGTCTGGTCAAGGAGTTTGGGCTCACTCACGAACAAGCGGCGCAGGCCGTGGGGCGATCGCGGAGCGCGGCCAGCAACCTGCTGCGCCTGCTCAACCTCGCCGATCCGGTGCAGACCATGTTGATGGCCGGCGACCTGGACATGGGCCACGCGCGCGCCCTGCTGGCACTGGACCGTGCCGCCCAGATCACGGCGGCCAATCAGATCAGCGCGAAGAAACTGTCGGTGCGCGAAGCCGAACGCCTGGTCAAGAAGCTCGGCGCCGAGTTCAACCTGGTCTCGCCCAAGCCGAAGAAGGAAAAGTCACGCGACCTGCGCCGGCTGGAAGAAGAGCTGTCGGACCTGCTCACGGCCGAGGTCGAGGTGCGCGTGAAGAAACGTGTGAAACGCAATGGCCGCATCGAAGAACTCGGCGAGGTGGCGATCCAGTTCGGTTCGCTGGACGCGCTGAATGGCTTGATCGACCGGCTGCGCGGCTAGGACGCGGAAATCCCGGGCAGCGCCGTCGTCACAACGACACCCGAGGCCGTTCCCACCGAAGTCAAAGTTCGTGTCAACGGGGCAGATATAGCGGGGCGCGGGCCTTGAAGAAAGCAGCGGGCTGGGCCTACACTGCGGCCACAACAACGTTTCGGAGAGAGGGTTCTAGATGACTGCTTCCCTTTGCTTTCGTGTCGCAGCCTTGACACTGGGGTGCTGTGCACTCGGTGGCGCGGCGCTGGCCCAAACCACCAAGCCGCCCAAGGCCCAGCTCTGGATGGATGTGTCGACCGGGACCATGGCCGGCATGCCGGAGATGGACATGGCGGGCGGCGCGGGTGGAATGATGGCCGGCCTGATGGGCGGGCGCGGTGGGGCCGGCGGCGGCAACACCAGCTACGGCATGGCGCGAGGCATGAACATCATGCCACCGCGGGTGCTCGACATCGCGCTGTACAACCGGCTCAAGCCCGGCGTCGAAGCCAGCCAGGCCATTCCGGCGGGGATGCGCATGGGCGACAGCTTGCCGTTGGTGCCGCCGAAGGCCGAGGTGCGGGAGCACGAACCGGGCGAGATGCCGCGCGAGCACCAGCAGGAAACGCCCAAGGGCCGCATCCTCATCTACTGGGGCTGCGGCGAGACCGTGCGCAGCGGCCAGCCGCGCGTGATCGACCTGGCGCGCGGCAATCCGGCCGACTTCGGCGCTGCCTTCGCGGGGCGCTACACGCCGGACCGCGGCGCCCGTGTCGGGCCCGCCTATGCCCTCTATCCGAACGAGAAGAACCGGGTGAGCCTGAGCCGGGACAGCTCCCTGGTGGGCGAGCACCAAGTGCAGGGCGACGGCATACCCGCCTCGATGAAATTCACGCTCGGCGCGGCGCAGGACCTGATGCCCGCCATCGAGCTGCAGACCAGCGGCGGTCTCAAGGACAGCATGAAGGCCAACTGGCGCACGGTGGCGAATGCCCGCGCCTATTACCTGCATGCCATGGGCCAGTTGGGCAACGACATGGTGATGTGGTCCAGTTCCGAGACCGCCGACACCGGCATGGGCCTGTTCGATTACCTGCCCAATGCCACCATCGAGCGCTGGTTGAAGGAGCGGGTGCTGCTGCAGCCCGACACGACGCAGTGCGCCATTCCCAAGGGCATCTTCACCGCGGCCGATGGGCGCAGCAGCGAAGGCGCCATGCTGCGCATGATGGCCTACGGCGGCGAGAGCAGTTTTGCCCATCCGCCGCGCCCGGCCGACCCGAAAGCCGTGTGGGAGCCGGAATGGGCGGTGCGGGTGCGCGTGAAGTCGCAAACCATGGCCTTGCTGGGCGAAGAGAGCGGCGGTCGCCGCTCCGCCGGCCAGTCGCGGTCGGAGCGGCCCGCACCGGGACAGCCGGCAGCCGGGCAGCCGGCGCCGGAGAGCCCGGCTCAGGGCGCGGCCGAGTCGGCGATTCCGCTGCCGAACCCGGCAGGCCTGCTCAAGGGCCTGTTCGGTCGCTGAGCGCCCCGCCGTCAAGAAAAGGAAGCCCGCACGCCGGGCTTCTTTCATGGGCGACGACGCTCAGAGCGAGAAGATCTTGCCCGGGTTCATGATGTTCTTCGGATCGAGCGCCCGTTTGATCGTGCGCATCATGTCGACCGCGCCCGCGCCGGTCTCCGTGACCAGGAACTCCATCTTGTGCAGGCCGATGCCGTGCTCGCCGGTGCAGGTGCCTTCCAGGCGCAACGCGCGCATCACCAGCTGGTGATTGAGTTTCTCGGCCAGCTCGCGCTCTTCGGGCTTGTTGGGGTCCAGCAGATAACCGAAGTGGAAATTGCCGTCGCCCACGTGGCCGACCAGGAAGTAGGGCAGGCCGCTCTCATCGGCTTCCTTCACCGAGTCCAGCAGGCAATCGGCCAGGCGCGAGATCGGCACGCAGGTGTCGGTGGAGATCGCGCGGCAGCCCGGCCGGGACTGGATCGCCGCGAAATAGGCGTTGTGCCTTGCGGTCCACAGGCGCGTGCGTTCTTCCGGCGTGGTGGCCCACTCGAAAGCCTTGCCGCCGTGCTCGCTGGCGATCTCCTGCACCAGCTCGGCCTGTTCCTTGACGCCGGCCGGCGAGCCGTGGAACTCCATCAGCAGCATCGGCTCTTCGCGCAGCCCCAGCTTGCTGTGGGCGTTGACCATGCGCACGGTGTTGACGTCGATCAGCTCGACCCGCGCGATCGGCACGCCCAGCTGGATCACCTGGATGGTGGTGCGCACGGCCGCCTCGATGCTGGGAAAAGAGCAGACCGCCGCCGAGATCGCTTCGGGCAGCGGGTACAGGCGCACGGTGATTTCGGTGATCACGCCAAGAGTGCCCTCGCTGCCGATGAACAACCGGGTCAGGTCGTAGCCCGCGCTGGATTTCTTGGCCCGTGTTCCGGTGCGGATCACCTCGCCGTCGGCGGTCACCACTTCCAGGCTCAGCACGTTCTCGCGCATGGTGCCGTAGCGGACGGCGTTGGTGCCGCTGGCGCGGGTCGCGCTCATGCCGCCTATGGTCGCGTCGGCGCCGGGGTCGATCGGGAAGAACAGGCCGGTGCTCTTGATCTCGTCGTTGAGCTGCTTGCGCGTGACGCCGGGCTGAACGGTGACCGTGAGGTCGTCGGCGTTGACCGACAGCACCTTGTTCATGCGGGTCAGATCGATGCTGATGCCGCCTTGCACCGCGAGCAGATGGCCTTCGAGCGAGGAACCGACACCGAACGGGATCACCGGCACCTCGAACCGGCTCGCCAGTCTTACCGCATCGGCCACGTCCCGGGTGCTTTCCGCGAACACGACGGCGGCCGGCGGCGGCGCCACGAAGGACGACTCATCGCGCCCATGCTGTTCCCGCACCGCCATGGCCGTCGAGTACTGCGCGCCGAAGCGGGCCTTGAGTGCGTCCAGCAGGGCTTGCGGCACATCGCGCAGCCGGATGTCGGGAACGAGGTGCGAAAGGTCGGTGGGTGCGTTCATGCGGGTCTCCGGGACAGCCGCCCAGTTTAAGCGCTGAGCCTGCCGCACGCACCCGGCCGTCGGGATGGCCTGCCGCTTCCTGGGCAAAGGCCGGTGAGGGAGTGCCCATCGCAGCCCAGGGGCCATGTGACGGCAAGCGGTATCGCCGGACATCGCCTTTGCAACATCCGGTGGGCTGGCTGACGCACAATCGATACCAGACCATGAGAGGAACGTGAATGGGCAAGCGCCTGACACAGATTGCGACACGGACCGGCGACGACGGGACCACCGGCCTCGGAGACAACACCCGCACTTCCAAAGACAGCCTGCGGGTGCAGGCGATGGGGGAGGTCGACGAACTCAATTCCCACATCGGCCTGCTGCTGTGCGAGCAGATGCCCGAGGACGTGCGTGTGCTGCTGGTGGAGATCCAGCATCAGTTATTCAACCTGGGCGGTGAGTTGTCGATCCCGGGCTTCGAACTGCTCAAGGCCGAGGCCGTGCTGGCCCTGGACAAAGCACTGGCCCGACACAACGACCAGCTGCCCAAGCTGCAGGAGTTCATCCTGCCGGCAGGCAACCGCGCCGCCGCGCAGGCCCATGTCTGCCGCACGGTGGCGCGCCGCGCCGAACGCCAGGTGGTGGCGCTCGGCCGCGCGGAAACCCTGCGGGACACCCCGCGGCAGTATCTCAACCGGCTGAGTGACCTGATGTTCGTGCTGGCGCGCGTCTTCAACCGCATGAACGGCGGCGACGACGTGTACTGGAAGAGCGAGCGCCTCAAGCGCTCGGAGCAAGACTAGGCTGGTCTCGGCTGCAGCGGGACGCCGATCTCGTGGCGCTCAAGCCGGCGCGGTTGCCCGGAGTTTCCCTGGTAGTAAATGGCTGCTACCCACTGCGTGGGGATCGGACGGAGCATTGCCAACGGGGCCCCGACGATTCGCGGGAAGTCCCGGCAGCACAACCCAAGGAGCCAAGACGATGAATCCCAAGACCACAGCACTTGTCCTGATCGAGTACCAGAACGACTTCACCTCTACCGGTGGCGTATTCCACGACGGCGTCAAGGCCGTGATGGAGTCGACCAACATGCTGGCCAACACCGTCGCCGTCGTCAAGCAGGCTCGCGCGGCGGGCGTGGCGGTGATGCATGCGCCCATCACCTTCGCGGAAGGCTACGGCGAACTCACCGGCCATCCCTACGGCATCCTCAAAGGGGTGGTCGACAACAAGGCGTTCCGCAAGGACTCCTGGGGCGCGGCCATTGTCGACGCTCTCAAGCCCCAGTCCGGCGACATCGTCATCGAAGGCAAACGGGGCCTGGACGCATTCGCGAGCACCAATCTCGACTTCATCTTGCGCAGCAAGGGAATCCGCACGGTGGTGCTGGGCGGCTTCCTGACCAATTGCTGCGTGGAGTCGACCATGCGCAGCGCCTATGAACGCGGCTTCGACGTGGTCACCCTGAAAGACTGCACGGCCACCCTGAGCCAGGAGGCGCAGGACATGGCGCTCGCGCACAACTTCGGGATGTTTTCGCATCCCATGAGCCACAAGGAGTTTCTCGGGGAGCTCGCGCCGGTCGCCGCCTAGGCTGGCCGTCCCATTCGCAGAATGTCAATGGGGCTGTTGCTGAGCGCGGCGGCCTGCATGGGCAATGGGCTCCCGCTCAGCCGTGCCTCCGGCCGCCCAGCTGGCCGGCAACGCGTTCAATACCTGGCTGGCATCGAGCGAGCGGATGGACACCGAGACATCCATGGGGATGCGTTGGTGCGCCTGCAGCGCCATGTAGCGCAGGGCGCTGACCCGCAGGAACGAAGAAAAATTGCCGACCGCGCCGCGCGCGGCCACCAGCTCGTCGTAGAGCTTCTCGATCAGCTGGACCACGCCCATGTCGTCGCGCCGGCCGATTTCCTCGAGCACTTCCCAGTACAGATTTTCCAGGCGGATGCTCGTCACCACGCCGTGCAGGCGGACCGAGCGGGTTCTGGATGCATAGCTGTCGGGGTTGGCGCTGATGAAGATTTCGCACATGTTGCAAACTCCAGTAAGACTGCCGCCACCAGGCATCCAGGGGCACGGGATGAAAAACGAACCGGCATTGTGGCCGGCTCGGTCCCGCCCAAGGTATTAGCCCGCTACTTCACCGACCGCGGGTCAGCCCACGATTTCGGATCCTAGGCGGGCTTGTGCGCCAGCGCAGGCTGGCGGTTCAGCAGCGCGTACAGCAGGATCGCGCCGAAGGTCGCGGTGCCGATGCCGCCCAGCGCAAAACCGCCGAACTTGAGGGTGAAGTCGCCCGTGCCCAGCACCAGCGTGATGGCCACGACGATCAGGTTGCGGTTCTGCGAGAAGTCGACCTTGTTGTCGACCCAGATCTTGGCGCCTGCCGTGGCGATCAGGCCGAATACCACGATAGAGACGCCGCCCATCACCGGCAGCGGGATGGCCTGAATGACGGCGCCGAACTTCGGTGAGAAGCCCAGCACGATCGCGATGAACGCGGCAACCACGAACACCGCGGTGGAATAGATCTTGGTCGCCGCCATCACGCCAATGTTCTCGGCATAGGTGGTCACGCCGGTGCCGCCGGCGGCACCGCTGATGATGGTGGCCACCCCGTCGCCGATGAACGCGCGGCCGATGTACTGATCGAGGTTGCGACCCGTCATGGCCGTGACGGCCTTGAGGTGACCGAGGTTCTCCGCCACGAGGATGATCGCGACGGGCACGATCAACATCATCGCGGTGCTGTCGAACACCGGCGCGGCGAAGCCCGGCGTGCCGATCCAGGCTGCGTTGGCAATCCCGGACAGGTCCAGCGGCTTGCCCAGGCCCAGGCCATTGGCGAGGACGGCATAGATGATGCTGGCCATGACCAGGCCCACCAGAATCAGCAGGCGTTGCACCATTCCCCGCGTGAAGACCGCGACGACGCCGACGCACACGAAGGTGACGGCCTGCATCCACGAATCGAAGTTGCTCGCGGCCATGTTCTTGATCGGGATACCGGCGAGGTTCAGGCCGATCACGGCCACCACAGCGCCGGTGACCACCGGCGGCATGACCCGCTCGATCCAGTTCGTGCCCACGGCCTGCACGATCGCGCCGATGATGGCGTAGACCACACCACAGGCGATGATGCCGCCCAGGGCCACACCCATGTTGCCGTTGGGGCCCTTGCCGGCATAGGCGGTGGCCGCGATCACCACGCCGATGAAGGCGAAGCTCGAGCCCAGGTAGCTGGGAACCTTGCCGCCGGTGATGAGGAAGAACACCAGGGTGCCGACTCCGCTCATGAGGATGGCGATGTTGGGGTCGAACCCCATGAGGATGGGCGCGAGCACGGTGGCGCCGAACATCGCGATCACGTGCTGCACGCCCATCGCCGCGGTCTGCGGCCAGGGCAGCCGCTCGTCGGGTGCAATGACGCCGCCCTGCAGCAGCACCGCGGAGGACTTCTCGGTCCAGTCGAACATTCCCATCTCGCGCTCCTCTTGTTGATGTGCCGCGATGCTAGGGGCAATGCGTGCGGCACACAAGCTCTCGCGCGACTGTCCATCCGGCCACGCGCACGCTATTGGCACTCGCCCCGTTCCACTCTGCGGTACGGCCGGCGCCGCGTTAAGCTAGCCGGCATGCACGCGCCCTACGTTCCCCAGATCCGTCTGTACCAGGATTGGCTGCAGCGCGCCCGCGGCCTGTCGTTCGACAGCTACGACGCCCTGTGGCGCTGGTCGGTGAGCGACCTGCCCGCCTTCTGGCAAAGCGTCTGGGACTATTTCGATCTGCAATCGCCCACGCCCTACGCGGCCGTGCTGGCCGAAGACCGGATGCCCGGCGCGAAGTGGTTCCAGGGTGCCCAGTTCAATTACGCGCAGCAGGTGTTTCGCCATGTGGTGCCGGCCCATGCGGCGGGCTTTCCCGCCATCATCAGCCGCAACGAAAAGGGTAGCCACCGCGAGCTGAGCTGGCCCGAATTGCGGCGTCAGGTGGCCGCGCTGGCACTGCACCTGCAGGCGCAGGGCCTGCAGCCGGGCGACCGGGTCGCGGCCTACCTGCCGAACATTCCCGAGGCGATGATCGCTTTCCTGGCGGTGGTGAGCATCGGCGGTATCTGGAGCATCTGCGCGCCCGACATGGGCACCAATGCCGTGCTGGACCGGTTCCGGCAGATCGAGCCCAAGGTGCTGATCGCCTGCGACGGCGTCACCTACGGCGGCCGCGACTTCGACCGCACCGCCGTGGTCGCCCAGATGCGTGCCGCGCTGCCCAGCGTGGAGCATGTGATCGTGCACCGCAATCTCGGCGTTGCGGAAGAACGCATGGCCGAGATGGGGCCCTGCACGGACATGGCGGAGGCCACCGCCCGCGACGATGCCCGGACGGCCGCGTTCCAGCCGCTGTGGCTGCCGTTCGACCATCCGCTCTGGATCGTCTATTCCAGCGGCACCACCGGCCTGCCCAAGCCGATCGTGCATGGACATGGCGGCACGGTGCTGGTGGCGCTGGCGCTCAAGGCGCTGCACAACGACATCGGCTGCAGCTACGACGCCAACAGCTGGGGCGAGCGCTTCCATTGGTACAGCTCCACCGGCTGGGTGATGTGGAACGCCCAGACCAGCGGTCTGTTGCACGGCACTACCTGCTGCATCTACGACGGCAATCCAGGGGGAACGAAGGAGAGATCCGACTGGACCGTGCTGTGGCGATTCGCCGCGGACCTGGGCGTCACTTTTTTCGGCGCGGGCGCGGCCTACTTCGCCAACTGCATGAAGGCGGACATCGATCTTTCGGCCTGCGGCGACCTGCGCCCGGTGCGCGCGCTGGGCACCACCGGCTCGCCGCTGTCGGAAGACGCGCAGCGCTGGGGCACCAGCCAGTTCCGGAAGATCAGAAGGCAGTCAACGCCCGACTTGAGCCCCGCCGGGCCGCCCCAGGGGGCGAGGGCCCCCTTGGGGGACAGCGCAGCGGCACCAGCCGCAAGCGTGGGGGGCGACATATGGTGGTGCAATATTTCGGGCGGGACCGACTTCGCAGGGGCGTTCATCGGTGGCAACCGCGAGCTGCCGCTGGTGCCGGGCGAGATGCAGTGCCGCTTGCTCGGTTGCGCCGTTCAGGCCTGGAACGAGCAGGGCCAGCCGGTGACCGGTGAAGTGGGAGAGCTGGTCTGCACCCGGCCGATCCCTTCCATGCCCCTTTACTTCTGGGGCGACGAGGGAAACCAACGCTATCTCTCATCCTACTTCGACATGTACCCCGGTGTCTGGCGCCACGGCGACTGGCTGAAGATCATGCCGTCGGGCGGGTGCATCATCTACGGGCGCAGCGACGCCACCATCAACCGCTACGGCCTGCGCATGGGCACCAGCGAGCTGTACAGCGCTGTCGAGGCCTTGCCCGAAGTGATGGATTCGCTGGTGGTCGACCTCGAGTACTTGGGCCGTGACAGCTATATGCCGCTGTTCGTCGTCTTGCGCCCGGACGTGGTGCTCGACGAGGCCGTGCGCGCCCGGATCAACAACGCGATCAAGACCGCGCTGTCGCCGCGCTTCGTGCCCAACGATATTTTCGCGGTGGCCGAGATCCCCCGGACCCTGTCGGGCAAGAAGCAGGAACTGCCGGTGAAGAAACTGCTGCTGGGCCAGCCGCTGGAGAAGGTGGTCAACCGCGATGCGATGGCCAATCCCGGCTGTCTCGATTGGTACGTGGCATTTGCCCGGCAGCGGCAGGCGTCGCCCGGGTAGGCGAACGCCGTCAGGCCGATTGCCTGCGGTTCACCAGCACGATGCCAATGGCGACGCCGCACAGCGCCAGCATCAGCTGCGGGGTCAGCGGCTCGTGCAGCAGCGCCACCCCCAGCACCAACGCGAACACCGGAGTCAGGAAGGTGAAGGAGGACATTTGCGTGGCCGGGTAATGCCGCAGCAACCACATCCAGGTGAGATAGCTGGCGAAGGCGCCGATCACGGTCTGGATCGCGAGCGAGCTCCAGGCGTATGCGGAATAGTCCAATGACCAGGTTTCGCCCAGCGCCAGCGACACCAGCGGTGTCACCACGGCCGTTACCGCGATCTGGTAGAACAGCGCCTTCTCGGCGCTGACACGCGACACGGAGCTGGAACGAATGACCAGCGTGGTCAGCCCCCAGAGGGTGCCCGCGCCCAGGGCGAACGCGTCACCCCGCAATTGCCGGGCCGTGCTGGTGCCGCTGAAGCCCTCGCCAAATGCCGCCGCGACGGCCGCGAAAGCGACGAACAGCCCCAACCATTGCACCGGGCGCAATTTCTCGGCGGGAACCAGGCGTGGCAACAGGATCGCCACCACGAACGGCGAGGTGTAGAGAAATACCGTCAGGCGCGAGGCCGTGGTGTCGCGCAGCCCCAGGTAGATGCAGCTGAATTCGCCGGCGAACAGGCAGCCGGCCAGCAGGCCAGCCGGCAGGGTGCCATCGCGGTCGAACAGCTTGACCCCACGCATCGCGCACCACAACCACAGCAGCGCAGTGGCACCGAGAAAACGCAGAGCGGCCTGCCACAACGGCGGCACTTCCGCCACCGTGGTCTTGATCAGGATTTGCTGGAAGCCCCAGAACAGGCAGCAGGCCAGCAGCAGCGAGATCGCGAGCGTGTCCAGATACGGTTTGCGATCGGTCATCGCCGCGATATTAGCTGGCCGCCGATCGGCGCGGGCCCAGCGGCACCGGGCAGCCGGGCAGGCCCCCCGAAATCCGGAAGAACGGGTCCTCGAACCAGTTGCGCCGTTCCCCGGTGGGCGACGGCTGGGCCCGCGCCGAGGCGGCCAGCAGGAGCAGGCGTGCCGCGGATCGCACCGGGCGGGACTTCATTCCAGTTTGATGCCGGCTTCCTTCACAACCCTGCCCCAGCGCGCCATTTCCTGCGTCATGTATTCCGACATGGCCTCCGGGCTCGACGGCGCCGGTTCCACGCCGGCGTCGAACAGTGCCTTGCGGGTCTCCGGCGTGTTCATCAGCCGGCCGACTTCGGCGTTCAGCCGGGTCACGATCTCATGCGGTGTGCCGGCCGGCGCCAGCAGTGCCAGCCACACCGAAGCGTCGTAACCCGGCACACCGGCTTCCTGCAGGGTGGGAACGTCGGGCAACTGCGGAACGCGCTTGGCGGTGGTCACGGCCAGCGCCTTGAGCCGTCCCAGGGGAACCTGCGCCAGCGCATTCGGAACGCCGGCGAAACTGCTTTCCACCACACCGCCAATGAGATCGGTCATGGCACCCGAGCTGCCCCGGTAGGGAACGTGCTGCAGCGGGGCTCCGGTGAGTGACACGAACAGCCCGCCCATCAGGTGCTGCGCGCTGCCGTTGCCCGACGACGCGTAATGAATGGTCTCGGGCGCCGCCTTGGCCAGTGCAATGAACTCCTGCACGTTGTGCGCCGGCACCTTCGGATTGACCAGCAGCACATAGGCCGAATCGACCAGTTTGGACACCGCGGTGAAGCTTTTGATGGGGTCGTAAGGCAGGTTCTTGTAGATCCAGGGGCTGATCACATGGGTGCTCGACACGATCAACAGCGTGTAGCCGTCGGGCGCGGCTTTGGCCACGAAGTCGGTGCCGATGGTCGATCCGGCGCCCGCCTTGTTCTCCACGATGAACTGCTGCCCCAGTGCCATGGAGAGCTTCTGCCCCAGGATGCGCGCCACGACGTCGGTAAACCCGCCCGGCGCAAACGGCACGATCAGCCGGACCGGTTTGGCCGGCCAGCCCTGCGCGAACGCAGCCGGCAGCGACGTTGCCAGCAACGCTCCCAACAACAGCGCAAAACCACGAGTCTTCATGATTGTCAGCCCCGGTACGCCGGCTCGGGCAGGGTGAAGAAACTGTGCAGGATCCGGTACACCATCATGTAGTTCTTCTGCTGGAAGCTGGCGTGCGAAATGCCGGCCATCACGCTGAACTGCTTGTTCATGTTGGGCAGCAATTTGAAGAACTCGATCAGATCCTGAAGGCTGGCGATGCCGTCATGCTCCCCGCGCAGGATGATCGAAGGCACCGTGATCTTTTTCGGGTCCAGCAGCGGCAGCCTGGAACACATGTCGACGTAGGTCCCCGTCGGCATCGAATCGTCCAGCGTCAGGATGGCATCGGCAAAGGCGTTGACGGTGGCCTCGTCGGCCGTGCCGGGATGGTCGCGCTGGAAAATGCTGTGCACGAAGGCGCGGTCGATCGGACGGCGGTTTCTGGCCAGGAACTCCGGCAGCTTCTTCCTGCGCTGCTCCAGCGTGGGGCTGCCCTCGCCGGTCCAGACGAATGCGTCGAGCGCGAGCTTGGCCACCCGTTCGGGATGCCGCTGGGCAAACAGGGCAGCCTTCAGCGCGCCCGAGGAAATGCCGTACATCAGCAGCTTGCCGGCACCCGTCTGCTGCAGGACGTACTGGCTGCCCACCGCGAGGTCGTCGGCGCCGTTGCTGATGTCGAAATTGATCTCGCGCTGCTTGTCGGACCGCCCGTAGCCTTCGTTGTCCATGGTCCAGGTGTCGAAGCCCTGGTCCGAAAACCAGTCCATCGCCGACGAATAGGGACGCCCGGGTACATGCAGGTCGAAGGTCGGCTGCGATGCCATCGACGAGCCATGCACGAAGAAAACCGTGCCGGCATGGGGCACCCGGGATGAGGCCTTCTTCTGCCACAAGAAGAGTCTGATGTCGCCCTTGCGGGTCCAGTGTTCAACGCCGCCAGTCCATTTCACTTCGTTCATCGAAAGCAGTCTCCATGTTGTCGCTTCGGGGGGAGCCGGACGCATTCTCCCATCAGCGCGGCGGCGGGGCCAGCAAGCCTCATGCGTGCTGCGTGAGTTTCTCGAGCAGCTTTCTCAGCGCCAGCTTTTCCGTCGCGCCCAGCGCCCGCAACATGCGCGCCTCGTGCTGCCGGGCCTCGTCCACCAGCGGTTTGACCAGGCGCTTGCCGGCAGCGGTGGCGGCCACCAGCGTGCAGCGCTGGTCGCCCGCGTCGGCCTGCAAGCTCACCCAGCCCTGTTCGGCCATGCGCTGCACGAGCTTGGTGACTGTCGGCTGTTTGGACAGCACCTCCTGCGCCAGTTGGCCGATCGTCAATGGCGGGCTGTCATGCAATGTGGCCAGCACCCGCCATTCGATCGAGCTCAGGCCGGCGGCGCGCACCTGTGCGTCGAAGTCCTTGTAGAGCGCGTAGCTGGCCTGGCCCAGCAAGTAGCCCAGGTAGTCGTCGACGAAGCGCGGAGAGGCCATGATCGATCGGGCAGACATCAGTCGCCCATCGCATGTTCGGTGTAGAACCGGCCGCCGTGAAACAGCAGCGGCGACGCGCCCGGACTCCAGCTGCAGCGCTCGACTTCGCCCACGAAGATCACGTGGTCTCCCTCTTCGTAGCGGCTGCGGTTGAAGCATTCAAAAGTGGCGGCCGCGCCGCTCAGCAGCGGCGCCCCGCACGGGCCCTCGGTGAAGCTGACACCGGCCCAGCGGTCCAGTCCCTTGAGCGCGAAGCGCTCGGCCAGGGCTTTCTGGTCTGCCGCCAGCACGTTGATCGCATAGTGCGAGCCGGCACGAAAGGCCGGCAAGGAAGCCGCCGCCTGCGACAGGCTCCACAGCACCAGCGGCGGGTCGAGCGAAACCGAGTTGAAGGAGTTGGCCGTGAGGCCGATCACCTGGCCCTCGCGGGTGCGCGCCGTCACGATCGTGACGCCCGTCGCAAACATGCCCAGCGCGTTGCGAAACTCGAGAGAGGAGAAGCTCGGCGGCTGGGCTTTGGAGGGTGGGCTCACGACGCTGTTTGCATGAATATTCATGTAGTATGGCCCGAAATCCGCAAACCATGCTGCAGCCAATCCTGGAGCCCGCCTGGGGCCATGCCTTTGAAACCGTGCTCGCGCGTTGCGGCCTGAAAGCCGGCGACACGGTGGCCGTGCTCAGCGAAAGCCAGAGCCGGCCCGTGCTGCCCGAGCTGGCGCGGCTGGCCGCGGCACGCCTGGGCTGTCGAGCCTTCGGGATCCACGTGCCCACCGTGTTCGAGGCCGGCGGACCGGTGGTGCGTTCAACGGGCGCGTCCACGGCTTTGCAGCAACTGGCGCCGGTCATCGCGGCACTGGCGGGCAGCACCCTGGTGGTCGACTGCACGGTCGAGGGCCTGATGCATGCCCCGGAGCTGCCCGCCATCCTGCGCGGTGGCGCCCGCGTGATCTACGTGAGCAATGAGCATCCCGAGGCGTTGGCCCGGCTGGTGCCCGACGCCGCGCTCGAGCCGCTCGTCAAGGACCATGTCAAACGGCTGCGCTCGGCCCGCAGCATGCGCGTCACCTCGGGCGCCGGGACCGACCTCGTCGTTTCCATGGCGGGCGCTGCTTGCGGCGGCAACTGGGGCTACACCACCCGGCCCGGAACCATGACGCATTGGCCGGGCGGCCTCGCGCTGGCTTTCCCGGCCGCGGGTAGCGTCAATGGAACGCTGGTGCTGGCCGAGGGCGACGTCAACCTGACGTTCAAGCGCTACATCGAAAAGCCGATCACCTTGCACATAGCAAACGACTACATCACGCGCATCGAGGGTGCCGGCGTCGACGCGGAGCTCATGCGCAGCTACATCGCCGGCTGGGCCGAGCGCGACGCGCAACCCGACTCGCAAGCGGGCCGCAATGCCTACGCAGTGAGCCACGTCGGCTATGGCCTGAATCCGGCCGCGCGCTGGGACAGCATGGCGCTGTACGACAAGCGCGATTTCAACGGCACCGAGCTGCGCGCCTTTGCCGGAAATTTCCTCTACAGCACCGGCGCCAACGAGGTGGCCGGGCGCTACACGCGAGGCCATTTCGACCTGCCGCTGCGCCACTGCACCGTGGAGCTCGATGGCGTGGCGGTGGTGCAGGGCGGACAGGTGATCGAATGAACATCCCGACGTTCACCGTGCTCGGCGGCGGCCCCACGGTGCTGATGCTGCACGGCATCGGCGGCGGCCACCTGGCCTTCGCGCCGCAGGTGGAGTCCCTGGCCTCCGCGGGCTACCGTGCCGTGGCCTGGGACATGCCGGGCTATGGCCGCAGCGCGCCGATCGAGCCGTACACCTTCAAGGGGTTGGCCCAAAGCTGCATCACGCTGATCGAAGCGCTGCTGGCCGGCGATGAAGAGCGCCGCTGCGCCGTCTCCGGGCCCGACAGCCCCGCCACGCAGCGCCGGGCCCGACCGGGCGGCATTACGCTATTGGGTCATAGCATGGGCGGGATGGTGGCGCAGGAAGTCGTGGCGCGCCGGCCCGAGCTGGTGAGCCGGCTGATCCTGTGCGGCACGTCGCCGTCTTTCGGCAAACCCGATGGCGACTGGCAGCGCGAATTCATCGCGCAGCGCACCGCGCCGCTGGATGCCGGGCAGAGCATGTCCGATCTGGCGGAAGTGCTGGTGCCGCAGATGGTGGGGCCCGACTCGCTGCCGGAGGGCGTGCGGCTGGCGGCCCACTGCATGGGCCAGGTGCCCGGCTCGACCTACCGGCGTGCGCTGGAAGCCCTGGTGACCTTCGACCGGCGCGCCAACCTGCCGCAGATCCATGTGCCCACGCTCCTGGTGGCGGGTGAGCACGATCGCAATGCGCCGCCGCCGGTGATGAAGAAGATGGCCGCCGCGATTGCGGGCAGCACCTATCTGGAGATGCCCGGGGTGGGCCATCTGCAGAACCTTGAGGCCCCCGACGAATTCGACACGCTGGTGCTGAATTTCCTGGCGCTGCCGCGGGCGCTGCTGCATTGATCAGGAATTGCGGGAAATCCATGGACGCATCACCCGCCCTCGGTTTCACGCCCGCCGTCGGCGAGCTGGCGTTCACGCCCCAGCAACGCTCGCTGCTGTCCCTGGTCCACGAACTCGGCCGGGCGAAATTCGCGCCGCGGGCCGCGCAGTGGGACGAGGCGGCGAGCTTCCCTTTCGCCAACTACGAGGACCTGCGACAAGCCGGGCTGCTGGCCCTGTGCGTGCCGCGGGCCGACGGCGGACTGGGGGCGGACTACGCCACTTACATGATGGTGGCGGCCGAGATCGGGCGGTTCTGCGGCGCCACGGCGTTGACCTACAACATGCACATCTGCTCGACGATGTGGACCGGCGTGCTGGCCGATGGCATCGAGATGACCGACGACCAGCGCGCCGAGCACGGACGGCGGCGCGCGCTGCATTTCCGTCGGGTGGTGCAGGATGGTGCGCTCTACGCCCAGCCGTTTTCCGAAGGCAGCGCCGCCGCCGCGGGGCGGGCGCCGTTCGGCACCACCGCGCGCAAGGTCGAGGGCGGCTGGCGCGTCAACGGCCGCAAGATCTTCGCGTCGCTGTCCGGCGCGGCCGATTATTACGGCGTGCTGTGCACCGAAGACAAGGGTGACGAGAGGCCCGACGTGCGCGATACGCTCTACCTCGCCGTGCCGGCCACCAGCGCAGGCTTCGCGATCAGCGGCGAGTGGAACCCGCTGGGCATGCGTGGCACCGTGAGCCGCAACCTCGCCTTCCAGGATGTCTTCGTCTCCGACGACGAACAGCTCATGCCGCGCGGCGTGTATTTCAGGGGGGCGCAAACCTGGCCGGCGATGTTCTTCACGCTGGCGCCCGCCTACCTGGGGCTGGCCACCGCCGCCTACGACTTCACGGTGAGCTACCTGCGCGGGGAAGTCGCCGGAGAGCCGCCGGTCAAACGGCGCATGTATCCGACCAAGCAGATCGCGGTGGCGCAGATGCGCGTCCAGCTCGAAGCGATGAAGAGCCTGTTCGTGCGCGCCATCCAGGAGGCCGCGCCGAATCCGTCCAGCGACGCGCGCATGCGCCTGTACGCGGCGCAATACAGCGTGATGGAAGGCGCGAACGACATTGCCCGGCTGGCGATCCGCACCTGCGGCGGCCAGAGCATGATGAAGCACCTGCCGCTGGAGCGCCTGTACCGCGACAGCCGCTGCGGCTCGTTGATGCTGCCCTGGACCGCCGAGCTGGTGCTCGATCGCATGGGCCGCGAGACGCTCTACCAGCCGGGCGAAAAAGACGATTGAGTGCTGGCGCGCAGGTGCCCACCTCCGGGCGGCGGCAAGGCGCTCGATCAGGCGACCGCAGTGGATGGCCCTGACAAAGGAGCGCTCTCGCGCCGCTGGCTGGCGCAAGGGGGCGGCAGGGCTCTAGTCGCCCCGGGCCGACAAGGTTTCGCGCAGCGCCTGCGCCTTGGCCGGGTCGTATTGGCCTTCAGCCCGTGCCAGCACCTTGCCGTCGCGATTGAGCACCAGCACCGAGGCGTGATCCGTACCCGAGAGCCCGGCGGCGCGGATGAAATCGGCCGGATCGGTGAACACCGGGACCAGCCGCGAGCGCTGGCTGGCCAGGGAATGGCCGGCCATCAGCTGGCGCTCGATGGCGCTGCGGGCGTCCTCGCTGCCCGGGTCGTTGAGCACCGGCATCTTGAACCAGGCGATTCCGCTGTCCTGGCGCAGCCGCAGGCCATCGATCCAGCTGCGGATCTCACCGCGGTGGCTGCTGTTGAAACCCACCAGGGCCAGGGTGCGCCCGGCATGGAGGGCCGCCGACAGTTGCTGCTGTTCCAGGCGGTTGGCGGTCGGCGATGGCAGCCGCCCCATGACGTTGGACTCGTTCGGTGTCGCGACCGCGAGTACGAGCGCGCCCGTCGCGGCGGCGATCCATGCCAGGGTCGGGGTCCAGATGGTACTTGTCATGGCAGACCTCCTTGAGATCTGCAGCCAGTGTTCCACGGCGACAGAAGCCATACACGTCGCGCATGTAAAGAAGTCGCGGCAGATGTAGTAGGAGGTAAAGCCGGCGCGACGGGAATAAGAAGGGGCGCAGCCGTCCTTCAGGCGGGGTCGACCTCGAGCACCAGCTGGTCGCGAAAACCGGCCTGTTCGCCCTTGGCGGCATAGCCGAGGGTGTTCGCCACCACCCGGCAGCCGCCGGCGCGGTAATCCTGCTGGCAGTGCAGATGGCCATGCAGCCAGAGCTGGGCCTGGGGCAGCAGCGCGTCCAGCGAATTGCAGAAACCCGCCGTGCCCGGGGTCAGGCCGTAGCGCGGATCGGCGCTGCGCAGGCTGGGCGCGAAATGCGTCACGACCACCGTGGTGCCGTCGAACGGCGTCGCCAGCGCCTGGCGCAGCCATTGCTGGCACACCAGGGCCTGCTCGCGCCAGCCTTCGGCCAGCCAGGGCAGCCCGCCCCGCGTGGCCCCGGTCTTCTGCAGGTAGAAGTTGGCCGCGCGGTAGGCCTTCTCGCGCCGTCTGAGCACCCCGGCCGGTCCCGGTGCCGACCGGTCCTCATCGGTCACCAGCGCATCGAAGTCGGCCCACAGCGTGGTACCGATCAGGCGCACCCGCCCCAGCGTCAGCACCTCGCGTTCCAGCCAGGTCAGGCCCCGGCGCTCGCAGGCATCGCGCAGCCGCCGATGCGCCTCGTCGAAGTCCAGGTTGTCGTATTCGTGGTTGCCCGGTACGTACACAACCGGCACCGGCCAGCCCAGCTGGGGCGAGAAACGCTCCAGCCCGAAGTCGTCGCCGGCCAGCCGGCTGCCGGTCTGGTACGAGCCTATGTCGCCGGCCAGCACCAGCAGGTCGGCGCCGGGCGCCGGTTGCGGCCGGTAGTGGGGATGGACTTCGAGGTGCAGGTCGGACAGGAGCTGGATCTTCACCGGCCTATTGTGCCGAGCGCGCAGGGGCCTCCAGCTGATGTGCGACCGCAAAAGCCTTTTGCGATGCCGCCGCCACCGCCAGCCGCAGCCAGGCATGATCGCTGCGCTGTCCCTGGCGCCGGTGCCATAGCGAATCGACCAGCGCCGGTGGCACGTCGAGCGGCAGCTCGCGCAGCACGAACTCGTGGGCCATGCCCATGATGTTGACGAAATGGCGCGGCAGCACTGTCAGGAGATCGGAGGTCGCAACCACGCGGCCGGCCGTGAAAAACTGGTTCACGGTGAGGACGATGCGGCGCTGGCGCCCCAGGGCGGCCAGGGCTTCGTCGACGAAGCCGAACGGTCGCCCGGAAAAGCTCACCAGCAGGTGGTGAGCATCGCAGTAGCGCTTGATCGTCAGCGGGCTGTGCGCCAGCGGATGGCCCGCGCGCATCACGCATACGTATTCACCCTTGAACAGCCGCTGGTGATCGAACGGCGCGAGGCCTCCGGCCTGGGCCTGGGCCGTGAGGTCCGCCAGCACGGCGGGGAAAAATCCCACTGCCAGGTCCACGTGTCCCTCGTCGAGCAGCGGCCGCGGGTCGCGCGTGGTCAGGGGAAGGACCCGCATGGTGACGCCCGGCGCGTCGCGCTCCAGGATTTCCACCAGTCCCGGCATGAGCTCGGCCGCCGTGGCGTCGGCCATCGCCAGCACGAACGTGGTGTTGGCTTCCGAGGCGACGAAGTCGCCCGGCGACAGCGAAGACTCCATCTGGCGCAAGGCGTCGGCGATGGCAGGCCACAAGGTCAGCGCCCGCGGCGTTGGCTCGACGCCGTAGCCGCTGCGGACCACCAGCTTGTCGCCCAGCGCTGCGCGCAGGCGGTTCAGGGCGTTGCTCACCGCAGGCTGGGTCATGGCGAGGTTGCGCGCCGCGCGCGTGAGGTTGCGTTCGGCCATGACCTCATCGAACACCCGCAACAGGTTCAGGTCGAGCGTACGGAAGTTGGGTGCTTTCATCACTAATATGAATGATAGCCATCATGAATCTAAATTGGCAAAATATCAGTACAAACCCTAGTATGCGGTACGCACTCGGCAATACCGTCCGAGGCGCTCCGGAAAGAGGAAAGAATCATGACCAGCTTCGCCCATGTGAGCCACCCCAGCCAGCACCCCGGCGTGGTTCGCGCCGAGCGCGTCGCCAAAAGCTTCAAGCACGCCGTGCGCCATTTCGATGCGACCCGCAGCGGCGCCAGCATGCTGCTGGCCGCAATCGTTTCCGCCTTCCTGGTGGTGGCGAACCAGGTCGTGGAAACCTGGACCGAAGGCCATCTGCTGGCCGCCTGGATCGTCCTGTGGCTGATCGCCTTCGCGGCGATGGGCTTGCTGGCCAGTCCCGCCAAGCGCGCGGCGAGCGGGCTGCGCACCGGCTACAAGCGCTGGTCCGCGGCGCGCAAGCAGGCCGCGCAGGACCGCGAGCTCTGGAACCTGGCCTTGACCGACAGCCGGGTGATGGCCGATATCAGCCGCGCCATGACCATGGACGCGACCCGGCAACTCAAGGGTTCCAGCTATTTCTGAGGCGAACAGCTCCATGACCGCACTTGCTCAAACCACTTTGCTGACCCCGGTGCTGCGGCGCTTGCCCTCGCGCCTGCTCGCCGCACTCGATGCCTGGTCGTACCGGATTGCCCAGAAGCGGGCGCAGCAGCGCCGCGAAGCCGGGTGCCGGCGCGCCGAGGCGGCCAAGCTGAAGCAGGCGGCGCTCAAGTCCTGAAGCGCCTGTTCTGAAAGCAAAAAAGCCACCGGTCCGGTGGCTTTTCCTTTGGCGGTCCGCACCAGTCGAGCAGTAGTTCACGGATGGGCTGGAGAACCGTTGAGGTACGGAGGGGCTGAATGTACACTCTGTTACATGACAGCGTTTGCGCCAGGCGACCAGGCCGCCGAAGACCTTGCCCGCTGGGAACTCGCGATGAAGGATCAGCGTGCGGCGGAACGCCAGCTTGACGTTGCCCGACGCCGTAGAGGCCTGCACTCCGTCTACCCTCTGCACGCCCAAGTCGTGGCCCTGAGAACCCGAGCTGACCTGCTCCTTGCGAAGGCTGTCGAGACCATGCTCACCAAGTCCTCGGACGGCGAGTGAGGCGCCGACGAGTCCGTGAAATGCTCACCGTTTCAAGGGCTGTGGCTTCACCACTTCAATGCGATTGATTTCGTAGTCGCCATTGCGCCATACCGCGGCAAATCGCACCTTGTCCCCGGGCTTGAGCGATCGGAGGAGCTTGCCGTCGGGCACCAGGAATTCCATTGTCATCGCGTCCATCCCGATGGATGCGATGGGCCCGTGCTTGAGCAACACACGTTTTTCCTTCCGGTCGATCTCGAGAACCTCGCCGTTGGCCAGACTCCCCGCCACGCCCGCAGAGGATGAGGCAGCCCGGCCAAGCCCAGTCGAGGCCGGTGCCGTTTGCCCCTGGGCAGAGGCCAACCCTGCAAGGGCCAGCAGCATCAACAGTTGAACGAGTTTCATCAGCAGTCGCAGTGTAGTGCTGCGGCGGCGCGCCACCTGGCGCGCCTGCCCTGTTCGCGGCAGAACGCCGCTTCGCCGTTCAGGCGGCCAGCTGGCGCTCGATCCGGACCCGGGTTTCCGCCAACTCGGCCGGCAGGTGATAACTCAGCTGCTGGAACAATTCGGTGTGCAGTTCCAGCTCCTTCGCCCAGGCCGCCTTGTCAATGCTGGTCACCTTGTCGAACTGGGCGGCGCTGAAGTCCAGGCCGGTCCAATCGAGGTCCTCGTAGGCCGGGCTCACGCCGAACGCGTTCGCAGCCCCGCCGGCCCTGCCTTCGATGCGATCGATCATCCACTTGAGCACCCGCATGTTCTCCCCGTAGCCGGGCCACACGAACTGGCCGTTGTCGCCTTTGCGGAACCAGTTGGTGGTGTAGATCAGCGGCAACTGCGCGCCCGAGGCCGCCAGTTTCTTGCCGAGGTCCAGCCAGTGCCGGAAATAATCCGACATGTTGTAGCCGGTGAAGGGCAGCATGGCGAAGGGGTCGCGCCGCACCACGCCGACCTGGCCGACGATGGCCGCGGTGGTCTCCGACCCCATGGTCGCGGCCATGTAGACGCCTTCCACCCAGTTGCGCGCTTCGGTCACCAGCGGGACGGTGGTCGAGCGCCGGCCGCCGAAGATGAATGCGTCGATCGCGACGCCGTTGGGGTCGTCCCAGTCCGGATCCAGCGCCGGGTTGTTCAAGGCCGACACGGTGAAGCGGGCATTCGGGTGCGCCGCCTTGGCGCCGGTTTCCCTGGCGATGGCGGGCGTCCAGTCCTTGCCCTGCCAATCCAGCGCGTGTTCGGGCGCCGGGCCCAGGCCTTCCCACCAGACGTCGCCGTCGTCGGTCAACGCGACGTTGGTGAAGATCACGTCCTTGTTCAGCGTGGCCATGCAGTTGGGGTTCGTTTCGTAATTCGTGCCGGGCGCCACTCCGAAGTAGCCGGCTTCGGGGTTGATAGCGTAGAGCCTCCCGTCGGCGTGCGGCTTGATCCAGGCGATGTCGTCGCCGATGGTGGTGACCTTCCAGCCATCGAAGCCCTTGGGCGGGATCAGCATCGCGAAATTGGTCTTGCCGCAGGCCGAGGGGAACGCCGCCGCCACGTGGTACTTCTTGCCTTCGGGGGTAGTGACGCCCATCAGCAGCATGTGCTCGGCCAGCCAGCCCAGACCACCGGGGGGGTCTTGGGCTTCTCTGCGCCCCATGATGGAAGCAATGCGCAAGGCAAAGCATTTCTTGCCCAGCAGCGCATTCCCGCCATAACCCGACCCGTAGGACCAGATTTCGCGGGTTTCGGGGTAGTGCACGATGTACTTGGTCTTGTTGCAGGGCCAGGCCACGTCGCGTTGGCCCGGCTCCAGCGGGGCGCCCACCGTGTGCACGCAGGGCACGAAAGCGCCTTCGACCCCAAGGACGTCGTACACTCCCTTGCCCATGCGCGTCATGATCTTCATGTTGACGGCGACATAGGCGCTGTCAGACAGCTCTACGCCGACGTGCGCAATGTGCGAACCCAGCGGGCCCATCGAGAACGGCACCACGTACATGGTGCGTCCGCGCATGCAGCCGTCGAACAAAGGCGCGAGCGTGGCACGCATGTCGTCCGGGGCCATCCAGTTGTTGGTCGGGCCGGCGTTCTCCTTGCGCTGCGAGCAGATGAAGGTCCGGTCTTCCACCCGGGCGACGTCGCTCGGGTCGGACCAGGCCAGGTAGGAGTTGGGACGCTTGACCGGGTCGAGCTTGCGCATCGTGCCCGCCGCCACCAGTTGCTGGCACAGGCGGTCATATTCTTCGTCGCTGCCGTCGCACCAATGGATCCGGTCCGGCTTGCACAGCGCGGCCATGTCGGCCACCCAGGCGATCAGCTTCGCATTCCTGACGTAGGAGGGACGGTTCAAGTTCAGACCCTGCATCATGGGAGAGTTCATCCAGTGCTCCTCTATATTCCTATGGTTTCAAAACAGTCGAAGCTCAGACCATCGAGCGGGGTTCCTCCTGAAACCGGGTCTGGCTCAGCCAAATGCGGGGTTGCGGGATGGGCAACGGGGGGCGTGTGAAGGGTGTTTCACAATCCGCGGGTCGGCTGGGGGAGCCAATTCTAGGGAACGGGGGTGGGTCGTGGCGGTCAGCTGGAGGAAAATCAATGCAAAGCGTGCATGAGGTTATGCGTCAAAACCTGGACGATCGAGGAGGGCCGCTCCATGCTTAAGCGCGACTTTTTCGGCGCGGCAGTTACCCTGGCCACGGGCGCCATCGCCTGGGCGGAACAGCCGGGCGCCGTCTCTTCGCGGCTCATCCGGGTCGCGGCCGCGAGCGACCTGCAGTTCGCGCTGGCCGAGCTCGCCGGGCAGTACCGGCAAGAAACCGGACAGCAGGTCCAGCTCAGTCTGGGGTCGTCGGGGAATTTCACGCAACAGATCCGGCAAGGGCTGCCGGTAGACCTGTTCATGGCGGCGGACGAGGATTACGTGTTCCAGCTCGCCGATGCCGGTCTGACGCAAGACCGCGGCGTTGTCTATGCCCTCGGCCGCATCGCGGTTCTGGTTCCGGCCGCCTCGCCGGTGCCGCTCGACCCCGCTTTGCGCGGTTTGCGCGAAGCGCTGCCCGGCCTGCGGCATTTCGCCATCGGCAACCCCGAGCACGCGCCCTACGGCCGCGCCGCGCAGCAGGCGCTGGAACGGCTGGGTTTGTGGGAGCTCGTCCGGACCAAGCTGGTGATCGGGGAGAACATCGCCCAGGCCACGCAGTTCGTCACCAGCGGCGCGGCGCAGGCGGGCATCACGGCTGCCTCGCTCGCCCTGGCGCCGGAAGTGGCGCGGTTGACGCGCTCGTTGACGCTGCCGGCCGATCTGCACGCGCCATTGCGACAGCGCATGGTGCTGCTGCGCTCGGCCGGCGGCCCGGCGGCGGATTTCTATCGTTTCCTGCGCAGCCCCGCGGCGCGAACGGTGTTGCAGCGCTATGGCTTCGGCCCGGGCTAGGGACCGGGTGGCGGCTCGGTCACAATCGCGGCCATGGATTGGCAAGCTGCCCGGGTCTCGCTGCTGCTGGCCGTGCTGACGGCCTCGCTGCTGTTGCCACCCGGTATTGCACTGGCGCGCTGGCTGGCGCTCACCTCCTGGCGAGGCAAGCCACTGGCCGAGGCCACGCTCATGCTGCCGCTGCTGCTGCCGCCCACCGTGATCGGCTTTTACCTGCTGGCCTCCTTCGGGCAGGGCTCGGCGGTCGGCTCCTGGCTCGCCCGGCAGTTCGACCTGAGGCTGGTGTTCAGCTTTGAAGGCCTGCTCGCGGCCAGTCTCCTGATCAATCTTCCATTCATGGTCCAGCCGATCCAGCGCGCGTTCGCGTCCATTCCGCATTCGCTGCGGGAAGCCGCCTGGGTGTGCGGGCTGGGCCGCTGGCGCACCTTCGTGAAGATCGAGTTGCCGCTCGCCTGGCCCGGCCTGCTGGCCGGTGTTGCCCTCACCGCCGCCCACACCTTGGGCGAGTTCGGTGTGGTCCTCATGGTGGGCGGCAGCATACCGGGCCAGACCCGCACGCTCAGCATCGCCATTTACGACCGTGTGCAGGCCTTCGACATGGCAGCCGCCCAGGTGATGTCGCTGGTGCTGGTGGCGTGTTCGCTGGTCGCGGTGGCGCTGGTGTTCGCCGCCGACCGGCGCCGGCCTTTGCAGGAACGTTGAATGCCGATGCCGCGCGCCCCGACCCCGGCCGCTCGAGGCGGCGCGCCGCGGGCTTGAGATGACTACCCTGGAAGTGCAGCTCCACAACACCACGCCGATGCGGCTGGACGCGCGTTTCGATTGCGCCGCCGGCGAGCTGGTGGCGCTGGTGGGCCCCTCGGGCAGCGGGAAGACCAGCCTGCTGCGGGCCATCGCCGGACTGCTGAAAAGCCGCAGCCTGCGCGGCCGGATCGGCATCGGCCCCGAGGCCTGGTTCGACAGCGAGCGCGGCCTGGACCTGGCACCGCAGCAACGGCACGCCGGCCTGGTGTTTCAGCATTACGCCCTGTTCCCGCACCTGAGCGCCCTGCAGAACGTGGCCATCGCCGCCCGCCGGCCACCTGCCGAAAACCAGTTTCGATCCCTGTTCGAGCGCCTGGGCCTGGCCGGCCTGGAGCAGCGCCGTCCGGCCCAGCTGTCAGGCGGACAACAGCAGCGCGTCGCACTGGCCCGGGCGCTGGCCAGCGAGCCCAAGGTGCTGTTGCTGGACGAACCGTTCTCGGCCGTGGATGCGCCGGCTCGGCAGGCGCTCTACCACGAGTTGGCGTTTCTGCGGCAAAGCCTTTCGACGCCCATGGTGCTGGTGACGCATGACCTGGGCGAAGCGCGGCGCCTGGCGGACCGGGTGGTGATCCTGGACGCCGGACAGACTTTGCAGGCCGGATCTCCGGCCCAGGTTTTTTCCAGCCCGCGCAACGCGCGCGTGGCCGAACTGGTCGGGATCCAGAATCATTTCAGCGGGCGCTTCCACAAGCAGGAGCCGGGCTGGGGTCGCCTGGGTTGGGGCGACGGCGAGCAGGTCAGCCTGCGCGTGCTCGACAAGAACCGGATTCCGGATGGCGCCTCGGTCACCTGGGTGATTGCCGGGGAACGCATCGATCTGCTGGCCGACGGCATGGCCCAGGGCAACACCTTGCGCTGTGAAATCATCGAGCAGCTCGCGCTGGGGGAGACCAGCCTGTGTGCACTGCGGCCCGACGGCTTGCCGGGCCAGCAGCTCACGCTGAATCTGTCAACGGCCCAGCTGCGTTCGCTGGACGCCGGGGTGGGTCGCTGGTTACGGCTGCAGATCGCGCCCGAGGCGGTTCACATCATGCCGCAGAAGGAACTTGCCGCGCAGCAATAGCCTTCAGGCCAGGTAAACGGCGATGAAGGCCAGCAGGAAGATCAGGACCGCGCCCATCAAGGGCAAGACGATGGGAATGACGTGCACGATCGCATCGACCGGGTCTTGCGGCTCGTGCTCGTTGCCGTGGCTCTGGCGAGCTTCGGGGGTGGACATTGGGTTTCCTCTGGATGCGGTCAGCGTGACCGGTGGATTCTAGCGTCGCCAAGACACGCCCTGCGGCAGAGCAGCCAGCCGGCTCGATTCACGGCAGCGCGCAAGTGGCGCTGGCCCGGCTCACGCTCTTGCCGTCATCGGCGCCGCGAGTAGCGAAACACCCGGCCAGCGCCGAGCGCAGCCCATCCGTGTTCATCATTGCTCCTGGGCCTGGAAGCCGCCTTGATGCAAGGCGGCGAGCACATCCCGGATGTGTTCGCGCCCGCGGGTCTGGATCACCAGTTCGACCTCGACGTTCTGGGCCGCAAGCACCGTGAACGCTCGCTGGTGATGGACCTCGTCGATGTTGGCGCCTGCTTCGCTGACGATCGCCGTGATCCGCGCCAGCGAGCCGGGGACGTCGCGCGCGCTGACCCGGATACGGGCGAGCCGGCCGGCCCGCACCATGCCGCGTTCGATGATCGCCGCCAGCAACAGGGGGTCGATATTGCCCCCGCTCAGCACCAGCCCGACTTTGCGGCCGCGGAATCGGCCCGGGTCCTTCAACAACGCGGCCAGGGGGGCGGCGCCCGCGCCCTCGACCAGGGTCTTTTCGATCTCCAGCAGCATCACGATGGCCTGCTCGATGTCGCCCTCGTCCACCAGCACGATGTCGTCCACCAGCTTTTCGACGATCTCCTGCGTCACGCGGCCCGGCGTGCCCACCGCGATGCCGTCGGCGATCGTGCTGCTGCCCTGGGGCAGCGATTGATGCTTGATCGCGTTGAACATGCTGGGAAAACGCAGCGTCTGCACGCCGATCACCTCGATGTCCGGTTTCAGCGCCTTGGCCGCCACCGCGATACCGGCGATCAGGCCGCCGCCGCCCACTGCCACCACCAGGGTGTCGAGCTGCGGCACGGCTTCCAGCATCTCGATCCCCACCGTGCCCTGGCCGGCCACGATGGCTTCGTCGTCATAGGGGTGCACGAAAGTCAGGCGCTGCTCGACCGCGAGCTTCAGCGCATGGTTGCGCGCCTCGTCCAGGGTGTCGCCATGCAGGACGATTTCGGCGCCGAAGCTGCGGGTGCGCTCGACCTTCACCCCCGGCGTGAAGCGGGGCATCACGATCACCGCCCGCAGGCCCAGCCGCTGGGCGTGATACGCCACGCCCTGGGCATGGTTGCCCGCGCTCATGGCGATCACCCCCAGTGCGCGCTCCTCATCATTGAGCTGGGCCAGCTTGTTGCAGGCGCCGCGTTCCTTGAACGAGGCGGTGAACTGCAGATTCTCGAACTTGAGGAAAACCTGCGCGCCCACGATCTGGGAGATCGTGCGCGACTCCACGCAGGGAGTGTTCAACACCTGTCCCTGCAGCCGGACGGCGGCAGCGCGAATGTCGGCGAGTTCGATCATTTCGGCGATTGTCGGTGTAAAGGGCCGCCAAAGTGGGGAGATTCCCCACGGTCGACGTCTTCCATGTAGCATCAAGTCGCGTTATTGTGATCAGCAGCGCCCTTTGAGCCTGGAGGCTTTCGCGATGGCCAAGCGTTCAGTCGATGTGCAAGTACTTCCCTCGCCGGGTCTGAAGGACGCGCCGGTGCTGGATCTGATGTGCTCGCATTTCGTGCTGACGCTCGCCGCGAAGCAGGGCAACAAGTTCAATGTGCGCCGCGACCTGAACGGCCTGCTGTCGCTGGCCGGCCGGCACCTGGTGTGGCCGGCGCCGGCCCTGGCGCGGCTGCGCGAATTCCTGGGGCGCCGGTGCAAGGACAACGAATTCTGGCGCGGCCACGAACAGCTCGCCACCCAGGAGTTTCTGGACCGTCATGGTGTCTGGCGCGGACCCTACGAAGAGGGCACGCTGTTCTTCTACCTGGACGAATACGCCAAGGACCAGCCCAAGGACCTGCTGTCGGTGCTCGCCGTCACCGGCGAGTGGCTCACCCATGCGCTGAAGAAGCACTCGACGCTGGTGGAAAAGAACATCGATGCGCTGTCGGGCCTGCTGCTGCTGAACAAGGCCGAGCGCGCGCTGTTGCTGTACGGCACGCTGGCGCGCTACCAGCGCGACTTGCGCAGCCTGCTGGTGGAGTTCAAGGTCAACAATGCGCCCGAGGCCTACGCCGCCATCGCCGAGATCGCCGGCGTCAACGCCACCGACGTGGGCGAGGCCCTGCGTGCCGGCTCGCGGCTCGAGCGCATCGGGCTGGTCGAGAACCTGATTTCCGAACACAACATCACCGACCTGGCCGACCTGATGAAGGTCAGCGAAAAGCTGCCGCCGGTGTTGATGCGCGAGTACCGCGACCAGAACGAGTTGATGGCGGTGTTCACGCGGCCATCGGCCAAGAGCGCCCTGGGACTGCAGGACTTCAGCTTCGTGGAAGACGCGCAGGTCCTGTCGTCGCTATTGCGCAATGCCGTTGCGCGCAAGGAGCCCGGCGTCAACGTGTTGCTGTATGGGCCGCCGGGCACCGGCAAGACCGAACTGGCCAAGGTGGTGGCGCAGGCCGCGGGTCTTGAGCTGTTCGAAGTCGAATATGCCGACCGCGACGGCAACTCGCTGAGCGGCCGCGACCGCTACCGGTCCCTGCAGATTGCGCAGGTGTTCCTCAAGGGCAGCGCCCAGGCAGCGTTGCTGTTCGACGAGGTGGAGGACGTCTTTCCTCCGATTTCCAGCGAAGCCGCGCAGCTGATGGCCCGCGCCGAGCAGGTGGTCGCACCGCCCAACGGCAGCGTCAGCGGCAAGGCCTGGGTGAACCAGATCCTGGAGTCGAACGCCGTTCCCACCATCTGGGTCACCAACCGGATCGAGCAGATCGACCCCGCGTTCCGGCGCCGCTTTGCCTACCACCTGGAGCTGAAGTCGCCGCCCCCCGGCGCGCGCGAGGGCCTGGTGCGCAAGACCCTGGAAGGCGTCACGATCTCCGATACGTTCATCGCCAAGTTGACCGAGCGCAAGGGGCTGACCCCGGCGCAGATCCGCACGGCGGTTCGCTTCGCGGGGCTGGCCAGCGCGGACGGCAGTTCGATGGAAAGCCTGATCGAGCGCCAGCTGCGCAACTCGGACCAGGCCCTGGGGAATCGGGCGCATGAAGCCGGCGCGCGCCGCAGCGTCACCACCTACGACCTGGACATGCTCAACGTCGACAGCCGCTTCGAGATCGCCCGGATCGTGGAGGCATTGAAGGCGCGCGGGCATGGCTCGCTGTGCTTCTACGGCGCGCCCGGCACCGGCAAGACGGCGCTGGCCGAGCACATCGCGAAGAGCTTGGACAAGCCGCTGCTGGTCAAGCAGGCCAGCGACCTGATGAGCAAGTTCGTCGGCGAGACCGAGCAGAACATGGCCGGCATGTTTCGCGAAGCCGAGAACGAGAAAGCCGTGCTGTTGCTGGACGAGGCCGACAGTTTCCTGCAGGACCGGCGCGGTGCGCAGCGCACCTACGAGGTGACCGAGGTCAACGAGATGCTGCAGGGCATGGAGCGTTTCAACGGCATTTTCGTGTGCACCACCAACCTGATGGACCGCATCGATCAGGCCGCGCTGCGGCGCTTCACCTTCAAGATCCGGTTCAAGCCGCTCACCGCCGTTCAGCGCGAGAAGATGTTCGTCATCGAAGCGCTGGCGGGCGATGCGGGCGCACTGACCGACGAGGTGAAGGCCAGGTTGGCCAAGCTCGATCAGTTGTGCCCCGGTGACTTCGCTGCGGTCAAGCGACAGGTCGACATCCTGGCGGCGCAGTTCAACGCCACCGAGTTCCTGGAACAGCTCGAGGCCGAGCACCGCATCAAGCCCGAGGTGCGGGAGCAGCGCAACATCGGTTTTCTGCCCTGATTGTTGTCGACACCGGACGGCGACAGGCCCTTTCCGGCCGTCGCCCGGCCGGGTTTTCTTGTCCCAGATCAAACTACATGTAGTGTCTGATGGGTATCGTGAACGCTACAGGTAGTGTTTTTATCTATTTGGAGCGCACAGAGAACCCATGAACGCCACCATTTTCACGCTCCCGCGGGAGGTCATCAAGCGCAGCGGCGAGCGCGCCGCCTTTGACGCGAACAAGATCCGCTCGGCGCTGGAGCGCGCCGGCGCGGCCACCGGCGAGTTCGACGCCGACGAGGCCTCCTTGCTGGCCGCACAGGCGGGCAAGGTGCTGATCCACCGCTTCCACGGCCAAGCGCCCGGTATCGAGCAGATCCAGGACGTGGTGGAGCAAACGCTGATCGCGGCCAACCACTTCAAGACGGCGCGCGCCTACATCGTGTATCGCGAGCGGCACGCCAGGCTGCGCACCGACCGGCAGACGCTTGTCAATGTGGAGTCGTCCGTCAACGAATACCTCTCGCGCGCCGACTGGCGCGTGAATGCCAACGCCAACCAGGGCTATTCGCTGGGGGGCCTGGTCCTCAACGTGGCCGGCAAAGTCACCGCCAACTATTGGCTGTCGCACGTGTACACGCCCGAGATCGGCGAGGCGCATCGCGCGGGCGACCTGCACATTCACGACCTCGACATGCTCAGCGGCTACTGTGCCGGCTGGTCGCTGCGCACGCTGCTGCACGAGGGTCTGAACGGCGTGCCGGGCAAGGTGGAGGCCGGACCGCCCAGGCACATGTCGTCGGCCGTGGGGCAGATCGTCAACTTCCTGGGCACGCTGCAGAACGAATGGGCCGGCGCGCAGGCGTTCTCGTCGTTCGACACCTATATGGCGCCGTTCGTGCGCAAGGACGCGATGAACTACGACGCGGTGCGCCAGTGCATCCAGGAGATGGTCTACAACCTCAACGTGCCCTCGCGCTGGGGCACGCAAACGCCCTTCACCAACCTCACCTTCGACTGGACCTGCCCCGAGGACCTGCGCGAACAGGTGCCGGTAATCGCCGGGCAGGAAATGCCGTTTTGCTACGGCGATTTGCAGGCCGAGATGGATCTCATCAACCGGGCCTACATCGACGTCATGACGGCGGGCGACGCCAAAGGACGCGTTTTCACCTTCCCCATCCCCACCTACAACATCACGGCGGACTTTCCGTGGGAATCGGATAACGCGCGCCTGCTGTTCGAGATGACCGCCAAGTACGGCCTGCCGTATTTCCAGAATTTCATCAACTCCGAGCTGGAGCCCAACATGGTGCGCTCCATGTGCTGCCGCCTGCAGCTCGACCTGCGCGAGCTGCTCAAGCGCGGCAATGGCCTGTTCGGCAGCGCGGAGCAGACCGGCAGCCTCGGCGTGGTCACCGTCAACTGCGCGCGCCTGGGGTATCTGCACCGGGCCGACGAGGCCGGATTGCTGGCCGCGCTCGACCACCTGCTCGAACTTGGCAAACAAAGCCTGGAAACCAAGCGCAAGCTGATCCAGCGGCTGATGGACCAGGGTCTGTTCCCGTACACCAAGCGCTACCTGGGCACGCTGCGCAACCATTTCTCCACACTGGGCGTGAACGGCATCAACGAAATGGTGCGCAACTTCACGACCGACGCACACGACATCACGAGTGCATGGGGCCACGCCTTCGCCGTGCGCTTTCTGGACCACGTGCGCGAGCGCATCGTGGCCTTCCAGGAGGAGACCGGGCACCTCTACAACCTGGAAGCGACGCCCGCGGAGGGCACCACCTACCGCTTCGCCAAGGAGGACAACAAACGCTGGCCCGACATCCTGCAGGCCGGCAGCGCGGCCCAACCCTATTACACCAACTCGTCGCAACTGCCCGTGGGGTTTACCGACGATCCGTTCGAGGCGCTGACGCGCCAGGAGGTGCTGCAGTCCAAGTACACCGGGGGCACCGTGCTGCACCTGTACATGGGCGAGCGGCTGTCGAGCGGGGACGCGTGCCGCGCCCTGGTGCAGCGCGCGCTCACGCGCTTCCGTCTGCCCTACATCACCATCACGCCCACGTTTTCGATCTGCCCCACGCATGGCTACCTGTCCGGAGAGCATCCGTTCTGCCCGGTGTGCGACGAGGAGCGCCTGGCACGCAAACGCCAGGCACTGGTGGCGTGATGTTCAGTTTCTCAACGTCCGAAGGAGACACGCTCATGAGCCATCGTTCGATCACCGAAGACCCCAGCGCAGCCGAAGCGCCAATTCAACTGACCGACGAAGAACGCCAGCCCTGCGAGGTGTGGACGCGCGTGATGGGCTATCACCGCCCGGTGGCCAGCTTCAACATCGGCAAGCAGGGCGAGCACAACGAGCGCCGCTTCTTTGCCGAAAAGCGCTGAACTCCAGCAGTTGGCGGCGGCCGGCTGCGCAGGCAACGAGGCGGGAACGGGCAACGCGGCCCGCCTTCGCATTGGCGGCCTCACGCCGCTGACCAGCATCGACTTCCCCGGCCGCCTGGCGGCCGTGCTCTTTTGCCAGGGCTGCCCCTGGCGCTGTGGCTACTGCCACAACCCCGATCTGCTCGACGCCACGGTGACCGGTGCTCTGCCGTGGACCCAGGTGCGCGCTTTTCTGGAGCGGCGCCGTGGCTTGCTCGACGGCGTGGTTTTTTCGGGCGGGGAACCCACGCTGCAGACCGCGCTGTCCGATGCGCTGGGCGAAGTGCGTGCGCTTGGATTCGAGACGGCACTGCACACCGGCGGCATGTACCCGGATCGGCTGGCCGCGCTGCTGCCGCAACTCGACTGGGTTGGGCTCGACATCAAAGGCCCATGGCGCAGCATCGATGCGATCACGCGCTCGCGCGACAGCGCGCCGCGCGTGCAGGCGTCGCTCCAGCACCTGCTGGCCAGCGGCGTGGCCCATGAATGCCGCACCACCTGGCATCCCGGCCTGTTCAGCATCGACGAACTGCACAGGCTGGCTGACGAGCTGGCCACGCTGGGCGTAAGGCGCTGGGCCCTGCAGGAATGCCGTACGCCCGGCGGCACTCTCCCTGCGCTCGGGCCAGAACACGCGCGGGCCTTGTCGGCGCGCTTTGAGCAGTTCGCGCTGCGGCGCGCCTGATCGAGCAGGGCCTGTTCGCAACTCGCAGCGGCAAGTGCGGGCGTACCTAAGCGTCGAGCACCCGAAGCACCTCAGCCCCATAGGCCTCCAGCTTCTTGGCACCGATGCCGCTGATTCCCTGCAGGTCATCGAGGGTCTGCGGTGCCAGTGCGGCTATCGCCGCCAGCGTCGCATCGTGAAAGATCACGTAGGCCGGCAGGTTGTGCGCACGCGCCACCTCGGCGCGCCAGGCCTTCAGCGCCGTGAAACGCGACTGGCCCGCGTCGGTCAGGCCGGCTGCGACTGCCGGCGCGGCCTTCGCGCTGCCCGAGCGGCGCCGTGAAGCTGCCGGCTGCGACACCGATTCGCGCAAGCGCACCGCTGTCTCACCCTTGAGCACCGCGCGCGACCCGTCGGTCAACCGCAGCGTATTGAAGGCCTGTGCGTCCACGGCCAGGGCGCCGGTGGCGATCAATTGCCGCAACACGCCACGCAGCTGGGCCTCGCTCAACTCCGCCCCGATCCCGAAGGTGCTCAAACGTTCGTGGCCGAACTGGGTCACCTTCTCGGTCTTCTTGCCGCGCAGGATGTCCATCACATGGCCGGCGCCGAAACTGATGCCGCTTTGCTGCTGCACGCGGTAGATCGTCGAGAGCAGTTTGCGCGCGGCATCGGTGCCGTCCCAGACCTGCGGCGGGCTCACGCAGTTGTCGCAGTTGCCGCACGGTGTGGACGCTTCCCCGAAATAACCGAGCAGCCGCACCCGCCGGCAATCGGTCGCCTCGGCCAGGGCCAGCAGCGCATCGAGCTTGCCGCGCATCACCTGCTTGAAGTCCTCGCCGGCGGGGCTCTCGTCGATCATGCGGCGCTGGTTCACCACATCCTGCAGCCCGTAGGCCATCCACGCCGCTGCTGGCAGGCCGTCGCGCCCAGCGCGCCCGGTCTCCTGGTAATAGCCTTCGATGTTCTTGGGCATGTCCAGATGCGCCACGAAGCGCACATCCGGTTTGTCGATGCCCATGCCGAAGGCGATGGTCGCCACCATCACGACCCCGTCGTCGCGCAGGAACCGGTCCTGGTTGGCCTGCCGCACGCCGGCGTCCAGGCCCGCGTGGTAGGGCAGCGCGTCGATGCCTTGCTGGCACAGGGTCTGCGCGATGTCCTCCACCCGTTTGCGCGACTGGCAGTAGACGATGCCGGCCTCGCTCTCGTGCTCGCCTTCGATGAAGCGCAGCAGCTGGGCGGTTGCGTCCTTCTTCTCCACGATGGTGTAGCGGATGTTGGGCCGGTCGAAGCTGCTGACGAATTGGCGGGCCTGCCCCAACTGCAGCCGCTCGACGATGTCGGCGCGCGTGATCGCGTCCGCGGTCGCCGTCAGCGCAATGCGCGGCACCGAGGCATAGCGCTCGTGCAGCACGGTGAGGGCGCGGTACTCCGGGCGGAAGTCGTGCCCCCATTGGCTCACGCAATGAGCCTCGTCGATCGCAAACAGGCTGAGCTGCCCGCGCTCATGCAGCGAATCGAGCTGGGCCAGAAAGCGCGGGGTGGTCACGCGCTCCGGCGCCGCGTACAGCAGGGTGATCTCACCGCGCAGCATGCGTTTTTCCACGGCGTTGGCCTCGCCGCCCGACAGCGTGGAATTGAGGAATTCCGCCTCGACGCCGGCTTCGTGCAGCGCGCCGACCTGGTCGTGCATCAGGGCGATCAGCGGCGACACCACGATCGCCACGCCGTGGCCGGCGCGCTGGCGCGCGATGGCCGGGATCTGGTAGCACAGGGACTTGCCGCCGCCGGTGGGCATGAGCACCAGGGCGTCGCCGCCGGCGATGACGTGGTCCACGATCGGCCCCTGGGGACCGCGGAACCGCTCGTAGCCGAAGATGTCGTGGAGGATGGCGCCGGGCGCGCTGGAAGGTGGCAGCAAGATGGCCCGTATTGTCCAGGCAAAAGCCATGGCACTTTCCGCTCCCTACAATGGGCGCACCATGAAACCGATCGCCTACACCCGTGGCCAGGCCTTGCCGGCGCTGCTCGCGCAACGCATCGCCATCCTCGATGGCGCCATGGGCACGATGATCCAGCGCTTCCGGCTGACCGAAGCGAATTACCGGGGCGAGCGCTTCCAGAATCACCCCAGGGACCTGAAGAACAACGGCGAGCTGCTGAGCCTGACGCGTCCCGCCGTGATACGCGATATCCACGAGGCCTACCTCGCGGCCGGCGCCGACATCATCGAGACCAATACTTTCGGCGCCACCCGCATTGCCCAGGACGACTACGGGCTGGGCGACCTGGCCGCCGAGATGAACCTGGCTTCGGCCCGCCTGGCCCGGGAAGCGGCCGACAAGTTCTCCACGCCCGACAAGCCGCGCTTCGTGGCCGGCGCGCTCGGCCCCACACCCAGGACTGCCAGCATCAGCCCGGACGTGAACGATCCGGCGGCGCGCAATGTGGACTTCGAACAGCTGCGCGCGGCCTACTACGAGCAGGTCGAAGCCCTGGTCCAGGGCGGGGTGGACCTGCTGCTGATCGAGACCATCTTCGACACGCTCAACGCCAAGGCGGCGCTGTTCGCGATCGACGAGTATTTCGAGAACTCGGGTGAGCGCCTGCCACTCGTCATCAGCGGCACGGTCACCGATGCCTCGGGCCGCATCCTGAGCGGCCAGACCGTCACCGCGTTCTGGTACAGCGTGCGCCACGCGCGGCCGCTGGCTGTGGGCCTCAACTGCGCGCTGGGCGCTGCCCTGATGCGCCCCTATCTGCAGGAGCTGGCCCGGGCGGCGCCCGATACCTTCATCAGCTGCTACCCGAACGCGGGCCTGCCCAATCCGATGAGCGAAACCGGCTTCGATGAAACGCCGGAAGTCACTTCCCGGCTGCTGCGCGATTTCGCTGCCGAAGGCCTGGTGAACATCGTGGGCGGCTGCTGCGGCACCACGCCCGAGCACATAGCCGCGATTCGCGCGGCGGTGCAGCCGCTGGCTGCGCGCGGCTTGCGCCGCGACTATTTCTACCCGGAAGCCGCTTGACCGGATCGGAGCGCCTGCTCGCGCGGCATGCCGATATCCCTGTCCTTGAGGGTCTACGCGCGGGGTTTCAGCCGGCTCAGCGGCGCCAGCCGGATACCGGCTTGCGCGAGCAGGTCGGAGAACGCCGTGCCGGCCAGCACCTGCCACTCGTTGGAGCGCGCGGCCATGATGGGGTCGCGCACCGGCGCGGAGCCTCCCGCATGACACATCAGCAAATCGCCGTGTTGCGCCATGCCGAGCCATTGCGCCAGATGGCCCGCATAGCGGGCCGCATCACCTTGAAAACCATAGACTCCCAGCAGGGATTCGTTTTGCGGAAAACCGTGCCCGCGCGCCAGTTGGCTGAATGCATCGCAGCCGAGCCGCTCGATCAGCCAGGGCTTGAAGCCGCGCAGCCCGCTCGGACGTTTCGTGCGCCTGAGCCAAGGCCGGCGCCGCGGGTAGCGCTCCAGCAGCACAGCGATCAGCTCCTCGCGAATCACCGGGAACTGGTGGATGTGCTGATGTCCGTCGACATGGGCAGGCTCCCGTCCCAGGGCCTGCTCGAACGCCTCGAGCTGGGCCAGGATTTCGCTGCGGATCAGGGCGCGGTCCAGCAGGCGGGCGCCGGCCAGTGCGATCAGCGCCGGCAGCGTGCGGCGGGCGGCGGGATTGAGCGGGTGTTCGGTGAAATCCAGGTGCAGGCCGACGTCGACGCGGTCCGGGGGCAGCTGGGCCAGGCGCGCCGTGCCGCCGCGCCAGTGCGGTGCGCCGACCATGCAACTGATGGCGGTGATCCGGTCGTGGTTCGCCAGCTGCAACGCGGCCTGGTTGACCCCCTGGTGCAGTCCGAAATCGTCAAGGCACAGGGCGATGCACTTGTCCGGAGCCGATACCGCCTGCACGTCAGCCTTTCCTGCCGCGCGACGCCGCGTCGCCAGGCGCTGCGTCCATGAGCGACAGCGCCCATAGGGTCATCCGCTTCATCGCGGTGGGCAGCACCGCCGCAGCCGTGCACCTGGGCGTCGTGGTGCTGCTGGTCAGCGGCCTGGGCCAGCCGCCGCTGGCGGCGAACGTGGTCGGCTGGCTGGTGGCCTTCGGCTTCTCGCTGACCGGCCACTGGCTGTTGACCTTCCGCTCGCAGCGCTCGCCGTTGTGGCGGGCCGCGCGCCGGTTTTTCGCGGTGTCGGCGGCCGGCTTCGCTGCCAACGAGCTGGCATATGCGGCGCTTCTGCGGTGGAGCGGCTTGCGGTACGACCTGGTGCTGGCGCTGGTGCTCGTTGCAGTCGCTGTCATAACCTATCTGTTGAGTTCGCGCTGGGCGTTTCTGGGCAACCCGCAGCACTGAGCGACGCGGGCGAGCGGCCGGGCACCCGCAAGAGCAGGGTCTCGCCATGCCGGGCGATTTCGGTCGCGTGGGACAGTTCGGGATAACGCCCCACGTTCTTTGAATGGCCGACGACCCAGATCACCGGTGCGCTGCAGAGGATCTGCGGCAGGGAGGCCGGAGGCAGCAGCACGGGCCGGGCTGAAGCCGGGCTGAATTGCTTCGCATCGAACAGCTCCTTTTTCCAGTTGTCGCGCTGCAGGATCCTGGGATCGTTCCAGTCTTCCACCACCTGCACCGGCTCGCGCAGCCCGGCGTAGAACGGCACATCGAAGTAGTAGTCGTTCAGAAAGACGATGGTGTCCTGCGGCGCTGCCCGGCTGGCCAGCGTGCGGGCCAGGTCCCGCAGCGACTTGTCCGAATACACGGTCCCGGCAGCGATCGCGGCCAGACAGGTCGCGGCGGCCACGGCGGCAGTGATCCGCCACAGCCGCCGGGCGCGCGGCGCAGAGGCCAGAACCATTGCCGCGCTGTCGCCGATCAGGTAAGCCAGCGGGAAGGCCACCGGCAGGATGTAGCCGATGAGCTTGGATTGAGGCAGCGAAAAGAAGAGCGTCACTACGGCGAGCCAAAGCCACATCAATTGGCGCACCGCTCCCTGCTGCGGATCGCTCCAGTAGCGGCGCCGTGCGGCAACGGGCAACCAGGCGAACCAGGGCAGCGTCAGCACCGCCAGCACGACCGGGTAGAAATAGAACGGCTGCACGTTGTTGAAACCGCTTTCGGCGAAGCGTTTGAAATGCTGAACCACGAAAAAGTAGTTGGCAAACTCCGGAAAGCGCGACTGCATCGCAACGAACCACGGTGCCGCCACGACCAGGAACAGCGCAACGCCCGGCAACGACAGGAGCGGCAGCAGCAGGCGCGGACGGCGCAGCGCCAGCAGCCACGCCAGGATGACCAGGGCCGGCAACACGGCGCCGATCAGCCCCTTGGCCAGCAGGCCCAGCGCCGCGAAGAGGAAAGCCAGCGCCAACGCCCAGCGGAATGGCTGGCCTTGCTGCGCCTGCAGGATGGCGTGGGCGCAGGCCAGTATCGTGACCGCAATGCAGCCGGCGACGAGCATGTCGAGATTGGCAAACTGGGCGCCGACGAAGAACATCGGCTGGGTGGCCAGCACCAGCAGCGCGAGCCTGGCGCTGGGTTCTCCGGCCCGGCGCCGGGTGAAGCGGTACAGCGCGAAAGCCCCGGCCAGGGCCCCCAGCAAGGGCGCCGCGCGAGCGGCCCATTCATGGGCGCCGAACCAGGACAGCGAAGTGGCGGTGATCCAGTAGAACAGCGGCGGTTTGTGGAAATAGGGCAGCCCATCCAGGGTGGGTACCAGCCAGTGCCCGGACCGCAGCATTTCCCAGGCGACACCCACATAACGGCCCTCGTCGGGCAGCGACAGGGGACGCACCCAGACTGTGCCGGCGAGCCACAGGATGACCAGCAGCAGCAGTGCGCCGGGGCCGAGTCGCTTGCTGAACAGGTCGGCGCCTTTCACTGGCGCGGCACCTGCAGACCCTGGCCGAGATCGCGCTTGACGATGTACAAGGGCCGGCCCTTGACCTCCTCGAAGATGCGGGCCACGTATTCGCCCATGATGCCCAGGGAGATCATCTGCACACCCAGGAAGAACAGCAGGGTCACCACGATGGTGGTCCACCCAGAGACCGAGTTGCCGTACAGAAAATAGTCGATCACGACGTAGGAGCCATAGCCAAAGCCCGCCAGGGCCATCGCGACACCCGCGGCGCTCACCAGGCGCAACGGCCAGGTCGTGAAGGACGTGAGCCCATCGATGGTCATGTGGAGCAGCCGCGAGGCGCTGAAGTGGCTGTGGCCATGGGCACGCGGCTTGGGCATGTAGGGTAGCGCGACCGCGTCGAAACCGATCCACGCATAAAGGCCCTTCATGAAGCGGTTGCGCTCGGGCAGCGCGAGCAAGGCGTCCACCGCAGCCCGGTCCAGCAGCCGGAAATCGCCGGCGTCGGCCGGCACCTGGAAACGCGCCGAGCGGTTGAGCAGCGTGTAGAACAGCCGTGCGCCCAGGCGTTTGAGCAGTCCCTCGTCGTCACGGTTGGCGCGCACCGCATAAACCACGTCCACACCCTGGCGCCATTGCTCGACCATGGACGAAATCAAGCCCGGCGGATGCTGCAGGTCCGCGTCCATCATCACCACCACCTCACCGGCAGCTGCCTGCAACCCCGCCGTCAATGCGGCGTCCTTGCCGAAATTCCGCGACAACTGCAGCACCCGAAAGCCCGGCAAAGCGGACCAGTCGGCCATGACCGCGGGCGTGCTGTCGGTGCTGCCGTCGTCCACCAGAATGATTTCCCAGGCCGTCGTGAGGGTGGGCAACAGCTCCAGAAGCTGCGGCAACAGCAGATCCAGGTTGCCCGCTTCATTGCGGCACGGAATCACGCAGGACAGTACGGGCGCCTTGTTGCGTGCAGCGCGGGATGCCGCGGCGCCGGACCTTGCCGATGGGGACTGGCCATGCAAGGGCCGTCCCGGGGTGGCGCGAGGCGCGTCCAGGAATGCTTGGGGTTCGGCGGGGTAGTTCATAGGGGCGGTCGGTGTGGACATACGGAGTCTGCTCCCGATGGCTTAATGTTGACTTAACGGTTATTCATCCGGTCGCCCCGCCGGCCGGATGGACTGCAAAGCGTGCCGGCGCGGCGGAAACCCGCTGCGCCTGCGGGTCGTGAAAGCGCCCGGCGGGCACTCTCCACTTCCATCACGCGCCGGACCGGTGATCTGCGCCGCAGGCTACTGCGGCTGGAAGCCGCTGCTGCGAATGATGCGGCCCCAGGTCTGGCTGTAAGCCCTTTCGCGGCTGGCCAACTGCTGCTGGGACATGAATTCGACCGTGAGGCCCATCGAGGCCAGGCGCTCATGCGTTTCGGGCTGGGCGATCACCTTGGCCAGCGCATCGGCAAGACGGTCGATCGCCGCCTGGGGGGTGCCCGCCGGCGCGAACAGCCCGTAGTAGGGCACGTCCTCGAAGCCTGCCACGCCGAGTTCGGCGAATGTGGGCACGTCGGGCAGCGCGGCTTGGCGCGCGTTGCCCATCACGGCCACGACGCGAATCTTGCCGGCCTTGTGGTTCTCGATGAAGTCGGGGACGGAGCCGACACCGGCACCGATCTGGTTGCCCAGCATGTCCGCCATCATCGGCGCGCTCCCGCGGTAGGGCGCCGCCTGCAGGTCCAGTCCGTATTTCTGGCCGATCAGCTTGACCAGGAACTCGGGCACCGAGGCCGGGGCCGGCACCCCGACGTTGCCCTTGCCCCCGCCTTGCTGGCGCACCCACGCCACATACTCCGGGACCGACCGGGCCGGCGTGCCGCCGGAGACGGCCAGCGCGTTGACGAAAGTGGCGAAGCCCGCCACCGCAACGAAGTCATGGGCCGGGTCGAAGCCCGGGTTCCTGGTCACCAGCGGCAGGATCGAGATCGTGTGGTCGTGCGAGAGGAACAGCGTGTTGCCGTCGGCCGGCGCAGCCTTCAGCACCTGCGCGGCGATCTGGCCGCCGGCGCCGGCCCGGTTGTCCACCAGCACCGGCTGGTTCAGCTGATCCTTCAGTTTCTCGGCCAGGACGCGGGCGATCACATCGGTGCCACCGCCCGGCGGAAAGCCCACCAGGATGCGAATGGGGGTGCTGTTGCCTTGCGCATGGACTGCGCTGCCCAGCAGGGACGCACCCAGCGCGAGCGTGAGACCGAAGGCGCGCATGGCGCCCAGCCAGCGGGACATGATCACGACGGGTCTCCTCTTTGTTCGGCAGCAGCTGCCGCTGTATTGGCTTTTATGAATGCCTTTGAGGCTAGCTCTCGGCCGTGCCGAAGTCAAGAAAGCCGCGAGCGGCGGGCGAGCGCACCCGCCGGCGGGCTCCGACATTGAGCAATGTCACGGCAATTTTCAGTTCCGCAACTACTTTGTTTCGGGGGGTTCACGCATGGCACCGGGAACGTGATCCTTGTGGTTCATCGGCACTTCGGTCCGGCGCGAAAGAAAAACACCATGAATCCGGCGCAAGGCACCCCGCTCGACAGCTCCTTCCACGCGCCCACTCGCCGCGACGTCCTCTGCCTCGCCGGCGTCGGCCTGTTGGCGCCGGGCTTGCTCGTCAGTTGCGGCGGGGGCGGCGAAGGGGCCGTCACGTACAACGCCACCATCACCGAAGCCCGCGCTGCGATCCTAAAAGCGCTGGCCGACACCGATACGCCCTCGGCCTCGGTCGCGCTGATCGACCGCGAGCAGGTCGTCTGGGCGGAGGGCTTCGGCCTGATCGACAAGGTCACGCGCGTGCCGCCCGATCCCCAAACCATGTTTGGCACCGGCTCGGTGAGCAAGATGTTCGCGACGATGATCCTGGTCGACCGCCGGCAGGTCGATCTCGATGCGCCGCTGGTGCGGTACGTGACCGACTTCCGGATGGCGTCGCCCGAATACACGCAGATCACGATCAGGATGCTGCTGGACCACTCGTCGGGATTTCCCGGGACCGAATATCGCAACTCCACCACTGCCGTGCCTGTCGCCGGCTACGCCAGGCAGACGCAGGAAACGCTCGCCACCGCGCGACTGAAGCACGCGCCGGGCGAGCTGGCCGTGTACTGCAACGATGGGTTCGCGATGATCGAGCTCGTGGTGAGCGCGGTCACCGGCAAGTCCTACGTCGATTTTGTGCAGGACGAAATCCTGACGCCCCTGGGCATGGACCACAGCCGCTATACCTTGATGGCCTTTCCCCGCGGTTCGTACGCCCCCGGATACAAGGACGACGTCAAGCAGCCGCAGGAGTGCCTGAACTGCTATGGCGGCGGCGGCCTGTATTCGACGCCCAGCGACATGGGGCGGCTCGCGATCATGCTGATGAACGGCGGAACGTTCTATGGACGGCGCATCCTGTCCGCGGCGGCGGTGGTCGAAATGGCCCGCGACCAGACCGCCTCCCTGCCGTTCAACCCGGTCCTTCCTTCCGGTATGGGCTGGGATGGGATGGGGTCACGCAGGCGGGCCTGGAGGCCGTCGGCGTGACGGCATGGCACAAGAACGGCGGGTCGGTGTTCTACGGCAGCGAGCTCTTCATCGCACCGCAAGAGCGGCTGGCGGTGTTCATTACCGCCACGTCGACCCGCTACGGTTCGGGGCGGCTCGCCGAGTTGATCCTGCTGCGCGCGCTGGCAGAACGGGGCCGCATCGCGGCCATGCCGGCATTGCTGCCGGACGTGCCGCGGCCTGAACGCACTGCGACCGACGCCGACGGGGCGGCCATCGCCGGCTGCTACGCCCGGTACGACAGGGTGATGCGCATGGAAGTCCAATCCGACCGCACGCTGACGCTCCTGCTGGACGCCGAAGGTGACTGGCACCCCTACGCAGCCGGCCTCAAGCTGCGCGCCGACGGCACCTGGGCTCGCGATGCAGCGCCGCACACGTCGTTCCGCGCCATCACGGCGGATGGGCGGCGTTACCTCGTCGTGCGTCTGGTGTCGGGATACGGCCACTGCGAAGAGGAGGTGCTGTATGGCCAGGCGATGGCGCCGCAAGCCGCCCTTTCCGCGGCGTGGCAGGCCCGCCTCGGCCAGACCTGGCTGGCCGTGAACGAACACCCGTTTGCCATCGACCCGACGTTGAGCGTCGGGCTGCACGAAGTGGCCGAACTGCGGGGCTACGTCATCACCGACGCGGGGCAGATCGTGGACCCCGCCGGCGACGACGGGCGGGCGCGGATGTGCCTGAAGATCCCCATTATCGCGGGGACCGACCTGAACGATGTCGTGGTCGAGCCCCGAGCCGGCGACGAGTGGCTGCGCATCGGCAGCGTTCTCTATCGGCCGCAGGCGACGCTGCGGGCGCTCATGGCCGGCAACCACACGGTCACGATCGGACCCGAGGGATTCGGCGCGTGGTTCAGGTTACCCGCGAGCGGAACGGTCTCGATTGCGAGCAGCACGGCGTGGAAGGTCCTGGATGCAGGCCTTGTGCTGCGCGCGTCCGGCGAAAACGTCGGCAGCACGCCCCTGCCGGGAGAGGGCGATGCGGCCTACCTGTTGGTATACGGCGCGCCGGGTGCGGCCGTGAGTGTGACCCTTGCCTGAGCGTAGCCCTGCAGCAGGGGAGTCGGCGCCGCCACCCTGGTCGGGGTGCGCCAATGCCCATGACAGCGCTACGGTTCAGTTCAACCAACGTCGCAACACAGGGCCCCGGCGCATTTAGAATCGATCCCAGCTCAAGGAGCGCTGCAGCGGCCGGCACTGTCCGACCCGCCAGGCTTGAGGACCCAACGGCGCTCACCTCCATCAACCGCCGGCGCAGTGCCGGCCCCATGCAGGATGAGCCATGCCGGATGCAGCACATGTTTCCCCCTTGAGACTCTCGGGCCTGGAGCCGGTCACGATCGGTGCCCCCGTCCATTCAGTTGGGGACAGAGCTGAAGATCTGTCCCCAAGTGCGTCCAGATTCGTCAACATCGGCGAGCGCACCAACGTCACCGGCTCCAAGGCGTTCGCCCGGATGATCCTGAACGACCAGTTCGAGCAGGCTCTGGCGGTGGCACGCCAGCAGGTGGAGAACGGCGCCCAGATCATCGACATCAACATGGACGAGGCCATGCTCGACAGCAAGGCGTCCATGGTGCGATTCCTCAACCTGATTGCCAGCGAGCCGGACATCGCGCGGGTGCCGATCATGGTCGATTCGTCGAAGTGGGAAGTGATCGAGGCCGGTCTGCGCTGCGTCCAGGGCAAGGCCATCGTCAACTCGATCTCGATGAAGGAGGGCGTCGAGGCCTTCAAGCACCACGCGAAACTGGTCAAGCGCTACGGTGCCGCCGCGGTGGTGATGGCCTTCGACGAGAAGGGCCAGGCCGACACCTACGAGCGCAAGATCGCGATCTGCGAGCGGGCCTACCGCATCCTGGTGGACGAGCTCGATTTTCCGCCCGAAGACATCATCTTCGATCCGAACATCTTTGCCATCGCCACCGGCATCGAGGAGCACAACAACTACGCGGTCGATTTCATCAACGCCACCCGCTGGATCAAGCAGAACCTGCCTGGCGCGAAAGTCAGTGGCGGAGTCTCCAACGTGAGCTTCTCGTTCCGCGGCAACGACCCGGTGCGGGAATGCATCCACACCGTGTTCCTGTACCACGCGATCCAGGCCGGGATGGACATGGGCATCGTCAATGCCGGCATGGTCGGCGTGTACGACGAACTGGAGCCGGAGCTGCGTGAGCGGGTCGAGGATGTGGTGCTCAACCGCCGTCCCGACGCCGGCGAGCGGCTGGTGGAAGTCGCGGAGTCGGCCAAAAGCGGCGCCAGGGACGACAGCAAGCGCAACGAGTGGCGCGCGGGCACGGTGGAGCAGCGCCTGTCGCACGCGCTGATGGCCGGCATCACCGACTTCATCGTCGCCGACACCGAGGAGGCCTGGCAGGCGATCCAGGCCAGGGGCGGACGCCCGCTGCATGTGATCGAAGGCCCGCTGATGGACGGGATGAACATCGTGGGCGACCTGTTCGGCCAGGGCAAGATGTTCCTGCCGCAGGTGGTGAAGTCGGCGCGGGTCATGAAGCAGGCCGTGGCCCACCTGATTCCCTACATCGAGGCGGAAAAGAAGCTCCAGGCCGCGGCCGGCCAGGACGTGAAGGCCAAGGGCAAGATCGTCATCGCCACCGTCAAGGGCGACGTGCACGACATCGGCAAGAACATCGTCACCGTCGTGCTCCAGTGCAACAACTTCGAGGTGGTCAACATGGGCGTGATGGTGCCGTGCCATGAGATCCTGGCCCGGGCCAAGGTCGAGGGCGCGGACATCGTCGGGCTCTCGGGACTGATCACGCCGTCCCTGGAAGAGATGCAGTACGTGGCCGGTGAAATGCAGAAGGACGAGCATTTCCGCATCCGCAAGATTCCGCTGCTGATCGGCGGCGCCACCACCAGCCGCGTCCACACGGCGGTGAAGATCGCGCCCCACTATGAGGGACCGGTGGTCTATGTGCCCGACGCTTCGCGCAGCGTCAACGCGGCACAGGGCCTGCTGTCCGACCAGGCCGCCCGCTACATCGCCGAGGTCAGTGCCGATTACGAAAAGGTCAGGCAGCAGCACGCCAGCAAGAAGCAGGTGCCGCTGTGGCCGCTGGCCAGGGCGCGCGCCAACAAGACGCCGGTGGCCTGGTCCGGCTATCAGCCACCGCGGCCCAAGTTCATCGGCCGCCGGCTGTTCAAGAACTTCGATCTGGCCGAGCTCGCCAAATACATCGACTGGGGCCCGTTCTTCCAGACCTGGGACCTGGCCGGGCCGTTCCCCGCCATCCTGAAGGACGAGATCGTGGGCAGCGAGGCCGTGCGCGTCTATGCCGACGGCCAGCGCATGCTCAAGCGGCTCATCGAAGGGCGCTGGCTCACCGCCAACGGCGTGATGGGCTTCTGGCCCGCCAGCACCGTGAACGACGACGACATCCAGCTGTACACCGACGAGTCGCGGCAAGAGGTGGCGATGATCTGGTACGGCCTGCGCCAGCAAACCGAGAAGCAGGCGATCGAGGGCACCATGCGGCCCAGCCGCTGCCTGGCCGATTTCATCGCCCCCAAGGGTGTGGCCGACGACTACATCGGCATGTTCGCCGTCACCACGGGCATCGGCAGCGAGAAGAAGGAAAAATACTTTCTGGACGACCACGACGACTACTCGGCCATCACGCTGAAAGCGCTGGCGGACCGCCTGGCCGAGGCTTTTGCCGAGGCGCTGCACCAGCGCGCGCGCAAGGACCTCTGGGGCTACGCGCCTCAGGAAGCCTTGCCGGTGGAAGGCCTGATCGCGGAAAAGTACCAGGGCATCCGTCCGGCGCCCGGCTACCCGGCCTGCCCCGACCACAGCGTCAAGCGTGACATGTTCGCGCTGCTGCGGGCCCAGGACGTGGGGATGGAGCTCACCGAAAGCCTGGCGATGATGCCGGCAGCCAGCGTCAGCGGCTTCTACCTCAGCCATCCGGCCAGCACCTACTTCAACGTCGGCCGGATCGGCGAAGACCAGCTGCAGGACCAGGCCCGGCGGCGCGGCGCCGATGTAGCGCAGCTGCAGCGGCTGCTGGCGCCGAACCTGTGACAAATGGTTGCCGGCTCGGCTGTAGACGAGGGTGGCTCCAAGGCCGTTGATAGAAGATCACGATCCTGGAAGGACCCGTCATGAAAAGAATTCTGCTTGCCGCTCTTGTGCTTTCAGCCGCCGGTGGCACTTTCGCGCAAGGCCCCGGCAAGACCGCCGGGGCGGTCGCGCTGTGCGATAGCTGCGGCACCGTGCAGCATGTCACGCAGGTGAAGCGCAAGGGCCAGGGCGGTGCCGCGGGCGTCGTCGGCGGCGCGGTGGTCGGCGGTCTGCTGGGTAACCAGATCGGCGGGGGCACCGGGAAGACCCTGGCCACGGTCGGCGGCGCCGTGGCCGGCGGTTATGTCGGCAACGAAGTGCAGAAGAACGTCACCAGCAAGACCGTCTGGGTGACCCGGGTGAAGATGAAGGACGGCAGCATCCGGACCTTCGAGCAGGAAGCCAGGCCGACCTGGAAGTCGGGCGCGGTGGTCAAGGCCACTGACCACACCCTGCACAAGTTCTGACGCCGCGGCAGGGCGCCTGCTTTCGACGCAGGTTGCCGCCGATGGCCGGCCGCACGTGATTGGTGTCACCATGCGGGCATGACCCTGACCGAGCATCTTCCACGCTGGCTGCGCAGCGCCATGCATCCGGCCGCCCCCTTTGTCAGGGCGGCGCACCTCTGGAGCGAAGCCAACGGCGGACGCATGAGCGCCGCCATGTCCTTCTACGGCATCCTCAGCCTGGCGCCTCTGTTGCTGCTGCTGGTGGCCGTCCTGGGCTGGTGGCTCGATCGCCAGCTGCTGGAGAAAGGGCTGACCACGCAGATCGGGACCATCGTCGGGCAGCAGGGCGGCGCGTTGATCCAGCAAGCTTTGGCCAGCGCCAAGGAGCCCCGACAGGGGCTGCTCGCGTCGGCGCTGGGATTCATCGTCCTGTTGTCGGGCGCCACCGGGGTGTTCAGCGAACTCCAGGCTGCGTTCGAGCGGATGTGGGTCAGCGGCAGCGAAACCGTGGCCGAGCAGAAGTGGTGGTACAGCGCGTCGCTGCGGCTGCGCGGCGTCGGCTACATCCTGGCCTTTGGCTTCCTGCTGCTGGTCTCCCTGGCCATCTCGACCCTGCTCAACCTGGCCTCGGGCTGGGCCGGCACCGGCCTCGCAACCGAGCAGGCGATCCGGGTGCTGAGCGAGGTGATCGCCTTCGCCATCTGCGCGGCGCTGTTCTTCGGCCTCATGCGCATGAGCACCGGCCCCAAGCCGCATGCGCGCAGCCTGGCTTTCGGCGCCGTGGTCGGCGCCACCCTGTTCACCGCCGGGCGCCAGCTGCTGGCGGCCTACCTTTCGGGCGCCGCCGTGGTTTCGGCCTATGGCGCGGCCGGATCGCTGGTGGTGCTGCTGATGTGGATCTATTTCTCTTCGGCCGTGCTGCTGTTCGGCGCGGGCTGCGCCAAGGCCGTGGACGAACAGCGGATCGCGCAGGAAGCGCGGCGCCAGCTTCCGCCCGCCGGCCAACCCGGCGCCAGCTGACGCAGCGCCCGCGTCAAGCGACCGCGAGCGCCCTGCGTTGCGCCAGCAGCAACGCCAGCACCGAGGCCACACTCATGGCCAGCAACAGCCACAAACCCCACGTGTACCCCGCTTGCGGGCTCCAAAGCAGCCCCAGCAGGAGCGGCGACAGGGCCCGGGCCACGGCCGTCGGAACGCCCAGGGCGCCATTGAGCGAGGCCACATGGTCGCGGTTGACGTACTGCGCGATCGCGGTTCCCTTGACGATGGTGAGCATGCCGTTGCCCAGGCCATAGAGCAGGACGAACAGCAGCGCCGCCCACGGATGGCCGGCACCGGCCAGCAGGGCCGCCAGGCCCAGCGGGATCAGCACCGGGATCAGCCGGTTGGCCAGGTGCAGGTCGAAATGATGTTCGAAGAAAAACAGCAACAGGCGCCCCAGCACCTGGATCGCTCCGATGCTGGCGGGGATGGCGATCACCCAGGCCTCGGCCAGGCCGTTGCCGCGCAAGAGGCTGATCATGTGCGGCGGCAGCGCCGCCGTGACGCCCATCATGCCGACCACGAACACGCCGATCAGCAGGAAGGGCGCGCTGCGCAGGTAAACCGACGCCGCCCTGGTGTCGCTGCCGCGCGCGGCAGCGACTGGCGGGGGCGCGTCGCGCAATTGCACGGCGTGGATCGGCAGGCAAACCGCCAGGTGCAAGCCGGCGAGCACCCACAGCGCATGGCGCCACCCCAGCGACTGGATCAGCCAGGCCGACAGCGGGATGAACACCGTGCTGGCCAGCCCGCCGAGAAAGGTGAGCGTGATGATCGCGCGGCGAAAGTCCTGCGGGTAGCGCCGCGTCACCACGGCGAAGACGGGGTTGTACAGGGTTGCCGCGAGGGCGGCGCCCAAGCCGATCCACACCAGGTAGAACGAGGTCACGCCGTGGACGGCGCTGTGCAGTGCCAGGCAGGCCGCGACCAGCAGGGACCCGCCGGTCATCACGACCCGCTCATGCCCCCGGTCGATCCAGCGCCCGACCGGATAGGCCAGCAGGCCCTCGGCCAGTAGCGCCAGGCTGAAAGCCAGCGAGGTTTGCGCGCGGGTCAGGCCCAGTTCGCGCTCCACCGGTTCCATCAGCAGGGCGAACGTATAGAACACGCTGCCCCAGGTGATCAGCTGGGCCAGCGACAGCCAGCCGACCTGGCGCCGGTTGTACAGAGGCTTGCGGCTGGGGACGCGGCTCATCAGCCCATTGTCGCCGCCAGCGCCCTGCGGTACTGAACCGCCTCCGCCACGTGCTCCACCTGCGTCGCCTGCGCGCCGGCAAGGTCCGCGATGGTGCGGGCGACCTTGAGAGCGCGATGGGTCGAGCGCCCGCTCCAGCCCAGGCGCGCGGCGGCCGTGTGGAGGAATTTCGCGGCCGCGTCGTTGAGGCCGGCATGGACGTCGATCTCCTTGCCTTGCAGCGCCTGGTTGGCCTTGCCCTGGCGCCGCAGCGCCAGCGCACGGGCCGTCTCGCAGCGCGCGCGGATGACGTCGGTCGATTCGCCCGGCGCTGCCATCAACAGTTGTTCGGGCGGCAGCGTCGGCACTTCCACATGCAGGTCGATGCGATCCAGCAGCGGGCCGCTCAACTTGCCCTGGTAGCGCGCGACCTGGTCGGGAGTGCAGCGGCAGGCCTTGTGTGTGGCGCCGCGCCAGCCGCAGGGGCAGGGGTTCATGGCCCCTATGAACTGGAAGCGGGCCGGAAACTCGCAGCGGCGCGCCGCCCGCGAAATGGTGATCTGCCCGGTCTCCAACGGTTCGCGCAAAGCCTCCAGCGCGGCCCGCGGAAATTCCGCCAGCTCATCCAGAAACAGCACGCCATGGTGGGCCAGCGAGATCTCCCCCGGCCGCGGCGGCGAGCCGCCGCCCACCAACGCCACCGCACTGGCCGTGTGATGCGGGCTGCAGGTCGGGCGCAGGCCCCAGCGCTCCAGGGAGAACTGTCCGGCCAGGCTGGCGATGGCGGCGCTCTGCAACGACTCTTCCACGGTCATGGCCGGCAACAGGCCGGCGAATCGCTGGGCCAGCATCGACTTGCCCGAGCCCGGCGGCCCGAGCAGCAATATAATATACCCCAATGAACCTTATTTACACGCCGTCGGCGACCTTAACGCGGGTGGCAATAGCCGTTTGGCTGGTGACGGGGACCGCCGGTCATGGTCCGGTCTGAGTCTGAGTTAGCAACGGGCTACCCGTGGGAAGCCCTCAGCAGCCAGAAAATTACTCCTCACCCTATTCGAAAATAATCTAAACTCACCCTATTCACACTCCATAGAGATTGTCGTGGCACTTCCGAAGAAGGTTGAGACCTGCAAGCTGCAAGTCACCATCGATCGAGCGACGGAGCGTATTCTTCAGGAAATGATTTCCATGGGTATTCACGGAACCACCAAGGCGGAAGTTGCGGTCTCAATCCTTCGGAATTGGCTGTGGGCGAATGAAGAGAAGCTCCGACAAAATGGAGTGCTTCTGGCGGGCAAGAGCGCCCCATCTGCGCCTCTTGGACCGCGTGATCGATAGGGAAAATGGCTGTCCAGCGCCATCTGCGAAACGCGCCCATTCGAGAGGGGCTTATCAATATTCAGTATGAACCGGTATCGTTCGAAGCAATCAAAGCGTTTTCGGCACGTATCGCAGATGGGTATGGCTCGTCCCTGGACATTTGGCAGGCTGCCATCGAATTTCAGTTAGATGGTGGCGGAGTTCCAAAAAATTCTAGATCCCCCAATGGTTGCCGCTTCGACTCCCCAAAATCTGGACCGCCTCACGTCGTTATGGCCCAGACTACTAGCTTCACCTATAGCCGATTGAAGCCTTATGTGGATTGGGAGGAGTTACGTGACGCAGCGCAGGTGATGTGGGACTTATTCACTTCGGTTGCCAAGCCGCAGCGGGTGAACCGCTTGGCAGTCCGGTATGTGAATGTTATGGATTTGCCACTAGAACATGGTGAAGAATTTTCGGAGTACCTTCATGCCGCGCCGATCATCCCATCGGGGCTGCCGCAAGCGGTAAGCGCCTTTCTGCAACGCGTCGTAATGGTTGATCGGGACACTGGAGACAAGGCAATCGTCATGCAGGCACTAGAAGAGCCTGCCGCTCTGACAGAGAGCCCAAACATCACTGTGTTTCTTGACATTGACGCATTTAAGGCGCGACAGCTCGACGCAGCGGATCCAGAGATTTGGAATATTCTCGACGGCCTGCGCAACTACAAGAACAAGATTTTTTTTGAACATATAACGGAAAAGACAGTGGAGATGTTTGCATGACAACATTGGCAAGAAACCGAATTCCCTTGAGCGAAGGTCTTTTCAGCTTCGGCGCAAGCTCGGCCGCAACGAAGGTTTCCGCGCTCGCCAAGTCTGCACTGAGCGATTTGGCGAGCACCTGGAGTTTCTCGCCCTCCAGACACGAGTTATTCGGACTCCACCTAAACGCAAGCCGTGGCATATCCGGCTCGCTTGATGAGCAAACCTTGATGATTGCGGACAACTTTCTTACCGCGATGCCAAAGCACTTGCCTGCGGCAGAACTAAGCCTCGATGAGGACGGAGAGGTCTTGTTTGACTGGTCGCCTGGGCCGGGGCGCATGCTAACGGTCAGCTTGCGTTGCGATGGCAGGCTTTCCTATGCAGTTCGCTTTGGGGCCGGGAGAACGCGATATGGAGAAGACATATTCACCGGGACGTTTCCTACGTGGATTAGTGACGACATTGAAAAGTTGGTGGCCTAAGCGCAGGCTGCTTCCGCACGAGCGCGTGTCTCGGTTTATTTTCGACAGAGACCGCCTATTCAAGGATGGGCGACCAAAGCCGAAGGCATTTTTTCCTGACCAGCATCCGCTCACGAAGGTTCGTGAACTATCCGTATGTCAGATCGACAAGACGCCCGACGAGCGAGTTTGGCATTTAGGTCGAACGTGTCGAAAAGGGCTTGCGCTTCTAGCGCGCTCCGACTTCGCCACTAAAGTTGCGGAGGGGAAAAAGTTGAAGGGATATGCGGCGCCAGAGAAAAATTACCGGGAGCATGCGGTTTTTGTTGGCTGGCCAGCAGAAGAAGGGGAGGCCAAGCCTCTGCGTATGCATATAGCGCAAGAAATCGCAGCCAACGCGAATACCCTCAAAGCTCCCTGACACCGATTCTGACCGATGATTAGCTCATTATCTCCGCTGGGTGCAGGTGGTTCTCCAGCTGCTTGCTGGATGAGTTCTTGATGCGCGTGCCCCGGCGGATCCCCATCCGCGTAGTCAGGTTGGCCCCACTCCACAAGGGCGGTGCTGACGTGCTTCAGCCGTGCCAGCGCGGGCTCGCCGACATTTCGCAGCCAGAACGAAACACGCCGCAGCGACCTCACCAAGCTCCGACAACAGCCACCCTAGTGCTTCGACCGTGTCCGAACTGATGGTCCCGTCTTCGATTTCCGGCGCAGAGTAAGCGATCAAGTTTCCGATTGCCGCCACGCCAAGGCTTAAAGCCTTGGCCCCTGTGTCAGCGCTGCTAGCCAAATCGACCAACAAGGAGGGCGGCGAATTCAGAAAGTCGGGCTCTCCCTGGCTGTCAATGCTCAACTTCGGAAGAAGGCGTAGAAGGTCTCGCATGGGCTTGTCGGCCGCCGCTGCTGAACCTGTCAAGCCGCTCATGCAAGCAATGTTAAACCGAGAGGTCCGTCTATGCGTCTCCGCGCAATACGCACCAAGCAAGGCGTAATCGCTCGCGGAAGCCTGGACGTGGATGGGGCGCGTCGGTTCGTAACGGCGGCACGGAGGGCGGGGTTTGCATTCCTGAAGAAACGAGCACAACTGTCGGCGCCGCTGGTTGCCGCAGCATAGGGGCAATACGCGCCAGTGCTACAGCATCGCGCTCTAGACCAGCTAAAGACCCATCGATCGTGAGTTTCAGCCGCTTCAACAGAGACGCCAAATCATTACGCTGGCGCGGATAGTTCCGCCGGGACCACTGTGTAACGTCGGTCGTCTGCCCCAGTAGCTGCTTCACCTGTTCCGGCGATCGACCTCGCAGAAATCGCTTCCACATCGCCCCATCGCGTACGAAGATGGGCGCTGCGCCAATGAAAGTATTCAGTTCGGAAACCTGCGCCGCCAGGCTGTGCTGAATGGACTCGGGGCCACCGTCCCCGAGCTGTAGATGAAGCCGACCAATCTCGTGACCCTGATCGTCGCCTCGAATGGCAATCAGTTCCGACACGTACCGCGCTTTGCTCGTCGGATCGGCGGTCACGGTAAATGCGATAGCGATGTTTTGCATAGGTCCTCCAGTCAATTTCAGACTTCCCGCATCCCGGTTCCAGTTGGATGTTGCTCGCAGCATGCGGTGGCGCTGCGACCAGTTCCCAGAGCAATGGGCGCATGGCTCGCTTTTGCTTTGGTCTCCGCCCCCGCATGGTTCTCGCGAAGGCGATATCCCTGAGCAAGAACCTCACTCAAGAATGATTCGATGAGCCGAGAGATCAGACGATTGGGTCGCCCGTGTGGCTCGTCAGATCCGCCGCGGTAGACCTCGCGCAAGATGAGTGCGTCCTCGTAGCTGACGACGTGTGCCGATTTCAGGTCTGCACGGATGACGATTTCGGCGCGCGGGGCTGGAACCAGCTCCCCTGACTCGTCTTCGAGTAGCCGCGTCAGGCTGATATGGCGAACGCATCCCACTGCCCCCATGACGGACAGGTTCAACGATGGCGTCCCAATCATCGACGCTTCGGCGCCGATTTGGAAATCTGTCAAGTCTGGAGCCAGTTCCAAAAGCATCGCGTAGAGATGGCTTGCCCTCGCTGTAGCGGGGGAAGCAGGGAACACGTGCGTCAAACAAGTTCGGCGGCAATGCGCCGCAGTCGTTGTGGGTTGTCGTCGGCGTATTGCGCTGTCATGGCGACGGACGAATGACCCATCAGCACCGACACAGCGCGAAGGTCGATGCCCTTGCTGATCAACTCGGTGGCGAACCAGCGCCGACCAGAATGGCTACGCCCTCCCTGAATACCAGCTCGCGCGTGCAGCCTGGCGACCAATTGCTGCATGGAATTTGGCGTGAAGTGCCGCGCCTTCTGTGACTTAAACAGCGGAGCCTCGACATTGAAAAGAATGTCTTCGCTTTGCCTTCGCTCCGCCAGGTAGTCCCGGAAAGCTTGCTTCACGCCGGGATTGGTGAGGTACACCGTCCGGGGCTTTCCGCCCTTGGTCATTGCCTCGCTGAGGTTGCACTCCTCACGAATCCGCCCGCCGTCATCCAGCACGTCTTTGACCCGGAGCGCGGCGATTTCCATGGCGCGCAAACCTAGCCTATAGGAGGCCGCCAAGATTGCAAGATTCCGCGATGCATGATTGCCGGCTCGGGTCACCACCATCAAGCGTTTTTGTTCACTTTCAGTGGGAACCCGTGCCTTGCCTAGCCTTGGCATCGTTGCAGTGGCCTTGTTTGCATCGCAGCGTCAATTTTAATTTTTTCGCCGCAACTCGTACACAAGAACCACCTGCTCAATGCCGCGCAACCGCTGTTTCACTGCGGTTGCGCGCCACTGCCTCGCGCAGCCCTGACATCGCCGGAAGACAGGATTTTCTGCGCTTCGCCCGCAGTTCCTTATCGAAACTCAGACCGAGGCTGTCTTCGTCACCCGCCTTGGTTCCCTCGACCGTGCGCTTGTACTTGCTGTCCCGACGGCCGATGACTTCTAGCATTTCCGCCAGCCGGTCTTGATCGAGCCGATATCGACGTACCTTTTTGCCCGCTGTCTGAATCGTCTGGCTAGTCACGATGGTGAGTCCCACGAGCTTGAGCAGAGAGCGGAGCTGCCCGACGGGGTTACGCTGCGCGTCATCGTTGACGGGATTCTTAAACAGGCTTTCGATGCGCCCGCGAGCGTCCTGCACCGCTGTGGTGAACTGTCTCAGCGTCTCCCTGTCCACCTGCACCTCTGGGGCGAAGACCGCCGAGTCTACGTCATAGATTCCAGCGGTCATGAACAGATCGCCCAGCAAAGCCCGCTGACCAACCCGCATCTTTCGGTCGAATGCCGAAAGGCCGTTGCCGATTTCTTCCCGATCGCGATTTGCAAGCCATTCCCTGCTGCAAACCAGACATTCCAGTCGCTGAATAGCCGCCCTGGTGCGCCCTTCATCATCGAAGGCGATCAGCTCTGCGGAAATGCCATCGTCGTAGAAGCTTTCCAGTTTGTACCGGTCCAGTTCGTCCCGCTCCGAATCCGTCAGCGCAATCCCTTTCTTGTCGCGTTCCATGAGCTCGTTGGCGTCCGACTGCTCCAGCGACGCCGCGGCCAGGAGACGAGCTTCCCGATCTGCCAGTCGTAGTACCTTCCCAGCGGCCAAGCCCGCCTTCCCGTTCTCCACCGCCTCCGTGTCATGCTCCACGTCAACGACGCTCCATCCACCGTCCAAACGCATCGCTCGGAACAGCGGCTCCAGCCGATTTTTTGATCCCCGCGCCGCTGCTGTTACCCGAGCCCAGATACCGAGCAAGCCTTCATCGCTGGGATAGACTGGTGTGCCGTCATCCTCGTAAAACAGGATCTCGTTTGTGCGCCTGACAGAGCGTTCCAGCTCGCGCCTGATGCAATCCACGTCCACCTCGTAGTTCATTGGGGTCGCGTCTACCCAAACGTGGACTTGCCCGGGATGGCGAACGCGCATCAACTGCTGGTCGATATCCAGGTGCGTGATGATGTTGCGGCTGAAGAATCCGAAGACGTTCTTGACGATGCATTCGTCCTCGCCATGCTGGTCCTTGAACGTGATGTCTACACCGGTGCCGATGGCTGGGGATGCGATCAGCACGTCAAGGTTGCGCCGAAAGCGCGATGGAATGTCAGCCAGCAGTTCCTGCGTGGATTTTTGCCCGCTGGTCTTCGATGACACGACGAGCACGACTTTGTCTGGAAAGCGCTGCAGGAGCAGCTGTCGCAGGTTTTCCGCCATCGCCAGCGAATTGGTCGCCACGTAACTCTTTTCGCCATCGTCCACCCGACGCAGCAGTTCGGCGGTGAGCTGTGCGGATGACCCGTACATTCTGATTTCGCGCTTCTCCGCCTTGTATTCGTTGACGACGAACCTCACTGGAGTGTCATTGCGACCAACCGCGCACATCGCATCCATGGTCACTCGATTCAAGTCGGCGTCAAGCAGCACAACAATCGCAGCGTTTTTCAGGTAATGGCTCAGTCGGGCAAAGACCGCGCGGCGCGAATCCGCGAGCGTCTCCCCGACAAGGTGAGCGAACACCTGTTCGCTCTCGTCGATGATGATCACCGGATACTTGTGCTCGTCCTTCTCCGGTTGCAGACCCATCAAGCTGTCCAGGCAAACCGCATAGGCTCTCGTTGGCTCCAGCCGATGGTACTTTGCCGGCTTATCTGCGTCATCTTCCGCTGCGACAGGCGGGCCTGTCAGGCTATCACCATCATCGGCGAAGGTTAGACAGTCGGCCGATGGATTTCGCACAGGTGTCGCCGAGTCTTCGACAACAAAGTAAGGGTCCAGGCCCAACCGGGCAGCCATCGATTGCAGCAGCGCTCGCCTGTGACCGATCAGGAGCACCCGCCAATGTTGTTTTTTGCACTGCTCCACAAACGGAACCAGCGCTTCTGTCTTGCCGCTACCTTTGGGGGATTTCACGTAGGTGACGCCACGCCTGATTTCCAGTGGTCCGTTACCTGCGTCAGATATTAGGTATCCATCGGCGCCCCGAATCTCCAGCGCCGGCAAGTAACGCGTGTTCAGGAAGGTGATCGGCCTATCTTCGACAATCACACCGCCGATATCGACATCTTCGCGACACGTCGGATCCAGTTGCTTGAGGATTCGGTCGAAATGGTCGAAGTCGTAGTCGCGCTGCGTGTTGGGGGCCGCGTAGGTGCGCTGGCAGTGGTCGCACTGAACGCCGGGGGTGCCGTCTGCGAACCACCGAACGACGGCCGTTGCTTTGTGATCGATGTGGATTGGACACGCGATTTCAAATTCGTTTGGCAGTTCCTGGAGGGCGACCTCCTCTCCGGTGGCAAGGGTGAAGATATCGGACCGGTCCAAGGTCACCCGCGAGCGGAGATAGGCGCCCTCCCACTTACCGGCGCGTTGTTGCATGGCTTCCCGACCGAGCTTGTCCAGGATCACCTGACTGCTGGCATCCAGCTTATTGCCCAACACAGTCGTGGTGCAGCCTGCGGTCAGCCCATAGGCCTGCTTTTCGTCTGTGTGATGCCTGGATCCCGCGTATAGCGCTTCGAGGCCTGCCAACAGCCGCCTGTAGAAGTCGGCCTTCAATGTGGGAGCGGTTAATTCGAAGGCGAGCAGTAAGGTGCCCCCGTCGTCCGTGAGCTGATGTGCCGCCACCGAAGCATGGCGCTGCGTGAAGTCATGGCCTAAGGCCGTTTCCAAGGGCAGGCGTGCCAGATCGATTCGCACCATCAGCAAGTCGGCTTGGCCGAACTTGTCGGTGATGGACTCGCCGTCCGGCTGCTTGCGTGCCGCTGCGATGAATTTGCCCTGCGCCAGCAAGGCTGCCAGGTCGTCAGGGTTGAGAATGGTCTGATTTGACCAGGTAGAGCCGTTGTCCGCGGCTGTGAGGATGGATACTTTCATGGGAACACCTTCTAAGTGCGAGGTGTTAGCCGTTCGCCAAGCCTGGTGGGCTCCCACCAGATCGACCTCAACCTGTTTGGTTGTTGAACGTCGCGGGAAAATAGCACACAAACGCAGTCGGCCGCCATTTAATCCGCGCCCCGATTCGACGCTGCCTTCTTCGCCCTCAGGCCGTCCCAAGCTACTGAGCCAGCATTTCCAGAAAAATGAACCCAAAAGCGGCTGCGTTTTTCATTTTCAACACATTTCCGCGCCGATTTTTCGAGGAACGGTCCAGAAAACGAGGCGCTCTATAAAAATGACCTCTTCTTGAAATTAGTAAACATTCAGCAGGCTCGGACGACCTGGCCGTGAAGCCCGAGCCGGATTGCGTCAAATTCTCGTGAAAAGGCGGTCGCCGACAAGGGTGGGTATCCTTCGTGGCGACTCGTTTCTGAGCCGTTCCGGCCGCTGACAAAAGCGCCTCGACGTGCGCAACGGGGGCCCGTTCACCTGCGCGTATCGAATACCTGGAGCCCCGGCCTTGAAAAGCGAAGGAGAACACCAATCTGCTTCGACAGGATGGATAGGAAACTGCCGTCCGCCTTGCCTCCGTGTTGGCTTAACTGCTACCGAAAGGCGCCTGCATAACGCTGTGTCGTTACTGCTCATGCTATCGCTGCATGACAGGCTTGGGCCATCCTGGTTGGGAGGTCGAGTTGCTCGCGCACTTTAGGAAAGCAACATGGATCACCCTCTCACTGAAGAACGCTTGGCCGACATGGCCTTGCAAGCTGAGTCAACGCTCAAGCAGCTCGAAGCCACCTTCCGCACCCGGCGCACGGAGCTGACTTCGGCGACCCGCCGGTCGCTAATGCCGCAGGCACGCCGCGCGTTCGAGGCACTCGAGGCCACGCATACCCTGATCCAGCAGAAGAAACGCGCCCTAGAAATTTTCCAGCGTGTTCGGGAGAGCTATTGGACCGGCTCGAACGAGGACCATTGCAGCTCATTCCTGGAGCAGCTCTGGAGCGAAATCGTGGACCCGAGCGATGGCGTTGCCGCTCCCGTTTCCAAAGTCAGCCCCTCGCACGAGGAAGCCTGATCGCCGAGCAGCCGGGTAATGGACAAGCCCGCTACGTGCGGGCTTTTTCGCGTCCGAAAGTTTTGGTATAGTCGCGCTGGACGGCCAAGGTGCGTCCGAAATCCCTCCAAGGGGGATCGCGTTATGAGCGCAAGACAATGAGGCGTAAGCCCTAGGATTTGAAGGCCCTGTTGTGGGGCCGGAAGCGAGCGATGCATAAGCTCGTCCCTACGTTTCCCTGAATAGCCGGCACTAGCCGGCTTTTTTGCGCCCGTCTTTTGGCGGGCGCTCTTGCATCTGCACCCTGCACGATGCTTTCACTCTGGACTACACCATGCGCAAGCTGCGTGAGTTGCTGGAGTTGATCTTCTTGGCAAAGGACTTGTACGAGTTCTTCGACTGGTTGATCAACTTGATCGGCAAGAGCATTTAAGCCCGCCTGATTTGTCCTGACTACGAAAACCACTCCTTCGCAGCCAGGCTGACAAGAGCGAAATTGTCAGTCAAGGCCCAAGCTCGCCCAAAATCTTCCTACCCGCGCCAAAACTGATTATAAGAGAGCCCATCATGACCGCTGACTGGAACTTTGCTGGTGAACATCCTTTGACTCGTCTGCCAGTGACGCAGGAGGAACAGCGCATACACGTTCAGATTTTCGGCGGTTGCCCGCATCACACTTGGACACGATCAGTTCAAAGCGACGGCGAACGAATAGCTACTTGCGATACTTGCGGCCACACCCAATGGCTTGGCTCTGAGCGTAAAGAGTATATGGACGCTGACCCGGTGAAGACCGACGCCGAGATCAGAGAGGGTTGGCTGCGTGGCGTGCGACGGTTCATGTACGACGAGGTGGTCGCAAGCGAGTTGTTCCGCACCATTGAGGCGACAGGATGGACTTGCATCATCTACAACAAAGATGATCTGTTCGCTTGCTCAATGGCTAAAGGCAGCGAGCGCTTCGTGTCGGGAGCGCACAAGACTAAGTGCGCAGCAATCACTGACGCCGCATCGCAAGTGGCAAAAGGTAAGTTCCCGAGATAGTTCTCGAATATTCGCTGCCACGGTCGACTATTCGCGCTATCGCTTCGCTAGTTCTGACTTTGTCCTGCTCAAGCAAAGTTGCGCGTAGACAGTGCCCTCCTGCGCAACAGATGCGGCCCACTCATCCAGTGTCCGCATCGCAGCGGTCGGATTGGGCCTAGTAGTCTGGGTACATGACCTCGCGCCCTTCAAGCATTGATCCAGCTGAGAGCGTCACGGCGAAGCGCTTGAAGAAACCTAGGAACTGCGCAATCGGCATTTGCTGCCTGACCTTACGAACTACGATAGGTCCTTCGTGGGAGTCGATCATCTTCTGCAGGCTGTCGTAGTTGCCAAGAGGTGCTAGCAGGAACGTAACGCTAACCGGGTCTTTGTGCGCGCCGTGGTTCTCTCCCACCCACAATTGGATTCCGAGCAGGAATTCACCCTCCTGCGAAAGCTTCTGTTCCTTGAGCCACTTCTCGGCATCAGCTTTGTCGGCGCGGTCCGCAGCAGAAGTTCCTTTGAGGTCGCCGTACTGGACAACGGCTTTGAACGATTCGGTGTGCATAGTGAATTCCCTTCCTTGAAGCGCCTGAGCTTAACAAGCGTCCAACCTTCGCGCCAGATAGGATCGGCCCCGTTGCGCGAAAACCGTAAACATTTTCCGTTCGGCGATAAATAGCAGCCTGGAGCAATTGCTCCTCAGGTTTGTGAGTCGGCACGTTAGGCCGCTTCACGGGTGTTCCTTGCGATAACGCGGAAGATCTTCAGCCTGCAGCATACGGTAGTACTCCGTACTGCTTAGCTATGTCTGAAAGACTGCACATACAGCACAGACAAAACAAGAAACGTACTTCGATGACTATCTACCCCAAGAGCGTCATGACGCCAAAGAGGCTCGCCCTGATGGATTTCGCACGCTCAGAAAATCCGACTCACTTGCTAACCCTGAACTTTCATGACAGGTACACCCCAGAGGACGCTGAGAAGCGCGTCGAGCGTTGGTACATCCAGGTAATGCATCGCCTCTTTCGAAAACCGCGTGTCGAATTGAACAAGCAGATCAACTTCGTCGCTTTCCCCGAGTACACGAAGTCATGGCACATCCACTATCACGCTGCTGTGCGAATCCCAATGGACTACGTAGGTGCCTTCACGCGCGTGGGAGCCGCTAGCTGGAAGCGCATCGTCCCTAGCTCTACTTTCGATCTCCGCGAGATCGGCGGAACAGCCGATGACTTGACGGACACTCTGCTCTACATCACGAAGTCGAGCTCGTCTGAGCGCGTCATTCATTCGTCAATGTTCACGCCGCGAGTGCAATGACAAATTCGTTCAGAACCACGCCTGTGGTTCACCAGATGAACCCGAGCCGAACCGGAACTGGATTGATGGATGTATACCTTACCTTCGCCTCAGATGTCGCAGATGACCTCTCATTCCGTCCGCGACCCGCGAACGGAGCTTTCAATTGGATAATTCAATGATCAATTCCACCAATGTTTACACTCAGCCGCGCCGTCGATACGCGAATCGAATTCCTGGAAGCTCAACTCGGGATGCGATTGTCTCTTTGCGCGTGACAGCAGCCAATCAGCGCATCGTGGGACAGCTTGCTGCCCGACGTGCCATGTCGCCCTCAGAGTACCTCTGCCGTCTTCTTAACGATCACTTGCGCGTTTATGGAATGCCACGAGGTGACTCGCAGCCGCACGTTCGATGAACCTACACCTTTTCCGCGCGCTGTGTCCGAACAGCCTGTACGATTGGGCAGCGCTGCCGATTTCAGTTTTCGGCTATCAGTACCAGCTCATTGTTCCTGCCAGCATCGCCGACACCATCTTGACTGCCTTGAACGAGTCAAGCTGCTTCAGATGCATCAAGCCAGGTGAGCAGCTGTACGCGATGCATGACCTGGGGGAGATCGACTTCCATGCAGGAGGGGAGCCCGCCTTCATGGTGCGCGAGGACGTCAAGAGCACTTACGTTGAAGCTTCACCGTCCAGCGGAACCGTGCGCAGTCTGGTTGTCAATCAGTCCGCCGCGACCGAGATTCTGCGTTTGGCGCGGTGCACGACCTACTTCGACGATGAGCTCAGTGAGGCACTGCACTGCTATGCGCCTTACTTCCTCAATTCAGGAGGCTTTGAGCTGGTGAGCGTGCTACAGGAAGATGTTGCCGAGGCGCTGGCGCGCGAACTCCAGGTCTCGAAACGAAGGCTGCTTCGTGATGAATCCAGGCTGACATTCAAGGCGTTCTTGGTCACCAATTGCCTGTAAGCAGTAGTCGCGCAACCAGCATGTTCACCTACTGACCTACCTCTAGCAGTTGGCGTCGCCGTGTGTCATACCACCTCAACTCGAAGGTCGAGAAAACGCATCGGTGGCTTGGGACCATTACTGCAAGGCCCAAGGCGGAGTGTTCTGCGGGCGCGATGCCCAAATCAAGATCGCGATGCTCACCCCCGAAAAGCTTGGGCGCTACGGCGACGAACCTACGCCAAGACCATACGGCGTGGAAACAATCGCTCTGGAAGCTTACGCGAATCCGTTGAATCCCGGCACCTGAGCCCAACGCGAGGTGCATTGGGTTGTAGACTCATCGCGCCACGATTGGGAGATCGTCGGCCCCAAGGCAGCCCGTGTCATTGAAGGGAAATTTTCTGCGGAAAGGGCGCAGCCCGCGCAGCCTTGGACTCGTGTCAATAACTGTACGCCACAAGAGCCTCACGCAAGTGGAAGTGACCACGCCACGGCGCCTCAGTTGGGTGGCGTGCGCCCCCAGACGGCGAATAAACAACTCCCCGTCGAAGTCCCTGAACCATTGTCGAGGTACGATTCGGCGCGCGGGATCGCCATAAAGGAAGACAGGAATGACCACGAATGTTCTCGACGGGCTACTGGCGCGCGTACGTGACGTAGACCTACGTGAGGCGCTTGCTGCTGAAGTGGCACTACTCCGCGAGACCAAAGACTTTGGGCTCGTGTTTGAACGGCACTTTCCCGAGAACGTTAGATTGCTCTCCCATCCGGTTAGACGCGGCGTTCGAGTGCAGCTGCGGGACACGACAAAGAGCGAGCAGACATGGCTTGTAGGTAAGGTGAAAGGTGGCGAAGCGCTGCTGATTGACGCCGACGGTGCCGAGCACAGGCGGACCGTTGTGGATCTAGTGGTAGTTCGCGAGTTTGGGGAGCCCGTATTCCCGGGAATAAAGAAGCTTGGCTCGGTCAAGAACGGAGGCGACCAGCGACCACACTTGGTTGTGAAGGGCGAGAACCACCACGTGTTGCAAACGCTGCTCTATGTCCTCGAAGGACAGGTTGACTGTATTTACATAGACCCGCCATACAACAGCGGCGCCCGTGATTGGAAGTACAACAACGACTACGTTGACGATACAGACGCATATCGTCACAGCAAATGGCTTGCGTTCATCGAGCGTCGTCTGTTGCTCGCCAAACGGCTGCTCAATCCAGACGACTCAGTGCTGATCGTGACGATCGATGAAAAGGAATACCTTCGGTTGGGTCTGCTGCTCGAACAGATGTTTGTTGGCTGCAACATTCAGATGGTGAGCACGCTGATCAACCCAGCGAGCGTGGCCCGAGCTGGCTCCTTTGGTCGGAGTGACGAGTACATCTTCTTCGTCTCCCTCGGTGCGGCCACTCCGCAGCGCGTCCGTCTTGGTCGAGAGTGGGTTTCCGCGAAAGGACGCACTCACACGGGCAATCTAAGGTGGGATCTTCTGCGTCGTTCCGGAGAGGGGTCAGCCCGGAAGGACTCACCGGGGTGTTTCTATCCCATTTACATCAATACCAAGGGGCCAACGATTGAGAAAATTGGAGACGCCGTGCCCAAGGGTGAAACAGTCCCTAAGGCTCCACGCGGTTGCATAACAGTCCTTCCGATTCGGCATTCGTAGGTCAACTAAACCAACCTGAATTGTCGGAATACTATGGTGAGGGAACTTAACCAGGGGGCCCGCACCCCTGGTGAGGGAACGTCACCAGTTTCGGGCTGCCCCTGGTGAGGGAGCGTCACAAAGAGCCACTGGACAGCCGCGTTCGCTGCGGGTAAACGGACGGAATGACCGCTTCCCGTGTTCCGCACCAACTCACCGACAAGTACGAAGAGCTTCTTCGCGAGCGCACCGAGCGGCTTGCTCGCATCGAGGAGCTCGACCGAGAGCTTGTCTTCCTGGATTACTCCATGCGTCTGCTTGACCCCGAGTGGGCCCCTCCTGCCCTGCCGGCGAAGAAGCTGAAGCCGTCCCGGCTACCCCGCGGGGTGCTATCACGCGACTGCCTGCATTTCCTCAAGTCTGACGGTGAGCTGTGGACCAACGAGCTCGTTGCGCGTCTTGCGCAGCGCCACCGGCTCACACTCACCAAACGGGAGGACGAGCAGGACTTCGCTTCGGCCGTGGCCATGGCTCTGCGCCGGTACGAGCGGCAGGGAGTTCTGGAGGTGGTAGGGAAGGATGCGAAGACGCAGGCCCTGCGCTGGCGGCTGTGCATGGACGATGGGCCGAGGATTCAATGAGCCACCGCCCATCGGGCTTCTGCTCCGCTGCGCAGACGTACGCGGGGCTCGCGACTACGATGGCGCAATGAAGCGCAAGAAGCACACAGTTCCGCGCAAGCCTGCCAAGGCGCGGGAGGCGGCCGCACGCGGCTTGGCCGAGCTGGGCGGCAAGGTCCCGGACATGGCGCTGGCACCGCGGGGGCGAGCTCCGGGGGACATCGTGGAGGCGCTGGGGATGCCCGTTGGCGGGGATATCGAATTCGAGCCGCCAAAAGTTGGCCGTCTCACCAAGCTCCCGGACGACCTTACTTCATGAGCATGTCCGCCACCAAGGCGGCGACGAACGCGCAGCCCCGCTGGCTGACTTCAAAAATTGCCCTGTTACCCGGCGGCCGCGACTGCGTGACTAAAAGCAGGCCCTACACGGCGGATGGGTCAAGTCAGTCCTCCGCAGAAAACCGAGTTTCCCTTCAACGTCGCCACCACGCAGGCATCACGGGCGCTCATACGCGTGCACCAGTATCTCCGCGGCGAGCTGCTCAAACGCGGTGGCGCCGATGACGTTCTCGTCTCGCCTGAGGTCTGTCATCAGCAGATGGCGGCCATCGAGACGGTGCTGGGCTTCTTTGGCGCGAACTTTGACCCGAGCGCGTTAAAGGCCAGGCGCGCGTACCCGAAGATTGGCCCTCTCGATTACGGTCAAATCCGTGCCGGAGTGCTGTACGCGCTCAAAGATGCGACCGACTGGCAGACCTACAACCAAATCGCGGAACGCATCGTGGCCCTGCACAAGCTGCAGCTGACGCCCGCGCAACGCAAGCACTTCCTCCAGAAGCTGCGCGAGGGGACGCACGCGCTCAAGCGCGCCGGTGCGGTGGTGTGTGAGCGCCCCGGTACGCGCCTTGGGGAAAACACGTTCGAGCAGCGCTGGCGCCTGTCGTCGCTGTTCGACTGAGGCGATTACCGAGGAGGGCTACACCTGCGCCGGAGGGTCCGGCTGTTTGCCTGCTCCCCGCACCAGGCTGCCGCGTCGGGTGTACTTGCGCTTCGGCTGTTCCTCCACCTGCGGTCGAACTGAGTCAGCGGTGGGCCGCCCACGTTTCTTGGGCACGCTGTCCTTAGTCACTTCCATGGCCCTCGCACCCTCGCCGGGGGCCGCCATCCGCTTGGGTTTGGTCAAAGAATTGCCCCAGTAGTCGCAGTAGCGATTGGCGCGTCCGGAGTTCAGAACCCGCGCCAACAAGTCTTCGAGTTGTTCGAGGTTTGTGCGTCCGGCCATGGTCTGACGCCATGCGAATTCCCATCCGTATTCCTCGAGATGACCCAAGGTCATCTTGTGCCAGGCACCTGCCTCGGCACTGCGCAGGCGCGAGAAGAACCCCTCGGCCATGTTGGTGTGCATGCCGTCCTTGTCGACGAACACGGAGCCGTGGTCAATCACGTAGTGCTGCTTGAACGCACCGCTGTAGAAGTTATAGCCGCTGTGCCCGTCCGTGGTCAAAATGGCGTCACGGTCACAGAATTCTTTGCCGAGTGTCAGCAGGTCCACTTGGTTCTCCGTCTTCACGACCGCCACCCTGTAGCGCCTCTGGCCTTGCCGCCCTGTCTGAACGAACACCACGAGCGCATGCATCTTCGGGCTGACAGTGTTCTTGGTCTTGCCGGCTTCGTCCAGGCCGGCGTTCTTTCGGTCGCGCTTGGCGGCCAGTGACGCACCTGTGCCGACGTTGCCAGGCCGCACGTACTTCATGAAGTAGGCCGCATCGGCTTGGATGTACCCATACAGCTTCGGTTCGGCGGCCATGGAGTCCGCAATCGCTTCCCGGACCTTCATCAGCATCACGTAGCCCGTGTGATAGGCCAGGTTGTATTTCCCGCCCAGTTGCCGCGCGGAGATGCTGTCTTTGCCTTCGACGAACTCGAACAAAATCGCGAGCAGCACTTTGTACGTGTTCTTCGCGCCGTGAAATCGTGTCCCCTGCAGCACAGTGAACTGGTGCCCACAGAGCTTGCCACGGCACTTCCAGCGACGAGGCTTGCTGCACCAGTAATGTGTGTCGATGGTTCCGCATTTCGGGCAAACCTGCTTGTTCTCACCGTATTGGCCCCAGCGGATGCTCTCCAGGAAGGCGCGCGCCTCGTCGTCGCTCAATCCCAGCAGCTCCTGAAGGCTGATTTTCCTGTAGGCGGCCTTCAGCAGGTAGCTGGTCTTCTGGTCGCGCGGCCAGCGGACATCGGGCCCGCTCTGACGCCGACGGGGAGCGGGCGCCTTCGACTCGCCGGGCTGCTGCCCTTGGCGGGATTCCTCTGGAGAAGTGACTGTTTCAGTGTTCAATTTGGCCTCAGGTTCTTTTAGCTCTAGCGTCTACATAAATCCTCGTAAACGAGTTGTTTAGGGCCGCTAAAATGAACCGCCGGTAGGATGCCGTCAACTCATAAACGATTTGCCGTCTCTTGTGCCAATGCGTCCTGCCTACGAGGAGATTTACCTTCGGCACGCCAAAGAGCTGGTGCTCAATCTCCGCCGTGACAAGGACCTGTCGTACAAGCAGTTGTGCCTCCGGCTGGAGGCGTACGACGTGCGCATTTCCGAGCAGTCCCTCAGCAACAAGCTCAACCGGGGCCTTTACAGCTTCGGCTTTGCTCTGTTGATGCTCAATGTGATGGGAGAAACGAGCATCAAGGTGCCCAAGCTCCTGGGAACACGACCACAGCGGCGCTCCTAAGCTGCGCAGGGGCTGCGCGACTCTGAGTACGCCTTCCTCCGCGCAATCCTGCGCCACAGTGTTCATGCCTGAGCCTCTACTCTCACTGACGTTTTTTTCTAGGCGCACCGCTACTCGGTGCCGCGCGAATCGCCCTTACCCCCTGTGCGCGCCAAGAAAGGTTCGATGGGCCCGAACCAGGCGGGACACGCGAGGTGGGCCAACTCAATTGAGGCCAATGTGGGGTAGTGCCGCTCGAGCGCCCTGGCGCGCTCGCGAATAGAGCGAGGGACACGCGGCGTGGCCTTCGGGTCCTGCAGCTCCTGGAGGAAGCGCCGGGTGAAAACCAGGGCGCGGGTGCGTTCAGAGGGGATGGTCATACTGGGGCTCCGGGCTGTTGCGGATTCGGGAACGCAGGGGGCAGCTGCATGGCTGCCAATAACGCGAGTAGCCGGCGCAGTTCGGCCTGCAGCTGCGGCGGGCTGATGCCCTCGTATGAGTCTGTCAGCAGCAGGTGTGGCAGGGCCCAGTCCGGCCAGCCGATTGGGTCGTCATCCAGGGCGAGCCAGCTGGCAGGCTGCCTTCGCTGCACGTCCAGTGAGACTTGCTCGCCTCGGGACAGGTAGTCGAACGAGTCCCCGGGAGCTAGTGAGTCGTAGGTGCTGCCAATCACTCGGCTGCGCAGGCCTGCAGGCAGTTCCTTTGCAGTTTTTCTGAGGCCGTAGTGCCGGACCCAGGACGTGCTCAGCACGATGGCGATGCTGGGGTGCGGCGCCAGGAGTTGCTCCAGCAGCGGGGTGTGCTGGAACAGCCAGTACCGCTCTGGAGCGCGCATGAACGGCCTTGACGTTTTCGGGTCCCAGTAAACGGCCTCGTTGTGGAGGCATCCATCAAAATCCAGGTACAGCACGGCTTGGCCGGTGCCATTCAGCGCGTCCATGGACGGTCTCCGGTCGGGTACAGGCATAGGGTCTCCCTTGCGCCTGGTGCTGCCAAGCTGCAATCAAACGGTTTTAGGTACAGCTGTCCCGCCGGCCTCGAATGGCCCGGGTCAACTGGATGGAGGTGGCCTTACGGCCGCGGGGTACTGGTGGAGAGGGTCAGACTGTCACCTCCGGTCGAATCGTCTGAACGACCCGACAACCACGCCCAGCACCTCAAGGGAGCCGGTCGGGGAAATGACGTCATAGGCAGGATTGGCGGGCTCTAGGCGCCACCGTTTGCTCCTGTCGGTACGCAGGTACTTCACCGTGACCTGGTTGTCCACCACGGCCACCACGATATCGCCTGACTTGGTGGGCGAGTTCGCCTCGACCACCACCATGTCGCCATCCAGGAGGCCTGCGTCGCGCATGGAGTCGCCCTTGATGCGGCAAAAGCTTGTGCGCTCGGGGTGGTCGACCAGGTAGTCATCGATGTTCACCAGCTCGAAGCCCTCGTCCTGGTCCGCCGGCTGCGGAAGTCCGGCGCGCACGGTGCCAAGCAGGGGGAGCGCGAAGAACTTGTTGGTGGGGGCGATTCGCCCTCCTGCCACCCGCTCCAGATATCCGGCGTCGACGAGCCGGCCCAGTGCTTTGAACACGCCGCCCGAAGAGGCCAGCCCCAGGACTTTGGCGAGCTTGGCCATGGACGGGAAGGACCGGTGCTCTTTCCAGTAGGCGCGCAGTGCGCCGAGATACTTGTCGGGCGTCAAAGGATGCTCATGGACGTGAATGAATGTTCACCTATTGTGCGGAAGCTGCCGGCCCGTGTCAAGGGGCCGCCGTCTGGGTGTCGCTTGACTGTCGTGCTCCTGTCGTGGTCTAACCGGGCACGGCCCAAGACACTCCCTCCATCCCAACCGATGGAGCTTGAAGATGACCACCGCCACCGAACAAACAACGAGAGCCCGAAACCTGACGCCTGCCGAGCTGGCCGCGCTGGTCCGCACCTTCCGCGAGATGCACACCTGGTCGCAGGAGCAGTTGGCCGAGATTTCGGGCCTCAGCGCCCGCACGGTTCAACGTGTCGAAGAGGGCAAGCCGTCCTTGCTGGATAGCCGCCGTGCCCTCGCCAGCGCCTTCGGCTTGGACGATATCGACGCCTTCAACAAGCCGTACGTCATTCCTACGCCTGAGCAAATGGCGGCTCAAAAGGAACGCATCGAGAAGGAGAGCGTGACGCTCAATGTTGAGCGCGTCCAGACGGCCAAGCAACTGGCCAGGCTCGCCGAAGGCTGTGATGCTTGCCTATTCGCGGAAGGGGTGGATTTGTCGACCGTGTCGACCTCGGCCGAAGAGCTGTTTGCCCATCTGTCCGACTATTGCCGGGACTACGGCGACTGCGCCGAGTTGTATACCGCCACGGACAAGCTGGCGGTCTACGAAGAGCTGGGCACATACCTCTCCGGTTTGGCCACCGCAGGCGTTTGCTTGGTCGCTGCCACTCGCGCTGTGACGTTCAAGGCGCAAGATTCAATGCCTGGGCACCGTATGGACATCCTCTATGTCGTGGCATTTCCCAAAGAGGGGGTGCCGGAACACATCGCAGTTTCGCGAGAAGTCCGCTTCGGTTGAGAGATTCACTGACTTCGAAGGAGCTTGATGTCTGTTCATCGGTGTTCGCTATAGCCTGATGAACCTTCTACCGGAGCCAGCGTCGGCGGACTGCGCCGCACGCTAACAGCTCACCTCCGGTTCTTTCGCTGCGAGGCCTTCTTCATCTTCTCGCGACGCATTTTTGACTTCTCGGCCTTCGTCTTCTCTCGGCGTGGTCCAGGCGAGTCCATGACGAGTGCGAGTTGTCCGTGCCCGTCCTCCAGTCCGGCGGGAGCTTGCGGGAATTCTGTGCCGTTCCAGTGGCTCATCTTCATCGTCGAACCCCACAGCTTGAGCTCCTCTCGCATCTTCGCAACCTCGTCCAGGTCTTGCTGAGACCACTCTGGTTGCGAGAAAATGAAGAGGTCTTCAGAGCCCCCTTTGTAGCCTTGGTGGGGATTGTCGAATGCAAGTCCCACGAACGTCGTGCCAAGCGGTGCAACGACCTTCGCTGTCCGGCAGTAGGCATGCAATAGCGCGATGCGATGCCGTCGGTAAACGACATAGGCTTCGTCGGGCCGCCGCGGCACTATGAGAAACACGTAGACAGTTTCGCCAGCTACGCCGGAGTAGCCGAGCCTGGCAATTGTTTGACCGGGGCCGATTTGGAACAAAGCGCCCTGCAGGAGTTGAGCCAGGGTCCGCCGGCGAAACCGGGATTCCCCCGCAAGGAGCCGAAGGCCTTCTTCTAGGTCTTCGGTTGTCTGCATGAGGTCGGTTCCGTGAAGATTCGGGTCGCCGACACTGATGAACCTGTCTATGAGCGTGTCCCACGAGTAGCTAATTTTGTCAGCAGCCTTCTTCCTGATGTACGGTTCTTTCTTTTCCAGCTCATCGTAGAAGGTCTGGTCGAACATGACCAAATCAGGCTGCTCGTCGTCCGCTCCTCCAGGTAAGAACTGGTGCTTTTCCTCGTCGACATCCATGTTCTGGACGTAGGCCGCGAGCAGGTCCTCCTCGCCATGCGCGAGGACATGAGGCTTGCTCGACCCGAGGAATCGCTCTCGCTCCGTCAAGTAGGCGATGAAGTCCGCCGCGGTGTCTAGCTCGCTGAGAACCAGTTCAATCGAAACTTCATCGAACACATGGGCGAACGGCTTGTCCCGCATGGGCCTGCCGAGGACGAACGGGCTTTTGACGTGGGCGTCCCCCGCAAGAGCTGAGTCCACCCCGAAAGTCCCGCGGCCATGACCCCCAGCGAAGGCCACTGCGGCTTCGGTGCTTCCTCGTGTGACGGCAATCAGATGGAAGACGACGTCATCCGTGCTGGGCACATTCACCGGAAGCGGCCGCTTGCAGGCAGCGTCTAGGAACGCCCGCCCAGGGAAGCGCTGAAGCCAATTTCGCGCGCCATGGAGCTGGCGGATGGAGTCAACCACCGCGCGGCGATACCATCGGGGCCAAGCGACGTCCAAAGGCTTGTCCTTCTGGAATGTGATGTGCTTGTCCGAGAAGATGAGGACGTGCTTCCCAAAGACCACGAGAGCGTCGCAAAGCTCTTTCGCGCTGCCGCGCCCAGCCTTGAAGCCCTCGTCAGTGAAGACGTTGGTGTGAGCCCACAGGCGCAGAAACGACTTGCGACAGAGGCCGGTTAGCACGCGCTCGGACTCGTTCACACCTTCTGCCTCACTGAGGTCGAACATCGGCTTCCAGCTCTCGGGCTAGGGGGTTGGTTAACCTGT
>DIZF01000084.1 GCA_002427815.1 Ramlibacter tataouinensis
CCTGCCGGGCGCACCAAAAAAAGGCGGCCCCTCCAGGGCCGCCTTTGACCACCTTCGGTGGCGCCGGGGTTCTAGCGCATGCGCCAAGCCATGGCCGGGCCCGTACGGTTCCAGCCCCGCGCACGCGGGTGCGCCTGCGCGCCCGGCCGCTCGAGGTTGGCATGCTCCGTGCGGTCGCCCATAGGCTTGTCGCGCGGGGTATCGGTAAAGCGGTTGGGGGACTTGGGTTCTCTGTACATGGTGATTGCTCCGTATCGACGATCAGCTGCCGCTGTCGGTGCTGGCGTTCTTCCGGTCTTCCTGCTGCGAAAGGCGGGCCGCGTACCGGCTGAGGAAAGGCCATGCATGACCGCTGCGGCCACGCTGGGTTTCATGGCTCGATCCCTTGCCATCGCTTGGGACGGGGCGGTAGCTCATTCGGCTTGCGGTCGGTTCGGTCGCCAGCTGGATCATTGATAACTCCTTGGGGGATCCCCGGGGCGGGTGGCAGCCGGGGACGACAACCCGAATCTAGGTGTCCCGGCTCAACCGGTATGTCGGACAGCTCGGCACAGATCTGTAGGACGTGTCCTGCTTGAGCTGCCCGGGCTCGACGGCGGCCGGCGTCAAGGAGCGGCCCCGATTGCAAACGCCGGGGCTTGCTCTACCATGGCTGCAGAGGAGAAAGACAGCGGCGGCGCCGTCCCGGCCGTCCCGCACGCAGGCCATGAGCCTCGACACCATCATCCATTCGGGCCTGACGCGCCCCAGCCGCCCCATCCATGCCCTGGTGCTCATGGGCGGGGGCGCGCGCACCGCGTACCAGGTCGGCGTGTTGCGGGCAATGAGCACCATGCTCGGATTGGCAACCGGCCGCCCGTGAGACTTCCCTTTCCAGGTGCTGGTCGGGACCTCGGCGGGCGCCTTGAATGTGGCATCCCTGGCCAGTGTCGCCGCGCAGGGCCTGGCGGCATTCGACAAACTGGAGCGGTTCTGGCGGCACCTGCGGTCAGCCGACGTCTATTAACTGGACGTGCCGCGCTGGGTGCACTTCAGCCGCCTGGCCGCCGTGCTCAGCCTGTGGCGCCACGCGAACGGCCATAACGCCATTCTCAACAACATGCGCCTGGTTGACACGCTGCACCGTGCCGTGTCGCTGCAGGGCATCGACGACGCACTCGAGGCCAAGGCGATCGATGCAGTGGCCGTGACGGCTTCCAGCTACAGCACGGGCGTGCACTGGACCTTTTGCCACACCCGCAACGAGCGTGCCCCCGACGCCTGGGACCGGCCCGGGCGGCGCGCCGAATTCCAGCCGCTGACCATCGAGCACCTGATGGCCTCCAGCGCCATCCCGTTCCTGTTTCCGGCCACGCCCTTGTGGGTGGACGGGCGGCGCGAGTATTTCGGCGACGGCTCGATGCGACAGATTTCGCCGCTTTCATCGGCGATGCACCTGGGCGCCCACAAGATCATGGTGGTGGGCGTCGGGCAGCCGCAGCGCTCAGGCCTGGCGGGCGAACCAGCCGATGGCGTCGCACGGCAACCGTCATTGGGCGGCATCGCTGGCCATGCCATGGCCAGCGTGTTTCACGACACGCTGCAAGCCGACGTGGAGCAGGCGCAGCGCGTCACCCGGACCTTGCGGCAACTGCCGCGGGAAGTGGCCGCCGTGCTGCCCTATCGCAGCATCGAAGTGCTGGCGATCCATCCCTCGCAATCGCTCGACGCCCTGGCCCAGGCCTGCGCCCACGAACTGCCCGGTTCGGTGCGCCGCGCACTCGGTGGGCTGGGTGCGCTCAAAGGCGGCGGCGCGATGGCCAGCTACCTGCTGTTCGAGCCGGGGTTCGTGCAGGCCCTGATCGAACTGGGCGCCCGGGATGCGTACGCGCGCAAGGAAGAATTGCTGGCCTTCTTCGGTGCAGCCACGGCATAATCTCGCGGTCGCCACTTCCGGAGAGCGCTCCTTGGAAACCTGCCCGAGTCGGTAGCTTTCGACACCCGTGACCCGGTGTTGAAAGCCCCACCTTTCGCACAACACCGATTGCCTTCAGTTACGGGAGTGAGCCAATGCTCAACATCTTCACGCTCGCCAACGGCCGGCTCTTTCAGGAAGAGATCGAGTCGCTGGAGGAGCTTTCCAAATTCCGGCCGATCTGGGTCGACCTCGAGGCGCCCACGCTCGAGGAAAAGCGCTGGGTCAAGCAGTATTTCGGCCTGTCCATCCCCGAGGATGCGATGGACGAGGACATCGAGGAGTCAGCCCGCTTCTATGAGGAAGACAACGGCGAGCTGCATATCCGCAGCGACTTCCTGATCGCCGACGACGTCGAGCCGCGCACCGTGCGCGTCGCCTTCATCCTCAACCTGGTGAACGACTCGCTCAAGAGCAAGGGCGTGCTGTTCTCCATCCACGACGAGGACGTGCCGGTGTTCCGCCTGCTGCGCCTGCGCGCACGCCGCGCCCCCGGGCTGATCGAGGATGCCAGGGAAGTGCTGCTGAAGCTGTTCGACGCCGACGCCGAATATTCCGCCGACACGCTCGAGGGCATCTACGACGAACTCGAAAAAGTCAGCAAGCAGGTGCTGGCCGGCGAAGTAACGGACACGCTGGCCACCGAGGTGCTGGGCGCGATCGCGCGCCAGGAGGACCTGAACGGCCGGATCCGCCGCAATGTGATGGACACCCGCCGCGCCGTCAGCTTCATGATGCGCAGCCGCATGCTCAGCGCGGAGCAGTTCGAGGAGGCGCGGCAGATCCTGCGCGACATCGAGTCGCTGGACAACCACACGGCGTTCCTCTTCGACAAGATCAACTTCCTGATGGACGCCACCGTGGGCTTCATCAACCTCAGCCAGAACAAGATCATCAAGATCTTCTCGGTCGCCAGCGTGGCGTTGCTGCCGCCGACGCTGGTCGCGAGCATCTACGGCATGAACCTTCAGTTTCCGGAGTTCGGCGTGCTGGGCCAATGGGCCTACCCCTACGTGGTGGCCGTGATGTTCCTCAGCGCGGCCTTGCCCATCTGGTATTGCTACAAGCGCGGCTGGCTGCGATGAGGAGGGTCGCTCACGCACGTACCTGGGCCGCGTTGGTGGGAGTCTTCGTCAGTGCGGCGGCGGTGGCCGCCGGCGGCCACCATGCCGTGGACGATGCCACCATCGCCGACCCCGGCACCTGCAAACTGGAGAGCTGGCTGACCGCCGCACAGGACAGCGAACCTGCGGCCGCGCTGGCAGGGCAGCACGGTGTCGACCCTGTTCAGCTGGAAGCCGCAGGACGACCTCGCCCTGCATCTGAACGTGGGGCGCGATTTCGTGAACGGCGGTCCGGACCGGGGCCGTTCCGGGGCTTCGGTCGAGTGGGCGGCACGACCCGGCTGGTCGATCGTGGGCGAGCGTTATCTGGCAGATGGAACGCACTTTGTGCGCGCCGGCGCTCGCTGGTCCGTCACCGAGAGCTGGACCGTCGACTTGAGCCGCGCCCAGCGACTGAGCGGTCCCGCCGCCTCGAACTGGACGCTGGGTGCGGGCTGGCAGTTGGGGCGCTCCCCTTAGAATCTCTCGACAATCACCCGGCGTTCCAGTTCGAGAAGGTCAGCTTGCTGATGGATGGCGCCGTCGGTCTCGTCAACATCAACCAGAACATGATCATCAGGATCTTCCCGGCCGCCAGCGCCATGGTGCCCACGAGGTACCCCACCAATGGAGAATGGCTGCGATGAGTTCGTCAAGTGCACCGCCGCCGGTGATCGGCGTCCTGGGAGGCAGCGGGGTCTACGACATCGACGGCTTGTCGGACAAACGCTGGGTCAAGGTCGATTCGCCCTTCGGAGCGCCCTCGGACGAATTGCTGTTCGGGGATCTGAACGGCCAGCCGATGGTGTTCCTCCCGCGGCATGGTCGCGGTCACCGCATTCCTCCGAGCGAGATCAACTTCCGCGCCAATATCGATGCGCTCAAGCGCAGCGGTGTCACCGACCTGATTTCGGTCAGCGCCGTCGGCTCCCTGCGTGAGGAGTTGCCTCCGGGCACCTTCGTCATCGTGGACCAGTTCATCGACCGCACCTTCGCGCGCAACAAGAGTTTTTTCGGGACCGGTCTCGTGGCCCATGTGTCGCTCGCCCGCCCGGTCTGCCGGCGCCTGGGCAATCACCTCGAAGTGGCGGCGCGCGCAGCGGGTATACCGGCCGTGCGCGGGGGCACTTATCTGGTGATGGAAGGGCCGCAGTTTTCGACGCTGGCCGAATCGGAGCTCTATCGCGGTTGGGGCTGCGACGTGATCGGCATGACCAACATGCCCGAAGCCAAGCTCGCACGCGAAGCGGAGATCTGCTACGCCACGGTCGCGATGGTCACCGACTTCGACTGCTGGCATCCGGGCCACGATGCGGTGACGGTCCATCAGATCATCCAGGTGCTGCTGGCCAACGCCGACCAGGCACGTTCATTGGTGCGCCACCTTGCGCCCCGCCTTGCCGGCGACGTCGACGCGCCGGCTTGCGCTTGCCGCCATGCGCTGGACCACGCCTTGATCACAGCGCCCGAGGTGCGGGATGCGGCCGTGATGGCGCGACTCGATGCGGTGGCCGGCCGTGTCCTGGGGCCATGAATGCAGGAAGAAGTGCCTGGCGAATCGGAGCTGCGCCGCGCCATGGTCCAGGCCGCGCTCGAGCTTGACGCTCGCGGCCTGAACCGCGGCACCTCCGGCAACGTGGGCGTGCGTTGCGGGGAATGCATCCTGGTGACGCCTTCGGGCGTGCCCGCGCGCGACCTGACGGCGCAAGGCATGGTGTTGCTCGCGGCGAACGGCGACGTCATCGGCGCGGGACGCCCTTCCAGCGAATGGCGCTTCCATCGCGACATCCTCAGCTCCCGGCCGGACGTCCATGCGGTGGTGCATGTGCATTCCCCATTCGCTACCACGCTGGCCTGCCTCGGCCTGGAGATCCCACCCTTTCACTACATGATCGCCGCAGCCGGCGGAGACACGATCCGCTGCGCGCCCTATGCCTTGTTCGGCACGCAGGAGCTGTCCGATCATGCACTGGCTGCACTCGAGGACCGACGAGCCTGCCTGTTGGCCAACCACGGGATGATCGCCACCGGGCGCGATCTGGATCATGCCCTGGCGCTGTGTGTCGAAGTGGAGAGCCTGTGCGAGCAATACTGGCGCGCGCGGCAAATCGCGGAACCACACCATCTTTCGAATGCCCAGATGGCCGAGGTGATGGAAAGATTCAAGACCTACGGCCCGCACGCCCAAGGGGAGCGGGCCACGCCATGACGTCGTCGCAAGTAGAACGCGTGGAGACACTGCGTTGGTGCAACGGGTATCTGGAAATGATCGACCAGCGCGTGTTGCCGGCCGTGTTCAGATACCTGCGCTATGACAGTGCCGAGGCGGTGGCACAGGGAATCCGCGAGATGGTCGTGCGGGGCGCACCCGCCATCGGCTGTGCGGCGGCCTACGGGGTTGCGTTGGAAGCGTTGCGTCAATGCGAGGCATCGGGTTCGGACTTCACCGACCGGATGGCGGGCGCCTTCAACGTTCTGGCGGCAAGCCGGCCCACCGCGGTCAACCTGTTCTGGGCGCTGGGGCGCATGCGCAAGCGCTGGGATTCGCTCGCGTCGCAGCCTGCTGCGGCGCAGGCTCATGCGCTGCTGGCCGAAGCCCATGAAATCCTCGCCGAGGATATCCGGGTGAATCGCGCAATGGGCGAACACGGTGCCGCTCTCCTGGCCGACGGCGCGCGCGTGCTCACGCACTGCAATGCCGGCGCGCTGGCCACCGCCGGGCACGGCACGGCGCTCGGCGTGATCCGCTCGGCGGTCGAGGCGGGAAAGCGCATTTCCGTCATCGCCGATGAAACCCGCCCCTTCCTGCAGGGTGCGCGTCTGACGGCGTGGGAGATGGTGCAGGAACGCATCCCGGTCACGCTCATCACCGACAACATGGCCGGATTCCTGATGAGCCGCGGCGAGGTCGACGCGGTCATTGTCGGCACCGATCGTGTCGCGGCGAATGGCGATGTGGCCAACAAGATCGGCACGTACATGGTGGCGGTGCTCGCGCATCGCCATCGGATCCCGTTCTACGTGGCCTGCCCGACCTCCACCATCGACATGTCGATTGCCGACGGCGCGGGGATCCCCATCGAGGAACGCAGCCGCGAAGAAGTCACCGGCTTTCGCGATTGCCAGTGGGCGGCCGATGGCGTGTTGGTCCGCAACCCGGCCTTCGACATCACTCCAGCCGAGCTGGTCACCGCGCTCATCACGGAGCGCGGCGTCGTCCACCAGCCCAACCTCGAGCAGCTCACCGCGCTGGCCGCACGCCGTTGACGCGGGTCCGGGCCATTTTTCCTTCGACTATTTCTTGTCTCTGAGTTCGCGCCGCAGGATCTTGCCCACCGGGGTCTTGGGCAGGTCGGTGCGGAACTCGACCACCTTGGGCTGCTTGTAGCCGGTGAGGTTGATACGGCAGTACTCCCGCACCTTCTCCTCGGTCAGGCCGGGGTCCTTCCTGACGATCACCAGCTTCACCGCCTCGCCGGTCTTTTCGTCCGGCACGCCGACCACGGCGCATTCGAGCACGCCGTCGAGCATGGACACCACGTCTTCGACCTCATTGGGGTAGACGTTGAAGCCGGAGACCAGCACCATGTCCTTCTTGCGGTCCACGATCTTGAAGTAGCCGCGCTCGTCCATGATGCCGATGTCGCCGCTCTTGAAGTAGCCATCGCTCGTCATGACCTTGGCCGTCTCGTCCGGACGCTGCCAGTAGCCCGCCATCACCTGCGGCCCCTTGATCGCGATTTCTCCGGGCTGACCGACCGGCACCTCGTGGCCCTCGTCGTCGATGCATTTCATCCAGGTGCCGGGCATCGGCACGCCGATGGTGCCGGTGTACTCGGTGCTGGTGGTCGGGTTGCAGCTGGCCGAGGGCGAGGTTTCGGACAAGCCATAGCCCTCGCAGATCGGGCAGCCCGTCTTTTGCAGCCAGAGCTTGGCGACCGCGCCCTGCACCGCCATCCCGCCGCCCACGGACACCTTGAGGTTCTTCCAGTTGACGGTGTCGAAATCCGGATGGTTGGCCAGGCCGTTGAAGAGCGTGTTCACGGCGGGAAAGCTGTGGAAGGTCTGCTTGGACAGCTCCTTGAGCACCGCCGGCAGGTCGCGCGCGTTCGGCAGCAGGATCACCTTGCCACCGGTTCGCATCGACAGCATCATGCTGACGGTAAAAGCGAAGATGTGATACAGCGGCAGCGCGCAGACACTGGTCACCTGTTCGCCGGCAGGGATCCTGTCCATCACCGGCTGGTTCCAGACCTCGGACTGCAACACGTTCGCGATGATGTTGCGATGCAGGAGCACCGCCCCTTTCGACACTCCGGTGGTACCGCCGGTGTACTGCAACACGGCCACGTCGTCGGGTCCAAGCACGGGCTTCTTCAGCGGGCTGCGCATGCCCTGCGCGATCGCGGCATTGAAGCGTACCGCGCCTGGCAGCTGGTAGGCCGGCACCATCTTCTTGACGTTGCGCACCACGTAGTTCACCAGCGCCCCCTTGACCAGGCCCAGCTGGTCGCCCATGGCGGCGAGCACGACATGCTTGACCGGCGTGTTGGCGATGCACTGCTCCAGCGTACGGGCAAAGTTCTCGATGATGACGATCGCCTTGGAGCCGGAATCCTTGAGCTGGTGCTCCAGCTCGCGCGGGGTGTACAGCGGATTGACGTTGACCACCACCAGGCCGGCCCGCAGGATCGCCGCCACGGCCGCCGGATATTGCGGCACGTTGGGCATCATGATGGCGACGCGGTCGCCCTTGACCAGGCCCAGTCCCTGAAGATAGGCGGCGAAGGCGCGGCTGAGGGCGTCGGTCTGGGCGAAGCTGATTTCCTTGCCCATGAAGCTGTAGGCGGTGCGGGTGGCGTACTTCTGGAAGCTTTCTTCCATCAGCTGGACCAGCGAGGCGTACTGCGAGGGGTCGATGTCGGCGGGAACGCCGGGGGGATAGGCAGCAAGCCAGGGGCGGGCGGTCGTGTCGCTCATCTTTCTTCTCCAAGTCCAGACGCGCTGGAACCTGCCGGATTGTCGCTCCTGCCGGCCGGGCGCCGGCCATTCCTGTTTTCCCTGGGAATTCATCCGGCCCAGGGGCGAGTACAACATCGCGGAGGCGTCCAGGATCGGCATGCCGTAGATCACGCTGCCCTTTTGCAGCGCCGCCGGGTTCACCACGTCGTTGGCGCCGAGCACGATGGCCACATCGACCTGGCTGAACTCGCCGTTGATGTCTTCCATCTCGAACATCTGCGCGCCATGCGATGCGGCTGTTCAGCCACTCGCGGCTGCGTCGCATGGCCCTGACCGGCATTGCGGATCGTTCCGATCGGGCGTCATGCGCGGATGGCGCACTTCGCGCTCATCCGCGGCGAGGTCCTTGTAGCTCAGGGAGAGCAACGATCCGAAGGGCTGCAGCGCCAGCGCAGCATCGTCGCGTCGAAACGACATGCCGCCGCGCTGGGCCTTCAGATCAATCCGCTGGCGATGGCCGCATGCAAGCGACCGCTCTCGGTTCTCTGTCGCTCGAGTTCCTTCCGGCTCAGCGCTTGTGAATCCTTCTGCTGCGGCCCCCAATCTCAGGCCTTCAGCGCCACCAGCACCTCTTCCAGCATCTTCTTCGCATCGCCGAAAAGCATGCGGTTGTTGTCTTTGTAGAACAGCGGATTGTCGACGCCCGCATAGCCGGTGGCCATGCTGCGCTTCATCACGATCGAGGTCTTGGCCTTCCACACTTCCAGCACCGGCATGCCGGCGATCGGGCTGGTCGGGTCTTCCTGGGCCGCCGGGTTCACGATATCGTTGGCGCCGATGATCATGGCGACGTCGGTATCGGGGAAGTCCTCGTTCAACTCGTCCATTTCCAGGACGATGTCGTAAGGCACCCTGGCCTCGGCCAGCAGCACGTTCATGTGGCCGGGCATGCGGCCGGCAACCGGGTGGATGCCGAAGCGCACGTTGACGCCCTTCTCGCGCAGCACTTTGGTGATCTCATAGACGGTGTGCTGCGCCTGCGCGACCGCCATGCCGTAGCCCGGCACGATGATCACGTTCTTCGACTCGCGCAGCAGTTCCGCCGTTTCCGCGGCAAGGATGGGATTGACCTCGCCCGCCGGTTGTGCGCCTTCGCCCTTCGGTGCTGGCGCGCCGCCGTCGGAACCGAATCCGCCGGCGATCACGCTGATGAAGTTGCGGTTCATCGCGCGGCACATGATGTAGGAGAGGATCGCGCCGCTGGAACCGACCAGCGCGCCGACGACGATCAAGAGGTCGTTCGACAGCATGAAGCCGGTCGCCGCCGCGGCCCAGCCGGAGTAGCTGTTGAGCATCGATATCACCACCGGCATGTCGGCGCCGCCGATCGCCATCACCATGTGGATGCCGAACAACAGCGCGATTACTGTCATCACGACGAGCGGCATCATGCCCGCGTCGATCGATTCGGCGAGCAAGAACTGCCGCCCGAACCAGATCACCACCAGCAGGCCGGCGAGGTTCAGCCAGTGACGTCCCGGCAGCAGCAAGGTCTTGCCGCCGATCTTGCCGGAGAGCTTGCCGAAGGCAATGATCGAGCCGGTGAAGGTCACCGCGCCGATCAGGATGCCGATGTAGATCTCCATTTCGTGAATCGACTTCGCGGCGCCGCTGAATTCCGCCGAGGCCGCCGGATCGATGTAATTGGCAAAGCCGACCAGCATGGCCGCCAGGCCGACCAGGCTGTGCATCAGCGCCACCAGTTCCGGCATCTGCGTCATTCTCACGACGCGCGAAGCGTACAGACCGATGCTGCCGCCGATCACCATTGCGCCAACGATCCAGGCATAACCGGCCGAGGTGACGTGAGGCCCGGAAACCGTCGCCAGCACGGCGATGGTCATGCCGATCATGCCGTAGAGATTGCCGCGCCTCGAGCTTTCCGGATTCGAGAGGCCGCCGAGGCTGAGGATGAAGAGAATGGTCGCCCCGATATAGGAGGCAGTTGCAAGAGTTGCAGACATGATTCGCTTTCCCTTATTTGCGGAACATCTGCAGCATGCGCTGCGTGACGGCGAATCCGCCGAACATGTTGATTGCGGTAAGCGCGATACCCACCCACGCGAGCCAGTGGATCCACACCTCCGGTCGCGCTGCACCGCCGCCGAGCAGCGGCGGCGCGATCTGCACCAGGGCGCCGATGGCGATGATGCTGCTGATCGCGTTGGTGACGCTCATCAGCGGCGTGTGCAGGGCGGGGGTGACGTTCCACACCACCATGTAGCCGACGAAGCAGGCCAGCACGAACACCGTGAAGTGGGCGAGGAAGGCCTCTGGCGCGTTGGCGCCGACGAACCAGAATACCAGCGCCGCGATGCCGAACATGACCGCCGTGCGCGTGGCGGACGCCGGTGCGCTCGCCGCGCCATGCTTGGGCGCCTTGGCCGGCATGGCGGCCGGCTTGGCCGCGACCGCCGCCGCCTTGAGGGGCGGCGGCGGCCAGGTGATCCCGCCCTCCTTGATGACCGTCAGGCCGCGGATGGCGTCGTCGTCCATATTGACGTTGATGATGCCGTCCTTGGTCTTGCACAGCTCCTCGGACAGGCGGAACAGGTTCGTCGCATAGAGCGTGCTCGACTGCTTGGCCAGACGGCTGACCAGGTCGGTGTAGCCGACGATGGTGACACCATGCTTGACCACGGCCTGGCCGGGTTCGGTCAGTTCGCAGTTGCCGCCCTGCTCGGCCGCCATGTCGACGATCACGCTGCCCGGCTTCATGCTCTGCACCATCTCGGCGGTGATCAGCCTGGGCGCGGGCTTGCCGGGAATCAGCGCCGTGGTGATGATGATGTCCACCTCCCTGGCTTGCTTGGCATACATCTCGCGCTGTGCCTTCTGGAAGCCCTCGCTCATCACCTTGGCGTAGCCGCCGCCGCCCGACCCTTCTTCCTCGTAGTCGACCTTGACGAATTCACCGCCCAGGGACACGACCTGGTCGGCCACTTCGGCACGGGTGTCGTTGGCGCGCACGATGGCGCCGAGGCTGGCAGCAGTGCCGATCGCCGCCAGGCCGGCGACGCCGGCACCGGCGATGAAAACCTTGGCGGGCTGAACCTTGCCCGCGGCCGTGATCTGGCCGTTGAAGAAGCGGCCGAAGGCGTTGGCGGCCTCGACGACGGCGCGGTAGCCGGCGACGCCGGCCTGGGAGGTCAAAGCGTCCATCTTCTGGGCGCGGGAGAGCGTCCGCGGCAGCGCGTCGATGGCCAGCACGGTGACCTTGCGCGCCGCGAGCTGCTGCATCAATTCGGGGTTCTGCGCCGGCCAGATGAAGCTGATCAGGGTCTGGCCCTCGTGCATCAGGCCGACCTCTTCCTTGCTCGGGCCGCGCACCTTGAAGACGATGTCCGCCTTGGCCCAGAGTTCGGCAGCCGTTGCCACGACCTGCGCACCGGCAGCGCGGTAGGTATCGTCGCCGCAGTTCGCGGCGTCGCCCGCGCCGCTTTGCACGGCCACCGAGAACCCCAGCTTCACGAGCTTTTCCACCACCTCGGGTACGGTCGCGACGCGCTTCTCGCCTGCCGCGGTTTCCTTCGGAACTCCGATCAGCAAAGGTTTCTTGGCCGTCTCGGGTGTGACGGTTTCACTTGCCGTGGTTTCGGTGGGAACGCCAATCTGCATGGAAGTCTCTCCTCTTGGTTGAAACGGTTGTAAGTACTTGCTGACTTAGAGCTGACAGGAAGCGCCGCTTCGCCTAGTGAACAAACCCCTCTGGCTGTTCTGTGCGCGACAGTAATCCAACGAGGAGTCCGGTCATTTGATACACCGCAGGTTTAAAGCAGATTGCGGGCTCAAATTCCATATAGTGGGAGCCGAGGCCGTACCGCCGGTGTCCCTCGCAGTCCATGTCGATTCCTTCCCTGCTCGTCGTTTCGATCCTACTTCACCTGTACATCGGCACGCGCATCGTCCCCTCGTTGTCCGGGGCCGCAGGCGCCACCTTGTTCACGCTGCTGCTGATGGCGTTGGCCACACTGGCGCCGACCGGTTTGCTGGCGCGCCGGCTCGCCAAGCCGCCCCTGGGCGACACCCTGGCCTGGGCCGGCCTGCCCTTCCTGGGCTTGCTCGGCTGCGGGTGTACGTCAGCCGTGGCACCGGCCACTGGGGTCCGCCCAAGCGTCTCGGCGCCCCGTCGGAGATCACCCAGCTGCGGCTGGTCACTGCCGAGCAGGGGCCCGTGCAATCCCCTGCCGAGCCTCGCGCCTGACCCGTTCGATTGACGTTGATCAGGCGGCATCCCCGTCCTACATCGACGCGAGGTCTTGTCCGACACGGCTGAGGTTGGGGCAGGCGAAAGACTGCCTGTATGGCCAGCCCCGCATCCCTAAGCTCTCCCCTCACCGGCGCCCGCGCGAGCAACGTCAACTACCTCGGCGCGGCACGCTGTCGGCGCAAATTCGAGTTGTTCTACCCGGACGGCTTCCTGGACGATACCTACCAGGTCGCCGAGCGTTCCTGCAAGGAGCGCGCCCACCTCGAGTGGCAGGCCGAACTCGGCCCTGCCGAATTCCGCAAGCTCCTGGCCCGGGGCGAATTCCGCCAGATTGCCGACATCGCGGTGCGCATCGAGTCGCGCGCCAACCTGCTGTTCTCATTCGAAAAGATGGCGCTGCGCGACGCCGTGAAAACCAAAGGCGGGGCACGCCTCTTCGCCACCGAGCTCTACGCCTTCCTCTGGGGCCGTGGATCGCCGCACCGCAGGTTCGACGACTGGGTGCAGGCGGTGGCCGATCTGCCCCGGCGCCAGACCCGGGTGCTGACCTGGCCGCTGGTGACGGTGTTCGGCTTCCTGGCACGGCCCGACAAGCACCTGCTCCTCAAACCCAGGGTGACGCGCAGGGCGGCGCACGGCTATGGCTTCGACTTTGCCTACCGTCCCCAGCCATCGTGGGAGGTGTACCAGTCGCTGCTGACCTTCTCCGCCATCATCCGGCGCGACCTGGACCGCAGGCCCGGGTTCAAGGCGCGCGACATGATCGATGTCCAGTCGTTCATCTGGGTGCAGGGCGCGGAGGAGTACCAGCCTTGACAGGCCTCGGATCCTGCACGGCGCGCCGCTTTTTCTTCGCTGTGCGCCAGCGCATGCGACAGCGTGGCAATAATCGGCGATGCAAACCCGATGGAAACCCAACGTCACGGTCGCCGCGGTCATCGAGCAGGACGGCCGTTTCCTGCTGGTGGAAGAGGAGACCGCCGAGGGCCTGATGCTCAACAATCCGGCCGGCCACCTGGATCCGGGCGAATCGCCCGAGGAGGGTTGCGCGCGCGAGGTGCTGGAGGAAACAGCCCATGTGTTCAGGCCCACTGCGCTGCTGGGGATTTACATGGCGCGTTCGCGGCGGGACCCCACCGGCCAGGACATCACCTATCTGCGGATGGCCTTCCGTGGCGAGCTGGGGCAGCGCGACGCGTTGCGCAAGTTGGATACCGGCATCGTCCGCACCCTGTGGCTGACGCCCGAGGAAGTGCGCGCGAGTTCGGCCCGGCACCGCAGCCCGCTGCTGCTGCAATGCATCGAAGACTACCTGGCGGGCGCGTCACACCCGCTGTCCCTGATCCACACCGACGCTACGGTCTGGCGTTGATCCGGCTGGCGCCGGCTCAGAACTGGTATTTGCGCAATCCGCCGTCGACGGGAATCACGGCGCCCGTGATGTAGCTCGCGCGCGGCGAGGCGAGGAAGCACACGAGATAGGCGAGTTCCTCGGGCTCGCCGTAGCGCCCCACCGGGATTTCGTTGTCGGACTGCCATTGCCGGTACTCGGGCGTGTAGTTGCGCAGGATCTGCTCGGAGATGATGCGCCCCGGCGGAATGCAGTTGACGGTGATCCCGTTCTTGCCGACCATGCGCGAGAGGCCCTTGGCCCAGCTGTGGATGCCGGCCTTGGCACAGAAGGCGCCGTTGATGTGCTCGGGCTCGCTCTTGCCGGTGATGTTGATGATGCGTCCCCAGCTGTGGGCGATCATCTGGTCGATCAGGGCATCGGCCACCTGGCGCGGCCGATGGAAATTCAGCGTGATCGCCTCCTGCCAGGCCTCCTCGCTCACGTGCAGGTCCTTGAAGCTGCGCGATCCGCCCGCGTTGTTCACCAGGATATCGACCCGTCCCAGGCCCTGGATCGCGGCACGGGTGAGCTGTTGCGCGGCATCGTCCTGATACAGGTCGCAGCCGATCAGCACCGGCTTGCGGCCGCCCGCTGCCACGATCGCATCCGACACCTCTTGCAGCCTGTCGACGCGGCGCGCCGAGATCGCCAGTTGCGCGCCCTCGGCAGCGAGCGCCATTGCGATGGCGCGGCCTATGCCCACGCTGGCGCCGGTCACCAGGGCGGTCTTTTCGGAAAGTTGCAGGTCCATGGGATGTCCTTTCAGTCGGCGCCGAGCTGCAGCCGGTTCGGCTGCCGTTTCTCGATTGCATATTTGAGCAGTGCCGCGCCGCGGTAGATGGCGTGGGCGAATTTTCCGTAGGGCAAGGTGAGGAACAGCGCCATCACGAAACCCAGGTGGACCGCCAGCAGCAAGGCCATGGCGCCGCTGTCGCGCCACACCAGCAAGGCCAGTCCGGTCAGGCTGTTGGCAAACAGCAGTGCGATGAAACCACGGTCCATGGGCCGCTGCACGGCATCGCCGTGCAGCGGATGGCGCCTGAGATTCAGCCACAGCAGGCCGGCGGGGCCGACCAGCAGGCCGAGCCCGCCCGCAGTGCCCAGCAACACCGGCAGGCTGGCGACCGGATAAGGCGCGGGCTGGTGCAACAGGTAGTGGTAGAGCGTGGCCACGCAGGTCGCGGCGAAGCACAGCAGGAAGCCATAGAAGGTGAAGTGATGCCAGCGCCGCCGCCACAAAGTGAAGCGGTCATCGGCGTCGTTGCAGCCCTCGCCATGGCCACCGTCCAGGTATTTCAGGCGCAAAGCGTCGCGGGTGGCCTCGACCGCTGCGGCACCGCTGACCGGCCCGGGGCTCTCCTGCCGCCAGAAGCGGCTGGCACCGACGCCCAGCGCCAGCACGGCGAAGCCGAACACCGCGCCGAACATGCCGACCAGCAGGTTGTGCGGGAACACTGCGTAGAAATTGCCGACCAGCGGCCCAAGGAACAACGAGCCCTTGAGCACCAGGACCAGCATGAGAAACAGCGCCAGGCCGAAGCCGGCCGCCAGGGCCAGCGTCACGCCGTTGCGCCGGTACAGCGCGCCGAGCGCGGACGGCCAGGCGAATTCGGTATAGGTCTGGACCCGCACCACGGCCATGGCCTGCGGCACATTGACGGCGAACTCGTGCGGCGGCGCGTACTGGCAGGCGTGCAGGCAGGCGCCGCAGTTGTGGCACAGGTTGGCCAGGTAGTGGATGTCGGCCTTGCCGAACTCCAGCCGCCGCGTCATCGCGGGAAACACCGCGCAAAAACCTTCGCAATAACGGCAGGCGTTGCAGACCTGCAGCTGCCGGCCCACCTCGGCTTCGGCCGCCGACAGCGGAACACCACCACCGGCCAGTGCCACGGCTTCGCGCGCCAGGGCGTCAAGCTGCTGCATGCGCCCTCTCCTTGAGAGCCGCGGCGGCGGCCTGGGTGCCGGCGATGCGGCCGAAAGCGGTGCCTATGCTCATGCCCACACCGGCGGTGTAGCCACGGCCCAGAACGTTGCCGGCCATCATCTCGCCGGCCACGAACAGGTTGCCGCTGGGAACCCCGCCGAAATGCACGGCCGCGTGCTCGTCGGTTTTCAAGCCGAGGTAGGTGAAGGTGATGCCCGGCCGCAAGGCGTAGCCGAAGAACGGCGGCGTGTCGATCGGCCGCGCCCAATGGGACTTCACCGGTTGCAGTCCCTCGGTATGGCAGTCGTCCAGCACCGTGTGGTCGAAGGTGCCGACCCGGCAGGCCGCGTTGAAGCCGGCGATGGTCTGCAGGAATTGCGCCTCGGGCAGCTCCAGGCTGGCAGCCAGCTCGCGCAGGGTCTGGGCCTGGACGCCGGGGAACACCGGCGGCATGAAACGGCCGATGGCCTTGCTGTCGATGATGCAGTAGCCGATCTGGCCGGCCTGCTGGGCCACCAGCCGGCCCCAGATGGCATAGCGCTTGGGCCAGAAATCCTCGCCCTCGTCGTAGAAGCGCAGCGCATCGCGGTTGACCATCACGCCCAGCGACACGCAGTCGACCCGGGTGCAGATGCCGCCGTCGTACAGCGGCGCCCGCGCGTCGATGGCAACGCAATGCGATTGCGACGGTTCGCCGATGATGTCGGCCCCCGCATTCATCATGGCCTTCAGCAGCACGCCCTGGTTGAAGCGGGTGCCGCGAATCAGGAAGTTGTCGGCCGGCCACTCGCCCTGCTCGTTTTGCCCCCAGGCCTCGCGCATCCACGCCAGGTTGGATTCGAAGCCGCCCGCCGCCAGCACGCAGGCCCTGGCTTCGATGCGCTCGGCGCCGATACGCGCCGCCACGAAGCGGCCGCCTTCCAGCTCGAGCGCGTCGACCGGGGCGTCGTAGCGCACCTGCACGCCCAGCGCTTGCGCACTCCGGTAATAGGCATTGACCAGCGCCTTGCCACCGCCCATGAAGAAGGCGTTGGTGCGCGCCAGGTGCAGCGTGCCCGACAAGGAAGGCTGGAAATGCACGCCGTGCCTGCGCATCCAGTCGCGGCAATTCGACGAGGCGCGGATCGCCAGGCGGGCCAGCTTCTCGTCGGTGGCGCCGCCAGTGACCTTGAGCAGGTCCTGCCAGAACTCTTCCTCGGGGTAGGCGTCGAGCAGCACGTCTTGCGGCGCGTCGTGCATGCAGCGCAGGTTGCGCACGTGCATGGAATTGCCGCCCCGCCATTCGCGCGGCGCCGCCTCCAGCAGCAGCACGCTGGCGCCGGCCTCGCGCGCCATCAGCGCGGCGCACAACGCGGCGTTGCCGCCGCCGATCACAAGGACATCGATCATCGTCGCACTCTACGGCCTGGCGCCGGGAAACGGAAGCCCGCCGGCGTCACCCGGCCATCACGATTCGTGATGGCTCAGCCGCGCCCCGGCCCAGCGTCCATCGTTCACCAGCTGGCGCGCGCAATCGGCGAGCACCACCCGCGCCGCCAGGGCGGCCGGCGACAACTCGTCGTCGGACAGGCTGCACAGCGAGTTCAGGCGGCGCGCCTGGGGATCGGATATCTCGCTCAGGCGGAAGCGCTTCGTCGCATCCGGAAAGCGGCCCAGCGCGGCCCAGGGCTGCAGCGTGCAACCCAGGCCGGCATCCACCGCTTCCATCAACAGGGCCAGTGAATCGATTTCGGCCACCACCTGTGGCCGCACACGGGCGCGGGCGAATGCGGCATCCAGCGTGCTGCGCAAGCCGTGCGGGCCGGTCGGCAGGATCAACGGCACGCCTTTGAGCTGCGCCACGCGCAGCTTCGCCGGTGCAGGGCCGGCCGCGCCAGCGCGCGATCCGATGAGGAACAGCTTTTCCTCCAGCAACGGCGTGACGCTCCAGCGCCGTGCTGGATGGGTTTCGAACAGGACCGCCAGGTCGAGCTGGCGGGCATTGAGCATGTTGGAAAGATGTCCCGACAGAGTCTCCACCATGTGCAGCCGCACATGCGGATGGCGCTCGGCCATGGCTCGCATCAGCGGCAGCCCCAGCACCGACGCCGTGGTCGGCGCGAGGCCCACACTCACCGTGCCGGAAAGCCGCGCTTCATGCGCGGCCCGCGCCGCCTGATCCACGTGCCGCAAGGCCAGTTGCGCTTCGCGGAAGAAGGCCAGTCCCGCCTCGGTCGGCGCGGCGCCCTTGCTGGTGCGCTGCAAGAGGCGGGTCGCGAGTTCGCCTTCCAGGCGGCTGATCTGCTGGCTGAGGGCGGACTGCACCAGTTGCAGGTCGAGCGCGGCGCGGCTGATGCTGCCCAGCTCGACGACCCGGACAAAGTAACGCAGCTGGCGCAGTTCCATGCCGCTATTGTGCGCAAGTACCGATCCCCGGCTGCCCACCCCGCGCCGGAGGTCACCACGCATCGCGTTTCAGAGCCTGGCCTGCGGTGCGGCGGTTCGGGCACGGGCCCCATGAAGCGCACGCCTGCTGCAGCATTGCACCCGGTGCGCGAATCGTTGCGCCCTTTGCACTTCCCACGATCGCACCGCACGAACACAATCGGCTCTCAACCGTCCGGGACGGTCAAGTCCGCCCCGGATTGCAACGCACTACATGAAAGGCTGCCTCATGAATACCGACACCTTGAAACTGCAGGACTGGGTTGGCCGCACCGAAACCGTAGCCGACGCGATCACCGCCACCCCCTGCGCCGCGCTCGCCGCCACCCTCGACCATTCGCCCGAGCGGCCGGCCCAGGGTTTTGCGCTGCCGCCGCTGTGGCACTGGCTGTACTTCCTGCCCCTGCATCGCCAATCCGAGATCGGGCCCGACGGCCATGCCCGGCGCGGCGGCTTCCTGCCGCCGGTGCCCCTGCCGCGGCGCATGTGGGCGGGCAGCCAGTTCAGCTTTCATTCGCCGGTGCGGGTGGGCGACGCGGTGCGCCGGGTTTCGACCATCGCCAACGTGGACGAAAAAAGCGGCCGCACCGGGCCGCTGGTATTCGTCAAAGTGCGGCATGAGGTGTTCTGCAACGGCAGCCCCGAGCCGGCGCTCACCGAATTCCATGACATCGTCTACCGCGAAGCCGCCCAGCCGGGCGCCGCAGCCCCGCCGCCGCAGGCAGCGCCGGCCAATCCGGCGTGGCAGCGCACGATCACGCCGGACGACGTGCTGCTGTTTCGCTACTCGGCGCTGACCTTCAACGGCCACCGCATCCACTACGACCGCCGCTACGTCACGCAGGTCGAAGGCTACCCGGGCCTGGTGGTGCACGGCCCCCTGATCGCCACGCTGCTGATGGATCTGTTGCGCCGGCAGCGGCCCGATGCGGTGGTGCGCAGCTTCGAGTTCCGCGCCGTGCGCCCGACCTTCGACCTCCATCCCTTCGCCGTCAATGGCACGCCTGCGGCCGACGGCAAGACCGTTCATCTCTGGGCCCAGGACCATGAAGGCTGGCTCACGATGGACGCCACCGCGTCTCTCGCCTGAGACAGCTGGGATAATCGCACGGATGGGTCGCAAGCCGCGTGTCGTTGTCGGGCTGAGCGGGGGCGTGGACTCCGCGGTGAGCGCGTACCTGCTCAAGCAGCAGGGCTGGGAGGTGGTCGGCATCTTCATGAAGAACTGGGAAGACGACGACGACAGCGAGTACTGCTCGTCCAACGAGGACTTCGTCGACGCCGCCAGCGTGGCGGACGTGATCGGCATCGAGATCGAGCATGTGAATTTCGCGGCCGAATACAAGGACCGCGTCTTTGCCGAGTTCCTGCGCGAGTACCAGGCCGGCCGCACGCCCAACCCCGACGTGCTGTGCAACGCCGAGATCAAGTTCAAGGCCTTCCTCGACCATGCCATCCGCCTCGGCGCGGAAAAGATCGCCACGGGACACTATGCACGGGTATGGGAACGAGGCGGTTTGTTCGAACTGCTCAAGGGCCTCGATGGCACCAAAGACCAGAGCTACTTCCTGCACCGGCTGAACCAGGCGCAGCTTTCGAAAACGCTGTTCCCGGTGGGCGAGCTGCGCAAGACCGAGGTGCGCCGCATCGCCGAAGAAATCCGCCTGCCCAACGCGAAGAAAAAGGATTCGACCGGCATCTGCTTCATCGGCGAGCGGCCGTTCCGCGACTTCCTCAACCGCTACATCTCGAAGGAGCCCGGGCCGATCAAGGACGAGAGGGGCCGGGTCATCGGCCAGCACCAGGGCCTCTCCTTCTATACGCTGGGCCAGCGCCAGGGCCTGGGCATAGGCGGCGTGAAGGAGAAAGGCGCGCAGCGCGGCGGCGGTGAGCACGCGCCCTGGTTCGTGGCCCGCAAGGACATGGAGAAGAACACGCTCTGGGTGGTGCAAGGGCATGAACATCCCTGGCTGCAGTCGCTGGCGCTGGATGCCGACGACGCGAGCTGGGTGTCAGGCCAGCCGCCCGCGCCCGGAACTTATGCGGCCAAGACGCGCTATCGCCAGGCCGACGCGCCCTGCACGCTGTCGCAATCGGCGGCGGGCGCGTTCCACCTCGATTTCAGCGAGCCACAATGGGCCGTGACGCCCGGCCAGTCCGCCGTGCTCTACCACGGAGACGTGTGCCTGGGCGGTGGCGTGATCGCGGCGAAAACCTGACTCAGAACGGAATATCGTCGTCCATGTCGTCGAAGCCGCTCGCGGGCTTGGCCGCCGCCGGCCGCTGGGCCGCAGGGGCGGCGGCACGGGGCGCGGGTGCGGGCCGGCGCGTGCCACCGCCACCACCTTCTTCCTCGCCGCCGGCCGGGCCGCCCATGCCTTCACGGGCACCGAGCAGCTGCATTTCGGTGGCGATGATGTCCACCGTATTCTTCTCGACGCCGTCCTTGTCGGTGTACTTGCCGTATTTCAAGCGGCCCTCGACGTAGATGGGACGGCCCTTCTTCACGTACTCGCCGGCGATTTCGGCCAGGCGGTCGTAGAAGGTGACCCGGTGCCACTGCGTGTCCTCCACGGTTTCGCCGGTGTTCTTGTCCTTGCGCCTGCTCGAGGTGGCGAGGCTGACGTTGGCCACGGCCTGGCCGGAGGGCAGATAGCGGATTTCGGGGTCGCGGCCGCAGTTGCCGACCAGGATGACTTTGTTGACGGATGCCATAAGGGATGTTCCTCTGGGTAATTTGACGATTATGTCGCCTGGGCTTCGTCGGCCAACACCTCTTCGGCCGAGTTTCGGGACCGCGGCGCACGCATGGGCCATGCGACCACCAGCCAGACCAGCATCAGCCCGGCACAGGTTGCGAACAGCCCTTGTGCTCCAACGTTCTTGATGAGCCAGCCGCCGACCGCCCCGCCTGCGAACAAACCCAGGGATTGCAGCGTGTTGTAGACGCCCAGGGCGGTGCCGCGCGCGTGGGGCGGCGCGATCCGCGACGCCATGCTGGGCTGGCTGGCCTCCAGCACATTGAAACCGCAGAAGAAGACGAACAGCAACGCCGCCAGCATGCCGACACCGGGATGGCCGGCCGCCAGCAGCAGTCCCACCTGGACCAGGGCCACCAGCCCCACCGCGCCCAGGAACACGGCGCGCAGGTACCCACGCCGCTCCAGCGGGAACAGCGTGCCGCCCATCACCACAAATGAAGCCAGCACGGCCGGCAGGTAGATATGCCAGTGCTGGTCTTTGGGCACGCCGGCCTGCACCAGCAACCCGGGGATCGCCATCCACATCGCAAGCTGCACCGCATGCAGCACGAAAACGCCGACGTTCAGCCGTACCAGCCCGCCGTGGCGCAGGACCTCCGACAGCCGGCCGCGCGGCACAGTCTTGTGCTGCAGCGGCTCCGGCGGGGTCCACCAGGCCACCACCGCGATGCACAGCAGCGCCAGGGCCCCGGTGACGGCGAACAGGCCGTGCAGCCCGATGCGCGCGACCAGCAGCGGCGCGACCACCAGGGACAGCGCGAACATCAGGCCGATGCTTCCCCCCACCAGCGCCATGGCCTTGGTGCGAACCACGTCGCGGGTCTGGTCCGCCAGCAGGGCCGTCACGGCCGCGGACACCGCGCCGGCGCCTTGCAAGGAGCGGGCCGCGGTGAGCCAGTTCAGGGTAGGGGCCCAGGCGGCCAGGAGGCTGCCCGCCGCGAATACCAGCAAGCCGAAGATGATCACCCGCTTGCGGCCCAGCCGGTCCGAAGCGGCGCCGAACGGAAGCTGCAGGATGGCCTGGGTCAGCCCGTAGATGCCCATGGCCATGCCGACCCGGGCCGGATCGTCGCCGCCCGGATACCGCGCGGCCTCCAGGGCGAACACGGGCAGCACCAGGAACAGGCCCAGCATGCGGGCGGCGAAGATGGTCGCCAGCGAAAAGCTGGCGCTGCGCTCGACCGGAGTCATCCGGCTGGGATCGGACAAGGAGGATGTTTTCACGGACGGATGGGGTAGGGATGCGGTGCGGCCGGAAACCGGCAACCCTGGATTGTCCGGCATTCCGCCCCGGACGGCCTGTGACAGGGCCCTTGCCGGTCTATCATGTTGGGTTTTCCCTGGTGCACCCCGACATTGAACTCAACGACCGACGGCCAGTCCCTTGAGCCGGGCGACAGCGGCACCTATCTTGCGGCGGCACTGGCCCAGCGGATCAGCGTCCGCGGGGCCCGCACCCACAACCTCAAGAACATCGACCTGGACATCCCGCGCAACCGGCTGGTGGTGATCACCGGGCTGTCGGGATCGGGCAAATCTTCGCTGGCCTTCGACACGCTCTACGCCGAAGGACAGCGCCGCTATGTGGAAAGCCTGTCGGCCTATGCGCGGCAATTCCTGCAGCTCATGGACAAGCCCGATGTCGACCTCATCGAAGGCCTGTCGCCGGCGATCTCGATCGAGCAGAAAGCCACCTCGCACAACCCGCGCTCCACCGTCGGCACCGTCACCGAGATCCACGACTACCTGCGCCTGCTGTTCGCCCGGGCCGGCACGCCCTATTGCCCCGTCCACAACGTGCCGCTGCAGTCGCAGACCGTGTCGCAGATGGTGGACGCGGTGCTGGCGCTTCCGCCAGAGACGCGGTTGATGGTGCTGGCCCCGGTCGCGCGCGAGCGCAAGGGCGAGTTCGTCGATGTGTTTGCCGATATGCAGGCGCGCGGCTATGTGCGTTTCCGCGTCGACGGGCAGGCGTACGAGTTCGACGCGCTGCCCAAGCTCAAGAAGACCGAGAAGCACGACATCGACGTGGTGATCGACCGGCTGAAGGTGCGCCCCGACATCCAGCAGCGGCTGGCCGAGAGCTTCGAGGCCGCGCTGCGGTTGGCCGACGGCCGGGCCATCGCGCTCGAGATGGACAGCGGCAAGCCGGACGCTGCGGGAGCAGACGCGGCGCCGCGCGAGCACTGGTTCAACGCCAAGTTCGCGTGCCCGGTCTGCAATTACTCCATCAGCGAACTCGAGCCGCGCCTGTTCTCCTTCAACTCGCCCGTGGGCGCCTGCCCATCCTGCGACGGACTCGGCCACAGGGAGTTCTTCGACCCGACGCGGGTGGTCGCCTTCCCGACGCTCTCGCTGGCCAGCGGCGCGATCAAGGGCTGGGATCGCCGCAACGCCTATTACTTCGCATTGATCGAAAGCCTGGCGAAGCACTACCAGTTCAGTGTCGATGCCCCGTTCGAAGAGCTGCCCCAGCCGGTGCGCGACGTCGTCCTGCACGGCTCGGGTGAGGAAGACATCCGGTTCAGCTACACCATGGAATCGGGGAGCAGCGCCGGCCGCAAGGTGAGCAAGAAGCATCCCTTCGAAGGCATCATCCCCAACATGGAGCGGCGCTACCGCGAGACCGATTCGGTCGCGGTGCGCGAAGAGCTGGCGCGCTACCGCAGCGTGCAGCCCTGCCCCGAATGCGGCGGAACCCGGCTGCGCAGCGAAGCCCGGCACGTCAAGGTGGGTGAAGGCGAGCAGGCCCGCGCCATCTTCGAGATCGGCCATGCGACGCTGCGCGAGAGCTTCGAGTATTTCAAGGCCTTGAAGCTGAGCGGCGCCAAGGCCGAGATCGCGGACCGGGTGGTGCGCGAGATCGGCTCGCGCCTGAAATTCCTCAACGACGTGGGACTGAACTATCTCAGCCTGGACCGCAGCGCCGAAACGCTGTCGGGCGGCGAGGCGCAGCGCATCCGGCTCGCGTCGCAGATCGGCTCGGGCCTGACCGGCGTGATGTATGTGCTGGACGAACCCAGCATCGGCCTGCACCAGCGCGACAACGACCGCCTGATCGGCACGCTGCGGCACCTGCGCGATATCGGCAACAGCGTACTGGTGGTGGAGCACGACGAGGACATGATCCGCGCAGCCGACCATGTGATCGACCTGGGCCCCGGCGCCGGGATTCATGGCGGCCGCGTGATGGCGCAGGGCACTTATGAAGAGGTCAAGGCGACGCCCGGTTCGCTCACCGGCCAGTACCTGTCGGGCGCCAAATCGATTCCGGTGCCCGCGCGGCGCACGGCCTGGCTGCCGGTGCTGGCCCAGGCGACCGAGGCCAGGACAGCGTCGCGTTTCCCGCCCAGCCCGGCCGCCGTACGCCGCGCCGAGCGCGAGGCGGTCCATCAGGCCACGCTGGGCCCGCTGCAGGAAATCCGCGTGCTGGGCGCCAGCGGCAACAACCTGCAGCATGTCAGCGTGGCCTTTCCGGTGGGACTGTTCACCTGCGTCACCGGCGTCTCGGGCTCCGGCAAGTCGACCCTGGTCAACGACACACTGTATGCGGCCGTCGCCCGCACGCTCTACCGCGCCCACGAGGAGCCGGCACCGCATGACGCGATCGAAGGCATAGAGCACTTCGACAAGGTGATCAACGTCGACCAGTCGCCGATCGGCCGCACGCCGCGCAGCAACCCGGCCACCTACACGGGCCTGTTCACGCCGATCCGCGAGCTGATGGCCGAGGTGGCCATGGCCAAGGAGCGCGGCTACGGCCCGGGCCGCTTCAGCTTCAACGTGGCCGGCGGGCGCTGCGAAGCCTGCCAGGGCGACGGCGTGGTGAAGGTGGAGATGCACTTCCTGCCCGATGTCTACGTGCCCTGCGACGTGTGCCATGGCCAGCGCTACAACCGGGAAACCCTCGAGGTGCAGTGGAAGGGCCGCAACATCGCGCAGATCCTCGACATGACGGTGGAGGACGCGCACCTGTTCCTCAAGCCCGTGCCCACCATCGCGCGCAAGCTGCAGACGCTGCTGGACGTGGGCCTGTCGTACGTGAAGCTGGGCCAGGCCGCCACCACGCTGTCGGGCGGTGAGGCGCAGCGGGTCAAGCTGGCGCTGGAGCTGTCCAAGCGCGACACCGGCCGCACGCTCTACATCCTGGACGAGCCCACCACCGGCCTGCACTTCGCCGACATAGCCCTGCTGCTGCGCGTGCTGCACCAGTTGCGCGACGCCGGCAACACCATCGTCGTGATCGAGCACAACCTGGACGTGATCAAGACGGCCGACTGGATCATCGACATGGGCCCCGAAGGCGGCGCGGGCGGCGGGCTGGTGGTAGGCGTCGGGACGCCGGAAGATCTCGCCGCCAATCCCGCCAGCCACACCGGGCGCTATCTGAAGCGCCTGCTGTGAGCGGCGCGGAGCGACTCTCGGGCCGCGACCTCGTCGCCGCGCTGGCCATCGTCTTCATCTGGGGCATGAACTTTGTGGCGATGAAGTTCGCGCTGCGCGATTTCACGCCGTTCCAGCTGGGCGCCGCGCGCTACGTCTTCGCGGCCTTGCCCCTGGTCCTGTTTGTGAAGCCGCCGCGATTGCACTGGAAATGGGTGCTGCTCTACGGCCTGTTCCAGGGCGTGGGCCAGTTCGGCTTTCTGTTCACCGCGCTCAGGGTCGGCATGACCGGCTCGCTGGCGTCGGTGCTGATGCAGACCCAGGTGTTCTTCACGGCGATCTTCGGCTACCTGCTGCTGCGTGAGCGCCCCAGTCGCCCGCTCCAGTGGGGCCTGCTGCTGGCCGCGCTGGGCCTGTCGTGCTTCTCCGCCAATTACCTGTCGCCGCAGGGCAGCAGCGCCACCACGGCATGGGGCTTCATCCTCAACCTCTGCTCGGCCGCCATGTGGGCGGCCTCGAACATCGTCGCGCGCAGGGCGCAGCGGGCCAGCGCCGGCTTCGACCCCTTGTCGTTCGTGGTCTGGTCCAGCGTGGTGCCGGTGCTGCCGTTCGCGCTGCTGACGCTGGCTTTCGACGACCCGGCCACGCGCTGGCATTGGACCGCGGCGAGCGCCACGAACTGGATCGCCGTCGCCTACCTCGGCTGGATGGCAACCGTCCTGGCCTACGGCATGTGGACCGGACTGCTCAAGCGCCACCCGGCCAACCGCGTGGCACCGTTCAGCCTGGGTGTGCCGGTGGTGGGTCTGACAGCCGGGTTGTTGCTGCTCGGCGAGACCATCACCGTGTGGCAATGGGCCGGTATCGCCCTGGTGGTGGCGGCGCTGGCTTGCGTGATGCTGGGAGCACGGTGGTTGTCGCCGGTCAAGCCGCAGAGCTCGTGACAAAGCCGGGCTCGTCACTGTAGCTATACTTGCCGTTCGCTCCGGGGTGCGCGCCGGCCAAGTGGCCGGCGTTGCTGAGATGGCAGAACCCAAACCCGAGAACTTGACCCGGTTAGTACCGGCGTAAGAAGAGCTGTCAGGACCGCTTCCCTCGAGCCCAGCCTGCCACACCTTCGGAGCACGTGTTGTTGACACACCGAAAGGATGGCCCCTGATGAACGCTCCCGACAAACTCGCGCAGTTGCTGACGCTCACGCGCGAGCCCTTTCCCGCCTCGCGCAAAGTCCATGTGCCGGGCCAGTTGCACTCCCAGCTGCGCGTGCCGATGCGCGAAGTGCATCTGAGCAATGGCGAAACCGCCACGCTGTACGACACCTCCGGACCCTACACCGAACCGGACACGGTGATCGACGTACGGCGCGGTTTGCCCGCGTTGCGCACGCCCTGGATCGAGACGCGCGGCGATACGCAGCTGTACACCGGCCGCGAGCGCAAGGCGCTCGACGACGGCACCCGACACGAAGATCGGGAGGCCCAGCGTATCGCCGCGCTGCGCACCGAAGCGGCCGGATTGCAGCGCCAGCCGCGCCGCGCCAAGGCCGGCGCCAATGTGACGCAGATGCATTACGCGCGGCGCGGCATCGTCACGCCCGAGATGGAGTTCGTCGCGATCCGCGAGAACGGCAAGCGCGAATGGATGGCCGAGTACCTCGGCAACAACTCCGTCAACAACGAGCGCGCTGCCCGCCTGCGCGGCAACCCCATGGGCGCGAAGATTCCCGAAATCATCACGCCCGAGTTCGTGCGCGACGAGGTGGCGCGCGGGCGCGCCATCATCCCCGCCAACATCAACCACCCCGAGATCGAGCCGATGGCGATCGGCCGCAACTTCCTGGTCAAGATCAACGCCAACATCGGCAACTCGGCCGTGACGTCCAGCATCGAGGAGGAAGTGGAAAAGCTGGTGTGGGCGATCCGCTGGGGCGCCGACAATGTGATGGACCTGTCCACCGGCAAGAACATCCACACGACGCGCGACTGGATCGTGCGCAACTCGCCGGTGCCCATCGGCACGGTGCCGATCTACCAGGCGCTGGAAAAGGTCGGCGGCATGGCCGAGGACCTGACCTGGGAAATCTTCCGCGACACGCTGGTCGAGCAGGCCGAACAGGGCGTGGACTATTTCACCATCCACGCCGGCATTCGTCTCGGCTTCATTCACCTGACGGCCAATCGCCGCACCGGCATCGTCTCGCGCGGCGGCTCGATCATGGCCAAGTGGTGCATCTCGCACCACAAGGAAAGCTTCCTGTACGAGCATTTCGAGGACATCTGCGACATCATGAAGCAGTACGACGTGAGCTTCTCGCTCGGCGACGGCCTGCGCCCCGGCTCCGGCGCCGACGCCAACGACGAGGCCCAGTTCGCCGAGCTGCGCACGCTGGGCGAGCTGACCAAGGTCGCCTGGAAGCATGACGTGCAGACCATGATCGAAGGTCCCGGCCACGTGCCCATGCACATGATCCAGGCCAACATGGATGAGCAGCTCAAGCACTGCGACGAGGCGCCGTTCTACACCCTGGGACCCTTGACGATCGACATCGCGCCGGGCTACGACCACATCTCCAGCGCCATCGGCGCGGCCATGATCGGCTGGTTCGGCACCGCCATGCTGTGCTACGTCACGCCCAAGGAACACCTGGGCCTGCCGGACCGCGACGACGTCAAGCAGGGCATCATCGCCTACAAGATCGCGGCCCACGCCGCTGACGTCGCCAAAGGGCACCCCACCTCACGCGCGCGCGACGAAGCGCTGTCGAAGGCGCGCTTCGAATTCCGTTGGCAGGACCAGTTCAACCTGTCGCTCGATCCGGACACCGCGCGCGATTTCCACGATGAGACGCTGCCGGCCGATGGGGCCAAGGTCGCCCATTTCTGTTCGATGTGCGGCCCCAAGTTCTGCTCGATGAAGATCACGCAGGAAGTGCGCGACTACGCCGCCGCGCAGGAGGGGGTGGCCAAGGATGAGATCGCGGCCGGCATGGCCGCGAAAAGCGCCGAGTTCCGAGCCGCCGGCAGCGAGATCTACATCCCGGTCCACAAGGCGTAGCAGCCGCGCTCGTGGTGGCTGATTCAGGCGGCCGGGGCGTGCGGCCCGGTCTTGCCTTGTCCGGCCCACCAACATGCGGCCGCTGCCAGCGCTCCGATCACGGCGCCGGCGGCAAGAGGCATGCGGATGCGGATCACGCTGTCCTGCTGGCCGAGCGCCAACAACACCGCGACGAGGGTTCCACCCAGCGCGCCCGCCACGATCGCCGTGGAAGCACGCAGCCAGCCCAGACGGTGCAGCGCATAGAGAACCGGAGCCCCCCAGACGAACGCGGCGGCATACGCGATCGGCAGCCCGAATCCCACGATCACCATCAGCTCGCGCCAGACCCGGAACCCGTCCATCCGGAAATCGCTGAACCACGCATACGCCATCACCCCGATCCAGTACGCGATGGGCGCGACGATCGGACCGATCAGGAAGCCGCGTACCGGATGGCGCATGGCGCGGTCACTTTGCCGCTTCCAGCAACTCGCGGGTCCGGCTCGCCTCGCGCCGGGCCGCCTCGGCAAAATCCTCGCCCGCCGACGCATACAGGATCGCCCGCGACGAGTTGACGACGATGGGGCCGTCGGCGCGCCAGCCGGCCTTGACGGTCGCAGCCGCGTCGCCACCCTGCGCGCCCACTCCGGGAATCAGCAGCGGCACCGTGGGCGCAACCTGCCGCACACGCTCGATCTCCGCGGGGTAGGTAGCGCCCACCACCAGGCCGAGCTGGCCGTTCACGTTCCAAGGCCCTTGTGCCAGCTTGGCCACGTGTTCATACAGCAAAGGCTGTCCCGGCACCGAGGCCAGCCGCTGGTTCTGCAGGTCCTCGCCGCCCGGATTGGACGTGCGGCACAACAGGAACGCACCCTTGTCCGGATACTCCAAGTAAGGCTGGACCGAATCGAAGCCCATGAACGGCGACAAGGTCACGGCGTCGGCGCCGTAGCGCTCGAACGCTTCCTTGGCGTACTGCTCGGCGGTCGACCCGATGTCGCCGCGCTTGGCGTCCAGGATGATAGGGACATGCGGCGCCGCGCGGCGCATGTGGTCGATCAGGTGTTCCAGCTCGAACTCGGCACGGTGCGCCGCGAAATAGGCGATCTGCGGCTTGAACGCGATCACCAGGTCGGCCGTGGCATCGACGATGCGGGCGCAGAAATCGTAGATCTTGCCGGCATCGCCTTTCATGCCCGCCGGAAAGCGCGCCGGGTCGGGGTCCAGGCCCACGCACAGCATGGAGCGGTTGCACTGCTGCGCGTCCAGCAGCATCTCGATGAAAGTCATGGGTGGGATTGTAGTGAGCGACCCCCGAATGCGATGGGCGACAATGCCCAGCCATGCAGCGCCTCAGCCGACAACAGCTCGCCAACCTGGTTCTCCTCACCCTGGTCTGGGGCCTGAACTGGCCCGTGATGAAGATGGGCGTCACCCATTACCCGGCCTTCACTTTCCGGGCGCTGACGATCATGCTGGGCGTTCCGGTGCTGGCGCTGGCGCTGGCGCTGATGAAGGTGCCGTTTCGCGTGCCGCGCCGCTACTGGCCCGAGCTGGCCGGGCTCACGGCCACCAACATGCTGATCTGGCAGATCTGCATCATCCTGGCCGTGCAGAGCCTCTCCAGTGGGCGCGCCGCGATCCTGGGCTATACCATGCCGATTTTCTCGGCCATCATCGGCTCGCTCCTGTTCTCCGCGGCGCTGAGCCGGCGCGCCTGGCTGGGCGTGGTCGCGGCGGCAGTGGGCGTGGGCCTGCTGCTGTGGCACGAACTCACCGGTCTGGCCGGCCGGCCCGCCGGCGTCGCGCTGGCCCTGGTCGCCGCTGCCAGCTGGGCCTTGGGCACGCAGATGCTGCGGCGCACCCGCATCGAGGTGCCGACGCTGACCCTGTCGTTCTGGATGACCGCACTCACCGGTCTGGCCGTGACGGTGCTGGCTGTCGTCTTCGATCGCAGCGACTGGCGGATGCCGAGCGCTGCCGTGACATGGGCCATAGCCTACAACGCCGTCCTGGTGTTCGGCTACGCACACGCCGCCTGGTTCTTTCTGGCGCGCGGACTGCCGCCAGTCGCTTCCACGCTGAGCGTGATGTTCATCCCGGTGCTGGGGGTGTTCGCCGGCGCGCTGTGGCTGGGCGAGGTGCTGCACTGGCAGGATTTCGCCGCCATGGTGTTGATGGTCGGCTCTATCGCGTCGGTGCTGTGGCCGAGCCCGGCCATCACGGCCGCGGCACCTCAGACCCGCTGACGCGGTGCTTGTGTCCGTCTATGAGGCGCCGCGCGTCGCGGCAGGCGATGCCCGGCAGGGGCTCATACTGTGACGGTCCGCACTGCGCGCGGACTTCGCTGCGCTTGATTGGCCCGGGGATCGCGTCGCAGAACTCACTGCGCTCGCTGGGGCGAGCTCCGTTCAAACAACCGCGACGAGTCAGATCACGAAGCGCGCTGCGCGCGCCGACCCCCGGGCCAAGCAGCGCAGCCGACACAGAAATCGCCCCCGCCGGGCACCGCCTGCCGCGACAACCATCATCATTGGCGTGCGGACGGTGCGTGCCAACATCGTCTCTGCAAAGTCGCGGGCGGGCGGGCTGTGGCGCGCATAAAGACATGGCGCCTGCGATGTCCCGTCTTGCGGCCGGCGCGCCTTGGCGCGCTTCGTCCTCATGCTCGTCGCAGCTATCTGAGCGGAGCTCGCCCCAAGCGAGCGCAGCGAGTTCTGCGACGCGGGCGCAAGACGGGACAGCGCAGGTTCAGTCGGCGCCCAGCGCCGACCGCCTTGTCAGCGCGTCGCAGCCCGGTCGCACGCGACTTTGCCGCCGCGGTCCAGGCGCGAAATATTCGGGACTTAGTGGGCCGTCGCCGGCGCCCGCTGCAGTGCCTGGTGGATGGCCTCGGCCGAACGCTTGCCGGCGCCCGCCGCGAGAATCACCGTGGCGGCACCCGTCACCGCATCGCCGCCGGCGAAGACCAGCGTCTTCGACGTGAGCCCGGTCTGTTCGTCGGCGACCAGGCAGCCTTTCTTGTTGGTGAGCAACCCCGAGGTGGTACGTGTCAGCAGCGGATTGGGCGTGGTGCCGATCGCCAGCACCACGTTCTCCACGGGCAGCACGAACTCGCTGCCTTCGATCGGGATCGGCCGCGCGCGACCCGAGGCGTCGGGCTCGCCGAGTTTCATCTTCTGGCACTTCAGGCCCGTCACCCACCCGTCGGCGTCGCCGATGACCTCCAGCGGGTTGGTAAGCCACTGGAACTGCACCCCTTCCTCGATCGCGTGGTGGTATTCCTCGACCCGCGCGCCCATTTCCTTCTGGCTGCGGCGGTAGACGATGTAAGCCTCTTCGGCGCCCATGCGCAGCGAGGAGCGTACGGCGTCCATCGCGGTATTGCCCGCGCCGATCACGGCGAAGCGCTTGCCGACCTTGACCGGCGTGTCGTTTTCCGGAAACTTGTAGCCGCCCATGAGATTCATGCGCGTCAGGAACTCATTGGCCGACATGACGCCGTTCAGGTTCTCGCCCGGAATGCCCAGGAACTGCGGCAGGCCCGCGCCGGTGCCGATGAACACCGCGGCATAGCCCATGCGCTCGAACAGATCCTGCAGCGGCACCGTGCGGCCGATCACCACGTTGCAGACGATCTCGACGCCCATCGACTTCAGGACATCGATTTCCCAGTCGAGGACCGCCTTGGGCAGCCGGAATTCCGGGATGCCGTAGCGCAGTACGCCACCGGGCGCATGCAACGCCTCGTAGATCGTGACCGCGTAACCGAGCCGCGCGAGCTCGCCGGCGCACACCAGCCCGGACGGACCGGCACCGATCACGGCGATCTTCTCCTTGCGAGTGATATTCGCCTTGGCGCTGATCGGCTGCGTGCGCTCCCAATCGGCCACGTAGCGCTCGAGGTGCCCGATCGCGACCGGGTTGAAGCGCTTGACCATGTGGCATTCGGACTCGCACTGCGACTCCTGCGGACAGACCCGGCCGCAGATCGAAGGCAGCGGATTGGCGCCGCGCAGGATCCTGGCCGCGCCCGGCATGTCGCCCGAGGCGATCGCATGGATGAACTCCGGGATCGGGATGTTGACCGGGCAGCCTTCGACGCAGACCGGATCCTGGCAGCGCAGGCAGCGCTCCGCTTCGAACGAGGCATGCAGCGCCGAGTAGCCCTCGTTCACCTCCTGAAAATCGTGCGCGCGAAGCTGTGCGTCGCGCACGGGCATCGGCGTCTTCTCTGCGCGTTTGACTGGCATCAGTGCAACTCCTTCGCTGACCGGTTGCAGTTCACTCGCTCAAGCGCGAGCTTTTCCTCTTTCACATAGGCCTTGTTGCGGCGCATTGCGACTTCGAAGTCCACTTCGTGGGCATCGAAGGCCGGGCCGTCGACACAGGCGAACTGCGCTTTCCCGCCGACCATGACGCGGCAGCCGCCGCACATCCCGGTGCCGTCGACCATGAGGGGATCCATGGACACCAGCGTTTTCACTTTCGGACCGCGCGTCGTTTCCGCAACCGCTCGCATCATGGCCATCGGCCCGATCGCGACCACGTAGTCCGGCCGCCCCGGGCCATCGCCCGCGATGAACCGCTCGAGCTGCTGCGTCACAAAACCCTTGAACCCCGCGGAGCCGTCGTCGGTGCAGACCGCCAGGTGGTCGCAGTTCGGCTTGAGCTCGTCGGCCAGGATCAGCAGGTCCTTGTTGCGTGCGCCGATGATCGCCGTGGTACGGCATCCCCGGGCCCTCAACTCGCGCATCAGGCCCAACAACACCGCCGAGCCGAAACCGCCGCCGACACCGCAGACATGCGCGCCGGCCGGTATTTCGATCGGGCTGCCGAGCGGCCCCACCACGTCCAGTATCTCGCCGCCCGCTTCCAGCGCGCAGACCAGCGTGGTGGTGGCGCCGACTTGCTGGACCACGATCGAGATCGTGCCGGCCTTGCGGTCGTAATCCGCGATCGTGATCGGAATGCGTTCGCCGCCTTCGCGCACGCGCAGCATGACGAACTGGCCCGGCTGGGCCGAGGCCGCGATCAGCGGCGCATCGAGCCGGAAGTACTTGGTGACGGGAGTGAGACGTCGAGTCTCGAGAATTCGGGTCATGATCATGCCTTCCGACGAGCCGCCTCTGGGGAGGCATGCGCCCCCTCGGGGGGCAGAGAACGAATGTGAACGTGGGGGCTCATATTTTTCCTGGCTTACAGCAGCGGATGCTCGTGCATTGCCTTGGTACGTTCCCAGCGACGATCGACCTCGTCCTGGATCCCCTGCAGGGCGGGCGCGTTGGCCGGCTGCATCAGGTGCTTGGTCTTGCCCATGAGCTTCAGCCAGTCCGCGACGGGTTTGCGCCGTCCGGCGGCTTCAGGGTTGTAGGTCAGATTCGTGTGGCCGTGCTCGACCTCATACAGCGGGAAGAAGCACGAGTCGATGGCGGCCTGCAGCACCGGCTGCGCCGCATCGTCGGCGGTGCGCCAGTTGAGCGGGCAGAACGACAGGATCTTGCCGTACACCAGGCCTTCGCGCTTGGCATACCACTGCGCTTTCGCGACCTTGCGCATCAGGTCCTCGGGATAGCCTTCGCTGGCAGTGAACACATAGGGCAGGTGGCAGGCGGCGAACAGCTGCGCGGTGTCCTTGTGGTGATAGCGCTTGCCCGGAAGATTCGCGCCGACTTCGCTGGTGGATGTGCGGTGCCCGAACGGCGTCGCGTACGACAACTGGGCGCCGGTGTTCATGTAGCCCTGGTTGTCGTACTCCAGGATGATCATGCGGTGATTGCGGTGCGCGGCGCCGAGCGCGGCGCCCATGCCGATGTCCATGCCGCCGTCGCCGGTCACCATCACGAAGGTGATGTCCTTGGACTTCGGCAATTCGCCGCGGCGCACCCGCTCGTGATACATCTCGACCAGGCCCGACAGCGTCGCGCCCCCGTTCTGGAACAGGTTGTGGATGTAGTTGATGCGGTGCGCCGTCGAGGGATAGCCGGTCGTCACCACCATGGCACAGCCGGTCTGGAACAGCACGACGACGTCGCCTTCCAGCACCCGGTCGACCTGGTGCAGCGTGGGGAACGCGCCGCAGCCGGGGCAGGCGCCGTGTCCGGGAGCGATGCGCCCCGGCACCTCGGTCATCTTCCACAACGGCGCGAGCTCGACGTTCAGGCGTCCGGTGGCGCTGTCCTGCGTCACCTTCGCCATTCCGCGCGAAACCTCGGCGGGACGGATCGCCGGCAGGCCGGGCTTCACCTTGGCTTCCGGCCGCCCGGGCGTTGCGCCGTGATAGGCGAACACCGGCACGGGTTGCTTGCCGGCAGCGGCCTGAGCGGCCTCGTCGAAGAATGCCTCGGCGTCCGCTCCGATGAAGTCCTTGCCGCCCAGCCCATAGATACGCGAGAGCACCTGGGTCTTGTTGTCATGATCCAGTTGCAGCGCCGCGCGCACTTCCAGCGAGAGATTGCCGCCGCCCGCGCCGTAGGAGTCCGCACGGTCGCCGATGGTGGCCGCCTTGACCCGCTTGAGCGCGTTACGGAACTCGTCGGCCGGGAAGGGACGCATCACGTTGGGCGAGAGCACCCCGACCTTCCTGCCCTGGTCGCGCAGCGTGTCGGCCACCTCCTTGGCCGTTTCGGCAGCCGAGTTGATGAGGATCTGCGCCACCTCGGCGTCGTCCATCCGGTACTCGTCGAGCACCGCGTAGGGACGCCCGGTCACCCGCTCGAGTTCCGCGAACACTTCCGGAATCACCCGGCGCGCAGCTTCCATGGCCTCCGACAGTTGCACCTTGTTGTTGATGAGATCCGGGTCGTTCATGTACGCCCCGAAAGTCGCCGGATGCTCGGTATCGAGCGGCGTCGGCCAATCGGGCCGCTTGCCGATGAACTTCTGCACCGCGTCCGGGTCGTCGAAGACCTGGATGCGCCGCTTCTGGTGGCTGGTGAAGAAGCCGTCGTAGGCAATCAGCACCGGCAGCCGCACGTCGGGATGCTCGCCGATGCGCACCGCCGCGAAATTGAGGTCGTAGACCGCCTGCGGATCGCGCGCGCACAGGACGATCCAGCCGGTATTGAGCGCGTAGTAGAAGTCCGAGTGATCGCCCCGGATGTCCAGCGGTCCCGAGACCGCCCGCGCCGCCACGTTGAGCACCATCGGCACGCGCGTGCCGGCCTGGACCGGCAATTGCTCCAGCGCGTAGAGCAGGCCCTGCGAACTGGTCGCGTTCAGCACGCGTCCGCCGCCGAGCGCCGCGCCGTAGCAGATGCCGGCCGCGCCGTGCTCGCCGTCGCCGGCGATCATGACGATCTCATGCTGGCCGTCGGCCTGCATCTTGGACAGGGTCTCGGCCACTTCCGTGGACGGCGTGATCGGGAAATAGCCCATCACGTGGTAGCCGATGTCACGCGATGCCATCGCGGCGGCCTCGTTGCCGCTGCGGAACTCGATCTTTTGCCGCGCGGTTCCCGGCGCGCCGCCCTTGGAAGCGAGCGGGACCTGGTCGATAACTTGTGGGGTCATGGTGAAGCCCTTACGCAATCAGTTCGGGAAAGAGCGGTACGCGCAGCTTGTTCGCCAGCCCGGCTGTTTCCGCTGTCTTGGCGAGCGCTCCGGTGGGGCAGGATTCGACGCAGCGCAGGCAGCCCTTGCAGTACTGGTAGTCGATGCCCTTCAGCTTGCGCTCGAACTTGCCGCCGTCGTCGGCTTCGCCCCAGGCGAGGCAGAAGTCCGGACAGACCAGGTCGCACACGCCGCAATGGATGCACTTGGCCGAGTCGAGCACCGGCATCCAGCCCACGCGTGAAGTGGTGAGGTCGTTCCATATGGTGTTGCCGGGCGCCGGCAGCACGCCGCCCACCGGTTGCGTCTTGAATCCCCAGAGCGGTTCGGTGGGCATCGGGCTCAGGTCGCCGTCGGCGGTGCCGACGCCCTGGAGTTGCTCGAATTCGGTCGCCCCGGCCTGGAACGCACGCTCGTTGGACGCAACGGCTTCCGGATGCTTGCCGGCAAACTCCTCGGTCAGGGTATCGAGCACGCTCGCCCGGTCGAAGAACGGGCACAGCGTGCACAGGGTGCCCAGCATCACTGCGTTCGGACGGGATTTCTCCTTCATCGCGATGCCGGTGGCGTCGACACGGATGATCCGCGCCGTCTTGGGCAGCGCGGCAAGCTCGGCGGGCACGACACCCGCAGGCGCGTTGTAGATCAGGATTCCGTCAGCTTTCAGTCCGCCGAATGTCGCGGCGCTGCGCAGGAGCGCGGCGTGGAACACCACGATCACATCCGGCCGTTCGATCGGAGCACTGGTGCGGATCGGCCGATCGCCGGCGGCGAGCCGCACGTACGAGCGGATCAGGGAACCCTTCTTCTCCGAGCCGTACGAGGAAAAGTGGGCCCCGTTCAAACCCATTCGCACGACCGATGCCGTGGCCAGGACCTGTCCTGCGGCGTGCGCTCCCAGCCCGCCGATGGACTCGAACCGGACCTCGAAATATTCATCCGCATGAGGCAGATGCACCGTGGGGGAACCCTGCGTCAGCAATGCTTTCGCGGCCGCTGGGCCACCCCGTTCATGAGCTCGTATTTCCAGCATGTGAAATCACTTTCCACAATCGTGTGTAGCGATTCTTCGGGGTGAACGGGTTTCTCCCGTTGATCTGCATCAACCTATGCGCCGCCCCACACGGCGCGCAGGAAACGCCAGCCGAGCTGGCGCCATCTCGTGGCCCACCACCATCGCCGTTTCGTCGTCACTGCGTTGCAGCTGATTCGGCAGGGCAGTGAACACCGCGATCAGGCGATGCGATACCTGGCGCAGCAGATCGCGCACACGCCCCTCACATCCAATAACGCACCGCCCTGCTCTTGTCGGACAAGAGCCCCATCCGGCCTCAGACCGAACGCCCCTAAGGGTGACTGCTAGGACTTCTGGCCCCGGCCGCTGGATAGAATCGCAGCGCACACAAGAGCCCGCCCTGAACCTCAGGAAAGTCGAGGAAGCTGGGGCGCTATCAAATCAAGGAGACCCGAATCATGGCGTTTACCCGTCGCGACATCCTCAAGGGATTGGCCGCAGCACCGGCAATCGTCGGAACCTCATACGCCGCCCATGCGGCCGACACGCGGGTGATCAAGCTCTCGCACCAGTTCCCGGGCGGAACCGTGGACACCGGCGATTTTCGCGACCGCTTGACGCGCAAATTCGCCGCCGAAGTGGAAAAGCGCACCGGCGGTTCGCTGAAATTCGAGATCTACCCCGGCTCTTCGCTGATGAAGACCGTGGCGCAGTTTTCGGCCCTGCGCAAGGGCGCGCTCGACATGAGCCTGTACCCGCTCGCTTACGCGGGCGGCGAGGTGCAGGAGCTCAACATCGGACTCATGCCGTGCATGGTGACCTCGTATGACCAGGGTTTTGCCTGGAAGAAGGCGGAGATCGGCCGCGAACTGGTCAAGCTGCTCGACGCCAAGGGCGTCAAGATCGTGACCTGGATCTGGCAGGCCGGGGGCACCGCCTCCCGCACCAACCCCGTGGTCGAACCGGCCGACGCGAGGGGCCTGAAGTTCCGCGGCGGCAGCCGCGAAATGGACCTGATGCTCAAGGAAGCCGGCGCCATCATCTCCAGCGTGCCCTCCAACGAAATCTATGCGGCGATGCAGACGGGTTCGCTCGACGCGGCCCTCACTTCCTCGACCAGCCTGATTTCGTTCCGGCTGGAAGAAGTCTCCAAGGGGCTGACCACCGGCCGCGGCAAGAGCTTCTGGTTCATGCTGGAGCCGCTGCTGATGTCGAAGTCGGTCTACGATTCGTTGACGCCCGCCCAGCAAAAAGCCGTGACCGATGTCGGGCAGGAACTGGAGAGCTTCGCCACCGCCTCGGCCAAGGCCGACGACGCCGCCGTGGCCGCGGTCTACCAGAAGGTGGGCGCCAAGGTCGCCGACATGGACGACCGCGTCATCGCGAACTGGCGCAAGATCGCCGAGGCGGCTGCCTGGCCGGACTTCAGCAAGCGCAGCGCCGAGTGCGACCGCTTTCTCAAGATGGCCAAAGCGGTTGCATGAACCATCCCCTGGAAGGGGTCGCGACAGGGCGTGGGTTGCGAGCGCTGGCCCCCATGGCGGCGCTGCTGCATAAAGTGAACGCGGTGCTGGCGCTGGTCAGCGGCATTGCGATCGGCGCCGCCGCGTGCGTGCTCACGTGGGAAGCCACCGCGCGTTATCTGTTCAAGATTCCGAGCGACTGGCAGGACGAGACGGCCATCTTCCTGCTGGTGGGCGCAACCTTTCTGGCGGCCGGCTGGGTGCAGGAAGCCCGCGGCCATGTCGGCATCCAGGCGCTGGCCGCCCTGCTCTCCCCGCGGGCCGACCGCATGCGCCGCTACGTGAGCGACATCGCCACCTTCGCCTTTTGCAGCTTCTTTGCCTGGAAGTCGTGGACACTGCTGATCGAAGCCGTGCGCGACGGGCAGACCAGCAACTCGGCGTTTGGCGCGCCGCTCTGGATTCCCTACGGCTCGATGGCGCTGGGCAGCACGATTCTGGCGCTGCAGGTGCTGACGCAGGTGCTGTCGCGCGAAACCTTCCACATAGAAAAAGAATAGATGACAACCCTTCAGCTGGGGCTGATGTACGGCGGGGCGACACTGCTGTTCCTGTTCTCGGGCATGCCCATCGCGTTCGGGCTGGGCGCCGTCGCCACCGTGTTCATGGTGGCTTTCATGCCGCACGCGTCGCTCGATAGCATCGCCCAGAACGTGTACGAGGAGATGGCGAGCATCACGCTGCTCACCATCCCGCTGTTCATTCTCAAGGGTGCGGCGATCGGGAAGTCGCGCGCAGGCAAAGACCTCTATTCCGCCTTGCATGTCTGGCTTCATCGTGTGCCGGGCGGCCTGGGCATCGCCGTCACCATCGCGTGCGCGCTGTTCGCCGCGATGGCGGGCTCCAGCGCGGCCACCTGCTCGGCCATCGGCAGTTCCGCCATCCCCGAAATGCGCGATCGCGGCTACTCGGCGCGCCTGGCTTCCGGCCTGGTCGCCGCCGGGGGCACGCTGGGCATCCTGCTGCCGCCATCGATCACCTTGATCCTGTATGCAGTGGCCGCCGAGCAGTCCCTGGGCCGGCTGTTCCTGGCCGGGATCGGTCCGGGCGTCCTGCTAGTGGTCATGTTCGCCGCCTACGGCATGTACCGCTACCGCCACGAGCATCGTCACGCGCAGGCGCACGCCGACGCGGGCGGGGCGCGCGCGCAAATCCTGCACGTGGACAGCTACACGCTGCGCGAGAAGTTCGAGGCATTGCCGCGGGTGCTGCCCTTCGTCATCCTGCTGCTGGGGGTCATGTTCGCGCTGTACGGCGGATTCGCAACGCCTTCGGAAACCGCGGGACTGGGCGCGGTGCTGGCGCTCGTGCTGGTCGCCGTGGTCTATGGCGCCTGGCGCGTGCCGGACTTGAGGCCGATCTTCGCCAGCACGCTGTCGGAGTCGACCATGCTCATGGTCATCATCGGCATGTCGCTGCTCTACTCTTACGTGATGAGCTATCTGCACATCAGCCAGGGCTCGGCCGAGTGGATCGTTTCGCTGCATCTGTCCAAGTGGGTGCTGCTGGCCGCGGTCGTGCTCCTGGTGATGGTGCTGGGCTTCTTCCTGCCGCCGGTCAGCATCATCCTGATGACGGCGCCCATCATCCTGCCGCCGCTGAAGGCGGAGGGTTTCGATCTGATCTGGTTCGGGATCGTGATGTCGGTCACGATGGAGATGGGGCTGATCCACCCGCCAGTGGGCCTGAACATCTTCGTCATCAACAAGATCGCACCCGACATCAAGCTGGGCGACATCGTCTGGGGCACGCTGCCTTTCGTGTTCCTGATGATGGCGGCAATCGTCATCCTGTGCGTCTTCCCCGAGATCTCCACCGGGCTGCCCGACCACTTCATGGGGCAGGCCACCCGCCGGTAACCATTGAGTGACCCGCGGCGCACAGCGCGCCCTTATTATTCCGGCATGAGCCAAGCCGTACCTGCCCCTGGTGAGCCGAAGCGTGCTGATGCTGCTGGGCCCTCAAGCCGAAAAGGCAATCGATGACCGGGGTTGACTCCCCCCCGCGCCGCAAGCGCTCTGCGCTCGAAGTGCTGCACGAGCTTCGGCAGCCGAAGGTTGCCGTGATGCTGGCGCTGGGTTTCTCCTCCGGCCTGCCCTTCCTGCTGACTGCCAACACCTTCGGCTACTGGCTGAGGGACTCCGGCACGAGCCTGATTGCCATTGGGTTCATCTCCTGGGTCGGCTTCGCGTACGCCTTCAAGGTGTACTGGTCGCCGCTGGTGGACCGCGTCGACGTGCCGCTGCTGGGCCGCCTCGGCCGTCGTCGCGGCTGGATGCTGCTCTGTCAGATTCTTGTCGCCATCGGGCTCCTGGGCATGGCCGCGGTGGGCACGGCGGGCGGGCTCGCGGCCATCGGCGCCTTCGCATTGTTGACGGCCTTCGCCTCGGCCACGCAGGACATTGCGATCGACGCCTGGCGTATCGAGGCGGCGTCCGACGCGAACGAGGTGGGGCTGATGACCTCGGCGGCGCAGGTCGGCTACCGCAGCGCCCTGCTCGTCACCGACGCGTTGATCATCGCCGCGGCGGCGCGCGTCGGCTGGCCGCTGTCGTACGTTGGCATGGCGGCGCTGATGGCGCTCGGCATGATCGCGACCTTGTTCGCCACCGAGCCAGTCCGCGCCGACAGGGTCTTGCAGACGAAGGCCCCGCTCTGGACCTGGCGCGGCCTCGCCGATGCGATCATCGGCCCGTTCGTCGACTTCTTCGCCAAGCACAAGGCCGCAGGGCTGGTCATGCTGCTCATGGTGGCGCTCTATCGCCTGCCCGACTTCGTGATGGGGCCGATGTACAACCCTTTCTACCACGACCTCGGGCTCTCCAAAGACACGGTGGCCTGGGTGCGCGGCTCCTTCGGCCTGGTCGCCACCTTCCTCGGAATCGCTGCGAGCGGCCTCAGTGCCGTGCGCCTCGGCTTGCTGCCGACGCTCGTTGCCGGGCTGGTGCTCGAAGGCTTCGGCACGGCGGCATTCGCCCTGCTCAGCGTCCACGCCGGCACGCCGATTTTCGCGGCGGTGATGACGCTCGACGCCTTCGCCCAGGCCTTCGCCGGCGTCGCCCTGGTGACCTACATGTCGAGCCTGACGAGCCTCGGCTACACCGCCACCCAGTACGCGATGCTGTCCTCGACGTACGCTGTGCTCGGCAAATTCACGAAGGGCTTCTCCGGGGTTGCGGTCGACGCGCTCACGCCCACCCACGGACTCCTCGGCGCCTACGCCACGGCGTTCGTGGCCACCGGCCTCACGGCAATCCCGCCCCTGCTGCTGCTCCTGCTGCTTTGGCGCATGCAGCGACTCGGGCGCAGGGGCGCCGCGACGGCCTAGGGCGAGCGATTTCCTCTTCGCCTGGCTCGGCACGCGCGGACACGAATTGCAGGCGCTCATCTTCGTGATCTCGGCCGACGAGTGAGCGAGGGTCAGCGGCGAACGGCGCGTCCGCCGTGGAACGCGCGGCCTTTTACCTAACTTTACCGCCGCGACAAGCGCCGGTGTTGCGCCTCAGCCAGCATGGGGATCCGGATCGCACCACCAGCGATGCGGCCCGCACCCCTGCCAGCCCCATAGAAAATCCCACCCGCAACGGTGAAGTCATTACCATCCGCAGATGCAGCAATTGTTGATGATCGAAGACGACGTCCGCCTGGCGCAGATGGTGGGCGAATACCTGGAGCGTTCCGGTTATGCGGTGACGCATGCGATCGACGCGAAGGCGGGCATGGCGCTGTTGCAAAACCCTCCGGCCGCGGCACCCGATCTCGTGATCCTGGACCTGATGCTGCCCGACATGGACGGCCTGGAAGTGTGCCGCCGCATTCGCGCGCTGCCGGGCGACCAGGGCCAGGTGCCGGTGCTGATGCTCACCGCCAAGGGCGACCCGATGGACCGCATCGTCGGCCTGGAGCTGGGCGCCGACGACTACCTGCCCAAGCCGTTCGAACCGCGCGAGCTGCTGGCGCGCATCCGCGCCGTCCTGCGGCGGCGCACCGAGGGGCCGCAGCAGGCCACCAAGCTGATGCGCTTCGGCTCGCTGGAAGTCGATCGGGACGCGCGCACCGTGCTCGTGGCCGGCAAGCCCTGCGAGCTGACCTCCTACCAGTTCGACCTGCTGATCACGCTGGCCGAGCGGGCCGGACGCGTGCTGACGCGCGACCAGATCATGGAGGCCGTGCGGGGCCGCGAACTGGAAGCCTTCGACCGCTCCATCGACGTGCACATGGGGCGCATCCGTGCGGCCATCGAGGTCGATCCCAAGAACCCCAAGCGCATCCTCACCGTGCGCGGGGTGGGCTACGTGTTCGCCAAGCAGCAGGACTAGGACCGAGCCATGGTTGCCTGGCAAGGCCGCTTCCGGTTTCCCCTTTACCTGCGCATCTGGCTGGCGGTGGTGGCCGCCGTGGCGGTGCTCACGATCGCGTTCAGCTACCTGTGGCGCCTCAATGCCGACAACCAGCCGCCTGAGCGCGAGGTGGTGATCCGCAACGAGGTCGGCGACATCCTGGGCCAGGTCATGACGCGGCCGGTGCGGGTTCCGGGCGAAGGCTACGAGTTCCAGGTCGCGATGAACGACGGCCGCAACCTGGTCGTGCAGTTCCCGCCGCGCCCGCGCCGTCCCGGCGAAGGACCCCCGGGTCGTTCCTGGTTTCGCGGGCCCACCGGCCTGTTGTGGATCCTGATCATCGCCGCGCTGGCCGTGGCCATCGGCGCCTACCCCATCATCCGCCGCCTCACCCAGCGCCTGGACGACCTGCGGCTGGGCGTGGAGCGCTGGGGCGAAGGCGACTTGTCGACGCGCATCCAGGAAGACGGGTCGGACGAGCTGGCGTTTCTGGCGCAGCGCTTCAACCACGCGGCCGAGCGCGTCGAAACCCTGCTCAAGTCGCACAAGTCGCTGCTGGCCAACGCTTCGCACGAGCTGCGCTCGCCGCTGGCCCGCATCCGCATGGGCGTCGAACTCATAGGCCCCGAGGTGTCGCCCGCTTTCCAGACCGAGATCCGGCGCAACATCGCCGAACTGGACCAGCTGATCGACGAGATCCTGCTGGCCAGCCGGCTGGACGCGAAGGAAAGCGACATCGGGACGGTGGAAGCGCTGGACCTGACCGGTCTGGCGGCCGAGGAATGTGCCCGCGCCGGCGCCGAGCTGGCGCCCACTGGCGACGGCCGGCCCCTGATCGTGCGCGGCGTGGCCAAGCTGCTGCGGCGCGCCATCCGCAACCTGCTCGAGAATGCGCGGCGCTACAGCCGCGGCCCCGTCAGTGTCGAGCTGGGCCGCGAAGGCGGCTTGGCGGTGATGCGGGTGCGCGACCACGGACCCGGCGTCCCGCCGGCGGAACGCGAGCGCATTTTCGAGCCCTTCTATCGCCTAGCCGGTGCGAGCGAGCTGCACGGCGGCGTGGGCCTGGGCCTGGCGCTGGTGCGGTCGATCACGCAACGCCACCATGGCTCGGTGCAGTGCGAAGACCAGGAAGGGGGCGGCGCGTGCTTCGTTCTGCGCCTGCCGTCCGAGACAAGTTGATCCCTTATTGCGGGGAGCGACCGTACTTGATCGGTTGCACCATGCCCGAACGCACATACACGGTGGCCACGAGTTCGCCCGGCCCGCGCTCGTACAGCCACTCTTCCACCGGCACGCAGGGAATCGTCACAGACTGTTCCGGAATCACCTGCAACGTTCCCGGGTAGTACACCGGCGCGCAGTACCTGTCGATGATCCTCGGCTGGCCGCACTTGTAGATGACGGAGGCGCCGGAATCGCCCTCGGCAACCATCCCTCCTTCACAGCGGAGCGATTCGGCGGAGGCCACGCCAGGCAACCCAACCACCACTGCGAGGCAAAGGCTCATTAGCTTCATGGTCGTTCCTTTCACGCTGCCTCCATTTTGCGCCGATGAGCCGGACTGCCGGGCCTGGCCGGCGGGGGCTATGGCGAGCCGACGGGCGAACTGATAGGGCGAATGACGAGGCCGGCGGCTGTGTTCAGCAGTTGCAAGACCCGCGCCGGCGTGATGTCGACAAGGCAGCGCCTGTGCCCCAAAGGGCATTCGCGCTCGAAGCAGGGAGAACAGTCCAGCGGCGGCTGGTACGCCGGGTCCTGTTTGAGCCAGACCACCTGGGCCCTGTCGTTCAGGGGCGGAGTGTGCAGCGGACTCGACGATCCGAACAGCGCCACCTGCGGCACGCCAAAAGCTGCCGCCACATGCATCAGCCCTGAATCGTTGCTGACCATCACCCGGCAGCCGGCAATGAGGGCGAACGCGTCGGCCAGGGCGGTCTTGCCCGCCAGGTTCAGGCATTTGCCGGGGCCGGCCAGGGCGGTGATTTCATCGCAGATCGCGGCTTCCTTGGCGGAACCCAGCAACACAGCCACGAGATCGAGCCCGCGCGCGAGCGCCGCGAAATGCTCGACGGGCCAGCGCTTGGCCGGGCCGTACTCGGCGCCGGGTGCGAAAACGACGTAGCTTCCCGATGGCAGACCCAGCCGGGCCAGCACGGCATCGATCTGCGCCGGCGGCAACTGCAGGCGCGGGCGGTCCTGTTCGAGCCCGTCCTTGTCGCCGCTGAGCGCCGAGTAGAACGCCACCATCGGCGGCTTGTTCTTCGGATTCTTCAGCCGGTGCGTGAGCAGGCCGACCCGCGCTTCGCCCAGATAGCCGATCCGTTTGGGAATGCCGGACAGGAAGGGCAGCAATGCGCTCTTGAGCGAATTGGGCAGCACATAGGCCGTGTCGAAGCGGCCCTGCACCTGCCGGGCGACCGAGCGGCGCGCCTTGAATTGCAGCCCGCCATGCTGGAACGGGAACTCGATGACTTCATCGACCTGCGGCATGGCCCGGTAGACCGGCGCCACCCAGGGCAAGGCACCTACCGCGATCCGTTCGCCGCGTGCGTGCAGGCGGCGCAGCAGCGGCTCGGTCATCACCGCATCGCCGATCCACTGCGGGGCGATTACCAGACACCTGGGCCCGGATCCCGATTCAGGACGAGGCTTCATACGTCCAGTGACCTGGGCTCGGATCCCGATTCAGGACGAGGCTGCATACGGAGCGCAATCGCCTCCAACGAAATTGGGCTCTGACCCCCTCTGATCAGGCACGAAATCGGAGTCTGACCCCAATTAATGGCCGCCGTCGAAATGCTCGCCCGCTTTCAGCCGATACACCGTCCCGCAGTAGGCGCACCTGGCCTCACCGGTGGCAGCCACGTCGAGGTAAATGCGCGGGTGGTTGTTCCACAGCTTCATGCCGGCAGCCGGGTTGGGGCAGAACACGCCGCCATTGGCGTTGAGGTCCTTCGCCAGCAGCTCGACGACGAAATCCTTCTTGGCAGTTGCAGCAGTCATATCAGACCTTGGTCAGCCAGTGGCTGTACTTGGGATTGCGCCCGTTGACGATCTCGAAGAAAGCGCTCTGGATCTTTTCGGTGACCGGGCCGCGCGAGCCGGCGCCGATCTCCAGCCGGTCCAGCTCGCGAATGGGCGTCACTTCCGCGGCGGTGCCGGTGAAGAAGGCTTCGTCGGCGATGTAGACCTCGTCGCGCGTGATGCGCTTTTGCACGATCTCGATGCCGAGGTCCTTGCAGATACCGAACACGGTGTTGCGGGTGATGCCGTTGAGCGCGCCGGCCGACAGATCGGGCGTGTAGATGACGTCGCCCTTGACCACGAAGATGTTCTCGCCCGCGCCTTCGCTGACGAAGCCCGAGCTGTCCAGCAGCAGCGCCTCGTCGTAGCCGTCGTCCAGCGCCTCCATGTTGGCCAGGATCGAGTTGGTGTAGTTGCTCACCGCCTTGGCCTGCGTCATGGTGATATTGACGTGGTGCCGGGTGTAGCTGGAGGTCTTGACGCGGATGCCGCGCTTCATGCCCTCCTCGCCCAGGTACGCGCCCCAGGGCCAGGCCGCCACCATCAGGTGGATCTGGTTGCCGCGCGGGCTGACGCCGAGCTTCTGCGAGCCGATCCACACGAGCGGGCGGATGTAGCAGCTCTCCAGCTTGTTGGCGCGCACCACGTCGCGCTGCACCTGGTTGACCTGCTCCTTGCTGAATGGAATCGTCATGCGCAGGATCTTGGCGCTGTTGAAGAGCCGCTCGGTGTGCTCCTGCAGCCGGAAGATGGCCGTGCCGTTGACGGTGTTGTAGGCCCGGACGCCCTCGAACACGCCGCAGCCGTAGTGCAGAGTGTGCGTGAGCACATGGATCTTGGCGTCGCGCCACTCCACCATTTCGCCGTCCATCCAGATCTTGCCGTCGCGGTCGGCCATCGAGGGGGGTGCGATCATGAGGCGTCCTTTGTCATTCGGGGTAAATCCTGTGGATTTTAAGCTTCCCGAATCCCGCGATCCCTGGCCTCCATCAGGGCGTCGACCTTCGTTGCCGGGAGCCGCTTGCGGTCCGGCTCGACCTGCGTCAGCGGCTGGGTCTCGCGCAAGGAGTCCAGGCAGCGGCCGGTCAGCTCGTGATAGGCCCGCGTGCCATCGGCATTCCAGGCGATCTCCCTGGTTCCCATCGTGCGCCGCACCTTGGCCGGAATCCCCGCCACCAGGCTGCGCGGGTCAACTCGCATGCCCACCGGCACGAACGAGCAGGCCGCCACCGTGGCCTCCTCGCCGATCTCCGCTTCGTCCATGACCACGGCGTTGATGCCCACCAGGGCGCCGCGCCGGACCACGCAGGCGTGCAGCACCGCACCATGCCCGATGTGGCCGTTTTCCTCCACCACCGTGTCCTGCTTGGGGAATCCATGGATGACGCAGCTGTCCTGCACGTTCGAGCCCGGTCCGAGCACGATGCGGCCGAAGTCGCCGCGCAGGGAGGCGCAGGGGCCGACGTAGCAATTGGGCCCGACGATGACATCGCCGATCAGCACGGCGGTGGGGTGCACGAAGGCGCTGGGGTCCACCACCGGCACGACACCGTCGATCGAGTAACAAGGCATCCGGGTCTCCTGAAGCGGGTTGCAGGTTGGCAATTATGAGACGGTATAGTGGACCGCAACCGGAGCCCATGGAGATGAACGACACCCAGCCCAGCCCCGCCACCCTGGCCGCCACGCCGCTGATCGACAGCGACCACCCGGCCGTGATCGAGTTCGCGCAGCGCGCGCGCGGCGCCACCGACCGCGATCGCGCCGTCGAGCTTTACTACCTGGTGCGCGACGGTTTCCGCTACGACCCCTACCATGTCGATCTCAGCATCCCCGGCCTGCGGGCCAGCCGGGTGCTGGAATGCGGCTTCGGCTGGTGCGTCCCGAAGGCCGCGCTGCTGGCGGCGGCGGCGCGGGCGGCCGGCATCCGGGCGCGGGTGGGCTACGCCGACGTGCGCAATCACCTGTCGACCGAGCGCCTGCGCGCCATCCTGCAGACCGACCTGTACATCTGGCACGGCTACACCGAGATGTGGCTGGACGGCGGCTGGGTCAAGTCCACGCCCGCCTTCAACGTGGAGCTGTGCGACCGCTTCGGCATCCGGGCGATGGACTGGGACGGCCGCACCGATTCGCTGTACCACCCGTACGACCGCGAGGGGCGGCGCCACATGGAGTACGTGAACCAGCGCGGCAGCTTCGACGACGTGCCGGTGGCGCAGATCGCCGCCGATTTCGCGGCCATGTACCCGGGCTGGGCCAAGGACACGGGGCCGGACGCCGATTTCGCGCAGGACGCCGAGCGCGAAGTCCGGTGAGCCGCTAGCTGCCGGCTGGGCCGCCTGCCGCGACATCCTCTTGTTGAGGCGGCCGCACCAGCGTCCACTTCACCAGCTTGCCGTTGGCGAATTCCGCCGTCACGCTGGAGGCGCCGCCATCGGTCCAGCGATAGATCTCGGGCTGCTCGCCCTCGGCGGAAAGCCGCTCGCCCAGCGCTTGTGTCATGGCCACCACCCGCAGCAGGTTGGCGCCGGGTTTGAGCTTGGCATTGAGCATCACCGCGCTGCCCACGGAGCCCACCGGATTGATGGCGGCGCGGCCGAGCACATTGGTGACACGGTTGAAATGCAGCAGCATCCACATGAGCACCGCGCCTGAGACCAGCGCGATGCCGCCCCAGCCGTAGGCACGCCAGGCTCCAATGGCCAGCACCGCGCCGAACACGGGCACGAGAATCTTCTTCAGGTCCATGCAGCGATTGTCCTATCGGGCCGACCGACGGCTGATTGTGGCAAGTGCGTATCGCGCTTCACCCCAGCCCCCGCACCACTTCCATGGCTTCCTCGATCCGCTCGACCGGGTGCAGGGTCAGCCCCTCGATCTCGCGACTGCCCTTGCGCGGGGCGTTGGCCTTGGGCACCACCGCCACCGAGAAGCCCAGCTTGGCCGCTTCGCGCAGCCGCTCCTGGCCGCGTGGCGCCGGCCGCACCTCGCCGGCCAGGCCCACTTCGCCGAAGGCAATGAAGCCCTTGGGCAGCGGCTTGCCGCGCAGGCTCGAGGTGATCGCCAGCATCACGGCCAGGTCGGCCGCGGGCTCGCTGATGCGCACCCCGCCGACGGCATTGACGAACACGTCCTGGTCCATGCACGCCACGCCGGCATGGCGGTGCAGCACCGCCAGCAGCATGGCGAGCCGGTCCCGGTCCAGGCCGACCGAGAGCCGGCGCGGGCTGACCCCGCCGCTGTCGACCAGCGCCTGGATTTCCACCAGCATCGGCCGGGTGCCCTCGAGCGTGACCAGCACGCAGCTGCCCGGCACCGGCTCGCTGTGCTGCGACAGGAAGATCGCGCTCGGATTGGCCACGCCCTTCAGACCCCTCTCCGTCATGGCGAACACGCCGATCTCGTTCACGGCGCCGAAGCGGTTCTTGATGGCGCGCACCAGGCGGAAGCTGGAATGGGTATCGCCTTCGAAGTACAGCACGGTGTCGACCATGTGCTCCAGCACCCGGGGCCCCGCCAGCGCGCCTTCCTTGGTGACATGGCCGACCAGCACGATGCAGGTGCCGCCCGCCTTGGCCGCCCGCGTCAGGTGGGCGGCGCACTCGCGCACCTGCGCCACCGAGCCGGGCGCGGAGGTCAGCAGGTCCGAATACACGGTCTGGATCGAGTCGATCACCGCCACCGCCGGCTGCACGGAAGCGATGGTAGCCAGTATCTTGTCCAGCTGGATCTCGGCCAGCACCTTCACCTGGGAGTTGTCCAGGCCGAGGCGGCGCGAACGCAGCGCCACCTGGGCTCCGCTTTCCTCGCCTGTTACGTAGAGCGTAGAAATCTGCGCGCGTTGCAGACCATCGAGTGCCTGCAGCAGCAGGGTCGACTTGCCGATGCCGGGATCGCCGCCGATCAGCACCACGCCGCCCTCGACGATGCCGCCGCCCAGCACCCGGTCGAGCTCGGCTATGCCGGTGGGTGTGCGCTCGATCTCGCTGGCCTCGATGTCCGCCAGCGCGGCCACCTGGGAGGTCTTGGCCAGCGACGCGAAGCGATGCCGGTTGCCGGCCCCCGCCTCGACCACGGTTTCGATCAGCGTGTTCCAGGCCTCGCAGTGCGGGCACTTGCCCAGCCAGCGCGGGCTGGAGCCGCCGCATTCGGTGCAGGTGTAACTGGTTTTTTCCTTGGCCATGGCGGGCTGACTATAGCCGCCCACGGGGGCCGAACCGGGCGGCATTGGCCCGGCGGTTTCCGATCATTGAAGGCGACGCGGTATTCTTTGCACCGAAGAACATTGCCGCACGTCCGGCAAGGAGTTGCCCCCATGAGCAAACTGATCGCCGCGGTCGCGCAGACCGCCACCGTCCTGCTGGACACGCCCGCCACCATCGAGCGGGCGCTGGCGCTGATGGCCGACGCGGCCGCGCGCGGCGTGCAGTTGCTGGTGTTTCCCGAGGCCTTCATCGGCGGTTATCCCAAGGGCACCGACTTCCATATCTACCTGGGCGGCCGCACGCCGGCGGGCCGCGCCGAGTTCAAGCGCTATTTCGACGCGGCCGTGACCGTCGACGGGCCGGAGATCGCGCGCCTGGCCAAGTCGGCCGCGCAGCACCGCGTCTACGTGGTGGTGGGCATCATCGAGCGCGACGGCGGCACCCTCTATTGCACGGCGGTCTATCTCGGCCCCGACGGGCGGGTCCTCGGCAAGCACCGCAAGCTCATGCCCACGGCGCTGGAGCGGCTGGTCTGGGGTTTCGGCGACGGCTCGACGCTGGCCGCGGTGGACACACCCTATGGCAAGCTGGGCGCCGTCATCTGCTGGGAGAACTACATGCCGGCGCTGCGCATGGCCATGTACCAGCAGCGCATCGCCCTCTATTGCGCGCCGACGGCGGACGACCGCGACAGCTGGGCCTCGACCATGCAGCACATCGCGCTGGAAGGCCGCTGCTTCGTGCTGTCGGCGTGCCAGCACCTGCGCCGCTCGCAGTTTCCCGGCGACCAGATGAACAACCGGCTGCCGGAGGCGCCCGACACCGTGCTGATGCGCGGCGGCAGCATGATCATCGATCCGCTGGGCAAGGTGCTGGCGGGCCCGGTCTACAACGAGGATGCGCTGCTCACCGCCGAGCTCGACCTGGCGCTGATTCCGATGGCGCAGATGGATTTCGACGTCGTGGGCCACTATGCGCGGCCGGACGTGTTCTCGCTGCACGTGAACACCGCGCCGCAGCCCGCCGTGACGCTGGACGACGGCCGAGGTAATGGAGGCGCGCGTCATGGGTAGGCTCATGGACTCGGGCCCCTTGCCTGGCAATTGATTGGAATCTGACCCCAATAAGGATCCACAAGGTCATGCCGCACGTCGTCGTTCAATACACCGCCAACCTGGAGCCGGAGCTGGACATGCCGGCGCTTTGCCGCGTGATCGCCGAGGCTCTGATCGCGCAGACGGACGAGGGCGGCAAACCGCTGTTCCCGATCGGGGGAACGCGGGTGCTGGCCTATCCCGCGCACGCATACGCCGTGGCCGACGGCAAGGGCGACCATGGTTTTTGCTACATCAACATCCGGATCGCGGCCGGGCGCAGCGCAGCATCCCAAAAGAGGGCCGGCGATGCGGTGCTGCAAGAGGTCCAGGCCCGGTTTGCCCAGGCCTTCGAAAAAAGGCGCATCGGCGTGACGATCCAGATCGACGAGAGCCCGGGTCAGGTCTACGACGCCAGGCACAGCAACCTGCACCCGCTGTTCAACCGATAGCTTGGAAATGGCATGAGCATGAAAGTCTGTATCTACGGTGCCGGCGCCATCGGCGGCTGGCTCGGTGTGAAGCTGGCGCAGAGCGGCTGCGAGATCAGCGTGGTCGCTCGCGGCGACACGTTGGCGGCGCTGCGCACGCGCGGTTTGCGATTGCGCGAGAACGACGAGACGGTGTCGACCGCGGTGCGGGCCAGCGAACAGCCGGCCGGGTTGGGCGTGCAGGATCTGGTTGTCGTCGCCGTCAAGGCGCCGGCGATGGCGCAGGTGGCGCAGGGCATCGCGCCGCTGCTGGGTCCGCAGACAGTGGTGCTCACCGCCATGAACGGCGTGCCCTGGTGGTTCTTCGAAGGCTTTGGCGGCGGCTACGCCGGCACGAGGTTGCAGGCGGTCGATCCCGACGGCGCCATCGCCCGGGCCGTACCGGCCCGGGACATCATCGGTTGCGTGGTGCATGCGAGCTGCTCGCTGGAAGCACCGGGCCTGGCCCGGCATCACTTCGGCAACAAGCTGATCATCGGCGAGCCTTCGGGCGAACAGACGCAGCGGGTGCGGGCGCTGGCGGCGCTGCTGGAGGGGGCCGGCTTCGAGACCGTGCTGTCCGGGCAGATCCAGAAGGACATCTGGTACAAACTCTGGGGCAACATGACGGTGAATCCGATCAGCGCGATCACCGGCGCGACGACCGACCTGATCATGAACGATGACCTGGTGCGCGGCTTCATCAGCGCCGTGATGCTGGAGGCCCGCGAGATCGGATCGCGCATCGGCATTCCCATAGAACAGCGACCGGAAGACCGGCATCAGGTCACGCGCAAGCTGGGCGCCTTCAAGACTTCGATGCTGCAGGACGTCGAGGCGGGCAAGGCGGTGGAACTCGACGCGCTGGTCACCGTGGTCAAGGAACTGGGCGGGCTGACCGGTGTCGCCACGCCCTTCACCGACGCGCTGCTCGGCCTGGCCCGGTTGCACGCCCGAGTGCGCGGCTTGTATTAAGCTCGCCAGCTTTGCCGGTACGCACCCAATGACCACTCGCATCTCCGATCTGCACATTGCGCGCGAGGACGTGCTGCCTTCGCCGCTGACCTTGCGCGAAGAGCTGCCGTGCAGCGAAGCGCAGGCGGAGCACATCGCGCGCTCGCGTGAAACGGTGCGCAGCATCCTGCGCGGCCAGGACCCGCGGCTGCTGGTGATCGTGGGCCCCTGCTCGATTCACGATCCCGCGTCCGCCCTCGAATACGCCGGCCGCCTGCGCGAGCTGATGGCCCGCACCGCCGACGCCTTGTTCCCGGTGATGCGCGTCTACTTCGAGAAGCCGCGCACGCGAATGGGCTGGAAAGGCCTGATCTACGACCCCAGCCTGGACGGCGCCGGCGACATCGGGGCGGGTTTGCGGGCGGCGCGCCGCATCCTGCTGGAATGCGCGCGACTGGGCGTGCCCGCCGCTTCGGAGATTCTGGACCTGGTCACACCCCAGTATTACGCGGAGCTGCTGAGCTGGGGCGCGATCGGAGCGCGTACCGTCGAAAGCCCCTTGCACCGCCAGATGGCTTCCGCGCTGTCGGCGCCGCTGGGCTTCAAGAACGCCACCAACGGCAGCGTGCAGGTGGCGATCGACGCCATCCATGTCGCGGCCCAGGAGCATCGCTTTCCGAGCATTTCGCTGGAAGGGCGCGCCATCGTGGTGACCACCACCGGCAACCCCGATGCGCATCTGGTGCTGCGCGGTGCCGGCAGTGCAACCAACTACGACGCCGCCAGCGTCGACAGCGCGGCGCGGGCCCTGGCCGAAGCGGGCCTGGCGCCACGGCTGCTGGTCGACTGCAGCCACGGCAACAGCGCCAAGGATTACCGGCGTCAACCCGAGGTCGCGGCGGATATCGCACGGCAACTGGCGAGCGGCTCCCAGGCCATCGCGGGCATCCTGCTGGAAAGCCATCTGGTCGCCGGCCGCCAGGACATAGTCGCCGGCCGTTCGGGCCTGCGCTATGGCCAGAGCGTCACCGACGGGTGCATCGGCTGGGACGA
>DIZF01000033.1 GCA_002427815.1 Ramlibacter tataouinensis
GGCTATGTGGTCAATTGCCCCGAGTCGTCGGCCACCGTGATGATCGACTTGAAAGAGATCGGGCCGACCTATTACTTCGCGCCGCCCCGGGTATTCGAAGCCATGCTCACAACCGTGATGATCCGGATGGAGGACGCCGGCTGGATCAAGCGCAGGATGTTCAATGGCTTCATGGATGTGGCCAAGCGCGTGGGCCCCTCGCTGATGGACAAGAAGCCGGTTGGCGCGATCGATCGGCTGGCCTACTTCCTGGGCAACCTGTTCGTGTATGGGCCGCTGCGCAACAACCTGGGTTTTTCCAGAGTGCGTGTGGCCTACACCGCCGGTGAGGCGATCGGGCCGGATCTGTTCACGTTCTACCGTTCCATCGGCATCAACCTCAAACAGCTGTACGGCTCCACCGAAACCGCGGTGTTCGTCTGCCTGCAACCCGACGATCAGGCCAAGGCCGACACGGTGGGCATCCCCATCAGCGGGGTCGAGATCAAGGTCGCCGAGAACGGCGAGGTCCTGGTGCGCTCGCCCGGGCTGCTCAAGGAGTACTACAAGAATCCCAAGGCCACTGCCGAAGTGTTGACGGCGGACGGCTGGTACCACACCAGCGATGCCGGCTTCCTGGATGCCCAGGGCCATCTGAAGATCATCGACCGCGTCAAGGACGTGGGCCGCATCCGCGGCGGGGCCAACGACGGCGCCATGTTCGCGCCCAAGTACGTGGAAAACAAGCTCAAGTTCTTCCCCTACATCAAGGAAGTGGTGGCCTACGGCGACGGCCGCGAGCAGGTCTGCGTGATGATCAACATCGACTTCGACGCGGTGGGCAACTGGGCCGAGCGGCGCAACCTGCCCTATGCCGGCTATACCGACCTGGCGCAAAAACCCGAGGTCTACCAGCTTGTCAAGGAGTGCGTCGAGAAGGTGAACGCCGACCTGGCAGTCGACGAGCACCTGGCCGGCTCGCAGGTCAGCCGCTTCCTGATCCTGCACAAGGAACTGGACGCGGACGACGGCGAGCTGACCCGCACCAACAAGGTCCGGCGCGGCTTCATCGCGGAGAAATACCAGGTGCTTGTCGACGCCCTGTACGGCGGCAAGAGCGAGCAGTTCATCGACACCCAGGTGAAATTCGAAGACGGGCGCACCGGCAGCATCAGCGCCACGCTGAAGATCGACGACACCCGGACGTTCACTACCGTAAAGGCCGCAGCATGAGCAGCATCACCTTGCGGGCCGAACCGGGCGCGGCCGTGCCGCCGGAAATGGCAGCGCGCCTGGTCGAGCAGACCAGCGCCAACCAGCCGCTCGCGCCGGGTCGCATGGTCGGAGAGGTCATTCTCGATGTGCAGAACATTTCGCTCAGTTTCGGCGGGGTCAAGGCCCTGGCCGACATTTCCTTCAATGTGAAAGAGCATGAGATCCGCGCCATCATCGGTCCCAACGGCGCCGGCAAGAGTTCGCTGCTCAATTGCATCAACGGCGTGTACCAGCCGCAGCAAGGCTCGATCAGCTTCCGCGGCAAGACCTTCAAGCACATGAACAGCCACCAGGTGGCCGTGATGGGCGTGGCCCGCACCTTCCAGAGCCTGGCCCTGTTCAAGGGCATGAGCGTGCTCGACAACATCATGACCGGGCGCAACCTGCGCATCAAGAGCAACCTGTTCCTGCAGGCCCTGCGCATCGGGCCGGCGGAAAAAGAGGAGATGCGGCACCGCGAATTCGTCGAGCACATCATCGACTTCCTGGAAATCCAGGCGCACCGCAAGACCCCGGTCGGGCAACTGCCTTATGGGTTGCAGAAGCGCGTCGACCTGGGCCGCGCGCTGGCGATGGAGCCGCAGGTGCTGCTGCTGGACGAACCCATGGCCGGCATGAACGTGGAAGAGAAGCAGGACATGTGCCGCTTCGTCCTCGACGTGAACGACGAGTTCGGGACCACCGTGGTGCTGATCGAGCACGACATGGGAGTGGTGATGGACATCAGCGACCGGGTCGTGGTGCTCGACTACGGCAAGAAGATCGGCGACGGCACGCCGGGTGAAGTTCGCAACAATCCGGACGTCATCAAGGCGTACCTCGGCACATCGAGCTAGGACTCAAGACCATGGGATTCTTTCTGGAAACGGTGCTCGGGGGCCTGATGGCCGGCATGCTGTATTCGCTGGTGGCGCTCGGCTTCGTGCTGATCTTCAAGGCGTCCGGCGTGTTCAACTTCGCGCAGGGCGCAATGGTGCTGTTCGCGGCGCTGGCGATGGCACGCTTTGCCGAATGGTTCCCGCAATACACGGGCATCCAAAGCGTCCTGTTGGCCAACCTGGTGGCCTTTGCGGGGGCAGGCGCCGTGATGTTCGTGGCAGCCTGGATCATCGAGCGGCTGGTATTGCGCCATCTGGTCAATCAGGAAGCCGCGACCCTGCTGATGGCCACGCTGGGCATCGCCTACTTCCTGGAGGGCCTGGGTCAGGGAATATTTGGCAACGACATCTACAAGATCGACATCGGCATGCCCAAGGAGCCGATCATGGCGTTCGAGTCCGTATTCGACGGCGGCATCCTGATCAACAAGGAAGATCTCTATGCGGCACTCATCGCCGCCGTGCTGGTGGCGGCGCTGAGCCTGTTTTTCCAGAAGACCGCCACGGGCCGGGCGCTGCGCGCCGTGGCCGACGACCACCAGGCCGCCCAGTCGATCGGCATTCCGCTCAACCGCATCTGGGTGATCGTGTGGTGCGTGGCCGGGGTGGTGGCACTGGTGGCGGGGATGATCTGGGGCAGCAAGCTGGGCGTGCAATTCTCGCTCACCACGGTGGCCCTTCGCGCGTTGCCGGTGGTCATCCTGGGAGGGCTGACCTCCGTGCCCGGCGCCATCGTGGGAGGCCTCATCATCGGCGTGGGCGAGAAGCTTTCCGAGGTGTACCTGGGGCACTTCGTGGGCGGAGGCATCGAGATCTGGTTTGCCTACGTCCTCGCGCTCGGTTTCCTGCTGATCCGGCCGCAAGGGCTGTTCGGCGAAAAGATTATCGACAGGGTATGAAATACCCGCCGGTAATTTTTCAGCGGAGACTGACTTTGCGCAGCAAAGTCAAGCGCAGCGTGTCGTAGCTAAAAGATCAACGATCGCAATTATCGAGACACCCCATGCTCTATCGTGAAAACGGCCAGTTCAAGACGACGTATCGCTCTGACCAGCAGATCTTTGGGATCGCGCAGGACAGGTACTTCGTCCTCGCGCTGATCGCCTTTGCCTTTCTGGGCGTGCCGATGCTGGGCGACGAATACCTTTTTCGGGCCATCCTGACTCCCTTTCTCATCATGTCGCTGGCCGCGCTCGGCGTGAACGTGCTGGTGGGCTATTGCGGCCAGATCTCACTGGGCTCGGGCGCCTTCATGGCCGTGGGTGCCTACGCGTCGTACAACTTCTTCGTGCGCATTCCGGGAATGCCCCTGATTCCGGCCATCGTCCTGGGCGGCTTGTGCGCCACCGCGTTCGGCATCCTGTTCGGTTTGCCCAGCCTGCGCGTCAAGGGTCTGTATCTGGCGGTGGCCACCCTGGCGGCCCAGTTCTTCAGCGACTGGATGTTCCTGCGCGTCAAGTGGTTCACCAACAATTCTTCGTCGGGATCGGTCTCGGTTTCGGGCCTTCAGGTTCTGGGATGGCCGATCGAAGGTCCGGTCCCCAAATACCTGTTCTGCCTCAGCCTGCTGGTCGTCATTGCCCTGCTGACCAAGAACCTCGTGCGCAGCGCAATCGGCCGGGAATGGATGGCCATTCGCGACATGGACGTCGCGGCGGCAGTCATCGGCATTCGCCCGATGTTTGCCAAGCTCAGCGCTTTCGCCGTCAGCTCGTTCATCATCGGCGTGTCCGGGGCGCTGTGGGCCTTCGTCTACCTGGGTGCGTGGGAGCCGGCCGCGTTCTCGGTGGACCTGTCCTTCAAGCTCCTGTTCATGGTCATCATCGGCGGCCTGGGCTCCATCATGGGGAGCTTCTTCGGCGCCGCATTCATCGTGGTGCTGCCCATCGCATTGAATCAGTTTCTGCCCGTGCTGGGCAGAACCCTGGGCGTGAACATCTCGACCGCAGCCGCTTCACATGCCGAACTCATGATCTTCGGCGCGCTGATCGTCTGGTTCCTGATCGTCGAACCGCATGGCCTGGCCAAGCTGTGGTCCACCGGCAAGCAGAAGCTGCGCCTGTGGCCGTTCCCGCACTGATGCCCCGCTTTCTTCGCCCCGCTTCAAGTTCATCAAAAGGAGACACCATGAAGCTTTCCAGACTCTTGATCGCCGCCGCCGTCCTGGCGGCGGGCGCGTCCGCGCTGACCACCAGCGCGTTCGCACAAGCCAAGGAGCAGTTCTTTCCGCTCCTGGTTTACCGCACCGGCGCCTACGCCCCCAACGGCACACCGTGGGCCAACGGCAAGCAGGACTATCTCAAACTGGTCAACGCGCGCGACGGCGGCGTCAATGGGGTGAAGCTCACCTACGAGGAGTGCGAAACCGCCTACGACACGGCCCGTGGCGTGGAATGCTATGAGCGTCTCAAGGGCAAGACCAACACCTTGTTCGAACCGCAGTCCACCGGGATCACGTTCGCGCTGACCGACAAGGCGCCGGGCGACAAGATGCCGATTCTCACCGTGGGTTACGGCCTGGCCGCATCGCAGGATGGCGGCGTCTTCAAGTGGAACTTCCCGATCCTGGGCAGCTACTGGACGGGCGCCGATGTGCTGATCCAGCACATCGCCAAGAAAGAGGGTGGCTTCGACAAGCTCAAAGGCAAGAAGATCGCGCTGGTCTATCACGACAGCCCGTTCGGCAAGGAGCCGATCGCGCTGCTGCAGGAACGCGCCAAGATGCATGGCTTCGAACTGCAGCTGTTGCCGGTAACCGCACCCGGCGTCGAGCAGAAAGCGACCTGGCTGCAGGTGCGCCAGTCGCGTCCTGATTACGTGCTTCTGTGGGGCTGGGGCGTGATGAATTCCACGGCGCTCAAGGAAGCGCAAGCCACCGGCTACCCGCGCGAAAAGATGTACGGCGTCTGGTGGTCGGGTGCCGAACCCGATGTGAAGGACGTCGGCATGGGCGCCAAGGGATACAACGCGCTGGCACTGCAACACGGCGCCGACCACGGTTCCAAGGTGGTGCAGGACATCATCAAGTACGTGCACGACAAGGGTCAGGGATCCGGCCCCAGGGACGAGGTGGGTCAGGTCCTGTACATGCGCGGACTGATCATCCAGATGCTCGGCGTCGAAGCGGTGCGGCGTGCGCAGGAGCGTTTCGGCAAGGGCAAGGTCATGAACACCGAACAGGTGCGCTGGGGCCTTGAGAACCTGAACCTGGACCAGAAGAAGCTCGATGCCTTGGGTTTTGCCGGCGTGATGCGGCCCGTCAGCACTTCCTGCCAGGACCACATGGGTTCGACCTGGGCCCGCATCCACACCTGGGACGGCAAGAAGTGGGAGTTTTCCTCCGACTGGTACCAGGCCGACGAGCAGATCCTCAAGCCGATGATCAAGGCCGCAGCGGACAAGTACGCGGTCGAGAAAAAACTGACGCGGCGCACGCCTTCGGATTGCCAGTCGTAAGACTGGCAATCGCCGGCGTACCGCGGTACTGACGGCACCCTCCCCCAACCCCTCCCGCCAGGCGGGAGGGGCAGCGGCTCCAAAGGAGCCGCCAATCGAAAGGCATGAGTCTTTCGATTGGTGAACACAGGAAACGCATGGACTCGAAAAACATCGTTCTCAACGTCAACGGCATCGAGGTCATCTACAACCATGTGATCCTCGTGCTGAAGGGCGTCTCATTGCAGGTTCCAGAAGGCGGCATCGTGGCCATTCTGGGCGGCAACGGCGCGGGCAAGACCACGACTTTGCGCGCCGTGTCCAACCTGCTCAAGGGCGAGCGCGGTGCGGTCACCAAAGGCTCGATCGAACTGCGGGGCGAGCGGATCGAAAACCTGTCGCCCTCCGACCTGGTGCAGCGCGGCGTGGTGCAGGTGATGGAGGGGCGCCATTGCTTCGCCCACCTCACCATCGAAGAAAACCTTCTGACGGGCGCCTACACGAGGTCCAGCAAGGCCGAGATCGCCGCCAATCTGGAGAAGGTCTACAGCTATTTCACCCGCTTGAAAACGCGCCGCAGCTCGCAGGCTGCCTATACCTCGGGCGGGGAACAGCAGATGTGCGCCATCGGCCGGGCCCTGATGGCGAACCCGAGCATGGTGCTGCTCGACGAGCCTTCCATGGGGCTGGCACCCCAGATCGTGCAGGAAGTGTTCGAGATCGTGAAGGACCTCAACGCCAAGGAGCGGGTCACCTTCCTGCTGGCCGAGCAGAACACCAACATGGCGCTGAAATACTCGGACTACGGCTACATCATGGAGATCGGTCGCGTGGTCATGGACGGCCCCGCCGCCGAGCTGGCCACCAACGAGGATGTCAAGGAGTTCTACCTGGGCGTGGGCGGGGGCGAGCGCAAGAGCTTCCGCGACGTCAAGAGCTACAAGCGGCGCAAGCGCTGGCTGGCTTAAATGACCCCCACGCTTGTCACTGCGTGTACTGCGCTGCCCCCCGAGGGGGCCCTCGCGCCTTGGGGCGGCCCGGCGGCGCTCATGGCCGTCACGTCGTGCATGGTTGGCCGCTCGGACAAGTTTTCGCTTCGGAGCCTTTCATGACTTCCTATTTCGACGCGCTTGAAACGCGCGAACCGGCGCAGCGCGAAGCTGCGCTGCTGGCGGCGCTGCCCCGGCAGGTGGCCCATGCGCAGCAGGCCTGCCTGGCCTTTGCCGAGATCCTGGCTGGAATCGATGTCGCTGGCATCACCACGCGCCAGGCATTGGCAGCTCTGCCCGTCACGCGGAAGCACGAACTCTTCGCGCGCCAGAAAGCACAGCGCGCCACCGACTGGTTCGGCGGCTTCTCGGCGCTGCGGCGAGGCCCCGGCATGCCGCGCCTTTTTTCCTCGCCGGGCCCGGTCTACGAGCCCGAGGGCGCGAGACGCGACTACTGGCGCGCCGGACGGGCCATGTACGCCGCGGGCTTCCGGTCCGGTGAGCTGGTTCACAACGCCTTCAGCTACCACATGACACCCGGCGCTTTCATCATGGAGTCGGGCGCCCACGCGGTCGGCTGTACCGTATTCCCGGCGGGAGTGGGCCAGACCGAGCAGCAGCTTCAGGCCATCGCCGAACTCAGGCCCGATGCCTACATGGGAACACCGAGCTTCCTGCGCATCCTGATCGAGAAAGCACTGGAGACCGGCGACGACATTTCCAGCATGCACAAGGGGCTGACCGGCGGCGAGGCCCTGCCGCCCACATTGCGCGACTGGTTTGCCCAACGCGGGCTGGCGGTGTACCAGAGCTACGCGACTGCCGACCTCGGCCTGATCGCTTATGAAACCGAAGCCCGGGAAGGCCTGGTGCTGGACGAAGGCGTGATCGTGGAGATCGTGCGTCCTGGCACCGGCGACCCGGTGCCCGAGGGCGAGGTGGGCGAAGTGGTGGTCACCACGCTCAATCCCGATTACCCGCTCATCCGCTTCGGCACGGGCGACCTGTCGGCGTTGCTGCCCGGAACCTGTCCGACGGGGCGCACCAACAACCGGATCAAGGGCTGGATGGGGCGCGCCGACCAGACCACCAAGATCCGCGGCATGTTCGTGCATCCGGGACAGGTTGCCGATATCGCGCGGCGCTTTCCCGAGGTGCTCAAGGCGCGGCTGGTGGTGAGCGGTGAGATGGCCAATGACGTGATGACGCTCAAGGTCGAAGCGGCCAGCGCCCCCCATGGGCTGGATGCGCGCATCGGCCAGGCCATCCGCGACGTCACCAAGCTGCGCGGGGACGTCCAGCTGCTCGAACCCGGCACCCTGCCCAACGACGGCAAGGTGATCGAGGACGCGCGCAGCTACAAATAAAGCGAAGGGCAGCCGGGCTTTGTCCCGGTCTCGGGTGTACGTAATTCCCGCGATGGCGGTGGACCGGGTCAACCGTACCATTTATCGGTCCACTTCAAGGAGCTTCACATGAACTCATTGCTCAAGTCCCTGGCGCCCCTGGCCATGCTGGCGTCCGCCGTGCTCGGCGCGCAAGCCGCCGAGTTTCCGATCAAGGACAAGGCCATCACCATCGTCGTGCCGTTCGCCGCCGGCGGACCGACCGACCGGGTAGCGCGCGACTTGGCCGAAGCCATGCGCAAGCCGCTCGGGGCCTCCACCATCCTCGTGGACAACGCGGCGGGCGCAGGTGGGACCATCGGCGCCAACAAGGTGGCCAAGGCCAGCGCGGACGGTTACACGATCCTGCTGCACCACATCGGCATGGCCACACAGCCCGGGCTGTACCGCAACCTGCCTTTCAAGACGCTGGACGACTTCGAGTATCTCGGCATGGTCAATGACGTTCCGATGACGCTGATCGGCCGGCCGTCACTGCCGGCAAACAATTTCGCCGAGCTGCGCACCTGGCTTAACGCCAACAAGGGCAAGGTCAATCTGGCCAATGCCGGCCTCGGCGCCGCCTCCCACCTGTGCGGCCTGCTGTTCATGAACGCCCTCAAGTTCGACATGACGACCGTCCCCTACAAAGGCACAGGCCCGGCCATGACCGACCTGATCGGCGGCCAGGTCGACCTGATGTGCGACCAGACCACCAATACCAGCGGCCAGATCGAATCCAAGAAAGTCAAGGCCTATGCCGTCACCACGCCCAACCGCCTGACCACACCGGCGCTGAAGGATCTGCCCACGCTGCAAGAGGTCGGCCTGAAGGACTTCCAGGTCACGATCTGGCACGGCCTCTACGCGCCGAAGGGAACGCCACCCGACGCACTGAAGAAATTGAACGACGCCCTCAAAGTCGCGCTGAAGGATCCTGATTTCGTGAAGAAGCAGGAAGGCCTGGGCGCGGTGGTCGTGACCGACAAGCGGGTCGAGCCGGCGGAGCACAAGAAATTCGTCGCGAGCGAAATCGCCAAATGGGGGCCGATCATCAAGGCCGCCGGCGTGTACGCCGACTGAAGGGCGAAAGACCGACTCCGCCAGCCGCCTCATGGCGGCTTTTTTCTTCAATCCTGCCGGCCTCGCCTGAATTCGTTGCCGACCATGGGCACTTTGCGTGTGGTCGATTCCATGCCAGCGCGCGCATCGGCGACGCGCAAGCACTCTGAACGATGGCATCATCAACCACATCAATGCCGCAGCCTCACCGATGGGCATTGCCGCAGGCCAGCGTCGCGTTGACGCCGTGGCTGCGATGCAGAACCCTTGAAGGAGATTTTCGTGAAAATGATTTCCCAATCCGGCAGGCGCGCCTTGCTTGGCGCGCTGGCGCTGTCCGCCTTCGCGCTGCCGGCGCTGGCGCAGACCGCCTGGCCCAACAAGCCGGTGAAGATCGTCGTGCCGTTCGCGGCCGGCGGCACCACCGACATCCTGGCGCGGGCGATCGCGCCCGACTTGTCCAAGGCCTTTGGCCAGCAGTTCATTGTGGACAACCGCGGTGGTGCCGGCGGCAATGTGGGTGCCGACATCGTCGCCAAGTCGCCGGGTGACGGCTACACGCTGCTGATGGGGACGGTGGGCACGCACGGCATCAACCGCGCCCTGTACGACAAGCTGCCGTACGACCCGATCAAGGATTTCGTGCCGATCACGCTGGTGGCCGCCGTGCCCAATGTGATGGTGATGCAAACCGAGAAGGCCCGCAGCCTCGGCATCAACACCGTGCCCGACTTCATCAAATACGCCAGGGCCCATCCCGGAAAGATCAACATGGCTTCGAGCGGCAACGGCACCTCGATCCATCTGGCGGGCGAGCTGTTCAAGAGCATGACCGGCATCTACATGGTCCACCTGCCCTATCGCGGCTCGGGCCCGGCACTGATGGACCTGGTGGGCGGCACTGCCGACGTGATGTTCGACAACCTGCCGTCGTCCATGGCGTTCATCAAGGCCGGCAAACTCAAGGCGCTGGCCGTCACCAGCCGGCAGCGCTCGGCCGCGTTGCCGGATGTCCCCACCATCGAGGAGGCCGCGGGCCTCAAGGGTTTCGACGCGACCTCCTGGTTCGGCCTGCTGGCGCCGGCGGGCACGTCGCCCGATATCGTCAACCGCATCCAGCAGGAAGTCGCCAAGTCGCTCAATACGCCGGCGATCAAGGAAAAGCTACTGGCTCAGGGCGCAATACCCAGCGGCAATACGCCCGCTGAATTCGCCAAACACATCGAAAACGAGCACATCAAGTGGGCTCGGGTGGTGAAGGCCTCGGGCGCCAAGGTCGACTGATCCCGGCGCGGGGTCCACCCGTTCGCCGGCAGCGGCGGGCGGGCACCGCAAGGCAGCCGTCAGCCCGGCAGGCAACGAGGGCTTAAACGCCCCAGACAATTTCCTGGCCGGCTTTTTCGCAGCGGCGCAACATGTCCAGGAACGGGACGGCGCGCTGGCGCAGCGAAACGGCATCCAGCCGCGGCGGCGCCTCTCCCTTGGCTTTGGCCTCCTCGACCATCGCTTTCTGGTCCGCCTCTTCCTTTTCGACCGCCCCTTCCAGCGCCGTGATGGCCGAGGGCATCTGCTCGGGCAGGATGATTCCCTGGGGCTGCGCGTCCTTACCGATGATTTCGAGGACCCGCCGGCCATTGGGCTCGAGCATGATCAGGTCCCCGGCGGCTTTCGACTTGAATTTGTAGAGCATGAAAAAGAAGGAGTTGGTTCAGGGTGCCGGCGGGTACATGTACTCGCGGTTGAATGGATAGGGCGATTGTGCCCCCCTGAGCGAGCCGGCCTGCAACTGTCCGTCCGGCCGCGTTGCCAGAATCTGGTGCAGGCCGATCCAACCCTGCTCAAAGGTCATCGCACAGCCTGCCAGATAGAGGCGATAGGCCCGCAGCACCTTGGCGGCATCTTCGACGTTGCCCGTCGTTTCCAGCACCCGCTGCGCCTCGTCGAGCCGCTCCTCGAGGGCGTCGGACCAGGCCCACAGCGTCCGCGCATAGTGCGGACGCAGGTTTTCGGCATCGACCATTTCCAGCCCGGCCGTTGCCATGTCCTTGAGAACGTGGCTGATGTGCAGCAACTCGCCCCCGGGGAAGATGTACTTCTCGATGAACTCGCCCATGCCGGCTCCGAGTTGCCCCGGATGGACGCTGCCCGCCGTGATGCCGTGGTTCATGACCAGGCCGCCCGGCTTGAGCAGCCGGAAAACCTTGCCAAAGTAGCCTGGCATGTTGACTTGGCCGACGTGCTCGAACATGCCCACCGATGCGATCTTGTCGAAGCCCTCCGCTTCGTCCATTTCGCGGTAATCGTGCAGTTGCATCCGCACCCGGCCTTGCAGGCCTTTTTCCTCGATCAACCGCTGCACATGGACATGCTGGTTCTTCGACAGCGTGATGCCCGTCGCGTTCACGCCGTAGTGCTCCGCTGCCCACATCAGCAGTCCGCCCCAGCCGGCGCCGATATCCAGGAATTTCTCCCCGGGCTGAAGCATGAGCTTGCGGCAGATATGGTCGAGCTTGGCTTCCTGGGCCTGGGCCAGCGACATGGCCATGTCGCGGTAGTAAGCGCAGGAGTACACCCGCCGCGGGTCCAGCCACAAGGCATAAAAATCGTCGCAAACGTCGTAATGGAACTGGATCTGCTGGGCGTCCTTGTGCTGGGAATGGAAAGCCGCCGATCTGGCCCGGCGCAGCATCTGCGTCCACCAGCTCGTGTCGCTGTCCACCGGCGAGCCCGGCAGCAGGCGCGCGGCGACGGCCATGAGGTCACGCATCCGACCTTCCAGCTGAACCCGGCTTTCCACGAAATCCTCGGCCATCCGTCCGATCTGGCCGGCCGCCATCCGGGCCAGACTCGACCAGTCCTTGAACGAGAGCGTGACGGCCGCAGCGGGAGGCCCCACGCGCTTGCCGGCGGGCAATTGAATGGCCACGGGCACCGGCAGGCCCGCCAACTGCGACTCGATCTTGCGAAGAAGTGCGTCCATTGCAAATTCTTACCCCCTCTTGCCATCGCAGTCAATCGGCTTCTGTGTAGGACATGGTCGTCTTCTCAGGCTCGAGCCCATCTGCGCTGGCGCGCGGGGATGCCCTGTTGACAGTGATTTGTTGAGGCTTAAACTATTTACGGAATGATTTCCAGGAAGCTACCGATGGACATGGAGGCCCGCGCCCACAGTGAGCACCCCGACGCGCTGCGCCTGTGGCTGCGGCTGCTCACCTGCACCCAGCTGGTCGAAAAGCAGGTCCGCAGCCAGCTGCGCGAGCGCTTCGACACCACCCTGCCGCGCTTCGACCTCATGGCCCAGCTGGAGCGGGCGCCGGACGGCCTGAAGATGAATGAACTCTCGCGCCGGATGATGGTGACCGGCGGCAACGTGACTGGCATCACTGACCAGCTGGTGGCCGAGGGGCTGGTGGCCCGGGTCGACGTGGCCGGCGACCGCCGTGCCTACCGGGTGTGCCTGACCGCCAAAGGCCGCAAGCTGTTCGACGAAATGGCCTGCCAGCACGAGCGCTGGATTGTCGAGGCTTTCTCGGCCCTGTCCGAGAAGGACGTGGCGACCTTGCACAAGCTGCTGGGCAGGGTCAAGGACCACGCCCGGCTTCGCGCCGAAGCCGCAGTATGAGCGCCCCGTTGCGCAGGAGTTCCGGCATGTCCGCTCAGCCCGACCGATTTGTCCACGACCGGCTTCCGTCCCGCGCGCAGTGGCCGCAGTTGCGCTACGACCTGCCGGAGCTGCAGTTTCCGGCCCAGTGCAACCTGGTCGAGGAATTGCTGGACAAGGCGGCGGCCAAAGGATGGGGCAACAATCCCCTGCTGCGTTCCAGCCGGGTCACGTTGAGCTATTCTGAGGTGCGCGACCGGGTCGACCGGATCTGCCGCGTGCTGGTCGAAGACCTCGGCCTGGTGCCCGGCAACCGGGTGCTGCTGCGCGGCGGCAATTCCATCGACCTGGCCCTGGCCTGGCTGGCTGTGGTCAAGGCCGGATTGGTGGTGGTGGCAACGATGCCGTTGCTGCGCGCCCGTGAACTCGGCGACATCATCGACAAGGCCCAGCCGAAGGTCGCCCTGTGCGACGCCACGCTGCTGGAGGAGTTGGAGCTGGCCCGGCACGAGCGGCCGGTCCTCGCCACGGTGGTCGCGTTCAACGCCGCGAGCGAGCCCGGCTCGCTGGCGGTGCGGGCCGCGCAAAAGGCCGGCGGATTCACCGCTTGCCCGACGGCGGCCGACGACATCGCCATGATGGCATTCACCTCCGGTACCACCGGCAAGCCCAAGGCCGTGGTGCACACGCACCGGGACGTGCTCGCCTCGTGCGAGACATGGCCGCGCCATGTGCTGCGCGCCCGGCCCGACGACATCGTGGTGGGCTCGCCGCCACTGGCCTTCACCTTCGGCCTGGGCGGGCTGCTGATCTTCCCGATGTGGGCCGGCGCCTCGCTGCGTTTCCTCGATCCCCCCTTCACGCCGGAAAGCATGGTGCGGCAGATCAACGAGAGCGGCGCCACCATTTGCTACACCGCCCCGACCTTCTATCGGCAGATGGCGCCGTTCGCGCGCCAGCAGGGCGTGGGACGGCTGCGCATCTGCGTCAGCGCGGGCGAGGGCCTGCCCGATGCGACCCGCCAGCTCTGGAAGCAGGCGTCGGGCATCGAAATGCTCGACGGCATCGGCGCCACCGAGATGTTCCACATCTTCATCTCCTCGGCGAGCGTCGACGTGCGGCCCGGAGCCATCGGCAAGGTGGTGCCGGGCTACCAGGCCAAGGTGGTGGACGAGGGCGGCCACGAGGTTGCGCGCGGCACCATCGGCAAGCTGGCTGTGATCGGCCCCACCGGATGCCGCTACCTGGACGATCCGCGCCAGACCCAGTATGTGAAGGATGGCTGGAACTACCCGGGCGACGCCTTCCTCCAGGACGAGGACGGCTACTTCTTCTACCAGGCCCGCGCCGACGACATGATCATCACGTCAGGCTACAACGTCGGCGGCCCCGAGGTCGAGGACGCGCTGCTGAGGCATCCGGCGGTGGCCGAGTGTGGCGTGATCGGCAAGCCCGATGAGGAGCGCGGCATGATCGTCAAGGCCTTCTGCGTGCTCAAGCTGGGCCACACCGGCGACGCGGCCATGGTCAGGACCCTGCAGGACCACGTGAAAGCCTCGATCGCGCCGTTCAAGTACCCGCGCGAGATCGATTTCGTCGCCAGCCTGCCACGCACCGAAACCGGCAAGCTCCAGCGCTTCAGGTTGCGGCAGCTCTGAGGGGTCTTTTGGCTGCGCAAGCGGGCCGGGGCACGGCGGTGGGGCAGGCGGCAGGCCCCCGCCCCACCTGCCCGGGAACAGGAGAGCGCAACCCACCATAATTGCGCGATGCCAGCTTATTCCTTCGAAGCCTTGGACGCCCAGGGCGAAACCCGCCGGGGCGTGATGGAAGCGGACACCGCCAAGGCGGTGCGCAGCCTGCTGCGGGCCCAGTCCCTGGTGCCGCTGCAGGTGGTGCCGGTGAGCTCGGGCGTCGCCGCCAATGAGCAGAGCTTTGGCTGGAGCAGCCGCGTCTTCAGCCGGGCTGTATTCACCGCAACCGGCCTGGCGATCTGGACCCGGCAACTGGCGGGGCTGATCACCTCGGGCCTGCCGCTGGAGCGGGCCCTGACGGCGCTGACCGACGAGGCGGAAGGCGAACGCGAACGCAACCTGTTCGCCGCGCTGCGCGCGGAGGTCAATGCCGGCTCATCTTTCGGCAAGGCGCTGGCCCGGTTTCCGCGCGAGTTTCCCGACATCTACACCGCGGTAGTCGGCGCCGGCGAGCAAAGCGGCAACCTCGGCCTGGTGCTGGAGCGGCTGGCCGATGACCTGGAGGAACGGCAAGCGTTGCAGGCGCGGCTGCTGGGCGCGGCGCTCTACCCCGCCATCGTGACCATCGTTGCCATCGCGATCGTGCTGTTCCTGGTGGCCTATGTGGTCCCGCAGGTGGCCAACGTCTTCGCCGGCAGCAAGCGTGCATTGCCCTTCCTCACTGTGGCCATGCTGGCCGTCAGCGGTTTCGTGCGCAGCTGGGGCTGGCTGGCTTTGTTGCTGCTGGCGGCGGGTACGATCTTGGGACGCGTGGCCCTGCGCAACGAAGGCACGCGCGAGCGCTTCGATGCGGCCTGGCTGAACCTGCCGCTGGTCGGCCGGCTTTCGCGGGGCTACAACGCCGCCCGCTTTGCCAGCACGCTGGCTCTGCTGGCCGGCGCCGGCGTGCCCATTCTCAAGGCGTTGCAGGCAGCCGCCGAGACCCTGGGCAACCGGGCCATGCGCGCCGACGCGATGGATGCACTCGTGCTGGTGCGCGAGGGTGCGCCACTCGCCTCGGCGATGGCCCAGAAGAAGCGTTTCCCCGGCCTGCTGTCGATGTTCGCCCGGCTGGGCGAACAGACCGGCCAGTTGCCCGCCATGCTGCAACGTGCGGCCAACCAGTTGGGCACGGAGGTGCAGCGCCGGGCGATGCAGCTGGCCACCATCCTGGAGCCGTTGCTGATCGTTGCCATGGGCCTGGTGGTAATGCTGATCGTGCTGGCCGTGCTGCTTCCGATCATCCAGCTGAACCAGTTCGCGAAATAGCGATGATGGCCACCCCGTCCGTGGCGAAGGGAACCTGAATTGGCCGTGTCCCTTGACAACAAGCTGGTGGTGGCGATTTCCTCGCGCGCCCTGTTCAACTTCGAGGAGGAGAACGCCCTCTTCGACAGCGGCGACGCGCGGGCTTACATGAAGCTGCAACTTGAGCGCCTGGATGTTCCCGCGCGCCCGGGCATCGCGTTTTCGCTCATCAAGAAGCTGCTGGCCTTCAACGACGCCACCGCTCAGCGGGTGGAAGTGGTGATCCTCTCGCGCAACGACCCGGTGTCGGGCATGCGCATTTTCCGTTCCGGCGATGCCAACGAACTCAAGCTCGAGCGCGGCGTGTTCACTCAGGGCCGGGCGCCGTTTCGCTACCTTCGGCCGCTGCGTGCCCACCTGTTCCTTTCGGCCAATGCCGAAGACGTGCGCGAGGCGCTGGCTGCCGGTTTTCCGGCGGCCCGGGTGCTGACCGAATCGGTGCTGGCCGGCAGCAACTATCCCGATGAGGTGCGGATCGCCTTCGACGGCGACGCGGTGCTGTTCTCGGACGAAGCCGAGCGCGTATTCCAGGCCCAGGGGCTCGACGCCTTTCAGCGGCACGAATCGAGCAAGGCTGCCCAGCCGCTGCCGGAAGGTCCGTTCAAACCCTTGCTGGCGGCGTTGCACCGGCTGCAACAGGCCGGCACGCCGGAGATGAGGATCCGCACCGCCTTGGTGACGGCGCGCAGCGCGCCGGCGCACGAGCGGGCCATCCGCACGCTGATGAACTGGGACATCCGGGTGGACGAAGCCATGTTCCTGGGCGGGTTGCCCAAGGGCGAGTTCCTGCGCGAATTCGAGCCCGACTTCTTCTTCGACGACCAGACCGGCCACGTCGACCATGCGGCCCGCCACGTGCCCTCGGGCCACGTGGCCAGCGGCATCTCGAACCCGCCGCGTTGAGCCCCGCGGCCGGGCGCCGCACGCTACGATGGGTTTTCCTCCCTCAAGGTACCCATTCGGATGAACTCTCTGGACAAACTGGCCGCCGCCAGAAACACGCTGCGCAGGGTCTGGGCGCTGACAACGCCATTCTTTTCGTCGGACGAAAAGTGGAATGCGCGGGCCCTGCTGGTGGCCATCGTCCTGCTCAACCTGGGCGCCGTGTACATGCTGGTGCTGATGAACGAGTGGAACCGCCTTTTCTACGATGCGCTGGAAAAACGCGACCAGGCGGTGTTCTGGGCCCAGCTGCTGCGCTTCACGTATCTGGCGTTCAGCTTGATCATCATCGCTGTCTACAAGTTCTACCTCACGCAGCTGCTGGAAATGCGCTGGCGCGCATGGATGACTCAGCATTACCTGCAGCGCTGGCTGTCGGGGCAGGCCTTCTACCGGATGGAGCTGGCGCGATTTACGGGCAACAACAACTTGCCCGACAACCCCGACCAGCGCATCCAGGAAGACCTGAACCTCTTCACCACCTACAGCATCTCGCTGTCGATGGGGCTGCTCAACGCTGTTGTGACGCTCTTGAGCTTCGTGGGCATCCTGTGGTCGCTGTCCGGCGGGTTCACCTTCAGCCTGGGCGGCAGCCAGTATGTGCTGCATGGCTTCATGGTGTGGGCCGCGGTGGCGTATTGCGTGGTCGGCAGTGTGATCACGCATTACATCGGACGCCCGCAGATCCCCCTGAACTTCCGGCAGCAACGGCTTGAAGCCGATTTCCGCCACCACATGGTGCGGGTGCGCGAGTACAGCGAGGCGATAGCCCTGGACAAGGGAGAGCATGTAGAGGGCGAGCACCTGGAACGGCGCTTTCTATCGCTGCTGGGCAACTACCTGCGTCTGATCAGGGCGCAAAAGAACCTGATCTGGTTCACCAGCTTTTTTGGCCAGGCCGCGATCATCTTTCCGTTCCTGGTCGCGGCGCCGCGCTTTTTCAGCGGGGCCATCCAGTTGGGCGAACTGATGCAGATCTCGTCCGCGTTCGGCAACGTGCAGGATTCGCTGGCCTGGTTCGTCGACAACTACAGCTCGCTGGCGACATGGCGCGCCACCACCGATCGCCTGACCAGTTTCGAGGAAAGCGTGGCGGCGCAGGATCGGGCTCTGCGGCCCGAGGTGGTGCAGGGCACGCACGGACTTGTCACCAATGCCCTGACCCTGTCCTTGCCCGACGGTTCCGAACTGCTGGCGAACCTGTCGCTGCAGGTAAGGGCGGGCGATTCAGTGATCGTCAAGGGTCCTTCGGGCAGCGGAAAGTCGACGCTGTTCCGCGCCTTCGCGGGCATCTGGCCGTTTGCGCGCGGAAGAGTCGAGATCCCGGCCGACACCATGTGCATTCCGCAGAACCCGTACTTCCCCGACGGCACTTTGCGCGATGCCCTGGCCTATCCCGAGCCTGCGCACCGCTACAGCGATGAGGCTTTACGCGAGGCGCTGGATGCGGCTCTGCTGCCGCAAATGGCGGCACGCCTGGACGACCAGGACGCGTGGACCCAGAAGCTCTCGGGTGGCGAACGCCAACGGCTGGCGCTGGCGCGCGTGTTCCTGAAACAACCGGCCTGGGTACTGGCGGACGAAGCCACCAGCGCACTGGACGAGGCGGCGGAGCACACCCTCTATCAGCGACTGTCGGCAATGGTCAAGCGCCGTGGCGGGGCGCTGGTGTCGATCGCGCACCGGCCGGCGCTCGACGCTTTTCACCGGCGTCGCTGGCAGCTGCAGAAGCGTCCCGACGACGACACTGCCGCGTTCGAACTGCGGCAAGCCTGAAGCGCGACCGCGTCAGTGCGTCGCCGCGCGGCGCGACTCTCGCCGGGCGATCCACAGTGTGGACGCGCAGATCACCACACCGCCTATCAGGGTCGAGCGGCTGGGCGTGTCGGCGAACACCAGCCAGCCCAGCAGCGAAGCCCAGACCAGGTCCAGGAATTTGACCGACTGGGTTGCCGAGATGTCGGCCACCGTGAAGGAGCGCGCCAGCAAGTAATGACCCAGGCTGCCCAGCAGCCCGCACAGCAGGAAGGTGAGCCACTGGGACAGCGTCGGCGCCTTCCAGGCGACCAACGCCAGCGGCAGGCTGAAAAGAGCCACCGAGATCGATTGCCAGATCACGATCACGGAAGGCCGTTCGTACCGCGTGAGGCCCTTGGTGATCAGGTACGACGCAGCGAACACCGGCGAAGAGGACAACATGATCAGCGTGTACAGCCCGCCGGTGCCGGCGAGCTTGGGAGCGACCACAATCAACACACCCGCCAGCCCGATCAGCGCCGCGACCCAGCGCTCCCAGCGCATGCGCTCACCCAAAGTCCAGGCCGCACCGATCATGATGAAGATCGGACCGGTGAAGCCGATGGCCGTGGTGTCCGCCAGCGTGATGTAGGGGATGGCGGCGAACCACAGGTACAGGCCCAGCGTGTGGACGGCACCGCGCACGAACTGCCCGCCGATGTTGCGCGGCCGGTAGGCGGCCATTCCGCTGCGCACCACCAAGGGCAGCATCACGACCAGGCCGAACACATAGCGCAGGAACTGGGTCTGGAAGGGATCGATCTCCAGCGTGAGTCGGCGCATGAGCGTGTTCAGGACCACGAAGGTCAATCCCGCACCGATCGACCAGAGCAGGCCGCGCAGGGTCGGGTCGAGCCGGGCGGCGCGTCGCTGCGCCAGCGTCGCGTGCCGCATCAGCGTGTCGAATTTCGTGCGCACGCGAGCGCTCTCAGCTGCCACGGCATCTCCCTATCGCGACTGACTATAGCGCACGGGTGAGCGTCGATGGTCGCGCCAGCGACTGGCCGACACGACGGTGCTCACTCACGCGGCAACTGGCGCTATGCCTGTTGATCGACTGCGACAGGCTGGACCGCGGTTGCGTCGCCGGCCGTGCGCTGAACCGTTTCGGCGGACTTCACGATCGTCACCGGCACCGGCGAGGCGTGCGCCAGTGCATGCGAAATGGACCCGAGCAAGGCGCTGGCCAGGGCACCCTTGCCGTGGGCCCCGATGACAATCTGGGCACAGCCGTACTGCTCGGCCAGGTCGCACAGTGCGTTGACCGGGTCGCCCGATACCACCTCGGATTCGAAGGCCACGCCCGCCTTGCGACACAAGTCGCGGGCCGGCTCCAGGAGGTGTGCGCCGGCGCCCTCGCTGACGTTCTTGATCACGTCGGGGTCATGCGCCACCACGATCTCATAGAGGGAGGCCGGCGCCTGCACATTGGCCAACACCAGGTCGGCACGCAGGCCCTGCCTGATCAGGGCCAGCGCATGGCGCACCGCATCCAGCGACAAGGAAGAGCCATCGACGGGGACCAGGATTTTCATGAGGAGACTCCTTGCAGTGCGGTTTATGACCCACAGTAGCATTGGCTCGCCGCCAGCGCAAACGACGAATGTCGATTCTCAGTAGGCGCTGAGCCCTCCCCTAATTGAATCAACGCGTTACCAACGCCGGAGGGCGTGAGTCTTGAACTGCTTTCTCAGCTGACTACATGGTCCAGGTCGTCGGCGGACTTCAGATAAGCACGCGCGTCGGAGCGCACCGCCACCATTCACGCATCCACGCATCCACGCGGCCGCTATTTGCGGATGTTTTGTGAGACCAGTTCCGCCTCCTGCGTGCCTGGACCGATCCGGCTTCGCGCGTGTCGCACAAGACTTGTCTTCACGACGATCACAAGGTCTCGGTGGCCCCACCCTTGCGCGATCCAAACCCGCTTGGTGTCGGGCCAACCGCTTTCCCGCTCAGCACACCTCCCGCAGGGGATGCGGCGTGATTTGCGTCAAGACACAGGTCGACCGGAGACGGGGTGCCGCTGCTCGCGCGATGGAGCGGCACCTCCTCAGGGAAGTTTCGTTCGGCTCTCTGATCGGGGTAACCCAGTTCACGGAGTGCAGGCGAGTCACGACACCCAACAGTCAGCGTCAATCCGCAGTGGCGTTCCGCAGCTCCGTTGCAATACGGGCCTTGAATCCGGGCAAAAAACCCTTATGATTAGCACTCGCCGGAGATGAGTGCTAACAGTAGAGCCATCTCCGCAAGTTAATGAGCGCTAACTTTGTTGGCGCTTTTTTGTCCCTCAGTTTCAAGTCAAGGAGATGCAATGAAACTTCGTCCTCTGCACGATCGCGTAATCGTCAAGCGTATCGACAGCGAAACCAAGACCGCCTCGGGCATCGTCATCCCCGACGCTGCCGCCGAAAAGCCCGATCAGGGTGAGGTCCTCGCCGTCGGTCCCGGCAAGAAGAACGACAAGGGCGAGCTCATGGCCCCGAACATCGCCGTCGGCGACCGCGTCTTGTTCGGCAAGTACAGCGGCCAGACCGTCAAGGTCGACAACGAGGAACTGCTGGTCATGAAGGAAGACGACCTGTTCGCCGTCATCGAAGGCGCCCCTTCGGCCGGCCTGAAGAAGGTCGCCTGAGTTTCAGGATCCGTTCAACCAATTTTTGAGGTAACAACATGGCAGCAAAAGACGTAGTTTTCGGCGGCGACGCCCGCGCGCGCATGGTCGAGGGTGTGAACATCCTGGCCAACGCAGTCAAGGTGACCCTGGGCCCGAAAGGCCGCAACGTGGTTCTCGAGCGCTCCTTCGGCGCCCCCACCGTGACCAAGGACGGTGTGTCCGTGGCCAAGGAAGTCGAGCTCAAAGACAAGCTTCAGAACATGGGCGCGCAAATGGTCAAGGAAGTCGCATCCAAGACCAGCGATATCGCCGGTGACGGCACCACGACCGCCACCGTGCTGGCCCAGGCCATCGTCCACGAAGGCATGAAGTACGTGGCCGCCGGGATGAACCCGATGGACCTGAAGCGCGGTATCGACAAGGCGGTGATCGCCCTGGTCGAGCAGCTGAAGAAGGCCTCCAAGGCCACCACGACCTCCAAGGAAATCGCGCAAGTCGGCTCCATCTCGGCCAACAGCGACGAAGCCATCGGCAAGATCATTGCCGATGCGATGGACAAGGTCGGCAAGGAAGGCGTGATCACCGTCGAGGACGGCAAGTCGCTGGAGAGCGAACTCGAAGTCGTCGAAGGCATGCAGTTCGACCGCGGCTACCTGTCGCCCTACTTCATCAACAATCCGGAAAAGCAGTCCGCGTTGCTGGAAAACCCGTTCGTGCTGCTGTACGACAAGAAGATCAGCAACATCCGCGATCTGCTGCCCATCCTGGAGCAGGTGGCCAAAGCCGGCCGTCCGCTGCTGGTAATCGCCGAGGAAGTTGAAGGCGAAGCCCTGGCGACGCTGGTGGTCAACACCATCCGCGGCATCCTGAAGGTCGTGGCTGTCAAGGCACCGGGCTTCGGCGACCGCCGCAAGGCCATGCTGGAAGACATCGCCATCCTCACCGGCGGCAAGGTCATCGCCGAAGAAGTGGGCCTGACGCTCGAGAAGGTGACGCTGGCCGACCTGGGCCAGGCCAAGCGCATCGAAGTGGGCAAGGAAAACACCACCATCATCGACGGCGCCGGCGCCGGCGGCGACATCGAAGCGCGGGTCAAGCAGATCCGCGTGCAGATCGAGGAAGCCACCAGCGACTACGACCGCGAGAAGCTGCAAGAGCGCGTGGCCAAGCTGGCCGGCGGTGTGGCGCTGATCAAGGTCGGTGCCGCCACCGAAGTGGAAATGAAGGAAAAGAAGGCCCGCGTGGAAGACGCGCTGCACGCCACCCGCGCTGCAGTGGAAGAAGGCATCGTGGCCGGCGGTGGCGTAGCACTGCTGCGCGCCAAGCAGGCGGCCGGGACCATCAAGGGCGACAACGCCGACCAGGACGCCGGCATCAAGCTGGTGCTCAAGGCGATCGAGTCGCCGCTGCGCGAGATCGTGGCGAACGCCGGTGGCGAGCCGAGCGTGGTGGTCAATGCCGTCCTCAACGGCAAGGGCAACTACGGCTTCAATGCCGCCAACGACACCTATGGCGACATGATCGAGATGGGTATCCTGGACCCGACCAAGGTGACCCGCACGGCCCTGCAGAACGCTGCGTCCGTGGCATCGCTGATGCTGACCACCGAAGCCATGGTTGCCGAAGCACCCAAGGACGAAGCCGGTGCAGGCGGCGGCATGGGCGGCGGCATGGGTGGTATGGGCGGTATGGGCGGCATGGACATGTAAGCCGCATTCATTCACAAAACGCAGCGCGTTTTGTGAATGGTTTAGCCCAATGAAAAAGCCGCTCACTCGAGCGGCTTTCTTCTGTGCGGCGATTATTGCTGGCCGGGCACCATCGCGGGCGTGGCAGCAGCAGCAGGTGGTTCGCCGTAGCTGTTCGCGGCGGGGTCGCCGGGCTGCACGGCCCAGTAGATCAGGAGAATCCATCCGATCACCGGGATGAGCCAGAGCAGCATCAGCCACGCCGACCTGTTGACGTCATGCAGGCGGCGCGAGCCGACGGCCAGGGCCGGCAGCAGCAAACCGAGGGCGGCGATTCCGTACAGCACCGGACTGACCACGCCCAGCACCGTCAGCACGACGAACTGGAACAAGGCGAACCACCAGAATTCAGGTCTGGCCGCGCGGCCGCCGAACTCGGCGTACTTGGTGAAACAGGTCTTGACGGCTTTTTGAATCTCTTCCATGGCGGTCTCCTCATGTTATGTCGGGGCGAAACGTCCCGAAACATGATATTCGCATGCACCCTGCCGCGATAGAGGGTGCGCCCGGCACGTGGCGTCGTCGGGCCTACGAAACGCGGACCACCGATACGCCGTGGGTGCGCCAACCCCAACCCCACGTCGGTTCCAACTCACCGCCAAGGCCTCGCTGTGAGCGTGAGTGACATACGCGACGGTGAGGTTGAGCCGTTGCCGCAACATGCGGATTTCCTCGCGCATTTCGCGGCGCAGCCGCGCCTGCGAGCGGGTGCTTTGGCATGGCCCGTCATCCGCAGCGGCGCCCAGCGACAAAGCAGCCAATGCGGCGCTCATGAGATGCCTTTTCATACGGAATCCCTCCGGTAATTTGATTACGACTCCAGCGTAAGCCGCGACCCCAATCTCGCCGGCTGGGAAAAATACCAGTCGCGTTCTGTTGCATAACGTCCAGCTGCGCGGCGGCCCAACGCAGCCTGAAACTAAGTTACAGTGGCGCATCGCTTCTTCGTTTCACCATGAGCTTTGACCTCGTCCTCTTCGGCGGCACTGGCGATCTCGCCTGGCGCAAGCTGATGCCATCCCTGTTCCAGGCCTTCCGGCATGGTTCCCTCCCGGAAGGCGGCCGCATCATCGGTGTCGCCCGTGACGACCTGAGCGTCGAGCAGTACCGCTCGCTGATCCGTTCGCGTTTCGATGAGGTCGAGTTGGAAAAACGGCCCAGCCCCGCTGAATTCGACCGTTTTGCTGCGCTGCTGCAGTACCTGCCCATGGATTTGTCGCGCCCCGAGGATTACCGGCGGCTGGCCGCGACTCTGCACGAGCGGCAGGCCCAGACCGTAGTGATTTACCTGGCGACGGCGCCATCGCTGTTCACGGTCGCGTGCGAGCAGCTCGCTGCTACCGGGCTGAACACCCCGCACACGCGCATCGTGCTGGAGAAACCGCTGGGTCACGACCTGGCGTCGAACCGCGCCATCAACGAAACCGTGCGCGGGGTGCTCAGCGAAAGACAGATCTTCCGCATCGACCATTACCTGGGCAAGCCCTCGGTCCAGAACCTGTTCGCGCTGCGCTTCGGCAACGCCTTGTTCGAGCCGCTATGGCGGCGCGAGACCATCAGCAACATCCAGATCACCATCGCGGAAGACCTGGGTGTGGAACAGCGCGGCGCCTTTTATGACAATACCGGCGCCTTGCGCGACATGGTGCAGAACCATGCTTTGCAGCTGCTTTGTGCCGTCGCGATGGAACCGCCCATCAACGCGCATGCCGACGCCATTCGCGACGAGAAGCTCAAGGTCCTGCGGTCGCTCAGGCCCTGGACTCGGGAAACGCTGGGTCAGCATGTGATTCGTGGGCAATACACCACCGGCACGGTCGCCGGCGAGGCGGTCCCGGGCTACTGCGAAGAAGCGGGTGTCGATCCGCAGAGCGCCACCGAGACATTTGTGGCCTTGCGTGCCGAGATCGCCAACTGGCGCTGGGCCGGCGTGCCGTTCTACATCCGCACCGGCAAGCGCCTGGCAGCCCGCGATGCGCGCATCGTCGTCAACTTCCGGCCGGCGCCGCATGCGATTTTTCACTCGCCGATGGACGCTGCCAACCGCCTGGTGATCAACCTGCAGCCCAAGGACGGCCTGGAATTGCACCTGCTGGCGCAGGGCCAGGAGAATCGTCTGCGACCCCGAAGCGCGACCCAGTCGCTCACGCCGGTGCATCTGGACCTCGACTTCGACAAGCGCTTCGGCTCGGAGCGGGTGGGTGCCTACGAGCGGTTGCTGCTGGACGTCATCGACGGCCGGCTCAACCTGTTTGTCCGCAGCGACGAACAGGAGGAAGCCTGGCGCTGGGTGGAGCCGATCCTGGAGCACTGGCGCCAGGACACGTCCGGCCCCAGGCCCTACGCCACCGGCACCTGGGGGCCGAGCGCCGCCAGCGCCCTGATCGCGCGCGACGGTCATTGCTGGAGTGAGGAATCTTGACCCCCCACGCCCGGCACTGCGTTCACTACCGACCATGCTAGACCGCATCAAGGCCTCGCTGCCTTCACTGGCTCCGGCCGAGCAGCGGGTCGGCCGGCTGGTGCTGGATGATCCGCGAGCCTTTGCCAAGCTGCCGGTGAGCGAACTCGCGGAACGGGCGCATGTCAGCAAACCCACCGTGGTGCGTTTCTGCCGCAGCGTCGGTTACGACGGGCTGTCGGACTTCAAGCTCAAGCTCATCGGCAGTGTGAGCGAGGGCGTTCCTTTCATCCATCGCAGCGTGGACGCCGACGACAAGACGGGCGACGTGCTGGTCAAGGTCATCGACAACACCGTCGCTGCCTTGCTGAAATACCGCAACGATGCCAGCAGCTTCGCCATCGACAAGGCGGTGGAGGCGCTGGCGGCGGCCTGCAAGACCGGGCGGCGCATCGAGTTCTACGGCGCGGGCAACTCGGGTATCGTCGCGCAGGACGCCCAGCACAAGTTCTTCCGGCTGGGCGTCAACACCATCGCGTACAGCGACGGCCACATGCAGGTCATGAGCGCGACCCTGCTGGGCCCGGGCGATTGTGTCCTGGTGATTTCCAATTCGGGCCGCACCCGGGATCTGATGGACGCCTGCGACATCGCGCGCCGCAATGGTGCCACCACCATTGTCATGACGGCCACCGGCTCGCCTTTGGCGGCCGCCGGCCAGATCCATCTTGCGGCGGATCATCCCGAGAGCTACGACCACTACAGCCCGATGGTGTCGCGCCTGCTGCACCTGGTGATCATCGACGTGCTGGCGACGAGCGTGGCCTTGCGCATCGGGCCGCGTGTGCAACCACAGCTGCGCGAAATGAAGAACAACCTGCGCAGCAAGCGCTACACCTGAAGGTCAGCGCGGCAGCGATTCCACCTCGCGCGTCCAGCGATCGCTCTTCGCCCATCAGTTGCACCAGGCTGGCAGTGATGGTACAGGCGATGCCGCTGGCGGCCGGGTGGGGAATCTCGATCTCGCTCTTGTAGTCGGGCTTGACGAGGTCGGCCCAGCAACGCGGCTCGGGCAGCTTTTTCTTCTTGAAGACTTCGGTGTCGCAGCAAACGGAGAACTAGATACGGCCTTCTTCCACCGCGTGACACGCGATCTTGATGCCCTCGATCTCCAGCAGCGCAGGCCGATCTGCCTTGCAGCGGGCATTGGCGTAAGGACAGCGTGGATGGAAGGCACAGCCCGTCGGCGGATTCAGCGGATTCGGCACCTCGCCCTGGACCGGGGTGCGCGATCGACCGGTGTCGTGCATCTTCGGAATCGCGTCCAGCAACATGCGCGTATAGGGGTGCCGTGGATGGCCGAACAACTGGTGCTTGCCGGCCAGCTCCACCAGGCGGCCCAGGTACATGACGCCCACCTGATCGCTCACGTGACGCACCACCGCCAGGTTGTGCGAGATGAAGAGGTAAGTGAGGCCGCGCTGGCGCTGCAGGTCTTTCATGATGTTGAGCACTTGGGCCTGGACGCTCACGTCCAGTGCCGAGGTCGGTTCGTCGCACACCAGGAATTCCGGCTCGGTCGCAAGCGCCCGGGCAATCGAAATGCGTTGCCGCTGCCCACCCGAAAACTGGTGCGGGTACTTCACCATGTCCAGCGGCGAGAGCCCCACCGACTGGAGCAGCTCGCCCACGCGCTGCTCCAGCTGGCCGCGATCGGTGAGGATGCCGTGCTCCTTCATCGGCTCGCCCACGATGTCCTCGACGATCCAGCGCGGATTCAGGCTGGCGTAGGGGTCCTGGAAGATCATCTGGATCCGTCGGCGCAACTGGCGTCCTTGCGGCGTCTGGAACGCCGCATGCGCATCCTGCCCGTCGAAGGTGAGGCCACCGCGGGTCGGCCGGTACAGGCCCACCAGCAGCCGGGCCACGGTGCTCTTGCCGCAACCCGACTCGCCGACCAGGGCCAGGGTCTGGCCCTTTCGTATTTCAAAGCTCACCCCGTCGACGGCGTGGAGCAGCTGGCGCGGGCGGCGTTCGATGACGCGGTTGAGCCAGGGCGGCGACACGTCGAATGTCTTGGCCAGATCGTGGGCCTGCACCAAAGGCGCGCTCATGATGGCTGCGCCTCCGCATGCGCGTCCTGCAGCCAGCAAGCGGCCTGCGTGGCGCCGGCGTTCAACAGGTCCGGCCGCTGTGCTGTGCAACGGTGGAAGGCACGCGGGCACCGTGGGTTGAAGGCGCAGCCCGCCGGAATCGCATTGAGTCTGGGCATCGTGCCGTCGATCTGGTTCAGCCGCTCGCGGTCCACGGTGATGTCGGGAATGGCCGCCATCAACCCCATGGTGTAAGGGTGGGCCGGCTGGTTGATGACCGCGTGCACCGGGCCGATTTCCGCAATGCGGCCCGCGTACATCACGGCCACGCGGTCGCAAGTCTCGGCGATGACGCCCATGTCGTGCGTGATCAGCATGACGGCGGCGCCGTGCTCCTTGCAGACGCGCTTGAGCAACTGGATGATCTGGGCCTGGATCGACACGTCCAGGGCCGTGGTCGGCTCGTCGGCCAAGATCAGCTTGGGCTCGGCCGCCAGCGCGAGCGCGATCACCACGCGCTGGCGCATGCCGCCGGAGAACTGATGCGGGTAGTGTCCGATGCGTTGCGCGGCCGCCGGAATGCCGGTGTCTTCGAGCAGACCAATGGCGCGCCGGCGCGCTTCTTCGCCGCTCACGGGCAGGTGCGCCTGGATGGTTTCCACGAGCTGCCGCCCCACGGTGTAAAGCGGGTTGAGCGACGTCAGAGGGTCCTGGAAGATCGCGCCGATCTTGCGGCCGCGGATGTGGCGCATCTGCTCATGGTCCAGGTTGTCGATGCGCCGTCCCTCCAGCAGGATCTGGCCCGACGCCACCCGTCCCGGCGGCTCGAGCAGACCGATGATCGATGCGCCCGTGAGCGACTTGCCGGCGCCCGATTCGCCAACCACACCAAGGATTTCGCCTGGAGCGATTTCAAAGCTGATGTCGTCGATCGCGCGCAGGGTGCCGTGTCGACTGGGAAACTCGACGATGAGATTGTTGACTTGAAGCAGACTCATGGGGGGTGGTGGTCGGCTAGCGCAGGCGCGGATTCAGCGCATCACGCAGCCAGTCGCCCAGCAGGTTCACGCTCAGCGCAATCAGCACCAGCATCAGTCCCGGGAACACGGTGATCCACCAGTTGCCGGAAAACAGGAATTTGTTGCCGACCTGGATCAGCGTCCCGAGCGACGGTGAATTGGGCGGCGCACCCACTCCCAGGAACGACAAGGTGGCCTCGGTGATGATCGCCGTGGCCACCTGGATCGTTGCCAGCACCATCACTGGGCCGAGAATGTTGGGTAGCACGTGGCGTCGCATGATGCGCAGCGGGGCAACCCCGGTGACGCGTGCTGCCAGAACATATTCCTTGCTGCGCTCCACCAGCGTGGAGCCGCGCACCGTGCGTGCGTACTGGACCCACCCGGTCAGCGAAATGGCGATGATGAGCACGCCGAATGCGAGCGACTCGTTGGCGTTCGGAAACAGAGCCCGCCCGACACCGGCGATCAGCAGGGCGATGAGGATGGCAGGAAAGGACAGCATCACGTCGCAGACGCGCATGATGAAGGCGTCGGTCCGCCCACCCACGAAGCCCGCAAGCAGGCCGAGCGTCACGCCGATGAGCACCGACAGCACGACTGAAGCCAATCCGACCAGCAGCGAAATCCTCGCGCCGTACATCAGCACCGAAAGGATGTCGCGGCCCTGGTCATCGGTACCCAGCAGGTACGTGGCTTTCCCGCCCTGGACCCAGGACGGCGGCAGAAACGCGTCGCTCAGCTCCAGGGTGGCGAGATCGAAGGGATGATGCGGCGCCACCAGGTTGGCGAACACCGCGCAGAAGATGCAGACGAACGCGATCAGGCCGGCTGCGACCGCCACTGGTGAAGTTCGAAAGCTGTAGCCTACATCGCTGTGCCACGCCCGGCGGAACCATCCCCCCATCGCACCGGCCGTCACTTGACGGTGATGTATTTCCACACCATCTCATCGCCGGGCAATTGCACCAGCTCGATATTCTTCTTGGCACCCCAGTTCAGTGCCTGCTGGTGCAGCGGAATGTGCCCGACATCGTCCTGATGGATCTTGATGGCTTCGTGGATCATCTCGTTGCGCTTCTTGTCATCGGTTTCGGAGCCAATCTTCTCGGTCAGCTCGTCGACCTTCGGATTGCTGTAGGCACCCAGGTTGAACTGGCCCCGGCCACCCTCGCCCGGAGAAGACATGATCGAGTACAGCACGTTATGCGCATCCACCGTGCTGGACGTCCAGCCCAGCATGTAGAAGCTGGTATCGCGCCGCAGGATCTTGGGGAAGTAGGTGCCCTTGGTCTCGACCTCGAGGTTGATTTTCACACCCACACGCGCCAGATTGGCCGCCACCGCCTGGCAGATTGCCCCGTCATTGACGTACCGGTCGTTCGGGCAGTTCATCTTGACTTCAAAACCGCTCGGGTAACCGGCCTCGGCCAACAGCTTCTTGGAAGCCTCCGGATCGAACGGCAACCGCTTGTTGAGATCGGGCGCAAAGCCTTTGACCTGGGCCGGGAACATTTCGGCGATCGGCGTGGAAGCGCCGCGCATCACGGAGCGCTTGATGCCTTCGATGTCGATAGCCTGGTAGAACGCCTGGCGCACGCGCTTGTCCTTGAACGGGTTCTTGCCCTTGACGTTCGAGAACAGCAGCTCGTCGCGCTTCTGGTCCATGCCCAGGAATATCACGCGCAACTCGGGCCCTTGCAGCACCTTGAGATTGGGCGTTGCCTTGATGCGGTCGACGTCCTGCACCGGCACCGGCTCCATTACGTCGATTTCACCTGAGATGAGCGCAGCCACCCGGGTGGCGTCGTTCCCGATGACGTTGAAGATGACCTCGTCCACATTGCCATCGACCTTGCCCCAGTAATTGCCGTTGCGCACGAACGTCGTGCGCACGTTCGGCTGGCGCTCGCGCACGCGATACGGCCCCGTGCCATTGGCGCGGAAGGAAGCCGCGTTCTCGATGCCCTTGCGCCGGTCCACCGGGCGCGTGGCCTGGTTCGTTTCGCACCACTTCTTGCTCATGATGAACCAGCGGTAGAACACCTCGGGCAGGATCGGGAACGGTGTGTTCGTGATCACGTCGATCGAGTGATCGTTGATCTTCCTGATTTCCTTGATCTGGCCGACATAAGTCTTCATGTCCGATCCGTCGCTCTTGGCGCGCTCATAACTGAAGATCACGTCGTCCGCCGTGAACGGCGTGCCGTCGTGGAATTGCACGCCTTTGCGCAGATCGAAGTGCCAGACCGTCGGCGCGGTCTGCTTCCAGTTGGTCGCCAGCGCCGGCGTGAGCTTGTAGTTGCGGTCACGAGAAACCAGTGGTTCATACACATTTTCAAGCACCGTGAGCTGCAGCGACTCGTTGAGCGAGTGCGGGTCCATCGACAGTGCGTCTCCCTGGTTGCCGATCTTCAGCGTCACCGCGCCGGCGGCAAGACTGGCGACGGCAAAGGCGGTGAATACCGCGACCGAAAGCAGGGTGGGTTTGAATTTCATCAGAGTCTCCTTGTTGGGGTGGATGTCAGGTGGAAAGTGGCATGGACTGCTCGATCAGGCCGGCGTGCAAGGCCGACCCGAGCGGAAGGATATCGTCGTTGAAGTCGTAGCGGCTGTTGTGCAGGAAGCAGCTGCCTTCGCCGCCCTGGCCGATGCGCAGATAAGCCCCCGGCTTGGTCTGCAGCATGAATGAAAAGTCCTCGGCGCCCATGCTCGGCTCCATGTCGCGAACCACATGTTCGGCGCCGACAAGGCTCTCGGCCACATCGGCCGCGAAGTTGGCCTCGGCCGGGGTGTTGATGGTGGCGGGATAGACTCGCTCGTAGTGCACGGTGGCGGTGGCGCCCAGGCCCAGCGCGATGGCACTGCACAGCTCAGCCAATCGGCGCTCGATCAGGTCCTGCACCTCGGGCTGGAAGGTGCGCACGGTGCCCACGAGGGTGGCCTTGCCGGGAATCACGCTCATGGCGCCCATGTCCCCGGCGTGGATGGCGCACAGGCTGATCACGGCGCTATCGATCGGCCGCACGTTACGCGACACGATGCTTTGCACGGCCGTGATGATGTGCGCAGCGACCAGAATGGGATCGATGGCCAGATACGCGTGGGCGCCGTGGCCGCCGCGGCCTGTGATCTCGATGGTGATGCGGTCGGCGGCGGCCATCATCGGGCCGGGGTTGATGCCCACCGTGCCCGGCTTCATCGCCGGCCAGTTGTGCATCGCGTAGATGGCATCCACCGGGAAACGCTGGAACAGACCTTCCTCGATCATCTGCCTGGCGCCGGCGAAGCCTTCCTCGCCGGGCTGGAACACCAGCACCGCCGTACCGTCGAAGTCGCGCGTTCCGGCCAGGTAGCGGGCGGCACCCACCAGCATGGTTGTGTGGCCGTCATGGCCGCACCCATGCATCATCCCGGCCTTGGTCGACCTCCACGAGAAGTCGTTTTGCTCGACCATGGTGAGTGCATCCATGTCGGCACGCAGGCCCACCATGCGGCCACTGGAGGTGCTGCGCCCCTTGATGAGCGCGACGACACCGGTCTTGCCGATGCCGGTGTGCAGTTCATCGACGCCGCAGAGCTTGAGCGCTTCCTTGACACGGCCGGAGGTGTAGATCTCCTCGTAGCCAAGTTCGGGATGTGCGTGCAGGTCACGTCGCAGCGCCGTGAGTTCGGGATGGAACTGCGCGATATGCGCGAACGCTCGGCCGCTGGCCTTCAGTCGGGATGAGGGCATCAGTGTCCTTGGGCGTCGCCGACGCGCAGGCGTGGATCGACCGCGAAATAGAGGAGGTCGACCACCAGGTTGATGACGACAAAGATCAGCGCGATCAGACACAGGTAGGCCGCCATCACCGGAATGTCCGCGAAGGTTACCGCCTGGATGAACAGCAGCCCCATGCCGGGCCACTGGAACACGGTTTCGGTGATGATGGAAAAGGCGATCAACGTTCCCAGCTGCAAGCCGATGATGGTCATGACCGGCACCAGTGTGTTCTTGAGTGCGTGACCGAAGTGAATGACCCGGTCCGGCAGGCCCCTGGCCCGGGCGAACTTGATGTAGTCGGTGCGCAGCACTTCCAGCATCTCGGCACGTACCAGCCGCATGATCAGCGTCAACTGGAAGATCGCCAACGTCACCGCCGGCAGGACGATGTGGTGCCAGCCGTCCGCCGTCAACAAGCCGGTATTCCACCAGCCCAGCGGCGTCACCTCGCCTCGGCCGAAGCTGGGAAACCATCCCAGCAGTACCGCAAACACCAGGATCAGGAGGATGCCGATGAGGAACGTGGGCAGCGACACCCCCAACAAGGAGAGCGTCAGAAACAGCTGGCTCATGAAAGTCCCGCGCCGCAGGGCGGCGTAAACACCCATCGGGATGCCGATAAGGACCGCCATGAGCGCCGCGCACATTGACAGCTCGAGCGTCGCGGGAAAGCGCTCGCCAATCAGGCGCGAAACCTTGGCCCCTTGGCGCAGGCTGAGACCGAACTCACCCTGGGCCGCATTGACCAGGAAGTGCCAGAACTGCACGAAGAAGGGCTGATCCAGCCCCAAGTCGGTGCGCAACTGCTGGATCTGGTCGGGCCTGGCATCCTGTCCGAGCAGAAAAACGACCGGATCTCCGACATATTGGAACAGCATGAAGGCGATAAACGCCACTGCGACCATCACGATCACAGCCTGAAGCAGGCGGCGCAGGACAAAGGCGAACATCTATTGGCGTAGGGGCAAGACAGAGGACAGGCGATGCTATCAGAGCAAGTGCCAGGCCAACACAGGGGTTTCCCAATAAAAAAAGCCGCCCGAAGGCGGCTTTTCAAGTTTCTTCTGTTCAAAGCCGGCCCCAGGCCGGTCGTGATTAGAAGCTGTGGCGGATGCCCAGGTCGAAACCGTCGGAGTCGGCATTGGCGGCAGGACCTGCGGCGGCGCCAGGAGCAGCCGAGGCAGCCGAGCCGTTGCTGTTCTTGACCCTCGCATAGGTCGTGTAAACGGCGGTGCGCTTGGACAGGTTGTGCACATAGCCGATAGCAAACTTCTTGGCCTTCGGATCCGCGCCGGCGCCGAGGTCGGTCTTGTATTCCGAGTAAGCAGCACGGATCTGGCCGGCGCCAATTCCGTACAGACCACCGATCAGCCAGCCCTTGCCTGAGACTGAACCATTGTCATCCTTGCTGTATTGAGCCATCAACTGGCCCGGACCGAAGTCCCACTGGCCGCCGATGTTGCTCTGTTTCACGTCGCCGGCAAGATAGTCGGTCTTGCTCGTTGCAATTGCCACGTTGAACGGGCCGTTGGCCCAGCCGAGGCGGATGCCGTTGCCGTTGCCGTCGCTGGAATTCGCCAGAGTGCTGCTGTTCTCACCACGGTAG
>DIZF01000035.1:0-22619 GCA_002427815.1 Ramlibacter tataouinensis
ATCTACGACATGTGCAAGGCCGTGGACCGCGGCATGGTGATCACCGGGGTGCGCCTGCTGGAAAAGCAGGGTGGCCGGTCCGGGCATTACATCGCTGCCTGAGCAACTTGTTGATTTTCAAGAGGAAATCAACATGCTGTGGAGCTGTCGTGTCCCTGGACTGATGAGTTTGCGGTCACCCGTTCGTCACTGAATCTGTAGCAAGAATCGAATCCTGTCCAACGCCTGTCCAAGTGAGAGGCGTAAATGGCATCGATCAGGGAGCGAACCGGTGGCTGGCAAGCCAGGGTCACCCGCAAAGGATTTCCATCAGAGACTGGCACGTTCCCAACCCACCTTGCGGCCTTGCAGTGGGCGAGAGAAATCGAAGCCCAGATGGATCGAGGGCGATACCAAGGCCACCGGGGCGCTGATTCGCAGTCGCTTGGCCAGATCCTGCAACGCTACATGGACGAAGTGTCCCCGACCAAGAAGGGCGCGGCCGATGAGGCGATCCGTATCAGAGCCATCCAACGACGAAAGTTGGCGGCACACAGCCTGGCGAACTTGTCACCAGCAGCCGTGGCCCGCTTTCGGGACGAGCGGCTGCGGGAAGTCGGGGCCGGAGCCGTGATCCGCGACCTCTCGATGCTTTCCAGCGTTATCAACCATGCACGCCGGGAGTGGGGCATCTCCATCGTCAACCCGTGCGAGCTGGTGCGCAAACCACCGACGCCGCCAGGGCGGAACCGTCTGCTGAAGCCTGAGGAAGAAGCCGCGTTGTTGGCGGCGCTGCAACCGACGGGCCGACGGAGCGTGTGGATGGTGCCCCTGGTAAAGCTCGCGCTGCAGACTGCCATGCGCCGGGGAGAACTGCTGGCCCTGCGCTGGGAACATGTCGACTTGCAGGCGCAGACGGCGTTCCTGCCGGTCACCAAGAATGGGACCGCCCGCCTGGTTCCCCTATCGACCAAGGCGGTGGCTATCCTGTCTGCGCTGGACCCGGCGGCTGCAGGTCAGGTATTCCACATCTCGGCCATGACGATGGAAGCGGCTTTCCGCAGGGCGTGTGCGCGCGCCGGCATTGTGAATCTGCATTTTCATGATCTGCGCCACACAGCCACGAGCCGCATGGCCGAGAAACTGCCGAACGTCATCGAACTCGCGTCAGTGACAGGCCACCAGACCATACAGATGCTGAAACGGTACTACCACCCTAGCGCCGAGGCGCTCGCGAAGAAGCTGGGTTGAGACAGACCTGAGCGGGAGACGGGACAGACAAGTAGAGCGAGCGATGGGAGAGCGAGTGAAGGGAAAGTGGCACACAACGTTCCGCCCGCGCCGGCCGCCCCCTGTACATCGGGCGCCAGCATACGTCGCCAGGCGCTTGTGGCCCAGTGATGTGACACACGGGACGATACCCAAAGACGACGATAGCTCAAGCTCATCCGCGGAGCATGGCTGCGACGGGGGCTGCGGCGTGACCCTTTGATCGTTGCGTACCCTAGCCCTCATGAATCGGGTCCGGTAAGTCTCTTGGCTTGGCCGGCCACCGCTTGTACGCCCTCGCGCAGGGCGCTCGCCACAGGCGTCAGCACCGTGATGTCCTCGTGCTTGCCCTCGTAGATGCGGCCGGGACGTTGGCCGACCGTTCGCAAAACATTCTCGCACAGCGTCACCAACGGGTTCGGCCCCGTGCTATCGGCGGCGGCGACGCCTGCCATTTCCCGCTTGTAACCCTCAAACGCCGCTGATACCGCTTCCTTGTACGCATATTCTTCTTGCAGGCGCAGCGCGAGTCCGTAGTGCCGTCCGGCATAGATAGCAAGCCAGACGAGGGGTGCAATCAGCGGCAGTCGATTGAATAAATGGCGACCGATGGTTTCCCACGGCTCGGTGGCAGCTGGAAGACCCACGTAGGCCGAAATCAGCAAAATGATGATCGTTGTCACGAAGGTGCCGAGCCACATGAACTGGGGCCGGTCAAAGCGAGCCTTCTGATCGCGGAATGAGGTAGCCAAACCGGCACTGGTCGCGTTCGGCAACAAGGACTCGATGCGCTTGTGAAGTGCATCGCACTCTGCCTTCAGTCGCCCCAGGTCTTTTTCGTGGGCGTCGATGATGGCGAGCGTGCCCGCAGCGTGCTTTTCCGCCTGGCTCATTCCATCGACCAGGCCCTTGACCGTATCGGATGCTTCTTGCACCTCACCGGCAGCGACGCCGACCGCGTCGGCCAGCTCTGTCACCTTTTCGGTGCGGCTGGTGATTTGCAACAGCAATTCACCAGCCTGCTTTGCCGCAGTTTCCGCCAGCGTCTTGTGATCACCAGCAGCAGACGCTTGCTGCGTAGCGGCCTTGAGGGCGGCGGCGGTCTCAGCCCCGGCCGTCTGGATTTCAACGAGCGTGGACTTGGCAGTCTCGCCGTCGGACTTCACCGCAGCGCGTCCCTTTTCGACTTCTGTGGCCGCCTCGGCCACGGCCCGCTGGCTTCCCTCCAGTTCGGCCCTGATCGCCACTACGGTTGCTTGCGCCTGCTCGGTGCTTTGTCTCGTAATGGTAAACCAGCCGGCGTCGGACTCAACGCGGCCTTTGACCTCGGCTATGGCACGAGCATGGTCCTCAGCAGCTACCTTCGCGTTGTACGCATAACCGGCCTCGCTGTTTGCCTTCCGGTTGGCATCTTCGGTTTGCTTTAGCAGCTCATTCGACCGGGCCATTAAGTCGCCAGACTGGTCCGGGCTTGCCTCGGGACTAGATTCACTCATGACAGCCTCCTCTTTGTCGTCTTTGTTTTGTGCCGCGCCCCCGAACCGGGGCACATGCATTGGGAGAGGCCCCGGCCGGAGCCGGGGCAGACACTTACAGCCAGGACTTCGCGATGTCGTCGTAGACCTTCGCGGTCGGCGAGCCGCTCTTCACCAGGTTGATGCTGTGGATGCAGTTCTCACGGCGCGTATAGCTCTCGGAGCTGACGCAAATTGCCTCATGATTTGCTGCACGGAACGTCCAGCGCCACTCGCCCTTTACGTCTCGGTAGAGTATGAAATACATGAATCGCAGTCTTTCTCCCCAACAAGGGGATTCGGGTATTACCGGGTGACTGACAGCGAATCTATGCGATCATTCGAGTTCCACCACGAATCAGCAATGATTCACCCCCTACCCGGCAACGGGAAGAATAGGGTGTAGGACGCCGGCCACGCCGGCGTTTTGCATTGGGACTCGCTGCACGAATCCCTTTGGACAGCTCAGCCATATGTTAATGAAAAGCTAGAAGCACTACCACGTCTTTTCTTATAAACTCAACGTTACATTTATCAAATGGCAGATCTTGAACAAGCTGTGAATAAAAACGTTAACTAAATCAACATGTTATTGAATTTATACTGGTTGAACTTTACTCTGTGAACATGTTGCGTTGTCGCACCATATGGTTGTTATCAACAGATAATGTCGTAGGTTAGCAAGTTATCCACAACTAGATCCAGCCATCGCGACTTCGTTAGGCGGTAGTCGCCTCACATTGCGCCTATCGCGAGTCGCGTATGGCCCGTGGTGGCGACTTAGCCAACCCCCGGTCGGCTGGCGACAGACGTACTTGCCTGGCCGCCTTCGCGGCGGCGATGCCTTCGACCTGACGTTCAAGCATCATCTCGCGCTCGAATTCCGCGATGCCACCCATCACCGCGATCATCAGATTGCCGGTCGGCGACGCGGTATCAATGTTCAGGCTGAGGATGCGCAGGCTGACTCCCTTGCCCGTCAGCCGGTCGATGACCTTGAGAAGGTGGGGCAGGGAACGGGCCAGGCGGTCGATTTTGGTCACGACAAATACATCACCGGCCCGGACGTACTCGATAGCAGCCTCAAGCTGAGTTCGGTCATCCACCTTGATCGAGCTGACCTGCTCCTGGAACACCTTGACCGCACCGGCGGTGGTCAAGTCCTTTAGCTGGGCCTCCAGGCCCGCGACCTGATCTACGGTGCTGGTCGCCCTGACGTGGTGCCCGCTCGACCAGGCGCCTGTCAATACATCCGGCTGTGACGCCGGGGCCGAGGCCCTACCGGGGTTCCGTTCGCGTCGCCTGGGCCGTTCTGGTGCGTTTTGGAAGGGTTCTGGCTTTGCCGCCCCTGCAACCCGCCGATGCTCGGCCATTTACCGGATCTTCTGGCTTGACAAAGTAAGTAAGCGGTGATCTAATGTTATTGCTGTCTCAGTCGCCTTACAGGCCGTACCGTTTCAGCCGGCACTTCCCGCCGCAAGACTATGCACACCAGCGCCGCGCAAGCGGCCAACCCCGGTGGTCGGAAAGAAAAGGGGTACTGGAGCAGGGACAGGCCAGCCAGGCAGTCACGCGGTGCAAATCCGAAAGCATTCCAGCGACCGAGCAAATCCTTGGGGTCGGGGGCGGTGGGGATAGGCAACCACACGCAAGCCAGGGACTGCCTTCGGGGCCTGAACTCTCTCCTTCTACTTCTCTGCGTGAGGGGTAGGGGGAGCTTTTGCCTGAACCCTCCCCGGGAACTGGTATTGGCAGCTGAGCAAAGCGAAGCAAGGACCCAGCATCACACAAAGGGACAAGGACGTGGGTCATGGGGGCCGATGAAGAAATCGCGGCCGTGCTTGGGTCAGTCAGGGACCGGGACCACCAACCAGGATGGGGCTACTCGGGATCGAGCTGGTTTACAAGTGCCAGCAGCCGCGCTTTATCGTGGGCGGTTCGCAGCCTCGGGTTTTGAACCTTGCCGCTCCGAAGGACCTGGACAAACTCCAGCTCGTTCGCGGTCAGAAGCGGCTGCTTAAAGATCAAGCCTTCCATGGCGCTCCAAGTCCCTGGCTCATACTCGTTCATGGCCAGGGAGAAAAGGTAAACCGGATCCACGCCAAGCGCCTTCGCGAGGGCGCCGACCCGCGAGAGCGGCAGCTTGGTCTTGCCTTGCTTGATCATCGTGATCACGTTCGGCGACGTGAAGCCGCATTCCTGAGCGATTTCCAACTGGGACTTGCCGGTCACGTCGATCTGGGCGGTCAGGTATTCTGCAACGGTGGGTGGTTTGCGGGCCATCGCGGCTCCAGGAAGTAAGTCACCGGAGTGTACAGCCGCGGGCGAAGAATTCCGTCTTCCGTCCGTCCGCACGCAGTCAGCGCCTTTGCTGCCCGCCCATAGCTCAAGACGCGATTCCTGTCGATGGTTTGGTTCAGATTGCCTGCAATGGCTTTAAGTCGCAGCGGCCTCTGTGGTGGGGCGGTCCAGACGACGAGCGCGGACTCCAGCAGCGGTCGCTAGGTAAGATGCCGCGAGAAGGACACCCACGACGCCATGCTCGAAGACATCAAGAAGAAGCTCTGGGCCACGGCCGACAAGCTGCGCGCCAATATGGATGCGGCCGAATATAAGCACCTGGTCCTGGGCCTGATCTTCGTCAAATACATCTCCGACACCTTCGCAGCTCGCCGTGCCGAGCTTTCGACGCGGCTGATCGACCCCAAGGACGACCAGTATTACGAGGCGGGCGCGGATGCCGTATTGTTGGCCGAACTGCTGGAGGATCGCGACTACTACACGATGGCCAATGTCTTCTGGGTGCCAGAAGCCGCCCGGTGGGAGAGCATCCGAGCTGCCGCCAAGCAGCGAGACATTGGCAAGCGCATCGACGACGCGCTGACGCTCATCGAAGTCGAGAATCCCAAGCTCAAGGGCATCCTGGACAAGCGGTACGCCCGCGCTCAACTTCCCGACGGGAAGCTCGGCGAACTGGTCGATCTGGTCTCCACCATCGGCTTCGGAGACAACCCCAGCGTGGCGCGCGATGTGCTGGGGCAGGTGTACGAATACTTCCTGGGGCAGTTCGCCAGCGCCGAAGGCAAGAAGGGCGGCCAGTTTTATACGCCGGCTTCCATCGTCAAGACGCTGGTGGCGGTGCTGGCGCCGCACCATGGCAAGGTCTATGACCCGTGCTGCGGCTCGGGCGGCATGTTCGTACAGAGCGAAAAGTTCATCGAGGCGCACGGCGGCAAGCTGGGCGACGTGGCAATCTTTGGGCAGGAGAGCAACCCCACCACCTGGCGCCTGGCTGCGATGAACCTGGCCATCCGCGGCATTGACTTCAATCTGGGCCGGGAGCCTCAGGACACCTTCACTCGCGACCAGCACCCGGACCTGCGTGCCGATTTCATCCTGGCCAACCCGCCCTTCAACATCAGCGACTGGTGGCACGCCAGCCTGACCGGTGATCCGCGCTGGCAATATGGCGATCCGCCGCAGGGCAACGCCAACTACGCCTGGCTGCAGCACATACTGCACCACCTCAAGCCCACCGGCCGCGCCGGCATCGTGCTGGCCAACGGCAGCATGAGTTCCAGCCAGAACAACGAAGGCCAGATCCGGGCCGCCATGGTCGAGGCTGACGTGGTGGAAGTGATGATCGCGCTGCCGGGCCAGTTGTTCTTCAACACGCAGATTCCGGCCTGCTTGTGGTTCCTGACCAAGCAAAAGAGCAAGCGCAAGGGCGAGGTGCTGTTCATTGACGCGCGCAAGCTGGCCACCATGATCAGCCGGGTGCAGAGCGAGCTGACCGACGCGGTGATCGAGCGCATCGCAGGCACCGTGGCCGCGTGGCGTGCCGAGCCGGGTGCTGGCGCCTACGAAGACATTGCAGGCTTTTGCCGGAGCGTACCTTTGTCCGAAATCGCCCAGCATGGTCACGTGCTGACGCCTGGGCGGTACGTCGGGGCCGAAGAGGTCGAGGACAACGACGAGGACTTCGCCACCAAGATGCAGCAGCTCACCGAGAAGCTTGGGGAGCAAATGGCCAAGGGGGCGGAGTTGGACCAGTTGATCCGGCAGAAGCTCGGGGGGCTAGGGTATGAGTTCTGAGATTCTCGCCGTCTGGGAACAGGCGGGCGGCCGACTGCCAGACGGTTGGGAGCTAGTGCGCTTTGAATCGCTCTTGCGAGACGCCAAAGGGATCGCTGTAGGCGTGATGTATCCAGGGCCTGATACACCGGGTGGCACCCCCCTGATCAAGGTCGGAGACATAAAGGATGGAGTGATTTCCGCCACGCCAAGTTATCGCATCTCGCCTGAAACAGACCACGAGTACAGACGTACACGGCTTGATGGTGATGAGTTACTAATCACGCTCGTCGGGAATCCAGGCGAATGTGTTGTGGTCAGACCGACGATGGCCGGGTGGAATCCGGCCCGCGCAATTGCCGTGGTGCGCTTAAAGTCTACCGGTCTACGTACATACTTAAAAGCCGTGTTGGAGAGCGCGGCTGGGAAGCATCTTATTGATGCGGTGTTGAATACGACCGTCCAGAAGACGCTGAACCTCAAAGACATTCGCAACCTGCCAATTCCCGTACCCCCACCATGGATTATTCGAGGCATCTCGTCGTTTGCAGAAGCCTTGATCGATCGCATAGCCCTCCTACGCGAGACCAACGTCACGCTGGAAGCCGTCGCACAGGCGCTGTTCAAATCATGGTTTGTCGATTTCGATCCCGTGCGCGCCAAGATCGAAGGCCGTGTGCCGGAGGGCATGGACGAAGCCACGGCGGCGCTGTTCCCGGGTGGGTTCGAGGAGTCGGAGTTGGGGCTGGTGCCGAGCGGCTGGAGGGTGGACGCGATTGGGAAGTTCGTTGAGGGCATTTACGACGGACCTCATGCAACGCCCTCGGAAGCAGATGAGGGTCCTATTTTCTTGGGCATTAAGAACCTGACGGGAAGCGGGTTGGATCTTGGCGAAGTGCGACACATTCATGAGAACGACTGGGCGCAGTGGACGCGCAGAATCACGCCGTGCCACGGCGACATCGTTTTCAGCTACGAGGCAACCTTAGGCTTCTTTGCTCTGATTCCGCCCGAGACGCGCTGCTGCCTCGGACGGCGTCTCGCTCTGATTCGCCCAAATCAAAAGAGCGGGGATGGTCATTTCTGGTTCCATCAGTTCATCGCGCCGCCGTTCCAGAGGTTGTTGGACAAGCACACGATTCATGGTGCAACGGTGAACCGTATCGCGCTCAAGGAGTTTCCGAGCTTGTCCGTGCTGAATCCGCCTGGGGCACTGAAAGCCACCTTTGATAATCGTGTCGCGCCACTTTGGAGAAGGATTCACGAGGGCCAAGCGCAAGCCCAAACCCTCACCGCCTTGCGCGACGCCCTGCTTCCGCGCCTAATCTCTGGCCAGTTGCGGCTACCGGATGCTAAGGCGCAAATAGAACAGGCATTCGCATGAGTGAAATCATTCACGCTTACTGTGACGAGTCATGCCATCTGGAAAACGATCAGATGCGAGCAATGGTGCTAGGCGCGGTGTGGTGTCCTGCATCAAACCGGGCTGAATTGGCGCGCAAGATCAAGGCACTGAAGAAAGAGCATGGTCTGCCACCGCAGACGGAAATCAAATGGGTCAAGGTGTCGCCCGGGCAATTGAATTTCTATCGGGCGTTGCTGGACTTCTTTTTCGATGAACCCTTGCTTCACTTCCGGGGACTGGTAGTGCCGGACAAGCAGGCGTTGGACCACGATCGCTTTGCTCAGAGTCATGACGAGTTCTACTACAAGATGTGGTTTCTGCTGCTTAACCGCTTGATCGATCCGGCCAATCACTACCGTATTTTTTTGGACATCAAGGATACGCAGGGGCAGGCCAAAGTCAGCAAGCTGCATGACGTTCTCTGCAACGCCAACTACGACTTTGACCGCAGCGTTATAGAGTCCATTGAGTTGGTGCATTCACACGATGTGTTACTGCTTCAATTGGCGGATCTGTTAATTGGGGCCATTGGTTACGTTCACAGGGGCTTGCAAGCAAGTCCGGCCAAACTGGCGCTCGTAGCCCATTTGCGGCATCGCTCTGGCTTGCGGCTGGAGCAAAGTTCGCTGTTGAAGGCTGAGAAGTTCAACCTTTTTGTGTGGAGGCCGCAAACTTGAGCCAGCCTCCGGACCTCATGACGTTGAACGAGTACGGCGACTGGGCGTTGTATGAGGATGCAATCTATGCCGAGTATCTGGCAACGGTGGCACATGCCAACCTGCGCTTCCGGGACGCGCCAGTCAGGGTACGTTTCAACCCCACAAGCAAGCGCAAAGGCTATGGCTTTTGGCACCTAATTTCGGAAGCGCCTAGTCAGAGCAATCGCAACGAAGAGGATCGCATTCCGAATCTGGACCGGTGTGCCCGCGTCCGCTGGGTGGCTTGGTGCGTCCAAAACTCGGGGAATGAAGGCTTCTCCTGGTGGGAAAACCAACGCCGGGGCGAAACCCATGTCGTGATCTGGGCTGAGGAACACGACTTTGCGGTAATGCTGGCAAAGCGCAGCGCCCAAGACGGCCCCCGCTACTACCTGTTGAAGACGGCCTACTGTCTGCGACCGCATAACGTCACCAAATTTGCCAAGGAGCGCGATGCGTTCTTGGCACAGAAAGACTGAAGCCCCGACGCATTGCTACGTAAGGGCTTCTGATACTCCTTCTACACATGGCAGATGAGCGGTTTGAATTTTAGCTCGCTTCCGACCCTGGTGCAGCTACCGCATCAAGAAAACAGGTGCTTTCTATACAGATGACCGGTAACATGTATAGAAATCTTCATTTTCTATACACATAGTCGCCTTTTGGCCCCTGCCCATGCCCACCCTCGCGCCGCTCGAAAAGCTCGATGCCGCCCGCTTCGAGACGCCGGCCATCCTGAAAAAGCTGGCCAGCAGCAGCCGTCGCCTCGCTGAGCTGAAGGGTATAGCGGCATCCATCCCCAACCAGGGCATCCTCATCAACACCCTGGGCCTGCAGGAAGCCAAGGACAGCTCGGCAATCGAGAACATCGTTACTACGCACGACGAGCTGTTCAAGGACGACGTGCTGCCAGAGGCGTTTGCCAACCCGGCCGCCAAAGAGGTCCTGCGTTACCGCCAGGCCCTGCGGGTGGGTTTTGAACGGGTGCGCGGCAGCGGCCTGCTGACCGTCAACCACATCATCGAGCTGCAGGCCGAACTGGAGCGCAACAACGCCGGCTTTCGAAAGCTCCCGGGTACTGCGCTTAAGGACGGCAGCGGGCAAACGGTGTACACGCCGCCGCAAGACCCGGCCGAGATTGTGGCGCTGATGGGCGACCTGGAGCGCTTCATCAACCAGCCCGAGCTGTTTGAGGCCGACCCGCTGATCAAGATGGCGCTGATCCATCACCAGTTCGAGAGCATCCATCCCTTTTATGATGGCAACGGCCGCACCGGGCGCATCCTGAACGTGCTGTACCTGGTCAAGGAAGGGTTGCTGGACATCCCGGTGCTGTACCTCAGCAGCCATATCGTCCGCACCAAGGCCGACTATTACCGGCTGCTGCAGACCGTGCGCGACGAGGACCGCTGGGAAGAGTGGGTGCTGTACCTGCTGGGCGCGGTGGAAAACACCGCGGGGCAAACCATATCCACCATCCATGCCATCAAGACGGCACTGTTCGACTACAAGCACCGCATTCGCGCCGGCTACAAGTTCTACAGCCAGGACCTGATCAACAACCTGTTCACGCACCCGTACACCAAGATCGATTTTGTCCAGCGGGACTTGCAGGTGTCGCGGCTGACCGCCACCAAGTACCTGGACGCACTGGCGGCGGGCGGCTTCGTGAAGAAGCAGAAGATCGGGCGCGGCAACTACTACGTCAACATCGCCCTGAACGCGGCACTGCTGGCGCGGCCGGAGCCGACGCCATGACTGAAGATCAGCTCGAACAGGAAGCGCTTGCCTGGCTCGGCGAGGTGGGCTATTCGCATCTGTACGGGCCGGACATCGCTTTTGACGGCACGGCGCCGGAGCGCAGCGACTATCGTGGTGTGCTGCTGGTGGAGCGGCTGCGCGGGGCGATCACCAAGCTCAATCCTGGCATCCCGCCCGCTGCGCGCGATGACGCGCTCAAGCAGGTGTTGGATCTGGGTATTCCTTCATTGCTGTCGGCCAACAGACACTTCCACCGGCTGCTGGTGGGTGGCGTGCCGGTCGAGTACCAGGACGACGGCCAGACGCGGGGCGACTTTGTGCGCCTGATCGACTGGGCGCAGCCGCTTGGCAACGAGTGGCTGGCGGTCAACCAGTTCAGCATCAAGGGGCCGCACCATACCCGCCGGCCGGACATCATCCTCTTCGCCAACGGCCTGCCGCTGGTGCTATTGGAGCTGAAGAACCCCGCCGATGAGAATGCCGATGTCTGGAAGGCGTTCCACCAGATCCAGACCTACAAAGCGCAGATCCCTGAGGTGTTTCAGTACAACGAGATGCTGGTCATCACGGACGGCACCGACGCGCTGATGGGATCGCTCTCCGCCGACACGGAGCGCTTTATGGCCTGGCGCACCATCGACGGCGTCGCGCTCGATCCGCTGGGGCAGTTCAACGAGTTGCAGACACTGATCCGCGGTGTCCTGGACCCTGCCTATCTGTTGGACTACCTGCGCTTCTTCGTGCTGTTCGAGGATGACGGCACCCTGGTCAAGAAGTTGGCCGGCTATCACCAGTTCCACGCCGTGCGCGCGGCCATCAACAGGGTTGTCACCGCTTCCAGCCCTGGCGGTTCACACAAGGGCGGCGTGGTGTGGCACACCCAGGGCAGCGGCAAGAGCATCACCATGACCTGCTTCGCGGCGCGCGTGATGCAGGAACCGGTGATGGAGAACCCCACCATCGTGGTGATCACGGACCGCAATGACCTGGACGGGCAGTTATTCGGCGTGTTCTCCCTCGCGCAAGACCTGCTGCGAGAGCAGCCGGTACAGGCCACCACGCGGCAGGACCTGCGAGCCAAGCTGAGTAACCGGCCGTCCGGCGGGATCGTGTTCGCCACCATCCAGAAATTCATGCCTGGCGCGGACGAGGACACGTTCCCCCTGCTCTCGGACCGACACAACATCGTGGTGATCGCCGACGAAGCGCATCGCACCCAATACGGCTTCGAGGCCAAGCTGAAGACCTTGAAGGCCCGCTCTGCCGTGCCGGGAGCTGGCTCTGGGACAACTGTGCTGGCAACAGGCGACGGCCTTGCCACACCGTCAACGGCCGAATTCGACCCTTCGGCTCGCTATGACACCTCTGGCACCGTGGAGCGCTATCAGGTGGGCTATGCGCAGCACCTACGCGACGCGCTGCCCAATGCCACTTTCGTGGCCTTCACCGGCACGCCGGTTTCCAGTGAGGACCGCGACACGCAAGCCGTCTTCGGCGACTACATCCATGTCTACGACATGCAGCAGGCCAAGGAGGATGGTGCCACCGTCGCCATCTACTACGAGTCCCGGCTGGCGAAACTGGGGTTGAAGGAAGAAGAGCTGGCTCACATCGACGCCGACGTGGACGAGCTGGCCGAGGACGAGGAAGAGAGTCAGCAGGCGCGACTTAAGACCCGCTGGGCAGCGCTGGAGAAGGTGGTCGGCGCTGAACCGCGGATCGCCCGCGTGGCGGCCGACCTGGTGGACCACTTTGAAGAGCGCAACAAGGCCCAAACCGGCAAGGCGATGGTCGTGGCCATGAGCCGCGAGATTTGCGTCCACCTGTACAACGAAATCGTGAAGCTCAGGCCCGAGTGGCACGATGCCGACCCCGAGAAGGGCGCCATCAAGGTGGTGATGACCGGCTCGGCCAGCGACAAGGCCCTGCTACGGCCCCACATCTACAGCGCGCAGGTGAAGAAACGCCTGGAGAAGCGATTCAAGGACCCGGGCGACCCGCTGCGCCTGGTGATCGTGCGCGACATGTGGCTCACCGGCTTCGATGCGCCGTGTATGCACACGCTCTACATCGACAAGCCCATGAAGGGCCACAACCTGATGCAGGCCATTGCGCGGGTCAACCGGGTCTTCAAGGACAAGCAAGGCGGCCTGGTCGTGGACTACATCGGCATCGCCAACGAGCTGAAGAGCGCCCTCAACGAGTACACCGCCAGCAAGGGACGCGGCCGGCCCACGGTGGACGCGCATGAAGCCTGGAGCGTTCTGGAGGAAAGGCTCGACGTGCTGCGCGCGATGCTGCACGGCTTCGACTACTCCGGCTTCATGACGAGCGGGCACAAGGCCCTGGCCGGCGCAGCCAATCATGTGTTGGGCATCAAGGACGGCAAGCGGCGCTTCGCCGACACTGCGCTGGCCATGAGCAAGGCGTTCACCCTGTGCTGCACGCTGGACGAGGCGAAGGCCGTGCGCGAGGAAGTGGCGTTCTTTCAGGGCGTGAAGATCATCCTGACCAAGCGCGACATCACCCAGCAGAAGAAGACGGACGAGGAACGGGAGCTGGCTGTCCGCCAGATCATCAATTCCGCCGTGGTGTCCGACCAGGTGGTGGACATCTTCGACGCGGTGGGCCTGGACAAGCCCAACATCGGCATCCTGGACGACGCCTTTCTGGCGCAGGTGCGCAACCTGCCCGAGCGCAACTTGGCCGTCGAATTACTCGAACGACTGCTTCAGGACGGAATCAAGTCACGCTTTGCCAGCAACGTGGTGCAGAACAGGAAGTTCTCGGACATGCTCAGCGACGTGATCAAGCGCTACCAGAATCGCTCCATCGAGACCGCGCAGGTCATGGAAGAACTGGTCGACATGGCGAAGAAATTCAGAGAAGCATCGTCTCGGGGCGAGGAGTTGGGACTGACGGAAGACGAGGTCCGCTTCTACGACGCCCTGGTTGACAACGAGTCAGCGGTCAGAGAGCTGACCGACGAGACGCTGAAGAAGATCGCGCACGAATTGACCGAAAACCTGCGCCAGAACCTAAGCGTCGATTGGGCATCGCGTGAGAGCGTGCGCGCGAAGCTACGGTTGATGGTGAAGCGGATCCTCCGCAAGTACAAGTACCCGCCCGACGAACAGGACGCTGCAGTGGAGCTTGTATTGCGGCAGGCAGAAGCGCTTGGGCATGAATTTGCTGAGTAAGCAACTACACAGCCCGACCTGGATGCTTCAGCGCTCTGATAAGCCGCGTTACATACCGCTATCGACCCAAACGGACATATCTCAAGAGCCGGTTCGCACGCGACGACCGTTGTTCGCCAGTGTATTGAGTCAATGCGCTGGCTAAGCCAGAAATTTCAACGCTTTCGTGATCACCCGCTGTTGCCTTCGCAACTTCGCGCGGTCGGACGGCAGATCGAGCATCGCATTGGCGTCTGTCACAGAGGTGAAGAACTTTCTCTGCCCGAGATAGAACCGCACCAGAGCGCGAAAATAGCCCTGCAGCTCATAGCAATGCGCCTTCACCTGCGACGTGCTGTGACCTGCGTGGACGAACTCGTTGCGGTATTGCTTCAGGTGCTTCAAGACCTCGGTGTGGAACTCCCCATCTTCGAACAGGAACGCGCAGCGCCGCACGAACGCGTCAAAGTCGCCGCGGCCTGGGGAGACGAGTCGCTCGATGACCGTCCACAGGCTCAGAAACGCTGCATTTTGATCGGAGCCGTCCAATGCCCTCACGTAGCCCACCATGGCCTCTTCCAACTCAGCGCTCAGTGGCGACGACCGAAGACGCGCGAGCATCTTCTCGACTAGCTTTGCCGCATTGGGGTCTACCGTGCCCGGCGGCTCCCCATCGTGATGCGGCTCAAACCAGACAGTATCCACGGATGTCCTACCGTTGAGGAGATGGCAGGTATGCACCGGACCGAGCCTCACCTTGTTGATGGGTCGCCAGGACGCGCCGATGAATTCCATTTCAAAGTTCGTGACGAAGCACCAGCAGGCCCGCAGCAGGTCGACGGCGCGCAGCGCCTTCTCGACCGCCTCCGGTGCATCGCTGGCTCGTACCGAGGCAATCACTCGCCGAAAGCCGAGTCCGCTTTCCCGGACCGGCAGCCGCTGCTGCGCGATGACGGCGCTGCGCGCGAGCCTGTACCGGGGCGGATAGTCCCCGGCCACGAGCCGGACACGAACGTCTCCGACCTGGTGACTCGGCTGCCTGACGTCGTGCGGCAGGGAGATGGCGGTCAGGACGTGAAACGTCTCCTGCTTGGTCGACAGCTTCTGATGGAGCCGCCGGTTCAGCTCGGCCAGGAAGGACGAGGGCGTCAGCGGGCCACGAACGGCAGCCAGGCTGCGCCAGATTAGGTTGGGCCGATCGAGGTCCTTCGCTTCCTCAGGGAACTCCAGCATGGAGTGCAGTGCGGGCAGGCTCTGCTTAAACTCGAAGCCAGTGAACGACGCACCTCCCGCGGGATTCACGGTCCGCGTCGCGTCGATCTTCTTCAAAATTACCGAAGGGTTGAATTTCCGCCGCCACTCGACCTTCTTCATATGTGTCCCCTCTGGGTGCGTGCCGCCGTACGACCTTTGCTTACACGGATGCTAAACCTGCTGCCCAGCGTTGCCGCCAGTTCTGCTCCTGATCGCTAACGGTCCGGCGTGTTCGATCCCACAGCCATCGTTGGGCGCACCCGCCATCCTAAGAACAGCGAGTTCCCCAAGACAAATCATCATGGACAACTGCGACTGTGCTGTCAGCAATAACCTCCGACGGAGACGTCGACATGGGTCGGAAGCTCTGTCCGACGCACCCAAATTCCGAGGCAGCCTTCGCCGAATTCTCTTTGGTGGATCCACTTCGCCCGCGGATACCCAGGAATCACGGGCACAGAAGCATGTTGCGCATGGTCGTGAACTGCGGAAACGTGGACTCCTAGGAAATGCCGAGGTGGGCGATGGGGGTCTGTTCATCAACTTTGGGATTCCTGGGCGCCAATCCTTATGGTTTGCCGCCTCGCCCTGGAAGACGAGGTCGGCACCCAGCGCCCCTTAGCCAGAACCGTCCGCCGGGATCAACGGCACTGTCGTGTGGAAGTCCAAGCGCCAGGCTCACGTGAAGCGACCTGTCGACTCGCCAGACTGCCTTTCGATCTGCCTCAACTGGATGCCGTCCCTCGCACTGGGCGGGAGCATGTCCACCATCGCCTCGGCCGGGATGAACGGGAACTTCCGTTCAGGACGGTCCTAATACCTTCACCTTGGAAAATCCGGGGAACCGTGGGGCGGCTGGTTCTATATACCGACAAGCCAGATCAGGTCGCCCACGGCCCCCAGGGCACCCCCGCGGGAAATGGCAGGCCCTGAGGGCGGCTCCTGGGACGTTTTACTCCGCCACCACCACGACGTGAAGTTGCACGATGTCATGCACACCAAGCAGCCGGCTCTCCAGATCGCGCATGGCTTCAGCAGCACCTGCACCGCGCCTTACCGTCACCGTGATCTGCGCCGACACGCCCATCGCGGCTGCGATCGAATCGTCCAGCAAGACGCCGAAGAATGTCACGGCGACCACCCTGCACAAGTTCTCCTGAGCGTTGCCCTGCCCACAAGCCACCAGAAGGCCCATGGCCGCACGCACAGCTTCGTCACGGGGGATCGGGACAGATTGTGTCGGTGAGGTCGCCAGCAGGCGCATACACGCTTCGGTGAGTCGGTACGCGGTGGGCGGACCGATCTTCGCGGTCACGAAGCCAAGTTCAATCAGAACCTCGATCGCCTTTTTGGCCGCGGAGGTGTCCAGGCCGAGCAATGCAGTGAAGATCGAAAGCGTGAAGGGAGCTGGCGGATCTTCCAGCGTTTCCCTCAGGATCATCAATGGGATGCCCTCGGTCGGTCGCCCATGGGCGATCGGCAACACGTACAGTTCGCCGGCGCTCATGCAGCCACCAGCGCGATGATCGATTGGCCGTCCATTACCAGCGGGACCACGTCGCGACCCTTGGCCAGGTATCGATACGACTCGATCAGCTTCTTCTCGTTGGCGGTCATGTCGATCGGCGCCCAGATCGTCTCGATGGCGGCGAGGACGTCGGGCATGTAGTCGTGCAGGGCGACTCGCAGAACGTCGGCGGCCGGGTAGTCGATCGCCTTCGCGAGCGCTTGAACCTTGTCGATCGGGAGCTTGATGGTCCCCGCTCTGACCATCGCGAAGACGTTGGTGCGCTCGAACCCCAGCTCCTTCGACATCTGCTCGTCGGTCTTATTCAGACGCTGTTGGCCTTCTGAAATCAGGGCGGTGAGGGTGGTGCTGAGACACGGGGCGTTTTCATTTGTCATGGAAATCTCTCCTTGGTTTGAGGGCTGCTACTGCGACCCGATACCTGGTTATAGAGGTCCACTTTGATGAAGTTGAGGCCCCGCGCAGACCACTTCCCCCAAGGTGAAGGTGGCAACAGGAGGCAGGATTTCCGGCGTCGAATGCTGCGAGGCGCGCTGCTGAGAAGGTTGCGGGTATGCCGCCGGCGCCTAATCTAGAAGGTCGACGCTAAGGAGCCCAAGTCGTTAATGCGAGACGTGATTTTGGTGTGAGGGAAGGTCCTGGCAACACCATTCGAACACCAAATTCAACCCGAAATGGCGATCCTTATAGGGGCATCTAGCCCGAGACGCCAGCGTCAATTCGACGCCAAACATGCCCAGCGGGAGACGCGACAGGCCGGCAGCAGAGCAGTCGTGCGCCCGGAAGATCGCGTCCTCACTCGACCTTGTCCTTCGCCTTGCCTACCGCCGTCGTCTGCCACTGCATGTTCTCGGGTCGATCCGGCCCGCCACGCTTCAACGGCACAACGTGATCGACGACATAGCCGCGGCAGGCACCATGCGACTTGCCGGTTGAGGGGCAGGGGTGCGTGCGCATGAAGGCGTCTCTCTGCGCCTTCGATCTTGTTGCATGGTGACCTGAGCTGGTGTGGTGCGTCGCCGATGTGTGATGACCACTACCGGAATGGTGGCCGCTGGACTTGGCGGCCACGCCCTGAGCGGCCAGGCAAAGCGCCGCGCACAGGACGAGCGCAGCAAGGTTGCCCATGCGGTGCCCGCCTGTCATGTCAGTCACGCGACGGCGCGAGTTCCTTTGCAGGTCGGGTATTTCGTGCAGCCCCAAAACTGCGATCCGGCGTTGCTGCCCTTCCTGGCCGTCCGCTTCACCATCTCCGAACCGCAGCTGGGACAGGCGGCACTCTGCATTGTCGGTGCTGCAGCGGCGCGTACCGGCTGTGGCGCAGTTGGCGGCACCGCGGCGAGCGAATCCCGGGCCTGCTTGATCAGGCCAAACAGTAGCGGGCCTGGCGACCGCTGCACACTGCCATTCGTCGATGGGCTACTTCAGTCCGTTAGACTTTGAGAAAGCTCAAGAAGCTCAGGTCGGTGTCCACGGAACCGGCAGCAGCCCAGTCTTTGCGGCGCCTCCAGTAATGGACACGTAGCTTGGAGCCGAACGTGGGGCGCTGCCCTGGAGCCTGCTAGAGGCTGTTGTCAAATTCGGTGTATTCCGAGTCCGGGCCATCCCGCTCGCTGGTTGCTTGGAGCGCTGCGGCCTTCGCCTGCTGAAAAGCCGCTGCAGCCGTTGGCGCCAGACCATCCGTATTTCGCCCTTGGGGGCCGTCGACCGCCCGAAAGCTCCAGTCCCACTGATTGGAATCGGTGGGTTTCAGCTCAATTCGGACTTCCCAACCTCGAACAGCAATCCACTCGACCATGCTGCACCTCGCGGCCGCGATTTTGCAGCAAATGGCTCAGGCCGTGGCGGGAAATTGGGCAAGGAAGCAACTTTCTGCCGGCCGGCCGCGGTCTACCTTTGCGTTCGCAAACTCTGGCAACGCGGTCGCGGGCGATGCGGGACTTGAAGAACTGCTTCAGCCGGGCAGCGTCCAGCACGAAGTGGTAGCGGGCGCACATCGCCGCGATTGTGCAGGGAGAGCGCGCCGACCGAGCAGCCGATCACGCAGATGGAACCTCCGCATCCGGGCGATCGGACGGCGTGACTCCGGCCTGCTGATCCAGTTCGGCGCGGATCTTGGACACCAGCGCAGGAGACGCCCTTCGCGGTATGCGTACCGCATTCCGCGCGATGGCCCACTTCTGCTCGTAGCTGAGGGTCGGCCACACGGCACGCAATTCGGGTGAGATGTACTGTGCCTCCAGTCCGTGACATCACGGCGCCGTTGGGTGTATCCACGTACACCAGCCAGTCGATCGTCGTCGTCCATCATCTCGCCTCAGGTCACACTCGGCCGCTTAGCGCTTAGTACCGTCATCGTTTTTGTCTCCGGGCGTGGATCAGAGCCGGTTTCGGGCACGAGCAATCAGGCGGGACCAGATCCCTTTATTTTGTGGAGTCTGAACTTCGGACGCCCACCTTAATGCCAGTTCATGAACGGCGCGAAGGGCCGCTTCTTCCTCAGCGTAGCTGCTTCTGGCTGTGACCTTTAGCGTCGCTACGGCCGTCCACACGTCTTCTGGGCATACCGTGAAAAGCTTGGCGTACCCATAGAACCTTCCGTCCAGTTCTGCTGTGTAGGCCATGATGTATACGCCTTCCCAGGGACCTGAAATTTTCTCCATGCCCGAGGCACTGTACAACTAGTTACAGATGTTAGATTACAGTTACTTTCCCTGGACTCGTGATTTCGTGACTTTTGGCCGATTCGCGGCTTTGGCTGCGGCTTGCGCAGAGAGGCAACCGACTGCACACAGTTCCGCCCATCGAAGGAGCGTTTTGCGACTCGTGGCGTGAGTTGGTTGCTGAAGCTTGCCCTATGCGCAAATACATGTATATTTGTCCAGTATTCTCTCCATTTATTTGCCCATGACCAAGCCCTACACAGTGGCCCTACAAGAGGCCCGCGACCTGCCGACACGCGAGCGGATCGACGCCGAGGTTCGATTCGCCCGAGAACTGGAACGTGTCCTGGGCGGCGAGGACGCCGTGGCCGAGGTCTACAGGGCCTGGGTGGACGCGAGCGAGTCCGAGGCCAACCAGATTGACAGCAGCACGGCGACGAAGGCCGTGCGATGGCCCAGAGCGTTCGATGCCGCCAGGCAGGCTGGCCTCAGCAAGCTGGGCGACATCGGCGAAGCGCACTTCGAGGTCAGGGTTGAACGACACACGGCTTGACGGGCGTGGCGAGCGTGGAGCCGGTCCTGCGCTGGGACATGATGAGGGCGCGGCACAACGGCAGGATCGTCTACAGGCATATGCCGGGGCTGCTTCGCATCGTGCGGGGCAGACTGCTGCTCAAGGCGGTGCCCGTGGCCGCGCTGGGGCGTTCCAGCTTCACGGCGACGTTCATCTGCGACTGCAACGGCACCGATGACCCGCCGCCGCTGCACGACGCGCATCTGGTTCACGCGGATGGCACCCGGCTGGTGCTGAGCGGCTACGAGTGCATCACCGATGTTGATCGCGAGACGCGCTACGGCCAGACGTGGGTGCTGATGCCATGCGAGGGCGTGATGCCGGAGGCATCGCGGGGGCCGCCCTTTCCACCAGGTTAACGAGTCAGCGCTTGGGGTGATGCTTCAACAGCTTTTCCGACTCTACGCCAATGCGGTCTGTAGCAGCTTGCCAGTCGGAAAGGGCCTGCGCATATCGCGGATCGGAGCGCGGCATCCCATGAAGGACATGCCAAGCTTTGCGCTCCTGTTCTAGGGCGAGTGCATACGCATCTGGTGTGGGGCCTGTCTGAGAAATTTCCTTCTTCATGGTTTCGCCTTGGAGGTACGTTACCATTTGATACTATTGTCACTAAACGTGACAGACCTAAACCGTTAGAAGGATCGCGAATCGGGAATCTGTCACGCTCGTACGCCTTGTAAGTGCCACGCGCAGGCCCCTGCGCACCTGTTCCAGGCTCCAGTCCTGACAGAAGGAGGGACCGAGGGTCACGCCCCGGCTGCTATCTCGCCAACAGTGCCGGTGGCGCACACCTATCAGGGCGCGACGAGTCTTTGCGCCGGTTCATTGCACTTTTCTCGCGATCGCGTCTTGCAGAGCGGCGAGTCCACGTTCCGGTCGTGTCTCAGTTTGAGGTGTAACGCCCTTATGCCCGCGAAAAAACCAACAATCGGGGATGTGGTGCTTGGGCGCTGGGTAGATTCTTCAAGCCGGATTACCGAGTGGACCTACCAAGAGGCGACATTGCAGCAGCTGCCGCATGAGTCGGTCGGTTTTCTATCTCACAGGGACGACCAAGCCATAAACGTCTGTCCGCACCGCTTAGTAGGTGCTGACGGCGACGAGCAGCACGTAGGGGATCTGATCATCCCCCGCGTGCGGTGCTGTCGATTAAGACGCTGCGTTAGCGTGGTTTCTTGGCCTTTTGCGGCGGCGCATGAAGCCTGGCCTGCCCCAGGTCAGAAGCTGCAACGCTCTTGACGGCTGGCGGCGTCTTTGGATTGCTCAGCAGCTTCCCGGCCTTGGATGCCAGGCTCGGGGACGTTTGTTTTGGGTTCGTCTTTGGTGTTGCCATTATTCCTCCTTGGACTGCGCGCCTGGCTCTGGCGCTCAAGGATGCTACTGCGTTTGCGTACAGTAATCTAGCCCGATGTTACAGACCGGCTGGCAAGGTGAACCGCTACCCGAGTTCCACATCGAAGGGTGCGATGGTCGGGATGTTGAACTTCAGCCGCTCAACGATTTTGACAAGCTCGTCGGGGATCGCGTCCTTTCGGTACGTCGTGCCCAGCAGCGGTGCGGCGATTGAACATAGAATCGTCAACAGGGGTCGGCTTGTCCGATTCTTGTCCAAGTTCTGTCCAACTGCGTTGGACAGGATGCGGTTTTTGCTGAGATTCAGATTGACGAGTGTTAGCGATTACTCACGGAACAGCGCCCATGATGTAACGGTTTTGACGGAGGCCGTCGCCACCGTTCAGATCGCGTTTCGATATGTGCAAGGCGGTGGACCGCGGCATGGTGATCACCGGGGTGCGCCTGCTGGAAAAGCAGGGCGGCCGGTCCGGGCATTACATCGCTGCCTGAGCCGTCGTCACGGCGCCGCACCTTGCGGCCCGGCCTGGGTCCATGCGGCATAGGCCTCCGGAAAGGCGGCGCGAAAGCGCGCCAGCTGCAATAACGCCTCGTCCTCCTGGCCCAGCATCACCGCACTGTCAATTCTTTTTTCGATCACCCGGGGCTCGGGCGAGTAGTGCAGCAAGACGCCGGCGGTCTCGAAGGTCCAGGCGGCGTTGGCGCGGGTCAATGGCGTGATCGTGAGTTCGGCAAAAAGCGCCTGGTTGCGAAACAGCCATGAGCCGCGGATTCCGGGCAGTGGATCGTCACGCCAGCCGGGGCTGCGATTCGCGGGCGGCAGGTAGATCTGGGTGACGCGGTCATAGTCCCACGCCGCATAGCCACATGCTGCCACCGCCAGAACGGCCAGCGCCACGCCGGCGGTCGAACGCCGGGCGAGCGCCGGGGAGGCCTCCGAGCGCAGGCGCGTCGGGCTCAGCAGGCCCAGGCAGATCCCGAGCGCGATCTGGAAGGGCCCGTACCACAGCGGATATTCCAGCAGGCTGTGCACGGCGATCACCACCAGCGCGGCCCAGGCCATCTGACGGACCGGATCGCTCTCCCGCCAGGGCCTGGCCCGCGCGGCGGCCCAGCACAGCCCGCCGCAGCCCAGAACCGCTGCAGGCAGGCCCAGTTCAACCGCCAGATGCAATGGAAGGTTGTGCGCGTTGTCGAGGATGTCGCAGAACCGGGGCCCGGCATACAGCGTCGCGTAATGCGCGTAGTCCAGCTCGCCCCAACCCCAGCCCAGCCAGGGCTTCTGGGCGATCAGGTGCAGGACGTTGGACCACAGCACGATCCGGCTGCCACATGCATCCGCTTCCGCCACGCGGGTCCAGAGATGGT
>DIZF01000035.1:22709-24160 GCA_002427815.1 Ramlibacter tataouinensis
GGCCAGCCATGCGATCGCGGCCATCGCGTGCCAGCGCTTGAGGCCCGGGAGCAACCAGAACAACAGTGCAGCCATGCCGATGCCGGTGAGCGAGGCGAACTGGTTGCGCTGCCGCAGATTGGCGAAGGCTTCGCCGACGTCCGATGTATTGATCCAGGGCGCCAGGGCATCGGCGAGGCCGAAATACTGGCACAGCGCGGCGAAGGTGCTGAGCGCGGCCGCCGCAAACCATGCCAGCGCGGCCGTACGGACCCAGCCTGGGCACTCGGATTGACCGGATGCCGCGGCGGCCAACATCCAGACCAGCAGGCAACCGCCGACGAGCGCCACCGTTTCGGGGATCCATCCGGAACGCAGCACCGTCCAGACTGCCAGCGCGGTCAAAGCCGCGGTGACGCCGCGGCGGGGTGAGCCCGGCCTTTGAATCCCATAGGCAATGGCGGCGCAAGCGGCGCTGAGCAGCCAGGGGATGACCCAGGTGGACGGCCCGTAAGCGTACGGGTTGAGCCACGGGATGATGAGGCAAGCCAACGTCAGCGCTCTAGCCCCGGCGGCCGCCCGACTCGCGGGCCGTCCGATGCCCTTGCGGAGGAACTCAGTCTCGGTCATTGCGTTGATGGGCGCTTCACGCACCGCGAACAGACTCAGGGAAGGTTCAGCGTGCGCAATTGCGGATAACGGCCTCTCGCCAATTCACTGATCTCTTTTCTGATCTTCTGATAGAGCTTCTCGTCGCGCTGCCAGCGAATCACCTGAAACTGCCGGATCGCCTCCTGCTGCTGCCCGTTGAGCGCCAACGCCATCGCATAGCGGTACTGGGTGGCGACCCAAGGGTAGCGCAAGGCCAGCTGCTTGAGTTGCTCCATGTCCTCGGGCGGCATGTTCGGCCGAAGCTCGACGCGGGAACCGCTGAGCAAGGCACCCAGCTGCGTCAACACAATCACATCGGGTCGGTGATGATCAGATGCGGTGTGGCCGATTCGAAGCTGTTCGAAACGGACGATCCGGAAATCCTCTTCGATGGCGAAGTACTCCGCCACAGACCAGAGCATCGCCGCGCTGAGCACCAGCAAGGCGGCCAGCATCGGCTTGAGCCCGACGTCAAGCACCGGCTTGACCCCGAGCGAGGCTTCCAGCACGCCCAGCAGAAACAGCACTGGGGCCAGAAAGTAGGCATAGGCAAACGGGAATTCCAGCATTGAATGCGTTGCCAGCGGTGCCGCCACCGCGAGACAGTACCAGGGCGTCAGCTGGTTCACGGCCCTCAGGCGGCGCCACAGCCAGACGGCTGTGACCGACGTGAGGGCGAGGGCGATCGGCAGGCCCATCCAGACGGCCCAGTCGATCACCAGGTTATGGCTGTAGCTGAACGGGTTGTTGATGGCGTGGGCGTGGGCCACCGAGTTATGAGCTTTGGCCACCTCGAGAATGCCCCAGCCCCACCAGGGCCG
>DIZF01000073.1 GCA_002427815.1 Ramlibacter tataouinensis
ACCAGCGACATCGTGCCGCACAAGAGCCTGTGTACGGGGCTGACCAGCGAATACCTGAAGGGGCGCATCCTGGGGGCGACCCGGACCGCGTCTGTCAGCACGCGGACCTTGCTGTTGTCGTCGGGGAACAACGTGGGGCCGGTTGCCGACATGGCCAGACGCTGCATCACGATCAACCTCGAGCCTGCCTCCGAGAACCCGGTCGCTCACGAGTTCAAGCGCCCGAACCTGATGCGTGAGGTGCTGGCCAACCGCGGGCGCTACGTGATTGCCGCGCTGACGGTGGTACGCGCCTGGATCGTCGCCGGCCGCCCCGATACCGTGTGCAAGACCTTCAACAGCTACGCCAGCTGGTCCGACTGGTGCCGCCAGCCGTTGCTGTGGCTCGGACGCGCCGACCCGACGGACGCTGTCTTTGAAGGTATGGCGGAAGATCCCGACCGCGAGGCACTGGGGAACCTGCTGGTGGCCTTGAAGGACCAGTTCGGGAGCGCGCCGACGATGGTCAAGGCCATGGTCAAGCGGGCCAGCGAGCGCCGCGGGACGACGGATGAACTGCTTGAGGTGCTCCAGGACATCGCAGGCGCGAACGAGCGCATCAACCGCAAGCGCCTCGGACACTGGATCAAGAGGCACTCGGGCCGCGTGGTGAACGGCCTGAAGATCGTAAAGGCGCCCGTGACCAGAAACGCGCAGTGCTGGCGGGTCGAGTCGGTTCTGTCGGTTGTGTCGGATTCGGTTCAACCTGTTGGCGCGGTCACGACCCCCGCGATGGACGACGACGACTTTGGCGAATTGCTGATCCCGGCCGGGTAATCCGACCGGCAAACCCAGGGGAGAACGGAGGCTCCCCTTTGCGTTGCGGGCCGGACTGACAACCGACTGAACCGACATCGGGAACTAGCATCACCCGACCCGGACGCTTCACGGCACTGATAAGGGGTGCCTCAACAGACAGAGTTAGGAATCCATCAGCGGCAAGACGATATTACAAGGTGATTCCCTGTGGCTTCATGCAGCCGCCAAACGCACACGGGTAGTCGCTAAAAGTGCAGGACGGCGGGATCGACTCTCGTGAAGTGGAACTGTGTTCGTGGATGCCCTGGGTCGTCGGCCAGGCCATCACGTTTCGAGCCCGGCATCGAGTCTCGCCGGTGGGTGGTCCGATGCAGGCCGACCCATACCCATATGGGTATACTCCTGCTATTGTCCTACGGCACGAAAGCCGCGATATCAATGAGCCGTCATCCTCAAGCAACGGAATGCCAAGATGTGTTGGGCGCGCACCAGCACCAGAAGGCCGCGGCGCGATCGATGCCGCGGCACCTCGAAGCAGTGCGCCATGTCTCGACCGTGCGCGCTGCCCCCGATGCGAGCCATGACGGCTCAGCGAAGGCTACGTTGGCGTCCAAGCTCAACGAGTTGCTTGATGCGAACGGGCTAAGTCAGAGTGCAGCGGCGCAGCTTCTGGGTATGCCTCAGCCAAAGGTGTCGGCGATTCGGAACTACAAGCTCCGTGGGATTTCGCTGGAGCGTTTGATGCAAGCCCTACTTGCGCTGAACCAGCAGGTCGAGATCATCGTCAAGCCACGGCGTAAAGCCGACAGTGGATCGATCCGAGTTGCGCTCTGAGAAGATGCCGGAAGGACACATGAATTCGATGTTGCGAGAGGGGAAGATATGTCACGAGCGGACCTCATAGTCAGTCTCGTCAAGGCGGGCAGCCAGGGTGACCAGCAGTTGCTTCGGACCACGGTGGAAGCGATGGCGGCGGAAGAGCGCGCCAAGCACCATCATCAGCTCGCAAATAAGCTCGAAGAGAACCTGAGGGCCAATGGGCGGGCGCGCGCACCCGAATTGGTCCGCTCGTTTGATGGGGGTCACGGAGGCTTGCTGTATGAGATCGAGCCGCGCCGCGCGCTCGACGCGTTGTTCCTGGACGCCGCATCGCTCGCGGCATGCCGTGAGCTGGTTGAAGAGCAGCATCGCAAGGACATCCTTCGCTCCTATGGCCTCGAACCCAGGAACCGCGTTCTGCTGTCCGGTCCGCCAGGCAACGGCAAGACATCTCTTGCCGAAGCCATCGCTGCTCAACTGCTGGTTCCACTATTTGTCGTGCGCTATGAGGCTGTCATCGGCAGCTTTCTGGGCGAGACCAGCGGACGCTTGAAGAAGCTGTTCGACTTCGTGCGCACGCATCAATGCGTCCTATTTTTCGACGAGTTTGATACGCTCGGCAAAGAACGTGGCGATATCCACGAAACGGGTGAGATCAAGCGCGTTGTCAGTTCGCTGCTGCTGCAGATTGATGCCCTGCCCAGCCATGTCGTGGTCGTAACTGCGACCAATCATGCCGAACTGTTGGACCGGGCCGTGTGGCGCCGGTTTCAATTGCGGCTTTCGCTGCCGGCGCCGACGCTCGCCCAGAAGGAAGAGTGGTTCACGCGCTTCCAGGCCCGTTTGGATGGGCCGCTAGGCTTCTCAGCGAAGACTCTGGCCACCAAGATTCAAGCCACCAGTTTCTCGGATCTCGAACAGTTTTGCGAGGACGTGCAGCGGCGCTATGTGCTGTCGCTGCCTGATGCGAACCTGAAGCGCATCGTGGCCGAGAGGCTCACGCAGTGGCAGGCTCGATTCACCATTGGCCAATAAGAAGAAACTACGTGAGACGGTCAACGGATGGCAAAAGGAAATTTTCCCCTTCTATTTTTCCCCGAGCCTACGCCCGCTGATCGGAACTCCCTGGGAGGAGGCGGAGGCGCTGTCCGCATTCCGGATATCGCACGCCAGCGCGCCCGCATCGCGCCGCAGCTCACTGTGCTGCAACAGGCTTTCGAAGCCCAGCGCCTGAAACTGCAGCAGACAGCACCGATGGAGAACCCGGAACTGATCCTGGTTCTCGAGGTGGCCGGCACCGTCGAAGACTTCGCCAAAGCGGTCGCCAAGGTCCCTGGACTCGAATGGCTTGTTGAATGGGCCGAGGATCAGGTTGCGCCGGATGAAGATTTCTTCATCCAGGGCAAGGCCGGCAAGACGTTTCCCGGTCGTCTGTTCTTGCTGGCAAGCAATCATCAGGCGCTCGTCCAGTTGCTGGCGCTTTGGACCCGCTACCAAAACGACCCCGCTGCTCAATTCGATCGTGGACTGAACAAGTTCCGCAACCTATTCGGGCAGTTGCGCAACATTCGTCACTGGAGCGTTGCGGACCGAATTGATATCGACGTTCGCCAGTATTGGCAGAACTGTCTCAACGATGGCCTGCAGGCCATCAGGTTCGAGATCGAGGCATGGCACTTCGCCTCGCAGCAGAAGAACAACAAGGCCCGCGAAGACATCGAGGCCCTTGTTCAGGCGCTCGGCGGGCAGGTCCTGCGCAGCGCACTGATCGGCGAGATCGCGTATCACGGGTTTCTGGTGGAACTGCCAGCGCAGGCGGTTGCGGACGTGCTGGCCGGGCAGACGCCCGACTTGGTGCTGTCTGACCGCATCATGTTCTTCCGGCCTAAAGCGCAATCGATCACTGACGGTGTGAACGAGGCCGAAGTGCAGCCGCAAGCGGCCCTCGCCGGGGCGTCGGATCAGCCGCCAGTCGTTGCGTTGCTCGATGGCCTGCCGTTGCAAAATCATGCCCAGCTGCAAGGGCGACTGCTGGTGGATGACCCCGATGGCTGGGAAGGCAACTACCCAGCCAAGGACAGGGTTCACGGCACCGCAATGGCTTCGCTGATCCTGCACGGCGAACTTGACGGTGGCGCCGAGCCGTTGCGATGCCGCCTTTATGTGCGTCCCGTCCTGCGTCCAGATCCCAATGACAACTTCAACACCCGTCGGCGCGAACACACGCCGGACGATGTTCTGCTGATCGACTTGATCCACCGGGCCGTCAAGCGAATCTGCGAAGGGGACGGACAGGAACCCGCGGCTGCGCCGTCAGTGCGTGTCATTAACCTGTCGATTGGGGACGAAGCGCGCCTGTTTGATCGCCAGATATCCCCGTGGGCGCGGCTGCTGGATTGGCTGGCGTTCAGGTACTCCGTGCTGTTCATCGTGAGCGCGGGAAATGACATGCGCACGCTTAGCCTCAATACTCCGAGCCACACCCTGGAGGGACTGACGCCGGAACAACGGTCAGCGCTGGCATTCACGGCGATGACTACCGAACACGTCGAGCGGCGCCTCATAGCGCCCGCCGAGGCTCTGAATGTGTTGACTGTCGGGGCCCTGCATGCCGACAGCGCAAACGCGCCGGTTGTGCCGGGGCGCTACGACCTTTTCTCTGCCGGTGGGCTGAGTCCGTTGTCGCGCATTGGCCATGGCTTCCGTCGTGCCATCAAGCCGGACATCCTGATGCCGGGCGGTCGCGTGCTCTACCGCGCAAGCATGCAGCCTGATCCGGCAGTTAGCGTGCTGGAGGTGGTGACAGCCGGGGTGGCGCCTGGCCACCGTGTGGCGGTGCCGCCCCTCCCTGGGGAAACGCTGGCCGCGACTGCGTACACCCGGGGTACCAGCAACGCCGCAGCGCTTGCCAGTCGAGCGGCTGTGCAAGCCTATGACATGCTCGAACTGCTGCGCGCAGAAGGGGAGGGCGCACCTGGCCCGATTTATGACGCCGTGCTGCTCAAGGCCTTGTTAGTTCACGGCGCGCAGTGGGGCGATTGGCCGGAACGCCTTCTGGCCGAACACCCGGAAATTGAGGCCATAGCGGGTGTGGCGAAGCACGTGGCCCAGAAAGACCTGGTGACGCGCTGGCTGGGGTATGGCCCTGTCGATGTCGAGCGCGCCATCACCTGCGCGGCCGAGCGCGCCACGCTGCTCGGTGTGGGCGAACTGGGTGCCGATGAAGCCTTTGTGTTTTCCGCGCCGCTGCCGCCGACCTTGGCCGGCAAGATCGCATGGCGTCGCCTGACAGTAACCCTGGCATGGATGGCGCCCATCAATTGTTCACACCAAGGGTACCGCCGCGCCAAGCTCTGGATGACGCCGCCGCAGGATCAACTCCGAATCAAGCGAGCCAATAGCGTGCACGACAAGGCGGCGCTGCGCGGCTCCGTGCAGCACGAGATCCTTGAAGGCAGCGATGCAGTGGCGTTCGTCGATGGGAACCGATTCGAGTGCAAAGTGAATTGCTCCGCTGACGCCGGTGAGTTGCCTGGCAAAGTTCGGTTCGCGGTCTGCGTGTCACTGGAAGTCGGTATCGGTTCGGGCATCCCGGTGTATCAGGAGATACGCGACAGGATCAGGCCGCTCGTGGTCGTCCAGCCAATTGCCAGTTGAATTCACCAGCTATACAAGCACTGTCGTCGTCCTAATAGATGCCAGATCCTGGACCGCGGCCTCAACACGATCAATTCGCCGCGAGGGGTTGTCTTCGTCCATAGAGGCATGCCGAGTGTACTGAAAGCGATGCACCCGCATCTCCCGGCTCGATGGGCTGCAGCAGTGCATATGGGTCCTCGGCCACCTCCGACTTGATGTGCTCGATGACCGCGTCGACCTGCGCGTCCGAGGCTTTGGGCATGTGCTCGCGCATCAACGACTTGAGCGAACCTTCTGGTAGCTGCAGCATGAGCCGCCGGTAGTCGTCTTTGGCCAGCGTCTCCATCCAGCCGACGCTCTTGCGGTCGGGCTCCATCCCGCAGCTCGCTTCTCTGCAATCTGGAGCGCGGACATGCCGAACTGCGGATTGAAGTCTCCTGGATCAGGGATGAGGCGGATCAAACCGGCTTGGATGTACGGCTCAAGCACCAACAACAGGAGCACGTTCTTCAGCGTCTTCCAGGTCAGTC
>DIZF01000002.1 GCA_002427815.1 Ramlibacter tataouinensis
TCGGGGCAATTGACCACATAGCCGCAGGCCAGCCATTGCGCATAGCTGAAGATGTTCTGACCGATCCACGCGGGCGGCAGGTAGGCCAGCACCTCCTCCCGGTGAGTGAGCTTGTCGAACAGGGCGCCCGCGTGTCCGCGGTCCAGCAGACTGCGGTGCGTGTGCACCACCCCCTTGGGGTTGCCGGTGGTGCCCGACGTGAAAAACATCGCGGCGACGTCATCGGGCCGGGCCTTCTCGACCGCACCTCTGAAGAACGAGGGCTGCTGCGTGGCAAAGTCCTTGCCCGCCTGCAGCAGAACATCGAGTGAAGCCAGGCCGGGCTCGCTGTATTTGCGCAGGCCGCGCGGATCGTCGTAATAGATGGCGACGAGTTGCGGGCATTGGTCGCGAATCTCGAGCAGCTTGTCCACCTGCTCCTGGTCCTCGGCGAACGCGAAACGCACTTCGGCGTTGTTGATCGGGAACACGCATTCGGCAGCCACCGCATCCTGGTACAGCGGAATGGGAACCGCGCCGAGCGACTGGATCGCCAGCATCGTCGCGTACAGCCGCGGGCGGTTGGCGCCGATCACCACCATGTGGTCGCCTGCCAGCAGCCCCGCCTGGTGCAGCCCGCACGCGAGCTGCTCGACCATCGTTGCCATGGCGGCCCAAGTGTGGGTCTGCCAGATGCCGTACTCTTTCTCGCGAAGCGCCGGGTCGGCCGGACGCTGCGCTGCGTGTTGGAGCAGCAGTCGCGGGAACGTCGTCTCCATTCGGTGTCCTTGGGGTAACAAGCTTGCTGACTTGACTCCAACGCATCCTAGGACCGACTTTGACGTCGTTTTGTCTTTGCAGCGACATTCCTAGGGAATATCCTAGTAGGACCTGTCCGGAGCACGGTCGGCGCGTACCGCCTCAAGCTTCCGGAGCGCCCGAACGTCCCGGCGCAGACAATCCAGGGCGTGGAGCGCAGCCTTTCCGTCAACCGGAGCAATGATTCATGACCACCGATCTGACACTGCACCAACGGCGCCGCAATCCCACTGCCGAAGAGCTGGCCGGCATCCCCTGGCTGAAAGTGCTGAAGACCGAAGAAAGCGAGCGCGCCGTCGGCGAACTCAAGGTGAGCGATGCGATGGCGGGCGACTATGTGTGCCGGGTCGGGCGCCCGGTCACGTACTGGTTCGGGGTGGTCGAAGGACTGCTCAAGATGAGCGCCGACAACGCCCAGGGCCAGACCATGACCTTCACCGGCATGCCGCCCGGCGGCTGGTTCGGCGAGGGCACGGCGCTCAAGCGCGAAAGCTACCGCTACAACATCCAGGCGCTGCGCCGCAGCGTGGTCGCCGGGTTGCCGGTCGACACCTTCCACTGGCTGCTGGATCATTCCATCGGCTTCAACCGCTTCGTCATGAACCAGCTCAACGAACGGCTGGCGCAGTTCATCGCCGCGCGCGAGATCGACCGCATGAACAATCCCGACCTGCGCGTCGCGCGCAGCCTCGCCGCCCTGTTCAATCCCATCCTCTATCCCGGGGTCGGTGAGGTGCTGCGCATCACCCAGCAGGAACTGGCTTACCTGGTGGGGCTGTCGCGGCAAAGGGTCAATGAAGCGCTGGCCGCGCTGGAGGCGCAGTCGACCATCCGTGTCGAATACGGCGGCCTGCGCATCCTGGACCTGGAGGCCCTGCGCTCCAGCGTGTTCGCCCGGGTAGCATAGGACGGATGGCAGAACCCGCTTCCCCTACCAGTCGACTGAACAAACGCATGGCCGAACTGGGCCTGTGCTCGCGGCGCGAAGCCGACGACTGGATCGCCAAGGGCTGGGTGCGTGTCAATGGCGAAGTCGCGGTGATGGGCTTGCAGGTCGCGCGCGACGCACGCATCGAGGTAGACCCCCAGGCTCGGGGCCAGCAAAGCCGGCAGGTCACCATCCTGCTGAACAAACCAATCGGATACGTGAGCGGGCAGGCCGAGGACGGCCACCAGCCGGCGGTGGTGCTGGTGCAGGAACGCAATCACTGGAAGGGCGACGCGGGCAACCTGCGGTTCGCGCCGCAGCAGCTGCGCGGCTTGGCGCCCGCCGGCCGCCTGGACATCGACTCCACGGGGCTGCTGGTGCTGACCCAGGATGGCCGGATCGCGCGACAGCTGATCGGTGAAGACAGCGGCATGGAGAAGGAATACCTGGTGCGCGTGAGCTATGGCAGCGTCCTGACGGATGCGCAGTCGGCCTTCCCCACAGCGCAACTGGCCCGGTTGCGCCATGGCCTCAGCCTGGACGGTCAAGCGCTCAAGCCGGCCCAGGTGGAGTGGCAAAACCCCGAGCAATTGCGCTTCGTCCTCACCGAGGGCAAGAAGCGCCAGATCCGGCGCATGTGCGAACTGGTGGGGTTGAAAGTGGTCGGCCTCAAGCGCGTGCGGATCGGCCGGGTGGTGTTGGGGCAGTTGCCGGTGGGGCAGTGGCGGTATCTGGCCGCCAATGAGCGGTTCTAAGGGCAAGGCCCGCCAGCGGCCGCAATAACGGCCCGGCCTCGCTGCCCGGAGGGGGCCGGCCAAAAGCCTGTCACCCAACCGTACGCCTCCTGGCAATGCGTTTGCGCCGGTCCTCATCTTTAGACTGATTTGCTTACATTTCGCGTCTATTTTTCTTGGAAAGAACTTCAAGTGCGAACTATGGTTATCGCCCTACCCCATCGTGAGAGACCATCATGCGAGCCGCGATACCTGCCACAGCGCGTACAGTGCGGCTCGCCCTGTGCGGTGCGGTGGCGATTGGCTTGGTGGTTCTGTCGGGCGTGTGTTCAACCGCGTTAGCAGGTTCCGGGGGCGCCAAGCTGACAGTCACGGCGACGGTTCTCAAGCGCGCGAGCCTCAAAGTTCTGGCGCAGCCGAGTTCGGTAGCCGTCACGGCGGACGACATTGCCCGCGGCTATGTCGATATGTTGGCTCCCGCGCAAGTCGCCATCAAGAGCAACACCTCGGGTGGCTACCTGCTGGAGTTTGCGAGCCAGGGCGATTTCATGCGCCAGATCCTGGTGAGGGGCTTGGCCAACGACGTCCAGTTGAGTCCGTCCGGCGGCGTTGTCATGCAGGCTTCAGCAGGCTCGGGCGTGACCAGAACCACCCTGGATCTCAGGTTCCGCTTTGTCTTGACTGACGCTGCACAGGCCGGGACCTATTCCTGGCCGATTCACCTGTCCGTCACGCCCCTGTAAGGTGCCCTGCGCGCTTTGCTGGCGCCTCCGCTCCGGCGCAGCGCTGCATCGATGTCGGTCGCGATCGGATGTTCCTTCGCTTCTCGCGCGAAATTCACTTCGCCTGAACCTGTATTCGCACAGGCCAGGGATAGCGCCCGGCTCTGGCGTCCTCGGCAAGTTGCAGACGCCAGCGCAGATCGAAGCGGGTCTCATTCTGGTAGTGGCCACGTTGCACGAATGAGCCGCCGCTGCGCCCAACGACGAACTCATTCGAGAGGCCTCGGACCCTTACTTCCGAAACATAGTCTCCCTCGATGTCCAGCTCCACTTCGAACCCTTCATCCGAATTGTTCCTCACCCAGAGGACCGTAGGCCCGGCGACTTCCGTGTAGCCTCGCCTGATGTCGGCCTCCGACAGCAGCAGTTCCTGGGGAAACGAACCTTGGCGCACCCAGGTCTTCTTCAAGATGGTGGCGCTCACATTCAGCTGGCTGGATGAAGGAAAAGACTTCTGCACCACGACCACCGCCACCGCCAGCATCAGGTTAATCCAGACGGCGTGATGTGTGATGCGAACCCATCCCTTGGATCTGCTGCGAGATTTCACTGGATCGGTTTCTTGAAAGCTCAGGGCCGGCACGCGCTCGTGACTCACTCACGAAAGCAACCGTGTTCGCCCCATGATAGGAAGAGTTACAGGAACGGCCGTTGACGTACATCAGGATCAACGGGCTTGAGCGCTACGGCGAGGCATCGCGCTTTGTCGCGGGGTCGTGGGAGCAAGGTCGCCGAGGGGCTTTGGCCGCTGGAAGGTGAATCAGCCCTACTCTCGTTAGGCATAGCTCTTACACACCATCGCGGCGTCAAACCTATTCTTGAATTGCGAGTCGTCGACTCGTGGTGAAGGAAGTGGGAGCCATGCGATACGCCAAAACCGCTCTGATTCAAACAGTCCAGGTGGCAATGTGCAGCGCACTGGCGCTCAGCCTGCTGGCTGTTCCGGCGACCGCGACAGCTGGTGACGGCAAGCTCACTGTCTCGGCGACAATTCTCAAACACGCAAGCCTGAATGTGTTGGCCCAGCCGTCGTCGGTGGTCGTCACGATGGCTGACATTTCGCGCGGCTATGTCGATGTCGCGGCTCCTGCACAGGTTGCCATCAAGAGCAACACTTCAGGCGGGTACCTGCTGGAGTTTGCCAGCCAGGGCGATTTCATGAGCCAGATCGTCGTGAGGGGATTGGCCAACGACGTCCAGATGAGTCCATCCGGTGGCTTTGTCATGCAGGCTGCCACAGGCTCGGGCATGACCAGGACCACTCTGGATCTCAGGTTCCGCTTTTTCCTGGCTGAAGCCGCACTGGCAGGGACTTATTCGTGGCCGATGCACCTGTCTGTTACGCCCTTGTAAGGTCCCTCAAAACGGGGCGCCGTCTTCAGGGTGACAAGGTGACCTGGACAGAGTCGCTGTAACCGCCCACCGACACATTCTGCTGCGGGGGGATGCGCCCATAGACTGTGAACGTGGCGGAAGCCGAACTGTTGTTGGGTACCGCCATGGTCTGCGAAACAGTATCGATTCCAGGGCTGAATCCCCACGCGCTGGACCTCGACACATCGCTGAACAGGCCATACCCAAGATAGTCCCCTGTAGCGCCCGAAAACATCCGCCGGTTGCTGACGGATGTGCCGTTACTGCCGATTCCCAGGCTCACAGTGACGGACACGTTTTGCGGACCACCGCTGCGACTACAGCTGACCACGAGGTTCAATGCCGTGTCCGCGGGCGATGCCGACAGGGTGTCATAGGGAGGAAATGCAACGCCGCCGCCCGTGACAAAGCGGCAGGTGGTCGCAGCCAAGCAAGCTTGGCTGGCAGCCAGCAAACACAGGAGAGTCAGGGCCCTATTCACAAACAATCCCCTCCTTGAGTTCGTACACCGCGTCCGGGAATGAGGGCACCGTCATGCTGCAAGAATACACCTTGCCGTCAATCGTAATGGCGCCGCCGTAGCGGCCGGGCGGGGCGTCTTCCAGATAGAACTCGCCCGACGACTCGGTCTCGATCGCCAGGCGCCCGCCATCGCCCGCGACCGTCCAGGCACGCGAGGCGATCGGCTTGCGCACCGAACCCCGCACCAGCCAGGCCAATCCTGCGACAGCGCGCAGTTTTCGTCCGCCAAAGTCCACCAGCGTGCCGCTCCTGTACGCTGGCGCTATCGTCACGCGCTTGGTGGCCAGGTTGTATTGCATGGGCAATTGCTTGTCATCCAGCGAAACGTCTTGCCGCCCATACGCACCCACCTGGGGAATCAGAAGGTTGCCTTGCGCATCGGTCTTTCCCTGGACCTGGCTGTTCAGGAAGATATCCACCCCTGGCTGAGGGACCCCGAGCCGGGCCAGCGCAAACCCGTCCCCCACCTGGCGCGTCAGGCCGATGTAGCCGTCCAGTCCGACGATCGCCCCCGACACGGCTGCCTCGACGTAATGGGAATTGCCCCCGCGCAGTTGCGACGTCCCGTTGAACTCCAGCGTCACGGGTTTCAGGTTCCAGTTCGCCGAGGCAAGCGAAAAAGCCGAGTCCTGTCCGGCATACGAGTTGGTCGTGACGCCCAAGCGGTAGCCGACTCCCTCGCCTTGCGGGAGTTGCTTTCCAGCCTCGAAGTCCAGGCCGCGGGAGCCCGGCGCAGCCCTGTAGGTGCTGCCGACCCATTGTTGACGATCAAGTTCGAAGCGCAGGTAGATGTTGATCGCCCAGTCCCGCCCAGTGACGGTTCGATTGGACTGGTAATCCGCGTTGATGGATGTGCGTCTGTTCAGGTTGGTCGAGAAGCGGAGTGCATTGCTGGTGCGGTCGCCCACGGTGTCGCGACTGCGAGTCAGATCCGCCGACAGGGTCGCCGTCGAGAAAATCCGGGCAGAGGCGCCCAATCGCGTTTCGCTCAGCAAAGCTGGATTAGCAGGCGCGGTCGCGAAGGTCCGGAACCCGTCTCCGTAGTTGCGGCGGCCAGCGAACAGGGAGCCGTGCGGCCCCATGTACGTATAGCGCGCCGACCATCCCCGCGCCTGCCGGGACGCGGCGTGATCAGAGCTCGCCAACAGATCGAGTGACAGCACTCCCAAGACATCGTGGCGGAAGCTCGCCCCGACCCCGCCGCTGGCGAATTCACGACTGCCCTCACCACCCGCCTGAATCGTCAGGGAGTCGGTGGCCCCATACCGGTGAAAGGCCTGCCAGGCCCCCTCTTGGTAGTGCCAGCGATAGTCGGGGCCGAGCTGCGACCGCCGGCCGGCGAAATAGCTGTATTCCTGCAGGCCCTTGGCCAGCACCGAGTCGGTGAAGAAGAAGGGCTGCTCGATCACCTGCCGACGGCCGGTGGCGTCGGTCACGGTGACCTGCACCGTTTTTGCGCCACCGCTGGAGAACAGGTTGTCCAGCGAGATGGGGCCCGGTCCGACGTGGGTGCGATACACCGTGCTTCCATCCACGGCCACCTCCACATCGGCCGGAGCCAGGGCCGACACCTGCAATGCGGCTGTAGGTTGGCGGATGACATCCGGCGTGATGGCGTAGAGCCTGCTCAGCGAGACGCCGGCGCCCGGGAATGTCGTGCCAAACGATCCGCCCGACGTGAGCACGTCACCGGCGATGAGACGGGTGCCGGCCACCCGGTTGTCCCAGATCAGCTGGCTGGTGCCGCGGGTCAGCTGCCGCCTCCCGATTCCACTGTCATATTGCGCTTCCTGGCGCAGCAGCAGCTCGCCGATTCGCACGTTCAAGTCGCCGTTCAGCCCGAACTGGACCGCATCAGTGCCGCTCTGCCGAGCCGACACCCGGTAATTCAGGATGCCGCTGTTACTCGCCTTTCCAATTTCTATGGGTGGTGGCGAATTGGACAAGTCAATGTGCATTCCCTCCAGGTTTCGCGCGGCAAATTCAACGTCCAGCTTCAGCTGCGCCTGGTCGAAGACCAGGGAGGTCGCGCCCAGGGCCGTAAGCGAAAAATACGCCTCCCCGTGGGCGTGGCGGCGGGCCTGCTCGAGGGGGTTCACCTTCAGCTTGGGCAAGTCCTGTTCGGCGATCCAGAAGTCGCCGCCGGCCGTGCGGAGCGCGACAAACTCACCCCGCTCCACGCCATTGGCGCGGACAGTGATGATGATCTCCTCATCGGCGGATTGAGGCTCGGCCGCCGAGCTGGCGCTGGTTCCCGTGCCCTGGGATTGCGAGAGTCCGGGCGATGGAAACGCCACGCAGTAGACCAACAACAGGATCGATGCGAACCGGATCGGGACTATCACTCCCAGGCGGCGGATGAGGAAGTGCCGGTCGGCAAACCGGCAGGCGCGGTGCAAGCAGCTCTCAGGAACAACTCGCGGGGTCAACATTGAGCTTGCGGTCGAAGCTGATGCCGTCGCCCACCAGCTTGACAGCGAGCTCTTTGGCCTTGCGGCAGGTCTCGAGTGGAATGTCGGTAGTGTAGGTGCGTGATGTGCCCGCCAGTGAATACCAGCCGGCGATCACCTGGGAGTATCCGGCCCCGTCGGTGACCGTGAGCTTGTTCAGGCGGAAGTGCTGGTTTCCTTTGTTCTGGACCACCAGGGACAGTTTGCCTTTCTCCAGGGTTGGCTCCATCACATCCGGTTGCGGCTTGGGGACGGACGGCGGCATGAAGATCGGGACGCCGAACTTGAAATAGAACGTCACTGCGGCCGGCCCCCCCGGCTGTGCAGTCTCGGGCACCTCTTCGATAAACAGCCTGTAGGCGCGCTCCACAGCAATCGCGGGAGTCTTGGCGCCCACGCGCACCAAGCGCTTGGCACCGGCCTCTACATCCATCTGGCGCGGGAAATAAATCAGGTCGCCGCTGTCCTTGTATTCATCCTTGCCCGATGCGTCCTGTGTCCACTGCATCACCTTGACGGTCACGCGCAGGCGGGCGGAAGATTCGTTGGCGACGGTGATGGTCTCGCTCATCGCACCCGGTTTCAGCTCGGCACGGATGGGGGAGACGGAAAACTCGGACGCGGCCGCGATCGGGTGAACGCCGAGCGCCACGCCGGCAAGCGCGGGCGCCAGGCACAGGAACGGCGAAATTCGGCGGGTAATGGGGCGATGGGTGGTGGAACTCATGGACGCCACTTTGGGACACCCGTCAATAAAGGTCAAGGCGCCAGAGTGATGACCACTGTGTCCTGGTAAGCGCCGGCGCGCACGTTCTGGAACTCGAACGGCTGTATGGTGCCTGTCACCGTGAGCGTCTGAACACTCCCCTTGGAGACTGTTGCCGAGGCGGGCGAGAGGCTCAAGGCGTACGCCATGAATTCAGTGGGGATGGTCGTGTGTTGCATTCGCCGCGCGCCCGGCCCCGTTGCGTGCAGTCCGTCTCCAGCGCTGATCGAAAAAGTCGCCAGGGGCGCTGCGCCGTTACAGCTGAAAGTCCTGGTCATCGTAGCGATTGCGTTGCTCACCGACGAAGGGTCGATGTTGCCGAAGGGAAGGATCGCTGCGCCGGCATCGAACTTGCAATTGTTCTTGGACGGGACCACGGCCGATACGGCCATTGATCCGTTGCCCGCCTGCGCGAAGTTGGCCAAGCCCGCCAGGAACAATGCGAGAAGCGGCAATCGTGCGCGGAAGGACGGCTTAAGCACTGCAATCCCAATCTCGGGCTGTCTAAAAAGAACAGGCGACATCTGACCCATGCCGCCCGGTCAGAGCGGAATGGGTCACTGAAGCGGCGGATCCGTTCAGGGAGCGATTGAGATGAGCACGGTGTCGAGGTATGAGCCTGCCGAAACGTTTTGATAGTTCGCGGCGGGCAGATTGGCGAGCAACGTAAGGTTCACCGGCGTCGCCGCACCGAAGCCCAGAGGCGTTGCCGCGGGCGTCGTCCAGCCCAGTGTGTAGGTGATCGTGTCGGTCCCATTGGTCATGCCGCCGGTGTAGCTGCCGGAAAGGCTCCCCCCAACAGTGATGATGGGGGCTGTCGCACTCTTGGTGCATCTATAGGTCACGATTGCGCTTGGCGTAAGGAGCCCCCCGCTAACTTGATTCAGGGGACCAAAGTCCAAATTTGGGGTCGTACCCAGAACGCAGGTGCCGGTGACGCTGGCCGTCACCGACATCGAGTAATTGTCCGCCGCAGACGCGAAGGAGCAGGAAAGGGCAGCTACCGCGGTCGCGGCGGCGATACGAGCTAATTGGAACTTGGTCATGGTTGATTCCTTCAGGAATAGACGAGGTGGCAGTTGGCAGTGAAATCGGTAACTGGTGGTTACTTGGGTTAAGCAAAGTACCTATCGACGCCTGGACTTTAGCTTAACAAGTAACAAGTTGCAACGATTCGTGTGGGCAAAAAGTCACGAATTCCCGAAGTTCTTAAGACAGCTTGGCCTTCACCAAGCGCTCGCACCGATGGAGTTTGGGTCTAAAGAACTACTAAAACCGCGATCAAGAGCAAAGAGCCGGCCGCCCGGGTCTACGCGAGTAGCTTGGTTGCGCTTGCGGCGGCTCAGGTTTTCACGAGCACATGAGAGCCCCAGGTGTCAGAACGTGATCGTCAGGACCATGTCTTCCACCGGCGCTATGGCTGTCCGCAAGGAGCCGTCACTTGGCGCGGAGGCCGTACTGGTGCTGACGCTTCCGCTCATGAGTTCGTGGTTGGCGTCAACCTGCCCCTGCTCCAGCGGCAGCGTCAAGGTCAGCCGATCACGCATCGAGCCAGGCCGGGCAACGGCTGGATCGGAGGACGCGCTGGAGGGAGGCAGGTCGATGTTCATGAAACGGGCGCTACACCGTGGATGGACGAAACACGAGGCTCAGGTGAAGGCGTTGCGGGCGGATCACGGATGAGCCAGTGTAACAATCGATCGCATGCCCTGCAGGCCCGGTGCGCCCGGACACGGCCGAAATGTCGGCGCCGCCGAATTTGCCACGTATCCGGTGGACCCTGTCCGAATCTGCCGCTGTCCAATCTTGAAATGGCCCGGCGCCGGCCTCATTTGCCCGAAGCATTTTTCGTCGACTTCCACCCATGCCATGACCCAAAAAAAGACGCTTTCCTTCCAGGCCGAGGTTGCCCAGCTGCTGCACCTGGTCACCCATTCCTTGTATTCCAACAAGGAAATCTTCCTGCGCGAGCTCATTTCCAATGCCTCGGACGCCTGCGACAAGCTGCGCTTCGAGGCCTTGAACGAGAACGCCCTGTACGAGGACGCGCCCAACCTGGAAGTGAGGGTGGGCTTCGACAAGGAAGCCAGGACCCTGACCATCACCGACAACGGCATCGGAATGTCGCAGCAGGAGGCGATCGACAACCTGGGCACCATCGCAAAGAGCGGTACCCGCGAATTCGTCAGCCACCTGACGGGCGACCAGAAGGCCGACGCCCAGCTGATCGGCCAGTTCGGGGTCGGCTTTTATTCCGGCTTCATCGTGGCGGACAAGATCAGCGTCGAATCACGCCGCGCCGGTCTGCCAGCGGAAGAGGGCGTGCGCTGGACCAGCGGAGGTGCCGGTGATTTCGAAGTGGAGACCATCAACCGCCCCGAGCGCGGCACCAGCGTAACGCTGCACCTGCGCGACGACGCCACGGACTACCTGTCGACCTGGAAGCTCAAGTCGATCATCGGCAAGTACTCCGACCACATCTCCCTGCCGATCCTGATGCGCAAGGAAGAATGGAAGGAAGGCGCGGACAACAAGGGCGGCGAAATGGTCCTTGGTGACCAATGGGAAACCGTCAACCAGGCCAGTGCCCTGTGGACCCGGTCCAAGAAGGACGTCACGTCCGAACAGTACCAGGAGCTCTACAAGCAGATCAGCCACGACCACGAGCCGCCGCTGGCCTGGTCGCACAACCGGGTCGAGGGGGCGACCGAATACATCCAGCTGCTGTATCTGCCCGCACACGCGCCGTTCGACCTGTGGAACCGCGAGAAAGCCGCCGGCGTCAAGCTCTACGTCAAGCGCGTGTTCATCATGGACGAGGCCGAGGCGCTGCTGCCTTCCTACCTGCGCTTCGTCAAGGGCGTGATCGATTCGTCGGACCTGCCGCTGAACGTCAGCCGCGAACTGCTGCAGGAAAGCCGCGACGTCAAGGCCATTCGCGAAGGCTGCACCAAGCGAGTGTTGGGCATGATCGAGGACCTCGCCAAACTGGAGAAGGACGAGGCCGCGTCGACGGAGGACAAAGCCAAGTTCGCCAGGTTCTACGGCGAATTCGGCGCTGTGCTCAAGGAGGGCCTGGGAGAGGACTTTGGCAATCGCGACCGGCTGGCCAAGCTGTTGCGCTTCGCCTCGACCCAGTCCGACACCGCCAGCGTTTCACTGGCCGACTACAAGGCGCGCATGAAGGAAGGCCAGGAGGCCATCTACTACATCACGGCCGAGACCCTGGCCGCGGCCAGGAACAGCCCGCAGCTCGAAGTCTTCCGCAAGAAGGGCATCGAGGTGCTGCTGATGACGGACCGGGTGGACGAGTGGGCGCTCAACTACCTGAGCGAATTCGATGGCACGCCGCTGCAATCGGTCGCAAAGGGTGCGGTCGACCTGGGCAAACTGCTGGACGAGGGCGAGAAAAAGGCCGCGGAGGAAGCCGCCGAAGCGTTCAAGCCGGTGCTGGCCCGGTTGAAGGAAGCGCTGAAGGACAAGGCCGAGGATGTGCGCATCACCACTCGCCTGGTCGACTCACCGGCGTGCCTGGTGGTCACCGACAGCGGCATGAGCATGCAGTTGGCTCGCATGCTCAAACAGGCGGGCCAGAAGGTGCCGGAGGTCAAGCCGGTGCTGGAAGTCAATGCCGAACATCCCCTGGTGAAAAAGCTTGAAGGCTCGGATCATTTCGACGACCTGGCCCACATCCTGTTCGACCAGGCGCTGCTGGCCGAGGGTGGCCTGCCGGACGATCCGGCGGCTTACGTGAAGCGCGTCAATGCGCTTCTCGTGTAAATCTACTCGACCTTGCCCATCTTCTTCACCACCTGGGCCATGCGTTTCGCATCAGCTGCCACGTATTTCTCGAAGTCGGGACTGTCCTGGTAGAGGATCGGGCTGCCGGCGTTGAGGATGACCTCCTTGACCTTCGGGTCGGTTGCGGCGGCGCGAGCCGCAGCGCGCAAACGCTGCGCGATCGGCTCGGGCGTCGCGGCCGGGATGAACAGACCCGACCACTGTGCGTATTCCGCGTTGTAGCCGGAATCCTTGAGCGAAGGAACATCGGGCATGGATTCGAGGCGCCCGTTGCCCCAGTGGGCGAGCACGCGCAGCTTGCCCGCCTTCAGGTACTGCAGCACGGTGGCGGGACCGGAGGAGACGGCATCGATCTGTCCGCCCAGCAAGGCCACCACGGCGGGACCGGCGCCGGTAAATGGCACATGGGTCATCTTGATGCCGGCGTTCTGCGACAGGATTTCCATCGGCACGTGCATGGTTCCGTAGTTGCCGGAGGAGCCGTAGTTGATGGCACCCGGACGCTTCTTCGCGTCTTCGACAAAATCCTTCGCCGTCTTCCAGGGCGCATCGGCACGCACTGCCAGAACCGTCGGGTCGGCCGTGAAGCGGGCGATCGGACGCAGTGAATTCAAGGAATACATGGGCGAGCGTCCCAGCACGACATCGGCTTCCGGGAGCACTGTGAACGAGGACAGCGACATCAGCACGGTGTAGCCGTCGGGCGCTGCCTTGGCGGCCTGGCCCATGCCGATGCCGCCGCCGGCGCCGCCCCTGTTCTCGATCACGACCGGCTGGCCGAGATCGCGCGACATGGCTTCGGCCACCGGCCGGGCCACGATGTCGGCCAGGCCGCCGGGCGGGAACGGCACGATCATGGTGATGGCCTTGCTGGGGTAGGGCGCTTGCGCGGAGGCGAGGCCGGCCAGCGAAAGAATGACGGCGGCGAACAGGGAACGGCGATGCATGGAGTCTCCGGGAAAAGGTTGCGCTACAGGAGCGGTCGCGGGAGAGCATGCTACATTCGCGCGGTCGTATCCAGAGAGTTTTCCCCATGAGGATTGCCGCTTACCGCTACCAGAACGAGCCCGGTGTCGGCCTCGTTTCCCCTGACCTGAAGACGCTGCAGCCGCTCGAGCTGCCACCCCGTCTGCGTGCCCTGGGCGCGCTGCCGGTGATCGAGGCCCTGTCGCGCGGCGAACCCGTGCCGCCGGCCGGCCCCGCGATTTCGATGGAGCAGGTGCAGCTCACGGCCCCGTTGCCGCGCCCGCGCCGAAATATCTTCTGCGTGGGAAAGAACTATCACGCGCATGCCAAGGAATTCGCCGGCAGCGGCTTTGACAGCAGCGCCAAGCCGGGTGGCGACATCCCCGCCGTGCCCATCTACTTCACCAAGGTGCCGGAGTCGGTGGTCGGCCCGGGCGCGCCCATCCTGATCGTTCCCGAAGTCTCCACGGCGATCGACTACGAGGCCGAACTGGCCGTGGTCATCGGCCAGGGCGGCAAGGGCATCAAGGCTGCCGACGCGATGAAGCATGTGTGGGGCTACACCATCATCAACGATGTGACGGCCCGCGACTGGCAAAGCCGCCACATGCAGTGGCACCTCGGCAAATCATTCGACACGTTCTGCCCGATGGGGCCGTGGCTGGTGAGCGCCGACGAATGCAACGGTGAGCGGACCCAGGTGCGCTGCTGGGTCAACGGCGAAGAGCGGCAAAACGCGTCGACGATCGACCTCATCTTCGACATTCCGACCCTGATCGAAACCTTGTCCGCGGGCATCACGCTCTACCCCGGTGACATCATCGCCACCGGCACGCCGGTGGGCGTGGGCATCGGCTTCAAGCCGCCGAAATACCTCAAGGCCGGCGACGTGGTGCGAATCGAGATCGGCGGCATCGGCGTGCTGGAGAACCCGGTTCGCTGAAACGGGCGGCGATCCGATTCGTTGAATCCGCCGCGAGGCCGCGCCTTCGCTACACCACCAGGGGCGGCTCGGCCATCGCCTCCATCTGTTCTTCCAGCATCTGCACCTGGCCCTGCCAGTAGTCGCTGGAGCCGAACCAGGGAAAGTTGATCGGGAAGATCGGATCGTCCCAGCGCCGCGCCAGCCAGGCGCTGTAGTGGACGAGGCGCAAGGTCCGCAGGGGTTCGACAAGGGCCAGTTCGGCGCGCTCGAATTCGCGGAACAGCTCGTAGCCGTCCACCAAAGCGCCGAGCTGGCGCTGTCGCTGCGATCGATCGCCCGACAGCAGCATCCAGAAATCCTGCACCGCCGGGCCGGTGCGTGCATCGTCGAGGTCGACGAAATGCGGCCCCTGGTCGGGCGTCCAGAGAATGTTGCCGGGATGGCAATCGCCGTGCAGCCGAATCATCGCGATGTCCGGGTCCTTGCGTTCGCCCAACGCCGTATCCGCGATCATGCGCAGCGCCTCGCGGCAACGCTTTTCCCAGGCGGATTGCACATCCATCGGGATCATCTGATGGCCCAGCAGCCACTCGCAGGGCTCGAGTCCGAAACTCTGCAGGTCGAGCGCCGGTCGGGTGACGAAAGGCCGCGTGGCGCCGACCGCGTGAATGCGGGCGAGGAAGCGGCCGATCCACTCCAGCACCAACCCATCGTCGAGTTCGGGCGCGCGGCCGCCGCGGCGCGGACTCACGCTGAAGTCGAATCCGGCGTGGTGATGCAGCGTCTTGCCGTTCAGGACCAAAGGGCCTACGGCCGGAACTTCGGCGGCCATCAGTTCGGCCGCGAAGGAATGCTCTTCGAGTATCTGCGCCTGGCTCCAGCGGCCGGGACGGTAGAACTTGGCGACCACGGCCGTGAGGTCCTGATGCGGCTCCTCGAGGTGGACCTGATAGACCCGGTTTTCGTAGGAGCTCAGCGCCATGAGACGACCGTCGCCGTACAGGCCCACGGCGGCAAGAGCGTCGAGCACGACGTCGGGCGTGAGCGCTTCAAAAGGATGGGAAGACATGCCGCCATTGTCGCGCCCGCTGCACCGCGCGGTGGCACAGCTGCGGGGCCGGTTCTGCCCTGCTACGCCTGAAAGCGCTTGCGGGTCAGCGCCAACGCGATCCAGAAGGCGCCGACCGTGTAGCCGACCAGCACCAGCGCGCTGCGCAGCGGATGGGCTGGCCACTGGTCCATGAACATAGGTCGCACCAGCTCCACTGCGTTGGTCAGCGGCAGCCAGTCAGACACCAGCCGCACCGCCTGCGGCAGCTGCTCGCGCGGAAAGAAGACGCCCGACAGGAACATCATCGGCGTGAGGAACAAGGTGAAGTAATAGGTGAAGAAATCATAGCCCTGAGCCAGCGCATTGAAGATCAGCGCAATGCATGAGAACGTGACGCCAACGCCCAGCAGCACCGGCCAGGCCGCCAGCAGCTTGGGACTGTGGCTGATGCCAAGGCCCAGCATCACGCCCAGGATGGCTGTGACCGAGAACATCGCCTTGAAGGCGGCCCACAGCATCTCGGCCATGACCACGTTGTCCAGGCTGACGGGCGCGTTCATGATCCCGTCCCAGGTCTTTTGCACATGCATGCGCGAAAAGGCCGAGTAGAGCGCCTCGAACGATGCGGCGTTCATGGCACTCATGCAGATCGACCCGCTGGCCAGGAACAGGATGTAGGGAACCCGCACGCCGCCCAGCTCGACCTCGCCTACCAGTGCGCCCATGCCGTAGCCGAAGGCCACCAGCCACATCAGCGGCTCGGCGATGTTGCCCACCAGGCTGGGAATCGCCAGCTTGCGCCAGACCAGGAGGTTGCGCAGGAACACCGGCCACCAGCGCAGCGACAGATCGGGTGTCCGCCAGATGCTCGGATTGGTCCTATCGCTCATCCTTCCTCCCGGATCTGGCGTCCCGTCAGCTTGAGGAACAGGTCCTCGAGGTTGGCGGGCCGATGCAGTGTTCGCAGCTTGGGATGGACCGCCAGCGCATCGAGCAGCTGCCGCGCATCGTCGGTATAGAAGAACACCGTTTCGCCGCTCACCTCGACCCGCGCGGCCATGTTCTTCAACGGTGAGTCGACCAGATCCAGGGCGCCCTGGCCATAAACCTCCACCACATCGGGTTCCAGATGCTCGGCGATCATGTCGCGCGGCCGGCCCTCGGCGATCTTGCGGCCATGGTCGAGCACCAGGAGGCGCGAACACAGGCGCTCGGCCTCGTCCATGAAGTGGGTCGTCAGCAGGATCGATTTGCCGCGCTGCAGCAGCAATTGCAGGCGCTCCCACATCAGGTGCCGCGCCTGTGGGTCGAGTCCGGTGGTGGGCTCGTCGAGCAGCAGCAATCGGGGGTCGTTCACCAGGGCACGGGCCAGGCTGAGACGGCGACGCATGCCGCCCGACAGTTCGCCCGGCCGGACGTCGGCCTTGTGCGAAAGCGCCGCGAATTCCAGCAACTCGGGGATGCGCTGGCGGATCTGCGCATCCCTCATCCCGAAGTAACGGCCGTAGACCAGCAGGTTCTCGGCGCAACTGAAATCCGGGTCCAGCGTGTCGAACTGGCTGACCACGCCCAGCTGGGCCTTGATGGCCAGCGCATCCTGGGGCATGACCAGGGCCGGCTGCCCATGGCCGTCGGTGAAAAACGAGATGCGCCCGGCATCGGGCGCCGTCAGCCCCAGGCACATGCGGATGGTGGTGGTCTTGCCGGCCCCGTTCGGCCCGATCACCCCCAGGCATTCGCCGCGAGCGATCTCGAAAGAGACGTCCTTGACGACGGTTGCCTCGCCGTAGCGCTTGCTCAGGTTGTGGACTTCCAGGAGGTGTTCGCTCATCGGCGGGGCGGGTCGAATCGTCTTGTTGATGGTCTTATTGTGTGCCACGTGCGGCGTCGCGACTCGAGCGCGGCACGGGTATGGCTAGAATTTTCGCTTTGATCAACCGGATGCTCCATGTCCAACCGTCTCGCGGTGACGCCGCAATACCTGCTGCCCAAGCGGGTGCTCACCGGGCTGGCGGGCAAGTTCGCCAACCTGCGAGGTGGCGCGCTGACCCATGCGGTCATCCGCAAGTTCATCGCGCACTACGGTGTCGACATGTCGGAAGCCGCCGATTCCCGCATCGAGAGCTACGCCACCTTCAATGAGTTTTTCACCCGGCCGCTGCGCGAAGGCGTGCGGCCGATCGCCGACGCAACCTTCATCTGCCCGGTGGACGCGGCCATCAGCCAGTTCGGGCCGATCGAGCACGGCCAGATCTTCCAGGCCAAGGGCCACAGCTACTCGGCCCGCGCTCTGGTCGGCGGCGACCAGAACCTGGCACGCCGATTCGACAATGGTCACTTTGCCACGCTCTATCTGGCGCCCAGGGATTACCACCGCATCCACATGCCCTGCGAAGGCCGCCTGACGCGCATGATCTATGTGCCGGGCGAACTGTTCTCGGTCAACCCGCTCACCGCACGCCACGTGCCCGGCCTGTTCGCCCGCAACGAGCGGGTGGTCTGCGTCTTCGACACCGCCTTCGGGCCGTTCGTCAATGTGCTGGTGGGTGCGACCATCGTCGGCAGCGTGGCCACGGTCTGGCATGGCGTGGTCAATCCTCCCCGCACGCGCGACATCCGCGAATGGCGCTACGAAGATCAGAACATTGTTCTGGCCAAGGGGGCCGAGTTGGGACGGTTCCTGCTTGGGTCCACCGTCGTCATGCTGTTTCCCAAGAACGTGGTGACCTTCGTTCCCGATTGGGCGCCGACCCGGCCGGTGCGGCTGGGCGAGGCGATGGCCGCCGCTTACTGAAACGCCACCTCGTCGAAGCTGCGCAGCTTGCGGCTGTGCAGCCGCTGGGTGCCTTCCGCGCGCAGGATTTCGATGGCCCGCATGCCGATGCGCAAGTGCTGGTCGACCCGTTCCCGGTAGAAGCGGTCGGCCATGCCCGGCAGCTTGATCTCGCCGTGCAGCGGCTTGTCGCTCACGCACAGCAGGGTGCCGTAGGGCACCCGAAAGCGAAAACCGTTGGCTGCGATGGTGGCGCTTTCCATGTCCAGCGCCACCGCGCGGCTCTGGCTGAAGCGGCGCTGCGGCATGTTGCCCGGCAGCAGCTCCCAGTTGCGGTTGTCGGTGCTGGCCACCGTGCCGGTGCGCATGACCCGCTTCAAGTCGGCCCCCTTGCATTGCGTGACGTCGGCCACCGCCCGCTCCAATGCCAGCTGGATTTCCGCCAGCGCCGGGATCGGCACCCACAGCGGCAACTCCTCGTCCAGCACATGATCCTCGCGCACGTAAGCGTGGGCCAGCACATAGTCGCCCAGTCGCTGGCTGTTGCGCAGGCCTGCGCAGTGCCCCAGCATCATCCAGGCATGCGGGCGCAGCACGGCGATGTGGTCGGTGATGGTCTTGGCGTTGGCCGGACCCACACCGATGTTGACCATGGTGATGCCGCCGTGGTTGGGTCGGCACAGGTGGTAGGCCGGCATCTGCGGCAGCCTCGAGGGTACAGCGCCCAGGCTGTCGCCGGCTTCGGGCCCCATGCCCGAGCGCCGTGTCACCACATTGCCGGGCTCGATGAACGCCGCATAGTCGCTCGCCGGGTTGGCCATTTCCTCATGGCCCAGGCGCACGAATTCATCGATATAGAACTGGTAGTTCGTGAACAGCACGAAGTTCTGGAACCAGTCGGGCGCGGTGCCGGTGTAGTGCCGCAGGCGGTGCAGCGAGTAGTCCACGCGTGCCGCCGTGAACAGCGCCAGCGGCTGCGGCTCGCCCGGGCGTTGCTTCCAGGTGCCGTTCGCGATGCCGTCGTCCATGGCGGCGAGGTCGGGCAGGTCGAACAGGTCGCGCATCAGGGCGCGCCGTTCCGGACTGAGGGTGCCTTCGATGTGATCGTGTTCGGCGAACGAAAAGTGCACGGGAATCGGCTGTGTGCTGGTGCCTACTTCCAGTTCGACCCCGTGGTTCTGCCGTAGCAGCCGGAACTGTTCCAGGTAGTAGGTGGCGTACAAATCGGGCCGGGTCAGGGTGGTCTCGAAGCGACCGGCGCCGGCAACGAAGCCGTAGCTCAGGCCTGAATTCTCCAGCGCGTTTTGCCGCAGCACGGTATCCGTGTGGATGCGCACGAACGGGTAGCAGGCGCGGACATGGCCGGGCAGCTCCTCGCCCGCGACGAAACGCTGCATCGCGTCGCGCAGGTGGCCGATTTGCTGCGAGTAAATCGTCTGGACCTGGGCCAGTGCGCTGTCGGCGTCGCTGTAGCGGGTGGGCGCGATGAAAGGCGGCAGGTAGGACATGAAGCTATTGTGCAACGCGCCACGCGGCCCTTGCCCCAAGCCTCCTTGCGCGCGAGAACCCGTCCTACAAGGTGTAACGAAGCCCCCTGACGTTACAAACGGGGTGCTGCTGCCACAGTGAACCCATCGAATGGTTTTGACTTGCACCTGCAGGAGTTGAGCGAATGAGAACAGAAACAGCGGCCGGCAACCCTTTTGCACTGATGACCGATCCTGGCACCGTGCGCCAGATCATCGAGAAATCGGAGTCCCTGGGCCGATTGAGCCATCGCAAATGCCATCCGCTGGACCGTGCTGTCATTCGCAGCGCCAGTGCCGAACTGGCCGCCTACGACGCCAAGATCGACCGCACCACGGTCTACCTTCCGCCCGAGGAAGAAAAAGCAGCTCCCCTGGTTCGCTCATTTCCGCAACAGGTCAATTGAACCTTCCCATCTGACCACGGCCGCGCCCGCGGCCGCACCGGCCGGTGCTGGAATCCTTCCTGGGCCGCCTGCTGTTCCCTCAACCGGCGACCGGCTGGCGCATGGTGACAAATTCCTCAGCGACGGTCGGATGGATGCCGATGGTCTGGTCGAACACGGCCTTGGTGGCCCCGGCCTTCATGGCCACGGCGAAGCCCTGCACGATTTCCCCGGCATCGGGCCCGACCATGTGCAGCCCGACCACGCGGTCGCTGGCACTGTCCACTACCAGTTTCATGAGCGTGCGTTCGTCGCTGCCGCTGAGGGTGTGCCGCAGCGGCTTGAACTCACTGCGGTAGACGGAGACCTCGCCGAACTCTCGCCGGGCCTGCGTCTCGGTAAGCCCGACCGTGGCGACGTTCGGATGGGTGAACACTGCGGTGGGGATGTATTCGTAGCTCATGGAACGGCGCGCCGGCCCGAACAAATGGTCGACCACGGCCATCGCTTCCGCCAGCGCCACCGGCGTGAGCTGGACGCGGGCCGTGACATCGCCGACCGCGTACACCGACGGGAGCGACGTGCGGTAGTGGGAATCGACCTCGATCGCGCCGTCGCGGCGGTGCGCCAGGCCGGCCGCTTCCAGGCCCAGGCCGTTCACGTTGGGGATACGCCCGGTGGCATACAGCACGGTGTCGGCCTGAAGCACCTCGCCGCCGGTCAAGGTCACCTGCAATCCCGCCCCGCTCCTGGCCACCGAGGCGACGTCCGTATGCAGCCGCAGGTCGACGCCGGTCTTGCGCATCTCCTGCGCGAGGAAATGGCGCACGTCGCCGTCGAACCCGCGCAAGACCTGTTCGCCGCGGTAAAGCTGGCTCACCCGCGCACCCAGTCCGTTGAAGATTGAGGCGAACTCGCACGCGATATAGCCGCCGCCCACGACCACCAGCCGCGACGGAAAGGGATCGAGGTCGAACATGCTGTCGGAGGTGACCACGTGTTCGCGGCCCGGAAAATCGGGAACACTGGGCGTGCCGCCGGTAGCGATCAGAATGTGCCGCGCGGAAAAGTTCTGCGTGCCGGTCGCCAGCTGGACATGGACGGTGTGGCCGTCGACCACCTGGGCCCAGCCGCGGACGATCTCGACCCCGGTACCGGTCAGCAGCTGCTGGTACACGCCGTTGAGGCGGCTGATCTCGCGGGCCCGGTTGGCCTTGAGCCGGCCCCAGTCCAGGCGTGGCGGCGGGAGGTCCCAGCCGAAGCCGGCCGCCTCGTGGAAAGCATCGGCGTAGTGGGCCGCGTAGCTGTACAGCTTTTTGGGAATGCAGCCCACGTTGACACAGGTTCCGCCCAGCGCGGCAGCCTCGGCCAGCACCACCCGGGCGCCGTGCTGTGCGGCCATGCGGGCGGCACGCACACCGCCGCTGCCGCCGCCGATGACGAACAGGTCGTAGTCTTGACCGGCCATGATTTGCTCCTTGTGCCGCGGGGCTACCGTTGCCCGCGGTGGGTGGTGGTTGCTCTGAGCGTCTATTAATGCACAAACCGCATTCTGCCCAGCCACTGCCCTATGATTTCAGCTCATGACAGCGCGATCCACTTCAATGCAGGGCCTTGGCCGAGCCAGCGCGGCGCCATTGCGCTGGCTGTCCGGCTGGTGGCGGATCGTCTTTTTCGGGGCATCGATGCTGGTGCTGGCTTTGTCGCCATCGAGTTACGGCCGCGCGGCGCGCACGGCGGTGATGCGCCACATCTACGTGGACACGGCGCCCATTCTGTGGTGGTTCGCGGCCCTGTGCGCCTTGCTCACGCTGGTGATCACCCGCATCGTCGTGGTCACTGCCTTCAGCTACGGCCTGTCGCAGTATGCGCTGGAGATGGTGATCCGCGTGCTGGTGCTGGAGCTGATCCCGCTGACGGCAGCATTGTTTGTCGCCCTGCGCTGCACCATCCCCAACGGCGCCGCGCTGGCGCTGATGCGGCGCGACGGCCACTTCGATGAACTGCGCCGGCGCGGGGTCGATCCCGTCGTGACGCAGGTGCTGCCGCGGGCGCTGGCGGGCCTGTATTCCACCATCACCTTGGCGGCCCTCAGTTGTGTGGTGGCGCTGGTGCTGGCCTATATTGCGGTCTACGGCTGGACTGTCGCGGGGGTGCCGTCCTACACCCACGTGTTCGGGCATGTCTTCAATCCGTCCGTTTCGCTGATCTTCCTGCTCAAGACCTTGTTTTTCAGCCTCGCTGTTTCCGTCATTCCCATGGCCTCGGGCCTGTACGACGTGGAGGGCGATGGTTCGCGCGAAAGCGCGGCCCTGCAGGGGCTGGTGCGCATGTTCGCGGTGCTGCTCGTGCTCGAAGCGGCCTCGCTGGCCGGCAATTACGCCTGATGGCTATGCAACCACCCGTCGAAGCATCGGTGCTGAACTCGGAACCCGCCGCCGCCCGGCCGGTGAGGAACCTGGAGTTCAAGGCGGCGCTGTTGCTGATCTTTACGGCATTGCTGATCGCGGGCTCCGTGGTCTATCTGCTCTATGCGCGCGGCGTCTTCCAGGCCACCCAGACGCTGGTGCTGCTCACCGATGACGCCGAAGGTGTGGTGGTCGGCATGGACATGAGCTTTTCGGGGTTTCCGATCGGCCGGGTCCGGCGGGTGGAACTGGCCGAGAACGGCGAAGTGCGCATCGTCATCGATGTCGCGAAGAAGGACGCGCACTGGCTGCGCACGACCAGCGTATTCACGCTCGTGCGCGGGCTGGTGGGCGGAACGGCCATCCGCGCCTTCAGCGGCATCCTGACCGATCCGCCCTTGCCCGACGGCGCGGCGCGGCCGGTCCTGCGCGGCGATGCGACCGCGGAGCTGCCGCGCGTGCTGTCGTCGGCCCGCGAACTGCTGGACAACCTCAATGCCATGACCGGCCAGGATGCGGCGCTGCGCGCGTCACTGGCCAATCTGCAGCAGGTCACCGACAAGCTCAAGGGCCCGCAAGGCGCGCTGGGTGTCCTGTTCGGCAACGAGGCCGACGCCAGGAAACTGACCGCGGCGCTGGACCGCAGCAACGCCATCCTGGCGCGCATCGACACGCTGGCGGCCAAGGCCGACACCCAGGTGTTCGGCCCCGATGGGGTGATGAAAGAGACCCGCGCCACCGTGATCGAGCTCAATCGCCTGCTGGCCGACGCGCGCACCAGCATGGCCAAGGTGGATGCCGTGCTGGCCGAAGCACAGGGAATCGGCGCCAACGTGCGCGGGGCGACGACCGATCTGGGAGCGCTGCGCGCCGACGTCGACGCCAACCTGCGCAAGATCGAAGGCATGATCAATGAACTGAATCGCAAGTGGCCGTTCACCCGCGATACCGAGGTCAAACTGCCATGAACCGTGCCTGGCTGATCGCCGCAGTGCTCACCGTGCTTGCCGCCTGTGCGGACAAGCCGCGGGTGCCGGACTGGCAGATCAATGCGCACGGCGCCCTGGAGCGCTACGTGCAGGCCGCGCTGACCGGCGATGCCAAGGTCGAGTCTGTCGAATTCGAGCGCGCCCGCCATGAGCTTGAAAGCACCGGCCAACCCGGCATGGTGGCCCGTGCCGAACTGACCCGCTGTGCCGTGCGCGTCGCCAGCCTCAACCTCGATCCCTGCGAAGGCTTCGAGCGGCTGCGCGCCGACGCCCCCGCTGCGGAGCGGGCCTATGCGGATTACCTGGCGGGCCGGATCGCGCCGCCGGACGTTCCCCTGTTGCCGGCACAGCATCGCGCCGTCGCGATGGAGCAGGGCGATGCAGCCGCCGTGAAGTCTATCGTCGATCCGCTGTCGCGGCTGGTCGCGGTCGGCGTGCTGTTCCGCTCCGGCCGGGCCAGCCCGGAAGTGCTGGTCTTGGCCAGCGACACGGCCTCGGCCCAGGGTTGGCGCCGGCCGCTGCTGGCCTGGCTCGGCGTGCAGGCCATGCGAGCCGAACAAGCCGGCGCCGTGGACGAGGCGCAGCGCCTGCGCCGGCGCATGGCGCTGGTCGCCGGCCAGGAATAGCCGGATCCGCTGCGCGCACGGCGGGCCTGCGTGGGTGGCAGCCAGGAGCGACGGCGTGGTGACCGCGAAGGAGCGCGCCCATCTGACCCATATGCAGAACAAGGCCAGCCGCCACATTCGCCGCGACAAGCACAACGGCCAGCACGTCTGAGGCCGCGAGCACCGCGGCTCAGGCGCGGCGGGACCGGAATCCGGCTCATGGTGGCGTGATTGGGCAATAAAAAAGCCCGACACCGTGAGGTGCCGGGCTGGGAGGCGGAAGAACCGCCGTGCCTTACGGCTTGCTGGCCGTCGGGAACGGCCAGGCTGCTTGCGGGTTCAGAGTGGTCTGAGCCGCAGGCGCAGCCGGGGCAGGTGCTGCCTTGGCTACCGGTTTGGCAGCGGGTTTTTTCGCTGCTTTCTTCGCAGCGGGCTTCTTCGCTGCTTTTTTGGCTGCCGGCCTACGTACCGCGGCCTTCTTCGCCGTGGTCTTTTTCGCCGCCGCCTTCTTCTTCGCCGGAGCCTTCTTGGCAGCCGTCTTGCGGGCAGCGGCTTTCTTCGCCGGGGCCTTCTTGGCGGCTGTCTTCTTGGCTGCCGGCCGCTTGGCCGCGGCCTTCTTCGCCGGGGCTCTCTTCGCGGCTACCTTCTTGGCTGCCGGTTTACGCGCGGCGGCCTTCTTGGCTGCCGGCCTTTTCGCTGCGGCCTTTTTGGCGGCCGGTTTTTTCGCAGTTGCCATTTCTATCTCCTGTTCAAGTTGATCAACATCAACCAAAGAAGCGCCCCATGCAGTTTGTTGGTTTGCACGAAGCGATTCATGAAGTTGGGCGAAAGCCCAGCTTCATGAACACCGTTGCCCGGGTGGCGCCATGCTTTCGTCGGCATGGTCGGCAGCCCGTGCGAATCTCGAACCCGAACCCGCGCTTCTCAATCCCAGGAAAGCGCTCCGCCTGTCTGGTACTCGATCACGCGGGTCTCGAAGAAATTGCGTTCCTTCTTCAGGTCAATCATCTCGCTCATCCACGGGAAAGGGTTTTCCTCGTTGGGGAAGAGCGTATCCAGGCCGATCTGCGTGGCGCGGCGGTTCGCGATGTAGCGCAGGTAGCCCTTGAACATGGAGGCATTGAGGCCGAGCACACCACGCGGCATGGTGTCCTCGGCATAACGGTATTCGAGTTCCACGGCCTGCTGGAACAGCGCCTTGATCTCGGACTTGAATTCGGCGGTCCAGAGCTGCGGGTTCTCGAGCTTGAGCTGGTTGATCAGGTCGATGCCGAAGTTGCAGTGCATCGACTCGTCGCGCAGGATGTACTGGTACTGCTCGGCGGCCCCCGTCATCTTGTTCTGCCGGCCCAGCGCCAGGATCTGGGTGAAGCCGACATAGAAGAAGAGGCCCTCCATCAGGCAGGCGAACACGATCAGCGACTTCAGCAGCTTCTGGTCGTTCTCGGGCGTGCCGGTATGGAAGTTGGGGTCCATGATCGCCTCGATGAAGGGGATCAGGAACTGGTCCTTGTCGCGGATCGATGGGATCTCGTTGTAGGCGTTGAAGATCTCCGCCTCGTCCAGGCCCAGCGATTCCACGATGTACTGGTAGGCGTGGGTGTGGATCGCTTCCTCGAACGCCTGGCGCAGCAGGAACTGGCGGCATTCAGGCGCGGTGATATGGCGATAGGTGCCCAGCACGATATTGTTGGCCGCCAGCGAATCGGCTGTGACGAAGAATCCGAGGTTGCGCTTGATCACGCGGCGCTCGTCCTCGGTCAGACCGTTCGGGTCCTTCCACAGCGCGATGTCGCGCGTCATGTTCACTTCCTGCGGCATCCAGTGGTTGGAGCAGCTGGCCAGGTATTTCTCCCAGGCCCACTTGTACTTGAATGGCACCAGCTGGTTGACGTCGGTCTGGCCGTTGATGATGCGCTTGTCGGCCGCGTTGACGCGGCGCTGGATGGGGGCCGGCGGGCTCTGCGCGGCTGCGATGCTTCCCGACGCGGGGCGCATGGCGCCGTCGTCGAGGGTGCGCAGCGTGGGCTGCGGAAATGCGGGGGAAAGATTCGAAAGAGGTGAGTGATCCACCTCACGGTTCCTGAATGAACCGCTGTTCGATGCTGGCAATGTGGGCTTGACTTCTTCGTCCCAGGTCAACATAAGTTTTCCAATGCTCGGATTATGGGAGCAGTGAATGCGAAATGCAAAGTGCGCGGTCGCTTCACGGCTCGATTGTGTTGCTCAATTGCATCGACGTTGTGTCGGAGAACGCCGACAGTTTTTCATTTACTGGCAGGCCTCGCACGTGGGGTCGTCGATCGCGCAGAACTTCACGTCGGTCGCCGGCGCCGCGTTCATCTGGGCTTGTGCCGCCGTGTCGAGCGCGCTCATGCCGCCCGAAGAAACTGCATTGAGCCGGCCCGACTGCACCGTGGATTTCTCGGCATGCGTCGCGCTGCTGGTGCGCAGGTAGTAAGTGGTCTTGAGGCCGCGCAGCCAGGCCAGCTTGTAGGTGTCGTCGAGCTTCTTGCCCGAGACGCCCGCCATATAGATATTGAGCGACTGGGCCTGGTCGATCCATTTCTGGCGCCGTGCCCCGGCTTCCACCAGCCACTGCGGCTCGACCTCGAAGGCCGTGGCGTACAGCGCCTTGATTTCCTGCGGCACCCGGTCGATCGGCCGCAGTGAACCGTCGAAATGCTTGAGGTCCATCACCATGACGTCGTCCCACAGGCCCAGTCGCTTGAGGTCGCGCACCAGGTAATGGTTAATGATGGTGAACTCGCCCGACAGGTTGGACTTGACCGAGAGGTTGCCGAAGCAGGGCTCGATCGAGGCATCCACGCCGATGATGTTGGAAATGGTGGCCGTCGGCGCGATCGCCACGCAGTTGGAGTTGCGCATGCCGTCCGCGGCGATCTTGCGGCGCAGGGCCTCCCAGTCCAGGGTGGCCGAGCGGTCGACCTCGACGTACCCGCCGCGCTGCTCGGCCAGCAGGTCCAGCGTGTCCAGCGGCAGGACGCCCTTTTCCCAGAGCGACCCTTTGTAGCTGGAGTATTTGCCGCGCTCGCGGGCCAGCTCGGTCGAGGCCCAGTAGGCGTGATAGCAGACGGCTTCCATCGAGCGGTCCGCGAACGCCACCGCCTCTTCGGAGGCGTAGGGGATGCGCAACTGGTACAGCGCGTCCTGGAAGCCCATGATGCCCAGGCCCACCGGGCGATGCCGCATGTTGGCGTCGCGCGCCTTCTTCACGGCGTAGTAATTGATGTCGATCACGTTGTCGAGCATGCGCATCGCCGTGGTGATGGTGCGCTTGAGCTTCTCGTGGTCCAGCACCTGGCCGTCGGTGCCGTCCTTCAGGTGCTGCAACAGGTTGACGGAGCCGAGGTTGCAGACGGCCGTTTCGGTATCGCTGGTATTGAGGGTGATCTCGGTGCACAGGTTCGACGAGTGCACGACGCCGGTGTGCTGCTGGGGCGACCTCACGTTGCAGGCATCCTTGAAGGTGATCCAGGGATGGCCGGTCTCGAACAGCATGCTGAGCATCTTGCGCCACATGTCGGTCGCCTGGAGGGTGCGGCTGGGCTTGATCTCGCCGCGCCGCGCCTTCTCTTCGTAGGCCACGTAGGCCTTTTCGAACTCGACGCCGAACTTGTCGTGCAGGTCCGGGACATTGGAGGGCGAGAACAGCGTCCACTCGCCCTTTTCGATGACCCGGCGCATGAACAGGTCCGGGATCCAGTTGGCGGTGTTCATGTCGTGGGTGCGCCGGCGGTCGTCGCCGGTGTTCTTGCGCAGCTCCAGGAACTCTTCGATGTCCAGGTGCCAGCTTTCCAGGTAGGTGCAGACCGCGCCCTTGCGCTTGCCGCCCTGGTTCACCGCGACGGCCGTGTCATTGACGACCTTCAGGAACGGAACGACGCCTTGCGACTCGCCGTTGGTGCCCTTGATGTGCGAGCCGAGCGCGCGCACCCGGGTCCAGTCGTTGCCCAGGCCGCCGGCGAATTTGGACAGCAGGGCGTTTTCCTTGATCGACTCGTAGATGCCGTCCAGGTCGTCGGGTACCGTGGTGAGGTAGCAGGAAGAAAGCTGGGAGCGCAGCGTGCCGCTGTTGAAGAGGGTGGGGGTGCTCGACATGAAGTCGAAGCTCGACAGGACTTCGTAGAACTCGATGGCGCGGGCTTCGCGGTCGATCTCGTTCAGGGCCAGTCCCATCGCCACGCGCATGAAGAAAGCCTGCGGCAGCTCGATGCGCGACTTGCGCACGTGCAGGAAATAGCGGTCGTACAGCGTCTGCAGGCCCAGGTAGTCGAACTTCAGGTCGCGGTCGGCCTTGAGCGCGGCCCCCAGCCGCTTCAGATCGTATTGGAGCAGCCTCTCGTCGAGCAACTCGTTGTCCACGCCCTTCTTGATGAAGCCGGGAAAGTAGTCGGGGTAGCTTTGCGCCATTTCCGAGGGCGGCAGGTCGCGGCCGAGCACCTCCTTGAAGATGGTGTGCAGCAGCAGCCGGGCGGTTGCATAGGTGTAGTCTGGATCTTTCTCGATCAGCGTGCGCGCCGCGAGGATGGAGGCCTTGTAGACCTCGTCCATGGGAACGCCGTCATAGAGGTTGCGCATGGTTTCGGCGAGCACCGGGTCCGGCTTGACGTCGTCGCCCAGGTTCTGGCAGGCCGACACGACAAGGCCCTTGAGGTGGTCCAGGTCGAGGGGAACCCGCTGGCCGCCGTCGAGCACGTGCAGTGTCGGCGTCTGGGGCTGGTCCTGCTTGGTTTGCTTGGCACGCTCCTGGGTGCGGCGCTCGCGGTACAGCACGTAGGCGCGGGCGATCTCATGGTGGCCGCCGCGCATCAGGCCCAATTCGACCTGGTCCTGGACGTCTTCGATATGAAAGGTGCCGCCGGCCGGGCGCGAACGCACCAGCGCGCGGATCACCGCCTGGGTGAGCTCATCCACCGTCTCGCGCACGCTGGCCGATGCCGCGCCCTGCGTGCCATGCACGGCGAGGAACGCCTTCATCATGGCGATCGCGATCTTGTTGGGCTCGAACGGGACCACCGCGCCGTTGCGGCGGATGATCTGGTAATGGGCGAGGGCCGTGGGCGCGACGGCGCCGGACGGGCTGCTGCCGGCACCGGTTCCTGCGCCGATGCTTGCGGTGGAGGGTGTGCTCAAGGCAATTTGCATGTCTTCTCTTTCGCAAATTTTTTGGCGGGAACCGGTGCCGCGAGGGGCCCCGGCGGGGTATTCGGATCAACGGGTTGTTCAACGGGGACCACTATATCTAGTGTCCGACCGGATTACAACCACTACCTGTAGTGTATCGGCGACGATAAGCTCAGCGACGGCAAAGGCCGGAAAGCATGCCTTGAGGCAGGGCCAAAGCTATCGGGGGAAACACTCGGTCGGCCAGGCCAGGCTGCATTGCAGCGCCCGCCAATCGAAGCCCGGGCCGGGGTCGCTCTTGCGGCCGGGAGCGATGTGCTCATGCCCCGCGATGTGCTGCACCGGATAACGCTGCGCGATCGCGGCGCAGAGCGCGGCCAAGGCCTCATACTGCGCCTGCTCGAATGGCTGGCCCTCCAGGCCTTCGAGCTCGATGCCGATCGAATCGTTATTGCAGTCGCCGCGTCCGCGATAGTGCGAGGCGCCTGCGTGCCAGGCCCGGTCGTCGCAGCTCACGAATTGCCAGAGCTCGCCTTGCCGCCGGATGTAGAAATGGGCCGACACGGCGAGCCCTTCGATGCTCTTGAAATACGGGTGGGCGTTCCAGTCCAGGGTGTTGGAAAAAAGCTGCTGCACCTCGTTGCCGCCGTACTGGCCCGGCGGCAGGCTGATCGAATGCAGCACGATCAGGTCGACCTGGGCGCCATCCGGTCGCGGTCCGAAGTTGGGCGAGGCCAGAGCGCGCGCGAAGCCATACCACCCGGCTTGCCACAGGCGCTTCGACCCCGATTCAGCCCGGCTCGTCATTCGGCTCGTCGCCCCCCGGCGCCGCGATGGCCAGCCGTGCGATGCGGTACCGGATCTGCCGCAGGCTCAGGCCCAGCCGTTGCGCGGCGGCGGTGCGATTGAATCCGCTTTCATGCAGGGCCTTGACCAGGATCTCGCGTTCCTGCTGGTCCAGATAGGCTTGCAGGTCGGCCGGGACGCTGTCCGCCGGCTCGACTGCCGGCTCGGCCGCGCTCCCCGGCGCCGGCGGTTCCGCCACGCCGCCGGCTTGCGCGGGCGGCTTCTCGGTGGGGGCGAAGTCCACCTGCAGCACGTCGCCGTCGCTCAGCGCCACCGCGCGATGCAGCAGATTCTCCAGTTCGCGCACATTGCCGCTCAAGGGGTGCTGGCACAACTGCTGCAGCACCGAAGGCGAGAGCACCGGCAAGGGCATGCCCGACTCCTGCGCGATGCGGCCCAGCAGCGCGTCGCACAACGCCGGCAGGTCCTCGCGCCGTTCGCGTAGCGGCGGCACCAGGATTTCGATGACGTTCAGCCGGTAATACAGGTCCTGGCGAAAACGCTCTGCCCGGACATCGGCCGCGAGGTCCTTGTGCGTCGCGCTGACGATGCGCACGTCCACCGCGTCTTCCTGGGTCGAGCCCAGCGAGCGCACCTGCCGCTCCTGGATGGCGCGCAGCAGCTTCGATTGCATGGCCAGCGGCAGGTCGCCGATTTCGTCGAGGAACAGCGTGCCGCCGCGGGCGGCCTGGAAGTAGCCTTCACGGTCCTGGTGCGACCCGGTATACGAGCCCTTCCGGGCGCCGAAGAATTCCGCCTCGAGCAGCGCTTCCGGAATGGCGCTGCAGTTCACGGCAACGAAGGGACCGTCGGCGCGATGGCTGCAGGCATGCACGGCGCGGGCCACCAGCTCCTTGCCGGTGCCCGACTCGCCGCGCACCAGCACCGGCGCCATGCTGCGCGCCACCTTGGCGATCCGCTCCTTGACGTGGCACATCGCTTTGGAGTTGCCCACCAGCCGTTGCAGCGCCGAGGAAGCGCTGGCAACGCTTTCGCCGGCCGGCTGACGCATGGCCCCGGCGGTAACCCGCGACCGCGGGGCGGTCCCGTTGTCCTGGATTGCCGAGGCCACGACCGAGCGGAACTGCTTGAGGTCCACCGGCTTGGTGAGGTAGTCGAAGGCGCCGGCCTTGAGCGCTTCCACCGCGTTTTCCGCCGAGCCATAGGCGGTCATGACGATGCAGCGTTCGCCGCGCTGCTGGGCCGCCATCCGGTGCAGCAGTTCCAGCCCCAGGCCGTCCGGCAGGCGCATGTCGGTGATCACCGCATCGAACTTCTTGCTGTCCAGGATCTGCCAGGCTTCGGCCAGCGTGCCGGCGGCTTCGACCCGGTAGCCCTCGCGCAGCAGCGTGAGTTCGTAGAGTGTGCGCAGGTCCGGTTCGTCGTCGACGACCAGGACCTGCGCGGGGGTGGCTGGGGCCGATGGCATCAGGCCGCCATTGTGTCAAATGAGGCCGCGCCGGCAAAGGGCGCCGCGCACGGACCGAAGCTGACGAAAAAATCGTTGCCGTCCCGGATGCTGCCGCCGGTGCCGCCGGCGCGGCGCTGGTAGCCGATCGTCGCGCCGTGGCGCTCGCACAGTTCGCGGCAGATATACAGGCCCAGGCCGCTGGAGCGGCTTTCCGAGGAAAAGAAGGGCTCGAACAGGCGCTGCTGCACGGTGGCGTCCAGGGCGCGCCCGTCGCTCCAGACCTGCAGGCTGGCAGCGCCTGCGACCACCTGGGTGGCGACCTGAATGGAATCGCACTTGTTGCCGGCGTAGCGCAGTGCGTTGTCCAGGAGGTTCACCAGGACGCGGCGCAGGTGGTCCGACTCGAACCGCACCCGCGCACCCGGCGCCGCCAGCGCCAGCTGCAGCCGGGTGTCGCTTTGGGTCTGCCTGGCCCAGTCGCCGCAGGCAACGGCCACCGCCGGGTCCAGTTCGAGGGGAGGCAAAGCGACCATGCCCTGGTGTTGCACGTGCGAGATGTCCAGGATCTCGTCGACGATCTGGGCGAGGCGCTGCGTGTTCTTTCGCACCAGGGCACTGAGGTGCTGGAGCGCGGGCTCGTGCAGGTCTTCCTCCATCAGTGCGTTGGCCTGCGCGATCGCGGCCAGGGGATTGCGAATCTCATGGGCCACCGCTGCCGACATCCGGCCCATCGCGGCCAGTTTTTCGGTGCGCAGCCGCGCTTCCATCTCGCGCAGATCTTCCAGGAACATCACGCACAGGCTTTCGCCGTGCTTCTCTTGGGCCGCCGTGAGGCGGGCGCGCACGTGGATGCGTCGCATGTCTCCGCGCTCCTGCTCGAGCGCCATCTCGCCGACCTGCGGCCTGCGCTCCAGGAATGTCCTTTGCGCCAGCGTCACCAGCTGTTCCCACCGCGGCTGGGCTGTGAGCGCGAAGCGTGACTTGCGGTCGGCACGCCCGAAGCCCAGCAGCAGCTGCGCCGCCGGATTGGCGGCATGCACCCGGCACTTCGAATCCACCACCAGCACGCCGTCGGCCAGGGTTTCGATGACCAGCTCGTTCACCTGGGCCTGGACCCGCGCCGCCCACTGTCCCTGCCGGGCCTTGCGCTCCTCGCGCGCCAGGCGCGCGGCGAGCTGGTTGACCAGCAATGCGAGCGCGAAGTAACCCGTGCCCGTCAGGCCGGCCTGCAGGAAGCGCGCCGCGGTTTCCGCCGGGAAGTGCAGCGACTGCACCCAGGCATCGGTCAGCATCAGCAGTGTCACGCCGGCCGCGGTGCCCAGCGCCAGCAGGCCCGAACCCAGCACCGACCCCATCAGCACCGGCAGCGCGAACAGCGGGGAATAGTTGATGCCGCCCGCCTGCAGGAACTGCAGGGTCGAGAAAACCACCAGGTCGACGCCGATGCTCGAAACCCATTGCGGGTCGAAGGAGCGGCCGGGCGGCTGGGGCCGGGTGAACACACGCACCGCCAGCGCGGCAGCCAGATAGGTCGAACACAGCCCGATCAGCCAGCGGCTCACGGTGAGTGCCGGGGCCAGCGTGTGCAAGACACTGAGCAGCACCAGCAGGACCAGCGCAATCGCGACCCGGGCGGACATGAAGGCGCGCCACTGCCGCGAGAACGTGAAGTCGGGTGTCAGGTCGGGCCGCAGGGCGCCGAAGGTGGAGAAAGAAGAGTCGGGCGCCGGCGCGGCCACTTCAGGCCTCCGCGCGCAGGCGGTGTTCGGCGCAGCAATACAGCTGGCCATTTGGCCCCGGCAAGGCGTCGGAGCGGGGCAGGTGCACCGAACAGACCGGGCATTGCACCATGTCCTGCTGTTGCGCGGGGGTTCCCTGGCGCGGTGCGTCCCGGCCCGGGGAATCCGTTCGCCGGCTGCCCCGCAACCACCAGACCACGGCGAGGACCACGGCCACCAGCAGCAGGAACTTCATGTGGGACGCCTCAGCACCACTTCGAGCACAAAGCGCGATCCCGCATACGCCAGCAGCAACAGCAGCGATCCGATGTAGAGAAAGCGCACGGCCTTGCGGCCGCGCCACCCGAAGCGCAATCGCCCCAGCAGGAGAAAGGCGAAGACCAGCCATGACAGCACCGAGAACACCGTCTTGTGGTCCCAACGGGGACCGCGGGCCGGCCCATACAGCGTTTCGCTGAACAGCACGCCGGCCAGCAGCGTGGCCGACAGCAGCACAAACCCGGCGGTGGCGAAGCGGAAGGTGAGGCGCTCCAGCGTCAGCAGCGGCAGGCCGGCCTGGGGATCGGCGGCGTTGCGGATGTTGCGCTCGGCCCGCGTCATCAACCAGGCGTGCACGACCGCCGCCGCGAACAGACCGTACGAGGAGATGCCCAAGGCCCAGTGCAGCGGCAGCCACGGCGAAGCGCTGACGTGCAGCTCGCTGCCGGGAAAGACCAGCGCCAGCAACACGGCCGCCGTACCCAGTCCGGCCAGGGCCCAGCGCGCCTCCATCTGCGGGAACATCTGCCGTTCAACCGCATAGACGGTGAGCACCAGCCAGGCTGTGACCGAAAGGGACGGCGCGAAGCCGAACCGGTGCGGTTCGGCCACCAGCCCCAGGACCAGCACGATCGCGTGCAGCACCCATGCGGTCAGCAGGGCGATGCGGGCCGCCTGGTCGGACAGGCGCGATCCGGCCACTGCCGGCACGGCATATGCCACCGCTGTCGCCAGCGTCAGCACCACGCTCGGCAAGGACGCACTGGATAGAATCATGGGTCCACAGTTTAGCCGTGCTTCACTCTTCCGAAGCATTTATATGGCATCCACCCTCACCGACAAACTTTCCCGCCTGGCCAAGGAAATCCGCGGCCAGGCCCGCATTACCGAAGCCAACGTCCAGGACATGCTGCGCGAGGTGCGCATGGCGCTGCTCGAAGCCGACGTGGCATTGCCGGTGGTGCGCGACTTCATCGCCCGGGTCAAGGACAAGGCCATGGGCCACGAGGTGCTGGGCTCGCTGTCGCCGGGCCAGGCCCTGGTGGGCATCGTCAATCGCGAGCTGGCCGCCACCATGGGGCAGGGCATCAGCGACATCAACCTGCACGCCCAGCCGCCCGCCGTGATCCTGATGGCGGGCCTGCAGGGTTCCGGCAAGACCACGACCACGGCGAAGCTGGCCAAGCACCTGATCGAAAAGCGCAAGAAAAAGGTGCTGACCGTGTCCGGCGATGTGTACCGCCCGGCCGCCATCGAGCAGCTCAAGACCGTGACGGCGCAGGCCGGTGCCGAATGGTTTCCCAGCTCGCCGGACCAGAAACCAGTGGACATCGCCCGGGCCGCGCTCGATTACGCCAAGCGGCAGTATTTCGACGTGCTGCTGGTGGACACCGCCGGCCGGCTGGCGATCGACGAAGCGCTGATGCGGGAAATCAAGGAACTGCATGCCGCCTTGAACCCGGTCGAGACCCTGTTCGTGGTCGATGCCATGCAGGGCCAGGACGCCGTCAACACGGCCAAGGCGTTCAAGGAGGCCTTGCCGCTCACGGGCATCATCCTGACCAAGATGGACGGCGACTCGCGCGGCGGCGCGGCGCTGTCGGTGCGTCAGGTCACTGGCGCGCCGATCAAGTTCGCCGGTGTCAGCGAAAAGCTCGACGGCCTGGAAGTGTTCGATGCCGAGCGCCATGCGGGCCGCATCCTCGGCATGGGCGATATCGTGGCCCTGGTCGAGCAGGTCACCGCGGGCGTCGACATGCAAGCCGCGCAGAAGCTGGCGGCCAAGGTCAAGAGCGGCGCCGGCTTCGACCTGAACGATTTCCTGTCGCAGATCCAGCAGATGAAGAGCATGGGCGGCCTGTCGCAACTCATGGACAAGCTGCCCGCGCAGATGCAGGCCAAGGCGGGCCAGGTCGACATGGACAAGGCCGAACGCGACATCCGGCGCAAGGAGGGGATCATCCAGAGCATGACCCCGCTGGAGCGGCGCAAGCCCGAGCTCATCAAGGCCACCCGCAAGCGGCGCATCGCCGCGGGCGCCGGCGTCCAGGTACAGGAAGTGAACCGCCTGCTCAACGAGTTCGACCAGATGCAGGGGATGATGAAGAAGATGAAGGGCGGCGGATTGATGAAGATGATGAAGCGGATGGGCGGGGGCGGCAAGGGCATGCCCAAGATGCCGTTTTGAGCAGACGATAACGCGGCCTGAAGGCCGCGTCCTTGGCCCGGTTCAGGCCCCGGGCGTCAGCACTTCGCCGCGCAGCGAATGTGAATTGGTGCCGGTGATCCTTACGTCGATCAACTGGCCGGCCAGGCCCGCCGAACCCTTGAAGTTCACCATGCGATTGCACTCGGTGCGCCCGGCCAGTTCGCTCGCATCCTTGCGTGAAGGGCCTTCCACCAGGATCCGCTGCACCGTGCCGACGCGGCTCTCGCTGATGCGACGGGCGCTGTCGTTGATGGCCGACTGCACCTGCTGCAAGCGCTTGAGCTTGACTTCGTAGGGCGTGTCGTCGTGCAGGTTCGCGGCCGGCGTTCCCGGCCGCGGGCTGAAGATGAAGCTGAAGCTGTCGTCGTAGCCGACCTCGGCTATGAGCTTCATCAGCTTGGCGAAATCGTCTTCCGTCTCGCCCGGAAAGCCGACGATGAAATCGCTGGAAAGCGCGAGGTCCGGACGGATGGCGCGCAGCTTGCGGATCGTGCTCTTGTATTCCATCGCCGTGTAGCCGCGCTTCATCGCCATCAGGATGCGGTCGCTGCCGTGCTGCACCGGCAGGTGCAGGTGACTCACGAGCTTGGGTACTCTTGCATAGGCCTCGATCAGCCGCAGCGTGAATTCGTTGGGGTGGCTGGTGGTGTAGCGGATGCGCTCGATGCCGGGGATGTCGGCCACGTACTCGATCAGCAGCGCGAAGTCGGCGACATCGGCCGAGTCGCCCATCTTGCCGCGATAGGCGTTGACGTTCTGGCCGAGCAAGGTGACTTCCTTGACCCCCTGGTCAGCCAGTCCGGCGACTTCGACCAGCACATCCTCGAACGGCCGCGACACCTCCTCGCCCCGGGTATACGGCACCACGCAGTAGCTGCAGTATTTGGAGCAGCCCTCCATGATGCTCACGAACGCCGTCGCGCCGTCCACCCGGGCCGGCGGCAGTCCGTCGAACTTCTCGATCTCCGGAAAGCTGATGTCGACCTGGGGCCGCTGCTGCAGCTGGCGCTGGCGCAGCAGTTCGGGCAGCCGGTGCAGCGTCTGCGGGCCGAACACCACGTCCACGTAGGGCGCGCGCTCGATGATGGCGCTGCCTTCCTGGCTGGCGACGCAGCCGCCCACGCCGATCAGCACGCCCTTCTGCTTGAGGTGCCTGACCCGCCCGAGGTCGCTGAACACTTTCTCCTGGGCCTTTTCCCGCACCGAGCAGGTGTTGAACAGGATCAGGTCCGCTTCCTCGACGTTTTGCGTGGGCTCGTAGCCCTGGGCCGCGTTCATGACATCGGCCATCTTGTCCGAGTCGTACTCGTTCATCTGGCAGCCGAAGGTCTTGATGAAGACCTTCTTGGGCAATGGGGCTCCCACGTTTGCCGCCGAGGCGACTGCCCCGCCCCCCGAGGGGGCCTTCGCCTGCTTGAAGCGGTTCTGCGCCGCGCTCATGCCGGCTCCTAGCGCCGCGCGCCGAAGATGAGGTTCAGCAGTTCGGCAAAGCGCAGGTAGCCGTCGGCCCCGCTGCCCGCGCCCCCGAGCTTCTGGTATTCATCCGGCGTCAACAGCCAGACCTCGTGCACCAGGCCCGAACCATCGCGGCGGTAAACCACCGGCAACTGTTTGCCGACGAGGCCGCCGGAAAGCACCAGCATGTTGTTGAGGTCGCGTATGCGCGACCCCGGCGACAGCCGGTCGGGCTTGCCGTCCATGCTGACCTCCGGCGGTGCCGTGACCACCATCTGGCCCAGGACCACGTTCTTGGGGGCTTCCCGCCGGATGCCCTGGGCTGACGCGATGCCGGCCAGCAGGGCCGAGCCGGCGAGAAAAATCCTGATCCAGCGATTCATGGTTTACATCCAGAGGCTGTGCAAATGGCAAAGGCACTGTGCGGGACAGTGCCTTCGTTGTCAACGCGAGGCGTTGGGAATCTGGTGGCGCTTCACGGACTCGAACCGCGGACCTGTGGATTATGATTCCATCGCTCTAACCGACTGAGCTAAAGCGCCGAGCCATCGATTATAGACAGGCAGCACGGATCAGGCTGGCGGCTGGCGATTTCCACCGCCGCCCGCGAACCTGAACCGGTCCGTTCCCCGCCGCGCGGCCGTCCGCGTCACTCGTTCTTGAACTGCGCCTTGCGCTTGTTGACGAAGGCGTCCATGCCTTCCTTCTGGTCGGCTGTCGCGAACGTTGCATGGAACATGCGGCGCTCGAACATCACGCCATCGCTCAATGCGCTCTCGAAGGCGCGGTTGACGGATTCCTTGGCGGCCATCACCGCGATCTGCGAGAACTCGCAAATGGTCAATGCCGCGGCCACGGCTTCGTCCATGAGCTTGTCCAGCGGCACCACCCGGCTGACCAGGCCGCAGCGTTCAGCCTCCGTCGCGTCCATCATCCGCGCCGTCAGCACCATGTCCATGGCCTTGGCCTTGCCCACGGCGCGCGGCAGCCGCTGCGTCCCGCCGGCGCCGGGAATGATGCCCAGCTTGATTTCGGGCTGGCCGAACTTCGCGTTCTCGGCCGCGATGATGAAGTCGCACATCATCGTGAGCTCGCAGCCTCCGCCCAGCGCGAAGCCGCTGACGGCCGCGATCACCGGCTTGCGAATGCTGCGGATGGTTTCCCAGTTGCGGGTGATGTAGTCGTCCTTGTACACGTCGGCGAACGACCAACTGGCCATCGCGCCGATGTCGGCGCCGGCGGCAAAGGCCTTCTCGCTACCGGTGAGGATCATGCAGCCGATGGCCGGGTCGGCGTCGAAGGCCTTCAGGGCCGCGCCCAGCTCGTCCATCAGCTGGTTGTTCAACGCGTTGAGCTGCTTGGGCCGGTTCAAGGTCACGATGCCGACCTTGCCGCCTTCCGTGCGCACCTCGATGAGGTCGTGGGCCATGGGTTTCTCCTGTGGTGTTGGCCAACTATACCCAACGTGAGTCACGAGCCGACCGATCGGTTGGCCAATGATAGAGTCACTCCAGGAGACAACACAGGAGTACACATGACAGAGCAGACCATCCTCTACGAGGCCCGCGGCGCAGTGGCCGTGGTCACGCTGAACCGGCCGCAGTCCCTCAACAGTTTCACGCGCGCCATGCACCGCGAGCTCTGGTCCGTGCTGGACCGGATCGAATCGGACAAGTCCATCCGCGCGCTGGTCGTCACCGGCGCCGGCCGGGGCTTTTGTGCCGGGGCCGACCTGGCCGAATTCGACTTCGAGCCCGGCCCCGACCTGGCGCGGCGCGCCGACCCGGGGCCGCTGATCGATGAGGCGTTCAATCCCACGGTGCGCAGGCTGCAGGCCCTGCGGGTGCCGACTGTCGCCGCCGTCAACGGGGTGGCCGCGGGGGCGGGAGCATCCCTGGCGATGACCTGCGACCTGGCGGTCGCTGCGCCCAACGCGGTCTTTATCCAGGCGTTCAGCAAGATCGGCCTGGTGCCGGATGCCGGCGGCAGCTGGTTCCTGGTCAGACGCCTTGGGCTGGCGCGGGCGCTGGGCTGCGCCATGCTGGGCGACAAGCTGAGCGCGGTGGATGCCAAGGAGCAGGGGATGATCTGGGATGTCGCAGCCGAAGGTGAAGACTGCATCGAAGCAGCGCTGCGGTTGGCCCGGCGGCTGGCGGACATGCCCACCCAGGCGCTGGTCCAGACCCGCAAGCTGTTGCGGGCGGCCGCCAGCAACGACCTGGACACGCAACTCGATGCCGAGCGTGACACCCAGTCGGCCCTGGGCCGGACGCACGACTACATCGAAGGCGTGATGGCGTTCCGCGAGAAGCGCTCGCCACGGTTCAAGGGCGAATAGCATGAGCCTGGATCCGCGCAAGCTCGCCGCGCAGGTGGGCGATACGATGTACGCAGCCGACCGGGCCAGCCCTGAATTCATGCAGATCGAGCTGGTGAGCTGCGCGCCGGGTCGCGCGGTGACCCCCAGATCCCGGGCCATGTGATTGCGGAGCCGATATGAAGCACTTTCCCCTGGAGCCGATCGAGAAAGCCGGAGTCGACGAGCTGCGCGCGCTGCAACTCAAGCGGCTGCAGGCAACGCTGCAGCATGCCTACGCGAACTCGCCCGTGTACCGGGCCAAGTTCAACGCGGCCGGCGTGCAGCCCGGCGATTGCCGGTCGCTGGCCGACCTGGCGAAGTTTCCCTTCACCACCAAGAAGGACCTGCGCGACAGCTACCCCTTCGGAATGTTCGCCGTGCCGCGCGAGCAATGCGTGCGCGTGCATGCGTCCAGCGGCACCACCGGCAAACCAACCGTGGTGGGCTACACGCGCAACGACATCGACATCTGGTCCCATGTGATGGCGCGCAGCATCCGCGCTTCGGGGGCGCGGCCCGGCGATCTGGTGCATGTGAGTTACGGCTATGGTCTTTTCACCGGCGGACTGGGCGCGCACTACGGTGCCGAGCGGCTGGGCCTCACGGTGGTGCCTTTCGGCGGCGGCCAGACCGAGCGGCAGGTGCAGCTGATCCACGATTTCCGGCCCGACATCATCATGGTGACGCCCAGCTACATGCTGGCCATCGCCGACGAATTCGAACGCCAGGGGCTGGACCCGGCCCGCTCCAGCCTGCGCCTGGGCATCTTCGGCGCCGAGCCCTGGACCAACGACATGCGCGCCGCCATCCAGCGTCGCATGGACATGGACGCGGTCGACATCTACGGTCTGTCCGAAGTGATGGGCCCGGGCGTGGCCAACGAATGCGTGGAGACCAAGGACGGGCCCACCATCTGGGAGGATCACTTCTATCCGGAGGTGATCGATCCGGAATCCGGCCAGACCCTGCCAGAGGGCGAACTCGGTGAGCTGGTGTTCACCAGCCTGACCAAGGAGGCGCTGCCCATCATCCGTTACCGTACGCGCGACCTCACCCGGCTGTTGCCGGGCACGGCCCGCACCATGCGGCGCATGGAGAAGATCACGGGTCGCAGCGACGACATGATGATCGTGCGCGGCGTGAATGTATTCCCGACGCAGATCGAGGAGCTGATCCTGAAGCGCAACGAGCTGACGCCGCATTACCAGTGCATCCTCACGCGCGAAGGCCCGCTCGATGCGTTGACCGTGGCGGTCGAAACCCGGCACGGCGTGGCGGTCGACTCGGCCGAAGCGCAGGCGGCGGCGCAGACCCTGGCGCACGAGATCAAGACCTACATCGGCACTTCCGCGAGCATCGAACTGCGTCCCGCCGGCGGCATCGAGCGCAGCCTGGGCAAGGCCAGGCGGGTGCTGGACCAGCGCAAACTTCTTTGAACGCAGGCCGGCCCGGCTAGCGCTGCTCGATCTTCTCGACCATCAGGTCGACATAGGTCTCTTCGCCCATGTTGACCCGGATGCGCACCGGCAGGTACTGCAGGCTGGGTGCGAACCATATCTCGGCTGTGATGTTGCCTCGAGAGTCGGCGATCGGCCGGGGTATGAGGTGGAACGCTTCCACGTCGCCGAATCCCGGCGTCTTGAGCATGTCGCGCCCGACGATGTCGTAGGTCCAGAGGTCGACACCGCCCGGCCGGGCCATCCAGAGGCTGACGCTGCGGCCCACCTCCAGCGGGTCCTGGCCGGTGGCGAAGCGATGGCTCAGCTCCACGAACTGGCTGGCCGTGTCCTGCACGCCGGGGGGGCGCGGCACCCTGCGCCCGTCGGACAACACGATCGTGTCCTCGCCCAGCCGCGCCGTGCGCGGGCCGCTGCTGCGCAGTTCCTCGTAAGCCTGTGGCTTCAGGCCCTGCGGCGTCACCTCGCCCTGACTGGTCATCGCCAGGCTCACCAGCAATGTGATGTCAATGGCGACTCGCGTTTGATAACGCTGGTCCTGCCGCTGCCACTGCACCCGGGCGCTCCCGTGCAACTCGCCGTGGCGGAACAGTCCGCCCAGCCGGTAGTTCAGGCGTGTGTCGACCGGCCAGCTGTCCAGATCCGGTCCCGGTGCTTCGGCTGGCGGCCCGGAAGCCGCGACCTGCGGCGCCGCGGCCGTGTCCGTGGTTTGCGGCGAAGTCGTTGTGACGTCGGTCGGTGCGGGCGCGGACGCGGGTGCATCCGGCGCCTGCGCAGCGGCAACCGTGGGCGCCGCGGGCTCTTGCGGTTCGGTTGCGGCCGATGCCGGTTCGGCGGGTGCGGAGGCCGCCGGCTGTGGCCGAGGGGCGGCTTGCCTTCTGGCGATCGAAGTGACGGCGGGCCGCGCCGGTCGGGTGCGCGCCACGGGCGGTGGCGGTGTCGCTGCCGGCGCGACCGGGACTTCCGGCTGCAGCAGGCGCGTGAGCATTGGAACGGGCATAAGCCGAAGCGCCGTCGCCTGTTGGAGTTGGTGAGCGAACCAGTTCAGCGCCAACGCATGAAGCAGCAGCACCAGCGCCAACAGCGCCAGCAATGGCCGGCGCGGGCCGGGGCTCAGAGGTGCGGCGCCAGCCACGGCTGGGCTCGGGCTGCGTCGCGCAGGACCAGCCTCCAGGTGGTGACGGCGGCGGGCAGGTTGAGTTCCAGTCGCAACAGCCGGCGGTCGCGCGCCACCAGAGCCGTGATCTTCTTGTGCCCGCCCGCGTAGAAAGGCAGATCGTCCAGCTTGGCCAGGCGCCAGCCCGTGCCGGCGACTTCGACGCCCAGCCACTCATCGCCTGCCGCCAGGCCGGCCTGCTCGGCCGCGCCGCCGCGCAGCACGGTCTTGATCTGCAGCGGGGTGGTCTCGTTCATGCGCAGGCCCAAACGCTGCGGCAGCTGGGCCGGCTCCTCGAGCACTGCGACGCCGTGGGCCTGCAGTAGCGCTTCGAGCGGAAGTTCGCGCGTGCCATGGACCCATGCGGCGATTTCACGGGTGAAGGCGCGCCCGCCCAGGTCCTTGAGCACCGCCGCGAAATCGGCCTCGGTCATCGGACCGGCCTTGCAGCGCTGCCACAGGGCACGCATGACGGCGTCGAGCGTGGTCTTGCCTTCCTCGCGCAGTGTCAGGTCGAAGCACAGCGCGACCAGCGCACCCTTGGTGTAGTAGCTAACGGTCGCGTTGGCGGTGTTCTCGTCCTGGCGGTAGTACTTGACCCAGGCATCGAAGCTGGCCTGGGCCACCGCCTGGACCTGGCGCCCCGGCGTCTGCAGCACCTGGTTGATGGTCTTGTTGAGCAGCTTGAGGTAGTTCGCGTCGTCGATCAGGCCGGCACGGCGCAGCAGCAGGTCGTCGTAATAGCTGGTGAAACCCTCGAAGAACCACAGCAGCTGCGTGTAGTTCTCGCTGCCATAGTCGTATTGCGCGAATTCGGCCGGACGCAGGTGCTTGACGTTCCAGGTGTGGAAATACTCGTGGCTGATCAGGCCCAGCAGCGTCACGTAGCCGTCGGTCACATGCGCCTCGCCCAACCGCGGCAAGTCGCGTCGCGCCGCGATCAGCGCGGTGGAATTGCGGTGCTCAAGGCCGCCGTAGCCGTCGTCCACGGCGTTGAGCATGAACAGATAGCTCTTGTGCAGCGGACGTTTGCGTTCGTGCCAGAAACGGATCTCGGTCTCGCAGATCTTCTGCACGTCCTCCAGCAGGCGGGCCCCGTCGAAGGCCTCGGTGGCGCCCGAAACGACCATTCGGTGCGGCACGCCGCCGGCCTTGAAGTCGCCGCTCCAGAAAGGCCCGATCTCCACGGGGCAATCGACCAGTTCGTCGTAGTCGGCGGCCAGGTAAGTGCCGAAGCCGCGCTTGCCGCATTTGTGCGGCACGAGGCCGGTGGCGGCCTGCCATTGGTGAATCCCCTTGACGTTCACCAGTTCCAGCGCATGGACCGAGCTTTCCTGGCCGTGCACTTTCAGGCACAGGCTGGTGCCGTTGAAGAAACCGCGCTGGGTATCCAGCCAAGCGGTTCGCACCGAGTGGTCAAAGGCATAGACCTCGTAACTCAGCTGCAACGGCTGGTTCGGGACGCACCCGATCTGCCAGTTGCACTTGTCCAGCTGCTGCACCGGAATCGACTGCCCGTTCTGACGCGCGGCCAGGCGCTGCAGGTTCCTGGAAAACTCGCGCACCAGATAGCTGCCGGGAATCCACACCGGGAGCGAAACCCGTTGCCCGGCCGCCGGCCGGTCGATGCTGAGGGTGACGCGAAACAGGTGCGCGTGCAGATCCGCCGCCTCCACGCGGTAATGGACACTGGCGCTGCGAGGCGATGAGGTGCTGGGCATGGGACGACTATACGCAACGAAAGCGGCACGCCATTGATGCGCCCGGGCCGCTCGATGCGTTGCAGCCCGCGCTGGCGCAACAGCTTCAGCCGCCGTCGTGGCGGCGGCTCACTTGGCGTCGGCCAGCAGCTTCTCGACCTGTTGCGCACCGACGGCGCCGGGTACCCGGCTGCCGTCGGCGAACACCAGGGTCGGCGTGCCGCCGATCTTGTACTTCTTGCCGAACTCGACGTTGCGGGCCAGCGCCGCCGTGTCACAGCTGGCCGTCGGCGTGGCCTGGTCGCGCACCATCCAGTCCTGCCATGCCTTGCCCTTGTCCTTGGCGCACCAGATGTTGCGGGCCTTGTCGGCCGAATCCGGACCCAGGATCGGGAACAGGAACAGGTGCACGGTGACGTTGTCCACCTTCTGCAGCTCGCGCTCGAAGCGCTTGCAGTAGCCGCAGTTCGGGTCTTCGAAGACCGCGAGCTTGCGCTTGCCGTTGCCGCGCACGATGGTGAACGCGTCCTTGATCGGCAGTGCCGAGAAATCGATGGCCATCAGCTTGTTCTGGCGCTCCTCGGTCAGGTCGCGTTGGTCATGCGTGTCGATCATGCGGCCCTGGATCAGGTAGTTTCCCTCCGCATCGGTGTAGAAGAGCTCCATGCCGACACGAACTTCATACAGCCCGGCCATCGGGGTCTTGCGGACTTCGTCGATCTTCGGCAATCGTGGAAGCCGTTCGGACAGCGTCTTGCGGATGGCCGCTTCCTGCGCCTGCGCACCGGGGGCCATCAGGCTCGCAATCACCAGGGCTGCCAGAGCCGCGATCTTGTTCAATGTCATTGTTGTTCCATCCGTTCCACAATCAAACCTGTCCCATGGCCCGGCGCGCCACCCACTGCTTGATCGGCCCGCTGCGATCGAACCCCGTCATGCCCCAGTTGCGCAGCGTCGTCCACGGTTCGGTCCCTTGCGCAAACAGTTGCTGCAGACTGTCCGTGGTGGCGGCCATCGCCAGGACGTCGGCCTTGCGGGCGCGCTCAAACCGCCGCAGCAGTTTCACGTCTCCCACGCTGCGCCAATACTCGCGCTGGTGCAGCACCTGTGCCAGCTCCATGGCATCGGCCAGCCCCAGGTTCAAGCCCTGGCCGGCGAGCGGATGCACCGTGTGGGCTGCGTCACCGGCCAGGACCCAGCCCGGCCCGCACCAGCGATCGGCGCGTGCCAGCTGCAGTGGCCATGCCGCGCGGGCACCCGCCAGAGTCAGCTTGCCCAGCACATGGTGGCTGGCCACCTCCAGCCGCGCTTCAAAGCCGCTGCTGTCCAGCGCCAGCAGTTCAGGCGCGCGTTGCTCATGGACTGACCAGACAATCGCCACCGAGTTCCCGTCCGGCGCCCCATCGGCAGCGCCCAGGGGCAGAAAAGCCAGTATTTCGCCGCCGGCGAACCATTGCCGCGCGGTCTGCCCATGGGGTTTTTCACAGTGCAGCCGGGCCGCGATGGCACGCTGGGAATAGGGCACGGCATCGAATTGCACACCGAATTCGGCCCGCGTCGCGCTGGCCTTGCCCTCGCACACGACCGTCAGCGCCGCCGGCACCGGCGCTTCGAGCCACTCCACCACAGGCTGGTAGCGCAACGCGTCGGCCAGTCGCTGCTGCAGAGCCTGGACGTCGACAATCCAGGCCAGTGCCGGCGCGCCCTGGGCCTGAGCATCGAAGCGCACACTGCCGCCATCGTCGCCGTGAACCTCCATGGCCAGCACGGGCGTCGCATGTTGATCGTCGGGCCAGGCGCGCAGGCGCTCGAGCAGTTCCCTGGAGGCCGCGTTGAGGGCATAAGCGCGTACATCGCTGGCTGCGCTACCGGCCGCCACGGCATCACTCACCAGCCCGACGCGAAGCCGGTCGCGCGCCAGCAGCAGAGCCAGGGTCCGGCCGACGACGCCGGCGCCGCGGATACAAACATCAAGGGCGATCGCCATCCGGGGATTGTAGGAGGCGGGCACAATCGCGGCTGATCCCTTCAGCAATTCCGGCGCGCACGTCACCTACACCATGAGTTCTTCGATCTCCGATATGCCGGCGTGCATCGCACGGCTGTTCATCTACCCGGTCAAGTCGTGCGCCGGGGTCGAGGTGCAGGAGGCGGTGCTGACCGAGACCGGCCTGGACCTGGACCGCGCCTGGATGGTCGTGGACGACCAGGGACGATTCGTCACGCAGCGCCAGTTGCCGCGGATGGCGCTGGTGCGCCCCCAGATGAAATACAGCGAGGTGGTGCTGCGCGCGCCCGGCATGCTGGCCCTGCACCTGCAGATCGACGCTGTCGAGCAGCCTGCGAAAGTTCGCATCTGGAACGATGAGGTCAGTGCATACGACATGGGCGCCGTGGCGGCGCAGTGGTTCACCGATTTCCTGGGTCAGAAGCTGCGGCTGGTGCGCTTCGATCCGGAGCAGCGCCGGCTGTCCAGCCTGCGCTGGACTGGCGGCGTCGAGGCGCTCAACCAGTTCAGCGACGGCTTTCCGTTGCTGGTGACCAGCCAGGCTTCGCTCGACGGGCTGAACGACCGGCTCGTCGCGGCCGGGCACGGCGCGGTGGGGATCGAACGCTTTCGTCCCAACATCGTCCTGGCGGGCCTGCAGGCGCATGAGGAAGACCGGCTGGAGGACATTTGCATCGCCGCGGCCGAGGAGGTGCAATTGCAGCCGGTGAAGCCGTGCCCGCGCTGCCCGATTCCCAACATCGACCCGGCGACCGCCGAAGTCAGCCCGCAGGTGCTGGAGACGCTGCGCGGCTACCGCAGCAATGAGATTGTCCAGGGCGCGGCGACATTCGGCATGAATGCGATCGTGCTGCGCGGCGTCGAGCAGACCTTGCGCGTGGGCCAGTCGTTTACGGCCAGGTGGCGTCCGGACTGACCGCCGCCGGCGCGTCCGGCACACCGGACGGATGGCTGTCCGGCCACGATTCGGTCGCCAGCGGCGCCGGCCAGGTTCTCTCAGGATCGAGAAAACGAATCGGACGGCGCGTGCGCGGCGACATTTTTGCCAGCACCCCGGTCAGCGCCGCGACCAGTTCGGGCGGCTCCGCTATCCGTTCGTCCAACAGCACGGCGGCGGCGTGGAACTGCAGCATCACATCCGGCTTCAGGCCCGGCAGTGGCATCAGCCCGCCCGCGATCAGCCGGGCGGCGCGGTCCGTGACCGACTGGCGCGATACCCCGCCCTCCAGGATCAGACCGAAACGGGCTTCGCCGAGGCGGCTGACGGTGTCGACGTCGCGCAGCAGGCGGCGCAGCTTGATGACGCAGCGCAGCAGGCTTTGTTCGGCCACGGCCGAACCGTGGCCTTCCTTGATCCACGGGTAGTTCACCAGATCGATCAACACCACCGCCGCATTCTGCTTGTCGCGCTGGTAGCGGGCCACCACCTGGCGCAAGCGGTCGTGGAACAGGTGGGGCGCGAGCAGGCCCGTGAGCGCATCCTGGCTCGACAGGGCGAGTTCGCGGATGTGAGCGCCATGACGCTCGCGCGAGCGGAGGTTCAGCGCCACCATCAGCAGCGGGACCTCGACCGCCATGGCCGCCACGATCGCGTACTGGGTGCCGAACGACTCCGGCAGCCAGCCGAACAGGCGCACCAGGGCCATGCCCAAAGCCAGCGAGAGCGGGACGTAAGCCAGGAGCACCCAGGCCCCGACCCCGTCACCGCGGCGCCAGGCGGCGAACGCGATCAACATGTTGGCGACGGTCGTGCCGCCGATGTACGCAGTGAGCACGGTCAGCCCGGCCGGTTTGGGCAACAGCGGGAACACGGCGGCCAGCGCGATGCCCGCCAGTCCCACCCAGTAGACCGCCTGGTCGATCAGCTGATGCCGCGCCGAAATCCCGGTGAGGTTGCGCACGAACAGCAAGGCCGCGGCCGCGGCCAGCAAAGCCAGCAAGCCCTGGTGGGCATCGCCCAGGACGCTGAAGTCGGGCCAGAGCAGGTGCGCGGCGACCCCGGTGTAGGCGCTCACCGCGAGTGCCGTGAGCAGCGCGTACAGGGCGTACCAGGCGTAGACGCCGTCGCGGTAGACCAGGCTTTGGGCCAGGCAGGCCGTGATCAGCAGCAGCAGCGCGCCGAAGGTCAGGCCCAGCCCCAGGTACTCGACCTGGATGCGCTGGTCGTAGGCCCGTTCGCTGAGCAGCTGAACCGGGAAGTCGGCCGCCGTCACGTGTTGGATGCGCGCATAGACATCCCGGGCCTGGCCGCGGGGCAGGCCCAACCTGAAGTGCGGATAGCGGCCCGGCTCGGACCAGGTCGACACGGCCATGGTGTCTCCGGCGCTCTGTCCCTGCCAGTGGCCCTGGCTGTCCTGCTGGTAGACCGTGACCCGGTCGAGCAACGGCATCGGAAATGCCATCAGCCACCCATGGTGCTGGTTGTTCCCGCGCAGCAGCCGGAAGTGCAGCCAGAGGGCGCCTTCCTCGCCCAGCGTGTAAATGACGTCGGGCGGAAGCGGCTGGAACAAGGCGGGTCCGGCTCGCAGCACCTGCTCGAGCCCGGCACTCCCGTTCGCATCGACCCAGGCGCCGCCCAGGTTCTGGGCATCGATCGGAGCGGTGGCGTCCTCCAGCAGCAAGGGGGCCGTTGCGGGCAGGCCCGCATGGGCCGCGGCGCCCAGCAGGACGCCCACCAACAGAGCGCCGATGCTCCTGCGCAAAGCGGCCCGGGCCTTGCAGGCAAGCCATCGCATACACTTTCGGGCTTGAATTTCTGGAACAGCCATGAGCTTGAAGTGCGGGATCGTCGGGTTGCCCAATGTTGGGAAGTCCACCTTGTTCAATGCCTTGACCAAGGCGGGAATCGCCGCGGAAAACTACCCTTTCTGCACCATCGAGCCCAACGTCGGCATCGTCGAACTGCCCGATCCGCGCCTGGCGAAGCTGTCCGCGATCGTCAAGCCCGAGCGCATCGTGCCAGCCATTGTCGAGTTTGTCGACATCGCGGGCCTGGTCGCCGGCGCGAGCAGGGGCGAGGGGCTGGGCAACCAGTTCCTGGCGCACATTCGTGAAACCGACGCCATCGTCAACGTGGTGCGTTGTTTCGACGACCCGAACATCATCCATGTCACGGGCAAGGTTGACCCCGTGTCGGACATCGAGGTGATCCAGACCGAGTTGTGCCTGGCCGACCTGGCGACCGTCGACAAGAGCCTGCAGCGCTATACCAAGGCCGCGAAATCGGGCAACGACAAGGAAGCGGCCAAGCTGGTGCAGGTGCTCACGAAAGTGCAGGCCGCGCTGGACCAGGGCCGGCCGGTGCGCGCGCTGACGTTCAGCGACGAGGAAAGCGCTTTGTTGAAGCCGCTGTGCCTGATCACCGCCAAGCCGGCGATGTTCGTCGCCAATGTGCATGAAGACGGCTTCGAGAACAATCCCTACCTGGAGCAGTTGCGCGGCTATGCGGCCGGGCAGAATGCGCCGGTGGTGGCGATCTGCGCCAAGATGGAGGCCGAGATGGCCGACATGAGCGACGAGGACAAGCACATGTTCCTCGCGGAGATCGGCCAGGAAGAGCCCGGCCTGAACCGCCTGATCCGCGCCGCGTTCAAGCTGCTCGGGCTGCAGACCTATTTCACCGCGGGGGTCAAGGAGGTGCGGGCCTGGACCATCCACGTCGGCGACACGGCGCCGCAGGCGGCCGGGGTCATCCACACCGATTTCGAGCGCGGCTTCATCCGCGCTCAGACCATCGCGTTCGATGACTTCATCGCCTGCAAAGGCGAGCAGGGCGCCAAGGACGCCGGCAAGATGCGCAGCGAGGGCAAGGAATACGTGGTCAAGGACGGCGATGTGTTGAACTTCCTGTTCAACGTCTGACGCAGATCAGGCGGCGGCGGGGAACGCGTACCACAGCGCCGAGGTCATGGTCAGGTAGCGCAGGAATTTGCCCACGGCCATATAGGCAGTGCAGGGCCAGAACGGCATCCTGAGCCAACCCGCCACCGCGCACAGCGGGTCGCCCACCACCGGCAGCCAGGACAGCAGGCAGGCTTTGGGTCCGAGGCGCTCCAGCCATTCGATGGCTTTCACGTGCGAACGCGAATGGCGGTACTTGTCCACGACCTGGTGGGCGCCGTAACCCATCCACCAGTCGACAACGCCACCCAGCGTGTTGCCTGCGGTCGCGACCAGGATGGCGTGCCAGAACAGGTCGGGGTTCAGCCGCAGCAGCCCATACAGTGCCGGCTCGGAGCCCAGGGGGACCAGAGTGGCGGAGACGAACGCCACAATGAACAGAGTGGACAACCCGAAGCGGGGCAGTGCCAACAGTGCCAGGATGGGGTCGAGCCAATCGTGCATTCTCAACCAGTATAGAGATACGCGGCGCGCGCCTGCCTGACTGCGGATACGGACTTTTCTGTTTCAGTCACTGAAATGCGGCGGGCATACAATCGTGCCTCATTTTTCAGCAGCATCGCTTCCGCTCTTCGCATGAACATCGGCCCTTACTCCCTGGTGAACAATCTGTTCGTGGCGCCGATGGCAGGCGTGACCGACCGGCCGTTCCGGCAGCTATGCCGTCGGCTCGGCGCGGGCTACGCCGTGAGCGAGATGATCACCTCCCGGCGCGAACTGTGGGCGAGTCTGAAGACCGCCCGGCGCGCCGACCATCAGGGCGAGCCCGGCCCGATCGCGGTGCAGATCGCCGGCACCGACGCCGCCATGATGGCGGAAGCCGCGGCCTACAACATCGATCGTGGCGCGCAGATCATCGACATCAACATGGGCTGCCCCGCCAAGAAGGTGTGCAATAAATGGGCGGGCTCGGCGCTGATGCAGGACGAGGCGCTGGCGGTCTCGATTGCCAGCGCCGTGGTGCGGGCCTGCGCGCCGCATGGCATTCCGGTGACGCTCAAGATGCGCACCGGCTGGTGCCAGGCCCACAGGAACGCGGTGCAACTGGCCCGCGCGTTCGAGGATGCCGGCGTGCAGATGCTGGCGGTGCACGGCCGTACCCGGGAACAGGGCTATGGCGGCAGCGCCGAATACGACACGATCGCCGCCGTGAAAGCCGCGGTGCGGGTGCCGGTGGTGGCCAACGGCGACATCGCGACCCCCGAGCAGGCACTGGCCATTCTCCAATCCACGCAGGCCGACGCCATCATGATCGGCCGGGCGGCGCAGGGCCGTCCCTGGATCTTCCGCGAGGTCGCGCATTTCCTGGCCACCGGCACCCACCTGGCGCCGCCGCTGGTGGCCGAGGTGCGGCGACTGCTGCTCGAGCATCTGCAGGACCACCATGCGCTGTACGGCGAGTTCACCGGCGTGCGCAGCGCCCGCAAGCACATCGCCTGGTACTTGAAGGGGCTGCCGGGCGGCGCCGGTTTCCGCTCTCGCATGAACAGCATCGAGGACAGCGTCGGGCAACTGAGCGCGGTGTCCGGATTCTTCGACGAGCTCGGCAGTACCATCGACAGAATGCCGGCGGTTGTGCCGGAGCAAGAGATGCAAGCGCTGGAGGCGGCCGCATGACGGCGGCGCGGGGCGCTTTGCCGTTTCGCCGCGCCGCTGTGAACGCCGGTGCGGCCCGATGGGCGAAAAATGGGGTGGGACATCGATGAGCAAGAAACACATCGAGGAATGCGTGCGAAACAGCCTGGAGGGCTATTTCCGCGACCTGCGCGGCACGGAGCCGGATGGCATGTACGAAATGCTGGTCAAGGTGGTGGAAAAGCCGCTGCTGGAAGTCGTGATGGCCAAAGCGGACCAGAACCAGTCCAAGGCCGCCGAGTGGCTGGGGCTGAATCGCAACACGCTGCGCAAGAAACTCGTCGAACACAGGCTGCTCAAACCATGAACGCACTGATCTCCGTTTCGGACAAATCCGGCATCGTGGAATTCGCCCGGGCCCTGCATGCGCTGGGCGTGGCGCTGATCTCCACCGGCGGCACCGCCAAACTGCTGGCCGGCGAAGGATTGCCGGTGGCGGAGGTGGCTGAAGTCACGGGCTTTCCCGAGATGCTCGATGGACGGGTCAAGACCTTGCATCCGAAGGTGCACGGCGGCCTGCTGGCGCGGCGCGACCGGCCCGAGCACATGGCGTCCCTCAAGGCCCACGGCATAGCCACGATCGACCTGCTGGTGGTCAACCTCTACCCCTTCGAAGCGACCGTGGCCAAGCCCGGTTGCAGCCTGGAAGATGCGATCGAGAACATCGACATCGGCGGCCCGGCCATGGTCCGTTCGGCCGCCAAGAACTGGAAGGACGTCGCCGTCCTGACCGATGCTTCGCAATACCAGGGCGTGCTGGACGAGCTGAAGACGTCCGGCAAGCTGTCCGACCCGACCCGTTTCGCGCTCGCGGTGGCGGCCTTCAACCGCATCAGCAACTACGACGCGGCGATCAGCGACTACCTCTCGAGCATCCTGCAAGACGGCAGCCGCAGCCTGTTTCCAGCGCAGGCCAACGGACGGTTCGTCAAGCTGCAGGACCTGCGCTACGGCGAAAACCCGCATCAGCAGGCCGCTTTCTACCGGGACCTGCATCCCGCGCCGGGCTCGCTGGTCACGGCCCGGCAGCTGCAGGGCAAAGAGCTTTCGTACAACAACATCGGGGACGCCGACGCGGCCTGGGAATGCGTCAAGAGTTTCGATGCTTCCGCCTGCGTGATCGTCAAACACGCCAATCCTTGCGGCGTCGCCGTGGGGAAGGACGCGCTCGAGGCCTACAGCAAGGCGTTCCAGACCGATCCGACCTCGGCTTTCGGCGGCATCATCGCCTTCAACCGGACCGTCGACGAGGCCGCCGCGCAGGTCGTGTCCAAGCAGTTCGTCGAGGTCCTGATGGCGCCGGATTTCAGCGCCGGGGCCCTGGAAGTTTTCAAGGGTAAGGTCAACGTTCGCATCCTCCAGGTCGACCTGCCGCCGGGCGGCCCCAGCGACTGGGACAACGGGCGCAATGCCATGGACATCAAGCGCGTGGGCTCGGGTCTGCTGATGCAGACCGCCGACAACCACGAACTGGCATTGGCCGACCTCAAGGTCGTGACAAAAAAACAACCGACGGCCCAACAGTTACAGGATGTGCTGTTTGCGTGGAAGGTGGCGAAATTCGTCAAGTCCAATGCCATCGTCTTCTGCAAGGACGGCATGACGATGGGGGTAGGGGCGGGGCAGATGAGCCGACTCGACTCGGCCCGGATCGCCAGCATCAAGGCCCAGCATGCGGGCCTGTCGTTGCAAGGCACTGTCGTGGCCAGCGATGCGTTCTTTCCCTTCCGCGACGGCCTCGACGTGGTGGTGGGTACCGGTGCGACCTGCGTCATCCAGCCCGGCGGCAGCATGCGCGACAACGAGGTGATCGCGGCGGCCGACGAGCGCGGGGTGGCGATGGTGTTCTCCGGCGTACGGCATTTCCGCCATTGAACGGAATGCGGACCTGATGAGTCCGCGACGGCCAGGCTGCGTCAGGCCTGGGCCGTCAAGCTGCGGAATACTTCCTTGGCCGCCGCCACAGTCTGCGCAATGTCGTCCTCGCTGTGCGCGGAGCTGACAAAGCCCGCCTCGTACAGCGCCGGGGCGATGTAGATGCCGCGGTCGAGCAAGCCGTGAAACAGCAGGTTGAACTTCGCTCCGTCGCTCTTCATGACCTGTGAATAGTTCTGCGGCAGCTGCGCCAGCAGGAAGAACCCGAACATCCCGCCCTCGCAGTCGGCGCTGAACGAAACGCCTTCCGCCGCCGCTGCCGCCTTGAGGCCGTCGACCAGGGAGCGCGTCTTGCCGGACAGCGCATTGAAGAAGCCCGCTTTGCCGATTTCCTTCAAGGTTGCCAGGCCGCAGGCGGTCGCCACCGGATTGCCCGACAAGGTGCCCGCCTGATAGACGGGGCCCAGGGGCGCCAGCTGTTCCATGATCGCCCGCGGGCCGCCGAAAGCAGCGAGCGGCATGCCGCCGCCGATCACCTTGCCCATCACGGTGAGATCCGGCCGGAAGCCCGGGATCGCTTTGGCATAGACGCTTTGCGCGCCGCCCAACGCAACGCGAAAACCCGTCATCACTTCGTCGAACACCAGCAGGGCGCCGTGCTGGGTGCACAGCTCGCGGCAACGCCGCATGAACGGGATGGTGGCCCGCACGAAGTTCATGTTGCCCGCGATCGGCTCGATCATCAGGCAGGCCAGATCCTTGCCGTGCAGCGCGAAGGCTTCCTCGAGCTGCGCGACGTTGTTGTACTCCAGGACCAGCGTGTGTTGCACCACCTCCGGCGGGACGCCGGCACTGGTGGGATTGCCGAATGTCGCCAGGCCGGAGCCGGCCTTGACCAGCAAGGCGTCCGCGTGGCCGTGGTAACAGCCTTCGAACTTGATCAGCTTGCTGCGCCCGGTGGCGCCGCGCGCCAGGCGGATGGCGCTCATCGCGGCCTCGGTCCCCGAACTCACCAGGCGCACCATCTCGATCGAGGGCACCAGGCTGACGATCGCTTCGGCCAGTTCCACTTCCCGCTCGGTCGGCGCGCCGTAGGAGAAGCCGTCCAGCACGGCTTTCTGCACCGCCTCGACCACGGCCGGGTGGCCGTGGCCCAGGATCATCGGGCCCCAGGATCCGATGTAGTCGATGTAGCGCTGGCCGTTGGCGTCCCAGAACCAGGCGCCCTGCGCGCGCTGCACGAAGCGCGGCGTGCCGCCCACCGCACGGAAGGCGCGCACCGGCGAATTGACGCCGCCGGGAATGAGTTGCCGGGCCCGGTCGAACAGGGCCTGGTTGCGATCAATGTTTGGTGTCATGGGCGGGCATGTCGAAGACCTGCAAGGCCTGCGCTTCTTCCTGGGTGAGTTCTTCGGTTTCGCCTTCGGGCTGGGCCCAGAACAGGCGGTCGGGCACGACGTTGCCCATGCCGGGGCGAAAGCCCGCGTCCAGGCAACGATCGAGGTAGGCGAGGGCTTCGCTGGATGCGGCGACCAGATCGGTGCCGCTGGCGACCAGTGCGGCGAGCGCCGCCGACAAGGTGTCGCCGGCACCTTCGAATACCGCTTCGAAGCGCTCGAATTTTTCACTGCCCAGCACGGCCTGGGGCGTCGACAACACGTTGTCGATGAATTGGTCGGGCATCGGAATGCCGGTCACCAGGGTATAGGGCACGCCCATCTCCGAAGCCGCCTTGGCGATGTCACGGGCGGTGGGGCTCCTGTCGCTGCTCCACTCGGGCAAGAGCCAGCGCCACAGCGTGCTGTGGTTTCCTACCAACACGGTGGTTTGCGGCAGCATCAGTTCGCGAAACGCGTCGAGGTACAGATCGATCTGTCCTTCGTTCCACCAGGACAGGTCGGGCATGTAAGCGATCAGCGGGACCTCGGCATAGTCGGCCGCGATCTCGGCGATCGTGCTGATGGCCTCGGGACTGCCGACGAAGCCGACCTTGAACACCTGCACCGGGACATCTTCGAGAATGGCGCGCGCCTGCTCGGCCACGACGTCTTCATCGAAGGCGAAATGGTCGAACACTTCGGCCGAATCGCGCGCATAGGCACCCGTCACGACCGGAAGCGCGTGGGCGCCCACCGATGCGATGGCCGTGATGTCCGCCGCCAATCCGCCCGCGCCGCTGGGGTCGCTGGCGTTGAACACGATCACGCAGGCTGGGTTGCCGGCGTCGTCATCGGCGTCGTCGGGGACCGGGGAATCGTTGTCGGAACTGGGGTTTGTCATAGGCCTGAATCTTCCAGCCAATGGCCCGCTGTGCGGTGGAGCTGCGAAGGGCCTCGATACAATCGTTGCATTCTATTCGAAGGCCCTTTAAGCTGTGACAGAGAGCAAAACCTGGATGTGTCTGATTTGCGGTTGGATCTATGACGAGGCCGCCGGCGCTCCCGATCACGGGATCGCGCCGGGCACCCCTTGGGAGCAGGTTCCGATGAACTGGACCTGCCCCGAATGCGGCGCCCGCAAGGAAGATTTTGAGATGGTTCAGATTTGAACAGAGTGGCGTAGTTACATCTTCGGATGATGCCGCACCCGAGCAGTTACAAACAAGGAGCAGCGTCAAGTGAGCACGACGGGGTTGAAGGTGTTGGTGATCGACGACAGCAACACCATCCGGCGCAGTGCTGAGATTTTCCTGAAGCAGGGGGGCCACGATGTGATGCTGGCCGAGGATGGCTTCGATGCCCTGGCCAAGGTCAACGACTACCAGCCGAACCTGATCTTCTGCGACATCCTCATGCCGCGCCTGGACGGTTACCAGACCTGCGCGATCATCAAGCGCAATGCCAGGTTCGCCTCGGTTCCGGTCGTGATGCTGTCGTCCAAGGACGGCGTGTTCGACAAGGCGCGCGGTCGCATGGTCGGGTCGCAGGACTATCTGACCAAGCCATTTACCAAGGACCAGTTGTTGCAGACGGTGCAACAGTTCGGGGCCGCAAGACAAGGAGTAATGTGATGACGATTAACAAGGTCCTGGTCGTGGACGATTCCAAGACCGAGCTGATGTTCATGACGGACCTGCTGCAAAAGAAGGGTTTCTCGGTCAAGACGGCGGAGAACGCCGAGGACGCCTTCCGGCGGCTGGCGGAGGAAAAGCCCGACCTGATCCTGATGGACGTGGTCATGCCCGGTCAGAACGGCTTCCAGCTCACCCGCGCGATCACCCGCGATCCCCTCTATGCCGACGTGCCCATCATCATGTGCACCAGCAAGAACCAGGAAACCGACCGGGTCTGGGGCATGCGGCAGGGCGCGCGCGATTACATCACCAAGCCGGTGGACGCCAACGAATTGATGGCCAAGATCAAGGCCCTGAGCTGATCCCAAACCGCCGCCATGGCAAATCGAGAAGCACTCCGAGAACTCCAGAGCCGACTTGCAAGCCGTCTGCAGATGGCCCGCACCGAGGGGATACAGGCCTCGTGGCTGGCGGTCGAGGCCGCCGGTACCAAGTATCTTTTTCCGTTGACCCAGTCCGGCGAGATCTTCCCGTTTTCCAGCGCCCAGCCGGTTCCCTATACCCAGGCCTGGTTCCTCGGTGTGGCCAACCTGCGCGGCGGACTGTACGGGGTTGTAGACATGGCCAGTTTTGTGGCGGGAGGCGTGCCCGCCGTCCGGTCCGATGCGACCCGGGCCGAGTCGCGCCTGGTCGCGCTGAATGCAACGCTCGAAGTCAATTGCGCGTTGCTGATCGACCGGCTGGCGGGATTGCGCAACATGGAGGCGTTTGCCTCGTCGACTGCGGCGCCCGAAGGCTCTCCCAGCTATTTCGGCAGCGGCTACACCGACACGCAAGGCGCTTACTGGCAGGAAATCAACCTGCAGACGCTGTCGCAACAACCCCAGTTCCTGAGTATCAGCGCTTGAGTTTCCCCGGAAGGCCAGATCATGTCCGTCGTTGACCAATTGAAGAACCTGTTCTCGAAGAAGGGCTCCGAGCCTTCCGTGGAGCACAGCAGCGCGTTGAGCCTGGGAATGCCGGACGGAAGGCTCGACCAGATGACCGGCATGGACGCGCACAGCGGAACCATGCCGATAACCCAGGCCGACGCCGATTCCGTTTCGCATGACGAAGAGGTGCTGGAAGCCGCCGACGAGGCCGACCTGATTTCCGTGCCGCTGCTGGGACGTCGCACCATCGTCACGCACCAGCGCATCCTGTTCATCCTGATGGCGCTGGCGCTGGTCATCCTGTTCTCGGTCGCCGGCTTCGCGGTGACGCGGGCCGACAAGGTCGCCCAGCAGGTGGCCGGTACCGGCCAGTCGCTGATGCAGTCGCAGCGACTGGCGAAGTCGGTGTCGCAGGCGCTCGTGGGCAGCGCCCAGGCTTTTCCCGACGTGAAGGAAAGCGCGGACGCGCTGGCGCGGACCGTGCGCGGCCTGCGCAGCGGCGACGAGGCGCTGCGCCTGCAACCGCTGTCGGATGAGTTGCGGGACGACATGGACAAGATCGTGCCGATGATGGAGCGCGCCGAAAAGAACGCCGGCATCGTGATGGGCCAGCAAAAGATCCTGACGCAGGTGGGCACTGCCTTGCGCACCATCAACCGCCAGTCGTCCGACCTGCTGGAAATCGCCGAGACCGTCTCTTCGTTGAAGCTGCAGCAGAACGCGGCACCGGCCGAGATCTCGGCCGCGGGCCAGCTGGTGATGCTGACGCAGCGGATCGGCAAGTCCGCCAACGAATTCCTGACGATGGAGGGGGTGAGCCCCGAGGCGGTGTTCCTGCTGGGCAAGGACTTGAATTCGTTCAAGGAAATCGCGCAGGGACTGCTCGAAGGCAGCTCCGAGCTGCGCCTGGCACCCGCCAAGGACCCGCAGACCCGCGAGCGGCTGGAAGCGCTGATGAAGCTGTATGAGCAGACCCGCACCGAAGCCGGAGCGATCCTGGGCAACCTGCAGGGGCTGGTGTCGGCGCGCGAAGCGCAGGGTGCGATCATTGCCGACAGCGAGCCGCTGCGCCGTTCGCTGGAAGACCTGCAGGGCAAGCTGTCGGCACAAACCGGCCTGGGCGCCGGGGCCCTCGCGACGCTGGGCCTGTCGTCGATTTTTGCGATCCTGTGCGCCGTGGGCCTGGCTTATGTGCAGCTGCAGGACAGCCGCAAGCGCCAGACGGTGGCGGAACAGCATCTGCTGGAAGCCGAGCAGCAGGAGCAGGAAGCCAAGCGTGTGAACGACGCCAACCAGGCCGCCATTTTGCGACTGATGAACGAGCTGCAGACGGTGGCCGAAGGCGACCTCACGCAGGAAGCCACGGTGACCGAGGACATCACGGGCGCCATCGCCGACTCGGTGAATTACACGGTGGAAGAATTGCGGCAGCTGGTGGGCAACGTGCAAAACACGGCGACCAGGGTGGCGCAGACGACGGCGCAGGTGGAAAGCACTTCCACCGAACTGCTGGCGGCCTCCACCGAGCAGTTGCGCGAAATTCGCGAAACCGGCCAGTCGGTGCTCGACATGGCCGGCCGCATCAACGAGGTCTCCGGCCAGGCGCAGGAGTCGGCCAAGGTGGCCCGGCAATCGCTCGTGGCCGCCGAGTCCGGGTTGCAGGCCGTGCAGAACGCGATCGGCGGCATGAACTCGATCCGCGACCAGATCCAGGAAACCTCCAAGCGGATCAAGCGGCTGGGCGAATCCTCGCAGGAGATCGGTGAAATCACCGAGCTGATTTCGGACATTACCGAACAGACGAACGTGCTGGCGCTGAACGCGGCCATCCAGGCGGCTTCCGCCGGTGAAGCCGGGCGGGGCTTCTCGGTGGTGGCTGAAGAAGTGCAGCGGCTGGCGGAACGTTCCGCCGATGCGACGCGCCAGATCTCGGCGCTGGTGAAGGCGATTCAGACCGACACCCAGGACGCCGTGGCCGCCATGGAGCGTTCGACCCACGGCGTGGTGGAAGGGGCGAAGCTGTCCGACAACGCCGGCACGGCCTTGACCGAAATCGACCAGGTGTCCAGGCGGCTGGCCGAACTGATCGAGCAGATCTCGGCGTCCGCGTCCAAGGAGGCCCAGTCGGCCAACGTGGTGGCGGGCAACATCCAGCACATCTTCGCGGTGACGGAGCAAACCGGCGAAGGCACGCGGTCCACGGCGCAGCAGGTGCGCGAACTCTCGCGCATGGCCGAAGAGCTGCGCCAATCGGTATCGCGATTCAAGATCGCCTGACGGCTTGCGTCCAACGCAGGCCATTGAGTCCCCAGCCAGAGCCTTTATGCAAGCCACCGAAACCGATCTTGACCTGGCCACCAACGACCTTGGCCCGCTGGCCTGGGTATTGGACGAGCTGCGCAAGTCACTCGATTCCGCCTCGGCGGCGCTGCGGCGCTTCGTTCGCGACACCGGTCTGGCGCGCGGCTCGGACATGGCTTCGGTGGACGGCGGTCAGCTGCGCATCGCGCGGCAGCAGCTGCACCAGGCGGTGGGCGCGCTCGAAATGGTGGGACTGGGCGGGCCGGCGCAGGTGCTGCGTTCGATGGAAGCGGCGGTGCAGAAGTTCATCGAAAGGCCCGAACTGTGCAACGAGACCTCGGCCGCCAAGGTCGAGCGGGCCGGGTTTGCGCTGACCGACTATCTCGAAGGTGTGCTGCTGGGCAAGCCGGCTTCGGCCGTGGCGCTCTTCCCGCAATATCGGGAGACGCAGGAGCTCGCGGGTGCCGACCGCATCCACCCGGCCGACCTGTGGGCGATCGAGTGGCGTTGGAACGAGCCGGAAACCCCGGCGGTTGCCGAAGTCATGGTGTACGACCCGGCGGTGCGCTCGCGCATGGACAGGGGCGTCCTGCAGCTGGTGAAGACCGGAGACGCCCAGGCGGCCCGGGAACTGGCGAAGATCAGCCTCTCGCTCGCAGCCTCGCAGACGGCGCGCCAGCCGAAGATCTTCTGGAAAGTCTGTACCGGCTTTTTCGAGGCGATGGGCCTGGGGCTGCTGCCGCTGGACATCTACGTCAAACGCGGGGCCTCGCGGATACTGCTGCAGTACGCCTCGCTGGCCAAAGGCGAGCTCGGCGTCTCCGACCGGCTGGTCCAGGACCTGGTGTTCTTTTGTGCGCAGGCAGTTCCTGCGCACAGCTCCGACGCGCCCAGCCTGCACAGCGTGCGCCTGGCCTGGGGCCTGGCGCACCACACGCCGGTCGACTACCAGACCGCCCAGTATGGCCGCTTCGATCCGGTGTTGCTGGCGCAGGCGCGCAAGCGCATCGCCGCAGCCAAGGACACATGGTCGGCGCTGTCCGGTGGCGATGCCGGCAAGATCAAGGGCCTGTCGGACCAGTTCCACCTGCTGACCGACGCGCTGCTCAAGCTGCACCCGGCCAGTGCGCCCTTGGCAGAGGCTTTGACCAACGTGATCGATACGGTCGTGCGATCCGGACGACCGCCCGGCCCTGAACTGGCCATGGAAGTGGCGACCGCCGTGCTCTACCTGGAGGCCGCGTTCCACGATCTCGATCCCTCCGATTCGCAGCTGCCGGCGCGCGCGGCCCGGCTGGCGCAGCGGCTGGACACGGTTCGCCAGGGCGGCCAGGCGCAGGCGCTGGAACATTGGGTGGAAGAGCTGTATCGCCGGGTGAGCGACCGCCAGACCATGGGTAGCGTGGTGGGGGAGCTGCGCGGAACGCTGAGCGAGCTCGAGAAGCTGCTGGACCAGTTCTTCCGCGATCCGAAGGACAAGAAGCCGTTGCGCGACGCGCCCGGCTACCTGTCGCAAATGCGCGGCGTGCTGTCGGTGCTGGGCCTGGACCAGGCCGCGCAGGCCGTGCTGCACATGCGCGAGACGGTGGAAGAGATCATCGTCACCGAAATCGACGAGGAGCGCGTTCATTCGGCGGGGACGTTCGAGAAACTCGGCAACAACGTCGGCGCGCTCGGCTTCCTGGTCGACATGCTCAATTACCAGCCGACCCTGGCCAAGAAACTGTTCGTGTACGACCCCCATCTCGGCGAGTTCAAGCCTCTGATGGGTCGCATTGCGCCGGCCGCCCAGGAGCCGCTCGCCGTTGCGGCCGATGAGATTTCGCGTGGTGCCGGTGCCGCGGGCGAATCGCGCGAGGCGCTCACGGCCAGACTCGACAAGCTGGCGACGCAAGCCGTCCTGGCGGAGCAGCCCGCCATCGCGCAGAGCGCTCGAGACGCCGCAGCCGCGGTATCGGGCCAGGACAGCGGCGCCGCCGCAGAGGCCCTTAGCAGTCTGGCGGCCGTGATGAAGCCAGCGCCTGCCGCTGCCCCGGCTGCGGCGACAGAACCGGACATCGAAGAGGACGACCTCCTCGACATCTTCCTGGAAGAAGCGCGCGAAGTCGTGCAGAACGGGCTGGCTGCCATCAGTGCACTGGATGTCCATCCGTCAGAAATCTCCGAGCTCACAACCCTGCGCCGGGCTTTCCACACCCTCAAGGGCAGCTCGCGCATGGTCGGGTTGATGGAGTTCGGGGAAGCGGCCTGGGCGCTCGAGCAGGTGCTCAATACCTGGCTGGCCGACCAGAAGCCCGCCACCCAGGCGCTTCTCACCTTGTCGGGCGAGGCGATGCAGGGATTCGCCCTGTGGGTCGAAGATATCGCCGCTCATGACGATGGCGCGTGGAAAGCCGGGCTGTTCCGTGGACCGGCCGAGGCGCTGCGCACCGAAAACCGTCTGGTGGCGTTGACCCTGCCCGACCGGACGGCGCAGGCGCAACCGGACACGCTCCTGCCAGAGCCCGAGCAGGCGGGGGCCGTCGTCGAGCCAGTGCCTGCCGTGGAAGCCGAGGCTGCGCAACCGGTCCCGCTCGAACCCCTGCCTGTCGATTCTCCCGTCGAATCGGAAGAGCCGGCCATACCCGCGCTGGAGTTCGAATTTCCTTCGCAGGCTGAAGCGCCCGCCGCGACAGCGCCTGAGCCTTTCCCCTTCGAAGGAGCACGGAGCATTGAGCCTGCGGCGCCGGATGCATCCCTGGAGGTCACAGAACTTCCGCCGGACTTTGACTTTGATTTCGACCTCGCGCCCGCCCCGGCCATGGAGCCGCCCGCGGCCCCGGGTGTCAACGTGGATGCCCGGGTCGCCATCGAGCAACTCGACTTCGCTCCGCTCTCGTCGCTTTCCACCGAGCCCCCGGCACCCACGGCGGCCGACGTGGAGGTTTCGATTTCGGACTCGGTGGACGACCTGTCCTTCGATCTGAGCGATTTCGGTGTGGCGCAGCCGCAGCAAGCTGCACCGGCCGAGGCTGTGGGTCTGCCTCCGGCCGTGCCCGAGATGGCCGGGTCTGCCGCGTCGCCGGAACGGGGCGCGCCCAAGGACGAGGAAGAAGTCGCCTCCGATGTGGACACGGACGAACCGGTCAAGGTGATCGGTACGCTGCGCATCGGCATCCCGCTCTACAACGTGTACCTCAACGAGGCCGATGAGTGGTCGCGCCGGCTCGCAACCGAATTGGCGGAGTGGGCGCTGGAGCTGAACCGGCCCGTACCCGACTCCACTGTGGGCTTGGCACATGCGCTGGCCGGCAGCTCGGCAACCGTCGGATTCCACACCCTCTCCGACATCGCGAGGGTCCTGGAAAGCACGCTTCAGAAAACGCAGTCGCTGGCTTATGGGACGCCCCGGCATGGCCAGGCGTTCACAGACGCGGCCGAGGAAATCAGGCGCCTGTTGCATCAGTTTGCCGCCGGATTTCTCAAGGAGGCTGACCCTCACGTGGTTGCGGCCCTGCTGGCACTCGAGGAGATCGAGGTGCCCCGGCGGTCGGATGCCGAGGAGGATGCGTTCGCCGACACCGACGAGGTGCAGGACAGCGTGCCATCGCCCCAGCCCGAGGCGGCGCCGGTTGTCGAGCCCGAGCCCGACAGCGCCCCGCTCAGCGCGGCCGCCGCTTGGGGCGCTCCTGGCTTGCTGCCGGCGGCTGCGACGGCGCCGCTGACGCCCGTCCAGCCACCGGTGGGTCCCGTACGCCACATCGTGTCCGATGAGGAAGAGCAGGACATGGACATCGTGGATGCGATGGACCCGGACCTGTTCGCCATCTTCGAAGAAGAAGCCCAGGAGCTCCTGCCCCAGCTCGGCGGCGCGCTGCGTCAATGGACGGCACGCCCGGACAACCGCAGCGCCCGTGATGAAGTGCTGCGCGCGCTGCACACGCTCAAGGGCAGTTCGCGCCTGGCCGGCGCGCTGCGGCTGGGCGAACTGGCCCATCGCATGGAGTCGGAGATCGAAGAGCTCGGCTCGGACCGGGATTTTTTGGCGGCCGACCTCGAGCCCTTGCTGCACCGGTTCGACGGACTGCAGGCCGATTTCGACCGGGTACGCGCCGCTGGTGCGCCGGGACCGGCCGAAAGCGCCCAGCCCGATTCGCTGGCCGCTCCAGCCGATGCGGATGCAGATGCCATGCGGTCTGTGCCCGCAGCGGACGCAGCGCTCGACGGTGCCGCCCCGGCACCGGGCCGCTCGCTGCTGGCCAAGCCGGCCTTCACGACGCTGGCGCCACAGCGGGCCGCAGCCAACCAGGCGGTGCGGGTGCGCTCACAGCTGCTGGACCGTCTTGTCAATCAGGCCGGCGAAGTGATGATCACGCGTTCGCGCCTGGAGGCCGAACTGCGCCAGTTGCGCGGCTCGCTGGGCGACCTGACGGGCAACCTGGATCGCTTGCGCGCGCAGTTGCGCGATATTGAACTGCAGGCGGAGTCCCAGATGCAGTCGCGCCTGGCCCAGGCCAGGGACTCGGCCGCGGGATTCGATCCGCTGGAATTCGACCGCTTCACCCGGGTCCAGGAACTCACGCGCATGATGGCCGAGTCGGTCAACGACGTGGCCACGGTGCAGCGCAACCTGCAACGCACGGTGGAGTCCACGGAAGACGACCTGATCGAGCAGGCACGGCAGACCCGCGAACTGCAGCGCGACCTGTTGCGCACGCGCATGCTGGAGTTCGAAAGCATCTCCAATCGCCTCTACCGCGTGATCCGGCTGGCCGCCAAGGAAACCGGCAAGCAGGTGAAACTGGACATCAGCGGCGGGTCGATCGAGATGGATCGCGGTGTGCTGGATCGCATGACGCCGGCTTTCGAACACCTGCTGCGCAATTGCGTGGCGCACGGCATAGAGGATCCGGGAGTGCGCAGCGCGGCGGGCAAGGATCCGACCGGCACCGTTCTGATCGGACTGCATTACGAAGGCAACGACGTTTCGGTCGAGTTCCACGACGACGGTGCCGGCCTGGACCTGCGGCTGATCCGCGAAAAAGCCTTGCAGCAGGGCCTGGTCTCGCCGGGGCAGCAATTGACCGACGCCGAGGCCGCCAACCTGATCTTCATGCCGGGCTTCTCGACCGCCATCCAGGTGACCGAGCTGGCCGGCCGCGGCATCGGAATGGACGTGGTGCGTTCCGAGGTCAACGCGCTGGGCGGGCGCATCGAAACCACGACCGCTGCGGGCCAGGGGACTACTTTCAAGCTGGTGCTGCCGTTGACCACTGCCGTGACGCAGGTGGTGATGATCCGCACCGGCAAGCTCGCGATCGGCGTGCCGGCCAACGTCGTCGAAATCGTGCGCCGGGCCACGCCCAAGGAAGTCCAGCAAGCCTACAACACCGGTTTCTATGAGATGGGGCCGGATCGGCTGCCGTTCCACTGGTCGGGTGCCTTGTTGCAGGCTTCGGCGCGCAGCACGGAGCCGCAGGCGCGGACCTTGCCCGTGGTGGTGTTCCGCAGCGCCGCCCAGCGCATCGCCGTGCACGTGGACGAAGTGCTGGGCAACCAGGAAGTGGTGGTGAAGAACCTCGGGCCGCAGCTGGCACGCCTGCCCGGCCTGGCCGGGATGACAGTGCTGGCTTCCGGCGCGGTGGTGCTTATATACAACCCGGTCGCGCTCACAGCCGTTTATGGTGAGCAGGCGCGCCTGCTCAGTGCGGACCAGGCCCAGCCCGAGGTGCTCGAGCGGGCGGGGGTTGCCGGCGGGCTGCCCGCGGTGCCGGCAGTGCCGCAGATTCCCCTGATCCTGGTTGTCGACGATTCCATTACTGTGCGCCGCGTCACGCAGCGCCTGCTGCAGCGCGAAGGTTATCGGGTGGCGCTGGCGGCCGATGGCTTGCAGGCACTGGAGCGACTGGCCGAGGAAAAGCCCACGGTGGTGCTGTCGGACATCGAAATGCCCCGGATGGACGGCTTCGACCTGGCACGCAATATCCGCGGCGATGTGCGGCTCAAGGACCTTCCGATCATCATGATCACCTCGCGCATTGCGGAGAAACACCGCGAACACGCCAAGGAGCTCGGGGTCGACCACTACCTGGGCAAGCCCTATTCCGAAGAAGAACTGCTGAGCCTGGTGAAGCACTACTGCAGCATCCCCGTGCTGGCCTGATCAGCCGGGCTTGCGGACCACTCTCGACGCCGGCCGCTGCCAGTTCCAGCGCACCCGCGGCCCGGGGCTCGTGCAGCGCGTGAGTTGGCAGGCCTGCCAACTGCGGGCAGGTAATGCGTGATGAACTTGCCTTCGGGATCGAACTTGCGGCTCTGGCTCACCGGATTGAAGATGCGGAAATACGGCTGGGCATCGCAACCGCTCGACGCCGCCCATTGCCAGCCGCCATTGTTTGCGGCCAGGTCGTAGTCATTGAGCTGTTGGGCGAAATAGCATTCGCCGCGGCGCCAGTCGATGGCCAGTCGCGGTAGCTCGTCCGCTGCCGCCGCATGGCGCACGATCAGTCCCGCCCCCGGGACGGCCGGCCCACTCGCGCAACTGCCGGTCGAGTTCCACCAGCGATTCGCGGATGAATTCCACCCGCCGGTCGCGGCGTGGCAGCGGCTCCAGGATGGCGCGATCGAAGACGACGACGCAGTGGACCTGGCCGCAGGACTTGAGTGCCCGGAACAAGGTCGCGTTGTCGTGCGCCCGCAGATCCCGGCGAAACCACAT
>DIZF01000063.1 GCA_002427815.1 Ramlibacter tataouinensis
TTGACGTGCGGCTTGGTCCGCTCGAATTTTGCTTTTGCCATTTCAATTCTCCAAAGAGCAATACCCGTGTATCGGTTTTACGTCTGCACTGTGTTGCTGATTCCCTCGCCACGGGCAACGAGGGGCACACAATCGCAGACAAAGATCCGGTCAGTTGAGGACAGAGCAACCGCCTGGCTTGTTGGGCTGTCCCGCAAAGTCGTTTATTTAGCCCTTGCCGCCACGATCGCCTCGGCAACGTTGCGCGGAGCCTCGCTGTAGTGCTTGAACTCCATCGTGTAGGTGGCCCGGCCCTGCGACATCGAACGCAGCGTGGTCGAGTAGCCGAACATCTCCGACAGCGGAACCTCGGCCTTGATCACCTTGCCGCCGCCGGGCATGTCGTCCATGCCCTGCACCATGCCGCGACGCGACGCCAGATCGCCCATCACATTGCCGGCGTAGTCTTCAGGCGTTTCCACTTCCACGGCCATCATCGGCTCGAGGATGACGGGGCTGGCCTTGCGGCAGCCATCCTTGAAACCAAAGATGGCAGCCATCTTGAACGCGTTTTCGTTCGAGTCCACGTCGTGGTACGAACCGAAGTGCAGCGTCACTTTCACGTCCACCACCGGGTACCCCGCCAGCACGCCGGCAGTCAGCGCTTCAATGACGCCCTTTTCCACCGCAGGGATGTACTCGCGCGGCACGACGCCGCCCTTGATCGCGTCCACAAACTCGAAGCCCTTGCCGGCCTCGTTCGGCTCGATCTTGAGCACGACGTGACCGTACTGGCCCTTGCCGCCGGACTGGCGCACGAACTTGCCTTCGCTGTCTTCCACCGTCTTGCGGATGGTTTCGCGGTACGCCACCTGGGGCTTGCCCACGTTGGCCTCCACACCGAACTCGCGCCTCATGCGGTCGACGATGATTTCCAGGTGCAACTCGCCCATGCCGGCGATGATGGTCTGGCCCGATTCCTCGTCGGTCTTGACGCGGAAGGACGGATCTTCCTGGGCCAGGCGGTTGAGCGCGATGCCCATTTTTTCCTGGTCGATCTTGGTCTTGGGTTCCACAGCCTGCGCAATCACGGGCTCGGGGAACACCATTCGTTCCAGCATCACGATGGAGGTGGGGTCGCACAGGGTCTCGCCCGTGGTCACGTCCTTCAGGCCGACGCACGCGGCGATGTCGCCAGCGCGGATTTCATCGACTTCCAGCCGGTTGTTGGCGTGCATCTGCACGATACGGCCGATGCGCTCCTTCTTGCCCCGGATCGGGTTGTAGACACTGTCGCCCTTGGACAGCACGCCCGAATAGACGCGCACGAAAGTGAGCTGGCCGACGAACGGATCGGTCATCAGCTTGAAAGCCAGCGCCGAGAATTTCTCGTTGTCGTCGGCCCTGCGGGTGACCGGCTTCTCGTCGTCGTCCATGCCCTTGACCGGCGGAATGTCCACCGGCGAGGGCATGAGCTCGACCACGGCGTCCAGCATGCGCTGCACACCCTTGTTCTTGAACGCGGTGCCGCACAGCACCGGCTGGATTTCACCGGCGATGGTGCGGGTGCGCAGACCGAGCGTGATTTCCGCTTCGGTCAGATCCGTACCTTCCAGGTACTTGTTCATCAAGTCTTCGGACGCTTCGGCGGCGGCCTCGACCATCTTCTCGCGCCATTCCTTGGCCTGCGCGACCAGTTCGGCCGGGATCTCTTCGAAGCTGAACTTCATGCCCTGGGACGCTTCATCCCAGTAGATGGCCTTCATCTTGCGCAGGTCGACCACGCCCAGGAAATTCTCTTCGGCACCGATCGGGATCACGATCGGCACCGGGTTGGCCTTCAGGCGCAGCTTCATCTGGTCGATGACCTTGAAGAAATTGGCGCCGGTGCGGTCCATCTTGTTGATGAACGCCAGGCGCGGCACCTTGTACTTGTTGGCCTGGCGCCAGACGGTTTCCGATTGCGGCTGCACGCCGCCCACGGCGCAATACACCATGCACGCGCCGTCCAGCACGCGCATGGAACGCTCCACCTCGATGGTGAAGTCCACGTGGCCGGGGGTGTCGATGATGTTGATGCGGTGCTCGGGAAACGACAGGTCCATGCCCTTCCAGAAACAGGTGGTCGCGGCGGAAGTGATCGTGATGCCGCGCTCCTGCTCCTGCTCCATCCAGTCCATGGTGGCGGCGCCGTCGTGCACCTCGCCGATCTTGTGATTGACGCCGGTATAGAACAGGATGCGCTCGGTGGTGGTGGTCTTGCCGGCGTCGATGTGAGCGGAAATACCGATATTTCGGTAGCGCTCGATTGGCGTTTTGCGGGCCATGATGCTCTTTCGTTAAGCGGACACGGGCCCGCTCGTGACGGGCCCGAACCCCGGGATGGGAACGGTTTGCTTAGAAGCGGAAGTGGCTGAAAGCCTTGTTCGCCTCGGCCATGCGGTGAACTTCGTCACGCTTTTTCATGGCGCCGCCGCGGCCTTCGGTGGCTTCCATGAGTTCATTGGCCAGGCGCATCGCCATCGACTTCTCGCCACGCTTCTTGGCCGCTTCCTTCAGCCAGCGCATGGACAGGGCCAGCCGGCGCACCGGGCGCACTTCCACCGGCACCTGGTAGTTGGCGCCACCGACACGGCGGGACTTGACCTCGACCATGGGCTTGACGTTGTTGATGGCCATGGTGAAGGCTTCCACCGGGTCCTTGCCCGGGTTCTTCTTCTCGATCTGCTCGAGGGCGCCGTAGACGATGCGCTCGGCGATCGCCTTCTTGCCGCCCTGCATGATGACGTTCATGAACTTGGCGAGCTCGATGTTGCCGTACTTGGGATCCGGCAGGATTTCACGTTTGGGGACTTCGCGACGACGTGGCATGTTTTCACCTCTTGATTTGCTTCAGCTGGCCGGTCCCTTGCGGGGGCCCTGAGAGTCATCCGACCCTCGCTTACTCGACCCACACGGAACATTCCGTGCTTCGGGTCACTTCGCTTGCTTCGCCTGCCAGGGCGAAACAAGCACCGACAAAACTACCGACTTCTTCGGAGCAGAGCCGTTAGGCCTTCTTCGGCCTCTTGGCACCGTACTTGGAGCGCGACTGCTTGCGGTCTTTCACGCCCTGCAGGTCCAGCGAACCGCGCACGATGTGGTAACGCACGCCGGGCAGGTCCTTGACCCGGCCGCCGCGCACCAGCACCACGGAGTGCTCCTGCAGGTTGTGGCCTTCGCCGCCGATGTACGAAATGACTTCGAAGCCATTGGTCAGGCGGACCTTGGCGACTTTACGAAGGGCCGAGTTCGGCTTTTTCGGCGTCGTGGTGTACACACGGGTGCACACGCCCCGGCGCTGCGGGCTGTTCTGCATCGCCGGGCTCTTGGATTTGGTCTTTTCGACCTCCCGCCCGTGACGCACGAGTTGGTTGATGGTTGGCATTGAAGAAAACGTCCCTAAACGCTTGAGTCTGAAAATCGCCGATGCGGCGCTGATCACCGCGAATGCGGCGCCCTCTTTCCCGCCCCAGTTGCGGAAAAGCCTTCAAGTATAACCCGCTCGGGGTAAACGCTCAATGCTCCGGGTGACTTCCGCCGCTTTCCGTGGGCTGCGGCCATTCCGGGACGGAGCGCAACCAAACTAAAGTTCACAATCCGACACCGGTCCGGGGCCGGGTGGCCCTGCCGAATTGCAGCGCTGGCGAGAAACGGGAGTTGCTACTTGATCCAGAGCCGCATCGCGTCCCAGGTCCGGCTGAGCACCCCGGCCTGTTCCACCGCTTCCAGCGCGACCAGAGGCACGTCCAGCAAGGGCTGGTCGCCGGAGCTGATCTTCAGCGTGCCAACCGCCTGACCCTTGGCCAGAGGCGCGATCAGGGGATCGGGCCGGGCCACCTGGGTTTTGAGCCGGGCGGCGGTGCCGGTGGGGACTGCAACGATCACGGCCTGGGTCCGTCCCAGCTTGGCGGTTTTCCGGGTGCCCTTCCAGACGTCGGGCGTGACCACCGGCTGGTTCGCGTCGAACAGCTTGATCGCCTCGAACGCCGTATAGCCCCAGTTCAGCAACTTTTGCGCTTCGTTGGCGCGAGCCGTTTCGCTGGCGGCGCCGAGCACGACGGCCAGAATGCGGCGGGAGCCCACGTTCGGGAAGTCGCGCTTGGCCGTGGCGATCAGGCAGTACCCGGCGGCTTCCGTATGGCCAGTCTTCATGCCGTCGACCGTCGGATCACGAAACAGCAGCATGTTGCGGTTGGTGTCGTTGGCCGTGGGCGTGCCTTCATAGCGGTATTTCTTGATGCCGTAGTAATGCATGTACTCCGGAAAGTCCCGCTGCAGCCGGGAGGCCAGGATGCTCAGGTCGCGCGCCGTGGTCGTGTGGCCGGCCTCCGTCAGCCCTTCGGGATTCTTGTACGTTGTGGCCTTCAGGCCCAGCGCCTTGGCCTGCTCGTTCATGAGCTGCACGAAGCGCTCGACGGTGCCACCCACGCCTTCAGCCAGGGCCACGGTGGCATCGTTGCCCGACTGGACGATCATGCCCTTGATCAGGTCGTCCACCGGCACCTGCATGCTGGGGTCGATGAACATCCGCGAACCCGGCATCTTCCAGGCGCGCCGACTCACCGGCAGCGTCTGCTTCAGGTCGATCTTCTTGCTGCGCAGCGCATCGAACACCAGGTACTGGGTCATCAGCTTGGTGAGGGACGCGGGTTCCACCGGCGCGTCGATATCGCGCCCCGCCAGCACCTGGTCGGCCGTGACATCCAGCACCAGATAGGCCCTGGCGGCAATCTCGGGCGGCTGCGGCACCTGGGCCGTCGCCAACAGGCAGAACAAGGCGAAGAACGCGGCGGTAAGCGCGCGCATTGATTTTTTCATGGAAACAGGAGACTCACGAACGAAGGTGACGAAGAACCAAGCTTTTCAGCAGCGGCAATTGTCCGTGAAAGAAATGGCCGCCCCCGGGCACTACGGTAACCGGAAGTGACTGCGGCCGCGCCCAGTCCATGACCGAGGCCAACGGCACGGTGTCATCCTGCTCCCCGTGTATCACCAGCGTGGCATCGTGCGCCTGCAGCGGCAGGTCGGCTACCTCGAAGCGCGACACCGCGGTGCCCACCAGAACGATCTTCTCGATGGTGCGGGAAGACCAGAGCGCCTTCACGGCGCCGCAGGCAACGTGGGAGCCAAACGAAAAACCGGCCAGGGCCAGGGCACCGTCCGGGGCTTCGCTGCTGACGAGCGCAAGCATGTCCTCCAGTTCCCCGCGCCCTTCGTCATGAAGGCCCTGGCTGGCGCCCACCCCGCGAAAATTGAAGCGAATCGCGACCCAGCCCGACTGCACGAAAGCCCGCGCCAGCGTCTGGACCACCTTGTTCTCCATGGTTCCACCGAACAGCGGATGGGGATGGGTGATGATGGCGGTGCCGCGTCGCGCGAGGCCGGGGCCGGGCTCATCGCGCAGGGCTTCGATGGTGCCGGCCGGGCCGGCCAGCTGGAAGCGTCGGGTTTGCAGATTCATGGGCTTCAGCGGCCCAGATGGGGCGGCGTCAGCAGGCGCTCGACCACGCGGCCATTCTTCAGGTGGGACTCGACGATCTCATCGATGTCGTGCTCGTCCACATAGCTGTACCAGACCGCCTCCGGATAGACCACCGCCACCGGCCCGGCGCCGCAGCGGTCCAGGCAGCCGGCCTTGTTGACACGCACCTGGCCCGGCCCGGCGAGCCCGGCGGCCTTCACCTGCGCCTTGCAGCGCTCGAAGGCTTCCTGCGCATGGTGCTGCGCGCAACAGGCTTCGCCATTCGGGCGCTGGTTCAGGCAGAAGAAGATGTGGCGCTGATAGTAGGAGTCAGGGTCGCTCATGCGCCGATTCTATTTTGCGGCTCCCCGGCGGAGATGCGCACCAGCACATACAGCAGCACTGTGTAAGGCCAGAGCCAGCCCAGCCATTGGGCCAGCCCATTGAAGCGGATGAAACGCCCCTGCTCCCAGGTTTGCAGCGTATGGGTGAAATAGGCACTGGCCGGGGCCTGGTTCAAAAGGCTGAGGTGCAGCATCAATGCCAGCAGCACCAGAGCGGCGCAGCCGCGCCGGGGCATCGGCGACAACACCAGCGCCAGCGCCAAGCCCACGACCAGGCCGAGCCGCACCGGCAGGCTGAGCCAGGCCCAGGCATGTGACGGCCCCCAGCTCAGCGCCGCGGACAACGCGGTCGCTGCGACCGCCACGGCCATCGTCGCGATCGCGAAAACAGCGCGACGGCCCGCCGATCGGATGACGGAGTAGCCCAGCAGGCAGGGGATCACCAGCCCCAAGGCCACACAGACCAGTTCGGCGCCCGGCACCAAGGGCTGCAATTCAATGTCGCGCACCGGCAGCCACTCCAGGAAGGGCGTGTCCAGCAGCCAGTCGGTCAGGGCGCTTTCGAGCCGCTCGAACACCTGCCCCAGCCCCAGCGGAACCGCTGGCGGGAACAGCAGTGCGAAAGGCCACAGGGCCAGCAACACCAGCGCGCCGCGAGAGTCTTCCACAAACCAGCGCAGCCGAAACCGGCTCCAGCGGGCGATGGCGCCGACCCGTTCCAGCCCGCCGGCCAGGACGGCGCCGACCAGCGCACCCAGCACGTTGAGCCCGAAGTCGACGTTGGACGAGACTCGCGACGGGAGATAGTTTTGCAGTGTCTCCATGCTCAGCGACAGCACGGCGGCGGAGAGGGCGGTCACCGTGATCACGGCCGTCCGGCGTGAAGTGCCTTGGCTGCCGCGTCGCAGGAAGCTCAATGCCAGCAGAAACCCCAACGGCGCGTATCCGAGGGCATTGGCTGCGACATCAAACCAGGTCCAGTATCTGGGCAGGGGGCTCCAGAGGAATTCGAAGGGATTGACGCCCTGGTCGCGCCAGCCGGAAAACGGGTAGAGGCTGGCGTAGACGATCAGCGCCACATACGCTTGGGACAGGGGCCAGGCCGAGGTCTTGTGCATCGGCACGGGGTCAGAACGGTTTGACTACGACCAGCAGCACAGTCGCGAGCATCAGGAGCACAGGCACTTCGTTGAACCAACGGTACCAGACATGCCCATGCGCATTGCGCCCGGCCTCGAACCGGCCCAGCACCCGGGCGCAGATGAAGTGGTAGACCACCGCCAGCAGCACGAAAACGAGTTTGGCGCTCAGCCAGTGTTGCCCGGGTCCGCGACCGATGCCATACCCGAGCCAAAGCCACAGGCCCAAACCCAGTGCCGGCAGCGCAATCAGCGTCGTGAAGCGCAGCAGCTTGCGCGACATCAGGAGCAGGCGCTCACGTTCGGCCGAAGACCCGGGCGAGACCAGCGCCAGGTTCACGAAGATGCGCGGCAGGTAAAACAGGCCCGCAAACCAGCTGGCAATGAAAACGATGTGGAAGGATTTGACCCAGAGCATGGCTGCAGTGTAGGGAAAAACAAGCCATTTCTCGCCTGCCCCGGCCATGGAGGAGATGCTTTTGGGCCGGGAAGGGTCGTCCGGCCCCAAAAAAAACCCCGGCTCACAAGCCGGGGTGGGAAGCCTTTTTGCTGTCACACATCAAGGCACCCGCTCAGGGAGGAAAAGCGGGGAGCGGCGAACCGCCCAGCCGTAATTTAACAAAGCCCCCGGTCGGTTTCAATAGCGGGCACCCTGGATTTACCGGTCCGGGCGGCGATCCGTCGCTTCCGGTCATCATCAGAGGGAGATTCATCTGGTTCCGCTCCGGCTCCGCGCCATTGGCGCGAGCACGGGCTGCGGATGGAGGACAATTTCCGTCATGAGCCTCCATGCCCCTTACCCCCAAGGCCGTCCCCGGCGCCTGCGCCGTGACGAATTCACCCGCAACCTGGTGCGCGAGCACAGCGTCACTCCGCACGACCTGATCTATCCGGTATTCCTGCTGGACGGCGAGCGACGCCGGGAGGCGGTCGCCTCGATGCCCGGGGTGGAACGCCTGAGCCTGGACCTGCTGCTGCCGGTGGCGCAGCAATGTGTCGAGCTAGGCATCCCGGTAATGGCCCTGTTTCCGGTCATCGACCCGTTGCTCAAGACACCCGATGGCCAGGAAGCCTGGAATCCGCAGGGGCTGGTGCCGCGGGCAGTGCGCGAACTCAAGCAGCGTTTTCCCGGCCTGGGCGTCATGACCGATGTCGCACTGGACCCGTTTACCAGCCACGGTCAGGACGGGCTGCTCGACGAAACAGGCTACATCCTCAACGACGAGACCGTGCAGGTGCTGGTGCGCCAGGCGTTGACGCAGGCAGAAGCCGGCGTAGACATCGTGGCACCCAGCGACATGATGGACGGCCGGATCGGCGCGATCCGCAACGCACTCGAAGAACGCGGATTCATCCACACTCGCATCATGGCCTACAGCGCCAAGTTCGCGAGCGCCTTCTACGGGCCGTTCCGCGATGCCGTCGGCTCGGCCTCGAACCTGGGCAAGGGCAACAAGAAGGTCTACCAGATGGACCCCGGCAATACCGACGAGGCCTTGCGCGAAGTCGCAATGGACATCGCCGAGGGCGCGGACATGGTGATGGTCAAGCCCGGCATGCCCTATCTCGACGTGGTGCGCCGGGTGAAAGATGAATTCCGGATGCCGACCTTCGCCTACCAGGTCAGCGGTGAATACGCGATGCTCAAGGCAGCGGCCCAGAACGGCTGGCTCGACCACGACGCCGTGATGATGGAGAGCCTGCTTGCGTTCAAGCGGGCCGGCGCCGACGGAGTGCTTACCTACTTCGCGGTCGCCGCAGCCCGGCTGCTGCGGCGCTGATCGGAAAAGGCCCGGATGCACATCGTCCAGTTCGGAGCCGGAACGCTCAGATTCCTGGAGGAGGTGCCGTCCCAGGTCCCCGCCGATGGCTTCGTCTGGATCTACCTGGAGCGCGAGTCGCTGGACGACGAGATGTCGGTGCTGCAGCAGGCGGCGCAGCAACTGGGCGGTTCCGCGGTCCTCGACCTGCACCTGAAGGATCTGGGCAACCGCGCCCACCCCTCGCACTATGACTACACCTCGGTCTATGACCTGGTGATCTTCCGGCGCCTGGCCAGCGAACCCGAAGTCCGCGCCGAACTGGGTGCCGCGCCACCCGCCACCGGAGCGCTCGCGGCATTCGGCCGCATCCGGACCCGGGCCGTGGGGTTTGTGGTGTTCGATCGGCTGCTGATCACCGTGCACCCGGCCGACTGCTTCACCGCCCGCGCCTTCATCGAACGCTTCCTGGCCGATGCCGTGCAGAACAACGGGCTCAGCGCGGCAGCCCGCAGCCGGCTGCCGACCGGAACGGCCGACCTCATGCTCAGGATGCTCAACCTGATGGTGGACAGCTACCTGGAACTGCGCAAGGAACTCGGCGGCGAGCTGGACAGCTGGCAACAGGCCTTGCTCGGACCGCGAATGCGCAGCGCGGACTGGGGGGCATTGATGTCGGCGCGGGCGGCGCTCCACATGCTGGAAGACCTGTGCGAAGAGCAGAACGACGCGATGCAGGAATGGCTCGACACCCAGCGCGAGCAACCCGCGCCGGGAATGGCCCAGGCCGAGCGCGACAGCCTGCTGGCACGGGCACGGGACGTGATTGAGCATGTGCAGCGGGTCGTTCAGCACGTGCGGCGCATGGAGCATGGCGCGGAAACCGCCGTGCAGATCCATTTTTCCGCGCAGGGGCACCGGATCAACGAAATCATGCGCGTGCTCACCGCCCTGACGGCCGTGTTCCTGCCCTTGAACTTCATCACCGGGTTTTTCGGGATGAACTTCGAATTCCTGCCGCTGATTCACTCATCCCGCGCCATGTGGGCCATGCTGGCCCTCATGCTGCTGGTGGCGGTCGCTGTGGTCCTGGTCTTCTGGCGCAAGCGCTACCTGGCGCACACCGGCCGCTAGACGAACGGCGGTGACAGCTTTTCGGTGGCGAGCACGCGCCCGACGGCCGGCCGTTCCAGCATGCGTTGCAGGTACGGGCCGAGCTGCTTGTGGTTGCGCGCGGGCTGCTCATTGGCGAAATTGCGCGTCCAGCGGCACAGCGTGAAGACGTAGGGATCGAGCGCGCTGTAATCCGCGCCGCCGAACCAGCTCTGGCCGTGACGAGCGAACTCGGCATCGAGCTGGTCGAGCAGGCCGGCGACCTTGCGCTCGGCATGCCGCTTGACCTCGGCGGCGCCGCTGGCGTTGCCTTCGTTCACCCAGCGCTCGGGGTAGAAGTACAGGATCAGGGTGGCTTGCAGCGTATTGGTGAGCCACATCAGCCATTTGTAGAAATGAGCCCGGGCCGCACTCGCCAGCGGCGGCGCGAGCCGGGCCTGCGCATGGGTGTCGCACAGGTGCAGCACAATCGCCGCGGTTTCGTAGAGCACCAGATCGCCGTCGACCAGCACCGGGATGAGGCCGTTGGGATTGAGCCGGAGATAGGCGGGCTGCTTGTGCGCCTGCGTCGAGCGCTGGACCAGCACCCGCTCATAGGGCACGCCGAGTTCCTCGAGCAGGATGTGCGGCACCATGGCGGCGGTGCCCGGGTCGTAATGCAGCTGGATCATTTCACTCCAAACAGGCTTGCGCCGTTGCCCCATGCGATGCCCCGCGCGACATCGGCGGGCAGATCCCCCGGCCACGCGCGGTAGCCCTTCATCAGCTGGTCATGGTACAGCCAGCGTTGACTGACCCAGGTGGCGCCGAGGCGACGGCCGGCCATCGTCAGCCCAGGTGCTTGCCGAAAAACGCCAGGGTCCGTTCCCGCGCCAGTTTGGCGGCCGCCGCGTCGAACGACGCGCGCTGGTCGCAGTTGAAGCCGTGATCGGCCTGGTAGATCTGGACCTCGACTTCCGGATGGGCCTTCTTGAAGGCCTCGACGCTGGCCAGCGAAATCCAGTGGTCCTTTTCGCCGAAGTGCGCCAGCACCGGCACCTTGGGCTTGCGTGCGATCTCGGCCGGCGTCGTCATGCCGCCACCATAGTACGGAACCGCGGCCGACAGGCCCTGGAGCATGCAGGCGGAGCGCCAGGTGAGCAGCCCGCCCCAGCAGTAGCCGACGATGCCGACCTTGCCGGCCTGCCTCGCATGCGAGATCGCCGCCTGGATGTCCTGCATCACGCCGGGCGCCGGCAAGGCCTCGACAGCGGCCTTGAGGGCCGAGCCCGCGGTCATGTCCTGGGGCGCATAGCCGATGTCCACCCCGGGCTTGACGCGGTGGAAGGTGGCGGGCGCCACGGCCAGATAGCCCTGCGCCGCATAGCCGTCGGCGACCGACCGGATATGCGAATTGACGCCGAAAATCTCCTGCAGCACCACGATGCCGGCCCTGGGTTTGCCGGCCGGGCTGGCGACGTAGGCGGGAAAGTCGAAGCCGTCGGCGGCCTGGAGGTCAATGAATGTGCCCATGGGATCTCCTTGAGGTTGTCATGATTGAAGGCGGCGCTGCACGAAATCAAGCCGGTCCTGGCCCCAGAACATTTCGCCGTCGACCACGAAGCTGGGCGCGCCGAACACCCCCGCATCGATCGCCTCCTGGGTGCGCTCCTGGTAAAGCGCCTCCACCGCCGGGCTGCGCGCCTCGTCGAGCCGGGCGCCTTTCATGCCGCACTCGGCCAGCAGCTGTGCCAGCACCTCGGGGTCGGCGATATTCCGTTCCTCGGCCCAGACCGCCCGCAAGACGGCGCCGGTGAGCGCCATGGCCGCGTCGGTGCCATCGTGCAAGTCCACGGCTGTGATCAACCGGGCCGCATCGTCGGCAGCCACCGGAAAGAACCGGGGATGGAGGTTCAACGGCAGTTTCAGCTGCTCGGAAAACCGCTTGAGCTCGACCAGGCGGTAGGCCTGGCGCTGCGGCGCGCGCTTGCCCAGGGGCAGTCCGCCGGATATCGGAAAGATCTTTCCCAGATCCACCGGCAACACCCGCACCGTGGCCTGGGCCGCCCGGGCCATGTCGGTAAAGCGCTGGTGGCCCAGGTAGGTCCATGGGCTTTGCGGAGCAAAGTGGTAATCGACGCGATGATTCAAAACGGGTCTCCGGAAACAGGGGGGTGGCGCAGTTTGCTGTAATGGCGGTGGGTCACGCTTTGTAGCGTACCCGCGGATTTCTTGCAGGAGACCGATTTGGAACAGGTATTGCTGGTCACCGGCGGCAGCCGCGGCATCGGTGCCGCCACCGCCCTCCTGGCGGCGGCCAAGGGCTACGCCGTCGCCGTCAACTACACCGCCCAGCCGGCGGCCGCCGACGAGGTGGCGCGCCGCATTCGCGCGGGCGGCGGTCGTGCCATCGCGGTGCGGGCCGACGTGGCTCAGGAGGACCAGGTGCTGGCGCTGTTCGAACAGGTCGACCGCGAGCTGGGCCGCCTCACGGCCCTGGTCAACAACGCCGGTGTGGTGGACACCCAGGCGCGCCTCGACGAGATGAGCGTGGCCCGCCTCAAGCGCATGTTCGACATCAACGTGATCGGCGCCATGGTGTGTGCGCGCGAAGCGGTGAAGCGCATGAGCACGCGCCACGGCGGCAGCGGGGGCGCCATCGTGAATGTCTCCAGCGCCGCGTCCCGCCTGGGCGCGCCCGGCCAGTACCTGGACTATGCTGCGGCCAAAGGCGCGATCGACACCTTCACCATCGGGCTGGCCAAGGAAGTGGCGGCCGAGGGGATCCGCGTCAACGCCGTCCGCCCCGGCCTGATCGAGACCGAGATCCACGCGTCCGGCGGGCTTCCCGACCGTGTGCGCGAGCTCGCGCACCTGGTGCCCATGCAACGGGGCGGCTCGGCGCAGGAAGTGGCCGAGGCGATCGTCTGGCTGCTATCGCCGCAAGCCAGCTACACCACCATGTCGCTGCTCGACGTTTCGGGAGGCCGTTGATGAGCCAGTTCAAGTACTACTGGGAGGACCTGACCGCGGGCTCGGTGCGCGACCTGGGCACCGTCACCCTCTCCGCAGAGGAGATCAAGACCTTCGCCCGGCAGTTCGACCCACAGCCCTTTCACCTCGATGAAGCCGCCGCGCAACGCTCCCACTTCCGAAACCTGTGCGCCAGCGGCTGGCACACCTGTGCCCTGGCCATGAAACTCACGGTCGAAAACTTCCTGAATGAGTCAGCCAGCATGGGGTCGCCCGGGCTGGAAAGCCTGCGCTGGCTCAAACCCGTGTACGCGGGCGATACGCTGCGATTGCAGCAGACCATCGTCGAGTCGCGCCCCCTGCGCACGCGCCCCGACACCGGGCTGGTGCGCTCGTGCTGGGAGATGTTCAACCAGAACGGCGAAAAGGTCATGCAGATGGAGGGCTACGGGATGTTCGGCCGGCGTCATCCCGCCACGGCGCAGGAGATTGCCCAGCTCGAGAAGTCTCCGGCCAAAGACTAGCGATGGACTTCAAGCCCCTGGTGACCCTGCTGGCGGTGGTGAATCCGCTGGCCATCGTGCCCTTCTTCATTCACTACACCCAGGGCTTCACCCGGGCACAGCGGCGGCACACGGTCGTCACGGCGTCGATCAGCGCGTTCCTGGTCATCGCGGCCAGCGCGCTACTGGGCTTGCAGATCCTGGAGTTCTTCGGCATCTCGCTGGCCAGCTTCCAGGTGGGCGGCGGCATGCTGCTTCTCATCAGCTCGATGAACATGCTCAACGCCCAGCCCGCCGAAGTCAAACCGAACACCAAGGAACTCGAGGACGGTGCGCAAAAAGCCGCCATGGGCGCCAGCATCGCCGTGGTGCCGCTCACCATTCCGCTGCTGACCGGCCCGGCCACCATTTCGACAGTGGTTATTTATGCCCAGCAGGCGCAGAGTTTCCTGCAGTTGTCGGCGCTGGTGGGCTACGGCGTCGTCATCGGCCTCGCCACGGCCTTGTCTTTCGCCCTGGCCGAGCCGATCGCGCGGGTGCTGGGCAAGACCGGCATCAATGTGATGACCCGGCTGATGGGCCTGATTCTGGCGGCACTGGCCGTGGAACTGATGGCCCTGGGCCTGCTGAAGCTTTTCCCGGGCCTGGGACGTTAGCGGCGCGGCTGCCATTCTGCAGCACCTTGACCAGCTGGCTGCTGGTGTTGCGCAGCCGCTGCGCCAGCAACTGGGTGAGCTTGACCAGCAGCTTGGCGCCAACGGCCGGATGGGAACTGATCAGGCGTCCCACGGCGGCACGGCTGAGCACCGCAGCCTCGACCTCGCTCAAGGCCCAGCAACTGGCATAGCGCGGCTCGCCGTCGAGCATCGACATCTCGCCGATCACGGCGCCCTCCTTCAGCACGGCCAGGCGGGTATTGTCAGCGGGCTCCTGCGTGTCGGCATCGGCGCCGATCCTCCGTTTGCCGATGTCCACGGTGCCGAGCAGCAGAATCATCATCCAGTCGCTGGCCTCGCCCTCGGCGATCAACAGCTGCCCGGGCTGCGCCTTGATGCGCAGCATGCTGGCGCCCAGGAGATCGGCCTCCACCGGCGTGAAGTCACGCAGCAAGGCCGAAGCCAGCATCAATTCGGGGCAGGAGCGCGACAGTCGCTCGCACGGACCCAGCGACTCGAGACCCCGGGCGCGCAGCTGATTCTCAAGGGCCTGGTTGGGCATGGCAGTCTCCTTTCAACGCTGCTGCGCCACCCATCGCCCGATCTCCTGCGCAGCGGCATCGGTGGCGGCGGCCAACGCGCGGACTCCGCCCGGCGCATCGGGTGTAGGGGCAGGACTGCGCACCACGATGCTGCGCTGGGCCAGCAAGCGCTCGCCCGCCGAGGTGTTGTCCAGCAAGGTGGCGCGCAGGCGCACCAGACCCCAGCTCCGGGTCGGCGCTTCGAAAAAGTGCGAGAACTCCTCCAGCTCGATGCGCAGGATGCGGGGCATGGCCCCCCCGCTGCGCGCCAGGGCCGAGCTCTCAGCCAAGTCGAGGACCGGTCGCTCGCGCGCCAACTGCTCGCGCAGCCTCTGCCGGATGAGCTGGGGCGGCGGCGCGCTCCAGCGCGCGTGCGCATAGGGCCGCAGCTGGTGCGCGTCGTCATAGCCCAGGCGATACAGCAAGGCCGAGTCGTCCAGTGCGCTGGACGACTCGATGTCTGCCAGCACCAAAGGCGCTCCATCCGGTAGCCCGGCCGGTGCCACCGTGGCACCCGGCCCGAAGTCATAGAGGGTGGCGCGCGCGGGCTTGTCGGGGGTGGCGCAGCCCACCGCCAGCAAGACTGCGAGCAGCGCGACACCGCGGGCGACGAGCCGGCTCATTTCGCCACCCCCGGCACAGTGAAACCGGGTTCACCCGGACCGGGCGCAATCGGGCCCGATCCATAAATCAGCGCCTGGGGGTTGTCCTTGATGCTGCCCGCGGTACGGCTGAGTTGTCGCGCTGCACGGGACGTTTCCTCGGTGACCCGGTTGACGCGCGGCAAGGTCGATGCATTGAACGAATCCGCGGCATGCGACAGGGCCTGGGAGCCTTCGGCCAGGCGATCGATCGGCCCGTCCTTTTCGTTCAGGCGGCGCGCGGTCTGGCCGAAATCGGCGGCCGTCTTGCCGATCTCATCGGCACTGTGCTGCACCGATCGCAGCGTGACGGGCACCTCGGCCAGCGCGGGATCGACTCGCTTGGCCAGCGTGGTGTCCAGGCGCCGGGCCAGACGCCCGGCATCGGCAGCGGCACTGCCCAGGTTGTCCAGGGCGCTGGCGACTCGACGCTGGTTGGCGTCCCCCAGCAGTTCGTTCATCCGTCCCGTCACTTTCTCGACCTGGTCCAGGATCACCTCGCCGCGCGCGGCCAGCCTGGACAACAGGCTGGGCTTGAGCGGGATGCGCGGCGGATTCTCATTGTCGGGCACCAGGCGCGGGGCCGGCTTGCCGCTGTCATCGAGCTGCACAAAGGCCAGGCCGGTGACGCCCTGGTAGCTCAGCGTCGCGAAGGTATCGCGCGTGACCGGTGCGTCGTGGCCGATCTCCAGGCGCATCAGCACGTTACCGGTGGTCTTCGGATCAAAGCCGATCGAAGCGACCTTGCCGACGTCAACACCGCGATAACGGACAGCGGCCTGCGGCTGCAGGCCCGAGACGATCTCGCGGGTCGAGATCTCGTAGATGTCGCGCTCACCGGTATCGCGCGTGAGCCAGGAGGCCAGCGCGACCAGCAGCGCGGCGACCACCACCACGAAAATACCGGCAGCCAGGGCATGGGCTTTGTTTTCCATCGGGAATTTTCCCTTTCTCTTTTACACGGCAAACGGGTATTCGCGCAACAGTTCCATGGCGCGCTGGCCCCGTTCGCCCAGGAAAAAATCGTGAATGAATGGATGCTGGAAGGCGATGACGTCCTTGGGTGGCCCGATCACGATCACTTTCTTGTCGGCCAGCACCGCGATGCGGGTGGACAGCTCGAACAGGGTGTCCAGGTCGTGCGTCACCATGATCACGGTGAGCGCCAGGTCACGGTGCAAGGAGCGCAGCAGCGTCACAAACCCGTCGGAGCTCTCCGGGTCGAGGCCGGAGGTGGGTTCGTCCAGCAGCAGCAGCGGCGGGTCCATCACCAGTGCCCGTGCCAGCGCGACCCGTTTGATCATCCCGCCGGACAGGTCGGACGGCATCTTGTCGGCGTCCTCGGGCTTGAGCCCCACCATCTGGAGCTTCACCATCGCGGCCTCGCGCACCAATGCGGCCGGCAGGGTCCTGAGTTCGCGCAGCGGAAAAGCGATGTTCTCCAGCACGCTGAACGCCGAGAACAGCGCGCCATGCTGGAACAGCATGCCGATGCGGCTGGCCGCGCCGCGCTGCCCCAGTTCGGCGGCCGGCTGGCCCAGCACGTGGATCTCGCCCTTCGCCGGCCGTTCCAGGCCCAGAATCTGGCGCAGCAGCACGGTCTTGCCGGTGCCCGAGCCGCCGACGATGGACAGCACTTCGCCCTGCATCACGGTGAGGTCCAGGTCCTGATGCACGACGAAGCGCTTCCCGGGCGTCGTGAACACCGTCCACAGCTTGCGGATGTCGACGATCGGCGTGCCTTCCGTGGGCTGGTAGGGTGCGGGCGTGTCCACCACTAGAATCCCACGTCCTTGAACAGCACCGCGAACAGGGCGTCCACCAGGATCACCACCGTGATCGAGGTCACCACGGAGGCAGTCGTTCCTTCGCCCAGGCTTTGCGTGTTGGGTTGCACGCGCAGGCCGAAGTGGCAGCCCACCAGCGCGATCAGCACGCCGAACACCACCGACTTGCTGCTCGCCAGCACCAGGTTGTCCACGTTCACGGCCCGGGGCAGCGCCGTCATGAAAAAGGTCGGCGTGATGCCCAGGGACACATCCGCTGCCAGCATGCCACCGGCCAGCGCGCACAGCGTGGTCCACACGCTGATCAGGGGCATCACCAAGGCCAGCGCCATGGCGCGCGGCATCACCAGCCGAAAGCTTTGCGAGATCCCCATTACCCGCATCGCGTCGAGTTCCTCGGTCACGCGCATCACACCGATCTGTGCCGTGATGGACGATCCCGAGCGCCCGGCGATGAGGATCGCCGCCAGCACGGGCCCGAGTTCGCGGATCAGGGCGACGCCCAGAATGTTGACGATGTAGGCATCGGCGCCGAATTGCTTCAACTGCTGCGCAGTGAGATAGGCCAGCACCACGCCGATCAGGAAGCCCACCAGGGCCGTGATCGGCAGTGCGGTGGCGCCGATTCGGTACAGGTGGCCGGAGAAGTCGCGCCAGGGGCCCTGATGCGGCGCGCGCGCCAGCTGGATCAGGTTCAGCACCAACTGGCCGATCAGGCGCACGAAAGACTTGACCTGCGTCATGGCCCGCAGCACCGCCGCGCCCAGCCCCAGGTAACTGCGCCACCAGGTGGTGCGCTTGCGCACCGGCGGTGCAACGGTGAAGCGCGCCACGCGATCCAGCACGGCCTGATGCGCCGGCCGCAGTTCCAGCTGACCGGGCCACTGGCGGCCCCAATGGTCCCACAGCCATTGCGCGCCGATGTGGTCCAGTTGCTGGGCCTGGCTGAGGTCCCAGCCGGCTTGCCCCGCCGCCGGCGTCACGCTGGCTTCCAGCGCGTGCAGCAATCCCGGCCGGGCGAACTGCGCGGCCGTCCATTGGCCCAGCACGCGCATGCGTGCGCCATCCGGAGCGGGCTGCTGTTCGATGCGAGGCGTTGAATCCGGCATGACGCGGGGCGTCCTGGAGTTGAGCCTGCCATCCTAACTGCACAGCCTGAGCACGGCTGTAGGAAGATGCCCGGGCTTGCTGCCGCTGTCGTGACACGCGCGCCGCGCCGCCGGCGGGTATAAAGCCAGCACAACCAGGAGCGGCCATGAGCGATTCAGCGTCCCCCCCCGAGCTGCGGGTCGAATCGCGCGGCCCGGTGCTCTGGCTCATCATCCAGCGTGAAGAGCGGCGCAATGCGATGAGCCATGGGGTACTGGCCGGTATGACCCAGGCCATCGACGCGGCGCAGGGCGACCGGTCCTTGCGGGCCATCGTGATCACGGGCACCGGCGACAAGGCCTTTTGCGCCGGTGCCGACCTGCAGGCCGCCCAGGCCTTCACCAGCGATTATTCGGAGCCCTACGGCCATCTCGCCCTGCTGCTGCGGCGCGCCAAGGCCAGCAACCTGCCGCTGGTGGCACGCGTGAATGGCGCCTGCATGGCCGGCGGCATGGGCTTGCTTTCGATGTGCGACCTGGCGGTTGCCGCCAGCCACGCCGTGTTCGGCCTGCCCGAGGTCAAGGTCGGGGTGTTCCCGGCCCAGGTCCTGTCGGTTTTGCAGCACCTGGTGCCGCGGCGCCGCCTGGCCGAGATGTGCCTGACCGGCGAGCCGCTCACGGCCGCGCAAGCACTGGAATACGGTCTGGTGAACTATGTGGACGACGACGTGGACGCCAAGCTCGACTGGCTGCTGCAGCGCATGCTGGACAAGTCCCCGGCAGCCATTCGCCGCGGGCTGTACACCATGAAGAAGATCGAAACCATGGGATTCGAGGAATCGATGTCATTCACCGAGAGCCAGATCGCCCTGTTCACGTTGACCGAGGACGCCAGGGAAGGCCAGCAGGCGTTCCAGCAAAAGCGCAAGCCGCAATGGACCGGGCGATGAAGACCGGGCCGGTGCGGATCGGCGGGGCCTCGGGCTTCTGGGGCGACAGCAGCGTGGGCGCTCCGCAGCTGGTGAGTCTGGGCCAGGTCGACTACCTGGTGTTCGACTACCTGGCCGAACTCACGATGTCGATCCTCGCCGCCGCGCGCAGCAAGGACCCCGAACTGGGCTATGCGACCGATTTCGTCACGGTGACGTTGAAGGCCATTCTCAAGGACGTGGCCGACCAGGGCATCCGCGTGATCAGCAACGCGGGCGGGGTCAATCCGCAAGCCTGTGCCCGGGCAATTGCGGCCCTGGCGGCCGAGCAGGGCATCGCCGTGCAAGTGGCCGTCGTGCTGGGCGACGATGTCATGCCGCTGATGCCCTGGCTGCGCAGCCAGGGCGTCAAGGAGCTGCAAAGCGGCGCTCCGCTGCCCGAACGGCTGCTCACGGCCAATGCCTACCTCGGCGCCCTGCCGGTCAAGCAGGCGCTCGACGCCGGGGCCCAGATCGTCGTGACCGGTCGCTGCGTGGACAGCGCCGTGACGCTGGGAGTCCTGATGCACGAATTCGGCTGGGGGCCGCAGGACTTCGACCTGTTGGCGCAGGGCAGCCTGGCCGGCCACATCATCGAATGCGGCTGCCAGGCCACCGGCGGCCTGCACACCGATTGGGAAGCGGTGCCCGACTGGGCGCACATCGGCTACCCGGTGATCGAGTGCAGCGCCGATGGCAGCTTCGTCGTCACCAAGCCGCCGGGGACCGGCGGTTTGGTCAACCCGGCGGTGATCAGCGAGCAGATGCTCTACGAAATCGGCGACCCGCGGCGCTACCTGCTGCCGGACGTGACCTGCGACTTCAGCCAGGTCCGGCTGCAAACCCTGGGCGAGCACAGGGTGCGCGTGCAGGGCGCGCGGGGACTGGCGCCGGGCCCGGCCTACAAGGTCTCGGCCACCTTCATGGACGGTTTTCGCTGCAGTGCGCAGTTGACCATCGTGGGCGTGGACGCGGCACGCAAGGCGCGGCGCACCGGCGAGGCCATTCTCGAGCGCACCCGGGAACTGTTTGCCCGGCACGGCCTGGCCGATTACCGGCGCACGCTGATCGAGGTGCTGGGCTCCGAGGAGAGCAACTTCGGGCCGCAGGCGCGCACCGGCGACGTCCGGGAGGCGGTACTGAGGGTGGCGGTCATGCACGGCCAGAAGGCCGCGCTGGAGCTGTTCGCGCGCGAGATCGCATCCGCAGGCACGTCCTGGTCACCCGGCACGACCGGAGCGGATGGCCGGCCGCGGCCTTCGCCTTCGATCCGGCAGTTCGGCTTCCTGCTGGACAAGGCACTGGTGGAACCTCGGGTGGCGCAGGACGACCGCGTCGAGCCGGTCGCAATCCCCACCGGCCAGGACCCGGTGCCGGCGCCTTGCGCCGCGCCTGAAGCGCCGGCGGCGCCATCCTTCGCCGGACCGCGCGTCGAGGTGCCGCTGATCCGCGTGGCCTGGGGCCGCAGCGGCGACAAGGGCGACAGCTCCAACATCGGCATCGTGGCGCGGCGCCCCGAGTGGTTGCCGCTGCTGCGTGAACAGTTGAGCGAGCGCCGGGTGGCCGCCTGGCTGGCGCACCGGGTCAAGGGCCAGGTGACGCGCTTCGACGTGCCGGGCATTCATGCGCTCAACTTCCTGTGCGCCGAGGCGCTCGACGGCGGCGGCATGGCCTCGCTGCGCAACGATCCGCTGGGCAAGGGCATGGCGCAAATCCTCTTGTGCATGCCGGTCGAGGTTCCGGCCGACTGGTTGTCCTAGCTGCGGCGCCGGCGTCGCCTGATTTTCAAGGCCCGCTGCCGCGCTAGACTGGCGACATTGCCCCATAGGAAACCGTCCCCATGAACGCAACCCAGAAGTCACTGCAAAAGAGCGGCGGCGCCGCCGTCGAACATTGGATCGCCGGCCGTGTGGTCGCCGGCCTTAGCGGCCGCCGCGCCGACGTCTTCAATCCGGCCACCGGCGCGATCACCGGTCAGGTCGCGCTGGCCAACACGAGCGAAGTGGCGGCCGCCGTCGCTGCTGCACAAGCCGCTTTCCCGGCGTGGGCCGAAACCCCGCCGATCCGCCGTGCCCGCGTGATGTTCAAGTTCCTGGAACTGCTGAACCACAAGCGTGAGGACCTGGCACGCGCGATCACGGCCGAACATGGCAAGGTGTTCACCGACGCCGTCGGCGAAGTCTCGCGTGGCATCGACATCGTCGAATTCGCCTGCGGCATCCCGCAGCTGCTCAAGGGCGACTACACCGACCAGGTCTCCACCGGCATCGACAACTGGACGATGCGCCAGCCGCTGGGGGTGGTCGCCGGCATCACGCCGTTCAACTTCCCGGTGATGGTTCCGATGTGGATGTTCCCGGTGGCCATCGCCGCCGGCAACTGCTTCGTGCTCAAGCCCAGCCCGCTGGATCCGAGCGCCTCGCTGATGATGGCCGAACTGCTCAAGCAGGCCGGCCTGCCTGATGGCGTCTTCAACGTGGTCCAGGGCGACAAGGACGCGGTGGATGCGCTGCTGGCCCATCCGGACGTCAAGGCGGTTTCCTTCGTCGGCTCCACTGCCATCGCGCAGAAGATCTATGAGACCGGCGCGCGCCACGGCAAGCGGGTGCAGGCGCTGGGCGGCGCCAAGAACCACATGGTGGTGATGCCCGATGCCGACCTGGAGCAGACCGTGGACGCGCTGATCGGTTCGGCCTACGGCTCGGCCGGCGAGCGCTGCATGGCGATCTCGCTGGCGGTGCTGGTCGGTGATGCAGCGGACAGGATCATGCCGCTGCTGGCCGAGCGCACCCGGCAGCTGAAGATTAAGAACGGCCTCGAGCTGGACGCCGAGATGGGGCCGATCGTCTCGAGCGCGGCGCACGGGCGCATCACTGGCTACATCGACATCGGCGAGCGGGAAGGCGCGAAGCTGGTGGTCGACGGGCGCAAGTTCCACGCCGCCAAGGCGGGCGCCGGCTGCGACAACGGCTTCTGGATCGGCGGGTCGCTGTTCGACAACGTCACGCCCGAGATGAAGATCTACAAGGAAGAAATCTTCGGCCCGGTGCTGGGCTGCGTTCGCGTGCCCGACCTGGCGGCGGCGGTGGAACTGGTCAACTCGCACGAGTACGGCAACGGCGTCTCCTGCTTCACACGCGACGGCAACGTGGCGCGCGAGTTTTCGCGCCGGGTGCAGGTCGGCATGGTGGGCATCAACGTGCCGATCCCGGTGCCGATGGCGTGGCACGGCTTCGGCGGCTGGAAGAAGAGCCTGTTCGGCGACATGCACGCGTACGGCGAAGAAGGCGTGCGTTTCTACACCAAGCAGAAATCCATCATGCAGCGCTGGCCGGAGAGCATCGGCAAAGGTGCGGAGTTTGTGATGCCAACGGCGAAATGAGAGGGCGATCGCGCCGGGCCCTTGACGCGCTGCTGCGCGGCGCCGCCATCCTGCTGCTGGCGTCGCACGCGCTGACGGGCGCAGCGGCGCAGCCGCGCAAGCCACTGTTCCTCACGCCGGTCATCGAAGGCCTGCTGATCTGCGACGACCTGAAGAACAACGAGAACCGGCACCTCATCGAATCCAATTCGTACTGCACGGCCAACGGCCGCAACGGGGTCAAGGCCGCCTCCGCGCTGTTGGACGAACTGGAGCCGGGCGGCCCCAAGGGCGCCGTGCAGGTCGGCTACACCATCACCGTGCAGCTGCTGGGCCTCTACCGGTTGCGCGAGGGCCGCTGGGTCATCGACGAAAGCCGCGTCGACCGTGTCATGGACGTCCTGGAGCAGATCAAGCGGCCCGCGGTGCTGTACCTGGCGGCGAACCACTTCGACACGCCCGGGGCGATCACCGAAACACTGGAGTCCGATCCGCTCAACCTGATGCACCTGGCCGACGGCAGCGTGCCGCGCTCCACCTATTTCGGCTACAAGGTCGTGCCCTACACCCTGCAGACCGATGAGGCCATTCCCATCAACCGCTACCGGTTCGGGGCACTGCGCCATATCGCGAAGCGCATCGCCGCGCTGCCGCAGGCCACACGCGATCGCCTGGTGGCCATCACACTGGCCGGCGAAGTGCACCAGATGTTCCCGGACTTCCAGAACGGCATGGGCAACTACGACCAGGTGCGCGTCACCGACTACAGCCCGCAATCGATCGCGGGCTTTCGTGCCTGGCTGCGCCGCAAGTACGGCTCGCTGCAGCGGTTCAACGAGGCAACGGGAGGCGCCTTCCGCTCCTTCGATGAAGTGCCGGCGCCCTCGAAGAACGTGTTGGCACAGGCGGGAGACAGGACGCAGCACTTCGACGGATTTGCCGACGGCCGGGTACCGGTGAGCGGCTGGCTGTGGGATCCGCAGCGGCGGGTGAGCACCCTGGAACTGCGCGTGGACGGGCAACGGGTGGCCGAGATGGCGCGCGACTTCAACCGGCTCGACGTCTACCGCGCACTGGATGCGGTGGACGATCCGAGCGTAGGATTCCGGCACGATATCGACTTTTCCCGCTGGGCGCCGGGCACCTACGCGTTGCAGGTGGTAGCCCGCACACCTGCCGCGGACTATGAGCTGGGGCAGACCACCCTGGTGGTCGCGGCCGGTCCGGCGGGCACGCGTGCGGCCTCACCGACCCACACGGCCAAGCCCGCGAAGCTGCCCAAGCTGGGCGCGCTGGCAGGCGTGAAGTCATCGCTGGACCTGCCCAAGACCACGCAGCAGGTGCTGTTCAATCCGCTGGCGCGCGACTGGAACAGCTACCGGTCCTGGCAGGTGAACGCCTTCATCGCCAGGTTTCACGAGGTGGCCCGCGCTGCGGGACTGCCGGCCGACAAGCTGTATTCGCACCAGATCGTCGTGCGGGTCAATTCGACCTGGAACCCGCAGTTCTTCGCCAGCGATGCCAGCGTGGGGGCCGAGCTGCCCTGGAAGCAGGGATTCAATACCTATGGCGGCGCGGCGGGCAGTACGTGGACCGCACGCTTCGTGCGTGAGCATCATCTCAGCGACTACGGCGTGCCCGAGTTCCACCCGCAGCAATGGAAACGTCCCGATGCAGCGCGCAAGGCGCTGGCGCTGCACCAGCAGCTGGGCGCGCGCTTCGTCAGCCCTTACTATCTGTCCGTGATCGCCGATCGCAACCTGAAGACCGGGGCCACGCTCAACCGGATGGAAATTCGTCCCAACAACACGCTGGACGGCTCCGACCAGCTGTTCCGGGCCATTCGCGAAATGGCGGCGCAATGAATGACACCACCTTCGACTACATCGTCATCGGAGCCGGAACCGCCGGCTGCCTGCTGGCCAACCGCTTGTCGGCCGACCCGTCGAAAAGGGTGCTGCTGCTCGAAGCCGGGCGGCGCGACGACTATCACTGGATCCACATCCCCGTGGGCTATCTGTATTGCATCGGCAACCCGCGCACCGACTGGCTGTACCAGACGGAGTCCGACGCCGGCCTGAACGGACGCCAGCTGCGCTACCCGCGCGGCAAGACGCTGGGCGGCTGTTCCAGCATCAATGGCATGATCTACATGAGGGGCCAGGCCCGCGATTACGACAGCTGGGCGCAGCTCACCGGCGACGCGAGCTGGACCTGGGACAACTGCCTGCCGCATTTCAAGAAGCACGAGGACGACTATCGCGGCGCCGATGCGGCGCACGGCGCTGGCGGCGAATGGCGGGTGGAACGCCAGCGCCTGCGCTGGGACATCCTGGACGCATTCGCCCGGGCCGCTCAGGAGGCGGGCATTCCGCGCACCGACGACTTCAACCGCGGCGACAACGAAGGCGTGGGTTACTTCCTGGTGAACCAGAAGAACGGCTGGCGCTGGAACACAGCCAAGGCCTTCCTGCGGCCGACCTGCTATGGACGGCCCAATTTCGAGATGTGGACATCCGCCCACGTCACCCGGCTGGTAATCGAGGCGCAGCCGGACGGCAGCAAACGCTGCACCGGTGTGCAAGTCTGGACCGGCGAGGAGATGGCCACCTTGCATGCCGAGCGCGAAGTCCTCCTCAGCGCGGGGAGCATCGGATCGCCGCAAATTCTGCAGCTGTCGGGCATCGGCCCCGGCGACTTGCTGCGGCAGCACGGCATACCGCTGGTGCACGAGTTGCCGGGCGTGGGCGCGAACCTGCAGGACCACCTGCAGATCCGGGCGGTATTCAAGGTCAGCGGCGTCACCACGCTGAACACCATGGCCAACAGCTGGTGGGGCAAGGCCCGGATCGGGCTCGAATATGCGATCAGGCGCAGCGGCCCGATGAGCATGGCGCCGTCGCAGCTGGGAGCTTTCACCCGCAGCTCGCCGGACATGCCCTATCCCAACATCGAGTACCACGTGCAACCCCTGAGCCTGGATGCGTTCGGCGAGCCCTTGCACGACTTCAACGCCTTCACTGCGAGCGTGTGCAATCTCAATCCCACGAGCCGGGGTTCGGTGCGCATCCGCAGCAACAGGTTCGAGGACGCGCCGCTGATCGCGCCGAATTACCTGAGCACGCCCGAAGACCGCCAGGTAGCGGCCGATTCGCTGCGTCTGACGCGCGTGATCGTGGCGCAGCCCGCGCTGAGCAAGTACCAGCCGCGCGAATGGCGACCCGGGCCGCAGTACCAGAGCGACGAAGAACTGGCGCGGCTGGCCGGCGATATCGCCACCACCATTTTTCACCCGGTCGGCACCACGAAGATGGGGCCCGACAAGGATCCGATGGCGGTGCTCGATTCGCAGTTGCGGGTGCGCGGCATTCACGGACTGCGGGTGGTCGACGCGGGCGCGATGCCCACCATCACCAGCGGCAACACCAACTCGCCGACACTGATGATGGCGGAGAAAGCCGCCGGGTGGATCGTGGACGACGCCCGCCCGTCCGCCTCCGCAGCAACGGCAGGAAGCGTCGCCCGCGCCGCGCAATAAACGCACGGTCGTACTTTTTTCGTTCCCGGCACGGGGCGGGAAAATCCCGATGCCAGCAGAATGTCCCGGGGCTAGAGTCCGTGCACTCGCAGGACGGGCCCGAGGGTCCGCGAGGGCGAGGGACCGAGGAGACATCCCCCAGAACACTACAAAATTTTTTTCAGGCATCCCACGAGATGCCGCTGCAAGGCGCCGCTGATAGCGGCGCCTTTTTTTGTCCCACTTCTCCGGCCGGGGTCCGAGCCGATAATTCGCGCATCATGGACGACATCGTGCGCCAGGCCATCGCGAAGTGGCCCAATGTTCCCCACTGCTTCGGCTGGCTCGGACTGGATGCACGCGGCAACTGGTACATGCGCGACGACGCGGTACAAGCCGCAGGTCCGTTCCCGCAAAGCAAGGGTTCGCTGCTCAGGCACGAGAAGCTCATCGATTTCATCCAGCGTAACTACGAGCACGACGCCGACGGCCAGTGGTTCTTCCAGAACGGCCCGCAGCGGGTGTATGTCGAACTCGAGATCACGCCACTGGTCTGGCGCCTGGGTGCGGGATTCAGCGTGACGGCGCACACCGGCCAGCCAGCCCAGCCGCGGCGCGCTGGCGTGGATGAGCTGGGCCGGCTTTACCTGGATACCGATCTGGGCTTTGGCCTGGTGCACACGCTCGACATGGAGCAAGCCAGCGAAGCCGTCGAACAGGGCCTGTGGACACCCGAAGAGATGATGGCGGCGGAATTACCGCAGCGCTTCGGCTATGTCTGCAGTCCGGCGGCCAGGCGGCAAGCAGCGGGAGCATGAAAAAGCCGGTCGACGACCGGCTTTTTTTGGCACTGTCGCTGCTTACTTGGCGGCGTTGACCATGTATTCGACAGCCGCGCGCACTTCCGCATCGGACGCGCTCGATCCGCCTTTGGGCGGCATGGCGCCCTTGCCACTGATCGCGTGCTGCACCAGTACGGGCACCCCTTGCGCAATCCGTGGCGCCCAGGCTGCCTTGTCGCCGAACTTCGGGGCATTGGCGACGCCGGTCGCGTGGCACATCATGCAGGTCTGCTTGTAGAGGGCCTCGCGCGCGCCGCCGCCGGCGGCCGTTTGCGGGGCAGCGGGAGCGGTCGCAGCGGCAGGGGTCGCGACGGGCGCCGGCGTCGGGGCGGCAGCAGCAACGGGAGCGGTGGCTTGGGCCACGGCAGGAGTGGCGCTGCCCGCGGCGGCCGCGCTTGCTGCTGCGGCAGGCGCGGCAGCTGTGGCCACCCCGGCAGGACGCTGGGGCTCGGGGAACTTGGCGCCCGCCGCGTTGGCCATATAGACCACGCCACGGGCGACCTCGACGTCGTCGAAATCACCGCCGCTTTGCGGTGGCATGGCGTTCTTGCCCTTCAGTGCCGACTGAACCAGTGCATCGAAACCCGTGGCGATGCGCGGGGCCCAGGCAGCGGCATCGCCGAACTTGGGTGCGCCAAGAACCCCGGCGGTGTGGCAGGTGGTGCACTGGGCTTTGAACACTTCCTCGCCGCTGCGCGGCGCCCGGTTGGCGTCGCGGATCTCGACGGTACCGACCTTTCGGATCCGCTCGGCCACGTCGCGTTCGAGATCCTGGGCGGTGACACCACCCAAGGCATGGCGCTCGCCCTGGGTGCTGCCCGAGGGCTTGTTTTCCGACACCACATAGGTGACCAGCGCGATGATGGCGAAGACGGGCACGACGAACGAGAAAAACACCGCCAGCAGCAGTTGCTTGGGCGTCTTGATCGGGCCGGTGTGGGCTTCTTCCTGCGTGCTGTCGCTCATGGAGTTCTCGTGGGCTGGGCCGTTGTAAACAACCTTTGATTATAGCCAGGAGGCCCTGGAACAAGCCCTTGCCGGGCAAGGTCGGGCACAAGCCATCCGCTCATCGACGATAATGCGCTCTCGCTTCTCCTAGATGCGGCTGTAGCTCAGTGGATAGAGTATTGGCCTCCGAAGCCAAGGGTCGTGGGTTCGATCCCCGCCAGCCGCACCAGTCTCCCCCGATAGGCATCCTAGGGCCGCGGGTCCCCCGTATCGGCGACCAGGCCCTCGCCCGTAACGGCCTCGATGACGCATTGTTCATCGTTGTCGGCTGTATCGCCACTGATGCCGATCGCGCCAACGATGACGCCGTTCTGGTCGCGAATCAGCGCCCCGCCGGCCACCGGCACCATCCGGCCGCCCGACATGGCGTTGAGCGCCGTGAAAAACGTCGGCACCTTTTCGGCGCGGCGCGCCAGCTCGCGGCCCCCGAATCCCATTCCCAGCGCGCCCCAGGCCTTTCCGATCGCGATGTCAGGCCGCAGCAGGCTCGAGTTGTCGGCGCGTTTGAGCACCTTCAAATGGCCACCCGCGTCGAGAACTGCCACGGTCAGCGGCTGAAAGTTCAGGTTGCGGCCTGCCTGCAGCGCGCGGTCGGCGATCGCGTCGGCCTGCGCCAGGGTGATGGATTGGGTCATGGTTTCATTTCCCCCCTGGCGCATCCGCGAAAAACCGGGCGCCGGGCTTGGTCTCTTCGTAGATCAGGTAGTCGGTGCGCGACATGCCCAGCGAATCATAGGTGGCCTGGGCAACGGTGTTTTCCTTTTCGACGTAGAGCCGGAAACCGCAGACACCGGGGTCCGCCTGCGCCAGAGCGCGTATGAAATCGTAGAGGCGCCGGTACACCCCCTTGCGCCGCCAGCCGACCTGGACATACACGCTCTGGACCCACCAGAAGAGCCCGTTCCGCCAGTCGCTCCATTCGTTGGTGACCATGAGGCAGCCCACGATCTGGCTTTGATGTTCCGCGACCACGTAGAACCCGAGCGGGGCATCTTGTAACAGCCGCCGCACGCCGGCGGAGACCACTTCGGGGATCAGCACCTTGCCCTCGGTCTCCAGGGCCATGGAACTGTTGAATGCCGCGATGGCGCTCGCATCCCGAAGTTCCGCTTTACGCAGCAGGAGCGGGTCAGTCATGGAACAGGCCGCCTTCCTGGCAATTCGTCGAACGCGACATGGGGTTCTCCTGAGTGGCAACGAGCCGACCACTTTATCTCCATTCGGCAGTGCGGCTTGGACGTCGGCCTTGCGAGATGGGTGACACGACAGTGGGGTAACGCCGGGCTGGAGCTTGTCGCAGCTCAAGTCTTAGTCAAGTCGAAACCAAACGATGGCCCACTAATTGTGTGGAGCAGATGACATTGGCGCGAAAAACGAGCAAATTAATGACCATCGATCAACAGTAAGGAGCCGGTTGTTTCGCCCGCGCGGGGAGCGTGGGCCAGCCGATTGCCTGCAAGCCAATCCCGCAATGACCCATGATGGATGACCGATCGGGCCCGGTGCCCACGATGAGAGCCACCACACCAGGCTGGCCGCTTCCTGCCGGGCGGCAGGGCCGACGCCTTGTGCCCTGGGCGGTCATTGTGTCAACGCTGCTGGCACTCACCGCATGCGACCAGTTCGATACTGAAAAGATCGTCGAAACCTGCATTGTCTCGGCGATGAAACATGCCGAGCCGTTCGGCGACGCGAAGGAAAGGGCCGAGTCGGAAGCCCAGTTCCGCGAGTATTGCGCGAAGGCCGCTGCCAGCAAGCACATGTGAACACCAGCGCGCAGTTCACGCGCCGCAATCCGGGTCTGCCTCACTGCGCCGAACTGAGCACCTCGCGCGGGTCGGTGATGTGTCCGGTCAGTGCGCTGGCAGCGACGGTGGCCGGGGAGCCCAGGTACACGGAAGCGTCCCGGTGGCCCATCCGGCCCAGGAAGTTGCGGCTTGACGAAGCGATGCAGATTTCCTCCGCGGCCAGCACCCCCCTGGTGCATCCCCGCGCAGGCGCCACAGCCGGGCGTGGTGACAGTGGCGCCGGCATCGACCAGCGTCGCGATCACGCCGGCCTTGAGTGCCTGCGCATAGACTTTGCGCGATGCGGGCGTGACGACCATCCGCACACCGGGAGCGATGCGTTTGCCCCGCAGAATGGCGGCGGCAATCGCGAAATCCTCCAGCCGGCCGTTGGTACAGGTGCCGAGGAACGCCTGCTGGATCCGCACATGGGAGAAGTCCGCCATCGGATGCACGTTGTCGACCCGGTTGGGCGCGGCCAACAGCGGCACCAGCGCCCGCAGGTACGCCATCTCGGCGCCGCCGATGCCGCATCCGAGCGCGCCCACCGCGCCGATGGTGATGGTGTGCGCGTCCATGTTGGTGACCATCTGTCCGGGCAGCACCATGCCGCTTTCCACCGCGATCTGGTGCGAGATTCCTTCGCCCACATCGAACAGGCGTTCGCGCGGCAGCTTGAACTGCTCGAACATCCTGCGGCCGACGCGCTGGACATGCGCATGCACAGGCGTGTCGGCCGGGGCATAGTGATCGAAGAACAGGGCGATCTTGCCGGGATGGGCCAGGCGATCAACGCCGTAGCGCCTGAAGTTCTGGTCGATCAGGCCGATGCCGTCGTCCAGCGCAAAGGTCCAGTCCGGGCCGATCTCGACCATCTCGCCGGCCTGCACCGCGCGGCCGGCGAGGCGACCCATGACTTTTTCCGCCAGCGTCGCGCTCATGGCGCCACCTGTGCGTCGGCTTGAACGGCCCGGGCCGCCCACAGGCCGCCGGCGACCAGTATGGAAAGCACCTCGGCCGGCAGCGGCGCGAAGCTGTGCGACCTGCCCGCGACCGTCGCGATGCCGGATCGCAAATCGGCCGAGACTGCGTCGCCATCGGCGATGGCGCCTGCAATGTCCGGACTCACCACGACGGCGAGACCGTTGTTGACGGCGTTGCGGAAAAAGATCCGGGAGAAGGACCTGGCGATCAGCAGCCGCACCCCCGCGCCGATCATTGCCGTGACAGCATGCTCGCGCGAAGAGCCGCAGCCGAAGTTCCAGCCGCCGACGATCACTCCGCCGGCCGACACCCGCTGGCGCAGCGCGTCACCGAGCGGTTCGAACAGATGCTGCGCCTGGTCCTCGGGTCGCAGCACTGCGAGGTAGCGGCCCGGGAAGATGATGTCGGTATCGATGTCGTCGCCGAGCACGGTGGCGATTCCCTGCACATGCATGGCGGCTCCTGTGATCGGTCAACCCTCGAACCCGTCGAAGTTCGCGAACTGGGCGACCGGCGCCCGCTCGGTCGCCAGCCGGTTGACCAGCGCATCCGGATCGGCGTACCCGAGCGCCATCCCGCAGATGATGATCTGGTTGTCGGGGATGCCGAGCAACGGCCGGATGAGCGTGTGGAAATCGGCGAACGCTGCCTGCGCACAGGTGTCGAGCCCGCGGCCGCGCGCGGCGATCGTCAGGCTGCCGATGAAGATCCCGAGATCGAGCCAGCTGCCGATTTCGAGGTCCTCGTCCAGCGTGAAGATCATGCCGACCGGGGCGCCGAAGAACTCGTAGTTCTGGCGACGCTGCTGCTCGGTGCGCTCGAAGTCACCCTTGGCGATGCCGAGCAGCCCGTACAGGTCCCAGCCGATCTTGCGCCGGCGCCCGATATAGGGCTCGCGCCAGTTGACGGGGTAATAGTTCCACTCGCGCCTGTACTGCTCGCGGGGGCCGCGATCGAGCGCTTCCAGGATGGTGCTGGTAATGCGTCGGCGCAAGGCGCCCGAAAAAACATGCACCTTCCAGGGCTGGATGTTGCTGCCGCTGGGGCTGCGGCTGGCCAGCGCCAGCAGTTCTTCCACCGCCGTGCGCTCGACCGGACGCGGCAGGAAGGCGCGCACCGAACGCCGGCTGCGCAGCGCCTCGTCGGCGCTCAGGCGCACCTCGGTGGCGGTGCCGGACGCAGGGGTTTCGCTGCTCAATTGATACCTCCTTGGTTCGCGCGGCCGGCATTGGAGGGCATGGCGCGCCGCAGCAGCCCGCCGATCACCACCATTTCGGGGATGCGCAGGCTGAACTGGTCGATCGCCGCCTGCAATCGTTCACGCTGCGCGTCGGCGGGCGGCACCAGATTCTTCGGCGCCGCCATCCGTGGCGCCAGTTCGGCAGCCGCCCGTCCCACCTGCTCGCGCAGGCGCGCAGCCGCCGCATCGATCGCGGCAAACTCGGGCACGACCACCACGCTGGCGTATCCCAGCAGCGCCGGCCAATGCGCCAGGTGCCGGTACAGGCTCGGCCACAGCGGCGATGGCGGAGCGGCCTCGCTGCGATTGGCGAGCAGAATCACCAATTCCCGGACCGTGGCGTCCATGGTCCCCGGATCCACCATGGAAGGCAGCGGCGCAAGGGGCGCTGGTGGTTGCCAGGCCGGCAGCGGCAAGGCGGGCGCCGGACCCCTCACGCTGCCCGCAAGGTGGAGCGCGAGGCACCGCACGGCCATGATGTTGACGGGATTGGACCGGTTGTAGGCATCGAGCACCGCCGTGATCGCAGTCTCGTCGGCGGGGCCGATGCCGGCAGCCCGCAACGCAGCGCGAGCGATCGCGCGCTGCACCGGGATGACCGCGGCCGCGCCGAGCTGCCAGGCGCGCTGCTGCAGCAGGCCGACCCGCATCGCGGGCTCGAGCAGGCCCCAGGCCCATTCCAGTGCGCCGGGAATGGTGGCCAGGTGCCGGTAGATGAGGGCAACCATCGGCACGGCCGACAGCCGCCGGATCTCGCCATAGATGCGCGCGAGCTCGCCGCTCGCCTTCGCTTCGGGCAGCTCCGCGAGCAGCTGCCCGGCACTTTCGGCGGCCAGCGCGGCGGATCGTGTCTCAGGCATCCGCATCCTCGGCGAGTGCCTGGAGCTCCTCCGGGACCTGGCCCAGGAAGAGGCGCTTGACGTTTTCGTTTTCGATCAACTCGGCGGCCCGGCCCGAGTACACCACCTTGCCCAGATGCATCACGTAGCCGAGATCGGACACGCCGAGGGCGCGCGACGCCTTCTGTTCGACCATGATCACCGTCAGGCCCTCGTCGCGCAACGTCTTCAATTTCTCGAACACGATGTCGACAAACTTGGGCGAGAGCCCGAGCGAGGGTTCATCCAGGATGATGATCCGCGGGCTGGTCATGAGCGCGCGGGCAATCGCCAGCATCTGCTGCTCGCCGCCGCTCATGGTTCCGGCGAGCTGCTTGAGGCGTTGCGCCAACACCGGAAAGAGTTCCGTGACGCGCCGGGTCGCGGCATCGATCTTCGCGCGATCGCCCTTCAGGATGTGCGCGCCGATCTCCAGGTTGTCCTGCACCGTCATCTCGGGCACGACCACCCGTCCCTGCGGCACGTAGCCGATGCCGCGGCCTACCCGCCGCCAGGCCGCCTCGCCCGTGATGTCCACGCCGTCGGCCAGCACCGCGCCCTTCCAGGCCGGCAGCAGCCCGGCGGCGGCCTTGATCACGGTCGATTTGCCGGCCCCGTTGGAGCCGATGATCGTCGTGATGAGCCGTTCGGGAAAGCGCATCGAGGCGTTCCTGACCACGGCCACGTCGCCGTAGCCCGTCGTCAGGTCACGCAATTCGAGCGGACAGCTGTCGCTACTCATGGCACGGCTCGTGGTGCCTGCCGCATCAGCGGTTGTCCCATCCCGGCACCGGGATCTTGGGCTCCGCGGTGCGCAGCTCGTCGGGCCAGATGATTTCGCGCTTGCCGCCCTGGATCTGCACCAGCAGGCCCTTGATGCCGATCTGCATGCCGGTGGCCGGATCGACCTCGTGCTTGCCCATGACGGTGTCGAGCTTCAGGGTTGTGAGGACCTTGCGCAGCGCTTCCTGGTCCAGCGAACCGGTCTTCTTCACGGCCTCGCCGAGCACATACACGGAGTTGTAGCCGAACGAGGAGTAGTAGCCCGGCTCATAGCCGTACTTGGCCTTGAAGTCCTTGACGAATTCGTCGTTGCCACTGGTCTTGAGCACAGGCTCGTACAGCGACATGCCGACTGCGTATTCGCCGTCCTTGCCCGTGGCCTTCAGGAAGTCCTCCTGCGCCACGCCGTTGTGGACGAAGATCTTGGGCATGTAGTTCGAGGCGTGGAACTGGCGCACCATCTCGATCGCTTCGTTCGGATAGCCGACCGACACCCAGAGATCGGGCTTTTCCTGGCGCGCGCGCGCGATCTGCGAGGAGAAGTCGACGTTGCCGGACGGGAAATATTCGTCCATCACCACCTTCACCCCGTTCCGCTGCGCCATGCCCTTGAGGACCTTTTCCATGTCGCGGGCCGCGCCATAGTCGCGCGCGATGAAGGCCATGGTCTTCACGTTGTACTTCTTCATCAGCGGCTCGATGCCGTCGACGTAGTTCGAGATCCGCGCCGCCGTCTGGAAGATGTGCTTGAAGCCGCGCTGCTGGATCGACTCGGAGGCGCCACCGCCGTTGATCATGATCCGCTTGTGCTTCTCGGCGACGGCGGTGGCCGTGGCGGCCTGCGCGGAACCGATGGTCGAGACCAGCAGGTCGACGTTGTCGTTGGTGATCAGGCGCTCATAGAGGCGAGCCGAGGTGGCCGCGTCGGAGCGGTCGTCATAGATGACGAACTCGACCTTCTTGCCCAGCAGGCCGCCGGCCGCGTTGGTCTTGTCCCGCCACAGCTCGATGCCGCGCCAGTAGTGTTTCGACGAGTCGGCAAGATTGCCGGTCTCGGACAGCGCGATCCCGATCCTGATCGTGTCCGCTGCCTGCGCCACTGGTGGCGCGACCATTGCCGCCGCCGCGATAACGATTGAAGCGAGCAAAGTTTTCATGGATGTCTCCTTTATGGTTGAGCCGCTCGGCTCGGTTTGCACTGGGAAGTCTTCACATTCATGCCGGATGGGGGTTGCGGGGATGGGCCAGTCCCTGCTGCAGCAGCTCGGCCCGGGTGCCGACCTGCGCCGCATGGCTGCGCGGCTCGATGCCGAGCATGGCCGCGATCTCGCGCGAGGCCGCCACGGCTTCCTCGGGGCTGATGCCGGTTGCCACCCCCATGGCCTCGAACATCGTCACCAGGTCCTCGGTCGGCAGGTTGCCGACCGACGCCACGCTGGTCGGCATGGCGATGCCGCCGCCGATGCCGCAGATCGAACCTTCGATGAACGAGGCGCCGGCGTCCACTGCGGCCAGCACGTTGGCGGTGCCGCACCCCGACAGGTTGTGGACGTGGTAGCCGGCCTCGCAGTCCGGCAGCTCGTCGGCGATGCGCCGGAAGATCGAGCCGACCTGCCGCGGGTCTTCCATGCCCATGGAGCCTGCGATATAGAAGCGCTTGATGCCCGCGTTGCGGAACCGCCGCATGAGGCCGATGGTCTTGTCCGGCGGGATCGGGCCCTCGTAGGCGCACCACAACGCCACGCCCACCGCCATCACGAAGCCCACGCCGGCGGCGTCGGCCGTGCGGAAGCACTTGACCCCCTGCTCCACCGCCTCTTCCAGCGACATGTTCTGGTTCTTGCGCAGGTAGGTCTCGCTGACGGTGATGAGGCCGAGCAGCTCGTCGAGCCCGGAGCCGAGCGCCCG
>DIZF01000068.1:0-66672 GCA_002427815.1 Ramlibacter tataouinensis
TATTGAACGCGAAGTGGTATCAGGACTGGAACCGGCCGACAATCGCCTGCAGCGCCGGTGCGACCAGACCCACGCCCGTGACGAGCAGCAGCGCGCACACGAGCTTGAGCACCGCCGGCCGGGGCCAGCGGGGCGGATGGCGTTTGAGCCACCAGCTGATCGCGATGGCCAGCGGCGCCGCCAGCAGGCACAGCTCCAGCGAGCGGGCGCTGAACTGCCCGCTGGGCACCACCATCGCCAGCCGCAGCAGCCCGCTCATCGCCAGCGCGGCGACCAGCGTGTCGCGCACGGCATCCACGTCCATCGGCTGCCGGTAGAACTGGTACACCAGCGGCGGCCCGGAAACCGAGAACAGCCCGCCCAGCACACCCGACAGCAGACCGAACGCATGGAAGGAGGCGTTCGAAGAGCGCCGGGCCAGCGGCCTGGCCTGCATCAGAACCACGATCGCGCAGCCGATCACCACGAGCCCCAGCAGCAGGCGCAGTACCACGACCACATTGGCGTTGAGCCAGGCCAGCAGAACCACGCCGGCCGCCACACCGAACAGGCTGCCCGTCACGGTGGCGCGCAGCATGGCCCAGTCCAGCGACTTGCGTGTGCCGCGCAGCACGATGGCGGCATTGAGCAGCGAGATCACTGTCGCCACGTTGGCCACGTCGGGCAGCGGCGCCAGGTTGAACAGGCTCGTCAGGCCCAGCAGGAGCAGCGCCAGCGCGAAACCGGTCACGTTCTGCGCGCAGGTGGCGAGCGCCACGCACAGCAGGAAGCCCGCGATCTGCCAGCCGGTCATCGGCCAGCGGCGGTTGGCCGGCGCCGCGTTCCGCCATCAGTCGAGATATGCATTGCGCAGGGATTATCGACTGGCTTTGTCCCTCCCCCTGGGAAAGGGTCGGGGCTGGGCTTGCTCCCTCTCCATTTGGGAGAGGGCTCTTGAGGGCGCTACTTGTTCCCCACGATGGCCTCCCAGTGGCGCGGCTCGACCGGCGTGATCGACAGCCGGTTGCCCTTTCGCAGCACCAGCAGGTCCGCCAGCTCCGGCCTGGCGCGCAGTTCGGGCAGGCTGAGCGTGGGAATCCTGCGCAGCACCTGCACGTCCACCAGCAGCCAGCGCGGCGCATCGCGCTTCGACGCAGGGTCGCAATAAGGCGACTTCGGGTCGAACTGCGTGGGGTCGGGGCGGCTTGCGGAAGCGACGCGCGCGATGCCCACGATGCCCGGCTCGGCGCAGCTGGAGTGATAGAACAGCACGCCATCGCCCTTGCGCATCACGTCGCGCATGTAGTTGCGGGCCTGGTAGTTGCGCACCCCGGTCCAGGGCACGGTGGCATGTGGCTCGGCCAGCGCGTCGTCCACCGAGCATTCGGCGGGCTCGGATTTCATCAACCAGTAGTTCATGGCCGGGCATTATCTCGCCGTGTTCCTCCTCCCTGAAATCTTCCTGTGACCCAACCCCTGAAAGTCGCCGTCATGGGCGCAGGCGCCGTCGGCGGCTGCTTCGGCGGCATGCTCGCCCGCGGTGCAAGGCGCGAAGCTGGTCCTCTTCTGCGTGAAGTCCGCCGAGACCGAGGCGGCCGGCGCCGCCGCTACATCATGCCAAGCGTCTTCGGCAGCCAGGTCGACATGGGGGGCCAGTAGGTGACGAGTACCAGGAATACGAGCATGGTCAGCAGCCACGGCCACACGGCGATGGTGAGCTCGGTGATCCCCATCTTCGCGATTCCGGAGGCGACATAGAGGTTCAGGCCCACCGGCGGATGGCACATTCCCACCTCCATGTTCACCGTCATCATGATGCCGAAGTGAATCGGGTCGATGCCCAGCTTCATCGCCACCGGGAACAGGATGGGCGCCATGATGAGGACGATCGACGACGGCTCCATCACATTGCCGGCCAGCAACAGGATGACGTTGACGAACAGCAGGAAGGCGACCGCGCCGAGGTGCTTGTCGAGCATCCACGCGGCCAGTTCCTGCGGGATGTTCTCCGATGTCATGAGGTAGCTGAACATCACTGCGTTGGTGATGATGTAGAGCAGCATCGCCGACATGTTGGCCGAATCGAGCACGACCTTGCGCACCTGCTTCAGGTTCATGTCCTTGTAGACGAAGACCGCGACGAAGAACGCGTACACGGCGCTCATGGCGGCCGCCTCGGTCGGCGTGAAGATGCCGGAGTAGATGCCGCCGATGACGATGACGATCAGCGACAGGCCCCAGATGGCGTCTTTGAAGGCGAACAGGCGCTCGCGGGCGCTGGCCTTCGGTTGCCGCGGGTAGTTGAATTTGCGGGCCCGCCACCAGGTGGTGAAGCCGAGGAACGATGCCAGGACCAGGCCGGGAATGATGCCGGCGATGAACAGGGCCCCGACCGAGGTGTTCGTGGCGACCGCGTACATCACCATCACGATCGACGGCGGAATCAGGATGCCCAGTGCGCCGGAGGTGGTGATGACGCCGGCGCCGAAGCGGGCGGGGAAGCCCTGCTTGATCATCGCCGGCAGCATGATGGAGCCGATGGCGACCACCGTGGCCGGCGAACTGCCGGAGACTGCGGCGAACAGCGCACAGGCGACCACGCCGGCGAGTCCGAGCCCGCCATGCCAGTGGCCCACCATCGAAGTCGCGAACTTGATCATCCGCCGGGCGACGCCGCCATGCGTCAGGAAGTTGCCGGCCAGGATGAAGAACGGGATCGCCATGATCTCGAACCTCTCGATGCCGGTGAACAGCTTCAGCGCGACCGACTCGATCGGCACGGTGGTCATCGTGAACAGGTACGTCAGCACCGTCAGGCCGAGCGAGATCGAGATCGGCATCCCCGTCAGCATCAGGCCGAACAGCAGCGAGAAGATGATCCAGGCGTTGTTGATCGGCACGCCGACCAGCTTCAGCAGGACCGGCAGGACGAGGATGAAAAGCGGCACCAGCGCCGGCCAGCGGGGCGCGTCCGGGCGGACCGGCGGCACCAGGGTGCTCATGGGCGTGTCCCCTCGTCGGCGCTCACCGGATGGAGGTTATCCGCCATGTTGTAGGGGTTGATGTCGGGCGTCTCGATGCCTTCGACATGGGCCACGTCGTGATGCGGCAGCTCCCCGGTCTTCGCGAACTGCCAGGCCACCTGCAGGAAACGGAAGCACATCAGGTAGGAGCCCAGGGGAATGCACAGATACACGATCCACTTGGGTATTTCGAGGTCGGGCGACGTCGAGCTGGTCTGGGCTATGTCCCAGGTGAAGGTGGCGCCCAGCGTGCCGACAATGGCCGTGAAGGTGGCGCCGGCCAGCAGGCCGAACAGCACATAGGCCTTGCGCGTGCGACCCGGCAGCCGGTTGATCAGGACATCGACGCCGACGTGGATGCCGGTTCGCACCCCATAGGCCGCGCCGAATTTCGCCATCCACACAAACATGTAGATGCACAGCTCCTGGGCCCAGGACAGGTCGATCTTGAGCAGCGCGTCCTGCAGCCCCGGAATGGGCAGACCCGCAGCGTAGCGGTGCAGCACCGCGACGAAGATGAGCAGCGTCGCCGCCGTCATCAGGAGCGTGATCAGCCACTCCTCCAGGTGATCCAGGATCTTCATCGCTGTCTCCTCTTGTTGTCATTGCGCTGCCGGGCCGGATGCCAGCCGGCAGCGCGGCCCTGGCGCTAGGGCTTGAAGCCGGTCGCCTTGTAGACCTCGGCGATGACGTCCTTGCCGACGCGCGACTCGTTCTCCTTGTGGACGCCCACCAGCACCTTCTTCATCTCGGCTTTCTGCGCCGGCGTGAGCGTCAGGATCTGGGTCTTGCCGCTCTTGCGCACCGCCTCCAGCGCATCGTCGTTTTCCTTCTGCGCGATGTCGTTCGCGAATTTCGTCGCGTCCTTCATCGCGCCCGTGAGCGTGGTGCGCACATCGGCCGGCAGGCCATCCCAGAATTTCTTGTTGGCAATGACGGCGTAGCCCAGGTAGCCATGGTCGGTCAGCGCCAGGTATTTCTGCACTTCCTGCATCTTCTGGGTGTAGAAGTTGGACAGCGGGTTCTCGGTTCCGTCCACGACGCCGGTCTGCAGCGCCTGGTAGACCTCGGAGAACGCCATCACCTGGGGAATCGCACCCAGCGCCTTCATCTGGTCGCCCAGCACCTTGGACGACTGGATGCGCATCTTCAGGCCCTTGTAGTCGGCGGGAACGTGAATCGGCTTGTTGGCGCTCATCACCTTGAAGCCGTTGTCCCAGTACGCGAGGCCGACAATGCCCTTGCCCTCGAGCTTCTTGAACAGCATGGCACCGACCGGGCCCTCAGTCACCTTGTGCAGTTCCGCAACGTTGTCGAAGATGTACGGCAGGTCGAACACTTCGAAATCGCGCACGCCGAGCGGCCCGAATTTCGCCAGCGAGGGCGCCAGCATCTGGACCGAACCGAGCTGCAGCGCTTCCATCTCCTCGCCGTCCTTGAACAGCGAGCTGTTCGGATAGACCTCGACCTTGACACGGCCCTTGGTGCGTTCTTCGGCGAGTTCCTTGAACTTCAGGGCGCCTTTGCCCTTGGGCGTGTTTTCGGCCACGACGTGGCTGAACTTGATGACGATGGGTTGCTGCGCCAGCGCGCCGAACGACGCCAGCGCGAGTCCAACGAGAGCGATGGAAGAGAAGAAGCGTTTCATGAAAGTTCCTGTCGAGCAATAGGCGCGCCGCGCACCGGGAGTGCGACATGGGGCTACCCGCGTCCAAGTAGTTCCCCCCGACAGGTATTGAATCGTTCGCAATTTTCGATGGGTTGATCCATCTCAAGCTGGCGCATGGAAGCCACGCGCAGTCATGTTCGGCGTCGTTTATCCACATCGGCGCCCGAACGGGCAATCCCCAGGCCGAAGACATTGAGCCTGCCTCGACGCCTGGCGCCCCGCGCCCAAGCCAGTGCGACCCAGCCCGGTGGCCCGATCAGGTTGGGCTCAGACGGTCGCGCCCGAGCCGCCGTCGAAGTTGATCGCGGTGCCGGTGATGTAGGCCGCCCGATCGGACACGAGGAAGGCGAAGAGGTCGGCGAACTCGCTGGCGCTCGCCACCCGCCCCAGGGGCACCCGCTCACGCCCGAGTTCGGCGTAGTGCGCTTCCAGGTCACCGGTCCTGGACCAGCGGTCGATCTGCGCCGTGCGCACCAGGCCGATGCAGATCGTGTTCACGCGCACGTTGTACGCCGCGTATTCGCCGGCCACCGACTTGGTGAGGTTGATCCCCGCGGCTCGCGTGACCGATGTCGGCACTCCGCGCGGCCGGGGCGCCTTGCCGGCCACCGTGGTGATGTTCACGATGCGGCCGTCGCGCTGCCGCTGCATGTGTGGCAGCACCAGGCGCATCATCCGCACGGCGCCCATGACCTTCAGTTCCCAGTCGGCCTGCCAGGCGTCGTCGCTCACCTCGGCAAAGGCAGCCCCCGCCGCCGTGCCCGCGTTGTTGAACAGGATGTCGACGCGGCCCCAGCGGGCGAGCGCCGCCTGCGCCAGCCGCTCGCAATCCGCGGCAACGGTCATGTCGGCCGGCACCGCCAGCACGTCGGCGCCGGTGGCCGCACGGATCTCTTCGGCGGCGCGTTGCAGGTGGTCCGCACGGCGCGCGGCGATCGCCACCCTGGCGCCCTCGGCCGCCAGCCGCAGCGCGCTGGCACGGCCCAGGCCGTCGCTGCCGCCGGTGATGATCGCCACCTTGTCCTTCAGTCCCAGTTCGAGCATTGCAACACTCCAGGTGGACCTCGCGCCCGCCCCCGGGGCACGTGGCTCCAGTGTATGTGTGCAGCGCCCCGGATCGACGAGGTTCAGGAAAGCGGCGCCAAGGCGGGGCGCGCTTCGCCATCGTCTTCGAGCTGCTGCAGCAGGTAAAGCCGCTGATATATGCCCGAGTCGATCGCCATCAGCTCGCCATGGGTGCCGAGTTCCGCGATCCGGCCGTGATTCAGGACCACGATGCGGTCGGCGTCGCGCACGGTCGACAGCCGGTGGGCGATGGCCACGATGGTCACCCGGCCGCGCAGCGCCGACAGCGCCCGCTGGACGACCTGTTCGGTTTCCGAATCGATGTGCGACGTGGCCTCGTCCAGGAACAGGATGCGCGGCTCGCCCGCCAGGGCCCGGGCGATGGCGAGCAACTGCTTTTGCCCCACGGACAAGCGCGCGCCGCCTTCGCCCAGTGGCGTGTCGTAACCCCGCTCGAGGGCGACAATGAAATCGTGAGCGTGCGCGGCCCGTGCCGCCGCTTCGATCTGCGCATCGGTCAGGTTGCGGCCCATCGCGATGTTTTCGCGGGCGCTGGCGGCCAGCAGGAAGGGCTCCTGCGGCACCAGGCCCACGCTGGCGCGGAAATGGTCTTCGCCAATGTCCTCCACCGGCGTGCCGTCGATGCGGATGCTGCCCGGCGCAGCGGGATAGAAGCGCAGCAGCAGCGACAGCAGCGTGCTCTTGCCGCTGCCGGTGTGGCCCACGATGCCGTGGAAACTGCCCGCCGCGATCTGCAGGTCGATGTCGTGCAGGACAGTGCGGCCCGGCTGGTAGGCGAAGTCCAGCTGCTCGATCGCGATCGCCCCGCGACTCACCCGGCCGTGGTCCGCCGCGACCGGGGCTTCCGCTTCCTTCAGCAGAGCGTGGACCCGGGCGGCGCCCACCATCGCCTGCTGCAGCTGCGAGAACTGCATGGTGATCTGGATCAGCGGCTCGACCACGCGCGAGATGTAGTTGATGAAGGCATACAGCACGCCGACTTCGAGCGCGCTCAGGGCCGCGCCATGGCCGCGCGTGCCAAAGACCCAGATCACCACCGCCAGCAGCACGACGTTGAGCAGGTCCAGCACCGGGCGCAGCAGCCAGGCGTTGGCCCGCAGCTCACGCTGGCGCGACTGGTAGTGCGCTTCGTTCAGCGCGAAGAAGCGCTCCTGGAAACTGGCGGTGGCATTGCTCGCCTGCAGCACCGGCATGCCGGCGATGGACTCCGCCATCTGGGCATTGAGGTCGCTGCGCAGTTCGCGCGTGCGCGTCACCGCCGGCGCCGACAGCCGCTGGTACACGGTGACGATCACCACCACCGCCGGCACCAGCGCCGCCACGATCAGCATCAGCCGCCAGTCCAGCCACAGCATCGCGATCATGGCGCCGGTGAGCACGATCAGGCTGTCGAGCATGACGAACAGCACCTGCACATAGAGCGTCTTGACGGCTTCGGTGTCGTTGGTCACGCGGCTGACCAGCTGGCCGGTGATGGCACGGTCGAAGAAGCTCATGGGCAGCCGCAGCACGTGCGCGTACACGCCCTCGCGCACCCGCTGCACCGAGCGCATCGCCAGGCCGGCCAGCCGCACCAGTTGCAGGTAGCGCAGCGAGCTCGCCGCCATGCCGGCCACCAGCGCCCCGGCCAACAGCGCGGCGATCTCGGGAATCTGCGCGTTGCGCGGCAACAGGTAGTTGTCGATCAGGAACTTGGCGATCAGCGGCCCCAGCGCTTCCAGCCCGGCGGCCAGCATCAGCCAGGCGATGGCATGCAGCAGGTGACGGCGTTCGGGCGCGGCCGCGCGCAGCAGCAAGGCGGCTGCATCGCCCAGGAGCGCCCGGCGCCTGGCGGGCGCGGGCGGCAGGCCCAGAACGCTTGTGACGTCAGGCTGCATCGAGGCTGGCCTCCAGTTGCTGGTAGCGCCACTGGCGCGCATACCAGCCGTTGGCGGCCACCAGTGCGGCGTGGTTGCCTTGCTCCGCTACGTGGCCTTCGCGCAGCACGATCGTCTGGTCCGCGTCCACGACTGTGCTGAGCCGGTGGCCGGCGATGATCACGGTGCGGCCCACGCGGGCTTCGCGCAGGTGCGACAGGATGCGCGCCTCGGTCTCGGTGTCCACCGCCGACAAGGCATCGTCCAGCAGCAGCAGCGGCGCATCGGCAAGCAGCGCCCGGGCGATCGCGACGCGCTGCCGCTGCCCGCCCGACAGCGTGACGCCACGCTCGCCCACCGGCGTGTCATAGCCGCGCGGCAGGCGCAGGATGTCGTCATGCACGGCCGCGAGCCGGGCCGCCTGCTCCACCTCCTCACGGCTGGCGCCGGGCCTGGCCAGAGCGATGTTGTCGGCCACCGACGCGGAGAACAGGAAGGCCTCCTGCGGCACCCAGGCGATCGCGCCGCGCAGGGCGCCCAGCGTGTAGTCCTGCAGGTCGCGCCCGTTCCACTGCACGGAGCCGGCCCCCGGCGCATGGTGGCGCAGCAGCAGCCGCAGCAGGGTGGACTTGCCGGCGCCGGTCGGCCCCACCAGGCCCAGCGTGTGGCCCGGCTGCAGGCGCAGCGACACGCCATCGAGCGCGGGCCGCTGCTGGCCGGGGTAGCTGAAACGAACGCCTTGCACCACCAGCGGCCCGGGCGTCACCTGCGGCACCGTGCCGTGGTCATCCACGCTCAAGGGCTCCTGGAGCACCGGCTGCAACCGGCCCCAGCCGGCCTTGCCGCGCTCCAGCAGCGAGAGCACCCAGCCGGCGGCGAACATCGGCCAGATCAACTGGCCCAGGTACAGGCTGAAGCTGGTGAGCTGGCCCACGGTCAGCTGGCCCTGCCAGACCAGCCAGCCGCCGACCCCCAGCGTCAGCGCGGTGGCCGTGGCGAGGGTGAAGCCGACGGCGGGCTCATACGCCGCTTCCCAGCGCTGCGCATCCAGGCTGGCGCTGGCCGCGTCGCCGGCCAGGATCGAGAACTGCGCCTCGCTGCGTGCCTGCAGGCCCAGCGCCCGCACGGTGCGCACGCCGGCCAGTGTCTCCTGCACGTGATCGTTGAGCACGCCGAAGCGCTCGAGCGCCAGCCGCGAAGCCTCGTGCACGTGGCGCGAGATCCACCAGAAGCTCAGCGCCATCAGCGGAAACGGGAGGAGGGCGCAGGCCGCCAGCCGCCCGTCGACGCCCAGCGACATCATTGCCACCACCAGCACCAGGGTCAGCGAGCCGTCGAAGCCGGCGAGCATGGCTTCGCCGGCGGCCATCTCCATCGCGTCGATGTCGTTGGTGGCCAGGGCCATCAGGTTGCCGGTCCGCCGGTCCTGGTAGAACCGCGGGCCTTGCAGCGCCAGCCGCGCGTACAGCCGCTCGCGCAGCTCCACGCCCAGCCGGTAAGCGGCGGCGTAGAGCTTCAGGCGCCAGCCGACGCGCAGGAAATAGACGATCACGCCGGCCGCGACCAGCCAGGCCAGTTGCACCAGCAGGGCCGAGCCCGCCAGCCGGTTCGACACCAGGCCATCGACCAGGCGGCCGATCTGGCGCGGAATCCAGACGATCAGCATCGCGATGCCGAACAGCATGAGGCCCGACGCCGCATAGGCCGACGAGTGGCGTCGCAGGAACTGGCCGATCAGGCGGTACAGGGACATGGGAAATGAGGCTTCAGACGAACCTTGTGAGTTTGCCTGCCTCGCGCGAACGAAAGGGGGATTCTAGGAGGCGGCGAGAGCCGGGAGGCGGCAGCAGCGCCTGGAAGACCTCGATATCATGAGCCACCCCCACCGGCCGTCCTGGAGCCATCATGCCGCTGACCGAGCTGAATCACTACTTCGTTCGAGCCAACGATCTCGAGCGAACCCGGCGCTTTTACTGCGAGGTCCTTGGTTTCGAGCAGATGCCCCGACCGGACTTTCCGTTTCCGGGCTACTGGCTCGGCGTCGGCGGCAAAGTGCAGGTTCACATGGGGCCGCACGGCATCCCGAACGCGGGCCTGTATTACCTGGGCAGCACGCCCCAGTCGTCGACCCGCGATGCGGGCGTCGTCGATCACATCGCCTTCTCCGCGACCGACCCCGACGCCTTCGCTGCGCGCTTCGAATCCATGGGGGTTCATGCACGCAAGCGCTTCCTGCCCGAGATCCAGCTGTTCCAGATGTTCGTGGAAGACCCCGACGGGCTCACCATCGAGCTCAATTTTCACGGCATCGAGATCAAGCCCGCCTGGGTTGCGGACGGTGAGAATTACGCCCGCATGCCGCGGGTCACCGGCGCCTCGGCAACGTGAAAACAAGTCAGACGCCTCTGGTGACGGCAGCGCCTTAACCCGCCAGGCCCACGAACACGTTCTGCACGTCGTCGTGCGCATCGACGGCCGCCAGGAAGGATTCGACGTCTTCCAGATCGGCGGCGCTCAGGCTGGCCGGGGCTATCGGGTTCTTGGGCTTGTAGCCCAGCTTGGCGGACAGGACCGTGAAGCCCTGGGCCGGCAGCGCCCGGCTCACCAGATCGAGGTCGGCGGCATCGGTGATGAATACCGTCACGCCGGCTTCCTCGCCCGGCTCGAAGTCCTGCGCGCCGGCTTCGATCGCGGCCAGTTCGGGGTCGGCGCCCGCTGCGGCCGGCTCGGCTTCGATCATGCCCACATGGTCGAAATCCCAGGCCACCGAGCCGGAAGCGCCCAGTTGGCCCCTGCGGAACAGCACGCGCATTTCGGGTGCGGTGCGGTTCACGTTGTCGGTGAGGCATTCGACCATGACGGGCACGCGGTGCGGCCCAAAGCCTTCGTAGATCACGCGTTCGAAATGAACCGCCTCGCCCGTGAGCCCGGCGCCTTTCTTGATGGCCCGCTCCAGGGTTTCCTTGGGCATGGAAACCTTGCGTGCCTGCTCCAGCACCAGGCGCAGGCGCGAGTTCGATGCCGGGTCGGCGCCGCCGCGGGCAGCGACCATGATGTCCTTGGCCAATCGGCCGAACAGCTTGCCCCTGGCATCCGCGGCCTGTGCCTTGCCCTTTGCTTTCCATTGCGCGCCCATGGCTGAGGTTCCTTGATGTTGAACCATCGATCGTAAACTCCCCACCGAACTTCAAATATCGAATGCAAATGACCGAGATCGAAGACAGCGAAGAAAAAATCCAGCAAGCACGCCTGTGGCGCGACAACGGCTGGACAGCCAAGGTGATCAAGAACGATGACGACGACGGCTGGGCGGTGGCCATGACGCCCGAAGGCCAGGTGGAGCCGGCGCTGGTGGGCCCCTGGACGATGGGGCGCGACAAGAAGAACCCCAAGCCGCTGGATACCTCGGCGTTCAACACCCTGGTCAAGACCGCAAGTGAATTCGTGCGGCGGCACGAGCAGCAACTGCACGCCACGCTGCACCAGCAGATCGATGTTGCCCACGCCGGCGGCCGCGTCAGCGTCTCCCTCGACATCGAGCCCGACGAAGAGAATCCGTCCGCGACGCTGCGCGCCCTGGACGCCACGGGTGAGCTGCTGGCGGAAGTGCGCGTGGCACCTTCCTTCAAGCTCACCCGGGCCAGCGCCAGCGCCTGGGCCGAGGCGGGTTTCAGCGCCGCGGCGGTGCGCAGGGCCTAGGGATTTGGCCCCCGGCGAGGGCGCTTTTCCTTGCTGATTGTCAACTGGCTTCGGCAAATTGTTCAGCACAATCGTCGGCATGACATATGCAACGGCAAAGCACTTTCGGGTGGCGATGGGCATCGCAGGGGTCGCCGCAATGTTCATGGCTTTCCCGGCCAGCGGCCAACCCGCTGCGGCCCCTGCACAGGTCGACCTGACCGCGCGCCTCAAGGAAGTGGAAAGCAACCCGCGCCAGTGGGAAACCCTGTTCAAGTCCGGCAAGAAGGTTGCGGCCTTCTGCGCGAACTGCCATGGCGATGGCGGCAACAGTGTCGAACCCAATACGCCCAATCTGGCCGGCCAGAACCCCTACTATCTGCTGCAGCAAGTGCGCGAATTCGGCGGCAGCCAGCGCAAGACCAGCGAGTTCAAGAGGAGACTGGTCAACGCCATGACGCCGGACGAGAAGATCGGCATGGTCATCTTCTATGCGGGCCAGGAAGTCACCTACAAGCCGGCGGCCGATCCCGCGCTGGCCAAGCGGGGCGAGGCGCTTTACGCCAAGGCCTGCGTCGAATGCCATGACAAGGACGGCCGGGGCGAAAGGGAATATTCGCGGGTTGCCGGCCAGCAACCAGGCTACCTGAGCAAGACGCTCAAGGGCTACCGCGATGGCACCGGCGCCCGGATCCACCGGCAAATGGCCGACGAAATCAAGCCGCTGAAGGACGCGGACATCGCCGCGATCGTGGCTTATGTCTCGTCGATGAAATAGAGGTAACCGCTGGCGTGTCTGCCTGCAGGCGGGCCCGCAGATTTATCCTGCCAGCGCCTGGGCCGAGGCGGGTTTCAGCGCGGCGGCGGTGCGCAGGGCCTAGGGATTTGGCCCACGGCGAGGGTGCTTTTCCTTGTTGCCGGTCAACCAACCGCGAGTTCAAGAAGAGGCTGGTCAACGTCATGACCCCGGACGAGAAGATCAGCGTGGCCGTCTTCTGATAGCGGAGTCGGCCGGCGCGGCTGACTCCAGACGGTCCGACGGCTATATCCTGAGCGGCTTCAACGACAGCGTCATGACCATGGCGCCCAACACGACAGCCAAGGTGCCGTGGGACATCGTCAAGGTCTTCGGGCCGGTGTCGCTGGTAGCCACAGTGGAGTGGGGCTGGGCCGATGGTGGCGGGGCGGGCAGGTGAGCCCGGCGTATCGCCACAGGTACGATCATGAGAGGGCAGGCGCTGACAGGTCCGATCTCAACAGATCCACAAAGGTCTGACTGGCCGGCGATAACGAGCGGCCGCGTTTCGATACCACATAGATCGGACGCTCGACCACTGGAGCGACCAACGGTCGCAGCACGACTTGCGCGCCGGTCAAGTGTCGAAACAACGCGGCGGGCCAGATGGACACGCCCAGTCCGCTGGCCGTCATCCAATGCGCCGAGCTGATAAATCCCACCTCCTGCGCGATCGTCAGTGTGACACCTGCCTTGGTGGCGACGCTGTCGATAAGCCGACGCACGCCATAGCCTGGCCGCACGGCGATCACAGGCATGCCCTGCAGGTCCCGCCACCGCACCTGGCTGCGCTTTGCCAGTGGGTGATCGCTGCTACAGACCAGGCAAAGTCTGTCTTTCAGCAGACCCTGTAACTCGACCTCGGCGCTACCGGGCTCCGGGGAGCCGACGCCGAATTCAACCTGCTCGCTCACTATGCGTGACAAGAACTGATCGGGTGCGCAGTCATCGATTACCAGGCGAATCGACGGATAGCGCTCGACGAACTTCCGCACCGTGGCCGGCAACAGAGCCGCGGCGACCGCAGGCGTCACCGCAAGATGCACTCGCCCGCGCCTGCGCTCGCCCAGTTCCCTGATCCCGGTGCCGAGCAATTCGATGTCCTGCAGGATGCGCTCAGCCAGGATGATGGCTTCATGAGCCGCGCTGGTGGGCTCCAGTGTGCGAGTCGTGCGGTCGAACAGCCGCACATCCAGCACCGTCTCGATCTGACGGATCGCCACGCTGACGGCGGATTGCGTTACCGAGAGCCTTTGTGCCGCCGCCGCCAACCGCCCCAGCCTGTAAACCGCAACGAACGCACGTAGTTGCCTGATGCTCAGCTTGCTGGCAAGTTCCATCCAATGGCACCTCATCATCCATAAGAAGAAGACCGCTTCATCGGCAATGCGCCCCCCAGCGCGTGGTGCCGGTGGCCACGTCCGTGCGCACCCACAGATTCGGATAGCCGCTACTCGCCGGGTGGGTTGCTCGATTGTCACTTAAGGTTAACTCATGAATGGTTGAAATTATTTCGAGTTTCCAAATTTAGAAGGGGATGTCAAATGCACGTATGAATCCTCAAACCATTACTTCCGTACCGCCGTACCGCCGCATCGCCACCGAGGAGGCATGGCTCCCTCCAGAGATGGCGCAGATGTATTTGCGAGCGATCCAGGACAAATCGATCCCGGACCCGGGTTTTCAGAGCCTGTGGGGCTTCTTCGCCGGAAGCCAGAGCGAACGGGCGAGCACGCTGTTTCGTCGCATCCAGGACATCGGCGATGGACGCGTACGAGAGATGGATGCGCTGGGCACCGACGTGCAGATTCTTTCGCTGACCTGTCCGGGTGTGCAGCCTTTCGATCCGGCCACCGGCACGGCCCTGGCCAAGTCCACGAACGATCAACTGGCCGAGACGATTCGCCGCCACCCCACGCGGCTGGACGGCTTGGCGGCAGTTGCCCCGCAGGATCCCCAAGCGGCCGCCAAAGAGCTGGAGCGCGCGGTAACCAAGCTCGGCCTGCGCGGCTTGATAATCAACTCGCACATCAATGGTGAGTACCTCGATGACCAGAAATTCTGGGACATCCTGGCCGCTGCCGAGGCCCTCAACGTGCCGCTGTACCTCCACCCGAACACACCATCCCCGCAGATGGTGGAGCCCTTCCTGTCACGCGGGCTTGACGCGGCAATCTACGGCTTTGCCTGCGAAACTGGCCTGCACGCCTTGCGGATGATCGTCGGTGGCGTCTTCGACCGGTTTCCCAAGCTTCAGGTCGTGCTCGGCCATCTGGGCGAAGCGTTACCGTATTGGCTGTACCGGATTGACTTCATGCATGCCGGCATCGTCCGCTCCGACCGGTGCGCAGGTGCACGGCCGCTGCAGCGCAAACCGAGCGAGGTGCTGCGACAGAACTTCCACTACACGACGAGCGGTATGTGCTGGGAGCCGGCTGTCATGTATGTGCACAAGCTGATGGGCGCCGACCGCCTGATGTACGCGATGGATTATCCGTACCAAGTGGTTCCGGAAGAAGTGGCGGCGATGGACGCACTGCCGTTATCGGCTGAGCACAAGAAGATGTTCTTCCAGACTAACGCTGAGCGCGTGTTCGGCCTGCGCACGGATGCAGGTTGAGGCACTCGATCCGAGCAGTTGGTCGGCGGTGGCACCCGGCTTGAGCAGCTATTTCCAAGAATCCAGGAGACAAACATGCGTACCATAAGGACGGCCGGCATTGCCATTGCGGTCGAGGCTCTCGCGGCCTCCTTGCGAATCGGGGCCGCGATGCTTGCCGCCGCGTGCTTCTTGCCGGCCGGGCTTCACGCTCAGCCGGCCGATTTCCCCAACAAGCCCATCCGCATGGTGGTGACTTTCCCGCCTGGTGGCAGCGCCGACGCGGTCGTTCGCATGATCGTGCCGCGCCTGAACGAGAAGCTCGGCCAGCAAGTGGTGGTGGATAACCGACCCGGTGCGGGGGGCAACATCGGCTTGAACTTGGTGGCCAAGGCGCAGCCCGACGGGTACACGCTGGGTGTGGGCGCCGCGGGCGCGCTTGCCGCCAACTCCAGCCTGTATGCGCAAATGCCGTTCGACCCGCTCAAGGACCTGGAGCCGGTGAGCATGCTGGCGGCCATTCCCTTCGTCATAGTCGGCAATCCCTCTCTGGCCCCGCGGTCCCTGAAGGACTTGATCGCACTCGCAAAGGCGCAGCCGGACAAGCTGTCCATTGGGCATGGCGGTAACGGAACGGCCATGCACCTTTCGGCGGCCCTGTTTACTCAGATGGCGGACATCAAACTGGTCGAAGTTCCTTACAAAGGCACGGGCCCGGCCGTGCTGGGTGTGCTGGGCAACCAGATACCGCTGGCGATGGCGGACCTGCCAGCCGCGCTGCAGCAAATCAAGGCGGGCAAGCTGATCGCCTATGCGGTAACCAGTTCGCAACGCCTGCCTATGCTGCCAGACGTGCCCACCGCATCCGAAGCCGGTCTCACTGGCTATGATTCCACCGGCTGGTTTGGGATCGTGGCGCCTGCCGGCACGCCGCGAACCATCATCACGAAGCTCAACGCCGAAATCACGGCAGCGTTGAATGACGAGCAGATCAAGGCGAACATGCGCAACCTGGGCGTGGAGCCGGCACCGGGTACGCCGGAGGCATTCGACGCCTACATCCGTTCGGAGACGCAGAAATGGGCCAAGGTGATCAAGCAGGCCAACATCAAACTTGACTGAGCGAACGAAGCAAATTACGGAAATCAACGTTCGCTGTCCAGATGCTGCAACTGCGCCGGCGCGTAGCGGCCGCCGATCGCCGCGCCCTTGGGCACCGCCCGCTCGATATCCGCCAGGTCGTTGCCGCTCAGCTTCACGTCGAGCGCACCCAGCGCTTCGGTCAGCTGGTCGCGGCGGCGAGCGCCGATCAGCGGAACGATGTCCTGGCCCTGCGCGAGCACCCAGGCAACGGCGATCTGTGCCACGCTGACGCCGCGCGCTTGCGCGCTGCGGCGCAGCGCATCCACCAGGCGCAGGTTCGCTTCCACAATGCCCTGCTGAAAGCGCGGCATGGCCGCACGGAAGTCGCCCGGCGCCTGGATGTCCTTGTTCCAGTGGCCGCTGATCAGTCCGCGCGACAGCACGCCGTATGCGGTGACGGCGATCCCCAGCTCGCGGCAGGTGGCGAGGATACCGTCCTCGATGCCGCGCGAGATCAGCGAGTACTCGACCTGCAGGTCGACGATGGGGTGCACCGCCGCCGCGCGGCGGATGGTCGCCGCGCCCACTTCCGACAGGCCGATGTGGCGCACGTGGCCGGCCTTGACCATGTCGGCGATGGTACCGATGGTGTCCTCGATCGGCACGTTGGGATCCAGCCGCGCGGGGCGGTAGATGTCGATGTGCTCCAGGCCCAGCCGCCGCAGCGAGTACGCCAGGAAGTTCTTCACCGCAATGGGCCGCGCATCGTAGCCGTTCCAGCCGTTGTCGGCGTCGCGCAGGGCGCCGAACTTGACGCTCACCTGGTAGCTGTCGCGGGGCCGGCCGGCCACCGCCTCCCCAATGAGCATCTCGTTGTGGCCCATCCCGTAGAAGTCGCCCGTGTCCAGCAGCGTGACGCCCGCATCCAGGGCGGCGTGGATGGTGGCGATGCTCTCGGCCCGGTCGGACGGGCCGTACATGCCCGACATGCCCATGCAGCCCAGGCCGATGGCCGAGACTGCCGGCCCGCTACGGCCCAGAGTGCGTTGTTCCATGGATCTGCTCCCGTAATTCGCTGAGGGCGAAATGTACCGCAGGGAACGCGGCAATGCCGCGGCTGAGGCGCGCTGGACATGTAACATTACACATATTGACGCAATGAGGGTTTCTCTGTAATGTCTGGAACGCAATGGCAGCCAATCCCCGTCACCTGATCCTGAACCTGCTCCTGGGCACCGGCAGCAAGACGCTGACGGCACGCGAGGCGGTGGTCTCCTGCGCACTGTTCGGCGTTCGCGACGCCAGCACCCGCGTGGCACTGGCTCGCCTGGCCGTAGCCGGACTGGTCGAAACGGCCGGCCGCGGCGCCTACCGGCTTGGGCCCCACGCCAAGGAACTTGCCGCCCATGTCGCCACCTGGCGCGATGCCGAGCAAAGGCTGTGCGAATGGAGCGGCGGGTGGATCGCAGTGCACGTGGGCGCGCTCGGGCGCAGAGACCGGGTTGCGCTGCGCGCGCGCGAACGCGCGCTGCAACTGCTCGGCCTGGCCGAGTTCGAGCGCGGACTTCATATCCGCCCGGCCAATCTGGTTGGCGGCGTGGACAGCGTGCGGGCGCGGCTGCACTCGCTCGGGCTCGAACCCGGGGCGGCGGTCTTCGTCGCGCAGGACTTCGACGCGGCGCACGAACAGCACGCCCGCGCGCTGTGGGACGGGCGCGAACTGACGCGCCGCTATCGCGAAACCAAGCGCCGCCTGGACGCCTGGCTGGCACGCGCGGACACCTTGGCGCCCGATGTTGCGGCGCGCGAGGCGTACGTCCTGGGAAACGACGCGATCCGCGAACTGGTGTTCGATCCCTTGCTGCCGGCGCCGCTGGTGGACGCCGCGGCCCGCAGCGCTTTCGTCGAAGCCGTGGTGCGCTTCGATGCCGCCGGCCATGCCGTCTGGCAGCGATTCTTCGCTACCCACAGCTCCGATCAACCGACCCCGCGGGCCAGGCCCGCATTGCAGACCCTGGAGGCCACGCCATGAACGCACCCGACACATTTCACAAAGACTCGCTGTATCTCGCCGACACCCACGAAGTGATCAATGTCTCGCGGGAGCTCGCCGACTACAACCTGTACGCCCAGGACGCCGCGCTGCTCGAGGCCGTCCGGCGCGAGGGCGCGGGCTGGGCCCACGACAATTTAACCGCCTTCGGCGCGCTCACCGGATCGGCCGACTACCTGGAACTGGGTGTGCAGGCCAATCGCTTCGGCCCCGAGCTCGAGACGCACGACCGTTTCGGCAATCGCATCGACCTGGTGAAATTCCACCCGGCCTACCACACGCTGATGAAGACGGCGATCGAGCGCGGGCTGCACTCGTCGCCGTGGACCGATCCGAAACCCGGCGCACACGTGGCGCGTGCCGCAGGGAGTTACCTGCACGGGCAGGTGGACGCCGGGCACGGCTGCCCGGTCACGATGACATTCGCGGCGGTGCCTTCGCTGCGCCTGACCCCAACGCTTGCGAAACTGTGGGAGCCGAAGATCACCGCGCGCACCTACGACCCACGCAACGTGCCCGCTGCCGACAAGCAGGGCATCACGATCGGCATGGCGATGACCGAAAAGCAGGGCGGCTCGGACGTCCGCGCCAACACCACACGGGCCTATCCGATCGGGCCGGGCGGGCCCGGCGAGGCCTACGAACTGGTCGGCCACAAGTACTTCGTGTCGGCGCCGATGTGCGACGCCTTCCTGGTCCTGGCGCAGACACCGGTCGGGCTGTCGTGCTTCCTGATGCCGCGCTGGCGGCCGGACGGCACCAAGAACGCCATGCAGGTGCTGCGCCTGAAGCGCAAGATGGGCAACGTCTCCAACGCGTCGAGCGAAACCGAGCTGCGCGGCGCGCTCGCATGGATGGTCGGCGAGGAGGGCCGGGGCGTGCGCACCATCATCGAAATGGTGGCGATGACGCGCTTCGACTGCATGGTCGGTTCATCGGCGGGCCAGCGTGCCGCCGTGTCGCAGGCGCTGCATCATTGCTCGATCCGCTCGGCCTTCGGCAAGGTGCTCAACCAGCAGCCGCTGATGCAAAACGTGCTGGCCGACCTGGTGCTGGAGCACGAAGGCTCGCTGGCGCTGACGATGCGCATCGCGCGCGCCATGGACCACCGCGACAAGCAGCACGAGGATCTGCTGGTGCGCCTGTGCACCGCGGTGGGCAAATACTGGATCTGCAAGCGCACGCCCAACCACACCTACGAGTCGATGGAGTGCATAGGCGGCAGCGGCGTGATGGAGGACGGCCCGTTCCCGCGGCTGTTTCGCGAGTCGCCGGTCAACGCGATCTGGGAAGGCAGCGGCAACGTGCAGTGCCTGGACGTCTTGCGCGCGATGCAGAAGACCCCGGACGTGGTGGGCGCGTTTTTCAGCGAGGTGTCCAGAGCCATGGGCGCCAACGCGAACCTGGACCGTTGGGTGCTCGCGCTGCAAAAGGATTTCCGCGACCTGGCCGACCTGGAGTTCCGCGCCCGCGACATGGTCGACAGGATGGCCCTGGCCATGCAGGCGGCCCAGCTGGTTCAGCACGCGCCGTCCTTCGTCGCGGACGCCTTCTGTGCGTCGCGTCTGGCCTCCGCAGGCCACCACAACTACGGCACCCTGCCGCGCGGCGTGGATTGCGCGGCCATCATCGAGCGCGCGACGCCACACGCGTGAAGGCGGCGCCAGGGATGGCAAGGCACTCCTGAGCGACCGGCTATTTTGCGAATGGCTCAGGCAGCTTTCGCTTCCGTGCCGCTGATTCGCCATCGCCGGGCCACATACTGGCCGAGCCGATCCAGATACAGGTAAATCACCGGCGTCGTAAACAACGTCAGCACTTGCGACACCAGCAGACCACCCACCAGCGCCACTCCGACTGGCGCTCGCAATTCAGAGCCGGCACCCGTTCCCAAGGCCAGCGGCAACGCGCCCAGGAGGGCCGCGCCCGTCGTCATCATGATGGGGCGAAAGCGCAGCTTGCAGGCGTGGTGAATGGCTTCGCGCGGATCGGTGTCCACGCTGCGTTCCAGTTCGAGCGCCACGTCCACCATCATGATCGCGTTCTTCTTGACGATACCGATCAGCAGGATGATGCCGATCATGGAGATGACGTTCAGGTCGTAACGAAACAGCCACAACGCCAGCAAAGCGCCGAGTCCGGCGGAAGGCAGGGTACTGAGAATGGTGAGTGGGTGAATGTAGCTCTCGTACAAAATGCCCAGTACCACGTAGACAGCCACGATGGCTGCCAGAATCAGCCAGGGTTGACTGCCGGTCGAGGTCTTGAATGCCTTGGCATTTCCCTGAAAGCTGCCATGCAGTGTGGCCGGCAACGGCATCGCGCCAATGGCCTGCTCCACCGCTTTGACCGCATCGCCCAGCGCCACGTCGGGCGCGAGGTTGAAAGACAGCGTCACCGCCGGAAACTGGCCCTGGTGATTGATCTGGGTCGGTACCGTGGAATCATCAAAATGTGCAATGCTGGCCAGCGGCACCAGCTGGCCGGTGCTGGAGGGCACGCGCATCTCCAGCAGCGCGGCGCCGTCCAGCTTGTGGGCCGGATCCAGTTCCAGCACCACATGGTATTGGTCGATCTGAGTGAACACGGTGGCAACCTGGCGCTGGCCTAGCGCGTCATACAAGGTATCGTCTATGAGCTGCGGCGTGATGCCGAACTGGGCCGCGCGGTCACGGTCTATCACCACCGTGGTGCGCGGCGCGGCACTCTGCAAATCGCTGGTCACGTCGCTGAGCTGCGGCAGTTTCTTCAAGCGCTGCACGAGCCGGGGTGTCCAGTCGTACAGCTCGCGCAGGTCGGTATCTTCCAGCGTGTATTGAAACTGGGTGGCACTGCTGCGGCCGCCCACTTGCAACTCCTGGCGGGTGCGCAGGTGCAACTCAATGCCTGGCAGGCCGGCGACTTTCTTGGTCAGCCGCGCCATGATCTGGCCGGCATTGGCATGGCGCGTTTCAAAGGGTTTGAGGTTGATGGCCAAACGGCCCTCGTTCAGCGGCGACGAGTTGGTCCAGCTGTACACCTTGTCCACATCGGGGTCCGCCATGACCAGGCGCACCAATTCCATCTGGCGCAGCGCCATCGCCGGCGCCGAGATGTCGCTGGGTGCCTCGCTGGTACCGAAGATCTGGCCGGTGTCTTGCTGCGGAAAGAAACCCTTGGGGATGAACCAGAACAGCAGGACGGTGACGAACAACACCGTGATGGTGGTGGCCAGTGTGATGGCTGGATGGCGCAGCACGCGGATCAACGCCCGGTCATACGCCGCGGCCAAGCCCAGGAAGGCGCGTTCCGCCGCGCGCGCTACCGCGCCGGGTTGGCGGTGCTGGTCCAGGTGCAGTAGAACCCGGCAAAGCATGGGAGTGACCGTCAGCGATACCAGCGCCGACATCAGCAGGGCCACGCTGACCGTGACGGAGAACTCGCGAAACAATCGTCCCACCACGCCGCTCATGAACAACAGCGGAATCAGCGCCGCGATCAGCGACGCCGTCATGGAGACCACGGTAAACGATACCTGGGCGGCCCCGTCCAGCGCCGCCTTGAAGGGTTCGTCGCCGGCCTCCACATGGCGGATGATGTTCTCGATCACGACGATGGCGTCGTCCACCACGAAGCCTACGGCGATGGTGATGCCCATCAGCGACAGGTTGTCGATGCTGTAGCCGGCCAGATTCAGCACGGCGAAGGTACCGGCGATGGACAGCGGTATCGCCAGCGCCGGGATCAGCGTGGCCCAGAAGCCGCGCAGAAAAAGGAACACCACGAACACCACCAGGGCGACGGTCAGCAGCAGCGTGCGTTGGACATCCCTCAAGCTGGCGCGGATGGTCTGGGTACGGTCGTTCACCACTTCGACCTTGACCGACGCGGGCAGCGTAGCCTCCAGCTCGGGCAACGCCCGGCGTATGGCGTCCACCGTCTGCACCACGTTGCCCCCGGGCTGCTTGTGGATGTCCACGATGATGGCGCGCTTGCCCTGTATCCAGGCCGCCTGCTTCACGTCCTGGGGACCGTCCACGGCCTGGCCGATGTCGCGCACCCGGATCGGTGCGCCATTGCGCCAGGCCAGCACCAGGTTGTCGTAGTCGGCCGCCTTGGTGAGCTGGTCGGTGGCATCGACTGATACCGAGCGCTTGGGACCGTCCAACGAGCCTTTGGGCGCGTTCGCGGTGGCCGTGCCCAGGGCAGCGCGCACCTGCTCCAGGCTCAGGCCCAGCGTGTTGAGCTTGCCGGGGTCCACTTGCACCCGGATGGCGGGCTTTTGCTCGCCATGCAGATCAATCAGACCGACGCCGCTGATGGGTGACAACTGCTGTGCAATGTAGGTGTCGGCGTAGACGTCCACCTGTTGCAGTGGCAGCACATCGGATGTCACGGCGATGGACATGATCTGAAAGTCCGCCGGATTGGCCTTCTCCCAGGTCGGCGGGTTGGGCAGCGTGCGCGGCAGCAGACCGGTGGCGCTGTTGATGGCAGCCTGCACGTCCTGCGCGGCGGCATCGATGCTGCGGCTGAGGTCGAATTGCACGGTGATCGATGTGACGCCCTGCGCGCTGCTGGACGTCATGTCGGTGATACCCGGGATCAGCGCCAATTGCCGCTCCAGCGGCGTCGCCACCGAGGTGGCCATCACCTCGGCACTGGCGCCCGGCAGCTCGGCCGAGACGTTGATGGTGGGCAGGTCCACCGACGGCAGCGCTGCCAGCGGCATCAGCACATAACCGGCGATGCCGAACAACAGCAGCGTCAGCATCAGCAGGGAGGTGGCAATGGGCCTTCGTATGAAGGGTGCAGACAGGTTCATGGGCTGGTACGGGCGGCTGCTGGCGCGGTACTGATGGTGACTTTGCCCTTGTCGCGCAGACGCTCCTGCCCGGTCATGACCACACGCTCGCCTTTGGCCAGGCCCGCCAACACGGCCTGGTAACCACCCGCCTGTGGCCCGAGTTTGAGCTGGCGCAGGCTGACGCTGGAGTCAGCATTGACGACAAACGCATAAGATCCATCGACACCGCTTTCCACGGCCTGGGCCGGGACAACCAAAGTGTTGGGTACGGAGTCAAGTTGCAACACAACCTGCGCGAACTGGCCCGGCGTCAGCGCGCTGTCGGCGTTGGCGAATACCGCCTTGGCGGTGATGGCGCCGCTGGTGGGGTCAACCGTGTTGTCAATGAAGGCCAGCTTGCCGGTGAGGGCGTGATCGATGCCAGCCACGGTGGCGGTGACGATGACCGGGCCTTTGCGCTGTGCCGCCTTCACCGGCGCCAATTGAGATTCCGGCAGGGAAAAGCTCACGTAGATGGGTTGGATCTGATTGATCACCAGCAAGGTGGTGTCGTTTGCCTTGGCGCCGCCGCCAACCGGCAGCAGCAGCGCGCCCGCCACGCCGTCCATGGGCGCAGCAATGCGCGTGTAGCCCAGTTGCAGGCGAGCGCTGTCCAGGGCGGCCCTGTCCGCCTTCAGGGTCGACTGCGCAGCCTGCAGATCCGCCTTGGATTGACTCAGTCCGCTTTCCGAGATGAAGCCCTGGCTCATCAACGCCGAGTTGCGCTGGTAGTCGCCTTGCAGCTTGGTCAGTTGCGCCTCGTCGCGCGCCAACACGCCCTCGGCCTGGCGTTGTTGGGCTTCCAGCAGGGCTGGATCGATACGAAGCAGCAACTGCCCTTTGTGCACGGTCTGCCCTTCCGTGTACGCCACTTCGGAAACTTGGCCGTCCAGGCGCGACTTGACCAACACCGACGCTTTGGCCTCTGTGCGGCCAATGGCGCTGATGGTCAGCGGCAGATCACGCTGCTGGACCTCCGCCACGGTGACGCTGAGCGGTACGGGGGCGTCGACCTTGGCCTCCTGCGATCGACTGCCGCGCATCAGTTGCCAGCCGACAATGCCGAAAGTGACCGCCAAGGCGAGGAAAAGAATCTTTCGTTTCATTGGAATCAAGGGGTTCTGGGCGAAAGACCATTGTCACACCGGAAGCGGTGGCCGTAGGCGGGATCGTGTCCCCGAACGGGACCCGGCATCTCGAAGCCCGTGGAGGGCCGCTCGTGCCGCTCGAAAGATCGCAGCTGCCTGCGGTACTGCTATGCAGCAGCGTGTGGTGCCGTGCACTCGCGAACCGTCGCCGCAGCAAGAGCTGAAGGGCATCGTTTCGGTGTTGAATTGAGCCTTGCGTACGCCCGCTCAGGATTGGAAGCGGGCTTGCAAAGGATGGCGAGGCAGTCCTGAGCGACAGGTTATCGTGGCGCCATGGAGATCCGGGTGGAATACCAGGCAGGCCTAGCGGTAGAACAGCGTTGGCAGCCACATGGTCAGCGGCGGCCACAGCGCGGCGATCAGCAGGTCGATCATCGCGACGATCACAAGCGGCATGACCGCGCGCGAAATCTTGCCGAGCGAAACGTCGGCAATACCGCAAGCCACGAACAGGCAAATGCCCACCGGCGGCGTGAGCATGCCGATCGCCAGGTTGACCACGACCAGCACGCCAAACTGAATCGGGTCGACCTGCATCTGCGGTGTGAGCAGCGCCAGCACCGGCACCAGCAACAGCAGGGCGGCCGTGGTTTCCATGATGCAGCCGACAATCAGCAGCAGACCCATGATCAGCAGCAGCAGACCGGTCGGTGGCAAGGACAGGGAATTGACGAAAACATCGAGCAGATGGGCAGTCTGCTGCATGGCCAGAAGCCAGCCAAAAATCTTGGCCATGGCGATGATGAACAGGATGCCGCCGGCCGCCACCTGCGAGCGCACGATGAGCCCCGGCAAGGCCTTCCAGGCCAGTTCGCGATTGATCACGGTTCCGACCAGCAGCGCGTAGAAGACCGCCAGCGCTGCGGCTTCGGTCACCGTCACAATGCCAGTCAGGATGCCGCCAAGCACCACCACCGGTGCACCCATCGACCAGAACGCCGCCCTGCCGGTCGCGAGCACTTTCTTCCAGGCGAATGGCTGGCGTTCGCCGTAGCCTTTGCGCCAGGAGACCCAGACCGCGATGACGAGGAAAGACAGCCCCATCAAGACGCCGACCAGCATGCCGCCGGCAAACAGTTGGGAGATCGAAATGTTGGTCATGAAGCCGAAAATGACCATGGGGATCGACGGTGGAATGATGATGCCGATCGACCCGCCGGCCGCCACCACGGCAGCGGCAAAAGCCGGTGGGTAGCCCTGGCGGATCATCGCTGGAATCACCACGCCGCCGATCGCGGCGGTATCGGCCGCGGCCGAACCGGATATGCCGGCAATGATCATCGAGGCCACGATGGCCGCTGCCGCCAGCCCACCGGGCGCCCAGCCGACCAGGCTGTCGCAGAATTCGATCAGGCGCCTGGAGATGCCACCGACCTCCATGATGGAGCCGGCGATCATGAACAGCGGCACGGCGAGCAGATCGAAGGAATCGACGCCGGAAAACAGTTGCTGGACCACCGTTTGCCCCAGCGCCGCCAGTCCGACGGTATCCGGGAACACACCGGGCGTGACGATCAGGCCGATAGCCGGCAAGCCGATGGCCAGGGCAATCGGGAGCCCGACGGTCATCAGCAGGAACATCAGCGTGAACAACAGGACGATGATCATGGCGTGAGCTTCTTGCTCTTGGTCATGTCGGCCAGAATGTGCAGCAGGAAGATCGCACCGGACAGCGGCACCACAGCGATCGGCAGCGACATCGGCATCTGCATCGCGGTCGAGGTCTGCTCCCAGGAATTCACCGTGTAGATCACGCCGTACCAGGTGATCAGCCCGAAGCAGCCCAGAGTCAACACCTGCAGCCCGCGCACGATGAACTGCTCGAACAGCAAACCAAGGCGCGCGCCGAAGCCCGCCAGGCCGATGAAATGCGCACGCTTGTAGGCGACTGTGGCGCCCAGAAATGTGGTGGCCACCAGCAGGTAGCGACCCAGCTCCTCGGACCAGCTCAGCGAGTGCCCGGCGTAACGTGCCAGCACCTGGGCGAACAGGATCACGGAAATGGCGACGCCTGCCACCAGCAGCAACTTTTCTACCAGGTCGTTGATGCGCTCGCTGTACAGCTGCAGCTGATGGCGGACACTCATGGTCGCTTCGCGCTTACTTCACTGTCTTGCGAATCTCGTCGACGATTTTCTTGGTATCGCCAGTCAGGGAAGCATAGAGCGGCTCGGTCTTGGCGCGGAAGGCCGCAAGGTCGGGGTTCTCGACCACCTGCATGCCGGCGGCCTTCAGCCCCGCAAGCTGGCTGGCTTCGTTTTCACGCACATAACGGCGGCCGGCGAACGATGCCGTCCGGGCGGCATCCATGAAGGCCTTGCGATCGGCTGCCGGAAGTTTGTCCATGAAGGCCTTGCTGCCGACGAACACCAGTGCCGAATAGACGTGCCGCGTGAGGGACAGGTATTTCTGTCCGGCTTCATTGAGCTTGGCGGCCGAAATCACCGAAATAGGGTTCTCCTGACCATCGAGCACGCCTTGTTGAAGCTGCGTGGTGATAGGCCAGGCCATCGGCGTCGGGTTGGCTCCAATGGCGCGCCAGATCGCCAGGTGCGTCGGCGACTCCATCGTGCGGATCTTCATGCCCTTGAGGTCGTCGGGGCCGTTGACCGGATGTTTGGAGTTGGTGACGTCGCGAAAGCCGTTGTCCAGGAAATGCATGCCGACCAGCCCGGCCTTGTCGAAACGTTTGAGCAAGTCCTGACCGATCGGGCCGTCCAGGACCTTGTCCGAAGCCTCGTAGGAACTGAACAGGAAGGGCATCTCCAGAGCCTTGATCTCCGGCACAAAGGCCTCCACCGGTCCCGTCGTGCAGACGCTCATCTGCACCGTGCCAAGCTGGAGCTGTTGCAGGACTTGCGTCTCACTTCCCAGCGCAGCCGAGTGATGAATGATCACTTCGTACTTGCCGGGCAAGGCCTTGTCGAGTTCTTCCTTGAACTTCGTTGCGGCAATCGTGTGGACAAAGTTCGGCGCGGTGACGATGCCGATGTTCACCTTCTCGGCGGCCAGGGCCGGGAAACCCAGCCCCAAACTGATTGCGCAGACCAATCCGGTCAGGGTGCGAGAAATGACTTTCATGCTTGCTCCTCTTGTAAGTTACTGTGTGATGCTGCTCTGCCATTGATTCTACGGGCAGTCTCTTTGTAGCTCGACGCGGCGTGACGGTCGACTTGTGCGCCCGCTGGTCAAGGGCTATGTCACCGTCTTTCAAGACCAGGGCGTTGGGTGGTTGTGCTGCATGGTCCGGTACGCCACCCGGCAGAACTGAAGACGTCCTGTAATGCAGTTCCGTCAACGGTGTAGTGAATCTCAGTGCCCACCGGCGCATCGAGCGCTACGAGCGTGCGTTGGAGCAATGTCAGCGCCGGTTTGAAATCAGTGATCTCGATATCGATCCGGTGAAATGCTACGCGAGCAGGTTGGCTGGCATTCATATGGGACAAAGAATCACCCCATCCCAGAACGGAGCCTACCTTCTCCTCGGCAAGCGCAGCTTCCAATCCTTCGTGGAAAGCGCGCTCACGGCCCGCAAGACTGGAACCTACCGGAAGCTTGGCGTAGAAGAAGTGCATGGACCTGGTGTGCCGCAATGATCGTCGTGTCGGTCCATGAAGATCGGCATATGAACCGCCGTCGTGTCGTAAATCAATATTCTGCTCCGCGCGTTCATGCTGAGCATGCTGGGCGCGAACTCGTTCGCACAGACGCCCCCGAATTCAAGCATGTGACGGGTTCAGCGGCGAGAGGCCACGTCTGCCGTCGCCAGTTCTTGCGCGGTGAGCCACAGGCGCAGGTCGAATTCGAGCTGATGGTAGTCCGGCTCCATGTGCAGGCACAGCGAATAAAACGCCTTGCCGTGTTCCCGCTCCTTCAAATGCGCCAGCTCGTGAACGACGATCATGCGCAGGACGTCCGCCGGTGCTTCCTTGAACAGCGCGGCAACGCGGATCTCTCGCGTAGAGAGCTCGATCGGTACGCACCTCATGCGCCACGGGGTGGCGTTGTGCCAACGTCTGGGCCAGTCGGCCAGCCCTGATCAGTTCCCGCACCTGCGCCAGCAGCTCAGGCGGGTAGCCGTGCAGATAGGGAAGGTGGAGGTCTCCAGACATCGTTATGGGGTTCAGCCCACGCGTTGAAGCGCCACGTAGACATCGGCTTCCTTCCCGCTCTTTAGCTGGCGCACGACGCTGTCGATCAGGCCTTCGGCCATGAGGGTCTGGAGGCGGGCAGGGGCTTTCATTGCCCGATTCTCGGGCCTTTGCGGGCTTGCCCCTCGGCTTTCACTCGCGAAAGCCGATAGTGAGCTGGCAAGTTCGCCGCTCAGATCCGAGTATCACCTGACAAGTATCGAATCGACATAGTTCACGGCGCCGCCGCCGCCGCGAACACACGCGCGAACCCCTCAACGAGTTGCGCATCCGAGTAAACCAGCGGGTCGTCCAGCCCTTCGACCATTCCCTTCATCGTCAGCAGCCCGATGCTGGCCAGGTAGGCAAGAAAAGCCATGAGGCGGGGTTCGACTTTCGCGCGGCCCGGCCGCTTCTTTTGCTCGTCGCGCAGTTTCTTCGTCGCCCCGGCAAGGAACAGCTCGTTGAGCGGGCGGATACGCGCGAACTGCTGCGGGTCGAAATGGACCGCGCCCTGGCCGGCGACCTGGGCCTGTAGGTAAGCCAGGCGGAAGTCGTCGACCCTCGACGCAAATACCTTCACCGATTCGTCGACGATGGCGCCAAGCGCCTCGCCACCGCTCTTGGACTTCTCTACCGCGTCATAGACCGCCTGGGCCTGAGACTGAAGGTTCGCAAACACCAGTTCGAAGAACAACGCATCCTTGGACGGGAAGTAGTAGTACAGCGCCGTCTTCGATACCCCGACCTCCCTGGCTACCGCATCGAGGGTCGTCGCGGCGATTCCATTGCGCAATAGGACGCAGCGCGCGGCAGTGAGTATCTCCTCGCGCGACCGGTGGCGACGTTGCTCGCGGCGGGTGACCCGGGCGGCAACCGCGGCATTCGCGGGAGGAACCGGAAGGGGCTTCTTGGACGGCATCAGGGCTCGGCAGATGGTGAACGCTTTGATATTTTACCTCTAGTATTTAAATTACCTTGAAGTAATATTTTCTACCAACGGTACATTTTGTGCTATTCTTCGCGTCAAGGCCGGACCTTCTGCGCGAGCGCCGCCAGCCCCAACCCAAGGAGAAACTGCATGCAAACGCGCATCCATGAAATAGCCAATCGCATGTACCGCATCTCCACGTGCGTGCCCGAGGCCGCGCCCGGAGGTTTCACCTTCAACCAATTCCTTATCGATGCCGACGATCCGATGTTGTTCCACACCGGGGGGCGACGCATGTTTCCGCTGGTGTCTCAGGCAATTGCTCGAATCGTGCCCCTGGAGCGGCTGCGATGGATCGGATTCGGGCATGTCGAGTCCGATGAGGGCGGGGCGATGAACGAATTTCTGGCGGCCGCGCCACATGCGCAGGTCGCACATGGCGCGACCGGTTGCATGGTCTCGCTCGATGACCTGTGTGATCGCGCGCCGCGCAAACTGGCCGACGGTGAAATCATCGACCTCGGCGGCAAGCGGGTGCGTCACATCGACACGCCCCATGTCCCGCACAATTGGGAGTCGCGCGTATTGTTCGAAGAGACTACGGGGACATTGTTCTGCGGAGACCTCTTTACCCACGCGGGCGACGGGCCGGCCTTGACGGACGGCGACATCGTTGGTCCTGCACTTGCCGCGGAAGAGCTGTTCCATGCGACGGCGCTCTCGCCTGCCACCGGCCAGACGATCCGCCGCCTGGCGGCACTCGAACCGCAGATGCTGGCACTGATGCATGGCTCATCAACGCGGACCCGCTGCGGTGAGGCGCTGAATCGGCTGGCCGATGCGTACGATTCGATGCTTCAACAATGCTGAGGAGACAAGAATGGACAAGTTGAGCCTGCAAAACCCGCTGTTCGCGGCCTACGCGATCGCTGCGACGCTGATGATCCTCAAGGCCGTTGGCATGTCCTGGTTGACGGTGGTTCGCATGATGACGGAGCGAGGGGGCTTCCGGTCGCCGGAAGACCTGCAAAAGACCCCGCTGAACCCAGCGCCCAGCCCCCAACAGCTTGCGCCCAACGAGCGCGTCGAGCGCATCCGCCGTATCCATCTGAATGACCTGGAAAACCTGCCGTTCTTTCTGGTTGCAGGCTTGCTTTACATACTGACTGGGCCGCCGCTGTTGCTCGCGCAAGCGCTGCTGTACGGCTACGTGGTGTCGCGGCTCCTGCACTTCGCTGCGTACCTGAGCGCACAAACTCATGACCTGCGTGCGACCCTGTGGACCGTGGGCTCGTTGATCCTCATCTTCATGACCGGCCGAACGCTCTTTGCCGCCCTGGGCTACTGAAGAACGCGCCCCAACTCGCTTGCCGCGGGTAAACCAGGACTCAACCCCCGCCACCCCGAGCGAACCGTGCCGTGCGCGGGCACTTCGAAACCTGGCTTGCGGCATCTTTGCCCACGGCTTTGCGCGGGTCTGGTGTGATGACTGCGGCAACGACCACGTTGTCGCCTTCGCCGGCATAGGCAGCGGAGTGTGCCGGTCGTGCGGCGAGCTCAGCATGGCCCAGGTGCCCGCCATACGATGCAGCGGGGTAACCCGTAACCCCAGGCCTTGCACCATAGGCCATTCACGCTGAACAGTCCCTGAGCCGGACATTGGTTTCTCCAATGTCTGGATTCTGCCGTCGAATCTTGAGGGGCGAATGTCGGGAGTGGGTCGAGCGGACTTGCCAAGGATGGCGAGGCGCTCCTGAGCGACCGGTTATCGTGGCGCCATGGAGATCCGGGTGGAATACCAGGAAGGCCTTGGGGGCGAACCCGAGCCCGCTGTCGTGTGGTTCGGCAAGCGGCGCCTGGCCGTGCAAGCGATCACCGACCGTTGGTACGGGATCGATCGTCGTTGGTGGAAGCTGCAAACGGAGGATGGGCTCTACGTTCTGCGGCGGGACGATGTGAGTGGGCAGTGGGAGTTGGCGGCCGTACCCCGTAGCTAGCCGCAGGCGCACAACGGCGACGATTGGCTTGCATATCCCTCGGCGTGAATCACCTTCGCGCGGCGCTCGCGCTCCGCCTCAGCCCAAAGCATGTGACGGGCTCAGGGGCGGGAGGCCACGTCTGCCGTCGCCAACTCTTGCGCGGTGAGCCACAGGCGCAGGTCGAATTCGAGCTGATGGTAGTCCGGCTCCATGTGCAGGCACAGCGAATAGAACGCCTTGCCGTGTTCCCGCTCCTTCAAATGCGCGAGCTCGTGAACGACGATCATGCGCAGGAAGTCCGCCGGTGCTTCCTTGAACAGCGCGGCAACGCGGATCTCTCGTTTGGCCTTGAGCCGGCTGCCCTGGACGCGGGAAACGGCGCTGTGCGTGCCAAGGGCGTTCCTCACGATGTGCAGTTTCGGGTCGTAGGCCACCTTTGCCAGCGGCGGCGCACTCTTCATGTGGCTTGACTTGAGCTCGTTAACGTAATCGTAGAGAGCTCGATCGGTACGCACCTCATGCGCCACGGGGTGGCGTTGTGCCAACGTCTGGGCCAGTCGGCCAGCCCTGATCAGTTCCCGCACCTGCGCCAGCAGCTCAGGCGGGTAGCCGTGCAGATAGGGAAGATGGAGATCTCCAGACATCGTTATGGGGTTCAGCCCACGCGTTGCGGCTCGAACTCGGTCACCGCGGCGCGCACGAAAGCGGGACCGGCCGCGGGGCAGTCCCATTGCTCGACCACGCAGCGCCCAGGCGGTGCGTCGCGGCCCCAGCGCAGCACGTTGACGGAATTGGGCTGGCCGTCGCGCACGCGGTGCGACACGGCGGTGCCGGCCTGCACCGACCACAGCCTGCGCGGCAGCCCGGGTAACGGCATCACGTAGGGCAGGTGGATATGGCCGCCCATCACCAGGTCGGCGCCGGCATCGGCCCAGCGGTGCACGGCCGCGGCGTGCCCACGCACGAGGTTGTGGACCTCGCCGGCGCGCGGCACCGAGACCGGCTGGTGCACGACGATCACGCGCAACTGACCGGGCGCGGCGCCGGCGACGCGCGCGGCCACGCGCTCGATCTGCTCGGCCGAGATCTCGCCGTTCGTGTGCCGCCACCAGCGCGTGGTGTTCAGGCATTGCATCAGCAGGTCGGCCGACGCATGCACCGGCTCGAGCTCGTCGCCGAAGGCCTCCCGGTAGTGGCCGTACGGGCGGGTGAAGCGCGCCAGCACGTCGAACAGCGGTACGTCGTGGTTGCCCGGTATCGCCAGCACCGGCGTGGCCAGGCGTTCGACGAAGGCGCGCGCGGCATGGAACTGCGCGCGCCTTGCGCGCTGGGTGATGTCGCCCGAGAGCACCACCACGTCGGGCCGCTGCCGGGCCGTGAACGCGGCCAGCGCCTCGACCACCGGCGGCTGCTCGGTGCCGAAGTGCGTGTCCGAGATCTGCAGCAGCACGCTCACGGCCGTGGCTTGATCAGGAACAAAGGGCGCGGCGAGCGGCCGATCTCCAGCGGCACGCGCAGACGGCTGACCTCGCCGTCCATCGCCACGCGGATGCTCCGCCGCCCGGGCAGCAGCCGTGGCCGCACCTGCATCTGCGTGAACTCGAAGTGCTCGATCGTGTCGGCCTCGCCCAGCGTGCCCAGCGCGCCGCGCAGCATCAACCCCAGCATCGCCAGCGTACCGATCGGCCGCAGCATCACCGCCGCGAGCCGGCCGTCGTCCGGCGCCTCGGCCTCGGGCAGGCCCACGCGCTCGAGCTGCAGCCGGTTGTTGCCGACGAACAGCGTCGGCGTGGTGATCTCGCGCACGGCGCCTTCGCAGCGGATGCGCAGCCGCAGCGGCCGGTGCGTGCGCAGCAGTGTCGTTGCGCTGGCGAACAGCACCACCAGCCGATGGCGGCCGAAACGGGCGGTGTAGGCCTTGCGGTCCTTCAGCATCTCGGGGTACAGGCCCAGGCTGGCGTTGACCAGGAACAGCTGTTCGTTGACGACCCCGACCTGCACCGGCACCGGCGCGCCCTGCAGCAGCACGCGGGTCGCCTCGGCTGCGTCCTCCGGCAGGCCGTGCGCGCGCGCGAAGTAGTTGAAGGTGCCCTGCGGCACCAGCCCCATTGCGCACCCGTGAGCATGGGCGGCCCGGGCCACCGCGTTGAGCGTGCCGTCGCCGCCCACCGCCACCACCGCCGAGCGCCGGTGGAGCGCGGTGAGCGCTGCCTCGTCGGCGGCCTGCGCCAGATCGGCAGGACGGACGAAACGCAGCTCGCCTTCACGCCCCGCCTCGGCCAGCGCAGCTTCGATCGCAGCACGCTTGTGTTCGGGCGCGATGCTGCCGGCGGCGGCGTTGACGATGAACACCAGCCGCGCCTCGGGGTCCACCGTCGGCGGCATCGCCGCCAGGTTGTCCGGCGCCTTCATTGCGCCGGATTCGAGATGTCGGTCATAGGCCGAGTGTGCCCGACCCGCACATGTCCGTACCGCGAGTGCCGGATCGGCGCAGCGCGCCCGGTGCCGGCCGTGACGGCCTCGCCCGAATCGACGATGCCCCGGCCCTTCATCAGCGCCACCGTGGCCTCGATCTCGGCCGTCGTCATCTCGGGGTTGCCCTTGGCCTGTTGTTGGGCCTCGGCTTCGTCGCCGTCTTCGGTACACCTCCCCAAACGACCGCTTCCTTCCGCCAGTTTTCGCCACGAGTCGGCGAACGCCTGCTACTTGGGTGGACCGGTCATCCGCTCAGAAAACGCCCACCGGCAGCAATGGGCCGAACGCGGACTTGCCAAGGATGGCGAGGTACTCCTGAGTGACCGGTTATCGTGGCGCCATGGAGATCAAACCCGCGCCCGCTGTCGTGTGGTTCGGCGAGCGGCGCCTGGCCGTGCAGGCGATCACCGATCGTTGGTACGGCACCGATCGTCGTTGGTGGAAGCTGCAAACGGAGGACGGACTGTACGTGCTTCGGCGCGACGATGCCAGTGGGGAGTGGGAGTTGGCGGCTGTGCTGCGCAGCTAGTTAAGGGCGCGGCACCACGTCGAACACCAGACGTCATCTGTGGCTGCTTCCTGGGCAGCCGCCGGATTGATGCGCGACCTACTAGCGCAATCGATCGCCATCGATACGCATGCATTTCTCAGTGCTTGCGATCTCCATTCGGATGAAACCGGCAATGGTAGTCGGCGGGTAGAAATGGGAGATGAGCGAGTAATGCGTGCACTAAAGAAGTAGCCTTTGCAGGCGAAGAGGATCTCTGTCCGTGCGCCTGCTGGTGTTAGCTCTCTTGTCATCCGGACTGCGATCTTTCATGATGTCTTCAAAATGAGACCGAGGGAGAAGAGGCCGTGGCAGTAATCATTGCACTGGGTTCGTGCGTGCCGCCGCCTGATATCTGGCGAGAGGCGGTTTGCAGAGCGGCTGGCTTCGAAGGCGACTGTTCTGTTTGGTACGACGCCTGGGGACCATATTTGCCGCCGGCACACCTTTACGGACGACTGCGCCCGGGCGCTTAAGGCGCATCGGCCGCTACACAAGGTGCGCCATCGTTCTGGCGATTTAGATCGGCTCGCCGAAACACCATCAAGACCATGATTGTGCGTGTTTCCAAACGGCTGGAGCTTGCCGTCGACGCGCTGCAGGCGCGGCAATGCGAGCATCGAGCTCCCGGCCCATGCGGGCATCGTCATGTCACAACCTGCGCAGCCCCCCGTGCGCACCCGCTAACCCAGCACTATTCGTGATCACATCGAGAGGGAGCTTATGCCGGAACCGCTGAAGCGAAGAAGACTGGATGGCACGCTATACGTTCGCCCACCTGAAATTGAAGCCTGGATTCAGCAGATGGAATTGGCCACGCCGGAGGAAAGGGCGCGGCAGTTCGCGACGGCGTCGCGAAAGAGCACAGGATATGTCCCCTCCGAAGTACTGACCCATTTCATGCGTAGAGCCTGGTCGACAGGCTCCCAAGCGGAGTTCAAACAGGTCTATCGGTTTCTCCTTGCACGGATTGAGCGGTCCCTTAAGCGAGTCTTTGCCGGCATGGGCGACGGACAGGGCCTCTGCAGCGAGATCATGTCGCGGTTCGCGGAAAGGGTTGCAAAGGACTGCAAGGGCCAAGGAACTCTGCTGGACTTCTTTGAAATCCATTTCGACGAGGCGTTCGCGGCGCTGCGGACCACGGCTCTGCGCCAGATTGGACCGTCAACCGCGGACACCGAGCCGTTGGGTACCTACGCGGACGCCGGCCCGGACGGCGAGAGCGGTCCCCTTGAAGTCAGGCACGACGTGGAACTGGCTGCGGCAGAGTTCTTAGGTGGCGACCCAAAAAAAATCAATGACCCGGCTTTCCGGTCCGCCCTATTCGCAGCGATTGACAAACTACCTGCTGACCAGCGACAAGTAATTGGGCTGCTTTTGCAGGATTTCCAGATTGACTCGAAAGATGAAAACGTGTTGACGATTGCGCGCATGCTGAGTTGCGATGAAAGGACGGTGCGCAACCGCCGGGACCGTGCCTACAAGGCTCTGAAAATTGCCCTTGAAGTGGAGAATGGATCATGACCGCCCAGACATCAAAGCAAAGCGAAGGACCGGACGAGGAAGAGGTCCTTCTAGCCTTCGCAGTCGAGCAGGTGCAATCGCGTGAAACGTTGGCGCGATACGTGCGGGAATACCCGCAATATGCACAGGCGCTGATCGACTGCTCCATCGAGATTATGTTACAGGCAACCCGCGACGAGGGAATACTTACTGCCTCGCAGGCGGCAGTTGATGACGCCTGGGACCATTTCGAGGCTGCGATGGATGGCTTTGCCCCTGTGCAAGTGGCGCCTGTGAACCCCTTCGCCAAACTCAATCCTGCCGCCCTAAGGGTTTTGGGCGTCCAACTCGGGATCAACAGCCTGCTCCTGGCACGTCTGCGCGATAGGGCAATCGACGCAGCAACGATACCGAAGCGCTTCGTGCAGCGGCTCGCGGCGAGTTTGGGTGTGCCTCACGACGACGTCGCGATTTACCTGGGTGGCCGCCCGACGATGGCATCCGGCCAAAGTTATCGCTCGTCTGAGAAGCCAGCGGTAATCGAACAGATATCGTTCGAACAAGCAATTACGACATCGCAGCTCACGCAGCAGCAGCAGGATGCGCTCAGGGCTTTACAAGAGTAGGCTACATGGATGCCACCGAAGCTGCACGCCGAGCAGCCGAGCATATCCACCTCGTTGCGGTCGCGATGGGCGACGATCCTGCCACGCCGCTGGCATTCGTTCTGCGCGAGGCTGCGCGGCGCGACTTCGAGGTCTACGCCTTGCAGCCTGGCGACTCACAGCTGAAACGCGGACGTGCCGTTCTAGACAGCCAAGCTGGATTCATTCTGTATGAGGATGCAGGCTCCGCTTTTGACCGGGCGTTTCTTGTCGGCCACGAACTGGGACACGTGATACTGGAGGGGGGCAAACAGGATGTAGTGACCGAAGAGGTCGAGCACGACCGGACCGCTGAGGAAGCGCCGGTCGGAATCGACAGGGTGGTGGACTACGGCGCGCGCGAGCGGCGCGAGGTGCGCATGGACTTGTTTGCCCGCGAGTTACTGTTGCCGCGTTCGGTGGTTCGACAGCTCCATGTGGAGCAGGGACTTTCCTCCGTTGATATCGCCCAGCACTTCGGGGCCCCATTGGCGGTCGTCCAGCAGCAATTGCTGGACGCCCTACTGCTTCCCGTCTTGGGCCTCGCCGGGGCGCCCGAAACCGCGCCAGCACTCACGCCGGACCCCACCCAGCAGACAGCGTCCAACCACAGCGGCAGCCCTTTCCTGCTCCAGGCGGGGCCTGGCACAGGAAAGACAAGAACGCTGGTCATGCGCATCGAACGTCTTCTGGATGACGCAGTGGACCCCACGTCTATCCTCGTCCTCACGTTTTCCAACAAGGCGGCCCAGGAGCTGAGCGAGCGCTTGGCGGCAGACAATCCAACTGCCTCCGCAGCCATGTGGATCGGCACATTCCACGCTTTCGGACTGGACATCGTAAGGCGTTTCCATGACAAACTCGGATTGCCTCCGGACCCGCGGCTCATCGACCGCGCAGAGGCCATTGAGCTGCTTGAGGACGAATTGCCGCGACTCTCCTTGCGGCACTACCGAAATCTCTGGGACCCAGTGCTCGACCTCAGTGACATGCTCAGCGCGATATCGCGGGCGAAAGACGAGGTGGTGGACGCTGCGGGCTACCGCCAGCTCGCGCAGGCCATGGCGGAGGCCGCTGGTTCCGACGAAGAAGCGACGCGAGCACATAAGTGCCTGGAGGTCGCGCTCCTGTACGAGACCTACGAGCGGGTCATGACTTCAGGTCGGATGATCGATTTCGGCGATCTCGTCGCCCTGCCTGTGCGATTAGTCGAAAGCGATGCCGAGGTTATGCAAGCACTGCAGGCCCGCCATCTTCACATACTCGTGGACGAATACCAGGACGTGAACCGTGCCTCGGTCCGCTTGTTGAAGGCGATCGCGGGTGATGGCCGCAACCTCTGGGTGGTCGGCGATACCCGGCAATCCATCTATCGGTTCCGCGGTGCGTCGTCCATCAACATGGCGCGCTTTGCCACAGATTTTCCGGGCGGGAAGGCCAACAACCAACTCGGTGTTAACTACCGGTCGGTTCAGGAGGTGATCGACGTTTTTACGACGTTTTCCACCACTATGCGTTCCTCCGCGGCAGCGTTGCCGCTGCATGTGCGCGCGCAGCGGGGTAGCAGCGGCATTCCAGCGGAATTTCGCGTCGTCGTCACGGCTGAGGACGAAATATCTGGGCTGGCTGCCGCCATTCAAGCACAGCGAGAGGAGGGCGCTTCGTACCGAAGCCAGGCGGTTCTCTGTGTTTCCAACGCACGCTTGAGCGAGATCGCTGATGGCCTGGAGGCCAGAGGCATCCCCGTCCTGCATCTGGGCAACCTATTTGAGCGCGCAGAAATCAAGGACTTGCTTTCCTTGCTGTCCATGCTCTCGGATCCATATGCTGCGGGATTGGCACGGGCCGGGAGCATGGCAGGCCACGAGGTGTCTCTTCAGGACGTTGCGAACATCGTGGCGGCCCTGCGTGAAACCAAGGCTGCAGCGCTGCATTGGAGGTACGCGGGAACACGGCTGCCAGGCCTGCCGGCGGATAGCCGGGCAGCGTTGGAGCGCTTGGCCGCCCTTTTCGAGGGAGTAGATCCGGTAGCAAATCCTTGGCCAATGCTAGCGTCGTGGGTTATCGACGGCCTAGGGCTCGCTAAGGCATTGCACCTTGAGGGTGGGCCACGTGCTCAGATGAAAGGCCTGGCCCTCTGGCAGTTCCTCAATTTCTGTCGCAGACAACCGGCCGGCGCCGGATTGCCCAGTGTCCGACTGTTGGACCGAATTCGCCGCCTCGTCCTGTTGTCGGAAGATCGGGGACTGCGCCAGTTGCCCGCAGTCGCCGAAGGCATTGACGCAGTGCGACTCATGACGATCCATGGCAGTAAAGGCCTGGAATTCAATACCGTTCATCTTCCCGGCTTGGTAACTTCGGGGCTACCTCGCAACAATATGCCGCCGCGCTGCGTACCTCCCGATGGCCTGATCAGTGGTTCGGCTGGACTTACAGGGCTCGAAGCGGTCAAAGCCGGCCATGACGAAGAAGAGGAGTGCTTATTCTTCGTAGCACTGTCGCGCGCGCAGAATCGGCTTTTTCTTTACGCGTCTTCCGTGCAGGCCGGGGGCAGCAAGCGCAGCCAGTCCAAGTTCATTCCGACAATCAATCACCTCCTAACGCGTCCGGCGCCGGTCCCGCAGTTGGACGGTGCGACTGCGCCGGTGGCCTCGCTAAAGATTACGTGGGCCGAAAAGCCGGTCTGGACCGACAGTCAAATCGGCCAATTTGACCGCTGCCCGCGTCGGTTTCTCTATACACACCTGCTCAAACTCGGAGGTCGCCGCACCGAGACTGCCTTTATGAAGATGCACAACGTCGTGAGCGACGTCTTCGATTGGCTGAAAATCGACCACGAGACGACGACGCCTAGCGATTCAGAGATCGCCGATCGTTTTGAGCAGGCGTGGCGAGCGAAAGGGGCAACTGACCATGGCTATGCCGCCGACTACCAGCGGATCGGACGGCGGCTCGTCGAATTCCTTGTCGAGACGAGGAATCAGGGGATTCGCACCCCGGCGACCCCGATCTCACTCGGATGGGCAGAAGGCGACATCTTGGTCAAGGCCGATAGCGTCGCGACCGGCGTGCAGGGGCACGTTGTAGTCAGGCGGGTAAAGACCGGCAAGCAGCGATCCAACGGCTTCGACGACATTGAGTACACCGTCCTTCACATGGCCGTGGCCCAAGCCTACGGTCCACAGGCACAGGTCGAAGTTACTTTCCTGACCAGCGAGGTTACCGAGCCGATGACGATTACGGCCAAGAAGCTGGAAGCGCGGCGCGAGAAGCTCCAATACATGCTCAAAGCCATCAACGCGGGGCGCTTTCCCTTAAAGCCAGAAGCGCGGACCTGCCCCCGGTGCCCCCACTTCTTCATCTGCGGGCGCCTGCCCGCAGGGGCGATCAACGTAAAAAATGTCTGATTCGGCTTTCCGGTTCGATCGAGCGCCGCGATTGACCCAGTGAAGGGCCAAGAAAGCTGCAATCCCGCAGAAGGCCGTTCAGAAAGTCGCAGGTGCATATGAACTCGAATGTGGCGAACCCGCCCAAACAAGATGACCGGACCATCAACGTCCGTGTGATGACGACGTCGGGCAACTATCCGGACCACGGTCACGAGAAGGTGCCGGTGACGGAGCTGCTGCAAGCCGTTCTGCAGCGCGCCGCCGCCAAGCTCAACATCGTGGACTCGTCTCGCTGGGTTGTCTCAGTGAAGGGCGCGCAGGGGGCCGTGGCGACCTCGTCCACTTACGCTGACCTCGGCCTGCAGGGAGAGGTCAAGCTGGACTGGGGTCCGGATGCGGCAGGCGGCGGCTGATCGTGCACCCCAAGCTGTGCCAAGCCAGGTTCGAGGAGGACCTGGCTGGCCTTAACCAGGAACTCTGCGACATGCGCGGGTGGACGGTGTTCCAGAACGAGTACCCCATCCTGGACATTGGCTTCACGTCACCGCAGGGGAGGCGTCTACGCCTTCATGCCAAGTGCGAGGGGTGGAACGAGCAACCCGCGTCCTTCACACTGCAGGACTGGGACGGTACCGTCCTGACAGCGGTGCCGCCAAGCTCAACGAATATCTTCAACCCGAGCATGCATCGCCTGACGGGTCTTCCCTTCATCTGCATGGCCGGTACCCGCGAATACCACACCCACGAAAGCCACGTCAACGAGAAGTGGGAGCTGATACGCGCCAAGGCCGAGTACCGGCTCGGCGAAGTCGTCACCCAGATCTGGAACGGCTGGAGGAAAGCCAACCCATGACGAAATTACAAGTCACGCCCCGTGGCCTGCAGGGCACCCTTGACTATCTGCAGCGCTCGGGACAACAGGGCAACGAAGGCGTTGTGCTTTGGCTGGGGCCGCGCACCAGCCCTTTTGCGCAGATCACCCACGTTTACCAGCCCCTGCACCACGCGGCGGCGGACTTCTTCCACATTCCCAAAGAGGGCATGACCGCACTCCTGGAGTACCTCGACCAGCATTCCGTGGGCGTCCTCGCGCAAGTCCATACACATCCCGCCGACGCCTTCCACTCGGCCGCCGACAACAAATGGGCCCTTGTGCGACACCTCGGTGCGCTCTCATTGGTGTTGCCATACTTTGCCCGCGGCGTTAGAGCCACTACGTTTCTGAGTCAAGCTGCCACCTACCAGCTTGATTCGAGGAATCGCTGGGTGCAGGTAAGGCCCGATGAATTAAATCTACACCTTGAGGTGACCGAGTGAGCAATGACCGGCAACTACAAAACTCTCGCACCTTGGCGTCCATGCTGGGCGTGGATGAGGAAGAGGCGGCTGAACTGCTTCAAGGCGCAGTGCAGATCACATGGTCACCGGCTGATGAGACTGCTGCCTGCTTAGGCATGTTCGTCATCACCATGCTAGCCAGAACTTTCAGCAATGTCGGAACGCCTGCAGATCCCAACATCTGCACCTCCTGGGAACTGATCATCAATAGCGCTCAACCCCTCGCCGAGAAGGCGCAAAAGTTGTACTGCACGATCGACGCGAAGCGCTTCTACTGCGGACTGGGCGTCGACGATTTCCACTTCGTGGAGAGGCGCCCCACCAAGATCCTCTGTCTGCTGGCGGCCAGCTTTTGTGCCGCCCAAGTTACGAATTACGTTCTGAATCTCCCCCGCGGGCGCGTATCGCGGCAGGGCGTGTTGATCAACTTCAACGAATGGCCTGGCGTCCCGCTGGAAACCTGGGAGCAGGAGGCCGATCTCGGTGCATTGCAATTCGCTGGGGTAGGAGCCGTTGGGAATGCGATTACCTATGCGCTCCAGCACCTGCCAGTGCGCGGCCAAGCGGCGCTGATTGACCCCAAGCCGGTTAGCCACGGAATTTTGAACCGTTGCCTTTGGTTCGACGAAAATGACATTGGCCAGCCCAAAGCAATTGTGCTTGCTGAAAAGGCTGGCGCAGCGGCGTCCAAGCTGGTCTTCACGCCCTACGTCAAGACTGTCCAGCAGGCCCGCACCGATCTTGGCGAATTCAACTGCCTCGTGGTGGGCGTTGACAGTCGACGTGCGCGACGAAACCTCCAAAACGAGATGCCCTTGGAGGTGTTCGACGCCTCAACAACTGGCGTGACGGAAGTGGTGTTCCATCACAACAGGCAATTCAACGGCCACGCCTGCATGGCGTGCATTTACCATGAAACGGAGGCTGAGCGAACCTTTGCGCATCACATTGCGGAAATGCTCAATGTCACAGTCGAAGATGTAGCCGAAGCCTATATCTCCGCAGCGGCATCGGAGAAAATCTGTGCACGCTACGGGCAGCTAGTGCCTAGCACTATCTTGGGGAAAGCCTATGACTCCCTATTCCGCGAGCTATGTGCGACCGACAAGCTAATGACGCCAGAACAGAAGCAAGTCTTGGCGCCGTTCGCCTTCGTATCGCAGCTTGCAGGCACCGTGCTCGCCATCGAGCTGTTCCTGCGGCGCCTTCAGCCGAGCCGCTCGGGCAACTTCAACTACTGGAGAGTGAGCCCATGGCGAGGTATCTTCACCGACCTGCAGCAAACGAGAGCGCAAAAGTCGGACTGCGAGGTTTGCGCGCAGTCCGACTACAAATGGCTCGCGCAAGAAATCTGGAAGCAGAAGTGAGCGTCGCGGCTGAAGCGTATGCGTATGCTCGGTCTCAGCGACTACGGTATCAAAGCAGCCGTGCAGTTAGCGCACGACCCTACTGCTAAACGGTAGCTGTCACTGCTTTGCCGAAGTCAGGCCGTATCACAAATCCTCAGGGATTTCCCTGATCCCGATCTGGTCAGCCGCTGGTAAAACCACGGCATGACAAGAATCCCTGCGGCCACGGCGCCCAGCATCACCCGGCCCGAGACCGGCGCGGAGGGCAGCGGCTTCGCCAAGGTGTTCGGCTTCCTGCGCGAGCAGTTGCTGGAGGGCAAGATCCGCAACGGCGACCGGCTGTTGCCCGAGCGCGAGCTGGCGCTGCAACTGGGCGTCAGCCGCCCCATCGTGCGCGAGGCGCTGCGCGCCATGTCGATGCTGGGGGTGGTGGAGATCCGCGAGCGGGTGGGCACCGTGGTGTGCCAGCCCGATATCTCGGTGCTGGGCGACGTGTTCGCCTTTTCGCTGGCCCAGGTGCCCGACGTCATCGATGACGTCATGCAGGCCCGCATTGCGCTCGAGTGCCAGGCTATCCGGCTGGCGTGCCAGCGCGCCACAGCCACCGACATCGAGCGCATGCGCGAGGCGCTGGATGTGATCGAGGCGACCATGAACGACGCCGACGGCGGCGGCCTGGCCGATTTCGACTTTCACTCGGCGCTGGTGCGCGCCAGCCGCTCGGACACCATCGTGCAGCTGTATGCGGCCATGGCGACGCTGCTGACCCGCTCGCACCGCGACCGCCGCCGCGCCGTCGGCGGGCAGGGCGATGCGATCAAGCGCACCGTGGTCGAGGACCACCGCCGCCTGCTCGAGGTCATCATTGCCGGCGATGCCGACGCCGCCGACCTGGCGCTGCGCCGGCACTTCCACATCGGCGACGAATTGCGCCGCCAGAAGGCGCTGGCCCCGGCCAAGACTGCGGCCGCACCGGCCGCCAAGACGCGCAAGAGCAAAGAAGAGACCTCATGACACAACAAGCCACGCCCGGCAGCGTCGGGTTCATCGGCATCGGCACCATGGGCCGCGAGATGGCCCTCAACCTGGCGAAAGCCGGGCACCGCGTCACGGCCTACGACGTGCGGCGCGAAGCGGCCGATGCCCTGGCCGGCGCGGGCATTCGCGCGGCGGCCACCATCGCCGAGGCGGCCGCCGGCGCCGACGTGGTGATCACCATGCTGCCGGACACGCCCGACGTCGAGGCGGTGGTCTATGGCGACGGCGGCCTGCTGGCGCACCCGCCGGCCGGCCGGCTTGTCGTCGACATGAGCACCATCGCCCCCGATGCGGTGCGGCGCATGCATGCAGACCTGGCGCGCGTCGGCGTGGCCTTTGTCGACGCGCCGGTGTCGGGCGGCCCGCTGGGCGCCAAGAACGCCACCCTGTCGATCATGGCCGGCGGCGATGCCCCGGCGTTCGCCAAGGCGCGCTCGTTCTTTGCCGGCATGGGCACCACCATCACTCACGTGGGCGACAGCGGCGCCGGCCAGACCGTCAAGCTGTGCAACCAGCTCATTTGCGGCATCAACATCCAGGCCATTTGCGAGGCGCTGGCGCTGGGCCGCGCCGCGGGCGTCGACCTGCAGCAATTGCGCACGGTGCTGCTGGGCGGCTCCGCCGCCTCGTGGATGCTGGACAAGCTGGGCTCCGCCATGATCGAAGGCGACGCCTCGGCGGGCTTTCGCATCGACCTGATGCTCAAGGACCTGCGGCTGGTGCAGCAGCAGGCCCAGGCCCAGAACGTGCCGTTGCCGGCCACCGCGCTGGTCACCACCCAGTACCTGGACGCCCGCGCGCACGGCGAGGGCAGCAACGGCAACCAGGCCCTGTTCCGCGTCTACGACCGCATGGCGGGTCAGGTGCGGCCGTCCAAGACCGGCGCGCCATGACGCTGGATTTCGCCTCCGTCCTGGAGCGCTGGCCGATGTTCGTCGACGGCGCCTGGATGACCATTCGCCTGGCGGCAGGCGCCACGCTGATCGGCTTCACCATCGGCACGCTGTGCGCCATCGCCAAGCGCAGCAACCTGCCGTGGGCGCGGCGGGCCAGCACGGCGTACGTGGAGGTGATCCGCAACACGCCGCTGCTGGTGCAGATCTTCCTGGTCTATTTCGGGCTGGCCAGCCTCGGCCTGAAGCTGCCGGCCGTCTCGGTGGCGCTGGCGGCCCTCACCATCAACGTCGGCGCCTACGCCACCGAGATCATGCGGGCCGGCTTCGACTCCATCCACAAGGGCCAGCTCGAGGCCGCCGAATGCCTGGCCCTCAGCCGCCGACAGGTCTACTGGCACGTGGTGCTGCTGCCGGCGATGGAGCGGGTGTACCCGGCGCTCACCAGCCAGTTCGTGCTGCTGATGCTGGCGTCGTCGGTCTGTTCGCAGATCTCCGCCGAAGAACTGACGGCGGCGGCCAACTTCGTGCAGTCGGACACCTACCGGCCGTTCGAGACCTACATCGTGGCCGGCCTGGGCTACATCGCGCTGTCGCTGGCGATGCGGGCGGGCTTCTGGGGTGTCGGCATGCTGCTGTTTCCGCGCCGGCGCCGGCTCGGCACGGCACTTTGATGCGAGGCCAGCGATGACGAGCAGCCTCAACGCCAGCCACTTCCTGTACCTATGGCACGGCACGCTGTGGACGGTTGGGTTGTCGCTGATCGCCTTCGCGGGCGGCGGCCTGCTCGGGCTGACGGTGGCGCTCTGCCGCATTTCTGAGTCGAAGCCGCTGCGCTGGGTCACTTCCGGCTATGTGCAGTTGATCCAGGGCACGCCGCTGCTGGTGATCCTGTTCATGACCTTCTTCGGGCTGCCGCAGCTGGGCATCAATATCTCGCCGCTGGCGGCGGCCGGTCTGTCGCTCACGATCTATGTCGGGGCCTACCTGGGCGAGATCTGGCGCGGCTGCATCGAGTCGGTGCCGCGCGCCCAGTGGGAGGCGGCCGAATGCCTGGCGCTGACGCGCGCCCAGCGCATGCGCATGGTGGTGCTGCCGCAGGCGATCCGCATCGCCACGCCGCCCACGGTGGGCTTCATGGTGCAGATCGTCAAGAACACGTCGCTGGCCTCGGTGGTGGGTTTCGTCGAGCTGGCGCGCTCGGCCCAGATCATGAACAACTCCGTCTTCGAGCCCTTCCTCATCTACCTGATCGTCGCCGCGATCTATTTCGCGCTGTGCTACCCCTTGTCGCGCTGGAGCCTGCGGCTGGAGCGCAGCGGCGCTTTCGCGAGCCCCGCCGCCACGGCGGCGATCCACCAGCAGGCCAGCCTGTCCCTCACATGAGCAGCATTCCCATCAACGGCAACGAAGCGGCGGTGGTGCTGCGCGACGTGCACAAGAGTTTCGGCGCCAACAAGGTGCTGGCCGGCGTGAACATGGAGGCGCAGCCCGGGCAGGTCACGGCGATCATCGGCCGCAGCGGCTCGGGCAAGAGCACGGCGCTGCGCTGTATCGACCGGCTGGAAAGGGTGGACAGCGGCCAGATCACGGTGTGCGGCCGCCGGGTCGACGATCCGAAGGTGGACCTGAAGGCGCTGCGGCTGGACCTGGGCATCGTGTTCCAGAGCTACAACCTGTTCCCGCACCTCACCATCGAAGAGAACATCATGCTGGCGCCGCGCGCCGCCAAGCGCATGGACAAGGCGCAGGCTCGCACGCTCGCGCACGAGGTGCTGGCCCGCGTCGGCCTCAGCGAGAAGGCGACCGCGTATCCCGAGCAGCTTTCCGGCGGGCAGCAGCAACGCGTGGCGATCGCCCGCTCGCTGGCGATGCAACCCAAGGTGATGCTGTTCGACGAAGTCACGTCGGCGCTCGACCCCGAGCTGCGCGGCGAAGTGCTGAAGGTGATCGAGGAGCTGGCCGCCGGCGGCATGACCATGGTGATGGTCACGCACGAGATGGCCTTCGCCCGCCGCATCGCCGACCAGGTCGTCTTCATGCACGCCGGACGGGTCTGGGAGTGCGGCCCGGCCGACATCCTGAACGATCCACAAACCCCCGAGCTGAAGCAGTTCGTGCAAAGCGACCTGTAGTTGCGTTACTTTTTTTCAACCACCCGCGAAACCTGAAGGAGACATCATGGCCCTGATCAAAACCGCCCGTACCGCCCTCGTGGCGTCCTGCCTGGCCGTCGTCGCGCTCGCCGCGCACGCCGACCTGCTCGACGACATCATGAAGGCCAAGAAGATCCGCATCTCCACCGACGTGGCCATCCCGCCCGCCGGCATGATGGACGCCAACATGAAGCCCACCGGCTCCGACGTCGAGACGGCGCAGTTGCTGGCCAAGGACTGGGGGCTGAAGCTCGAATTCATCCCGACCACCGGCGCCACCCGCATCCCCAACGTCAACACCGGCAAGGCCGACGTCATCATCTCCACGCTGTCGGTAACGCCCGACCGCGCCAAGGTGATCGACTTCTCCAAGCCGTACGCGGTGCTGCAGTCGGTGCTCGGCGCGCCCAAGACCACGGCGATCAAGGACTGGCCGGATCTGAAGGGCAAGACCGTCACCGTCACCCGCGGCACCACGCAGGACACCGAGCTGAGCGCGATGGCCAAGGACCGCGGCTTCACGGTCGTGCGCTATGACGACGACGCCACCACGGTGACCGCCGGCGCCACCGGCCAGGCCGATATGGTCGCCACCTCGGTGGCGCTGATCAACGCCATTTCGACCAAGAACCCGCAGAAGCCCTGGGAGCCCAAGTTCGTCATCCGCAACTTCGACCTGGCCGTCGGCATCAAGCAGGGCGAGCCGCGGCTGCTGGCGAAACTGAACGAATGGGTAACCGCCAACCTGAAGAACGGCAAGCTCAACGCCATCTACAAGAAGTTCTACGGCGCCGACCTGCCCGCGGCCATGACCCACTGACATCGGCAAGAAAGCAAGCGCACATGAAACTCGTCATCGGCTCGGACCACGCGGGCTGGGCACTCAAGGGGGGCGTGATCGCCCATCTCAAGGCGCTGGGCCACGAGGTGATCGACGTCGGCAGCTACGACGCCAATCCGGTCGACTTTCCGGACATCGCGCGGGCGCTGACGGCCAAGGTGCTGTCGGGCGAGTGCGAGCGCGGCATCATGGTGTGCGGCACCGGCGTGGGCGCATCGATCGCTGCCAACAAGGTGCCCGGCATCCGCGCGGCGGTCTGTCACGACATTCACTCGGCGCACCAGGGCGTGGAGCACGATGATGTCAACGTCATGTGCATCGGCGCGCAGATCATCGGCCCCTGGCTGGCCAACGACCTGGTCGCGTCGTTCCTGACGGCGAAGTTCGAGGACAACGAGGACGTTCGCCGCCGCGTGAACAAGCTGCACGAAATGGACGCCGCGTTCAAGTGAAGCCCATAACCGTGCGCCAGAAGGTGGTGGTGTTCGGCAGCCTGAACATGGACCTGGTGGTCCGGGTTCCGCGCATGCCGCAGGCCGGCGAAACCTTGTCGGCGCACGGCTTCCTTTCCAACCCGGGCGGCAAGGGCGCCAACCAGGCGGTGGCCTGCGCACGCCAGGGCGGGCGGGTTCTGATGGTCGGGCGCGTCGGTGCCGATGGCTTCGGCGCCCAGCTGCGCACGGCCATCGTGGCCCAGGGCGTCAATGCTGCCGGCGTGGCCACCACGCCCGGCGTCAGCACCGGCGTCGCCATGATCATGGTGGACGACGCGGCGCAGAACTGCATCGCGGTGGTGCCCGGCGCGAACGCGAGCGTCAGCGTCGAGGACGCCGAAGCCCTGCACGATCAACTGGCCGACGCCGGGCTGCTGCTGCTGCAACTGGAGGTGCCGATGGCCTCCGTGCTGCGGGCCGCGAGCATCGCGAAGGATGCGGGCTGCACCGTGCTGCTGAATCCGGCGCCGGCGCAGTCGCTGCCCGAAGACCTGTGGCCCCTGCTGGACATCCTGGTGCTGAACGAGACCGAGGCGTGTCTGTTCAGCGGTTTGCCATCGGTGGACATAAGCAACGCGGCCGACGCCGCGGTGCTGCTGCTGCGGCGCGGCCCGCGCGACGTAATCGTCACGCTCGGAGAGCACGGTGTGGTCTGGGCTTCGGCGGCCGGCGCCCGGCACTTCGCGGCCCACAAGGTCCGGGCGGTCGATACGACGGCCGCCGGCGACACTTTCATCGGCGCGCTCGGCGCGCTGCTGGTGGAAGGGCGCCCGATGGAGGAGGCCCTGGCGCACGCGATCCGCGCCGCGGCGATCTGCGTCACCCGTGCCGGAGCGCAGGCATCGATGCCGTCGCGCGAAGAAGTAGAACGCTTCGGCTGACGTTCCCATCGCTGGCTTGTGGGACAAGACGCCGTGACGGCGTCATCCGGGACGTTGCTTACCTCTGGGTACCTGCTTAACATCGCGGACGTCTTCCGAGGGGCGGAGCAGAACGTTGAGCAGGCATCGTTCACTTCGTCAGAATCCGATGAAAACTCAGCTGCGCAACTACGTCACTTCCGCCATGTTGCTCCTGCCCGCCATGGTTACGCTGGCCGCACTGCCGTCCAGCGTCCTGGCGCAGCCCGCCGCACCCGAGGTTCAATCGCTTGCCGTGGACGCCGATGCCGGCCTCGATGCGGGATCGCGCCTGCGCTTCAGGCTGATCGGCACGCCGCGCTTGCAGGCCAGCGTGCGCATTCGCGGCGTGCGTGAGAACATCGCGCTGCGCGAAGTTGAGCCAGGCGTCTATGTCGGCCGCTATACGCTCAAGCGCACTGACCGTGTAGCCCCCGATACCGACGTTCGAGCGCTGCTGAAGCGCGGCAATCGAACCGTGCTCGCCAACTTCGAACTGGGCGCGACGATGGCTGCGCCGCCGGTCGCCGTCGCACCGCCGCCGCCCCCGCCGCCGCCGCCGCCGGTTCGTGCGCCGGACCCGCTGCGGATCGAGCGCTTCGGCATGCAGCCGATCGAGCGGATCGAGCCTGGCGCCGAGTTGCAGTTCGCGCTGGAAGGCATGCCCGGCGCCAATGCATCGGTCGACCTGCCGGGCGTCGAGCGCGACTTGAGGCTGCGCGAGACGCGGCCTGGCCACTACGAAGGCAGCTACACCATCCGGCGCTCCGATGACTTGAACCCGAATCGGCCGATCGTTGCCACCCTGCGTTCCGGTGACCGTGTTGTCACCGCCAACCTCAACATGCCGGTGGGCCGGCCCGGCGCCGACAACCGCCCGCCGAACGTCGACAGCCGGGCGCCCGGCCTGGTCCAACTGGTGCCGGCTGAAGGCGCCACCGTGCCGGCAGGTCCGCCGGTCCTGATCACGGCCCGGTTCGAAGATGGGCGCGGCAGCGGTGTGGATCCGGCCAGCGTGCGCATCGTGGTGTCCGGCCGCAACGTCACGCCGGAAGCGCAGATCGACCACCAGTCGCTCAGCTTCCGCGCCGCGCTGCCGCCCGGACGGCATACCGTGGAAGTGACGGCCCGCGACCGTGCCGGCAATGCGGTGCGCAAGAGCTGGAGTTTCGACGTGGCCGTGGCGGCGCCCGCGAACGTGCCGATCCGCATCCTGAACCACGGCAACAACGATCATGTCGGCTCCGGCCCGACGCTGGTGCAGGGGCAGACCGTGCCGAACGCGAACGTCGCCGTCACGGTCGTCGCCGTGGCGCCAGTGGCGAACCTTTCGCAGGAGCTGTTTTCGCGGACGCTGCAGGCCGACGCGAATGGCAACTTTTCTTTCACGTTCGTCCCGCAATTTCCGATCCCCGGCACGCGCTATGACATCACGATGGTTTCGACGCGGGGCAACCTGAGGGATGACGCCAGGCTGGTGCTGATGCAACGGTAACAGGTGTCATGCGCGATGGATTCGCGAACAATCTGGGACCACACTTCAAAGCTGGTCGAGCTGGCAGGCAGCGACGCGCCGCTGCCCGAGGTCTTGACCGAAGTGGTCAACGCCGCGCGCTTGCTGACCGAAGAACAATGCCGGGTCGCGCTGTTCATTCACGACCTGGATAACGCCTGCCTGAACCTGGGGGCCAACGGGGGCATGCCCGATGGCTACGTCTTGGCCATCCAGGGTTTCAAGGTGGGCGAGCATCAGCCTTCCTGTGGCCGCGCGGCCTTCATAGGCGACGAGGTGATCGTGCCGGACCTCAGCCTCGATTCCCGCTGGGCGCCCTGTCTGGATCTGGCGCAGGAGTACTCGATCAAGGCCTGCTGGTCTTTCCCGATCCTGTCCAGTACCACGGTGCTCGGCACCTTGGCCGTGTACCACGACAGCTGCACAACGCCCGTGAGCGGGCAAGCCGAAGCGCTGAGGTACCTGGCAACCATCGCCTCAGCCGCCATTGGGCGCTCGCAGGTGAAGGCGGCGGTCGACCAGGCTGCGCTGCAGCCGACGCAGCGGGCGGAGATGGCCCCTGCAGGTGCGCGCACTGGTCACGGACTGCCCAGCCTGCGGCGCTATGTGGCCAGTGCGTCTGGCGTGCGCGATCACGAGAGCGACCGGTAGGCATATTGCATCATGCGGCGGTGCGGTGGGCGGCCGGGGCGCCATCGACGGGGCTGTCATTGCGGGCTTGAGCCGCAATCCATGGACCCCGGGATGCCCGCGTTCCAGGGCATCCCCACCGTCAGCGAATCGGGCCGGCCCGGCTTCGAATTTGCGACGGCCGCCAAAGGCGTCAACGTGTCCGGCGACGCGGCCGCCGCCCAGTACACTTCACTCAGGAGTCGACAGACAGAACCACGATGCAAGGTCAACTATTCACCCAGGACTTTCTGACGCGCGGCGTAACGGAGACTCCGCCTCACCAGGAACTGGGTGACACCGCCTTTGCCAAGTTCAAAGGCGCGCTGCAAGCGATCTTCCACGGCCTGAACACCCAGTCCACGATCAACGAGGCGCAAACCGAGGCGCTGGTCATCAACAAGGTGCTGATCGAGCTGGGCTGGGGCGAGGACACCTTGCCCCAGGTCAACTTGTCGGGGAAGCGACGTGAGGACGTGCCCGACGTGCTGCTGTTTGCCAATGCCGCTGCCAAAGCCACAGCGCTGCCGCTCAAGGATGACCAGCGTTACCGCCACGGCATTGCCATTCTGGAAGCCAAGCGCTGGCTGCGCCCCCTTGATCGGGGTGACGCCGCAGATGTGCATGACCCGGATGCTCCCTCATCTCAGATGCTGCGGTACTTAAGCCGTGCAGACGTCGTGTCCGATCGCGCCGTCAAATGGGGCATGCTGACCAACGGAGCTATCTGGCGGCTGTACTGGCAGGACGCGAGATCACGGGCGGAAGAGTTTTTTGAAATTGATTTGACCGCCGCACTGGGTATGCCCGGCATGCAGCACGAGCCGGACGAGATAGCGCCCGATCACGCAATCAAGCTTTTCTTCCTCTTCTTCCGCCGCGCGGCCTTCCTGCCTCAGGACTGGGACATCGCTGGTCGCAGCTTCCACTTCTATGCCCTGAACGAAGCCCGACTGTACGAAGAGAAGGTATCGCAGGACCTGGGCTCGCGCGTGTTTGGCGAGATCTTCCCGCAATTGGCCGATGCACTGGCCCGGGGAGACTTGCATGCCAAGACCCATGAGGTGGGCTACGGCCAGTTCAAACGCCGCCAGTTCGTCCCAAACTACCTGGATGAAGTGCGCGAAGCCGCGTTGGTGTTGCTGTATCGCCTGCTGTTCCTCTTTTACGCCGAAGACCGTAATTTGCTGCCGGTGCGCGATGCACGCTATGCGCCATACAGTGTCCGGCGTTTGCGTGAACGCGTGCGCGATGCGGTGGATCGGGGCGACGTGTTTTCCTCCCGCCTCGATAACATCTGGCGCGACCTGCAAGGCGCCTTCCTGCTCATCGACGAGGGCGACGACGCTGTGGGCATGCCCGCGTACAACGGCGGCCTGTTCGACCGGGCGCGCGCGCCGCTGCTTGAGCGTACCCGCGTGCCGGACGCGGTGATGGCCCCGATCATCGACGCGCTGTCCCGCCGCACCGAAGACCGGCTGCGCGGCTGGATCAATTACCGTGACCTGTCCGTTTCGCACCTGGGCGGCATCTACGAACGCCTGCTGGAATACACGTTGGTGCATGAGGTGCAGGCCAAGGACGACTACAAGGAAAAGCCGGAGATCGACCGCATCACGGCCCAGCCGGCCAGTTTTGCGCGCAAGGTGTCAGGCAGCTACTACACGCACGATGACCTGGTACGGTTGATTTTGCGCGAATCGGTGGGCTTGCTGGCACGCGAACGGCTGGACGCATTCGAAGCGCACATCAAGAAACTGGGTCGAAAGGGCTCGCTCAATCCAGCCGATTGGGAAGCGCTCGATGCCAAAGACCCTGCCAGCGCGATGCTCGAATTGAAGATCTGCGACCCCGCGATGGGCAGCGGCCATTTTTTGGTCGCGCTGGTCGACGACCTGGCCGACCGCGTATTGGAGGCCATCACCACTGGCACGCATTGGGTCAACGAGCAGCCTTGGGCCGCGCACTTGGTGGAGACGGGCCGGCCGTGGCAAAGCCCGGTGCTGGCGCGGATGGCCCACATCCGGCGCAGCATCAAGACGACCGCTAAAGACCATGGCTGGGCTGTGACGGACGCGCAGTTGGACGATCGGCACATCGTTCGCCGCATGATTCTGAAGAAAACCATCTTCGGCGTGGACAAGAATCCGATGGCAGTGGAATTGGCCAAGACGGCACTGTGGCTGCACACCTTCACGGTCGGCGCACCCCTGAGTTTTCTGGACCATCACCTGAAAATTGGCGATAGCCTTCATGGCGAGCAGTTGCCGCGCGTCCAGCGCGGACTGCAGGATCTAGGCGCCCTGTTGTTGCAAAGCGAATTCGACCGGCTGGCGCTGGCGGCGAAAAACATCGCCCAGGTGGCCGATCTGACCGACACGGATATCGGTGAGGCACAACTGTCCAAGCAGTTGGCCACCGAAGCTGACAAGCAAATCGCGCCGATCCACGCTGTGCTGGACTTCTGGCGCGCGTTGCGCTGGCTGGTGCCCGGCTGGCCTGTGGACAAGATCGCCAAGCTGCCGCGACTGCTCAAGGTGGCGGAGGGCGCACCGAACCCGCTGCTCGACGGGCTTGTGAAGCTGCTCGACCCCGGTCACAACCTGGTTGCCGTGCTCAGCGCGGGGAATCTCGACGGCAATGATCCAGGGACAAAGGCCGCCAATGACCTGATGGGTGCGGCTCGTGCGGTCGCCGCGCGCGAAACGTTTTTCCATTGGTGGACCGCCTTTCCTACAGTTTTCGGCAGCGGGTCAGGCGGCTTTGACGCCATCATCGGCAACCCACCGTGGGATCGCATCAAGCTGCAGGAGGTCGAATGGTTTGCCGAGAGGGACCTGAACATTGCCGCGCAACCCCGCGCCGCCGATCGCAAACGCCTCATTAGCGAATTGCGGGCGAAGAAGGCTGCGTTGTGGGACAGCTACGTGGGGGCCACGGAACGCGCCGAGGCCAATGCGCGTGTGTTGGGCAACGGCAAGCTCGGCAGCGGCGACTACCCCATGCTCGGTGGCGGCGATGTGAACCTGTACAGCCTGTTCGTCGAACGGGCGCAGGCGTTGATCGCCCCCGACGGCCTTGTGGCGTTGCTCACGCCCAGCGGCATCGCGGCCGACAAAGGCGCGTCCGAATTCTTTCGGAGCATCAGCAGCACGGGGCGGCTCGGAGCACTATTTGATTTCGAGAACCGCAAGGTGTTCTTCCCGGACGTGCATGCCAGTTTCAAGTTCTGTGCGCTCGTGTTCGGCGGACCCAAGCGCGCTTTCAAGCAAACCCGCTGCTCCTCCTACCTGCATCATCTGGCCGAGCTGGACGACCCTGCACGCGTACTCACGCTGACGGCCGATGACTTTCAGCGCGTGAATCCCAACACCGGCGCCGCCCCTATTTTCCGGAGCCGCCGTGATGCCGACATCACACTCAGGCTTTACGCGCAGCATCCTGTGCTCGTCAAGCACGGCGGGGTAAGCGCCTCCACTGGCCAGCAGCCGGACTCCAAAGTCTGGCCCGTCAAGTACGTGACCATGTTTCACATGACCAACGACTCGGGTCTTTTCTTGAAGCAGGACGAGTTGGAAAAGCAGCGCTGGCAGCGGACGACTTTGAACCGCTGGGCCGATGCCAATCGCCATCAAGCGGTACCGCTGTATGTGGGGCGCATGGTTCACCAATACGACCACCGCCACGCCAGTGTCACTGTCAACGAAGAGAACCTTCAGAATGCCGCTCTTGGTGCGACGCTTTCCGTGATGGAAAAGGGCGATCCGTCAACGCTGCCCCAGCCCCAGTACTGGATAGCTATCGATCCACCCACAGAAGTGGGTCGCCGTGAATGGGCTTTGGGGTTTCGTGACATCGCACGAGCCACCGACGTACGCACCATGATCGCGGCCATTATCCCTGGGGTCGCCGCCGGGAACACATTGCCGCTCCTCCTCCCGGAAGGAATTGGAGCAAGCGAAATGTCGTTGCTGCTGGCGACATTCAACTCGTTCGCATTTGACTACATCACGCGGCAGAAGGCCCAGTCCACTCATCTGAATTGGTACATCCTCGAACAGCTTCCGGTCATCGAGCCCGAGCGGTTCAATGAATTCCTGCCTGCAAAGTTCGCCCACACCATGCGCGCAGCCAAGCTGATGAACGGTAATCACCCCCACCCAAGCGTCGCGGATTTCGTCGTGCCGCAAGTGCTGGCACTGACCTATACGGCCTACGACATGGCCCCTTTTGCTCGCGACCTCGGTTATGTGGATGCCTCGGGCAAGGTGCTGCCTCCATTCGCGTGGAATGACGAAGAGCGTCGCGCCCGCCTGGTGGCGCTGGATGCGCTGTTCTTCTACCTATACGGTCTTGGCGCCGACGACGCGGCTTACGTCATGGACACTTTTCCAATCGTTCGCGAGCAGGACGAAAAGACGTTTGGCCGCTATCGAACGAAGGATGACGTTCTCGCATTGTTGGAAAGCCTCGACTCCGACACCATCTCCGCCTGAGCGTTCCCGGATCAAGGCAGTGCTGGAGACCCAGTTGTCATCTCTCTGCAGCCCCAGCTAACGCGCTGTTTGCGTCCCAAGCCTGGCAGATTATGGTGGGGTGGGCGTGTTGGGCTGATACAGCTTTCTTCAAGGTAAAAATGCAGTTCTGTAAATTTACCTTGAAGAAACCAGAGATTCATTTTTACGAGCTGAACGAGCAGCAAAAGCGGCAGCTCATCGATGCCGAGATGCTTTTCTCCGCCCTCGAGCAAGCGGAGATGGAAACCATTCGCCATCGCGGTTCTATGTTCTGGCGCGAGCAGGACGGGGGGCGCTATCTCATCGCTCTTTCGGCCAGTTCACGCCAGCGCTCGCTCGGGCCTGCGTCCCCTGAAAACGAATTGAAGTACGAGCGCTTCACCAAGAGGAAAGAAGAGGTCGCGGCGCGCGTCAAGTCGCTGCGGGCAAAGGCTGACGAATGCCGGCGCATGAACAAGGCGCTGCGAGTGGGTCGGACGCCCGACATCCTGATCGACGTTCTCAACACCATGATGCGATTCGGTGTGTCGCAGCATTTTCTGGTGGTGGGAACCTACGCCCTGTTCGCCTATGAAACCGCTGCAGGGGTACGCTTTCCCACCGACGTGATGAGCACCCAGCACGCGGACCTGTTGTTCGACACCGCCAACAGGGCCGCCTTCATGGAAGTCATGAAAGACCGCCAGACGTCATTCCTGGGCATCCTTAAAAAGGTCGACAAGACTTTCGAGCGCGACGAACTGGAGAACCAAACGGCGCGCAACGCGTCGGGTTACGAGATCGACCTGCTCCGGCGCTTTCCACCGGACCCGGAGGACCGGTCCGAGCACCCGCTTCAAATGACGTCTGAAGAAGGAGACTTGTGGCCCGTCCGCGCCTCGATGGGGCAGAAGCTCTTGTCGGTGCCGCGCTTCGACCAGGTCGTCGTCGGCGTGAATGGCGGCATGGCGCGCATGCGCACCGTGCATCCATTACATTTCGCTCGCATCAAGCGCCAGCTTTCAAAGGACCCGAACCGCGACCCGCGCAAGAAGGCCAAGGACCTCGCGCAGGCAGATAGGGTGCAAGCCTTGGTCAAAGAATACTTGCCCCACCTGGCTGATCAACGCAGCTAAGGCGTTCAGTGCCGCGTATCGCGATGGGCGTCCACCCAGTACGCCCATGCCACCAGCAGCCACTGGGCCTGGCCGACCCAGGCGATGGCGGGGGGGTCCCCGAAGAAGTTGCCGAGGTGAATCAGTGCCAGGAAGCCGACCAGGCCCATGAGCCCGTAGCTGCCCGCCTTGTCTTTCGCACGCGTCGCTCTCGCGTACAGCCAGACACCCGCCGCAAAGATCGGGATCTCCACGGCCAGTGTCGCAGCCTTCGACTGCCATAGCCCCAGCCCCACCATGGGGCCGGCGCCGGGCATCAGGGGCAGGTCGGGCACATGGACGATGGCGTCGAGCAGCCAACGGCTGACCACCAGGGCGGCAACGACGGCCGCGCCGCTGAGGTCTCCCTTGGCGTACGCGTACGCGTACGCAGCGCCAAGCGCCAAGCCCCAACAGATGACCGCCAGCAGGCTGTGCGAATGGGATAGTGATCGAAGATCAGCGGCGTCACGGCGGTGGCGCCAGGGGCGATGCGGACGGACTCCATGCCCAGCAGCAGGAAGGTGGGCCAGAGAAGATCCAGCCACTGCGCCGCGAGGAAAGCCGTGCCGAGCGACACGCGCGGCACGACCCGCTTCGCTGCAAAACCCACGCCGAAGTGACCGATAAACATCACAGGCTCCGTGTGAAGGAGGTTGCGCCGTTGCGCCCCGGCAAGTGCAGCATGCTCGCCGCGGGCGCGCTCTCCGCCAGCAGTTTGCCCTTTTTCCACACCTTCAACCGGTTCGCCCTCAGCCGGATCGCTTCGATGGGATCGCGCGCCTGCAGCAGCACAAAACTCGCGTCGCAGCCCGGCTCCAGCCCATACCCTTGCAGGTGCATCAGCTTCGCTGCGTTCGTCGTCACCGCGTCGAAGCAGGCGCGGATGCCTTTCTGGCTGGTCATCTGCGCCACGTGCAGGCCCATGTGCGCCACCTCCAGCATGTCGCCCGAGCCCATGCCATACCAGGGGTCCATCACGCAGTCGTGGCCGAAGGCGACATTGACGCCGGCTGCCATCAGCTCCGGTACGCGCGTCATGCCGCGCCGCTTGGGGTACGTGTCGTGGCGGCCCTGCAGGGTGATGTTGACCAGCGGGTTGGCCACGATGCTGACGCCGCTCTCGGCGATCAGCGGAATCAATTTGCTGACGTAGTAATTGTCCATGCTGTGCATGGAGGTGCAGTGCGAGCCCGTCACCCGGCCTTGCAGGCCCAGTCTGTGTGTTTCAAAAGCCAGTGTCTCGATGTGGCGCGACAGCGGGTCGTCGGACTCGTCGCAATGCATGTCGACCGGCTTGCCGCGGTCGGCAGCGATCTCGCACAACAGCTTCACGCTGGCAGCGCCTTCGCTCATGGTGCGCTCGAAATGCGGGATGCCGCCGACGACGTCGACGCCCAGGTCGAGAGCGCGCTTGAGGTTGTCGACGCCGCCTTTGCTGCGGAGGACGCCGTCCTGCGGGAAGGCGACCAGCTGCAGGGCTAGATAGGGAGCGACGCGGCGCTTGACTTCCAGCAGCGCTTCGACCGCGAGCAGGCTGGGATCGCTGGTATCGACGTGGCTGCGGATCGCCAACAGGCCTTTGGCCACCGCCCAGTCGCAGTAGGTGAGGGCGCGTTCGATGATGTCCTCGGCCTTGAGCGTGGGCTTGAGCTCGCCCCAGAGTGCTATGCCCTCCAACAGCGTGCCGCTCTGGTTGACGCGCGGGAGGCCGTAGCTCAGGCAGGCGTCCATGTGGAAATGGGGGTCGCAGAAGGGCGGGGAGAGCAGGTAGCCGGCGGCGGCTACGATTTCGTGGGCCGGGGCGGAGAGGCCGGGCGTGACCTCGACGATGCGGCCGGCCTCGACAGCGACCGACATGCCGGTGCGGCCGTCGGGCAGGGTGGCGTTGGTGATGAGGAGGTCGAGCACTTATTTTCTCCGGCTGGTCGCAAATGGGGTCAGAGCACGATTTCGTAGTTGTACCGCACACTCCGGAAAAGCCATTTTCCTGAATCGTGATCTGACCCCATTTGCCGCACCGTCACTAATAGACTATATTGTGTCTATAGTTAGACAAAGGCTCAGCATCATGGCAACGCAGCGAGCAGCAGTATCCCAACCGCGCAAGCGGCGGACGGCGCCGGTTCCGGTTGCGCCGGTGGCGAAGATCGATCGGCCGGCCGGCAAGGCAGCCAAGGTCGTGAAGGTCGGCGTGGCCTACCGGCCCAAGCGGGGCGTGGATGAGTTCGTGCGACAGCTCTCCGGGGCGTCGCCCTATGACCTGATCGAAATCGAACGCCACGGCGTGGACGCGCAGTTGCTCAACGACCTGTCCAGGCGGCTCGACATGCCGGCCATGCGCTTCATCGAGATGCTGGGCGTGCCCCGAGCCACCGCCGCCAAGAAGGTTGCGGGGGGCGAGGTCATCGCCGGCGCCGGCGGTCAGGCCGCGATCGGCGTGGCCCGGCTGCTGGCCAGGGCCCAGGAGATCGTCGCCAACTCCACAGCCAAGGAGGCCCAGGGTTTCGACACCGCCAAATGGCTGGGCGAATGGCTGCAGGTGCCGCAACCCGCCCTCGGTGGACGCAAGCCCTCCGAGCTCCTGGACACGCCCACTGGCATCGCGCTGGTGGCCCGGGTGCTGGGTTCGGTCGAAAGCGGCGCCTACCAGTGATTCTCTGGCGCATCGCCACCGAGACGCGCCAGTACGCCGCAACCGACCTCAGCGGCGCCGGCGCCGCCCGCAGTCCCGGCCGCTGGAACGATGACGGCCAGGCGGCGGTCTATGCGGCGGTCTCGATCGCTCTGGCGGTGCTCGAAACGGCTGCGCACATCAATGACAAGGGGCTGCCGCTGAACCGCTTCCTGGTGCGGATCGATGTGCCGCCGGCTGTCTGGGACGCCCGCGAGGAGCGCCCCGCGGCAGCGTTGCCGCCGAGCTGGGCGGCCATCCCCGCCGGCTCGGCGAGCGTCAAGGTCGGATCGGAATGGCGTGCCTCGCTGTCCAGCGCGATCCTGCTGGTGCCGTCGGTCATCATGCCCGAGGAATACGCGGCGCTGATCAATCCGGCGCATGCCGATGCGGCGAAACTCACCGCGACGGTGGTCAGGCCGTTTGAGTACAACCGACTGTTTCGCGCCTGACCTAATTGGGGTCAGATCACGATTCAGGACAGCGGTCATTCCGGCGCACGCGGTATTCCGACGAAATCGTGCTCTGACCCCAATTTCCCTAGAACGGACTCTGAAGATCGAACGCCCGCTGGATGAACCACCAGCCGGCGATCAGGGCCACCAGCACCGAGCCGACGGTCAGCACGCCCTTGCGATAGAACTGGGTCGTGCGCAGCCAGAACGCCAGCGGCACGAAAGCGATGACGATAGCCATCTGGCCCACCTCCACCCCGAGGTTGAAGCCCACCAGCGCCAGCACCAGCGCATCCTGCGGCAGCCCCAGGTCGGCCAGCACCGACGCAAAGCCGAAGCCGTGCACGAGGCCGAAGATGAAGGCCATCACCCAGCGGCGTTTCTCGATGGTTCCCTTCAGGTTGTTGAGCGCTGCAAAGACCACCGACGCCGCAATGGTCGATTCCACCAGCCGCGAGGGCAGGCTGATCACCTGCAGGGCCGCCAGGCTCAGCGTGATGGAGTGCGCCAGCGTGAAGGCTGTGACCACCTTGAGCACTTCGACCAGCGAGCGACGCAGGCTGGGAGCGGGCTCCCAATGGTTTTCGCGACGGATCAGCACCGCCGGCAGCAGCAGCGAGACCAGGAACAGGATGTGGTCATAGCCGATCCAGATGTGCCACATGCCTTCCGTCACATACTGGCGCAGCGTCTCCCACGCACCATGCGGCGCCAGCGCCAGCGACTGCATGGCCGAGTCGGTGCTGAACACCAGCGCTTGCGATGTCGGGCTGCCGGGCGAGATCCATTGCACCAGCCCGCGATGCGAGGGGTCCACATCGAACAGCAGCGAATAGTGCGCCTTCAGGCCATTGGCCAGGCTTTCGCAATGCGCCGTCAGCGACAGCACGGCGTAGGTGCCGTCGCTGTGCTTGTCGAGCATCAGCGGGCCCGTGGTCTCCCAGGTGCAGGCGTGGTTGCCGGCCGTCAGCTGCAGATGTGTGGTGGCGTAGCGCGTGATGTCGCCGGCGCGCTGGCGCACTTCGCCCCAGGTCAGCGCGCCGTTGCCATCGCGGTCCAGCTCCAGCACATAGTCCAGGTCGCGCAAGGCGATGTCCCAACGCACCGCGATATCGGTGCTGTCCGGCGCGCCGCGCAGGGTGAGGTAGCTGTCGCTCGGTTTGTGGGCGAGGGCGGCCAGGGGCAGGAGCAGGGCCGCCAGCCAGATCAGCCAGCGCTTCATCGTGCCGCTGCCTTGGCCACCAGCCGTGCCGCCAGGTTCGCGAGCGCCGGATCTTCGTAGCCGGTGGCCCGCAGCCAGTCCAGTGCCGGCTGGGCGGCCTTGGGCTGGCCCGCCGCGAGCGCCGCGCGCAGCAGGATTTCGGCGTCGCGCGCCTCTTTCTGCGCCGTGTAATTGCGCGCGGCGAGCTCCAGCGCCTTGGCCGACTGATCCTCGATGTCGAGCTCGAAGCGCGCCGCTTCCTGTTCGTGCAGCCGGTCGCCGCGCAGCGCGGCGGCATTGAAGCGGTCGCGCAACTGGTCCGCCCAGGCTTTCGCGCGCGGGTCGCGGGCCGCGCGTCCGGCAAGCGCCAGCCGCAGCAGCAGGATGTCGGAACGCTCCCAGTCGGCCAGCAGCGTGATCACTTCCGCGGGCCGGTGCTGCTGCAGCAGGAAGTCGGCATAGGCGCCGAGCAGATACTGGTCGGTGATGCCGAGCTGCAGCGCCGCGTTGAAATGGGCTTGCGCCTGGTCCGGCCGCTGCAGGCGGATCGCCATCTCGGCCAGCCGTGTCTGCACCCACAGCACCAGTCCCGGGTCGACCTCACCCGCCGCGGCGAGTTCATGGCTCAAGGACACATAGGCGGCTTCCAGGTGCCCGGTACTGGCCTGCACAAAGGCGGTGCACCCTTGCGCGTGCAGTGGATGCGTCAGCGGCACCAGCCGCGTGCACTCGGACAAGGCCTTGGGGTAGCGCGCCTGCACCATGTGGATGGCGGCGCGCCAGGCGATAGCGTCGGGCAATTGCGGGTCGAGCGCGCTGGCTTTCTCCAGGCTTTGCAGGGCGCCTGCGAAGTCGTGGCTGTACTGCTGCAGCAGCCCGTGCAACAACCAGTACTGGGCGTTGTTGGCGTCGGTCCGGGCCAGCGGGATGATCGCGGCCGACGCATAACCCACGTAGCGCGGATCGCCCTGCGCCATGGCCATGTCGAAGTAGCGCCGCGCGATCTCCAGCCGCAGGGCGGCGTCATCGGGGCGGGCGGCCAGCTGCTTGCGCAGGGAGTCGACGCGCCGCACCGAGGGGTCGGTGGCGCCGGCCGGCAGGTGCTCGACGACGTCGTTGTCGTTGGCCGGGGTGAAAGGGGCTGCTGTGGCGAGGGCACAGCAAAGGCTGAGCGCGGCGGCTGCGGCGGCGCGCCGTGTCGAAAAAATTCGGGGCATCGAGGAAGAAGGCGGCTTTTGCTGTTACTTGGTGCCGAAGATGCGGTCGCCCGCATCGCCCAGCCCCGGCAGGATGTAGCCATGCTCATTGAGCTGGCGGTCGATCGCGGCGGTGTAGATCGGCACGTCCGGGTGGGCCGCCTGCATCGCGGCGATGCCTTCCGGACAGGTCAGCAGGCAGACGAACTTGATGGATTTCGGACGCAGTTCCTTCAGCCGGTCGACGGCCGCGATGGCGGAGTTGCCGGTGGCGAGCATCGGGTCCACGACGATCACGTCGCGGTCGTGCATGTTCTGCGGCATCTTGAAGTAGTACTCCACGGCCATCAGCGTCTTCGGGTCCCGGTACAGGCCGATATGGCCGACCCTTGCGCCCGGCACGACGGTGAGCATGCCGTCCAGGATGCCGGTGCCGGCCCGCAGAATCGAGACGAAGACCAGCTTCTTGCCGTCGATGACCTTGGCTTTCATGTGCTCGAGGGGGGTCTCGATCTCCACCTCCTGCATGGCCATGTCCCGCGTCACCTCGTACGCCATCAGCATGGCCAGTTCGTTCAGCAGGCGCCGGAAACTGTTGGTGCTGGCCTCCTTCTTGCGCATCAGGGTCAGCTTGTGCTGCACCAGCGGGTGGTCGATCAAGTGGACATTGCTCATTGTTGGGGTTGTCATGTTGTTCTAGAAGAGGGTGCCGTCGCTGGCTACTTGCAGGGGCGGCAGGCCGCCGCGGTGGCGTTGCGCCAGTTCGCGCCCCGCCGCCCAGCTGCCGCCTTCCAGCACGCAGGCCAGCGGCAATTGGGTTTCATTCAGGTGCAGCTGCTGGCGCACCGCCAGTGCCACCAGGTCCATCAGGGCCACGGTCAGGGCGCGCCACTCCACGATGATCTCATCGCCGGGCTGCCAGATTTCCTGGGCCGCCGATTCGTCCCGCAGGCACAGCAGCCCGCTGTCGATCAGCAGCCCGCCGTTGCGGTACTCGGGCAGCGCGGTGAGGTCCTCCAGGCCGTGAACGCGGACGCCGGACCATTCGAACGGCTCGATCAGCGAATAGGTCAGCCATTGCGAGAGTTTGTGGAACGGCATCCAGCCGTCCGACAGCCCTTCGCCGCGCACCGCGCTATGGCGCCAGCAATCGCCCAGCGGCACCGTGGCGATCGAATTGCCGGCGGGCCAGATGCCCGACAGGCTGTACAGGACGAGCGACAGGATGGAGTGCGCCGAAATGTCGGCTGTGTGCGGCACCGCAGGGCCGGAGGGCGAGACGATGGTGTCGAACAGGCCGCTGGGCCGGCCGTAGTGGCCGAACACCTCGGGCTGCTCCTGCATCGCTTCGCCCAGGCGCCGCAGCAGGATCGCCCGTGCCTGCAGCCCCACCAGCGGGTTGGCCTCGCTGACCTGGAAGACGGCTGCCAGGTGGTCCGTGACCAGCCCGCGCAGGCCCGCCGAGTCGGCTTGCAGCGGACGGCTCGCGTCGCTGGAAAACAGCCCGCCGACGAAGGCATGAAAACTCGCCACCGCCAGCCCTTCGGAGCGGGTGAAGGTCTGCCCGGTGGCGGGTTCGACGTATTTCCAGTCGGGTCCGGCACCGGCATCGAGCAGCACGCTCACCACGGTGAGATCGATCATTGCGTGGCCGCGGCTGGGCAGCGGCAGGTCGGCCAGCAACCGGGCCAGTTCTTTCTTGCGATCGACACCGCCCGCCTCGAAGTGGCGCCAGCGGCTGTGCAGGGGAATGTGCAGTTTGGGATGGCGCTTGCGGGTCGCGGCCACGACCGCGGTTGCGGTCGAATCCATGAAGCCGTCGTCGATCACGAACCAGGGCGATTCGCCGTTGCGGGCCCGGGCCAGCAACTGCCCGGCACGCTCGCGCACCGCGACCGTGGTGCGCAGGATCGCCGCGGCGCTTTCGGCTTCGGCATGCCCCGAACCCGCAGAGGTACTGTTCATGATCCAAGCTCCCTGCCTTTGGCCTTGCGCAATTCTTCCGGATCCGGCACCGGCCCCGTGCTGAAGTAGCCCGCTGCGACCTTGGCGTCCATCTCCACCCGCGCATCGGCCGGAATCAGTTCATCGGGAATGTTGACGCGCTCGCCGATCTCAATGCCCGAGCCCGCGATCGCGTCGTACTTCATGTTGCTCATCGACACCAGCCGGTGGATCTTGCGCACGCCCAGCCAGTGCAGCACGTCGGGCATCAGTTCCTGGAAACGCATGTCCTGCACGCCGGCCACGCATTCGGTGCGCGCGAAGTACTGATCGGCGGTGTCCCCGCCCACCTGGCGCTTGCGCGCGTTGTAGACCAGGAACTTGGTCACTTCGCCCAGGGCCCGTCCCTCCTTGCGCGAGTACGACACCAGTCCGACGCCGCCGCGCTGCGCGCCCCGGATGCATTCCTCGATGGCGTGCGTGAGGTAGGGCCGGCAGGTGCAGATGTCCGAGCCGAACACGTCCGAGCCATTGCATTCGTCGTGCACGCGGGCGGTGAGCTCGACTGCCGGGTTGGCCAGGTCGCGCGGATTGCCGAAGATGTAGACGGTCTGCCCGCCTATGGGCGGCAGGAACACTTCCAGGTCGCTGCGCGTCACCAGCTCGGGGTACATCCCGCCGGTCTCCTCGAACAGCACCCGGCGCAGGTCGGCTTCGGAGCAGCCGAAGTGCCGCGCCACGCCCGGCAGCCACCACACCGGTTCGATCGCCGCCTTGGTCACCATGGCCGCGCCGCCGGCCGTGAGCACCTTGCCGTCGGCCTTCAGCCGGCCGACCTGCAGGGCTTCGATCACCTCGGGCAGGATCACGTGGGCCTGGGTCACGGCGATGGTCGGGCGGATGTCGTAGCCCGCCGCCAGTTCGGCCGAGAACACGTCCGCCACCAGCGCGCCCCAGGGATCGAGGCTGACGATCTTGCCGGGCTCGCCCCACTGCGGATAGGGGCCGATCACGTCGGTCGGTGCGGTGTTGGTCAGGTCGGCCTTGTGCTGGCGCGACAGGGCGCCCGACGCCACCGCCAATGCCCGGTAAACGCTGTAGGAGCCGCTGTGCGTGCCGATCACGTTGCGGTGGCTGCGCTGGGTGGTGGTGCCGACGATGGGACCGCGCTCGGCCGCCGTGGCCGCGCCCCAGAAGATCGGCAACGCGCCGTACCCACCGGCGTGCGAGGTCAGGCGGATGTGCCCCCGGTTGTCGTTACCGGACGACGGGGTGGGGGCGGGTACTTCGGCTGGCATGTCGGGTCTTCAGCAAGAAGGCAATGTACACCGGTCGCTGGCGCTGGCGCTGGCGCTGGCGCTGCCGCGGCTTTAGCGGCGTTTGCTGCCCATGATGCCGCCCAGCACGCCGCGGATGATTTCGCGACCCACGGCGCTGCCGATGCTGCGCACGGCCGACTTGGCCATGCTCTCGGCCATGCCCTCGCGATGGCCGCCGCGCGGCCCGGTCGAGCCGAAGATCGCGTCGCTCAGGCCGCCGAGCAGCCCGCCGCCGGCGGCCGGCGCCGGGGCCGGGACGCCGCCCGGCGTGGATGCCGGGCCAGTGGGCGCGGGCATGCCGCCCTGCGCCGACGCCGTGCGTTGCTGCAGTTGCTCGTAGGCCGAGTCCCGGTCGATGGTCTTCTCGTACACCCCGGCCACGATGGAGTTGGCGATCAAGGCCTGGCGCTGGGACGGCGTGATGGGCCCGATCTGGCTGCCCGGCGGCAGCACGTAGGCCCGCTCGGTCACGCTGGGCCGGCCCTTGGCGTCGAGCAAGCTCAGCAGCGCCTCGCCCACCGCCAGCTCGGTGATCGCCGTCTCGATGTCCAGGCCGGGCTTTTGCCGCATGGTCTGGGCCGTGGCCTTCACCGCCTTCTGGTCGCGCGGCGTATAGGCGCGCAGCGCGTGCTGGACCCGGTTGCCCAGTTGCGCCAGCACGCTGTCGGGAATGTCGAGCGGGTTCTGGGTGACGAAATAGACCCCCACGCCCTTGGAGCGCACCAGCCGCACCACCAGCTCGATGCGTTCGACCAGCACCTTGGGCGCCTCGTCGAAAAGCAGATGGGCCTCGTCGAAGAAGAACACCAGCTTGGGCTTGTCGGGGTCGCCGATCTCGGGCAGTTGTTCGAACAGCTCGGACAGCAGCCACAGCAGGAAGGTGGCGTACAGGCGCGGCGAATTGAGCAGCTTGTCGGCCACCAGGATGTTGGCCACCCCCCGGCCCTGGCTGTCGGTCTGCAGGAAGTCGGCGATGTTGAGCATGGGCTCGCCGAAGAACTTCTCCCCGCCCTGCGATTCGATCTGCAGCAGGCCGCGCTGGATGATGCCGACGCTGGCGGCGCTGATGTTGCCGTACTGGGTGGTGAACTGGCTGGCGTTGTCGCCGACATGGCGCAGCATGGCGCGCAGGTCCTTCAGGTCCAGCAGCGCGAGGCCGTTGTCGTCGGCGATCTTGAACACCAGGTTCAGGACGCCGGCCTGGGTTTCGTTCAGGCCCAGCATCCGGCCCAGCAAGAGCGGCCCCATGTCGGACACCGTGGCGCGCACGGGGTGGCCCTGCTCGCCGAACACATCCCACAGGGTGGTGGGGCAGGCAAACGGCTCAGGTGGCGGCAAACCCCGGTCCTTGAGCACGGCGGCGAGCTTTTGCGCGTTGTTGCCGGGCTGGCTGATTCCGGTGAGGTCGCCTTTGACGTCGGCCATGAAGACCGGCACGCCGATTTTCGAGAAGTTCTCGGCCAGGGTCTGCAAAGTCACTGTCTTGCCGGTGCCCGTCGCGCCGGTGACCAGGCCGTGCCGATTGGCCATCCCGGGCAGCAGATTGCACTCGGTTTGTCCGTTCCTGGCGATCAACAGCGGTTCAGTCATGGCTTGAAAAGTAAAATATGCGGATAAGCAATATATCTTGATGCTTTGCGGGACAGATCT
>DIZF01000068.1:66860-89938 GCA_002427815.1 Ramlibacter tataouinensis
GATCTTCAGCTCTGTCCTCAACTGATCAGAAAGCAAGAAGGGTTCCCAGTGGCCGGACACAGTAAATGGGCGAATATCCAGCACCGCAAGGGACGCCAGGACGAAAAACGCGGGAAAGTCTGGACCCGCGTCATCCGTGAAATCATGGTCGCGGCGCGCCAGGGCGGCGGCGACCTCGGCATCAACCCGCGCCTGCGGCTGGCGGTGGAAAAGGCCAAGGCCGCGAACATGCCGGCCGACACCATCAAGCGCAACATCGACAAGGCCACCGGCAACCTCGAGGGCGTGCAGTACGAGGAGATCCGCTACGAGGGCTACGGCATCGGCGGCGCGGCCATCATCGTGGACACCATGACCGACAACAAGGTGCGCACCGTGGCCGAGGTGCGCCACGCCTTCAGCAAATACGGCGGCAGCATGGGCACGGCGGGCTCGGTGGCGTTCCAGTTCCGCAAGGTCGGCCAGCTCATCCTGGCGCCCGGCACCAGCGAGGACAAGGTGATGGACGTGGCACTGGAGGCGGGCGCCGAAGACGTGATCTCCGACGACGACGGCGCCATCGAGGTCATCACGGCCCCGGCCGATTTCGAGACGGTCAAGAACGCGCTGGAAGCGGCGGGGCTGAAGCCCGAGGTCGCCGAAGTCACCATGCGACCCGAGAACACCATCGACCTGGCCGGGGAAGACGCGGCAAAGATGCAACGGCTGCTCGATGTGCTGGAAGACCTGGACGACGTGCAGGACGTGTTCCACAACGCGGTGCTCGACGCATGAAAGTCCTCGTGATCGGGGGCGGGGGCCGCGAACATGCGCTGGCCTGGAAGCTCGCCCAATCGCCCAAGCTGCAGGCGGTCTATGTCGCTCCCGGCAACGCCGGCACCGCGCACGACGGCCGGCTCGAAAACGTGCCGATCACCGACATGCCGCAGCTGCGCGACTGGGCGTTGCAGCAGAAGATCGCCCTGACCGTGGTCGGCCCGGAGGGGCCGCTGGCCGCCGGCGTGGTGGACGACTTTCGCGCCCATGGGCTGCGCATCTTCGGGCCGACCCAGGCCGCTGCGCAACTGGAGAGCTCCAAGGCCTTCTCCAAGGCGTTCATGAAGCGCCACGCCATTCCCACGGCTGACTACGAAACCTTTGCCGATCCCGCCGCAGCCCACGCTCATGTGGACCGCAAGGGCGCGCCCATCGTCATCAAGGCCGACGGGCTGGCGGCCGGCAAGGGCGTCGTGGTTGCCATGACGGTGGGCGAGGCCCATGAAGCGGTCGACTTCATCCTGCTGGACAACAAGCTGGGCGTGACCCACAACGAAGGCGGCGCCCGGGTCGTGATCGAGGAGTTCCTGCAGGGCGAGGAAGCCAGCTTCATCGTGATGTGCGACGGCAGGAACGTCGCCGCGCTGGCCACCTCGCAGGACCACAAGCGGCTGCTGGACGGCGACCAGGGGCCCAACACGGGCGGCATGGGCGCCTATTCGCCCGCTCCGGTCGTCACGCCCGCGGTGCACGCACGGGCCATGCGCGAAATCATCCTGCCCACCATCAAGGGCATGGAGAACGACGGCATTCCCTACACCGGCTTTCTCTACGCCGGCCTGATGATCGACGCGCAGGGGCATCCCAGGACGATCGAGTTCAACTGCCGCATGGGCGACCCGGAAACCCAGCCCATCATGATGCGTCTGAAATCGGACCTTTTCGATGTGCTGATGGCCGCGACCTCCGGCACCCTGGACCAGGTCGAACTGCAATGGGACCGCCGCCCGGCGCTGGGCGTCGTGATGGCCGCGGCGGGCTATCCCATGAATCCGCGCAAGGGCGACGCCATCACCGGACTGCCGCGTCCCGCCGACGACGCCATGGTGTTTCATGCCGGCACCGTGCAGCAAGGCGGCGCCACCCTGACTGCGGGCGGACGGGTGCTGTGCGTCACGGCACTGGCGGACAACATCAAGGCCGCGCAGCAGCGTGCGTACGAACTGGTCCACGGCATTCAATTCGACGGGGCCCTGTACCGCCGCGACATCGGCCATCTGGCGGTGCACCCGGCCGGCAATCCCGCTCCACGCGGCCGAGGTACCTCATGAGCCACACCGCCACCGTGCGCGAGTACCTGCTGGGCCTGCAGCAGCGCATCACCGAGGCTTTCGCCGGGGTGGACGGCGGTACTTTCCTGAAGGACTCCTGGACCAAGGCCAAGGACGAGCCATTGCAGGGCAACGGCGTCACCATGATTCTCGAGGGCGGCTCGGTCCTGGAGCGGGCCGGCTGCGGTTTTTCGCACGTGACCGGGCCGCGCTTGCCGGGGTCGGCCACCCAGCACCGGCCGGACCTGGCCGGTGCGCCGTTCGAGGCGATGGGTGTTTCGCTGGTCTTCCACCCGCGCAATCCGTATGCGCCCACCGTCCACATGAACGTGCGCATGCTGAGCGCCAGGCCGCAGCAGGGCGAACCCGTGTTCTGGTTCGGCGGCGGCATGGACCTGACGCCTTGCTATGGATTCGAAGAGGACGCGGTCCATTTCCACACCGTGTGCAAGAACGCGCTGGAACCGTTCGGCAGCGACAAGTACCCGCGCTTCAAGACATGGTGCGACGACTATTTCTTCCTGAAGCACCGGGCCGAACCGCGCGGCATCGGCGGCATCTTCTTCGACGATTTCGCCGAAGGCGGGTTCGAGAACGGCTTCGCCCTGATGAGCTCGGTCGGCGATGCGTTCACGGACGCCTATCTGCCGATCCTGAACCTGCGCAAGAACATGCCCCATGGCGAGCGCGAACGCGACTTCCAGCTGTACCGCCGGGGGCGCTACGTGGAATTCAACCTGGTGTGGGACCGCGGCACCCATTTCGGCCTGCAGTCGGGCGGGCGCACCGAGTCGATCCTGATGTCCATGCCACCGCTGGCCAGCTGGGCCTACCAGCGCAAGACCCGGCCCGGCTCGCGCGAGGACGATCTCTACAGGAAATTTCTGGTCCGAAGGGACTGGGTTTGACGCCGCGCCCGCCGGCCGCGAGCGTGGGCCAGCACGGCCTGCGGCTGGGCGTGTTCGGCGGCGCCTTCGATCCGCCCCATGTCGCCCACGTGGCGCTGGCGCAGGCGGCCGTCGAGCAGTTGCAGCTCGATGGATTGCTGATCTTTCCGACCGGGCAGGCCTGGCACAAGGCGCAAACCTTGAGCGCACCCGAGCACCGCCTGGCCATGGCGCGCATCGCCTTTGCCGGCGTGCCGCGCACGGTCATCGACGAGCGTGAACTGCGGCGGCCCGGGCCCACCTATACCATCGACACCCTGCGCGAATTGAAAATCGAGCAGCCCCACACCCAGTTGTTCCTGGTCATGGGAGAGGACCAATCGGCCTCGCTGACGCGCTGGCGCGACTGGGAGGCCATCCTGAAACTGGCCGTCATCTGCGTGGCCGCACGCCCCACGGCCATGGGCCAGGACGGCGGTCAGCCGCTGCAAACCCTGCCGCCCCAGGCGCACTCCAGGCAGCTGCGGCTGCCCAGCATGCCCGACAGCGCCACCCAGGTGCGGGCCCAGGTCGCAGCCGGGGCCGGCATCGCCCATCTGGTCCCGCCGGGCGTTGCGCGCTATATTGAGCAACATAACCTTTACCAACCCGACCGATGACCCAAGAAGCCGCCGCAAGAAAAGACACCCAAAGACTCCAGCGAGCCATCGTCGACGGCCTCGAAGACGTCAAAGCGCACGACATCGAAGTTTTCAACACCGAGCACCTCTCGCCCCTGTTCGAGCGGGTGATCGTGGCCTCGGGCACCTCCAACCGGCAGACCAAGGCCCTGGCCTCCAGCGTGCGCGACGCCGTGCGTGAGGCGGGCTTTCCCAAACCCCGCATCGAGGGCGAGGAAAACGGCGAGTGGATCATCGTGGATTGCGGCGCGGCCGTGGCCCACATCATGCAGCCGGCCATCCGGCAGTACTATCACCTCGAAGAGATCTGGGGCGACAAGCCGGTGCGCCTGAAGTTCGGCGCTCCCAAGCCGGCGCAACCCCAGCATCAGGAGCCACCCGCGGCCAGGAAGACCTCCGCCAGGAAGGCGCCCGCGAAGAAAGCGGCAGGGGCTCCCAGGAGTGCAGCAAAGGCAACTGCGAAGAGGGCGAGTCCGGCCGGCAAGGCCAGGGCTCCGGCAAAGACCGCGGCCAAGGCGCCTGCCAAAAAAGCGCCCGCCAGAAAGACCAGCCCGGCGCGCAAGCCGGCTGCGAAGAGTCCGCGCCGCAAGGGATGAAACTTGTCGTGGTCGCGGTGGGCCAGCGGGTTCCCGACTGGGCCCAGGCCGCGTGGGAGGAGTACGCCAAGCGCTTCCCGCCCGAACTGCGCATCGAGCTGAGAACCATCAAGACCGAGCGGCGGGCTTCCAAGACGCTGGAGACGCTGTACGCCGCCGAGCGCCAGCGCATCGAAGCGGCGATTCCCAAGGGCGTGCACGTGGTGGCGCTGGACGAGCACGGCGACGCGCTCACGACCATGGCGTTGGCGGGCAGGCTCAAGGCCTGGCAACTGCAGGGCGGTGACGTGGCCCTGGTGATCGGCGGCCCCGACGGCCTCGACCCTGCTTTCAAACGTGCGGCCCACGAGCGCCTGCGCCTGTCCGACCTCACCTTGCCGCACGCCATGGTGCGGGTGCTGCTGGTCGAGCAGCTGTACCGCGCCTGGTCGATCAACGCCAATCACCCCTATCACCGTGAATGAGTTCATTTACCTGGCGTCTCAGAGTCCGAGGCGCAGTCAGCTGCTCGAACAGATGGGCATCGCGCACCGGTTGCTGCTGCCCGATGCCGGCGAAGACACCGAGGCCATCGAAGCGGTGATGCCGGGTGAGGCGCCGGCACGCTACGTCAAGCGGGTCACCGGGCTGAAGCTCGACGCTGCGCTGCTGCGCTTGCAGCGCCGTGCCTTGCCGCCGGCTCCGGTGCTGTGCTCCGATACCACCGTGGCCCGGGGCCGGAAGATCTACGGCAAACCGGCCGATGCCAGCGACGCCGCCCGCATGCTGCGCGAGCTTTCCGGGAGCACGCACCGGGTTTTGACGGCCGTGGCCGTGCAACAGGGACGAAGGCGCCTGGAAGCGCTCAGCGATTCGCGCGTGACCTTCGCGCGCTGGACGCCGTCCCAGATCAGGCGCTACGTCGAGAGCGGCGAGCCGATGGGCAAGGCGGGTGCTTATGCGGTGCAGGGCCGGGCGGCCGCCCACATTTCGCACATCAGCGGCAGCTACTCTGGCATCATGGGTTTGCCGATGCACGAAACCGCGCAGCTCCTGCGCACATTCGGCTTCGAGATCTGAGAATGAAACTCCCCCACGCTCACTGCATTCGCTGCCCCCTGAGGGGGCCAGTGCCCTACGGGCGGCCGGGCGGGCACTGATATGCAACAGGACATACTGATCAACTGGTCGCCGCAGGAGACACGCGTCGCGGTGGTCGAAAGCGGGGCGGTGCAGGAGTTGCACGTGGAGCGCACGCTCGAGCGCGGCCTGGTGTCCAACGTCTACCTCGGCAAGGTCGCCCGCGTGCTGCCCGGCATGCAGTCGGCCTTCATCGACATCGGGCTGGAACGCGCCGCCTTCCTGCACGTGGCCGACGTCTGGCACCGGCAGCCCGAGGGTGAACCACCCGGGTTCGTGCGCAACACCCAGCCGCAGGTACCGATCGAAAAGCAGGTGTTCGAGGGCCAGTCCCTGATGGTGCAGGTGATCAAGGACCCGATCGGCAGCAAGGGCGCGCGCCTGTCCACCCAGATCAGCATCGCCGGCCGGTTGCTGGTGTTCCTGCCGCAGGACGACCATGTGGGCGTGTCGCAGAAGATTCCGCCGGACCAGCGCGACGCCCTGCGATCGCGCCTGCAGGCGCTGGTGGGCGGCGACGGCGGCGGCTTCATCCTGCGCACCAATGGCGAGGACGCGACCGACGCCGAGCTGGCCGAGGACATCGCCTACCTGCGCAAGACCTGGGCGCGCATCCGCGAGGCCGCCGTCCGCTTGCCGCCGATGTCGCTGCTGCACCAGGACCTGAGCCTGCTGCAACGGGTGCTGCGTGACCTGGTGAGCGAGGAAACCCAGACCATCCGCATCGATTCGCACGAGCAGTTCGACCACCTGAAGGCGTTCGGGCTGGAGTTCATGCCCGCAGCCGCCGAACGCCTGCAGCTGTACAAGGGCGAGCGGCCGATCTTCGACCTGTACTCCATCGACGATGAAATCGCCAAGGCGCTGGGCCGCCGGGTCGACCTGAAATCCGGCGGCTACCTGATCGTGGACCAGACCGAGGCGCTCACCACCGTCGATGTGAACACGGGCGGCTTTGTCGGCGCCCGCAATTTCGACGACACGATCTTCAAGACCAACCTGGAAGCGGCGCACGCGATCGCCCGCCAGCTGCGGCTGCGCAATCTGGGCGGCATCATCATCGTCGACTTCATCGACATGGTGCGCGAGGACCACCGCGACGCCGTGCTGGGCGAGTTCCGCAAGCAATTGGCGCGCGATCGGGTCAAGACCATGGCGGGCGGCTTCTCCCAGCTGGGACTGGTGGAGATGACGCGCAAGCGCACGCGGGAGTCTCTCGCGCACATGTTGTGCGAACCGTGTCAGGCGTGCCAGGGCAAAGGCACCGTGAAGACGGCGCGCAGCGTGAGCTACGACATCCTGCGCGAGATCCTGCGCGAGGCGCGGCAGTTCAACCCGCGCGAATACCGCGTCGTGGCCGCGCCGCAGGTGATCGAGCTGTTCCTGGACGAGGAAAGCCAGCATCTGGCGGGGCTGTCGGACTTCATCGGCAAGCCGATCTCGCTGCAGGCCGAAAGCTCGATGGGCCAGGAACAGTACGACATCGTGCTTCTTTAGAATGTCACATTCACCTTGCTGACCTGCGACCTTGACTGACTTCACCACCCGTCCCGAGATCATTGGTACTTTCGGGGTCGCTGCTTCCACGCATTGGCTCGCCTCGCAGACCGCCATGGGCGTCCTCGAAAAAGGGGGAAATGCTTTCGACGCAGCCGTCGCCGGGGGTTTCGTGCTCCAGGTGGTGGAACCCCACCTCAACGGGCCCGGGGGCGAAGCGCCGCTGATGTTCTGGAGCGAGCGGGAGCAACGGATTCGCGTGGTCTGCGGACAGGGCCCGGCGCCGGCGCTGGCCTCATCCGGGTACTTTCGCGCCCAGGGCCTCGAGCTGGTGCCCGGCATCGGCCTGCTCCCCGCCACCGTCCCAGGCGCCTTCGGTGCCTGGTTGACCATGCTGCGCGACTACGGCACCTGGACTCTGGCCGATGTGCTCGCCCCGGCGATCGGCTATGCGCGCAGCGGGTTTCCGCTGGTGCCGCGCGCGGTGCAGGCGATCCTGGCAGTCCAGGGCCTGTTTCGCAGCGACTGGCATGGCTCGGCTGCAGTGTGGCTGCCGGGCGGCAACGTGCCCAAGCCGGGCTCGTTGTTCGTCTCGCCAGGCCTTGCTGCCACCTATTCACGCATCCTCGAAGAGGCCGCGGTCCACGGCGGGAGCGACCGTGTGGCGCAGATCGACATCGCCCTCTCGGCCTGGTACCGCGGCTTCGTCGCGAAGGAGATCGACCGCTTCTACACCCATGAAGCGGTCCGTGACACCACAGGCCAGCGCAACACCGGCTTGCTGCGTTTCGATGACATGGCGCGGTGGCAGGCGAGCTATGAAGAGCCGCTGACGGTCGACTTCGGCCGCTACACCGTGGCGAAATGCGGCGTGTGGTCGCAAGGCCCGGTGTTCCTGCAGCAGCTTTCGATCTTGCGCAATGCCGGCCTCGAAAAGCTGGCCCCGGACTCACCCGGGTTCATTCACCACGTCGCCGAGGCGGCAAAGCTTGCCCTGGCCGACCGGATGGCCTGGTACGGCGACCCGCTCTTCACCGATGTGCCGCTGGCCGATTTGTTGTCCGATGCCTACGGCCGCACGCGCTTCGCGCTCATCGGAGACCGGGCCGCAACTGAACTCAACCCCGGCCATCCGGGCGGGCGCGCGCCGCGTTGTCCGGACCTGCTGGCAAGCGATCGCACCCTCGCTGCCTCGGACGTCCGGTTCGGCGTCGGTGAACCGACCTTTGCCGCGCTCCCGCCGGTGCGCGAATGGGCCGGGCGCGAAATCTTCGTGGGCGACACCTGCCACATCGACGTCATCGATAGTCAGGGCAACATGGTGTCCGCAACGCCGTCGGGTGGCTGGTTGTCGTCGAGCCCGACCATCCCTGCACTCGGCTTTTCGCTGAACACCCGGTTGCAGATGACCTGGCTCGATGAAGGCGTGCCGGGGCAGCTGCGTCCCGGCAAGCGCCCTTGCACCACGCTCTCGCCCTCGATGGCGCTACGCGACGGCCAGCCGTACATGGCGTTCGGCACGCCGGGCGGCGACCAGCAGGACCAGTGGACGGTCAGCTTCCTGCTGCGCCATGCGCTCCACGGCATGAACCTGCAGGAGGCGATCGACGCGCCCGCCTGGCATGTCGATCACTTTCCGGCCTCCTTCTGGCCTCGCACCACGACGCTGAACCGTCTCAGTGTCGAGTCGCGGCTCGGTGAAGGTACCATTGCCGCGCTGCGCGCCGCCGGCCATGAGGTGCGTGTCGGCGCGCCCTGGTCGGAGGGCCGCATCTCCGCCTGCACCCGCGAGCGCGACGCGAACGGGCGGCTGCTGCTTCGCGCCGCCGCCAATGCGCGCGGAATGCAGGGCTACGCAGTCGGCCGCTGACCGGCGAGTCCTCGTCTTTTTTCCTTTCCTCATTTTCGGAGAACCCGATGCGTCTGTTTCACAAGCTGTTTGCCTGCGCCGTACTCGCGATCACCGCCGCTGCCTCGCCCGCTTTCGCTGCCTGGCCCGAGCGCCCGATTACGCTGATCGTGCCGTGGGCGCCGGGCGGCTCGACCGACATCCTGGCGCGCCTGCTGGCCGAACATCTCACCAAATCGCTGGGCCAGCCGGTGATCGTCGATAACAAGGCCGGCGCATCGGGCAACATCGGCTCGAACATGGTCGCCAAGGCCAAGCCCGACGGCTACACCCTGTTGGTGGGCTCGATGAGCACTCACGCGATGAACCAGGCCCTGTACGCGCAGATGCCGTTCCGATCGGTCGACGACTTCGCGCCGATTTCGCTCCTGGCCTACGTCACGAACACGCTCGTTGCCAACCCATCGGTTCCCGTCACCAACGTCAAGGAGCTGATCGCCTACGCCAAGGCCAATCCCGGCAAGCTCAACTACGCGAGCGCCGGCCCGGGCTCGACCAATCACCTGAGCGCCGCGCTGTTCGAAAAGGCCACCGGCGTCAAGCTGACGCACATTCCGTACAAGGGGGGCGCACCGGCAGTGCTCGACACGGTAGCCGGGCAGACTCAGCTGCTGTTCAGCGCGGGCACCCAAACCTTGCCGCACGTCAGGAGCGGCAAGCTGAACCTGCTGGCAGTGACGGAAGCGAAGCGTTCGCCTTTGCTGCCGAATACGCCGACGATCGCGGAGACCGTGCCGGGCTATGAACTCTCGGTCTGGTATGGCGCCTTCGGGCCGAAGGATCTTCCGGCAGACATCGTCAAGCGTGTGAACGGCGAGATCAACCGGATCATGGCCCTGCCGGAAGTGCGCGAGAAAATGGGCGCCATGGGCGTCGAAGTGGTGCAGTCCACGCCGGAGAGCTTCGCGAAGACCTTGCGGCAGGATGCCGACCGCTACGAAAAGCTGATCAAGGAACTGAAGATCACCGCGGAATGAGCGTGCCCTCTCCTCGGCTGACAACGTCATCGCCGCCGACGCCACAGGTGCCGGCCAAAGCAGCGGACGTCGCAAGCGCTTGTGCGGAGGCGCCGTTTTCCGCGGATCGTCTGTGCCAGGCTGTGGACGAGTTCGCCCGGCCGACGATGCGACACACTCTCTGCACGGTCAACCGCTTCGATGCGCAGGCGATGCAGCTCACGCGGCTCTACAGTTCGAATCCGCATGCGTATCCGGCCGGAGGCACCAAGGACAAGCGCGGCACCGAATGGGGACGCCACGTGCTGCTGGAGCGCCAGACATTCGTTGGCGAAGGCGCGCACGCCATCCGCGCTGCCTTCGACGACCATGCCGCAATTGCACAGCTGCGCCTGCAGTCGGTTGTGAATGTCCCGGTGGTATTCGAGCAGCGCTGCCTGGGCACTCTGAACCTGCTGATGGAAGCTGCGACAGTGAGCCCGGCCCAGGTCGATTTCGCGCAGCTCCTGGGGCTGTTGCTGTTGCCGGTGTTCCTGGGTGTCCGTGGCGATCCGTGCAGTCCCGCAAGCTCGCCGGAGCAGGTCAGGTGATGGCGCGTCGACCGGCTGCCGGCCCCCGTCAGACCGCCGCAGCCAGCACTTTGAGCGCCTGCTCCAGCACCTGTTCGGGCGTGATGGACACCAGGCAATCGCTGCGGCTCGCCCGGTGGTCCTCGCAGCCGGCCCGGCCGCACGGGACACAGGTCTGGCGGCCCTGCAACACCGTGACGTTGCCCACCTGCTGGACCCCCGCCGAGCGCGCGAACAGCGTCTGCGCATCGGCATGTGCCGGCCAGGGCGCCCAGCGCATCGGGTTGGTCGGGCCGAAGATGGCGATCACCGGCACGCCGGTGGCGGCGGCCAGGTGCGACACCGAGGTGTCCGGGCCGATATAGAGCGCGGCATCCTGCAGCAGCGTCGTCAACTGATTGAAATCGAGTTGCCCCGCCAGGTCGATCAATTGCGGGGGCGCGGCCAGGCTGCGCAGCGGCGCCAGGCATTCCTGGTCCCGCGCGCTTGAACTGCCGGTGAGAACGACCTGTCGTCCCTGGGCCAGCAGCGCCGAAATCAGCGCCTGGAAGTGGGCGACCGGCCATTGCTTGTACGGCCACATGGAAGGGGCATGCACCACCACGGCCCCGGGCCTGATCCACTCGCGCGCTTGCGCAGGCAGGTCCCGGCCGGGCGGCACCTTGACCTGCGGCGCGTGGCCGTCCAGGGCCAGCCAGGGCGCGAGCAGGGACTGCTTTTCGGTCGTGACATGCACCGCACCGAGGTCTCCCGCTGCCGTGACCACGTGGTCGAGCACCCGCCTCTTGAGCCAGTTGCTGGCACCGTGTTCCGGAACGATCCCGCTGCGCAGCGGCGCCGCCATCCAGCCGATCAGGTGAGCCCGGTCGCCCGGATCGGTCACCAGCGCGAGCTCGTACCCGCACCAGAGCTTTCGCACCAGCGACGCCAGGCCGCCCCATCCCAGCCGCATCGGCGCTTCCAGCAACTGATTCACATCGGGGTTGCCGCGCAACATTCCCACCGTGCCCGTGAAACCCAGTACGTCGATGCGGGCCTGCGGCCAGCGCTCGCGGGCGGCATGGATCAGGGGCGTGGTGAGCAGCACGTCGCCGATCTGGCGCGTCGCGATGACCAGGATGCGCTCGATCGGACGCGGGTCGGGGGGCGGATAACGGCTTTGCGCCAGCAGCCAGGCCAACAGCGCGATGTAGAAGTGTCCCTGGCCGAAGTCCAGCAACAGCGAATTGAACAGGCAGCCCACGGCGAACGCCAGAGCCATGCCCGCCAATGCGCCGCTGACGGGCCGGCGGACGCGCGCGGCCTGCCGGAACGTCAGGCCCAGCCAGCCCAGGAACAGGGCCAGCGAGACAACGCCCCCGCCGACCACCTGCATCACGTATTCGTCGTGCGGATTGCTGGCCCGGATCCAGATCTCATCCGCACGCAGCTCGGCCGCCGTCCTGCCGCGGTAGCGCTCGAGCGCGGCCCGCTCGTGGACCTCGGCGTAGTTCGCAAATCCAGCGCCGGTGGCCCCATAGCGCAGGACCAGGTCGCCTGCGAGCCGCAACAGTTCGATCCGGATGGTGGTGGAAGTGAACTCGCCGCTGGGGCTCGCGGGTTGCGAACCGGCCAGTGTCTCCTCGACCCGGCTGTCCACCGCGCGGGAGCCGACGCCGATCATCACCACGAGCAACGGGCAAGCCAGGGCGGCGAGCCAACGCCAGCGCCGTGGGCTGTGCAGCCAGGCCGCGCACGACGCCAGCACGATGAGCACCAGATACCCGGTGCGGCTGTCGATGGCGAACAGCACCGTGAGCGCCAGGAAGGCGGCCAGCGCGCGCGCCGGCCCCGGCCGCGGTTGTCCCTGGGCTTGTGTCAGCAGCAGGAAGGCACAGACTGCGAGTGCGAATCCCACCGAAATCCGCCAATCCTTCAGGATCAGGTACAGGCGCGGTTCCAGGAATACCGCCCAGTACAGCAGCGCCAGCATCACGCAACCGGCCACCACGGCGCGAAAGAAGATCTGCCGATGCCGCGCATCGCGCATCAGTGCCAGCAGCAGCGGCGCCATCCAGAGTTCCTGGTACTTGTTCACTGCATGCCAGGTGACCTCCTGCAGGCCGCTGATCCACAGCGTGTGCGCAGTGATGTAGGCCAGCAATACCAGGCCGCCGGCCATCACCGGCTCCTTCCAGGGTGCCTGGCGCCAGGTCGCACGCGGGCGTGCCAGCGCCAGCGCGAGCAGGGCACCCATCGCGATCGACACGCCGGCCGAGGAAAACGGCAGGAAGAAGCCCAGGCCGCCCAGCGCCAGCCCCAGCATGCGGTGCCAGGCCGAAGATTCGCGATGGGGGGATGGAGCGGCCGGCGGCGCCGCGGCAGTCAGCGTCATGAGGCGCCGAATTGCAGCGCATGCAGCCGCGCGTACAGCCCGCCGCGCTCGAGCAACTGCGAATGGCTGCCGCTCTCGGCCAGCTTGCCGCGGTCGAGCACCAGCACCCGGTCCGCATGCTCGATGGTGGAGAGCCGGTGGGCGATGATCAGCGTGGTGCGGCCCGCCATCAGGCGCTGCAGCGCCTCCTGCACCAGCCGCTCGGACGCCGAATCCAGTGCCGAGGTGGCCTCGTCCAGGATCAGCACCGGCGCGTCCTTGTACAGCGCCCGCGCGATCGCCAGCCGCTGGCGCTGGCCCCCGGACAGGGTAACGGCGTTATGGCCCACGATGGTGGCGAGGCCCTCGGGCAGCCCCGCCACCAGATCATCCAGATTGGCGGCCTCCACGCATTGCAGCAGGCGCTGCGGATCGGCGGGGCTTCCCAGCGTGATGTTGGCGGCCAGCGAGTCGTTGAACATCACGACGTCCTGGCTGACCAGTGCGAACTGGCGGCGCAAGGCATCCAGCCGCCACTCGGCGACGTCGTGGCCATCCAGCGACACCCGGCCGGCGCTGGGCAGGACGAAACGCGGCAGCAGGTTGGCCAGGGTCGTCTTGCCGGAACCGGACGGGCCGACCACGGCGACGATCTGGCCCGGCTCGATCGAGAGCGTCACGCCGTCGAGGGCGGGCGGACCGTCCTCGCGGTAGCTCACTGTGACCGTCTCCAGCGCGATGCGGCCTTGGGCCCGTTCGCACACATAGGCGCCGCCGGATTCGGCCGGCGTGTGCTCGATCAGGTCCATGGCGCGCTGCACCGCGGCCAGACCCCGCGTTATGGGGCTCGCCACCTCCGACAGCCGCTTGATGGGCGCGATCAGCATCAGCATGGCCGTGATGAAGGCCGCGAAGGTCCCCACGGTGATGCCGGCGCGGCTTTGCCACAGCGCGATGGAAATCACGGCCGAGAGCGCGGCCGCGGCCAGCATGTGAGTCAGCGGTGTGATCGAGGCCGATGCCACCGCCGTCTTCATCGCCAGGCGCCGCAGCGTGTCGCTCAGCCCGGAGAAGCGCGTGGCTTGCACGGCCTGCGCGCCGTGCAGCCGCACCACGCGCGCAGCCAATACGTTTTCCTCGACCACGTAGGCCAGGTCGTTGGTGGCGGTCTGGGTGCTGCGGGCAATGCGATAGAGCCGGCGCGACACCGTGCGGATCAACCAGACGACCGCGGGCACGATCAGGAACACGATCAGGGTGAGCTGCCAGTTCAGGAACAACAGATAGGCCAGCAGCGCCACCAGCGCCACGCTGTCCTTGAGCAGGCCGGTCGCGGCATTGACCAGCAGCATGGACCCGTTCTGGACCTCGAACACCACCGTGTTGGACAGCGCCGTGGCATTCTGTTCGCGAAACAGCGCGGGCCGCGCGTCCAGCAGGCGCGCGAACATGTCGCGGCGCAAGGACAGCAGGCCGTCCTGGGTGATGCGCGCCAGCGCCAGGTCGGCGATGAAGCCGGCAAGCCCGCGGACCGCGAACAACAGCAGCAGGCTGGCCGGCACCATCCACAGGGCGATGTCGTTGCCCTGGAAGCCGCGATCGAGCAGCGGCTTCAGCAGGGCCGGCACCAGGGGCTCCAGCGCCGATGAAATCACGGTCGCGAGCGCGGCCACGGCCCAGAAGCGGCGCGAGGTGCCGAAGTAGGGGGCCAGCCAGCGCAGGACGCTTGTGTCAATCCGGATCATGGCGTGGCGCACGCCGGCCGCGTCCACGCGCCAAGGGCGCGGGCAGACGCGGACGCAGGGGGCGTGACCCTTCGGCCCGGGAATGTGAGCAACGGCCTAACCCTCATAATCTTGATGCAACCTCAAATTATCTTCGACTTGCGAAAGCATCGCCTTGGCCACCAGCCTGTCCGTCATCGTCATCACTCGCAATGAGTCCGCCCGCCTGCGGGCCTGTCTGGAGTCGGTCGCCTTCGCCGGCGAGGCGGTGGTGGTGGACAGCGGCAGCACCGACGACACCCGGACGATCGCGCAATCGATGGGCGCGCGGGTAAGCCGGACGGACGACTGGCCGGGCTTCGGCCCGCAAAAAAATCGGGCACTGGACCTCGCCACGGGCAACTGGATCCTGTCCATCGATGCGGACGAGCGGGTGACGCCGGCGTTGCGCCAGCAGATCGAGGCGGCCATGGCCAACCCCGGGTTCGATGCGTACACCGTCAACCGCCGGTCCAGCTACTGCGGCCAATTCATGCGCCACTCGGGCTGGTACCCGGACCGCGTGGTGCGCCTCTTCCGCAGGGGCAGCGCCCGGTTCTCCGATGACGCGGTGCACGAAGCCTTGCAGGTGCGCGGGCCCGTCGGGCGGCTCGCGGGAGAACTGCTGCATGAGAGCTTCGCCGATTTCGAGGCGGTGCTGGACAAGGTGAACCGCTATTCCACCGCCGGCGCACGCGATCTGCATCGCCGTGGCGTGCGAGGGTCGCCGGGCAAGGCGCTGGGCCACGGGCTCTGGGCCTTCCTGCGCACCTATCTGTTCAAGCGCGGCTTCCTGGATGGACGCCTGGGCCTGGCCCTGGCGATTTCCAACGCCGAGGGCACCTATTACCGCTACGTCAAGCTGTGGCTGATGCAGCGCCATGGGGTGGCGGACAGCGCCTCATGAGGACGGCCTTCGTTGTCCTGACCTACAACCGATCCGACGCGCTGCTGGCCGTGCTCCGGGGTCTCGCCCCGCAATGCGGGCGCAATGACGTGGTCGTGATCGCCGACGATGGCTCCCGGCCGGATCAGGTGCAGATGCTGCGCGCCGGGCTGCCCGCCTTTGCCTGCCCGGTGCGCCACCTCTGGCATCCGGACGTGGGTTTCACGGCCGCGCGCTCGCGCAACCTGGGGGCATGGCACGCCCAAGCCGATTACCTGGTCTTCCTGGACGGCGATTGCGTGCCCAACCGGCATTTCGCTGCGCATCATCGGGCGCTGGCGCAGCCCGGCCATTTCGTGAACGGCAGCCGGGTGCTGCTCAGCGAACGGTTGAGCCAGCGTGCCCTGGCGGGCGAAATCGAGCTGGCGAAACTGAGCGCGTCGGACTGGCTGCGGCTGCGCCTGTCGGGTGACATTAACAAATTGACGCATCTTCTTTACTGGCCCGGTGCGCCAGGACGGGTACAAACCGGGTTCCGCTGGAAAGGCATCCGCAGCTGCAACTTCGGCGTCTGGTATCGTGACTTCGAGGCCGTCAATGGTTTCGATGAAAGCTTCAGCGGCTGGGGCCACGAGGACGCCGACCTGGTGCTGCGGCTGCATCACCACGGCAACCGGCGCAAGAACGGCTTCCTGGCCACCGAGGTGTTCCACCTCTGGCACCCGGAAAATGGCCGGGCCGGGGAAGCCGGCAACCGCGCCCGGGTGCTGCAGCGGCTGCAAGGCACGCTGGTGCGCGCCGAGCTGGGGCTGGCCGAGCTGGCCCGCGCGCCGGCACCGATCGTGACCGTGTTGAACGAATGAAGGAAAGACCGAAAAGCATGAATATCCCAGCGTTGTGGCGACGACGCCAGTTGGTGGGCCTGTTGGGCGCGGTGGCGCTCCCGGCCTTCGCGCAGTTCCGAGTCGAAGTGACGGGGGTGGGCCTGACGCAGTTGCCGATTGCGATCGCACCGTTTCGCGGCGAGGCCCAGGCGCCCCAGAAGATCGCGGCCATCGTGCAGGCCGACCTGGAGCGCAGCGGACAGTTCCGGGCCATCGACGGAGCCGGTGCCGCGTTGGACGAGACCAGCCATCCGGATCTGACGCCGTGGCGGCAGAAGGGCGCCGACTCGCTGGCCACCGGCAGCATCTCGCGGCTGGCGGACGGCCGTTACGACGTGCGATTCCGCCTGTGGGACGTGGTACGCGGCCAGGATCTGGGCGGCCAGAGCTATGCCGTGCCGACCGGCGATCTGCGGCTGGCGGCTCACCGCATCGCGGACTTCATCTACGAGAAGCTCACCGGCGAAAAAGGTGTGTTCTCGACCCGCATCGCCTACGTGACGCAGGCGGGCAAGCGCTACAACCTGTGGGTGGCGGATGCCGACGGCGAGAACGCGCAGTCGGCGCTGGCCAGCAGCGAGCCCATCATCTCGCCGGCCTGGTCGGCCAACGGCGCGCAACTGGCGTACGTGTCGTTCGAATCGCGCAAGCCCGTGGTCTACGTGCATGACGTGGCCACCGGCAAGCGCCGGCTGATCGCCAACTTCCGCGGTTCCAACAGCGCCCCGACCTGGTCGCCCGACGGACGCACGCTGGCCGTGACGCTCAGCCGCGATGGCGGATCGCAGCTCTACACCATCGATGCCAATGGCGGCGAACCCCATCGGCTGACGCAGTCCAGCGGCATCGACACCGAACCCGTCTATGCGCCTGACGGGCGCAGCATCTATTTCGTGAGTGACCGCGGCGGCGCGCCGCAGATCTACCGCATGCCCGCAACCGGCGGCAACCCCGAGCGCGTGACCTTTACGGGCAGTTACAACATCTCGCCGGCCATCAGTCCGGACGGTCGCTGGCTGGCCTACATTTCCCGCATCAACGGGGCCTTCAAGCTGCAGGTCATGGAACTTGGCAGCGGCACGGTGAACTCACTTACCGATACCACAGCCGATGAACGTCCCAGCTTCGCGCCCAACGGCCGCCTGATCGTCTATGCGACGCGGCAAAATGGCAAGGAAGCGCTGATGACAACCACCTTGGACGGCAAGATCAAGGCGCGCCTGGCGGGCCAGGGCGGTGATATTCGCGAACCGGACTGGGGTCCGTTCCAGAAATGACATTACAGGAGAGATTTTGATGATGAATCGCATGTTCCGGGGCCTGTCCCTGTCCCTGGCCCTGACCCTGGCCCTGGTGGGTTGCTCCAGCGTCAAGCTCGATGACGTTCCGGTGGAGGACAAGAGCGCCACCTCCGCCACCGGCCAGCCCGGTGGCGGAGGTGGCGCGGCTGCGACCGAGAGCCAGGTTGCTCCGGTGGCTGCCGACTCCGCCGCCGGCACCGCCGCCGGCCCGGTAAACGTGGCGCGCCTGATCTACTTCGACTACGACAGCTATGTCATCAAGCCTGAATTCCAGACGCTGATCGAAGCGCACGCGCGCTTCCTCAAGGCCAACAGCGCCCGCCATGTGACCATCGAAGGGCACACCGACGAACGCGGCGGGCGTGAATACAACCTGGCGCTGGGGCAGCGGCGCTCCGAGGCCGTGCGGCGAGCGCTCAGCCTGCTGGGAGTTTCGGACAACCAGATGGAAGCCGTCAGCTTCGGGAAGGAAAAACCCGCGGTGCAAGGCGGCGATGAAGAGGCATGGTCGCGCAACCGCCGTGCCGAAATCGTCTACCGGTGATGATTACGCTCATCTCGAGCCGCCGCTGGCGTGCCGCATTTGCCGCCGGGCTGGTGGCGCTGGGACTGGGCGCCAGCTCGATCGCCTCCGCGGCGCTGTTCGAAGACGACGAGGCCCGGCGCGCCATCCTCGAGTTGCGCCAACGCATGGACGCGCAGCGCCAGGCGACGGACCGCCAGGCCGATGAGACGCGGCGAGCGGCCGAGGACACCAACCAGATGCGCCGCAGCCTGCTGGACCTGCAATCCCAGATCGAGTCGCTGCGCGGTGAAATCGCCCGCCTGACCGGCCAGAACGAGCAGTTGGTGCGCGACATCGCCGAGATCCAGCGTCGCCAGAAGGACATCGTGCAGGGGGTGGACGAGCGGCTGCGCAAGGTCGAGCCGTCCAAGGTCTCGGTCGACGGCAAGGAGTTCGTCGCCGATCCGGGCGAATCGCGTGACTTCGAAACCGCGCTGGCGACTTTCCGGCGCGGCGAATTTCCGGCGGCGCAGGCCGCCTTCGCGGACTTCATCAAGCGCTATCCGCAAAGCGGGTTCCGCCCCACCGCCTTGTTCTGGCTGGGCAATTCGCAGTACGCCAATCGCGATTACAAAGGCGCCATCACCAACTTCCGCGCGCTGCTGGCCGCCGCGCCCGATCATCCACGCGCGGCCGAGGCCGTGCTGTCGATCGCGAATTGCCAGATCGAGCTGAAGGACAACGCCGGCGCGCGCCGCACGCTGGATGACCTGGTCAAGGCCTATCCGCAGTCCGAAGCGGCGGTGGCGGCCAAGGAAAGGCTGGCCCGATTCCGGTAGCCATGCGGGGCCGACCTAGAATCGGCCGATGAACTCGTCCGGTTCCCTGTTGTCGACGGCGCAGCCACCGCCCATCGCCCTGCGGTTGGGGCGGCTCCCGTGACCCATCTGGACGAGGCGGCGGATCTGAAGCGCCGTTTTGGCGGACTGGAACGCCTGTACGGCATCACGGGCGCGGCCGCGATCCGCGCGACTCATGTGGCCGTGGTCGGCCTCGGAGGGGTCGGATCCTGGGCGGCCGAAGCACTGGCCCGCAGCGGCGTCGGCGAATTGACCCTGATCGATCTCGACCATATCGCCGAATCCAACATCAACCGGCAGATCCACGCGCTGGACAGCACCGTGGGCCAGGCCAAGGTGCAGGCGATGCGCGATCGCATCGCGCAGATCAATCCGGCCTGTGTCGTGCATGGGATCGAGGAGTTCGTGGAGCCGGACAACTGGCCGCAGCTGCTGCCGCCGGGTGTCCAGGCCGTGATCGACGCCTGCGACCAGGTCAAGGCCAAGGTCGCCATGGCGGCCTGGGCGCTGGCGACGGGCACCCTGTTCGTGTCGGTGGGCGCCGCCGGCGGCAAGCGCCTGGCGCATCAGGTCGATCTCGATGACCTGGCGCAGGCCACGCACGACCCGCTGCTGGCGCAACTGCGCTACCGCTTGCGCAAATTCCATGGGGCGCCACGCGAGGGCAGAAAGATCGGCGTGTCTTGCGTCTTCAGCCGCGAAGCCGTGGCCCCGCCCGACCCATCTTGTGCCATCGAGGGCGACGGCTCGCTCAACTGCCATGGCTACGGTTCGGTGGTGAGCGTCACCGCGACCTTCGGGCAATGCGCGGCGGGATGGATTTTGGACCGGGTGGTGGCGCGAAGCCAGCGGTAACAACGATATAATCGTCGGCTTTGCTGCAGCCTGCACGGGCTGCAGCCAATCGAGTGCGGGACGTTAGCTCAGTTGGTAGAGCAGCGGACTTTTAATCCGTTGGTCGGGAGTTCGAGCCTCCCACGTCCTACCAGTGATTCAGAGGGACAGGCTGTCATGGTCTGTCCCTTTTTTTTCATCTGGCGCAGCCAGGAACTCCGCTTGTCCTACCGCGGCCTGCGCCAACAGATGACATCTATCCTGACCTTAAGTGTTCTATTGGAGTAGCTGAGTTAACCCATTCCGTGGCAACCGGCCAACTTGAGAGAAATCGACATGAAATACGCAACGACATCACTTCTGCTGCTCGCACTACTCGGACTGGGCGCATGCACCGGGCCAATGGGACCGCAGGGTAATCAGGGCAACACCGGATATACCGGCGCAACGGGCGCCATGGGCGCCGCAGGCGCCACCGGTAACACGGGATACACCGGTGCTACGGGCGCGACCGGGGTCCAGGGCAATACCGGCAATACCGGCTATACCGGCGCCACTGGCGGCCAAGGAAGCACCGGAGATACCGGCGCCACCGGCGCTACCGGCAACACGGGATACACCGGCGCTACGGGCGCCAAGGGCAATACGGGTACGGGGGGAGGTACCATTGTGGTGGTGCCCAAGCAGTAATCCGGGGCAGGGCTGGACGCCCAACGCCCTGCCAGTGATTACCAGGGGACAGGCTGTCAAGGCCTGTCCCTTTTTTCCTGCCGGAGTGCCCATTTGAGGCAGCACGCTGCAGGCGGCTTGCCGTCATACTTGCCGTCACAATTTGTGCGCGCAAAGGGAGTGACGGTGAACGTGAGATTTCTCTGGGCAGTTTGGACGGCCGTGCTGGCGGCGGCGCTATCGGCCTGCGGCGGCGGTGGGACTGCGTCCGTCGCGTCGGTGCCGGCTGCATCCGGCCCGGTCGAGTTGGCCGCGATCGTCACGCGGGTCGAGCCCTACCAACCGCCCGCTCCTGAGCGCCTGCGCAGTGCGCACCTGAAACGCGCCACGCCTGCCTCCAAGGCGGAACGGCCTGCTCCTTTCCTGGTCAAGTTACCGACTGCTGCCGCCCGCCTCCCGGTGAATATTCGGCGTGGCCCCGGCGTCCCGGTTCAGGTCGGCATCGCCCGCGAGGTAGCCGCCACGTCCAGTCGCGCCGCGATGGCGCGGGCGCTGAAGTGGCGTCATGGCCCGAGCCAGGATTCAGCGGCCGTGAGCTTCACTTCGCAGGGCGCAGCCGGATTGCGGCTGGGGCTGGTGGTCCGCAAGCTTCCTGCCGACGCAGTGGTGCGGGGCTATGTTCAAGGCGCGGACACCGCCTTCGAAATCCCGGCGCGCGACATCCTCGATGCGATCCGGCGCAACCGCGACGCCGGCGACGTGAGCGAGGCCGCGCAGACCTACTGGACACCGCTGGTGGACAGCGAAGAGGTGACGCTGGAGATCGCGCTGCCGCCGGGGTTGCCCGCCGATGCCCTCGATGTGACAGTTCCCCGGCTCTCGCACTTGCAGGTCAAGGCGAGCGACCTCAACACCGCCAAGATCGGGCAGGCCGGAACCTGCGAGGTCGACGTGAACTGCGTCGCCGATGCGGATAACTCGAGCCGGGCCACGGCCAGGATGGTCTTCACGGTGAACGGCGGCAGCTACCTGTGCACGGGCACCCTGCTGAATGACTCGACGTCGAGCAGCACCCCCTATTTTCTGAGCGCCAATCACTGCATTCCCACCCAGACCGCGGCTTCATCGCTCATCACGTACTGGTTCTACCGGTCGACTTCCTGCAACAGCGGCACCCTGAATGCAGGCTACCGCGTGCTGTACTCCGGCGCGACACTCCTGTACGCCACCTCGGCCACGGATACGTCGTTCATGAAACTCAACGAGGCGGCGCCGGACGGGGTTGTCTTCGCCGGGTGGTCTGTCGACGCGCCCGCGATGGGGACCGACGTTGCCAGCGTCCACCACCCGGAGGGCGATCTGCAAAAGTACAGCCACGGTTCGGTATCCGCATTCGCCAATTGCAGCGTTGTGGACGCATCCGACTCGTTCAGCTGCACCGGTGACAATTCCTCGAGCGCCACCTTCGTGAACGCCAGCTGGACATCCGGCACGACCGAAGCCGGCAGCAGCGGGACCGGACTTTTCGCGGCCGGCAGCGGGAACCGCTACCTGATCGGACAGCTTTACGGCGGCAGCGCGAGCTGTGACATTCCCAGTGGCACGAGCTGGTATGGGCGGTTCGACAAGGCCTATTTCGGAGGGCTCAGCCGCTGGCTCAGCCCAGCGGGGGCAGCCCAGGCCGTGACGCCACGCACGGCCGTCTACCGCTTCTACAACACCACCACCGGCGCGCACTTCTTCACGTCCAGCTCCGCAGAGCGCGACTGGGTCATCGCCACCTACCCGTCGTTCAACTACGAGGGCGTCGCCTTCTACGCCTATGGCTCGCAAGTGGCCGGATCGTCACCGGTCTATCGCTTCTACAACACCAGGACCGGCCGCCACTTCTACACCATCAGCGTCGCTGAACGGGACCACGTCCTGGCCACATGGCCCGAGTTCGCTTATGAAGGACCAAACTGGTACGCGCAAGAGGCGAGCGGGGGTGACGCCGCTCCCGTCTACCGTTTCTACAACGCCGGGACAACCTCGCACTTCTACACCATCAACGCGGCCGAAAAGGATTGGGTCGTCCAGAGCTATCCGAGCTGGCGCCTGGAAGGAATCGGCTACTACGCCTGGACGACCCAGTAGCCCAGGAAGCCCGGTCCCTGCCTCCGGCCGTTTGGCAGGGGCGCGCTGTCACACCTTGAAACAACTGACCCCGGCGGTCAGGGCGGCCCCCCTGCTCAACCTCTGATATCGCTCAAAGAAAAGCCGTTACCGCAGCCTAGGCTTGAACCAAAATCCGCAATCAGTTGGGCGAAGGAGGTCATATGTTGACGGTGGAAACGAAATTGGCCCAGTGGCGAACCTTGTATGGCGAACTGTGCGAGGCGGAGCTGGAACTGCGCCAGGCGCAGGCCGGACAGCTATCGCGCGGCGCTGCGACCGCCCAACGGGCACTGCAGGTGTGCCTGCTGCAGCAACGCTGCAACGAGGCGCTCGATGCGGTCGGTGCAGCATTGGCCGCGAGGCGGCCTCACGCAGTGGATGCCGTCGTGACATCCGCTGTCCAACCGGCCTGAAGCCAGCGGCCAGGAACGGCCGAACCCGACCCCGCCCGGAAGGGCCGCCTTGTCGCTTTAATCCTCGACGAATGCCACCGCGCGCTTGGCCTTGATCGACGGCAGGGCCACGATCACCACCAGCAGCGCTGCGGCTATCAGCAGACCGGCTGA
>DIZF01000052.1:0-152 GCA_002427815.1 Ramlibacter tataouinensis
GTAGTTGTTACCGGCCACTCCACAATGGCCGGCACCAACGGCACCCAGACCAATGGGGGCACAACGATCGCTGCGGGCGCTGGCGTAGGTACCGGCGTAGGTACCGGCGTAGGCACTGGCGTAGGCACTGGCGTAGGTACCGGCGTAGGTAC
>DIZF01000052.1:440-27271 GCA_002427815.1 Ramlibacter tataouinensis
GGCGTAGGTACCGGCGTAGGCACCGGTGTTGGCACCGGCGTTGGCACCGGCGTAGGCGCTGGCGTAGGCGCTGGCGTAGGCGCTGGCGTAGGCGCTGGCGTAGGCGCTGGCGTAGGCGCGGGGGTTGGTGGTGGTGGCGCAGCCACGATATTGCCTGATGTTCTTTGAACGATAGGCGCGCAGCAAGAAATCGGAAGGGCAAAGTTAGCCACATTTGCACCAGCAAGGCTAAAGCCGGTAAACGTGACTGGCGTCGTCCCTAAGGTGGCCGTGGAATCGAAATTACCAGTACCGGCACCAGCCAGCGTCACGCCGCCAGGGAGAACGCTGGCGGCGTCAGCCTTCAACAATCCTGTGAAGGCTGCCGTAGTCGGGTCGCCTTGGGTCTGGTCCACCACTCCGGGGAACACCAGCCTCTGTACAGTCAGCGGGGTGCCTGCGGTGAAGTTACCCGAAAAATCTGTCACCGGCGCCGTGTAGGAGAGCGGGTTGTAAATGATGGTGACTGGTGCGGCCGTGCCCGGCGCGCCGCCTTGGGTAACGGTAATGGTGCCGCCGGGCGGGGCAATGGTCACCGCGCCGCCGCCACCGGCTAGCCCCGGTCCAGTCGCAGCGGTGCCGGCGATCAGTGACATGCCTTGTCTCACGCCGAGGCTTATGAGGGACTCGGTGACGACAGCGGTGCCCCGGGTCAGCGTCATGGCCGCATTGATATTTATGTCGCCACCGGCGCAAATCGCAACGTTTCCGTCGGTCGTCGTCATGGCCCCGTTCACGCTGACATTGCGCCCGGCGGCCAATAGAACGCTTCCATTGGTCGTCGTGATCTGCGAACCAACAAGAGGCGCCGCCACGGTGATATCTTTCCCACAACACACCACCAGGTTTCCATGGGTGGCGGTGATGGCCGCGTTGATGTTGACGCTCCCGGAGGCGTTCAACGTCAGCGTGGTCGGAGTGAGAGGCGGCACCCGCGTCCAGGTGATCGCCCCGTTCACATTGATATTGCCGGCCCCGGTTCCGGTGCTCGTTGTGTTAATGGCGATGTCGGTGCCGGTCGCTCCGGTGAGGGCGGCACTGAGGTCGTTGGAATTTATGTTGGACGTGTTCGCGCCTGCGGTCGGCGTGTAAACGCCGCCGGCCAACGCTTCGTTCGACGTTACTGCGGCCGAGATCGTCACGTCGGCCGGGTCGAGCAGCCACGCGCCGGTCTTGCCGTTCGTCGCACTGGCGTTGACCGTGATGCCGGCCACGTCCAGCCAGTGACCGGAAGTTTCGATCAGGCCGCCGCCGCCCTGCGCGCCTCCGCGCGCCGTAATGGTGCCGTAAGCGCGCGTCGAGTCGGTTGACCACAGCACGGCCGTGCCGCCGCTGCCATTGGTGATGGCGTCGGCGCTGATGGTGGAGTCCGCACTCATGTAAGCCGCGGAGGCGTTCTGCACTGACGGATCTTTGCCCTGGTAGCCGCCGCCGACCAGAACTGTCCCGCCGCCCGCGTCGCCGGAAGCATCGATGTGCGCGCCGAACAGGCCGACGTGCTGGCCGGTAGCCGTGACGGTGCCGCCGGTTTGCCCCGCGCCACTGCCGGAAGCGTCCAGGGTGCCGCCCACGTTCACCGTGCCGTCCTGCATGTCCCCGAGCAGCTTGATCGTGCCGTTGTGGTTCGAGATCGTCCGCGCCCGGATCACGCCGGTGTTGTTGACGACGGTGGACAGCAGTCCGGCCGCCGCTTGCGCCGTGAGCAGGACCTGCCCGCCGTCGGCCTGGATGAGGCCGCCGTTCTGCACCAGTGCTTTCACCGCACCCTGATCCACTGTGACGTTGAGCAGGTTGTCGCCCGCCACGTCCAGGGTGATCGCATTGCCCGCGGCAAGGGCCACCGTGCCCAGGCGCGCTGAAATGACACCCTGATTGCCGACGTTGGTACCGAGCAGGGCGACATAACCGCCATCGGCATTGATCGTTCCCTGGTTGACGACGGATCCGGTGCCGGGGTCGGTGAAGTTGTAGCGGCCCGCCATGAAGTTGGCATCGGTGATGTTCAGCGTGGACGCCACCAGCGACCCCACGTTGACCGATGCGCCGCTGCCGAACAGGATGCCGTTCGGATTGACCAGGAACACCTTGCCGTTGGCCGACAGGCTGCCGAAGATACCGGAGGGGTTGGGGCCGAGCACCCGATTGAGCGCCACCGAACTGCTGTTGGGCTGGATGAACTGGACGGCTTCCCCGGCCGCGATGCCGAAGCTTTGCCAGTTGATCGCCGTATTCTGGGTCGTCTGCGTGATGGTCGTATTGACGCCGCTTGTTGCAATGCCGGCACCACCGGCAGCGACGACGCCGCCGGCCGGGCCCGCGTAGGCGCCGACTGCGAAAGACATCATCACGGAGACGGCGAGTGCCTTCACCGCAAAAGGTGGGCAGCGCACCGATGTGCCCGACCCGGCGGAGGATCTTCTGCCGCTGCTCGCGAGTTCCGGGACTGCGACGACAGTGCCGGTCTTTTCATTCCGGACCGATCGGTAACTGTGGTTCATGATTTATCGCCAGGTTATTGAATGCAATGACTCGCCGCGCTCACGCGGCGCATCAGAAGTACTTGACCATCTGGATCCAGAAGCGGCCCGATTTGTCCGGGGCCGAGATCGCCTTCTCGCTGCCCAGCTTCCATGCGTAGTAGGCCCGCACCATGAAATTGCCGGGGTCGCTCCAGTTGACGCCCACACCGGTCCCGCTGAGGGTGCGGCGGTTGTCACCTGCGAACCACGGGTTCCTGTGAAGGGTCACCGTACCGGTATCGACGAAACCGATCAGCTCCATGTGCCCGGGCAGCGAGGAGAACTTCGGCAATTGCATGCGCGCTTCCAGGGTGGCCACGTAACCCTCGTCGGCAAAGGCTTCGCCTTCGGGATAGGCCCGCACCGCGTTCATGCCGCCCAGTTCCATCTCCTCGGAAATGTCGAGGTTCTTCGACGCGACCTGCCCGTTGATCGCCCCGTAGATCGAAAACGGCCCGCCCAGGTTCTGCAGCCGGGCCGCGTTGAACGACAGCTTGTTGAAATTGCCGTTGGTTTGCGCGGTGGTCGCGTCCAGGGCCAGCGCTGCGGGAGTCTCGATGTCCAGCTTGCCGCCCGACAAGGTGAGCCCGTAGGAGGTGAAGCCGCCGCCGCCCAGTTGGTCGCGGTGGTCGCCATAGACGCTGGCCATCAACACATCGGATTTGCGATTGATGACCGAGCCGGTGGCATCCACCTTGTCTTCGAAAGTCTTGTGGTCGTAGGCCAGCTGGGCGTAGAGATTGTTGTCGCGCGAGCGGATCAGCGGGTACCTGCCGTAGATGCTGGCGATCTCCGCCGTGCCGTGCGCGTGCAGGCTTTCGAACTGCTTGCCCAGCGAGTAGTCGAGCCAGCTGTAGGCCACGCCCACCTGGGCCTTGCCGAACTGCATCTGGTAGGAAGCACGGGCATATTTCAGCCCGGTGCCCGAAGTCAGCGCGCGCAGCGTGGCGACGTCACCCCGGCCCAGGGGATTGTTGATGTTGATGGTGCCGCCGACGCGGTACTCGCCGGTGTAGGGATTGCCGGCATTGTCGGCATCGATGCTGCCGGTCACGCGCTGTCCCGGTGTCACATCGACGATCAGGTCGGACGTTCCGACCGATGCCCCCGGCACCAGGGTCGATCTGACACTGACGCCCGGAATGTCGGACAAGAGCAGAAGGCGGTTCTCGAGCGGCGAGTCGGTGATCGTGTCCCCGCTGTTCAGGCCCTCCATTTGACTGCGCGCCAGACCGTCGGAGAGATTCGAGCTGTTGCGCAGCGTGATGTTGCCGTACTTGCCCTCGCTGACGGCGATGGTGACGGCGTTGTCCTTGATCTCCTGCGCGGGCAGGTAAGCCTGCGCCACGAAGTAGCCGTTGCGGCGATAGTGCCTGCTGATCTTCGCGGCCATGGCTTCCAGGTCGACGAGCGTCAGTTCGCTTCCGGGCGTGAATCCGGTCTGTGCGAGCAGATCGGATTCGGAAAAGGCACTCGCCCCGGTGATATGCAGGGTCGTGACCACCACCTTGACCTGGTCGGAGGCGGCGGTGGCGGGCGCGGTGCTTGGCTCGATGCGGAACTCGGGCGCGGCCCTCGGCGCGACCGGCGCTGGCGGAATCTGCAGCAGCTGCCCGCCGGCACCCGGGGGCTGCTGGGCAAAGACGCCCTGGCCCAGAGCCAGCAGCGCAAGAGGCAATAGGATTTTTTGCAAGATCGTTTCCTTCGCATTTGTTGTTCGGGACGCTCTTCGCGCCATGCGCGGCGCACGCCGGGCCAGTGGTTCGCTCAAGCTGGTCTCAGGCACCTATTTGTCGATGCTGGTTCTTAATATAGGCGGGCAGCTGAGTTTTGTCTGTTCGTTACCGCACAGAGATATCAACTCAAGCGCAGGGTCAAGCGACGGGGCTTGTGCCGCGCGGCCTCTGGCCGCGCCACGGAACGCGACAGTACCGGGTCCGATCAGACCAGTTTGCGCAGCTCCCGCAGGGCCACGGAAAGCATGGCCAGCTCCGGGCTCTGCGCATCGGCCAGCTCGGCAACCAGCCGCTTGGCACGGGCAAACGCGGCCGGCTTGCGCTCTTCCCATGAAGCGAGCTTTTCCTGGGCCGAGCCCGGGCTGCCGCGCACCGCATCCAGCGCGATCGAACGGTGCAGGTCGGCCAGATCGTCGGCCAGGGCCACCTTGGCGAGGCTTTGCCAATGGCTGTCGGCCGGCAGCAATTCGATCTGCTGCCTCAATCTTTCCAGCCCGAGGCGCTCGCCGATCCCGAAGTGCACCTGGCTCGTCGCCTCCAGTTCGCAATGCCCGGCTTCGGCAACTTCCGCAATATCCAGCGCATTGAACAAACGGTCGGCGGCACCGACCTGGTACGCCAGGGGTGCCGGCACCCCCGCTTGCACCCATGCCGCCACTCGCGGCGCGCCGGCAACCTCGGGCTCGAGCCGCAGACGCAGCGAACGGACCGCGGGCGCCAGGCGCCGCGCGCCCTCGCCAGCCGGCTCGTCCAGATGCCTGGAGCGCAGGAACCAGGCCGTGGCCCGGGCGATGAGCTGGCGCCACTCGACCTGCATCTCGGACTGCACGCTGTTGGCCACCTTGTCGTCCAGCGCTTCGATGCCCTGCCAGAGTTCGACACTCGCGAACACCTCGCGCGCCAGCAGATAGGCCTTGACCACCTGCGGCGCCGTGGTTCCCGTCAGCTCGGCCAGCTGGTGCACAAAGGTGGAACCGACGCGGTTGACCATGCTGTTGAGCACATGGGTGGCGATGATTTCGCGCCGCAGCGGGTGCTGCGGGATGTAGTCGGCGAACTGGCTGCGCAGCGCAGCGGGAAAATAGCGCTGCAACGCCGTCGCGATCCACGGATCCTCGGGCAGTTCGGAGGCCACCAGCTCGTCGGAAAGCCACATCTTGCTGTAGGCCAGCAGCACCGCCTGTTCCGGGGTGGTGAGACCGAGCCCGCGGGCGCTGCGCTGGGCCAGGTCGTCCTCGCTCGGGAGGTACTCGATGGCACGGTCCAGGCGCCCTATCCGTTCCAGGAAGCGCATGAAGCGGGCCTGCTCGTCGAGCAGGGTGGGCGCCAGCAACCGGCCGATCGACAGCGTCTGGGTCTGGAAGTAGTTGTCGCGAAGGACCAGCGCGGCGACCTCGTCCGTCATGGTGGGCAGCAGCACATTGCGTTGCTCGAGCGTGAGCCGGCCGTCGGCGATGGGCAGGCCCAGCAGGATCTTGATGTTGACCTCATGGTCGGAGGTATCGACGCCGGCCGAATTGTCGATCGCATCGGTGTACAGGCGCACGCCCGCCAGCGCCGCTTCGATGCGCCCGCGCTGCGTCAAGCCGAGGTTGCCGCCCTCGCACACCACCTTGCAGCGCAGGTCGTTGCCGTTGATGCGAAGCGCGTCGTTGGCGCGATCGCCCACCTCGGCATGGCTTTGGGCGCTGGCCTTGATATAGGTGCCGATGCCGCCGTTGTAGAGAAGGTCGACCGGCGCTTTCAGGATGGCCGAGATCAGCTCGGTGGGCGCCAGCCGCTCGGCGGCTATGCCCAGCGCTGCCCTCGCCTGGGGCGAGATGGCGATGGATTTTTCGGATCGGGCCCAGATGCCGCCGCCTTCGGAAATCAGGCTCGCATCGTAGTCGGCCCAGGACGAACGCGGCAATTCGAACAGCCGCTTGCGCTCGGCAAACGGCGCGTCGGGTCGCGGCTGCGGGTCGATCAAGATGTGCCGGTGGTCGAAAGCGGCCACCAGCCGGATGTGGCGCGACCGCAGCATGCCGTTGCCGAACACGTCGCCCGACATGTCTCCGATGCCGACCACGGTGAAGTCGTGGCGGTCGGTGTCCATGCCCATTTCGCGGAAGTGGCGCTTGACGCTTTCCCAGGCCCCACGGGCGGTGATGCCCATGGCCTTGTGATCGTAGCCGACGCTGCCGCCCGACGCGAAGGCGTCGCCCAGCCAGTGCCCGTATTCCAGGCTGATCTCGTTGGCGTAATCGGAAAAGGTGGCGGTGCCCTTGTCGGCGGCCACCACCAGGTAGGGGTCGTCGCCGTCGACGCGCACCACCTGCGGCGGCGGCACCATGCGGCCGCCCGCGAGGTTGTCGGTCAGGTCCAGCAGCCCGCGCAGATAGTCCTGGTAGCAGGCCACGCCTTCCTTCATGAAGGCTTCGCGATCCGACGCGGGCGGCGCCTTCTTCAGCACGAAGCCGCCCTTGGAGCCGACCGGCACGATCACGATGTTCTTCACCATCTGGGCTTTCATCAGTCCCAGCACCTCGGTGCGGAAGTCGTCGGGACGGTCGGACCAGCGCAGGCCGCCGCGCGACACCTTGCCGCCGCGCAGGTGGATGCCCTCGAAGCGCGTCGAGTAAACGAAGATCTCGTACAGCGGCCGCGGCTGCGGCAGACCCGGCACCTGCGCCGAGTCGAGCTTGACGCTCAGGAAGGTGCGGCGCGGGCCGGGCGCGCCGGAATGGCCCACCCCCGTGCGCCAGAAGTTGGTCCGCAATGTCGCCTGGACCAGCGCCAGCAGTTGCCGCAAGACCCGGTCTTCGGACAGGTTGCTGACCTTTTCCAGCGCCTTTTCGATGGCGTTGACCTGCGAGGCGGCACCCGCTTCGTCGTGGTGCTGCGGATCGAACCGCAGCTTGAACAGGCTCACCAGCATCCGCGCGATGCGCGGGTGGGTCGCCAGGGTCGCGGCGATGGTGGCCTGCGACTGGGCAAAGCCGATCTGCTTGAGGTACTTGGCGTAGCTCCTCAGCACCACGATGTCCTCGGCGGCGAGCGCTGCCAGCAGCACCAGCCGGTTGAAGTCGTCGCTTTCCACCTCGCCGCGCAGAACCTGGGCGAAACCGTCCTCGAACAGCCGCGCCAGGGTCTCGGACTCGAACTCGCCGGTCAGCGGCGCATGCAGTTCGAAGTCGTGCAACGACACGGCCTCGCCGGCCCGGCCGGGGTCGACCTGGTAGCTGGCCTCCGAGATCACCCGCAGGCCCATGTGTTCGAGCATCGGCAGGCTGTCGGACAGCACCAGCGGGCTGCCGCGCCGATAGACCTTGAGCCCCAGCGCGCCCGGATCGGTCCCGTCCAGCGGATAGAGCGCCAGCGCGAGCGGCGATTGGGCCGACAGCGCGTCGAGCTTGCGCACGTCGGGCACGGCATCGCGGGCCGCCACGCGGTCGCGGTAGGCCGGCGGGAACGCCGCGCCCCAGCGTTTGAGCAGCGACAAGCCGGCCGCTTCGCCCTGGGTCTCGACCAGCGTGTCGCGCAGCTCGTCGTCCCAGCGGCGCGCGGCGGCGCCGAGCTGGCGCTCGATCGCGGCGTGGTCGAACGCGGGAATCTGCCCCGGCGTGGTCCGCACCGTGAAGTGGATGCGCGCGAGCGCGGCATCGGTGAGCGACACATCGAAGTCGATCACGGTCCCGCTGAATGCCTGCAGCAGGAGGCGCTGGAACTTGACCCGCAGGTCGGTGGAAAAAGCCTCGCGCGGGACATAGACCAGGCAGGAGACGAAGCGTTCGAACGGGTCGCTCCAGACGAACAGCCGCAGCCGTTGCCGCTCGCCCAGCGACAGGATGCCCAGCGCCGTGCCGTACAGGTCCTCATCGGGGATCTGGAACAACGCGTCGCGCGGGAAGGTTTCCAGGATATGGTGCAGCGCCTTGGCCAGGTGGCCGCCCGGCGGCAGCCCGGCCCGGTTGGCGATCGCCCCCACCTTGCCGCGCAGCAGGGGCGTCTCGGAGACCCGGGAGCTGTAGGCGGTGGACGTGAAGAGCCCGATGAAGCGGTGCTCGCCGGTGACCTGTCCCTGGGCGTTGTAGCGCTTGACGCCGATGTAGTCGGTGTAGCCGGCCCGGTGGACGGTGGAGCGGGTATTGGCCTTGGTCACCACCAGCACCGGCAGCGGCTCGGTCGCCACGGCCCGCGCCAGCGGCGACAAGGCCGAGAAGCTGGACGACAGTTTCTCCTGCACGGTTTCACGCAGCAGGCCCAGGCCGCTTCCGGGCACCAGCCGCAGCGCCGGCTCGCCCTTGTCCTGCACCAGGTCGTGCTCGCGGTAGCCCAGCAGCGTCATGTGGTCATCGGCCAGCCACTCGAGAAAGGCCCGGCTTTCGGTCACCTGGGCTTGCGGCACGCTGTCCGGCGCGTGCTGCAGATCGGCGATCGCGTCCTGCAGCCGGGCCAGCATGGAAGGCCAGTCCTCCACCGCCGCGCGAACATCGCCCAGCACCCGCTCGATGCCGGCAGCCAGCGCATCGCGCTGCTGCGCGTCCACCATCCGGTCGACTTCCAGGTACATCCACGATTCGCGCGGTACCCGGGGCGATTTCGCGCGCGGCGCCAGCGAGAGCAGCCGGCCGGACGCGTCGCGTTCGACCGCATAGATGGGATGCACGAGCAGGTGCAGGGTCAGGCCCTGCCGGTTGATCTCCAGTGTGGTGGAGTCCACCAGGAAAGGCATGTCGTCGTTGACGATCTGGATCGCGGAGTGGCGCGACCACCATCCGTCCTCGCCCGCAGTGGGGCTGAAGATCCGGACCTTGGCGCGCCCCGGCTGGCGCATCTCGCCCAGTTGCAGGTGCGACAAGAGCGCGCCCAGCAGATCCTCGGGCGTGCGCTCGGCCAGGTCCTGCGCATCGAGCCGCTGGAAATACTCGGATGCGATGGCCACGACCTGTTGGTGGCGGGCCGGCTCCAGCCGGGCGGCGGCCAGCGCGAGCACGGCATCGACACGGTTGTGCACCGCTTGGGTTGACGCGTTCATGGAATAGTCCTTCGTTCTTGTTCTGGCACGCGCCGGGGCGCGCCGCAGCCATGCTTCAAAACCACTTTAGGCGCAGGCCGGGCGAAGCGCAAATGCCGGATTCGGCCGGATTCATGCGAGGAAAGCATCGCGCTGACCATGGGATTTGCGCCAGATCAATTCACCGGGACGGCAAGAACAGCTCCTGCAAATCGCTGAGGAAATCGAAGCCGCGCTCGGTGGGCCTCACGCGGACCCGATCGCGCTCGATCAGGCCCTTGCGCTGGGCCTCCTGCAGCGGCTGCTCGATCGCCGTGATGGGCAGCCCGGTGCGTTCGGAAAATTGCGCCATGGCGAAGCCGTCGCGCAGGCGCAGTGCATTCAGCATGAACTCGAACGGCAGGTCGTCTCGTGCCACTTCATTGTCCTGCGTCAAGGCATTGCCCGCCCTTGCCTTGTCCATGTAGAGCCGGGGTTCGCGAAACCGCACCTGCCGCACGATGCGATGCGGAAAACTGAGCTTGCTGTGCGCGCCCGCCCCTATGCCCAGATAGTCGCCGTACTGCCAGTAGTTCAGGTTGTGCCGGCAGCGATGCCCGCGCCGGGCATAGGCCGAGACCTCGTACCGGTCCATGCCGGCGCCGGCGGTCATCTCGGTGATGCGGTCCAGCATGGCATAGGCGGCATCGTCGTCCGGGACGCGCGGCGGGAACTTCGCGAAATAGGTGTTGGGCTCGATGGTCAGGTGGTACACCGACAGGTGCGGCGGCATCAGCGCCAGCGCCTGCACCATGTCCTGCTCGAGTTGCGGCATGGTCTGGCCCGGCAGCGCGTACATCAGGTCGATGTTGAAAGTGTCGAACGCGGTGGACGCCTCCTCGACTGCGGCGATCGCCTGCTGCCGGTCGTGGATGCGGCCCAGCGCCTGGAGGTGCTCGTCGTTGAAACTCTGCACGCCGACGGAAAGCCGCGTGACGCCGGCCTGGCGGAACGCCCGGAAGCGATCCTTTTCGAAGGTGCCGGGGTTCGCCTCCAGCGTCGTTTCGCAGTCCGGCTCCAGCTGGAGCCGGGAACGGATGTCGCCGAGCAGCCGGTCGATGGCATCGGGCGAAAACAGACTGGGCGTGCCGCCGCCGATGAAGATGCTGGAGATGGACCGGCCCCAGACCAGCGGCAGCGCCGACTCCAGGTCCGCCACCAGCGCGGCCAGATAAGCCCGCTCGGGCATCTCCCCGGTCCGGATCTCGTGCGAATTGAAATCGCAATAAGGGCACTTCTTCAGGCACCACGGCATGTGCACGTACAGCGACAGCGGAGGTTGCGCCGTCAGTTGCAGCAGGCCCGGCCGCAGGTAGTGCTGGACGTCCTTCACGGCCACGGACTCTGCGACAACGGGCGTGATCCTTATAGCCATCGCTCGCGGATCAGGTCGATCATCCGGCGGGCGGCCTTGCCGCGATGGCTGATGGCGTTCTTCACGGCCGGCGGGAGTTGCGCGAAGGTCTGGCCGTACGCGGGGATGTACATCACCGGGTCGAAGCCGAACCCGTTGCTGCCGGCCGGCTCCCGTGCGATTTCGCCGGCCGCGCGGCCCACCGCGATCAGCGGCTCCGGGTCGTCGGGTGTGCGCACCCCCACCAGGGTGCTGACCAGCGCGGCGCGGCGATTGGATTCGCTGCGCAGCTGTTCGAGCAAGGCCCGCACATTGTTCGCATCGCCCTTGTCATAGCCGAACCGCGTCGCGTAGAACGCGGTGTCCACACCCGGCAGCCCGCCGAACGCATCCACGCACAAGCCTGCGTCATCCGCCAGCGCGGGAAGGCCGCTCGCCACGGCGGCATGGCGCGCCTTGGCCAGTGCGTTCTCGACAAACGTGCGGAACGGTTCCTCCGCTTCGCCTATGTCGAGGTTGCCCTGAGGGACCAGTTCGATTCCCAGTGGGGCGAGCATGGCCTGCAGCTCGGCGAGCTTGCCGGGATTGCCGGATGCCAGGACGATCTTCTTGAGCATGGGGTGAAAGCTGAAATTGTGCACCGCGGCTGCCGGTGCCTGGCTGCGCGAAAGCAGGCTCTTGCAATCCTCTGCACCAAAGGCGGCAGCGCAGGCCGGCAGACGGGTTCAGATCGGGAGGCTCAGCGCCTGCTGCTGAAGCGCCACCAGCTCGGCAATGCCCTTTTCCGCCAGCCGCAGCAGTTCATCCATTTCGGCGCGGGTGAAGGCCGCACCCTCGGCGGTTCCCTGCACTTCCACATAGTGCCCGGCGCCCGTCATCACCACGTTCATGTCGGTGTCGCAGCTCACATCCTCGGTGTACTCCAGGTCGAGCATGGGCGTTCCATTGACGATGCCCACCGAAATGGCCGCCACCGGCCCGGTGATCGGCGACGCGGCGAGCTTGCCCTGCGCCATCAGCTTGCTCACCGCGTCCTGCGCCGCGACGAACGCTCCGGTGATTGCAGCGGTGCGCGTCCCGCCATCGGCCTGGAGCACATCGCAGTCGAGCTGGATGGTGCGCTCACCGAGGGCCTTGAGGTCGAACACGGCGCGCATGGAACGGCCGATCAGGCGCTGGATCTCCTGGGTGCGGCCGCTCTGCTTGCCGCGGGCGGCTTCGCGATCGCTTCGGGTATGGGTGGAGCGCGGCAGCATGCCGTACTCGGCGGTGACCCAGCCCTCGCCGCTGCCGCGCTTGTGCGGCGGCACCTTTTCCTCGACCGATGCCGTGCACAGCACGCGGGTGTTGCCGAATTCGATCAGCACCGAGCCTTCGGCGTGGATGGTATAGGCGCGGGTGATGCGCACGGGGCGCAGCTGGTCGGCGGCGCGGCCAGCGCTTCGTTCGAATTCGCTCATTCAGGTTCTTCGGGCCGCCGAGCGGCGGATGGCTTCGTTGATCTCGGCGATCGACTTTTCGATGGCCGCGTCGTCGAGGTCCTCGACCATCGTGTCGAGCACGCCGGCCTGGATGGTGGAAGCGAACACGCCGTCCATGATGCTGTCGGTGGAGATGCCTCGGGTGGATTCGAAGCTGTCGGGGGTTTCCCATTCGAGCGCGATCACGGTGACGTTGTCGCTGTGCTCGCCGCCGTCGCGCAGCGCCGCCTCGACCAGGTCCGGCACCGCGTCGGATACCGGCTTGATGCTCAGGTCGCGCACGATGTCCATGTCGGAGAGGCCGCTCCAGAGACCGTCCGAACACAACATGATCTTGTCGCCCTGCTGCAGCGTGACCGGGCCGGTGATGTCGAATACCGGTTTGTTGGGCGAGCCCAGGCAGGTGAACAGGATGTTGCGGTTGATCCTGTCCGTCCGCGCAGCGCCCGCGGCGCTTTGCTGCTCCAGGTAGGAATGGTCGCGCGTACGGGTGAGGAGTTCCCCCTGGCGCACCAGGTACAGCCGGGAATCGCCGCAATGCACCCAGGTTGCCGACGTGCCCTGCACGATCGCGGCCACCAGGGTGGTGCGCGGCGTGTCGAGCATGCCCTTCTCGCCCGCATAGCGGATGATCTGGTGGTGCGCGGCCATCAGCGACGTCGAGAGGAATTCGATCACGTCGCCGACCATCGGCCTGGCCTCCTTCTGGTAGAGGGCCGAAATGGTCTGCAGCGCCAGCTGGGCCGCCACCTCGCCTTCCGGATGGCCGCCCATGCCGTCGGCCAGCACGAACAGGCCCGATTCGCGGGTGTAGCAGTAGCCCATCCGGTCTTCGTTCTTTTCGCGCCCGCCCTTGCGGCTGATCTGGAAGACAGAGAATTTCATTTCAGCCTCCGCCCAGCTCTGGGGGCAGCGAACAAGTGTGGGTGTGGCGGATCTTCATTTCGCCTTCGCCCCGAAGCCGGTCGCCCGCTTCACGTTCTTCTTGGTGTCCGAGATCATGTTGTCGAACTGCAGCCGCATCTTCTCGCCCACCGACAGCTTGGTGTAGCGGCGCTCGCCTTCGCGGCTGAGCTCCTTCTGCAGCGCGAACACGGATTGCGGCCGCGACAGCGGGTCCAGCGACATGCACCACTCCACAACCTCGATCAGGTTGTCGGAGTAGACGCCGCGCAAGCGCGACAGCGCCAATGCCAGCCGGTCCTTTTCGAGGCGCTGCGGCGCGTCGTTCGGCGGATAACCCTGCATGCACGCATAGATGCAGGCGCCGATGGCATAGATGTCGGTCCACGGCCCCATGGACGAATCGCGACGGTACATCTCGGGAGCGGCAAAACCGGGGGTGTACATCGGACGGATGAAATTGCCTTCCTTGGACAGCACTTCGCGCGCCGCGCCGAAATCGATCATCACGGCCTTGTTGTCGTCGGTGATGAAGATGTTGGCCGGCTTGATGTCCAGGTGCAGCATCTTGTGCTGATGCACGATGCGCAATCCGCGCAGGATCTCATCGAACAGGGAGCGGATGGTCGATTCGCGGAACACCTTCTGCTTTTTCAGTTCGCGCGCGGTGATGATGAAGTCCTGCAGGGTGGCGCCCTCCAGGTAGTTCATCACCATGTAGACGGTCTCGTTCTCGCGGAAGAAGTTCAGCACGCTCACCACCGAGGCGTGCGAAATCTGCGCCAGCGACCGGCCTTCCTCGAAAAAGCTCTTGAGACCGAGGCGGTAAAGGGACAGTTTTTCCGGCTGGACCTGGGGCAGCAGCTCGCCCGGGGAGCGCGTGGCCAGCGACGCGGGCAGGTATTCCTTCACCGCCACCTGCTGGCCTTCGTTGTCCACTGCGAGGTAAACCACGCCAAAACCGCCGGCCGAGAGCTTGCGCACCACCCGGTAGCCACCAATCACGGTATCCGGTGGCAACGGGGCTGGTTTGACCTTTGACATAATTTGAATATAGGGTCAACCGTGTAACCGGGTTATTCTCGCAATCCCGCAACGCTCCCAACGATTGAAGAGACCTCGATGCCAGTTTACAGCATGACCGGCTACGCAAGCGGCCAGCACGGCGCCGCCCATGCCGCGCCCGGCCAGGAGGCCAAAGGGGCGGCGGCGAGCCGGCTGGGACTGGAGATCCGCTCGGTCAACAGCCGCTTCCTGGACCTCACTTTCCGCCTTTCCGAGGAACTGAGGCAGCACGAACCGATGTTGCGCGAGGCGATCGCGAGCCGGCTCAAGCGCGGCAAGGTGGAAGTTCGTGCCGCACTGGAAACGCCGGGGGCCGACAGCCTGCGCGAACCTTCGCCACGCATGCTGCAGCGCCTCAACGCCCTGCAGGACAACGTGCGCAGCTGGCTGCCCGACGCAGGGGCCTTGAGCGTGGCCGACGTGGTCCGGCTGTCCGCCACCGACGCAGGAGTCGACATCGACTGGTCCGAGGCGCTGGCCGGGCTGGCCAGCCGGACCCTGGACGAGCTCATGGCTGCGCGCGAGCGCGAGGGCGCCCGGCTGGCCGCGATGCTGCTGGGCCATCTGAAACAGCTGCGCAGCCTTGCCAAACAGGCCCAGCCCCTGGTGCCCCGGCTGGTGGAGCAGCAGCGTGCCCGCTTCCTGGAGCGGTGGAAGGAGGCAATGTCGCTGGCAGAGGGCGCTGCGCCGGCCGAAGCCGCGCAGGACCGGGCCCTGACCGAAGCGACCTCGTTCGCCATCCGGATCGACGTGGCCGAGGAACTGATGCGCCTGGGCTCGCACATCGACGAGATCGAGCGCCTGGTCAACAAGGGCGGCGAAATCGGCAAGCGGCTGGACTTCCTGATCCAGGAGCTGCACCGCGAGGCCAACACGATGGGCTCGAAGTCCGCGGCGCTGGAACTCACCCACATTTCCGTGGATATGAAAGTCCTGATCGAGCAGATGCGCGAGCAGGTCCAGAACATCGAATAGAAATATGCCCCCACGCTCACTACGTTCGCTGCCCCCCGAGGGGGCCCAGCCTTCCTTGGGGCGGCCCGGCGGAAAGCTGACTCCCTGATATGGATTACCCCGGCAACCTGTTCGTCGTGGCGGCCCCCAGCGGGGCCGGCAAATCCAGCCTGGTCAAGGCCCTGCTGGAACTGGACGCCCGTGTGCAGCCCTCCGTTTCGCACACCACCCGCCCGCCGCGCGGCCAGGAAAAGAACGGACGCGAGTATTTCTTCGTGACGTCGCGCGAGTTCGACGAAATGGTGCTGGCCGATGCGTTTGTCGAATGGGCATTCGTGCACGACCAGCGTTACGGCACGTCGAAAAAGGCGATCGAGGAGAGCATCGCGCAGGGCGCGGACGTCATCCTGGAAATCGACTTCCAGGGCGCGCTGCAGATCAAGCGCATCTTCGGCAATGCCGTGCTGATCTTCATCCTGCCGCCCAGCTGGGAAGAGTTGCGCTCGCGCCTGGAGCGCCGGGGCGAGGACGCTCCGGACGTCATCGACCTGCGTCTGCGCAATGCCGCCGAGGAGATGGCCCAGGCCCGGGAGTTCGATTTCGTTATAATAAACGAGTTATTCGAACGCGCGTTGTTCGACCTCAAGGCGATCGTTCACGCCCAGCGGCTCAAGTTCTCGGCTCAGCGCCGGGCCCGGGCCGAAACCTTCAAAGCCCTCAACATCACCTGAAAAACGGAACAATCCATGGCCCGCATCACCGTTGAAGACTGCCTGCAGAAGATCCCCAACCGCTTCCAGCTGGTGCTGGCGGCCACCTACCGCGCCCGTATGCTGAGCCAGGGCCATGCGCCCAAGATCGAAAGCAAGAACAAGCCGGGCGTGACGGCACTGCGCGAAATCGCCCAAGGCAAGATCGGCCTGGAAATGCTCAAGAAAGTGCCCGGCTGAACCCCAGCAAGGTCTTTTTGCCTATAAAAGCACCGCCAGTCGGTGCTTTTTTGTTGCTGAGCGCGGCCACACCGGGTGCGCGCTACATTTAGGGCATGAGCGCGGTCCTGCAATCCTCACCAGGCAACGGCAAGCCACCCGAGACGCCGACCCTGCCCAGCCCGGCCGCCGCCAATGCCGCGGCCGCGAGCTTTGCCGCGCTCACCGCACGACTGGACTACCTGGACGCCGCGGAAATCGAGCAGGTGCGCAAGGCGTATCGCTTCGCCGACGAAGCGCACCTGGGCCAGATCCGGGCCAGCGGCGAGCCCTACATCACCCACCCGATAGCCGTGGCTGCCAAGTGCGCGGAGTGGAAGCTCGACGCCCAGGCCCTGATGGCGGCCCTGCTGCACGACTCGATCGAGGATTGCGGCGTCACCAAGCCGCAGCTGATCGAGCGTTTCGGCACGCCGGTGGCCGAGCTGGTGGATGGCCTCACCAAGCTCGACAAGCTGCAGTTCGACACCCGCGAAGAAAGCCAGGCCGAGTCGTTTCGCAAGATGCTGCTGGCCATGGCGCGCGACGTGCGGGTCATCCTGGTCAAGCTGGCGGATCGCACCCACAACATGCGCACGCTGGCCGACGTGCCGCGCGAGAAATGGTCGCGCATCTCGTCCGAAACGCTGGAAATCTATGCGCCGATCGCCAATCGCCTCGGGCTGAACCAGACCTACCGGGAGCTGCAGGAACTGGCGTTCCGGCATCTGCGGCCCTGGCGCTACGCCGTGCTGACCAAGGCCGTGACCAAGGCGCGCAACCGCCGGCGCGACCTGATCCAGAAGGTGCAGCGCGAGCTCGAAACCGCCTTCGAGCAAGCCAGCATGGTGGTTCGCATCGCCGGGCGCGAGAAAACCTTGTATTCGATCTATCGCAAGATGGACGAAAAGCACCTGAGCTTCGCGCAGGTGACCGACATCTACGGCTTTCGGGTGATCGTGCCCTCGGTGATCGACTGCTACACCGCACTGGGGTTGCTGCATCAGATGTACAAACCGGTGCCCGGCCGGTTCAAGGATCACATCGCCATCCCCAAGGTCAACGGCTACCAGTCGCTGCACACCACGCTGGTGGGCCCCTCGGGGGTGAACGTCGAATTCCAGGTGCGCACCGAGGCCATGCATGTGGTGGCCGAGTCGGGCGTGGCTGCGCACTGGCTGTACAAGGCGAGCGGACCCGATGCGGAAGGCTCGGATCGCCTGGGCACCAAGTGGCTGCAATCGCTGCTGGACATCCAGCACGAGACCGGCGACGCCGCGGAGTTCTGGGATCACGTCAAGATCGACCTGTTCCCCGATGCGGTCTACGTGTTCACGCCCAAGAGCCAGATCATGGCCCTGCCGCGCGGCGCCACGGTGGTCGACTTCGCCTACGCCATCCACAGCAACATCGGGGACCGCACGGTGGCCGCCAAGATCAACGGCGTGCAGGTGCCGCTGCGCACCGAGCTCAAGAACGGCGACGTGGTCGAGGTGGTCACCGCCCCGGTTTCCACCCCGAACCCCGCCTGGCTGGGTTTCGTGCGAACCGGCCGGGCGCGCTCCAAGATCAGGCACCATCTGAAGTCGCTGGCCCAGGCGGAGTCGCAGGACCTCGGAGAGAAGCTGCTGACCCAGGCGCTGCGTTCCGAAGGCCTGGAGAAGCTGCCGGCCGACGACGAAGAACACCGAACCATCTGGGAAAAGCTGCTGCGCTTCACGGGCAGCCGCAGCCGTGCCGAATTGCTGACCGACATCGGCCTGGGCAAGCGCATCGCCAGCATCGTGGCCAAGCGGCTGGTGACCATGCTGGCCGAACGCGGCGAGAAACCCGACGCATTGCTGATGACGCGTGAGCGCTACACCGCGCACGAGAACATCTCGCAGGGCGAGGTCATCCTGGACGGCAGCGAAAACGCGTCGGTCCAGTTCGCGACCTGCTGCCGGCCGGTGCCCGGCGACCCCATCGTCGGTTACCTGGGCCGCGGCGAAGGCCTGGTCGTGCACGCCGACGATTGCGCAGTGGCCAAGCGGCTGCAGTACAAGGACAGCGAACGCTTCATCAGCGTCGAATGGGCGGAGGAGCCGGTGCGGCCCTTCGAGGCCGGTGTGCTGGTCACGGTGACCAACGGCAAGGGCGTGCTGGCGCGGGTGGCGGCGGCCCTCGCCAGCGCCGAGGCCGACATCATCCACGTGGACATGGGCGACGAGAAGGCCCAGGATGCCACCGACTTGCGCTTCGTCATCGCGGTGCGCGATCTCAGCCACCTGGAGGCCGTGATGCGCACGCTCAAGCGCACGCCGTCGGTGGCGCGGGTGCAGCGGGCCAGGCCGGGCAGCACCTGAGTCACACGCCGGGCGCGGGGTAGCTCACAGTGAGCACTTCGATCTCCTGCGTCCCCAGCGGGGTCGCGAGCTTGACCACGTCGCCTTCTTGCGCCTTCAACAGCGCCCGCGCGATCGGCGATATCCAGCTCACCTGGCCCTGCGCGCTGTCGGCCTCGTCGATGCCCAGGATGGTCACGGTTCGCTCCTGCCCGGACTCCTCCGCGTAGGTGACGGTTGCCCCGAAAAAGACCTGGTCCCGTCCGTGATGGACGCTGGGGTCGGTGACCTCGGCCACTTCCAGCCGTTTGGTGAGAAACCGGATGCGGCGATCGATCTCGCGCAGGCGCTTCTTGCCGTAGATGTAGTCGCCGTTCTCGGAACGGTCGCCGTTGCCGGCCGCCCAATGCACCACCTCCACCACCTTGGGCCGCTCATGGTCGATCAGCTGCATCAGCTCACCGCGCAGGCGTGCGTAGCCCTGCGGGGTCATGTAGTTTTTTGCAACCGGCATCTCCTCGGGCTGCACGCCGTCGTCGTCGTCGCCTTCGGATTCCCGGGTGAAAGCCTTGCTCATGCCGCAAGCATAGCGAGCGCCAGGGGCTGCAGTGATCTTTCCTGCATGCTCATACGCAGCGTCCTGCGCCCCGCCCGCCGAGCCTTGTCGGTGCGAGAGCCGGTAGGCGGCGTCCTACGTTTGGACGCGAGGTCATCCGGGTGCTTGCCGGTGGTTGCCATGGATAGAGTGACGACAGCCTCCATTGCTGTGCGAAGCGAGTCCCCATGCACCTGCAAGCCTTTGTCGTTGAGGACAACCCGACCATCCGCGAGAACCTGGTGGGCGCCCTCGAAGAACTCACCTGTATGAAGGTGGCCGGCAGCAGCGCGACCGAAAACGAGGCGCTGGCCTGGCTGGAGCAGAACACCGATCGTTGGGACCTGGTGATCGTCGATCTTTTTCTCAAGCAGGGAAGCGGCCTTCACCTGGCTGAGCGCATCAGGCGCCTGCGGCCCAACCAGAAGATCGTGGTCTTCAGCAATTACATCAACGCGAGCGTGCGCAAGCGCTGCGCGCAGCTCGGCGTCGACGCCGTCTTCGACAAATCGACTGAGATCGACTCGCTGGTGGACTACTGCGCTCATCAGTGCATTTGCATTTCGCAGGCCCAGGCCGCATAAGCGACAACTGGCGAGTGGGCCCATGGCCAGCCGCGTCAGTCGATCAGCAGAGGCTGCATCAAACGCCCACGCGAATCTGGAAGGCGCAAGAAAGAGGGTCAGCGTGCAAATACACACTGACCCTGATATTGGTGCGGCTGGCAGGATTCGAACCCACGACCCCTTGGTTCGTAGCCAAGTACTCTATCCAACTGAGCTACAGCCGCTGAGTTTGCGATTATAGCAGCGGCCACCGCCGGTAAGCGCCGTCGATAATCCAGGGCAGCCGCCTGGACTTCAAAGGAGACAAGCATGCCCTCCCACAGCCAACGCCCGTACCGGGGCGTGTTTCCGGTCGTGCCGACGATTTTTCATGCGGATGGCGCGCTCGACCTCGCGGGCCAGCTGCGCGCTGTCGATTTCATGATCGACGCCGGATCGCAGGGGCTGTGCATCCTCGCCAATTTTTCCGAGCAGTTCTCCCTGACCGACGACGAGAGAGCGATGCTCATGCAATCGGTGCTCAGGCACGTTGCCGGCCGGGTTCCGGTGATCGTGACCACCACCCATTTCAGCAGCCTCGTGTGCGCGCAGCGCTCGCTGCAGGCGGAACAGGCCGGCGCCGCGATGGTGATGGTGATGCCGCCCTATCACGGCGCGACGGTCCGTGCCGCGGAACCGGCGATCCACGAGTTCTTCGCCACCGTGTCCGACGCGGTGTCGATTCCCATCATGATCCAGGACGCTCCGGTCGCGGGCACGCCGCTTTCCGCCGGCTTTCTCGCCCGCATGGCCAGGGAAATCGGGAACGTCCGGTACTTCAAGATCGAGACCGCGGGTGTCGCCGCGAAATTGAGAAGCCTGATCGCCGAAGGCGGGGCGGCCGTCGAGGGCCCGTGGGACGGCGAGGAAGCGATCACGCTGCTGGCCGATCTCGACGCGGGCGCAACCGGTTCCATGACCGGCGGCGGCTATCCCGACGGCATACGCCAGATCACCGATGCGTACTTCGCCGGCCGGCGCGCCGAAGCGGCCGCGGCGTACCAGCGCTGGCTGCCGCTGATCAACTACGAGAATCGCCAGTGCGGCCTGCTGGCGTGCAAGGCGCTGATGCGCGAAGGCGGTGTCATCGCCGATGACACGGCGCGGCGTCCCCTGCAGCCGCTCCATCCGGCAACGCGGGCCGGTCTGATCGAGCTGGCGCGGGGCCTGGACCCGCTGGTCCTGCGCTGGGGCAAGTAGGCCCTGTCAGACGAAGCCGTTCTTCAGCACCGTTTCACCCCGCCATTGCCGCTCGAGGTTTTCCAGCAGCAGGTCGATCACGTTGTCTTCGTACCTCTGCGTTTCCCCCGCCGAATGCGGGGTGATGAACAGGTTGGTCACGTTCCACAAGGGCGACGATTCCGGCAAAGGCTCTTCCCACACGCAATCGACGGCGGCGCCCGCGATCGAGCCGGACTGCAAGGCCTCGATCAGGGCCGCTTCATTGACGACGCGACCGCGAGCCACGTTGATGAGGCAAGCCGAAGCCTTCATCGCCCCAAGCGCGTTCGCGTCGACAAGATCTTCGGTTGACGGATTCAGGGGACAGGTGAGCACGACAAAGTCGGCCTGAGGCAGCACTTCGAGCAACGCCGATTGGGCCACCGTCTGGTCTGCCGCTTCGCCGCCTCTGGAAGGGTCCCGCTTGACACCGATCACCCGCATGTCGAATGCCTTCGCCAACCGGGCCAGGCGCGAGCCGATCCGTCCCATTCCCACGATGACGACGGTCTTGCCGCCCAGTTCGTCCTCGCGGCTGGCGATTTCGGAGATGAGGCCGCGCCACCTGTGTGCGGCCTGGTTGTCCCTGGCCAGCGGCAGCTTGCGGGCGATCGCCAGGATCAACGCGATCGCGTGTTCGGCCACTGCACGTTCGTTCACGCCCTGCGCGCTTGCCACGCGCACCCCGGCCTGGCCCAGGATTTCGCGCGAATACTGGTCGGTCCCGGCGCTGATCGACTGGATGAATGCGAGCCGGATCGCGCGCTCCATGAATTCGTTGCGCCAGAAACCGGACACCGACAGCACGTCGGCCTCGCCGATGCGGGACTTCAGTTCGTCCAGGGTGCGCACTTCAAAGCACTTGATGCCGGTGTTGCGAAGCGCGAAACGCTCCAGCATGCGGTAGGCCGGATGAGCGAAGCAGATCGTGAGCTGGTCTCTGGGGAGTAATCGGCGTGACGTCATCCTGTTGCCCTGGGTGAGGACGGTCCAGCGTCCAGGCGGCTGCGGACCGATCCGGTAAAGTGCCGTGGTCAGTCTATCTGACATCGACGTTCTCGAAAAAAGGTTGAAAGCCGCCATGGTCGACCCAGCACCCACCCCGTTCCGCCGCGCCCAGCGCATCGCCGCGATCCAGGTATCGGAGATCCTGCGCATCGGCGCCGTCGCCGCCGAGCGCCGCAAGCAGGGTTCGTCCGGTGATCGTGCTGGGCGCCGGAGAGCCCGACTTCGATACGCCGGACCACATCAAGGAAGCCGCGATCCGCGCGATCCGCGCCGGCCAGACGCGCTACACGGTGCTGGACGGGACGCCCGAACTGAAGACCGCCATCCAGACCAAGTTCCGGCGCGAGAACGACCTCGATTACGCGGACTGTGAAATCACCGCGGGCGCCGGCGCCAAGCAGGTGATGCACAACGCATTCATGGCGACGCTCGATGCCGGCGACGAGGTCATCCTCGCCGCGCCTTACTGGACGTCGTATGCCGACATGGTGCTCATCGCCGGCGGCCGGCCGGTCCCGGTGGCCTGCTCCGAGCAAAATGGTTTTCGCCTGCAGAGCGCCGACCTGGAAGCGGCGATCACGCCGAGCACGCGCTGGCTGTTGCTCAATTCACCGTCGAATCCGAGCGGCTGCGCGTACAGCGCGGAGCAACTGCGGCCTATCCTCGATGTGCTGCTGCGCCATCCGCAGGTCTGGCTGATGAGCGACGACATCTACGAGCACCTGCTCTACGACGACATGCGATTCGTCACCGGCGCCCGGCTCGAGCCGGCGTTGAAGGAGCGAACCCTCACGGTGAACGGCGTTTCCAAGTCCTATGCAATGACGGGTTGGCGCCTGGGCTATGGCGCCGGGCCGAAGGCCCTGATCGCCGCGATGGCCGTGGTGCAGAGCCAGAGCACTTCGAACCCGTGCTCGATCAGCCAGGCAGCGGCGGTCGAGGCCCTTTCGGGGCCGCAGGACACGGTCTCGCAATGGCGCAAAGCATTCCAGCGTCGACGTGATTTCGTTGTCCAACGGCTCAATGCGCTTGATGGCGTCGTCTGCCGCCGGCCGGAAGGCGCCTTCTACACTTTCGCGAGTTGTGCCGGTCTGATCGGTCGCCGAACACCCGACGGAAAGCGGATCGACAGCGACACGGCCTTCTGCCGCTATCTGCTCGACGCATACGATCTCGCGGTCGTGCCCGGGAGCTGCTTCGGGCTGGCGCCTTATTTCCGCATCTCGTACGCGGCGTCGGACTCGGACTTGAGGCAAGCATGCGAACGCCTTGCGCTCGCATGCAAGGCGCTGCACTGACGCGCCAGGCGCTGCCGGCTTAGCGCACCAGCGCGGCCTCGATCTCCGCGAAACTGTCCGCGGCTTCGGGCAACTGCAGCGGCGTGCCGAGCTGGCGGGCGATCTGCGAGAGCGAAAAGATCCCGCGAACCTCGATACCGCCGCTGGCGTCCTGCTGGATCACCAGGGCGTGATGTCGGCGGCTGCGTTGCAGGCTGGTCACCACATGGCCCACGCAGGCGCCCTGCACGGCGCGAAGGTCGAAAGCGTCGAGCCTGTTCGCCGGCGTCATCACGTCGGCCACCAGGATGTCCGAGTGCCGCACGCCCCGTTCGCGCGCAAGCGTGACGGGCCTTTCGCCCATGATGTCGGTGGCGGTGACGATGCCGGTCAGCAACTCCTGCTCATCCAGCACCAGCAGCATGCGCACGCCGCGCCGCATCATATAGTGGTTGGCCTCGTCCACCGTCGTGTTGGGCGACGCCACTGCGGCCGCCACCCGGGTGAGGTCCGTCATGACCCCGATCGCCGGGGAATCCAGCGTGGTGGCCGGCTGGTCCTGCGTCGGGCGGCACAGGCTGACGCCGCCGTTGAGGTGTGTGCGAATGGCCAAGGCCGGGTAGCTGCTCATGTGAGCCTCCGTGTATGTCTTCCGCAACTTATAGCGCACTCAGGCTGAACGTGAGCTGAGCGCGGCCCAATTCCCGGCTCAGCCGGCGTGGGAATTCAGCAGGCAGGTTCACCCGGCCCTCGTCGGGCCATCGATCCCCAGTCCCTGCCCGAGTGGCAGCTGAATGGAAGGCAGGCAATCGACTGGTGCCACCTGGACCGTCTCTGTTCGCCAGGCTCGCCCATGGCTCATCAATACGCACGCCGCCATACATCAGCTAGCATCCAGGACTGAACCGCATCCTCACAAGCAGCAAGCCCAACGCATGCCAATTGGTCAAGACGCCACAACGGCAAAGCAGTCGGCGGCGGACGAGGAGTCCTGGATCGCCAAGCTCGGGCCCGGCCTCGTCACCGGAGCTGCCGATGACGATCCCAGCGGCATTGCCACGTACTCCCAGGCGGGAGCGCAGTTCGGCTACGGATTGCTATGGACTCTGCTGTTCACCTACCCGCTGATGGTGGGGATCCAGCTCATCGCGGCACGCATCGGCCGCGTCAGCGGCCACGGCCTGGCGACCAACATCCGCCGCCACTATCCGAAGTGGCTGCTCTACGCGCTCGTGGCGCTGCTGGTCGTTGCCAACACGATCAACATCGCAGCCGACATTTCGGCGATGGGCGACGCACTGCACCTGATTGCGGGTGGCAGCTCACACCTGTACGTCCTTTTCTTCGGCGTCCTCTCGGTGCTGTTGCAGGTGTTCATACCCTACAAGGAATATGCCCACATTCTCAAATGGCTTACGCTTGCGCTACTGACCTACGTGGGCACGGTATTCGTGGTTCACGTACCCTGGCCGGCGGTTCTCGAAAACACCGTGCTTCCGCATATTGCGTGGAAGCAGGAATACATCACCACCGTCGTCGCGGTGTTCGGCACCACGATCAGCCCTTATCTGTTCTTCTGGCAGGCGTCGCAGGAGGTCGAGGAGATGCGGGCGGACCCGCAGGGGCGTCCTCTCAAACGCGCGTTGGCGCAGGCGGCCCGCAATCTGCGCCGCATCAAGATCGATACTTTCATGGGCATGGCGTTCTCGAACATCGTTGCCTTCTTCATCATGTTGACGACGGCGGTGACGCTGAACGCCCACGGAATCACCGACATCCAGACTTCGGCGCAGGCCGCCGCGGCGCTGCGCCCGATCGCCGGCGAATTCGCCTTCCTGCTCTTCGCCGCCGGCATCGTGGGGACCGGCATGCTAGCGGTACCCGTGCTGGCCGGCTCGGCTGCCTATGCGATGGCAGGGGCGTTCCAGTGGCAAAGCAGCCTGGAGAGCAAGCCGGCCGCTGCCAAGCAGTTCTACGGCATCATCGCTGCGTCGACGCTGGTGGGCGTGGCGCTGGGATTCACGCCGATCGATCCGATCAAGGCATTGTTCTGGAGTGCCGTGCTCAACGGCGTCATTTCCGTGCCGATCATGGTGGTCATGATGTTGATGGCAGCCCGGCCGGACATCATGGGAAGCCTCGTTGCCAGTTCGAGGCTCAAGGCAATGGGCTGGCTTGGCACCGGGGTGATGCTCGTGGCGGTCGTGGGGATGCTGGTCACCATGGCGGGCTGAGGGCGGATCGAATCTAGCTCCGGATTCCAATGTACGTGGGGGCAATGGCGCCCAAGGCGCAGGGCGAGATCCCCAGCGCGTCCAGGCCGGGCAGCTTGCCACTGGCCACATTGCTCACCTTCATGGAGTCCAGATTGTCCCGGCTCATCAAGCGTGGCCCGGGAGCCAGCTCCATCAGCAGCGCCTGCAGTCGACCCAGCGCACTCGGCAGGCCCACCACCGGGCAAGGGTGCCCGGACAAGCGGCCCGCCAGCTTGACCAGCTGCCGCAATGTAAAAACTTCCGGCCCGCAGACTTCGTAGGTACGTTTGCCCGTGTCATCCCTTTGCAGGCATTGCACGATGGCACTGACGACATCGCCCACCCATACCGGCTGGAACAGGGTATCTGCGCCGGCCAGCGGCATGATCGGAAAGGTTTTCTGCAGGTGCGCGAAAACCGTGAGGAACTGATCGCCCTCGCCAAAGATGACGCTGGGGCGCAGCACGGTCCAATCCAGATCGGAGCCTTGAAGTACCGCTTCGCCGGCGGCCTTGCTGCGCTGGTACATGGACGGCGCGTCTGTTGCAGCGCCCAGCGCGCTCACGTGCACGAGTCGCAGGATACCCGCGCCAGTGCAGGCATGCGTGATCTTCTTCACCAGTTCCACGTGAACACGTTCAAACTCGAATGAGTTGCCGTGCAGGATGGCGACCAGGTTCACTACGGCATCGTGCCCCGGCAACAAACGAGCGAGCGCCGCCTCGTCATGCACATCGGCTTGCACCAGGTCCAGCAAGGGCAGTGATTGAACAGTCTGCACTTTGGAGACATCGCGCGTGGGCACAGTGACGCGGTATTGCAGGCGAGCAAGCTCTTTGCACAGATGCCGGCCGACAAATCCTGTACCGCCCAAGACAAGAATCTTCTTCATGGAGCCTTCCGCCGCGGCCCGCAATCCGGTGCTCGAAATGCAGACACCGCCAGGATAACTCGCCCGGAACTTGTTGGTCGCAAAGGAGGGTAGTATCCATGGAGGGGGCAGTCCCCTACGCTGTTTGTTGTCGGCGGATGCCCACCCTTATCAAGATCTGCAGCGCCTGCAGAGCAAAAGGAGCGAAAGATGACCATACTCGTAGCCTATGTCGCGCGTCCCGAAGGCCACGCCGCCCTGGACAAGGCGATGGAAATTGCGAAACGTCGCAACGAACGTCTGGTGGTGGTCAACGCCAGCCCCGGCGGGCCGAAGGAAGATGCATCCATGGCCGATGCTCAGGAAGTCGAGCGAGTGGAAAAGCTGCTGGCAGCCGCCGGTCTCGATGCAGAGTTCAAGCAGTTCGTTCGCGGCAAGAATGCCGTCGAGGAAATTGAAGCCCTGGTCGAGTCTCTGAAGGCGTCGCTGCTTGTCATCGGCCTCAGAAAACGCTCGCCCGTCGGCAAACTCATCATGGGCAGCGTAGCCCAGGAACTGCTGCTCTCCGTTTCGTGTCCGGTGTTGGCGGTCAAGGCCAACTAGTATGACGACACATAACTA
>DIZF01000037.1:0-16182 GCA_002427815.1 Ramlibacter tataouinensis
CCCTGCCGGGCGCACCAAAAAAGGGCGCGGCAAATTGCCGCGCCCAAGCCACCCGGGTGTGTGTGGCGAATCAAGCTCTACCCAACCCAGAGGAAAGCTCCGGCGGAGTCTTCCTTGTGGGCGGGCGGCCGCGACGGCTCGGCCGGCCCGCGCGTCTGTACCTGCCTTGGCGCCCGACAAGCGAGAGCGACTCCAATCGCGCTGCGATGGTGGTGAAACTGCCTCTTCCGAGTTCGAGCCTAAGATTGGAGAGCGTCGGCTCCCTTCCCTGCTTTTTCAGCGCTACATATGCCCGAACAACGTCGGCACCGGTGATGCCTGGACGTCCCATATTGACTTCCTGTTGCACACGAACGTTCGTGCTCTACGTATAGGTCGCGCGCGAGGAGCTGGTTTCGTAATTCTTTCTTGTTGCTAGTGGCACCGAGCGTTTTCACAATGGGTCTCCATCAACTATTGGGGACCGCATGCAGCCCGACAACCTCTCTTACCTCTCCCGCGCGTCAAACGCAAAGCCCACACTTGCAATCGACCTTCTGGAATCGAACTTTGAAGTCACTTCCAGCCCGTTCTGCTCGGACCAGATTCGGCTCGCACGCGAGAATTTGGAACGTGACCTGGAAGCTGCATCGCTGCGGGCGCAGCTGCGAGCCAGCGAACTCGCCACTGTCGAGCTGTTCTGCTTGCTGGCCCAGGCTGCCCCAGAGTTCCTTCCCGCGTCGTGGTCGACGGTGTATGACATGGTGGTCGCTGAAGAACGCTACTGGGTCTATCCCAGCATGACAGTCGCCGACATCGAAGACGGCGAATGCGATTTCTTCACGCCATACCTCGACCGCCCGAAATTGTCGGCGGAATGGCGCGGGCTCCTTGAACACGTCCAGACCGTGATTTCAGCGCAGAAATCCGCGAAGCAGTACGCGTTGACGGCTTGACTCGCGTGACGCCTTAACAGCGAACTTCTCGCCGCAGACGTGCATTGGAGGTAGGGCCAGGCGAGCGCACTCACTAAAGGTATAAGCGCACCCGTGGACGCTCGGAGCGGCAGCCGAACGCGGGGAGGAAGACGCCGGGCCCTCGTCTAAATTCCGGCCGCGCCGGACTAAAGTGGACTCGTGGCTATACGCGAGATGACCAATCCATCCCGCACTTCCAGCCGCCGCCCGGCAAACGTCACCTGTCCCGATGTGGAAGCATTGCTTCGACTTATCGCTAGGGAATTGGTGCGCCGAAACCTTCAAAACAACTCGGGGCCGCCTGTTACTTCAAAAATGTGATTGGCTTCACAGTTTTGAGAGATTCATATGGACCGTGCCGCATCGCCCAAATATCGTTGCGGTACCGACCAATTTCAGGACAAAGAATGCGTCAATCACTCAACCAAATCATCTGTTCCGTCAACGCAGTAGACGCGGGATTCTTCCTAGCCGTCTTTTATTTGCGCTACAGCTCGGATTTACAGAGCCCGAGTTCCATCGTCGACCAAGCGCGGCAGTGTCAACGATACGCTGACAAACACAATCTGCAAGTAATCCATCAGTATGCCGATGAGGAGGAAAAAGGCTGGAACCGGGAGCGCGCGCAATACCAAGCGATGTTGGAGGCTGCGAAGCGAAAGGAGTTTGATGTTCTGCTCGTGGACGACCTAAGCCGTTTGGCGCGGGATGCCGGGGAGCAGGACAGGCTGCTAAAGCGATTTCGCATTCTCGGAATTCGCATCGTAGCTGTCTCCGACGGCTGGGACTCTACCGCACCGGGTGCGAAGCTAACCGCCGGCGTCAAGGGACTCATGAACGAACAGCAGTTAGTGGTACTTGCAGCTCAGACGCATAGAGGACAGGAAGGCCGCATCTTTGAGGGACTGAGTGCTGGGGGAAGCGTCTATGGCTACCGCACCGAGCCAGTGAACGTGCACGGCCGCATCGGCCATCGCCGGGTCATCATCGATTCCGAAGCAGACATCGTTCGAGAAATCTATGTCAACTACGCCGCAGGTCTTAGTCCCGCAGGAATTGCCGAGCTGCTCAACGGCCGAGGCGTCAACGGACCACGTGGAGGAAAGTGGAGTCGCAACGCAATATATGGCGACCAACGCGACCGGTCTGGAATCTTGAACAATCCAATCTACACCGGGGAACTCGTCTGGAATCGGTCTATGTTCCTTCGCGACCCAGACACGGGGAAGCGCGTCAAGATTCGCAACCCTGAGAATGCATGGGTTCGGCGGGCGGTGCCGGAACTGCGCATCGTATCGGAGGAGCTCATTGCGGAAGCGCAGGCTCGGACGGCCCAGTCCCGCAAAAAGGGGGATGCTATCCGCATAGGACTGGGGAAGATGGGTGCGCGGAGTGGGGCTGACGGCAAATACATGTTGACCGGGCTGCTCCGGTGCTCGGTGTGTGGAGGACCCATCTCCTCTACCGCGCGGGGCACTTTCGGCTGCAGCGTGCGACACAATCGGGGGCTGTCGGCCTGCACGAACGACGTCAAATTCAAGCGAAGCGAAGCAGAGCAAGCCGTGTTGCAAGCAGTCCGCGTCAAGCTGTTCACGCCACAGGCTCTCGAGCGCTTTGTGGACTTCCTAGGGGAGGAGCAGGCACGACAGAGTAGTACCGGGCCAGATACCGCCGCCCGCCTGCGTAAGGCGCTTCACGAAGTCGAGAAGCGCATCGCCAGATGGATGCTGGTCGGCGAGGAGGAAAACGCAATCCAGAGCGTCGTAGACCGGCTGAGACAGCTGGACCGGGAAAAGCGAGAAATTCGTGCAGAGCTCACGCAAGCCGAATCCGCCCAGCCGCTCACGGCTACAGACTTGGATGAACTGCGAGAAGCAGGTATCGCCGCTCTGGACGCCCTGCCGGATTTGCTATCCGGGGCTCCCTCAGAGGTCCGCACCATATTGGCCAAGCTCCTGGGGACCTGCGTGGTCACCCCGGCCGAGGACAAAGAGACGCTAGAAATAAAAATGGCCGGTCAAATGACCGGCCATTTGTCCCTAATTGCCAACCAACGTAAGTCGGCCAGGTTAGGAAATGTGGTTGCGCGAGCAAGATTTGAACTTGCGACCTTTGGGTTATGAGCCCAACGAGCTACCAGGCTGCTCCATCGCGCGTCATGTATGAATTATAGCGCGGCTCGCGCCGCTTATTCCGCTGTAGGGGCTTCCTGGGCGGGCTCGGGTCGGTCCACCAGCTCAACCAGCGCCATCGGAGCGTTGTCGCCGATCCGGAAACCCATCTTGAGGATGCGGGTGTAGCCGCCCGGACGCGCCTGGTAGCGCGGGCCCAGTTCGCCGAACAGTTTGGTGACGATGTCGCGGTCGCGCAGGCGGTCGAACGCCAAGCGCCTGTTCGCCACCGTGGGCACCTTGGCCAGCGTGATCATGGGCTCGACCACGCGGCGCAATTCCTTGGCCTTGGGGACGGTGGTCTTGATGACCTCGTGCTCGAGCAGCGAGTTCATCATGTTGCGCAGCATCGCGAGACGGTGCTCGCTGGTGCGGTTGAGTTTACGAAGGCCGTGGCCGTGACGCATGGTGCTTTCCTTTCTTTATCAATAAAAGACAGCCGGATCAGGTACTGTCAGTTCACCATCGAGGGACAAGGCGGCCGTGAGGCTGCCTTGTTATCCTCCGTTATCGTTTGTCCAAACCGGCCGGAGGCCAGCTTTCCAGTTTCATGCCCAAGGTCAGGCCGCGCGAGGCGAGCACTTCCTTGATTTCGTTGAGCGACTTGCGACCCAGGTTCGGGGTCTTGAGCAGCTCGTTCTCGGTGCGCTGGATCAGGTCACCGATGTAATAGATGTTTTCGGCCTTCAGGCAGTTGGCCGAGCGGACGGTGAGCTCGAGCTCGTCCACCGGCCGCAGCAGGATCGGGTCGAACTGCTGTGCACTGCGCTGGACCGGCTGGTCGAAGGCGGCCAGTTCGCTGCCCTCGAGCTGCGCAAACACCGCGAGCTGTTCGACCAGGATCTTGGCCGAAGCGCGCACTGCGTCTTCGGCGGTGATCGCGCCATTGGTTTCGATCTCCACCACCAGCTTGTCCAGGTCGGTGCGCTGCTCGACACGGGCGCTTTCGACCGTGTAGCTCACGCGCTTGACCGGCGAGAACGACGCATCCAGCACAATCCGGCCGATCGACTTGGTCGGCTCGTCGGCGTAGCGGCGCATCGTGCCGGGCACATAGCCGCGGCCCTTCTCGACCTTGATCTGCATGTCGATCTTGCCGCCTTGCGACAGATGGGCGATCACATGATCCGGGTTGATGATCTCGACGTCATGCGGCGTCTGGATATCGGCGGCCGTGACCAGGCCCTCGCCGTCCTTGCGCAGGCTCAGCGTGACTTCATCGCGGTTGTGCAGCTTGAAGACCACGCCCTTGAGGTTCAGCAGAATGCTGACAACGTCTTCCTGGACGCCGTCGATCGACGAATACTCGTGCAGCACGCCGGCAATGGTGACTTCGGTTGCCGCGTAACCCACCATCGACGACAGCAGCACCCGGCGCAACGCGTTGCCCAGGGTGTGGCCGTAACCGCGCTCGAACGGCTCCAGCGTCACCTTGGCACGGTTCGTGGCAAGCTGTTCGACATTGATGGCTTTGGGTTTCAGCAGGTTGGTTTGCATGCAGGACTTCCTCTCAATACCCCCGGCTCGTTACACCGGTAAGGCTGGTGAAGTGCCCGGCTGGAATGCCTCCCAGCAGGGAACGAAAAAATCGACGGACGGGTCGCCGAAGGCGGCACGTTATCGTCCGTTGCTTTACCGCGAGTACAACTCCACGATCAGGGCTTCCTTGATGTCGGCCGCGAATTCGTCGCGGTCCGGCACTTTCTTGAAGACGCCCTCGGCCTTGTCGGCATTCACTTCGACCCAGGCCGGAATACCGACCTGCTGGGCCAATTGCAGGGCCTCGACGACGCGGTTCTGCTTCTTGGACTTGTCCCGCACGGCGATCACGTCGCCGGTCTTGACCAGGTACGACGGGATGTTGACCGGCTGGCCATTCACCGTGATCGCCTTGTGCGAGACCAGCTGGCGCGCTTCGGCGCGGGTCGAGCCGAAGCCCATGCGGTAAACCACGTTGTCCAGGCGGGACTCGAGGATGAACAGCAGGTTGGCGCCGGTGTTGCCACGGCGGCGGTCGGCTTCTTCGAAGTAGCGGCGGAACTGGCGCTCCAGGATGCCGTACATCCGCTTGACTTTCTGCTTCTCGCGCAGCTGCAGGCCGAAATCGGACGTGCGCTGGCCCGAGGTGCGGCCGTGCTGGCCCGGCTTGGAATCGAACTTGGCCTTGTCCGCCAGCGAGCGCCGCGCGCTCTTGAGGAACAGGTCGGTGCCTTCACGGCGGGAGAGTTTGGCTTTGGGGCCGAGATAACGTGCCACTTGCTTTCCTTTACATCATCTGCCGCGGCCTGTTGCCGCGGGAGCCGGTCACCTGGGGCGGCCGGCGGTGGGCTTGAGAAACAGAGGAAAACACGGTTTGCTCTCGCAAACCGTGCCCCTCGACTGTTTTAAATCCTTCTGCGCTTCTGCGGACGGCAGCCGTTGTGCGGAACCGGCGTCACATCGGCAATCGAGTTGATGCGGATGCCCAGCGCGGACAGTGCCCGCACCGACGACTCGCGACCCGGGCCAGGGCCCTTGATCTCGACATCGAGGTTCTTGATGCCTTGCTCGATCGCGGCACGGCCGGCCACTTCGGAAGCCACCTGGGCTGCAAAAGGCGTCGACTTGCGCGAACCCTTGAAACCCTGGCCGCCCGAAGAGGCCCACGACAGGGCGTTGCCCTGCCGATCGGTGATCGTGATGATCGTATTGTTGAAGGATGCGTGAACGTGCGCGACCCCGTCGGACACGTTCTTGCGGACCTTCTTGCGCACTCGCTGCGCGGCGGTATTGGCGGGAGCTTTTGCCATGACGATTCTCTTTCGGCGATTATTTCTTCAGTGCCTGAGCGGCCTTGCGCGGACCCTTGCGGGTGCGTGCGTTGGTGCGCGTGCGTTGGCCGCGCATCGGCAGGCCGCGGCGATGACGGAAGCCCCGGTAGCAACCGATGTCCATCAAACGCTTGATGTTCATGGTCGTTTCGCGGCGCAGGTCGCCTTCGATGGTGAACTGGCCGATCTGGTCGCGGATGCGCTCCAGGTCGTTGTCCGTGAGGTCCTTGACCTTCTTGGAATACGGAATGCCCGTGGCTTCGCAGATTTTGCGAGCGCGGGTGCGGCCAATGCCGAAGATCGCCGTCAGGCCGATTTCGGCGTGCTGATGCGGCGGAATATTGATGCCAGCGATACGTGCCATGTTCGTCCTCTATAACTCTGTGCTCAGCCCTGGCGCTGCTTGTGACGCGGATCGGTACAGATCACGCGGACAACGCCCTTGCGGCGGATGATCTTGCAGTTGCGGCAAATTTTCTTGACCGAAGCCGAAACTCTCATGTCGTTCTCCTAGATTCCTAAACTCTTACGCGCCAGGCGCCTGCCCTGGTCAGAGGTAACAGAGCAAATTTGCTGCGCAAATCTTGATCTGTCACCTCGCAATTACTTGGCCCGAAACACAATCCGTGCCCTCGACAAGTCGTAGGGCGTCAACTCAACGGTGACCTTGTCACCTGGAAGGATGCGGATGTAGTGCATCCGCATCTTTCCCGAAATATGTCCGAGCACCACGTGCCCGTTGTCCAGCTTCACGCGAAACGTCGCGTTCGGCAGGTTCTCCACAACCTCACCCTGCATCTGGATGACATCGTCCTTTGACATCAGGCCTCCGACGGGCCGCCCCTAGGCAGGCCTGCGCCCCCTCCGGGGGCAGCGAACGCAGTGAGCGTGGGGGTTGTCGTCATTCAGCCGCCGAGCGAGGTCTTGAAATTGGCTTTCTTCAGCAGCGATTCATATTGCTGCGACATCAAATAGTTCTGCACCTGGGCCATGAAATCCATGGTCACCACCACGATGATCAGCAGCGAGGTGCCGCCGAAATAGAACGGAACGTTGTATTTCAGAATCAGGAACTCGGGCAGCAGGCACACGAAGGTGATGTACACCGCACCGGCCAACGTCAGCCGCACCAGGATCTTGTCGATATAGCGGGCGGTCTGCTCGCCGGGACGGATCCCGGGGATGAAGGCGCCGCTCTTTTTCAGGTTATCGGCCGTCTCACGGCTGTTGAACACCAGCGCGGTGTAGAAAAAGCAGAAGAACACGATCGCACTGGCGTACAGCATCACGTAGATCGGCTGGCCCGGTGTCAGCGTGCCGGCGATGTCCTTGAGCCAGCGCATGGAGTCGCCAGTGGCGAACCAGCCGACCACCGTCGCGGGCAGCAGGATGATCGACGACGCGAAGATCGGCGGAATCACGCCCGCCATGTTCAGCTTCAGCGGCAGGTGCGAAGACTGGCCGCCGTAGACCTTGTTGCCGACCTGCCGGCGCGCGTAGTTCACCAGGATCTTGCGTTGTCCACGTTCCACGAACACCACGAAATAGGTCACCAGGCCCACGACCGCAACGACGACCAGGGCCACCAGAATGCTCATCGCGCCGGTGCGCACCAGCTCCAGCAAGCCACCGATCGCATTCGGCAGGCCCGCCGCGATCCCGGCAAAGATCAGGATGGAAATCCCGTTGCCCAGGCCGCGCTCCGTGATCTGCTCGCCGAGCCACATCAGGAACATGGTGCCGGCTGTGAGGCTGACCACCGCCGTCATGCGGAAGCCGAAGCCTGGGTTCAGCACCAGTCCGGCCGAACCTTCCAACGCCATTGCGATACCCAGGGACTGGAATATCGCCAGGCCCAGCGTGCCGTAGCGCGTGTACTGCGTGATCTTGCGGCGGCCGGATTCGCCCTCTTTCTTGAGCTGCTCGAACGTCGGCACGACGTAGGTCAGCAGCTGCATGATGATCGAGGCCGAGATGTACGGCATGATGCCCAGCGCGAACACCGTGAAGCGCGACAGGGCACCGCCCGAGAACATGTTGAACAGGCTCAGGATGCCGCCCTGCTGGCCCTTGAACAGTTGCGCCAGCTGGTCCGGATTGATGCCGGGCACAGGTATATGCGCGCCGGTGCGATAAACCACCAGAGCGAGCAGCAAGAAGACCAGCCGGCGACGCAGGTCGCCGTACTTGCCGGTTTTCGCAATCTGGGTAGCGCTAGTTGCCACGCTCGCCTTTCTTCATTCCGTTGGTTCAGGCCACGCTGCCGCCGGCCGCTTCGATCGCGGCCTTGGCACCAGCGGTGGCGAGGATGCCGTTCAGCTTCACGGCCTTCGTCAGCTCGCCCGACTTGATGACCTTGACGTTCTTGATCAGCTCACCGACCAGGCCGGCTTGCTTGAGGCTGAGCAGATCCACATCGGTCGCGCCCAGCCGCTCCAGCGCGGCGAGCGTGATCTCGGCGTTGTACTTGGCCGACTGCGACTTGAAGCCGCGCTTGGGCAGGCGGCGCTGCAGCGGCATCTGACCGCCTTCGAAGCCCACCTTGTGATAGCCGCCGGCGCGCGATTTCTGACCCTTGTGGCCACGTCCGGCGGTCTTGCCCAGGCCCGAGCCGATGCCGCGACCGACGCGGCGCTTGTAATGCTTTGAGCCTTCTGCAGGCTTGATGTCGTTCAGTTCCATGATCTGCCTTAGAGAACCCGTACCAGGTAATCGATCTTGTTGATCATGCCGCGCACCGCCGGCGTGTCCTCCAGCTCGCTCACACTGTTGAGCTTGCGCAGGCCCAGGCCGCGCACGGTGGCACGGTGGTCCGCCTTGGTTCCGATGGGGCTGCGAACCAGCTGGACCTTGACGGTTTTCTGTTGGGTTGACATTGCTTGACTCCGATCAGGCGGTGAAGATGTCTTCGACCGACTTGCCGCGCTTGGCCGCCACTGCCGAGGGGGTCGTGGAGTTCCTCAGCGCGTCGAACGTGGCGCGAACCATGTTGTAGGGGTTGGTCGAACCGTGGCTCTTGGCCACGATATCGGTGATGCCCATGACTTCGAACACGGCGCGCATCGGGCCGCCGGCAATGATGCCGGTACCGCGGGGCGCAGGCGACATCATCACCCGGGCCGCGCCATGCTGGCCGAACACATTGTGGTGGATCGAGCCGTTCTTGAGCGAAACCTTGGTCATGTTGCGGCGTGCTTCTTCCATCGCCTTCTGCACGGCGGCCGGCACTTCCTTGGACTTGCCTTTGCCCATGCCGACCCGGCCGTCGCCGTCGCCGACCACGGTGAGCGCGGCGAAACCGAGGATACGGCCGCCCTTCACCACCTTGGTCACGCGGTTGACCGCGATCATCTTCTCGCGCATCCCGTCTTCGGGACCGTCACCTTGGGTTTTTGCCTGGATTCTTGCCATGATGTGTTTCCGTGTCCGTTAGAACTGCAGGCCGGCTTCACGCGCGGCATCGGCCAGCGCCTTGACCCGGCCGTGGTACGCAAAACCGGCGCGGTCGAATGCCACCCGCTCGACACCGGCGGCCTTGGCCTTCTCGGCGATCAGCTTGCCCACCTGCTGCGCCGCGGCGGTGTTGCCGCCCTTGCCCGAGCCGCCCAGCGACTTGCGCAGATCGGCCTGTGCCGTGGAAGCGGTGGCCAGCACCTTGGCGCCGTCGCCGGAGATCACGGTGGCGTAGATGTGCAGGTTGGTCCGGTTCACCGTGAGGCGCGCAACGCCCTGGGTGGCGATACGGATGCGGGTCTGGCGGGAACGGCGGAGACGTTGCTCTTTTTTGGTCAGCATGATTGCGCCCCTTACTTCTTCTTGGTCTCTTTGATCGTGATCTTCTCGTCCGCATAGCGGATGCCCTTGCCCTTGTAGGGCTCGGGCGGGCGAATCGCACGAATCTCGGCGGCCACCTGGCCCACGCGCTGGCGGTCGGCGCCCTTGATCACGATTTCCGTGGGCAGGGGCGTGGCGACGGTGATGCCCGCGGGCATGTCCTTGTTCACAGGATGCGAGTAGCCCACGGTCAGGTTCAGCTTGGCGCCCTGGGCCTGGGCCTTGTAGCCCACGCCGACCAGGTTCAGCTTCTTCTCGAAGCCCTTGGTCACGCCCACCACCATGTTGTTCACCAGCTGGCGCATGGTGCCGCTCATGGCATCGGCCTCGCGCGACCCGTTGGCGGGCAGGAAGCTCAGCTTGCCGCCTTCACTGGTCACTTTCACCAGGGCGTGCTGGGCCAGCGACAGTGTGCCGCCGCTGCCTTTCACGCTGATCTGGTCGTCCTTGATCGACACGTCCACGCCTTGCGGGACGGCGACCGGCATTTTTCCGACTCGGGACATCTTCTTTTCCTTCCCTTTAGGCGACGTAGCACAGGACTTCGCCACCGACACCGGTAGCGCGCGCCTTGCGGTCGGTCATCACGCCCTGCGGCGTGGTGACGATCGCCACGCCCAGTCCGTTCTGGACCTGGGGAATGGCGTTGCGGCCCTTGTAGACGCGCAGGCCGGGACGGCTCACGCGCTCGATGCGTTCGATCACGGGCTTGCCGGCGTAATACTTCAGGGCGATCTCGAGTTCGCTCTTGCCGGCTTCGGTCTTGACCTGAAAGCCGTCGATATAACCCTCGTCCTTCAGGACCTGGGCGATGGCCACCTTCACCTTGGAAGACGGAACCGATACCGTGGGTTTGGCCACCATCTGCGCGTTGCGGATGCGGGTCAGCAGGTCGGCAATGGGATCACTCATGCTCATATTGGTCTCTCCTGCCGGTTACCAGCTGGCCTTGATCATCCCCGGGATGTCGCCGGTGAAGGCCATCTCGCGGATCTTGGCGCGCGCCAGACCGAACTGCTTGAAGGTTCCGCGCGGCCGGCCCGTGATCGCGCAGCGGTTGCGCTGGCGGGTCGGGTTGGCGTTGCGGGGGAGCTTCTGCAGCTCCAGGCGGGCAGCTGCGCGCTCTTCGTCGCTCTTCTTGACGTCTCTGGAAGCCGCCTTCAGTTCCGCGTGCTTCTTCGCGTACTTGGCGACCAGTTTGTCTCGCTTGAGCTCGCGCTCGATCAAAGCCATTTTTGCCACTGGGAACCTCAGTTCTTGAACGGGAAACGGAAAGCGGCGAGCAGTGCCTTGCACTCTTCGTCCGTCTTGGCCGTGGTGGTGATGCTGATGTTGAGACCGCGCACGGCGTCGACCTTGTCGTATTCGATCTCGGGAAAAATGATCTGCTCTTTCACGCCGACGTTGTAGTTGCCGCGGCCGTCGAACGCGCGGCCGGAAATGCCGCGGAAGTCGCGCACGCGCGGCAGGGCCACGGTGACGAAACGGTCCAGGAACTCATACATGCGCACCCCGCGCAGCGTCACCATGGTGCCGATGGCCTGGCCTTCACGGATCTTGAAACCGGCGATCGGCTTCTTGGCCTTGGTCACCACCGGCTTCTGGCCGGCGATCTTGGTGAGGTCGGCCACGGCGTTGTCCATGACCTTCTTGTCGGCCACGGCTTCCGAGACACCCATGTTCAGAGTGATCTTGGTGAGGCGCGGCACCTGCATCGGCGACTTGTAGCCGAACTTCTCGATCAGCTCGGGAGCGATCTTTTCACGATAGAGTTGTTGAAGACGTGCCATGTTCATGCCACCTTGATTTCGTCGCCGCTGGACTTGAAGACGCGCACGCGGCGGTCGCCGTCGACCTTGATGCCCACGCGGTCGGCCTTGCCGGTGGCGACGTTGTAGATCGCCACGTTGGACTGGTGGATCGGCATCGATTTCTCGACGATGCCGCCGGTCGAGCCCTTGAGCGGGTTCGGCTTGGTGTGCTTCTTCACCATGTTGATGCCTTCGACGATCACGTGGTCGTCGTCCTTGCGCAAGGTCACCTTGCCGCGCTTGCCCTTGTCACGGCCGGCCAGCACGATGATTTCGTCGCCTTTGCGAATCTTGTTCATGACGCGTCCTCTTACAGAACTTCGGGGGCCAGGGACACGATCTTCATGAACTTCTCGGTGCGCAGCTCGCGCGTGACCGGGCCGAAGATGCGGGTGCCGATGGGCTCCAGCTTGTTGTTGAGCAGCACGGCGGCATTGCCGTCGAACTTGACCAGTGAGCCATCGGAGCGGCGGATGCCCTTGGCGGTGCGAACCACCACGGCGCTGTAGACCTCGCCTTTTTTGACGCGGCCGCGCGGGGCGCATTCCTTGATGCTCACCTTGATGATGTCGCCTACGCTGGCGTAGCGACGCTTGGAACCGCCGAGCACCTTGATGCAAAGAACGGACTTCGCACCGGTGTTGTCGGCAACTTCGAGCCGGGATTCTGTCTGGATCATTTCAATTATTCCCAACTTGTACCCAAAGCCTCAACCGGAGTCGGCTCCGGTACGCGGCATCGGATCAGTCTTGGGCCCGTCGTCGCCGCCGTGAACCACTCACGGCGATTTCGAATGGGCAAGAATGAAAGCCCTCTCGGACTTCCCCCGCACTTTTAAAGCGCAGCCTGCGATTATGGCAAACCCTTGCCCGGCTGTCAACCGGCCCCTGCATCATCAGGCGGGGAGGGTGAGATAGAGGCGCGCCAGGCGCTCGAAAGCGGCGACCTGGGGATCGACGCCCGTTTCCTGGGCCAGGATGGCGCCAACCGCACCGGCCAGGGAGCCGGCGAGCCGCGCGTCCAGGAACAGCAGGCGCCAGCGCCGCGCCAGCACGTCTTCGGCAGTCCGGGCGTACTCGCTGCGCGCGGCGAAACGGACCATGGCCTCGGTCAGGCCGGCGCCCAACTCGCGGTCCGCGCCTTCCAGGGCCAGCACCGCAGCAGCCTCGCTGCCGAAGGAATGCAGGCCCTGGGCCTCGCTCATGCGCGGCCGACCGGTCGCCGGCACGTCCCCGCCGATCAATTTCAAGTCAGCGGTCACTCCTGGACATGCCCTTTCCAGTAGCCGCTTCTCGAAGCACTTCTCCAGGACATCTTCGGCCATGGCCCGGTAGGTCGTCCACTTGCCGCCGGTCACCGTGACCAGCCCGCTGCGGCTGACCAGCACCGTATGTTCGCGACTCAGCCCCTTGGTGTCGTCGCCATCGTCGCCCTGCGGCTTGACCAGCGGCCGCAGGCCCACCCACAGGCTGCGGATGTCGGCCCGGCCTGGGGCCCGGGTCAGGTAGCGCGCCGACTCGTTCAGGATGAATTCCAGTTCTTCGCGGAACGGCCGGGGTTCGAGCGCCAAGTCGTCCCTGGGCGTATCGGTGGTTCCCAGAATGACCTTGCCGAGCCACGGAACGCCGAACAGCACGCGCCCGTCGGCGGTCTTGGGCACCATCAGCGCGTGGTCGCCCGGCAGGAAGGCCCGGTCCACCACCAGGTGCACACCCTGGCTCGGCGCCACCATCGCCTGTACCGGGCGGCCGATCGCATCCCCGTCCTGCTGGCGGAACTCGTCCACCCACACGCCGGTGGCATTGATGACGCAGCGCGCCTTCAGGTCATGGATGTTGCCGGTTTCCTGGTCCTGGCAGCTCAAGCCCACAACCTTGCCGTCTTCATGGCGCAAGGCGGTGGCGGCGCAGTAGTTGACCACCAGAGCCCCGCGGGAAGCGGCCGTGCGGGCCAGCGCCAGCGCCAGCCGGGCATCGTCGAACTGGCCGTCCCAGTACTTGATCCCGCCCTTCAGGCCATCCGTGCGAACGGTGGGCAGGCAGGCCAGCGTTTCCTCACTGTTCAGGAATTCGGTGGCCCCCAGCCCAGCCTTGCCGGCCAGGGCGTCGTAAATCTTCAGGCCGGCGCCGTAAAAGGGCATTTCCCAGTAGCGGTAGGACGGCAGGACGAACGGCAGCGGCTGGGCCAGATGCGGCGCGTTATGCAAGAGGGTGGTGCGCTCGTGCAAGGCCTCCCGGACCAGCGCGATGTTGCCTTGCGCCAGGTAGCGCACGCCGCCATGCACCAGCTTGGTGGCGCGCGACGACGTGCCCTTGGCGAAGTCATGCGCCTCCACCAGCACCACCGAAAACCCGCGCGCCGCCGCATCCAGCGCCACGCCCAGGCCGGTGGCGCCACCGCCGATGACGGCCACGTCGTAGGTCATGGGCCGGGCGAGCTGCGCGACCAGGTGCTGTCGGTTCATCCGGGGGATTTTCGCCGACCTCCAGCGTGCAGCCCCGCGCTAGACTGCGTACATGGCAGACCGCATCGATTTCTCCTCGCAACCTCCCATTGCCTTCATCGGCGGCGGCAACATGGCCGGCGCCATCATCGGCGGCCTGCTGCGCCAGGGCCTGGCCCCCGCGCAGATCGACGTGGTGGAGCCGTTCGCCGCGGCGCGCGACAAGCTCAAGCAGCAATTCAACATCGACGCCCACAAATACGCCGGCCCCGAGCTCGAGCGCGCCAGCCTGGTGCTCTGGGCCGTCAAGCCTCAGACCTTCAAGGAAGCCGCAGCCGCGGCGCGCGCCTACACCGGCACCGCGTTGCACCTGAGCGTGGCCGCGGGAATCCGCTCCGACAGCATCGCCCAGTGGCTGGGCACGCAGCGCATCGTGCGGGCCATGCCCAATACGCCGGCTTTGGTAGGCAAGGGCATGACAGCGTTGTACGCGCGGCCCGGCGTTGCGGCGGCGGATCAGACGCGGGCGGAGCAGGTCGTGGCGACCACCGGTGAATGGCTGTGGGTGGCCGATGAAGCCCATCTGGACGCGGTCACCGCCTTGTCCGGATCGGGCCCGGCCTATGTGTTCTTCTTCCTGGAAGCCATGACCCAGGCGGGCGTTCAGATGGGTCTGTCCCGCGACCAGGCCTACCGCCTGGCGGTGGGCACTTTTGCGGGCGCTGCCGAGCTGGCGCGCGTTTCCGACGATCCGCCCGAGGTGCTGCGCCAGCGCGTGACGTCCAAGGGCGGCACCACCGAGGCGGCCATTCGCTCGATGGAGAGCGACCGCGTCCAGGCCCTGTTCATCAAGGCCCTGCAGGCCGCTTGCCAGCGCGCCCGTGAACTGGGCGACGAGTTCGGCCGCTGAACGCTAGATGAAGGCGTAACCCGCCACCACCCCGGCAAAGACCGTGAAGCCCAGCCAGTGGTTGAGGCGAAACGCCTTGAAGCAGCCTTCGCGCTCGCGGTCGCGAATCAGCAGGTAATGCCAGACGGCCTGGGCGGCAGCAGCGGCCATCGACATCACGATCGCCGCCGGCACAATCCTGCCGGCCAGCGCCACGGCCCAGATGGCCAGGTAGCACGCATAAGACAGCATGATCACCGGGACGTCCGCGCGGCCAAGCGTGATGGCCGAGGTCTTCATGCCGATCCGCAGGTCGTCGTCACGGTCCACCATGGCGTATTCGGTGTCGTAGGCCAGCACCCAGAACAGGTTGCCCAGCAACAGCACCCAGGCCAGCAGGGGCACGCGCGACTGGACGGCGGCAAAGGCCATGGGAATTCCGAAGCTGAAGGCGATGCCCAGCACCGCCTGGGGCATCGCCACGAAGCGCTTGGCGTAGGGATAGACCAGCGAGATGGCCAGTGCGGCGAACGACCAGGCAATGGCCGCGGTGTTCGTGGTCAGCACCAGCCCGAACGCGGCCAGTGCCAGCACCGCGCCCAGCAACAGGGCTTCCCTGACCGATACCGCGCCACGGGTCACCGGTCGCTGCGCCGTCCGTTTGACGTGACCGTCGAATTCGCGATCGGCGACGTCATTGGCGCAGCAGCCGGCGCTGCGCATCAGCACCGTGCCGAGCGTGAACACCGCGAGCAAGTGCCAGCCGGGAAAGCCATGGGCGGCGATCCACAAGGCACTCAAGGTCGGCCATAGCAGCAGCAACCAGCCGGCCGGGCGGTTCCAGCGGATGAGGTCCAGATACAGGGCCGACTTCTCGTGCAGCATCAAATAAACCCCCGGGCCAAGCCCTGCCCGCCATGGGTGCCCGTCCGGTCTGAACGGTCATCTCGCCATATTAAGTCGGGCGAGCGGGCCGCCATCGCACCGGCCGATCGCCGCAGCTCGGCGACGTGAGTTCACGACAGCCGCTTCACCCCCGGCAGTTCGCAGGCATAGATCGAATTGCGCAACGCGGCGATGGCCTCGTAGCGGGTGAAGCTGCGGCGCCAGGCCAGCACCACGCGGCGCACCGGCGGATCGCCATCGAACGGGATGTATTTCACGAAAGCCTGGTCTTCCTTGCGTCGCTTGGGCCGCGACTGGAGCGCGTCCTTGGGAACCGAAAGGCGCGGCACCAGCGTGACGCCCATCCCGGCCGCCACCATGTG
>DIZF01000037.1:16389-35962 GCA_002427815.1 Ramlibacter tataouinensis
TCCGGGCACACCTCCAGCACGTGGTCGCGAAAACAGTGACCGGTGCCCAGCAGCAGCAGGGTCTCGCTTTTCAGCTCCTGCGACGTGATGGTCTTCCGGGCGGCCAGCGGATGGTTGCTGGGCACGGCGGCCAGGAACGGCTCGTCGTACAGCTGGGCGACGGCCAGACCGGTATCGGGAAAAGGTTCGGCCATGATCGCGCAGTCGATCTCGCCGGTGCGCAGCATCTCCAGCAATTTCACCGTGAAGTTTTCCTGCAGCATCAGCGGCATCTGCGGGTTGCGGGCGATCGCCTGGCGCACCAGGTCGGGCAGCAGGTAGGGCCCGATCGTGTAGATGATGCCCAGCTTGAGGGGCCCGGCCAGCGGGTCCTTTCCGCGTTTGGCGATCTCCTTGATGCTGGCCGCCTGTTCCAGCACGCTCTGCGCCTGTCGCACGATTTCCTCGCCCAGCGGCGTCACCGTGACTTCATTGGCGCTGCGCTCGAACAACTTGACTTCCAGCTCATCCTCGAGCTTCTTGATCGCCACGGACAGCGTCGGCTGCGAGACGAAGCAGGCTTCGGCGGCCTTGCCGAAATGCTTTTCCCGCGCAACCGCCACGATGTATTTCAGCTCAGTCAGAGTCATGTGCGGTCACGCCTTCAGGTATTGGGATTTTCCACCCAACCAGCGCGTCGTGTGGCGCCTGGCCAGTTCTGGATAGCGATCCAGCATCAGCGGCGCCAGGTTGCGGGCCCATTCCAGCAATGGCGTATCCGTGGCCAGGTCGGCGAAGCGCAGCAACGGCGCCCCCGACTGGCGAGCGCCCAGGAACTCGCCCGGTCCGCGGATGTCCAGGTCGCGCCGTGCGATTTCGAACCCGTCGGCGGTCTCGGCCATGGCCTTCAGCCTTGCGCGGGCCGTTTCACCCAGGCGGCCGGCGTCGCCTGCCGAGTAAAGCAGCACGCAGGCCGACGCTGCCGCGCCACGGCCCACGCGCCCGCGCAGCTGGTGCAGCTGCGACAGGCCGAAGCGCTCGGCATGCTCGATCACCATCAGCGAGGCATTGGCGACGTCCACGCCCACCTCGATCACGGTGGTGGACACGAGCACGCCCATCTGGCCGCTCGTGAACAGCGCCATCACGGCCCTCTTTTCGGCGGGTGGCATGCGGGAGTGCAGCAGGCCGACCATGACGCCCGGCAAGGCCGCGCTCAGCGCCTCGTGCGTGGCCGTCGCGTTGGTCAGGTCCAGCGCTTCGCTCTCTTCGATCAGCGGGCAGACCCAGTAAACCTGGCGGCCAGCCGCCACTTGGGCGCGGATACGCTGGGTCACTTCGTCGCGCCGACTGTCGGCGATCAGCTTGGTCACCACCGGCGTGCGTCCCGGCGGCAGCTCGTCGATGGTGGACACGTCCAGGTCGGCGTAGTAGCTCATCGCCAAGGTTCGCGGGATCGGCGTCGCGCTCATCATGAGCAAATGTGGCTCGAACAGCGAATCTCCCTCCCCCGCGCGGGGGAGGGCTGGGGTGGGGGCGGGCACATTCTCTGCGCCCGGCGCAGAGTTGGCCTTGCTGCGCAAGGCCAACCTCTGCGCCACGCCGAAACGGTGCTGCTCGTCGATGATGACCAGACCCAGCCGCCGGAACTGGACCTGGTCCTGGATCACCGCATGCGTGCCCACCACCAGGGCGGCCTCGCCGCTGGCCACCAGGGAGAGCATCTCGACACGCTCCTTCTTCTTCTGGCTCCCGGTCAACCAGGCCACGCGCAGCCCCAGCGGCGACAGCAGCGGTTCGAGCCAGCCGATCAGCTTGCGGAAATGCTGCTCCGCCAGGATTTCGGTCGGCGCCATCAGGGCGCATTGCCAGCCGGCATCGATCGCGATGGCCGCTGCGAGCGCAGCCACCACCGTCTTGCCGGAACCGACGTCGCCCTGCAGCAGCCTGTGCATCGGCACCGTGCGCGCCAGGTCGCGCGCGATCTCCTCACCGACGCGCCGCTGGGACAGCGTGAGCTGGAACGGCAGCGCGGCCAGCAGCCGCTCGTGCAGCCCGCGCGGGCTGGCGGCCAGCGCCGGCGAACGCAGCGCGGCGCGCTCGCGCTTGCTTTCCAGCTGCGACAGCTGTTGGGCCAGCAACTCTTCGGCCTTCAGCCTTTGCCAGGCCGGATGGCTGCGGTCTTCCAGCGCCGCCAGTGGCACGTCAGGGGCAGGTTGGTGCAGGAAAGCCAGCGCTTCGCGCAAGCCCCATACGCGCGCCCGCAGCGTTTCGCCGACCCCCGGCGGAAAGGTATCGGACAGATCCGCCCGCGCCAGGGCACCCAGGACGGCCTTGCGCAGGTAGACCTGGGGCAGAGTGGCAACAGTGGAATAAACCGGCGTCAACGCCGCCGGCAGTTCACCGCCGGCGGCCTTGTACGTCGGATGGACCATCTGCCAGCCCAGAAAGCCTCCCTTGAGCTCGCCGCGCAGGCGCAGCCGGCTGCCCACCGCGAGGGCCTTTTGCTGGGACGGATAGAAACTGAAGAAACGCAGCACGCAGGTGTCGCTGCCATCGTCGACGGTCACCATCAGCTGGCGCCGCGGCCGGTAGACGATTTCGCAAGCGGTCACAGTGGCTTCGATCTGCGCGATGTCGCCTTCCCGGGCATCGCGCAGCTTGACGATCCGCGTTTCGTCTTCGTACCGTAGCGGCAGGTGCAAGGCCAGATCGATGTCGCGCCCGAGGCCCAGCTTGAGCAGGGCCTTTTGCGGCGCGGACAGGGCCTTGGGTTCGGGCATGGGACAATTCTGCCTGCTTGCTCCTGGCACCGTGTCTGGGTCTGCGGCAGCACCAGGGCCCGGCAAGCGTGCTGCGCGGCCGCGATGCACTTTCGCTCCCAACCATGCGCACCTTCACCGTCGGCGATTTCGACTTCGCCCTGCCCCCCGAACTGATCGCCCAGCATCCGGCTGCCGAGCGCAGCGGCTCGCGCCTGCTCGATGGCGGCGGACCGCAACCGGTCGATCGCATCTTTCGCGATCTCCCGTCGCTGCTGGCACCGGGCGACCTGCTGGTCTTCAACGACACCCAGGTCGTCAAGGCGCGCCTGTATGGCGAGAAGCCGACCGGAGGCAAGGCCGAACTGCTGATCGAGCGCGTGCTGGCCGGCCACGAGGTCGCTGCGCACATGAAGGTCAGCAAGAAGCCGCCCGCCGGCACCACGCTGGCGATGCAAGGCGGCTTCACCGCGACCTTGAACGGCCGCTGGCCCGACGCGGATGGCCCGCTGTTCCGGTTCACCCTCAGCGGCGATCCGTATGCATTGATGGAACGGCATGGCCATGTACCACTACCGCCGTATATCGAGCACGACGACACGGCGCAGGACGTTGAGCGCTACCAGACCGTTTTCGCCAGGAACCCGGGGGCAGCGGCGGCACCGACGGCGGCCCTGCATTTCGACGAAGCCCTGCTGGCGCAGATCGACGCCCGCGGCGTCTTCCGCGCCCCCGTGACGCTGCACGTGGGCGCCGGAACCTTCCAGCCGGTCAAGACCGAGAACCTGGCCGAGCACACCATGCACAGCGAGTGGTATCAGGTGCCCGAGGTCACGCAGCAAGCCATCGCCAATGCCCGGGCGCGGGGCGGCCGAATCGTTGCCGTGGGCACCACCACTGTGCGCACGCTCGAGTCCTGGGCCGCGACCGGGCAGTGCAGCGGCGATACCCGCATCTTCATCAAGCCTGGTTTCCGGTTCCAGCTCGTGGACCTGTTGCTGACCAACTTCCATCTGCCGCGATCGACGCTGCTGATGCTGGTGAGTGCCTTTGGCGGATACGATCAGATCATGGACCTGTACCGCCACGCCATCGCGCAACGCTACCGCTTCTTCAGTTATGGCGACGCCATGCTGCTCGCCCGCCGCGCCTGACGCCATGCTCGCCTTCGAACTGCTGCACACCGATGGCCGAGCCCGCCGCGGCCGCCTGACGCTCAACCACGGCGTCGTCGAGACGCCGATCTTCATGCCGGTGGGAACCTACGGCACGGTGAAAGGCGTGACGCCGCGCTCGCTCCAAGAGATGGGCGCGCAAATCATCCTGGGCAACACCTTCCACCTGTGGATGCGCCCCGGGCTGGACGTGCTCAAGCAGTTCGGCGGCCTGCATCGCTTCGAGGCCTGGAACAGGCCCATCCTCACCGATTCGGGCGGATTCCAGGTCTGGAGCCTGGGCGAGATGCGCAAGATCACGGAAGAGGGCGTGAAATTCGCGTCGCCGGTCAATGGCGACAAGCTGTTTCTCACGCCGGAGATGTCGATGCAGATCCAGACGCTGCTGAACAGCGACATCGTCATGCAGTTCGACGAGTGCACCCCGTACGACACCAAGGGCCATGTCACCACCGAGGCCGAGGCGCGCTTCTCGATGGAGCTGAGCCGGCGCTGGGCTGCACGCTGCCAGACGGAGTTCGGGCGACTGGAAAATCCAAACGCCCTGTTCGGCATCGTGCAAGGCGGCATGTTCGAGCACCTGCGCGAGGAATCGCTGGCGGCGCTGGTCGACATGGAGTTCCCGGGTTATGCGGTCGGGGGTGTCAGCGTGGGCGAGCCCAAGGAGGAGATGCTGCGCATCATGGCGCATACGCCGAATCGGCTGCCGGCCGACAAGCCGCGCTACCTGATGGGCGTGGGCACCCCCGAAGATCTGGTGGAAGGCGTGGCCCAGGGCGTTGACATGTTCGATTGCGTCATGCCCACGCGCAATGCGCGCAACGGCCATCTGTTCACACGCTTTGGCGACCTGAAGATCCGCAACGCGCGGCATCGCACGGACGAGAGGCCGCTGGACGAAACCTGCACCTGCTACGCCTGCAGAGGACAGGCCCTTGCGGACGGCACTGTGTCAGGGGGTTTCTCGCGCGCCTACCTGCATCACCTGGAGCGCTGCGGCGAGATGCTCGCGCCCATGCTGGCCAGCATACACAACCTGCACTACTACCTGAACCTGATGCGCGAGATTCGCGAGGCGCTGGACGCGGGCGAATTCACGGCCTTCGCGCAGCAGTTCAGGCAGGATCGAGCACGCGGAATCTGATCATGGCGCGAGGAGACGGGCGACGTGATTGCGCAGGACTTCCGGCTGCACCTGGGCCGGCGCAACGGCCGCGCCCACATTCAACCCCACCCGGTTGAACAGGCCGCGCCGGAAGGGCTTCACCATCGCCTCGCCCCGCTCGATGCGGCTGAAGAACGAGCCCCAGAGATTGGTGAGCGCCATCGGAATCACCGGCACCGGCTGGCGCTCGAGGATCTTCATGATGCCGCCCTTGAACTCCTGCAGGGTGCCGTCGCGGGTGATGCCGCCCTCGGGAAATATCGCCAGCAGGTCGCCTTCGCGCAGTACCCTGGCCGCCGCTTCGAAAGCGGCGTCATAAGCGGCCGGGTCTTCCTTGCGCGACGCAATCGGAATCGCCTTGGCGAGCTTGAAGAGCCATCCGAGCACGGGCACTTTGAAGATGCGGTGATCCATGACGAAGCAGATCGGCCGCGGGCTCGCCGCCATCAGCAGGACCGCATCGATGAAACTCACGTGGTTGCACACCAGCACCGCCGCACCTTTGACCGGGATGTTTTCGTCGCCCGTGACCTGGAAACGGTACACCAGGCGCGACGCGATCCAGGAGATGAAGCGCAGCAGGTATTCGGGCACCAGCATGAAGATGTAGAACGCGACCACCGCGTTGGCCAGGCCCACCAGCAGGAAGATCTGGGGGATGGTCATGCCGAGCTTGAGCAGCACGCCGGCAATGATCGAACTCGCGATCATGAACAGCGCATTGAGGATGTTGTTGGCCGCGATGATGCGGGCACGGTGGGTTGGCTGGCTGCGCAGCTGGATCAGCGCATACATGGGCACGCTGTACAAGCCCGCGAACAGGCTGAGCAGGGCCAGGTCGGCCATCACCCGCCAGTGCGCAGGCTGCGTCAGGAATTGACCCAGCGTGAGAGCGGGCGACGGCGGCAGTCCCCTCGAGGAGAAATACAGATCGATCGCAAACACGCTCATGCCGATCGCGCCCAGCGGCACGAGACCGATCTCGACATGGCGGCGAGACAGCACTTCGCACAGCAGCGAGCCGATACCGATGCCCACGGAAAAGACCACCAGCAACAGCGAAGCCACCTGCTCGTCGCCGTGCAGCACTTCCTTGGCGAAACTGGGAAACTGGCTCAGGAACACGGCGCCGAAAAACCACATCCAGCTGATTCCCAACAGCGAGCGGAACACCACCAGGTTGCCGTGCGCGAGCCGGAGGTTGCGCAGTGTCTCGCTGATCGGGTTGAAATTGACTTTCAAGCCCGGGTCGGTGGCGGGCGCCGAAGGGATGAACTGCGCGACGGTCCGGCCCACGAGCGCCAGCAGCACACAGGAAATCGCCACGTCCTGGCGGCCCACTTCGGGGATGGCCACGATGAGGCCTCCCACCACATTGCCCAGCAGAATCGCGACGAAGGTGCCCATCTCCACCATGCCGTTGCCTCCCGTGAGTTCGCGTTCCCCCAGCACCTGCGGCAGGTACGCGAACTTCACCGGGCCGAACAGCGTCGAATGCAGCCCCATCAGGAAGGTGCACAGCAGCAGCACGGCGACATTCTCGTTGGAGAAACCGTAGGCCGCGATCGCCATGATCGCGATCTCCAGGTTCTTCACCAGCCGGATCATGGTGGTCTTGTCGAACTTGTCGGTGAGTTGGCCGCTGGTGGCCGAGAACAGCAGGAACGGCAGGATGAACAGCGCCCCGATCAACAGCCCCGCCATGGTCGGCGGTAACCAGCTGATCTGCAGCTGGTAGGTGACCATCACGGTAAAGGCGAACTTGAACAGGTTGTCGTTGGCGGCCCCGCAGAACTGGGTCCAGAAAAACGGCGCGAAGCGGCGCTGTCCGAGCAGGGCGAACTGGTTCGGGTGCTGATGCTCCGGCACCCGGGCTGTCATGTCGGCGCTGGCGGTACTCATGAATGCCTCCTTTTCCCGGTCTGCGTTCACGCGCTGCCTGCCCGTCGGCTGGCGATGCTTCTGGATCTGGCGCGGCCTGCGGCATTCTGCCTCGAATGCGCCAGCGCTCTGATCGCGGCGATCACAGGACAGGCCGCCAGTGCCGCGGCAACATGTTTGAGCGTGTGACCCGATACGAGTTGTCCGGTGGCTTCATGAACCACTTGGTCGTTCAGCTCCAGCAGCTTGGCCGCTCCATAGGCCAGGATCACCAGGCTCCAGCGAATACCGAGCGCCGCATGGCGCGGTCGCAGCATGGCAAGCCAGAGGACCAGCCCCATCCCGCCGAACTGCAGCGTGGCCCAGGGCAGGACATTGCCAGTCTCGGACCATGCCTGCACGCTGATGGGCCCAAGCACCAGCACCGCAAGCCCCAGGGCGGCGCCGCCGCGCTCGCTCACCCGGCCGGCCGCCGCCAGACCGAGCAGGCCGGCAAACGCAACGGCCATGCCGCAACGGTCGACGGCGAGGCCGGCATCGTCGGGTTGCCAGTGGTACCAGCTCGAAGCCGCAGCGGTCAGCACGAGGCCGGTAAAGAACAGCGCGGCCATCGCGCGCTGCACATTGCTGAGGCTGCGCGACGGCAACATGATCAGTGACCAGCCGCCGGCCGCACCCGCCAAAGCGAACGCCGCGTTGGAAAGCACGTCCATCGCAAAAGGGATGCCCCACAGCGTGCGTTGGTCCGCGAACTCGTGGTAGTGCGCGGGCTGGACCACGGCAGGCCCGAACAAGGCCAGGGCCAGCAGGCCCAGGCAGGCCAGCGCAAGCATGGTTTCGGCCTTCGGGAAAATCGATCGCATGATGGCTCCTTGTGAAGCGGCGATCGAAGTGTGCGGATCCTGCGCAGTTCCAGTACCGGATTTGTCGTACATTGCAGAAACCATGACCATTGGGTATCGTTTTTCGATACTCCCACCATGAGCACGACTGCCGATCTCGTCCTGGCCCTGAAGAAGGAACTCAAGTCCGCGCAGATGACGTATGCCGACCTGGCGCGTTCGCTCGGCATGGCGGAGTCCAGCGTCAAGCGCATGCTGGCCAGGGGCGACATGCCGCTGTCGCGCATCGACAGGATCTGCCGCGCGCTGAAGCTGGATTTCGCGGAGCTGGCGCGACGGGTCGCCGACGCGCAGCCGCTGGTCAAGGAACTGACGCAGCAACAGGAAAAGGCGGTGGTGGCCGACAAGAAGCTGCTGCTTTGCGCGATCTGCGTCTTGAGCCAGTGGACGCTGGAGCAGGTGATCGGCCATTACCGGCTGAGCGAGGCGGAATGCATCAAGTATTTCGTCCAGCTCGACCGCCTGGGCATCATCGAACTGCGCCCGCTCAACCGCTATCGGCTCAAGCTGGCCAAGACCTTTCGCTGGCGCCCGCACGGTGCCGTGATGAACTATTTCCGCGAGAACGTGCTGCTGGATTACTTTTCGGGCGGCTTCGACGGCGATGCGGAAGGTCTGCTGCTGGTCCACGGTTCGGTCAGCCGCAGCCTGGCCGCGTCCTTCTTCGAACGCATGCAGCGCGTCGCGCAGGACTTTGCCCAGCAGCATCAAGCCGATCAGAAACTGGCGGAGAAGGATCGCGAGGGCTATACGCTGCTGTTGGCCATGCGCAGCTGGGAATTCGCCGTGTTCACGGCGTTGCGACGCTAGCGGCGGTTCTAGAACAGCGTGCCGGGGCCCGTCTGCAACACCCGCGCGGGCACCACGGGTTCGCTCTGCTGGAAATCGGTCGTGTCTTCCGGGGCCATGCTTTCGCGGTCCAGACTTTCGGTGACGCGCGACAGCCTGGCCTCCAGCTGGGGCCGCTGCAACAGCTGCTTGAAGCGCGCGCGCAACAGGTTGCGGGTGCGAATCCAGTAGTCGGCGCGGCGCGTCTGCCGCTCGCGCTTTTCCGGCGACAGTGCGGTGGCAGCCAGCTTGTCATCGGAATTGAGCGGCACGATCACCCAGCCGGGCGGGCCGGGCTTGGCCTCGAAATGCGCCCACAGCGTCTCGTAACTGCCGAAGATGCGCTCGGCAACGGCGCGGTTGCGCTTGTTCCACTGATAAGACCAGCCGTGCAGGCGATGCGCTGCGGGGTCCAGACCGATCAGGTGCAGCCCCCAATACCGGGCCAGCTCCTGCGCCACGCTCACCAACAACACGGCCGGCTTCCACCCCTGCAGTGCCTGGCTGATTTCGGTGGGGCTGATGCGGTGAATGCGATCTCGCTGGCCGCGCACCCCGCCGATGACCATGCAGCCGACGCCGTCGACGCGGAAACGGCTGAAACCCAGCACGCCGGCCTCCACCGGCTGGGGCTTGTGCTGGACATCGGCCGAGCGCCGCAGGCTCAGCGTGAGCAGCAGTTCGCCTTCGGGGCTCTGGGGCGGCGCTTGCTCGAGTTGCAGCCGCATGAAGTCATAGCCGCGCGGCGCCGCCAGGTCAGCCAGCACCATCGGCTCGCCGGATACCAATTGCGCGAGGGCTTCCGGCTGGAATGCCGCCTCGAGCCAGTCCGCGTGTTCGATGAGCTGGACCACGCGTTCACTGAAGCCGGTACCACGGCGCACCGATGGGCGCACCGCGCGCAGGTATTCGCCGGGCAGGTCCCGCAGGATTTCGCGCGAATGCAGTTCGAACACCACGGCCATCCAGCGGCGCAGGGCCTTGCCGTGCCACAAGGTGGCTTTCAGGGCGCGCCACGCCAGCCGCGCGCGCGACGTACCGCCGCCCTCGGCCCCGGGCTGCAGCGACCAGCGCAGGCCTTGCCAGATGCCCGGCAATCGCGCCGAAGGGCCTTTTGCCATGGTTATCGAAAAACGGTCAACACGCCGGTGTAGCCGTACAGATGGTGGCGGGCGATTTCGCCGCCGGCAAAGAAGCCGACCAGAGGCACATCGCCGAGGGCACGTCGCACGATCTGCAGTTCAGCGCTGGGGCCGCCGAAATGCGGACCGCCGCGTCCGGCGCAGCTCACATACACCGCGCCGGCGATGCGCCGTGCAATGCTGGGCGCGGCATTGGCCTCGGGGCCCGCGAGCGCGGCCGCGACCGGCAAGCACATTTCCTGCGGTTCCAGTTCCTCGCGGATTTCGGCGCAGATGCGCATCAGGTCGGCCCGCGCCGCCTGCGGGTTGCGCTGGCAGAACGCCATGCGCATCCCCGGTTCGACCCGATCGGCCACCACCACAGCGTTGCGACCGGGATCCAGGCCGATGATGTGCCGCACCACCACGTCGGCGCCAAAGTTGCCGGTGCGGCCGACCGCATCGCCGCCGGCCTCGGTCAGGCCCACCAGGGTGGCGCGCAATGCCGTCATGGCGGCCTGCGGCTGCTCCAGCGAAATGCCGGTGTCCCGCAGCAGCACGTCCAGCGCGGGCTCGCCGTCCAGCTCGACGATCAGGTTGGATTGGGCTGCCGTGATCACCCGCTGCGCCGCCACCGGCTGGCAACCCTGCGTGACCCGAGACACCAGCGAGATGCCTGCTCCGAAGGCGACACCCGACAGTCCGCCGCGGAATACCCCGCCCGCCGCGCCCTGGCCCTTGATGTTGCCATTGCCGCCGATGGCGAACTGCACCGCCTCGCCGCGGCTGGAGGCCAGGCCACCGAACAGATAGCCGGTTGCCGTGCGCTGCGCCATCTCCGCAATGAGCTCGGCCACATCGGGTGTGCCGGCGTCGGCGTGAATCAGCGCCGTGTGCGGCTCGAAGCCCATGCCATCGCCCACGGCCAGCGGCGCGACACCGGAAAACACGCGGTACTGGTCCGGCGGCAGCGCACACAGCATCACGGCCAGCGCGGGCTCATCGAAATACTCGACGTTCGAAGCGGCGATGCCGACGCCGACGGTCCCGGACCAGTCGGTCACCTCCGGCAGCTCGGCGCCCACATGATCAAGGATTTCCTGGGCCGAATCCGCATAGCGGTCGGTGATGTACAGCAGCCCCAGCGTCGGGGCCTTGGCATAGTCGGGCAAGGCCATCCGCGCGCGCAGCTGCGCCAGCACCAGCCCGGCTGCCATCTGCCATTGCGGGTGGGTTGCATGACCAAAGGGGAACAGCTTCATCGCGCTTTCGTGCAGCTCGGTCAGGGGTTCGGCGTCTTGCGGGTTGGGCGCCGGGGCTGCGACGCTGCCTTGACAGCGCTGCCGGTCGACTTGGCAGCCTTGCCGCTGGCTGTCTTCTTCGCCGCGCCGGGCGCTGCGGCGGCCGCGCTGGTGGCGCTATCGACCGCCGTTTGCACGGCGACATCCTTCAGGGCGCTGGAGGCGATCTGCTGGAACTGCTGGGTCAACGCGCCCCACCACTGGAGCGGATCGACCACCCCGCCGGCAGGCTGATCGGCCGCCTTGCGAGCGGCCTTGGGCCGCGCCACGGCTTCAGCCGGTTTCGCCGCGGCAGCGGCGGGCTTCAGCTTGAGCGCGTTGGCGACTTCCCCCATGTTGAAGTTCATGCCTTTGAGCGTGGCGAGCGTCATCTTCTGCACCTCCAGCGCCTGGATGGTGGCGCCCAGGGCCTTGGAGTTCTGGTCCAGCCAGAAATGAACGGCCTTGAGCTCGCCGATGCGTTTTTCCAGCTCTTCCAGGTTCAGCGTGGGCGCGACCCAGCTGGAAAGGTTCGGCATCTGCGGCAGGTTTTGCGATGCGCCCATGGCCAGGTCCTGGAGGAAGTCGAATCCGGGAATGAACTTGCCGAAGCCGAAATTCTGGTTCTCGCTCATCGCATGCCTCGATCGGGTTGTCTCGTTCTGACAGCTTACCCGATGCGCCCGCCGCTGGCGACCACGGTCTGTCAGTGTTTGTGCATGGGCTCGGGCGCATCCTTCGGTGCGGCGGCCGCCGCAGCCGGCGCCTGTGTCGCCACCGCAACCTTCAATTCGAGCTTGCGCTCGGTGCCCTGGGCGTCGCGAAACACCAGGGTCAGCGGTACCGAAGTACCCGGCTTCAGCGTCTGTTTCAGGTCCATCAGCATGAGGTGGTAGCCGCCGGGCTTGAACTCCACGGTCTGGCCGGCCGGCAGATCGACCCCGGCGACCTGGCGCATGCGCATGATGTCGCCCTGCATCTTCATCTCATGCACCTCGGCCGTGCCCGCCACGGGCGTGGACACGCCTACGAGCTGCATGGCCTGGCGGGACGTGAGCTTCATGAAGGCGCCCGTGCCTTGCTGCCCGGGAACGGAACTGCGCACCCACGCACCCTCCACCTTCGGTAACGGCTCGGACTGGCTGCGCGCATCGGCAGCAGCCTCGGCGGACGAGGTGTTCTGGGCGGCGACCGCTGTCAGCGGCATCAGGGCGACGAAGGCAATCAGCGACAGGTAGCGGGTGTGGTCCATGGTCGTGCGGTCGTGGGTGGTGTAGTCTGGCAACCATGAGAAGCTTATTCCACCTCAGCCGACTGCGCTGGCGACGGGAGACCCCGGACGACCGCATTCCAGGCCAGGCCGCAACCGCGCCGTGCGCTGCCTGAGGCTCCACATCTCCTCGAACCGTAGGTTGCGTCCTACGGTTGCGAGGGTCGCCCCCACCTAGTACACCGATAGAGTCTCTGCTAGGGTCATCAACCATGAATTTTGTGGACATTCTTTGCCCATCGTGCGCGCTCTTTCTTGATTTCGACGGTACCTTGGTGGACTTGGCGGACCAGCCGGAAGCCGTCATCGTGCCGTCGGGGCTGATCGGTACGCTGCATACGTTGACCGACTACCTCGACGGTGCCCTGGCCCTGATCTCGGGCCGGCCCATCGAGCAGATCGACAGCTTCCTCAAGCCCTTGCGCCTGCCCGTCGCCGGCGTGCACGGCACGGAACGGCGCAGTGCCGGCGGCGACATCGCATTGCTCGCGACCCATCCGCTGCAGCGGGTCGAGGAAGCCGCGGCCGCGCTGGCGTCGAGGTATCCGCTGCTGCGCCTGGAGAACAAGCGCGGCTCCCTCGCCTTGCACTACCGGCAGGCGCCCGAGCTCGAAACGCTGTGCCTGCAGACCATGCAAGCCGCGGTCGAGGAGTCGCCCGGCCTCACCTTGCTGCGCGGCAAGATGGTGGTGGAAGCCAAGCCCGGCGGTGCCAGCAAAGGCCACGCGATCGAGGCATTTCTGCAGGAGCCCCCGTTCGCCGGGCGCACCCCGGTGTTCGTGGGCGACGACTTCACCGATGAAGTGGGGTTCGCCACCGTGCAGCGTCTGCGGGGCCTGGGAGTCAAGGTGGGCGAAGGACCCAGCGTCGCCCGGCATCGCCTGGAGTCGCCCGCCGCGCTGCGCTACCAGCTCCAGGCCGCAGCGGCGGGCCAGACCGGAAAGGTCAGCGCATGAAACCTTCAGCCCCGGCTGCCGGACAGTCCCTGAACCTCGGCGTGATCGGCAACTGCGCCTACAGCGCGCTGATCGACGAACGCGGGCGCATCGTCTGGTGCTGCCTGCCGCGTTTCGATGGCGATCCGGTGTTCAACACGCTGCTCGATCCGAGCGAGAACGGCAGCCATTGGTCGTTCGAGCTGGAGCATTTCGCGCACAGCGAGCAGTCCTACGAGCCGAACACAGCCATCCTGCGCACGCGCCTGTTCGACGCCCAGGGCCAGGGCATAGAGATCACCGATTTCGCACCGCGCTTCTTCAGCCGCGGTCGCACCTTCCGGCCGCTCACGCTGATCCGGCGCGTGCAGGTGGTGTCGGGTTCGCCGCGGATGCGCATGGTGCTGCGACCCCGTTTCGACTGGGGCCGGCAGGTGCCCACCGTCACCCAGGGCAGCGCCCACCTGCGTTACGTGGGCCCGAGCCAGACCCTGCGCCTGAACAGCGACGCACCCCTGAGCTACGTCCTGTCGGAGACCTGTTTCGTGGTCGACCGGCCGATGAACTTCATCCTGGGGCCCGACGAAACCCTGCTGTCGGGGATCGAGGACACGGCGCGCGGCTTCGAGCAGGAAACCGCGAGCTACTGGCGCAGCTGGACCCGGGCCCTGTCGCTGCCGCTGGAATGGCAGGACGCCGTGATCCGGGCCGCGATCACCCTGAAGATGTCGCTGTTCGAGGACACCGGCGCCATCGTCGCCGCGATGACGACGAGCATCCCGGAAGCACCGGACAGCGGGCGCAACTGGGACTATCGCTACTGCTGGCTGCGCGACGCGTTCTTCGTGGTGCGCGCGCTCAACAGCCTTTCCGAAGTCGCGACGATGGAGGAATACCTGCGCTGGCTCAACAACGTGGTGGTGCGTTCGGGCGGCGGCCACATCCAGCCGCTATACGGCATCGGCCAGGAGGAACTGCTGCCCGAAGCCATCCTGGGTCACCTGCCGGGTTACCGCGGCCAGGGGCCGGTGCGCGTGGGCAACCAGGCGCAGGAGCATTTCCAGCACGACGTCTACGGCAACATCATTCTGGGCGCCTCCCAGTCGTTCCACGACCATCGATTGTTCCGCCGTGCCGGCAAGGCCGAGTTCGGCTACCTGGAGGCCGTGGGCGAGCAGGCGTTCCGGGTCTATGACCAGCCGGACGCCGGCATGTGGGAACTGCGCACCCGCGCCCGCGTCCACACCTCCTCCGCGCTGATGAGCTGGGCCGCCTGCGACCGTCTGGCCAAGGTGGCCGCCGCGCTCAAGCTGCCCGACCGCATTCGCCACTGGCGCGAACGCGCCGACCAGATCCGCCAGCGCATCCTGCGCGAAGCCTGGAGCGAGGAGCGGCAGGCCTTCGCCGAAAGTTTCGGCGGCCGCGACCTCGACGCCAGCGTGCTGCTGATGGCGGAGGTGAGCTTCATCGATCCGAACGACGCCCGCTTTGTCGCCACCGTCGAGGCGCTCGAGAAATCGCTGTGCGACGGGCCCTACATGCGGCGCTACGAGGCACCCGACGATTTCGGCAAGCCGGAAACCGCGTTCAACATCTGTACCTTCTGGCGCATCGACGCGCTGGCGCGCATCGGCCGGAAAGGCCAGGCCCGCGAGATCTTCGAGGTCATGCTCAAGAGCCGCAACCCGCTCGGGCTGCTGTCGGAAGACACCCATCCGGTCACCGGCGAAATGTGGGGCAATTTCCCCCAGACCTATTCGATGGTGGGACTGATCAACGCGGCGGTACGCTTGTCCGCTCCCTGGGACACCGTGATCTAGTAGGCTATAGCTTTGCCAGCGTCAGTGCATCGGGCTGGCCGCCGAAATACTGCAGAAGGCACTGCCGGAACACTGTCGTCCCGGGAGCGGCGCGATCGAACAGCGTCATCGACGAGTGGAATTTGAGGTCGTCGGGCGATCCGAAAATCTCATGCACGTCGCCGTGCGGGACATCGAGCACCAGCCGACAGCACTCGCGCAGGCGTGTTCCCAGGATAGGGTGCGCGAGGTAAGCCTGGGCCTCCTGCAGCGATCCGATCGCGTACCGCTGCGCCATGACACTGCGGCCGATGCCGGCGATCTGCGGAAAGACGAACCACATCCAGTGGCTGCGCTTGCGGCCCGCGCGCAGTTCGGCCAGCACCTGGTCGTACACCGGCGCCTGGGCCGACAGGAACCGCGCCAGGTCGTGACGGTCACTCATGGCAGCGCCGGCGCTCATGACGAGGATCGAGACCGGTCAGGCCTTCAGCGGCACGATCTTCTGGTCGATCGCGCCGAAGATGCTCTGTCCGTCCTTGCCGCGCATTTCGATGCGGATCGTGTCACCGAACTTCATGAACCCCGTCGAAGGCTTGCCGTCCTGGATGGTTTCGATGGCGCGCTTCTCCGCAATGCAGCTGTAACCCTTGGGCCACTCGGTCTTGCCGTTCGCGCCGGGCACGCCCTTGTTGCTGACGGTGCCCGAGCCGACGATGCTGCCGGCGAGCACATTGCGCGTCTTGCAGATGTGCGCGATCAGCTGGCCAAAATGGAAGGTCATTTCCGGGCCGGCTTCGCACATGCCGACCTTGCGGCCATTCCAGGTGCTTTGCAGCGTGAGGTGCAGTCGGCCCTGCTCCCATGCGTCTCCGAGTTCGTCCGGCGTGACGGCGACCGGACCGAATGCGGTTGCCGGCTTGCTCTGCAGGAAGCCAAAGCCCTTGGCCAGTTCGGCCGGGATCAGGTTGCGCAGCGACACATCGTTGGCGATCATGACCAGCCGGATGCCGTCCAGTGCCTGCTCCGGAGTGGCCGCCATGGGCACGTCCCCGGTGATCACTGCGATCTCGGCCTCGAAGTCGATGCCCCACTCCTCCTCGCGCACCACCACGTCGTCGCACGGGCCCAGGAAGTCGTCGCTGCCGCCCTGGTACATCAGCGGGTCGGTGTAGAAGCTCGCCGGCACCGCGCTCTGGCGCGCCGCGCGCACCAGCTCGACGTGATTGATGTAGGCCGAGCCGTCCGCCCACTGGCAGGCCCGCGGTAGCGGCGCCATGCACAGAGCCGCATCGAACGGGAACGCGTGGCGTGCCTTGCCGCTGTTCAGGCTGTCGTACAGGTCCTGGACTTGCGGCGACAGAAAACCCCAGTCGTCCAGCACCTGCTGGAGCCGGTCGGCGATGCCGGTCGCATAGTGCGCCGTGCCCAGGTCGCGCGAAACCACGACCAGCTGGCCGTCGCGCGAACCATCCTTGTAGGTTGCCAGCTTCACTTGAATTTGCCCCCGCAGTCAGGATGCGTTAGAGTCCAGGACGTTACGCATTGTGAAATGAATTTACCTAATCGTAATTCTACCGGAAGGTGCCCGTGAAGGAGCGCGCCGGCATCCAGTCGGTCGAAGTCGGCTTCGGCTTGCTCGAGGCATTGTCGCTCGCGTCCGGACCGCTGATGTTGCGCGACCTCGCGGCGGCGGCCGGCATGAGCGCAGCCAAGGCCCATCGCTACCTGGTGAGCTTCCAGCGCTTGCGCCTCGTGGCGCAGGACGCCGCCAGCACGCGGTACGACCTGGGCCCGGCGGCACTGAAGCTCGGACTGGCCTCGCTGTCACGACTGGACGCCGTCAAGCTGGCGCGCGAGCGCATCGGCTCATTGGTCGAACAGATCGGCCACACGCTGGCGCTGGCCGTGTGGGGCAATCAGGGGCCCACCATCGTCCACTGGGAAGAATCGCCGCAGGCCGTTACCGTCAATCTGCGGCTGGGCGACGTGATGCCTCTGCTCTCGTCGGCCACCGGCCGCTGTTTCGCGGCCTTCCTCTCGCGTGACGCCATCACCCCGCTGCTGAAGGACGAACTTGCCCTGGCACAGAAGCAGGGCCGCACCGATGTGCCTGCTTCGCTGGCCCAGGCCCGTGCCCTGCTCGACGAGGTGCGCCAGCGGGGTGCCGCCCGGGTGGTCGATACCTTGTTGCCCGGCATCGTCGCCTTTTGCGTGCCGGTGTTCGATTCGGACGGCCACATGGTGCTGGGTCTCGTCGCGCTCGGGCCCAGTGGCACCTTCGACCCCGAGTGGGACGGTGCGGTGGACCGGCCGCTGCGCGCGGCGGCGCGGCAACTGTCGAGCGATCTGGGTTTCCGGGGGTGAACAGCAGCCATGCCCCTGCGATTCATGTTGATCTTCGGGACGGCGGTGCTGGCGGCCCATCTATGGCTCTTGGGTGCAGCCGCCGATCCCGTGCGGGTGCGCGACCGGGTCGTCGCGCCGACCTTCATCACACGCAGCATCGCCGCCAGCGTCCCGCCGGTTGCTGTGCCGGAGGCGTTGCCCCAAAAAGCTGCGGCCCCGGCGCAGCCGCGCGCGAAGGCGGCTGCGCCCAGGTCGCCATTGGCCCGCGTGTCCGAACCGGCAGCTCCGTTGCCCGAGCCCATCCAGCCCGTCGACCCATTGCCCACCGCCTTCCTGGCGGCGGCGCCCCAATCGGCATCAGCCTCTGCGGCGCCCGTTCCGCCGGCCCTGAGGTTCAGGATCCCGGCTTCGATGCGACTGCACTACCAGGTGACGGCAACCGCGCGGCACCTGCGCTTGCAGGGCGACGGCGAGCTGCTCTGGCGCCACGACGACACGAGCTACGACGCCAAGCTGGAAATCAGCGCCCCCTTCCTGACGCCACGCATCCAGCACAGCACCGGTCTCATCACGGCCGAGGGGCTGGCCCCCCTGCGCTTTTCGGACAAGGCGCGCAGCGAAGAGGCCGCCCATTTCCAACGCGACCAGGGCAAGGTGAGCTTCAGCAGCAACCGGCCCGACGCCCCGCTGCTGGCTGGCGCGCAGGACCGCCTGAGTGTCATGCTGCAACTCGGCGCCATGGTCGGCGGTGACCCCCACAAATTTCCCGCAGGTACCGTCATCTCGATCCAGACGGCGAGCGCTCGCGACGCCGAACCATGGCAGTTCACGGTGGAAGGCCCGGAGGAACTGGAACTGCCGGGCGGCAAGGTCGGCGCACTCAAGCTCATCCGCAATCCGCGCCGCGAATTCGACCAGAAAGTAGAACTTTGGCTCGCCCCCGGGATGGACTACATGCCGGTGCGCCTGCGTCTGACACAGCCGAACGGAGATTGGGTCGACCAGCAGTGGTCATCCACCGACAAGGGCTGAGCTTGACCTTGGCCATTCTGGGAATCAGGGGAGGTCCTTCCAGCGTTTACCCGGTCCTCCTTGAAACCGGCATGAACGTTGCCAATTAATGTGGCAAAGGATTACCCACCATGCAAATGCTCTATGACTCCGAATCGTTTGTCGTCGTGCACATGCAGGCAAACGAACCCGCCGAGGGAGAGCCGTCGCCGCACATCGCGCGTCACGGATTCGAAATTGTCGACAAGCGGTCCAACAAGGAGGTCTACCTCGACGGCTCCTGGGCCGACGCCTTCCAGCGGCAGATCGCCGCCTGGCGGCTGAACACGCCGACCCAGGAAGAAGTCGAGGAAACCCTGAACGGCTACGCCGAGCTGGCGCAAAACCCCCTGGTCATGCACTGACATGACCCGAGTCCGTTGAAGCTCCGGCCTACAGCAGACACAGGACATCGGTCAGGGGCGGGCCCGCATTCCGTGGCACAAAGCTTTAGTATCGTTGCCATGGTGCGACTCGAAGTCGCTTCTGTAGCTGAACTTCTCAGCGCTTCAAAAGTGCAGTTTCTCCCCGGGGGAGCTGCGGTTTCTTCCCTCGGGAGGAGGCCTTAAGAAGATCAATATTTGTTCGCATTTATTGGTCGTGGATTTGCCCGAAGGGGCAAGTTCTCAACGAGGAGACCGTCTTTGGACGGGGTTTTCGTTGTCTGCAAACCACATCTGAACGTGAAGTTCAGGTAAATGTGGCGCCGCTGCTTTTGGCGGCAAATCAGAGCGGCACCGCTCAAGGTGCCTTGTTTCTTTCACCGAAACCACTCCTGGAACGGAATGACCTCGCCCGTGCGTGCATCCCGAGTAATTGGGTTGTGCGGAGCCACGGATAAACCGCCTGCGCGTCAGCGCAAAAGCCATGTGCAAGCACGGCGAATCGACCAGAACAAGACGGTCGAAGGCGGACGGGATAGAGGGTATGGGAAACACAAGTGAACGTTCGTCAGAACCGTCGTCACGATAGATCAGCTAACTCTTGTCTCCCGAGGTAACTCGGGGAGCTGAAGCCAAAACGGCAACGCGTCTGAAACTGCGGGTCATGCATCGCAGTTTGTTCCCGAAGAACGCG
>DIZF01000083.1 GCA_002427815.1 Ramlibacter tataouinensis
CTGGAAGCCGCCCTCTCCCAATTCGCCGTGCAGACTGTTTCAACCGTCTGTGCAGGACGCACGGATGCGGGCGTGCATGCCCTGATGCAGGTGGTCCACTTCGACACGCCATTGCAACGCGAGGAGTTTTCGTGGGTGCGCGGCACCAACCGGTTCCTGCCGCCGGACATCGCGGTTCAATGGGCATGTCCTGTTCCCGACGCCTTCCATGCGCGAGCCAGCGCGATCGCGCGCCGCTACAGCTACGTGGCGCTCGAGTCGCCGGTGCGGCCGAGTGTCGATGCCGGTCGCGTCGGCTGGGTTTTTCGCCCGCTCGATCTCCACGCCATGCGCGAAGCCGCGGCGCTGCTGATCGGTGAGCACGACTTCAGCTCGTTTCGTGCCGCCGCCTGCCAGGCCCGCTCCCCCATCAAGACGCTGCGCCGGGTGGAGGTCACCCGGCGCGGCGCCTATTGGCGCTTCGACTTCGAGGCGGACGCGTTCCTGCATCACATGATCCGCAACATCATGGGCTGCCTGCTGGCGATCGGCCAGGGCCAGCACCCACCCCAATGGATGAGCCAGGTGCTGGCGGCCCGCGACCGCGATGCGGCGGCACCGACTTTCTCGCCGGCGGGCCTGTATTTCCTGGGGCCCGTGTACGACGCCGCATGGAACCTGCCCAACCGCACGGCTGCGTATGATTGGTTGCCATGAATCCCACAACCGCGGCCAGTCCTCTGGCCCAGCGCACCCGCATCAAGATCTGCGGCCTGACGCGCGAGCAGGACGTGGACGCGGCCGTGGCGGCCGGGGCCGACGCCGTGGGCTTCGTCATGTACCGGAAGAGCCCGCGCTGCGTGACGCCGGCGCGCGCCGCTGAACTCGCCGCCAGGCTCCCTCCTTTCGTCACCCCGGTGCTGCTCTTCGTCAACGAGACCGCGGCCAATGTCCGGGCCGCCTGCGAAGCCGTGGCGGCGGCGACCGTCCAGTTTCACGGCGACGAGAGCCCGCACTACTGCCTTGCGGCGACCGGCAACGGCGCGCGGCCGTTCCTGCGGGCGGCGAGAATCCCGCTGGATGAAGCGATTCACTTCGACTTGCTAGAATTCGCGGCTGCATATCCACAAGCCCAGGCCCTCCTGCTCGACGCCCATGTCGAGGGATACGGCGGCGGCGGGAAAGCCTTCAATTGGTCACGTCTTCCACCAAGCGTCAACTGTCACCTCGTTTTGTCTGGTGGATTGACGCCTGCAAGCGTGGCCGATGGCATCGTGCAGGTGCGGCCGCGCTGTAAGTCGCTGGCCGTCGATGTGAGCTCCGGCGTCGAGCTTGACGGCCCTGGCAACCAGGGACTCAAGGACCCGGTCAAGATCAATCGGTTCGTCGCGGCCGTGCGTGCCGCCGATGCGCTCCTTGCGAATCCAACCCATGCCTTCCTATCATCAACCTGACGCGACCGGCCATTTCGGCAAATACGGCGGCAGCTTCGTCAGCGAAACGCTGACCCACGCCATCGGCGAGCTGCGCGACGCCTACGCGAAATACCAGCACGACCCGGAATTCCTGGCCGAATTCCACTACGAGCTCAAGCACTTCGTGGGCCGGCCCTCGCCGGTCTACCATGCCGCCCGCATGAGCCGCGAACAGGGCGGCGCCCAGATCTACCTCAAGCGCGAAGATCTCAACCACACTGGCGCGCACAAGATCAACAACGTGATCGGCCAAGCCCTGTTGGCGCGGCGCATGGGCAAGCCGCGCGTGATCGCCGAAACCGGTGCTGGCCAGCACGGCGTAGCCACGGCGACGATCTGCGCGCGCTACGGCCTGGAATGCGTCGTCTACATGGGCAGCGAGGACGTCAGGCGCCAGAGCCCCAATGTCTACCGCATGAACCTGCTGGGCGCCACGGTGGTGCCCGTGGAGTCGGGCAGCCGAACCCTGAAGGACGCGCTCAACGAGGCCATGCGCGACTGGGTGACCAACGTCGAGAACACCTTCTACATCATCGGCACCGTGGCGGGACCCCACCCCTACCCGATGATGGTGCGCGACTTCCAGAGCGTGATCGGCAAGGAGTGCCTCGAGCAGATGCCGGAGCTGACGGGCGGCCAGCCCGACGTCGTCATCGCCTGCGTCGGCGGCGGCAGCAACGCGATGGGCATCTTCCATCCTTACATTCCGCGCGAAAGCACACGCCTGATCGGCGTGGAAGCCGCCGGCGAAGGGCTGGACAGCGGCAAGCATTCCGCTTCGCTGCAGCGCGGCTCACCGGGGGTACTGCACGGCAACCGCACCTACATCCTGCAGGACGAGAACGGCCAGATCACCGAAACGCACAGCGTGAGCGCCGGCCTGGACTATCCCGGCGTGGGCCCGGAGCATGCCTGGCTCAAGGACATCGGTCGCGCCCAGTACGTGGGGATCACCGATTCCGAAGCGCTCGAAGCCTTCCACTACCTGTGCCGGACCGAGGGGATCATCCCGGCGCTGGAGTCGAGCCATGCGATTGCATACGCGATGAAGCTGGCCCGCACCATGGCGACCGACAAGTCCATCCTGGTGAACCTGTCCGGGCGCGGCGACAAGGACATCGGCACCGTGGCCGACCTCGCCGGTGTGGACTTTTACGACCGACCCTCGATGCGTGGCCTGCGCGTCAAGGGCGCACCGGGGAAGCCCGCATGAGCCGCATCCACGCCACCTTCGAAGGCCTCCAGCGCCAGGGCCGCACCGCGCTCATTCCCTATGTCACCGCTGGCTTCCCTTTCCCGGACATCACGCCGGAGCTGATGCACGGCATGGCCGCGGCGGGGGCCGATATCATCGAACTGGGCGTGCCGTTTTCCGACCCCATGGCCGACGGCCCGGTGATCCAGAAGGCCGGCGAACAGGCATTGGCCGCCGGCATCGGCACGCGTCAGGTGCTGGAGATGGTCCGCGAGTTTCGACAGCGCGACAGCAAGACGCCGGTGGTGCTGATGGGATACGCCAATCCCGTGGAGCGCTATGACCTGATGCACGGCCAGGACGCGTTCGTCAGGGATGCGGCCCAAAGCGGGGTGGATGGCGTCCTGATCGTCGATTACCCGCCCGAGGAGTGCGAGAGATTTGCCGCCACGCTCAAGGCCAACGGCCTGGACCTCATCTTTCTGCTGGCGCCCACCAGCACCGACGAACGCATGCGCCAGGTCGCCCGCGTCGCCAGCGGCTACGTCTACTACGTCTCGCTCAAGGGAGTGACGGGTGCGGCAAACCTCGACACGGGCGCCGTGGGACAGATGCTGCCGCGCATCCGCCAGCATGTGCAGATTCCGGTCGGCGTCGGCTTTGGCATTCGCGACGCCGCCACGGCCCAGGCCATCGGCAAGGTGGCGGATGCGGTGGTGATCGGCACCCGGATCATCCAGCTGCTGCAGGCCCAGCCACGCGACCAGGCGGTGGCCGCGGCGGCTGACTTCGTGCGCGGGATCCGGCAGGCGCTGGACGCATAATCTTCGATTCCCCAGGAGCAAAACCATGAGCTGGCTCGAAAAGCTGCTTCCCCCCAAAATCCAGCAGACCGATCCGGCCGACCGCCGGCAGGTGCCCGAGGGCCTTTGGGTCAAGTGCCCGAGTTGTGAAGGCGTGTTGTACAAGACCGACCTGGAGCAGAACCAGAACGTGTGCCCGACCTGTGGGCACCACCACCGCATCGGCGCGCGCGCGCGTCTGGACGGGTTTCTGGACGCCGAGGGACGCTATGAACTCGGCCAGGAAGTGCTGCCGGTGGACGCGCTGAAGTTCAAGGACAGCCGCAGATACCCGGATCGGCTGAAGGAAGCCCTGGAGAACACCGGCGAGACCGACGCCCTGGTGGTGATGGGCGGCGCCGTCCTCAGCATCAGCGTGGTGGCAGCGGCTTTCGAGTTCGACTTCATGGGCGGCAGCATGGGCAGCGTCGTGGGCGAGCGCTTCGTGCGCGGCGTCGAGTCGGCGGTCGAGCAGAAGGTGCCGTTCATCTGCTTCACCGCGACCGGCGGCGCGCGGATGCAGGAGGGCTTGTTGTCCCTGATGCAGATGGCCAAGACCAATGCGGCCTTGACCCGGCTGGCCAAGAAGGGCCTGCCCTACATCAGCGTGCTGACCGATCCCACCATGGGCGGCGTCAGCGCGGGGTTTGCGTTCGTGGGCGACGTGGTAATCGCGGAGCCCAAGGCACTGATCGGCTTCGCCGGCCCGCGCGTGATCGAGTCGACGGTGCGGGTGACCTTGCCCGAGGGCTTCCAGCGCGCCGAATTCCTGCAGCAAAAAGGCGCCATCGATTTCATTTGCGATCGGCGCGAGTTGCGCAAGACAGTGGCCCACGCGCTGGCGATGCTGCAGCGCCAGCCGGCGGACGCGGTCTCTTAGTCAGTTGGGGTCAGAGCACAATTTCGACCAACGTTCACTTTCTCCGTCGAGGCTGCTGTCCAGAATTGTGATCTGACCCGCAATCTTTTAATGAAGCGCTGCGGCCTGAAGGTAAGTCAGCACGATGGCGGCCACCTGCAGCAGCACCAGAAACGCCAATGGCGACAGGTCGATGCCGCCGACCAGCGGAATGAGCCTGCGCCAGGGGCGCAACAGCGGCGCGCAGAGCCGTTCGATGACATCGACGATCGGCGAGTCCGCGCGGACCCAGGACAAGACCGCATAGACGATCACCAGGCCCGTCAGGGCCGAAATGACCAGGCGCAGCAGTCCGAACAGCGCCAGCAGCGGCACCATCGAGCCCGGTTGCCCCGCCAGCAGCCAGAGCAGAGCGAACTGCGTCAGCTCCAGCAGGAACGCACCCACCAGGCTGGCGGTATCCCACCGCCACAAAGCGGGCAGGACCCGGCGCAGCGGCAGCACCAACCAGTCGGTGAGCGCGAACACAAAACTGCCGACCGGGTTGCCGAACGGGATGCGTTGGCGCTGCATGTACAACCGCAGCAAGCAGGCGCCGCCGAGCAGGCCAGCTGCAATGTCGAGCAGGAACGAAATGATTTGGTAGCCCATATGCTGCGGTAGAGTCGGTCGTGGGATGATAGCGGTCAGAAACGGGAATTCGATGCCGTCTGTCCTGACCCTGCAGTCCCTGCCGCTGTTTCCCCTGGGCGCAGTTCTGTTTCCCGGCGGGGTGCTGGCGCTGCGGATTTTCGAGGTGCGTTACCTGGACATGATCGGCCGCTGCCACAAGGCCGGCGCCCCCTTCGGCGCGGTGTCCCTGACGCAAGGAGGCGAAGTCCAGCGGCCGGGGGGCACGGAAGCGTTTGCCAACGTCGGCACGCTGGCCACCATTTCCGACTACGAGGCACCGCGCCCAGGGCTGATGGTCATCCGGGCCAGCGGGTCGCAGCGTTTTCGCATCACTTCCCGCGATCGGCTCAGACATGGACTGTGGGTGGCCGATGTCGAACGCCTGCCAGCCGACATGGCCGTGCCCGTACCCGGCGATCTGAAAGGCACGGCCCTGGCACTGGGCAAGGTGATCGAGTCGCTGCAGCAAAAGGCGGCAGCGCCGGGACAGATGCCGCTGCAAGGCCCCTGGCAATTGGACGATTGCGGCTGGGTCGCGAACCGCTGGTGCGAACTGCTGCCCTTGTCCGGACAGCTCAAGCAGCGCCTGATGGAACTGGACAATCCCCTGGTGCGGCTGGAACTGGTCAGCGATGTGCTGACCCGCACCGGCATCGCGTGAACTGCTTAACGCGGCGCGTACTCCGGCACCTGATTGCGCAGCCACTGGCGCAAGCTGTCCGATGCCGGCGCCGGACCGGCGTCCCCGATCCATAGCATCACCGAATCGATGTCGGCCGGCAGCCCGGCAGTCTTGGCCACCCGCAGCTTGGGATGCGGGGTCGGCTCGGTCGTTTCGTCGTCCGCCAGCAGCTCTTCGAACAGTTTCTCGCCAGGCCGCAATCCGATAAAGCTGATGGGAATTTCCTGCTCGGTCTTGCCGGACAGCCGGATCAACATGCGCGCCAGTTCAGCGATCTTCATAGGCTCGCCCATGTCCAGCACGAAGATCTGGCCCGAACTTCCCATCAAGCCGGCCTGGAGCACCAGTTGTGCCGCCTCGGGGATCGTCATGAAGTAACGCACGATCTCCGGGTGCGTGACCGTCACCGGACCGCCACGCGCGATCTGGCTCGAGAACAGCGGCACGACCGAACCACTGGAGCCCAGGACGTTGCCGAAGCGCACCGAGACATAACGGGTGCCGATGTGCTCGGCCGCCACCCCCTGCACCATCAGCTCGGCCAGCCGCTTGCTGGCGCCCATGACGTTGGTCGGGTTTACCGCCTTGTCCGTCGAGATCATGACGAAGCGCCGTGCGCCACATTCGCCGGCCACGCGCGCGGCGTGCAAGGTGCCCAGCACATTGGTGCGCAGCGCCTCTATTTCGTTGAGCTCCTCCATCAGCGGCACATGCTTGTAAGCGGCGGCATGCAGGATCACGGCGGGCCGGTGCTTGAGGGCGATCGCGCGCAGCCGGTCGACTTCACGCACATTGGCCGTGTAATAGCAGCCGTGCATCTGCGGATGCGCTCCGCGCAGCTCCTGTTCGAGCTGGTAAACACCGAACTCGGACACGTCCACGCACACGAGGCGGGCCACACCAAAACGCGCGATCTGCCGGCACAGCTCGGCGCCGATCGAGCCGCCAGCGCCCGTCACCAGCACGGTCTGGCCTGAGAAGAGCTCGGACAGGCCCGCCTCGTCGAGTTGCACCGCGGTACGCCCCAGCAGATCTTCCAGTTCGATCCGGCGTGGGCCGGGGCTGTCGGTCTTCAGCCACTCGTCGGGGCGGGGCATGGTCAGCAGGGTCAGGCGGGAGCCTGCGGCACTCATGAGCGCCTCGCGCCGCTCGGATGAACCCGCGGGGCTGGCGATCAGCGCGGCATGGGCCTGCGCCGCCTCACAGATATCGGCGATCGCGGCGGTGCGCCCCAACACGCGAACGTTTTGGATCGACCGGCCGACTTCCGCAGCCGCTGGCGAGACGATACCGACCGGTTGCCATTGCTGCGAACCTTTGAGGGCGCGCAGGGCATCGGATGCATCCTGCAGCGAGCCGACGATGACCAGCCGGCGCCCGCCCGGCGCGAGCGTGCGATGCTCGCTGAAGGTGCGCCAGCCAGCGCGCGCGGCGCCCAGCAGGACCAGCGAGATCAGAGGCTGCAGCAGCAGGACGGATCGTGGAAAGTCCGGGATGCGCAGCATCAACACGATCGCCGCCGTGAGCAATCCGCCGAGCATGATGCCAGTACCCAATTGCCGCAGCTCAGGCAGTCCGATATAGCTCCACACCTGACGGTACACGCGGGCCATGCTCAGCCCCGCCGCATAGCCGGCGAGGCACCATGGGATGGTCAGCAGTGCCATCCGGGCGAATTCCGGCGGGATGTCGAAATTGAAGCGCAGCCAGAAGGAGCCCCAACCCGCCAGCAGAACCAGCGCCAGGTCGATCCCAAGCAGCAGCAGTGTGTTTCTAGAGAATTGCACGCCCCACCTCTGCCAGCGCGAGCGCACGGCGCAATTGGTCGATGACGCGTGACTGCTGTTCCTGCGTCAGATTGGATCCCGAAGGCAGGCAAATGCCGGCTTCGAACAATTCCGACGAGAAATCGCCGCTGTCGTGAGCGAAAAAAGGGGCGCCATGAAAAAGCGGCTGCCGGTGCATCGGTTTCCACACCGGCCGGGCTTCGATCGAGTGGCGTTCGAGGGTGCGAAGCACCAAGTCCCGGCGCTGCCGAACCGCAGGCCCCTTCAAGGACAAGCAGGTCAGCCAGCGGGTGGAACGGTAGCCCGGTGGCTCGGGCATCCACTGCAGCAGCCCCTCCAGGCCTGTCAGTGCCGCACGGTACCGCTCGAACACCTGACGGCGCTGTTCGACGCGCTGAGTCAAGACCCGCAGCTGCCCACGGCCGATACCGGCGAGCACGTTGCTCATGCGGTAATTGAACCCGACCTCCACGTGTTCGTAATGTGCGGCCGGCTCACGAGCCTGGGTGGCCAGCTTGCGCGCGCGCTCGACGAGCGCCGCATCATTGGCCACCAGCATGCCGCCGCCCGATGTGGTAATGATCTTGTTGCCGTTGAAGGAATAGACCCCGATCCGGCCGAAGCTCCCGCTGGCGCGGCCCTTGTACGTTGCGCCCAGCGATTCCGCCGCATCTTCCAGCACCGGCACCCCGTAGCGCTCGCAAAGCGGCAACAGCGCGTCCATGTCGGCGCTTTGGCCGTACAGGTTCACGATCACCACGCAGCGCGGCAGCCGCCCCTCGCGCTGGGCCCATTCGAAGGCGCGTTGCAGCGCCGCCGGCGACATGTTCCAGGTCTGCGGCTCGGAGTCGATGAACACGGGCTTTGCCCCGCAATACAGGATCGGGTTGCAGCTGGCCACAAAGGTCAGCGAGGAACAAAACACGGTATCGCCCGGACGCACGCCAAGCAGCAGCAAGCCCAGATGGATCGCCGCCGTGCCGGAAGTCACGGCCGCACCATGCGATACACCCACGTGAGCCGCGAGTTCGCGCTCGAAGCCGTCCACGTGCGGGCCGAGCGGTGCGATCCAGTTGCTCTTGAAAGCGTCCTCGACGAACGCCGACTCCTCTTCGCCGAGATGGGGCGAAGACAGCCAGATGCGCTGGGAGAGTTCGCGGCTGGTCACCAGGTCCAGTGGCCGGCCCTGTGCGTCGACCACCGGAACATGCGAAATGCCATGCGTCCCCAGCAGTTGCTGAATTTCGGAGAAGCTGGCCGATTCACGCACGACCAGCGGCTGTCGGCTTGGCAGTTCAGCCAGTGTCTGTGTATCCGGACTGTGCCGCAGCAGTGCCCGCCGGAGATCCCCGTCCGTGACTGTACGCGCCAGGCGTCCGGCTCCGTCCACCACGAGCAGCACACCTTGTGCGGCCTCGTCCATGCGCACGGCGGCCTGCACCCAGGGCAGGGAGAGGGGCACCAGCAGTTGCTGAAATTGTTCGGCGTTCATGGTGCTCAGTAGCTATTCACCTTGTCCAGAAGATCGGCACTGATTGGCAAGGTGGCCAGCAAGTGGGTGATACGGGCCCCTGAGTGCCCATCGCCATAGCGGTTGGCCGGCGGGTAACGGCCATGTGCCAACGCCTGTCCGATCGCAGCGGCGATGGCCGGTGCTTCGCATGCGCAATCGATCGTATTGTCGTTGCGTTCCCGCGCTCGCTGGCGATTGCCAATATTGACCACTGGCGTGCCGAAAGACGCCGCCTCGATGATGCCCGATGAGGAATTGCCGACCAGTGCCTGCGCGTGCCGCAAGGCCGCCAGGTACTGAGGACGCGGCAGGTGCGTGATGCGGTGCAGGCGCTTGCCGCCCAGGTCGTCAAGTGCTTGCAGAATCGCCGCCGACCCGGCGTCGGCGTTCGGCGCCAGCCAGACAGTCTGCGTCTGCGAAGCGGCCGGCGTCTCGCGCAGCGCCTGGGCGAGAGCCAGGGTTTGCTGGTACGCATCGTCCATTTCCTGGACGACCGGATGAAAGAGCACCAGCACGAACTGGGTGTCCGGGGGCAGCCCCAGCTCGCGCAGTACCTCGGCTCGTGGCTTCGCAGTCTGCGCTGGGAGGTCATCGAGACTGGGCGCCCCCGTGACCCACACGTCCTGGGGCCGCTCGCCCAGGCGGATCACACGCTCGCGCGACTCCTCGGTGGCCACGAAATGCCAATGACTGAGCTTGGTGATGGCATGACGCACCGGTTCGTCGACGGTGCCCGATCTTTCGCCCCCGTGCAGGTGAACAATCGGGATGCCCAGATGAAGCGCCGCGATGGCCCCCGCAAGCATCTCGCCCCGATCGCCAATCACCATGACCAGATCGGGCCGGGCCTGCACCAGGGTCTGGGTCAGCCCCATCAGCGCTTGGCCGATGCCCTGCACCATGGCGGCCGGCGTCCGGTCCTCCACGTTGGTCGGGATGCGGGCGACGATGGGCAGCCCCAGCGCCTCGATGTCGCGCACAGTCAAGCCGTAGGACGGGCTCAGGTGCATGCCGGTCACCGCCAGCTGCAATTGCAGATCGGGGTGCGCGGCGATCTGCTGCAAGGTCGAGGCCATGAGGCCGAAGTCGGCCCGCGTCCCGGTCACATAAAGGATCTTGCGCACCGGCCGCTACTCCTGCGCGGCCAGCATCGACCATTCCAGCGTGGTGTGCGCCCGCAGGTCCATTGCGAGGCGGCGGCCGACCGCCTGCTCCCACTGGTCGGGCGCGATCCCGGTGCCCGGCCGCCGCAGGCCCAGGTCTTCATCGCGCAGGCGATGACCCTGCGACAGGTCGCGCATGACGACCAGGCTGCGGCGCGCGACGTCGCGTGTGTTCTGCTCGATCGGCTGGGGCTGCTTCACTCCGTCGCCCAGCATGGCTTCGACGCTGCGGATGCCCTGCACCATCGCGGCGAACTCCGCTGGGTCGGCCGAAGCGCGGTGATCCGGGCCCGGCAGCTCCTTGTCCAGCGTCAGGTGCTTCTCGATCACCGTCGCGCCGAGCGCGACCGCCGCCAGCGCCGCTTCCACGCCCTGGCTGTGGTCGGAGTAGCCCACCGGCAATCCGGTGGCCTGCGCGATCGTCGCCAGCGCCCGCAGGTTGAGCGAATCGGCGGGAGCCGGGTATGCGGAGGTGCAATGCAGGACCGTGAGGTTGGCGCGCCCCGGCGCCGGCCGGCCGCCGGCTTGCCAGCGGGCTGCGATCCACCCGATGGCACGCTGCACCTCCTCCAGTGTCGCCATGCCCGAGGACATCAGCAGCGGCAGGCCGGTATCGGCCGCGCACTCCAGCAGGCGCTTGTTGGTGATCTCGCCGGACGGGAGCTTCAGACGCCGCACCCCCAGCCTGACCAGCATCGCGACGGCATCCTCCGAGAACGGGGTCGAGAAGAACTCGATGCCCTGCTGCCGGCAGTGCCGCGCCACCTGTGCATGGGCGGCTTCGTCGAGTTCCAGCTTCTTGATCATCTCGAACTGGCTGGTTTCCCCCGTGTTGGTGCGCTGGTAGTCCGCGGTCACCGCATCGGGCGTCACCACGTCCCCGGCTCGGAAGGTCTGGAACTTGACCGCGTCCGCTCCGGCGGCGCGCGCGGCGTCCACCAGCTGCAAGGCTAGCTCCAGGCTGCCGTTGTGGTTCACACCGGCTTCGGCAATCACGAACACGCGTTTCATCGTCATAAGCTTACCTGCTCGCCTTGTTGCCGGCGGTACAGCCACTCGGCGCACTCGAAGTCGAACGCGTCATCGATGTCGACCGAGCGCCGCCGCGGCATCACGCTGGGCCGGATGCTGACGCTCCAGAAGCCATGCAGCGCCGCCTGCTGCAACGCGGCGCGCTGCCACACATAGATCGAGCCATTGAGTCCCCACACCGCCGGTGCGTCCTGCCGGCGCACCAGGGTCGCGGGCTTGCTGACGCGCAGCGTGCCGTCGGGCTCCGTCTCCACCAGCGAGTAGTACGGGTTGTGCGAAGGTTCGGTCACCGTGACGATCAGGTCGGCCGTGCCGGCCAGGCGGATTGCCGAGATCAGGTCGTCCTGGATGCGCAGCGGCGAGGTGGGCTGCAGGTCGACGACGGTGCCGATCGCTTCACCCTGCTGCTCCAGATAGGCGACCAGATGCTCGATGGCCGGAATTTTCGGGGCAGCGTCCGAAGCGAGTTCGGCCGGCCGGCGATACGGAACCTGTGCGCCATGGCGAAGCGCCACGCTGGCGATCTCGTCGTCGTCAGTGGACACGTAGACCGCATCGATCAGCGGGCACGCCAGCGCCTGCTCGATGCTGTGGGCAATCAGGGGCTTGCCGGCGAACGGCAGCACGTTCTTGCGCGGCAGGCCCTTGCTGCCGCCGCGGGCACAGATCGTTGCAATCGTCTTCGGGCGTGGTTCGCTCACTGTTTGATGCCCTCGATCAACAGGTGCCGGATATCGTGCCGCCCGCCGTCCATGGTCAGGCTCGCGCGCTCGACGCCCGTGACCGTCCAGCCCCGAAGCAGCTCGGCAACCTCGTCTTCGGCGGTGAAGCGGGTGGCCCCGAGCCCCTGCAGCGGGCCTTCGCTGCACAGCCACATGTGGCGACCGGCCGGTTCGCCGGTGCCCTCGCCCCAGCAGCCGCGGGCGAACGTGCGGCTGAACAGCCGCGCGCCCGGCTTCGCCACCCGCGCCAGCGCGTGATAGGCGCGCTGCGCTTCCTCGAAACCACAGTAGCACACCGCCACGACATCGATCGCGCCGTCGAAGAAATCATCCGGGTACGGCAGCTTCATGAGATCGCTCACCTGCACGCGCCCGCCTGTGCCGCTGCCCAAGCCGGGCACTCGCGATCAAGCCGCTCGCACGCGAGGTGGACGGCCGTCTCGGAGCGGTCGACTCCGTGCACGCAGAATCCTTCGCGCGCCATGAACCACAGATTCGCGCCGTTGCCGCAGCCCACCTCCAGCAATCGGACCCGCGCCGGCTCCTCCGCTTGCGAAAAGCGGCCCTTGACGAAGCGGATCACGTCTTCGCCCGGGTACTGGCCCCAGGCGCGCGATCGATAGACGGTCTCCCAGACCGGATCCCAGCTCATGGTTCTAGACGATGCGGTGAAAGATCGGGCGCTCGGGATGGGCGGCCCGCTCAGGAGCGAAGCGCTGCTCCAACTCATCATAGCGCCTGCGGTCGAACACGGTCCAGCCGGTCCGGTAGGTGAGCCGCTGCGGCGAAAAGGCGGACTTGAAGAACAACAGGGCGTTGTCGGGACGAGCATCGCTGCCGCCGCCGAGGTACAGCTTGCGCAGTCCTCGCGCTCGCGCGGCTAGGCCGCCTTCGTGCAGCACGAAGCTGGAGGCGCTAGCCTTGCGCCCCTCGGCGCAGGTCGCCGCGAGGTGGTACTCGCGGATGCCGTGCCCGTCGAGGAAGAGGGCCGCGGCGAGCCATGCACCCGCCGCGGACCGGCAGAAACCGACGCGGGCCAGCCCGCTCGCCGCCAGCCCTTCAAAATAGCCGTCGGCGAAGAGATAGAAAGGATCGGCGCCGATTTCGCGCATGCCGGCGCGATAGAACTCGGCGAAATCGCGAGCCAGCGGGCCGAGCGCGGCTTCCTCGTAGACGAGGCCTGCGCCGGCCGCCTTCTTGAGGCCCTGGCGCAGCCGCACCGCGTAGCCCGCGGCAATGTCGTCCTGCTGCAGATCGATCCACACCGCTTCGCGGCTGTCCACCACGTTGCCCCCATAGTGCCGTTCGTTCGCGAGCGCCGGGTGAAAGCGGATGTACTCGGCCACCACGCCGTGACCGCGCATCCATTCCAGGTAGGCGTCCCACGCGGCGGCCGCGAAGGAGCGGTCGTCGGTGCTGCACAAAGGCCCGCCGTAGCCGTACGGCGAGCTGGCGTCCCGCATGGCCGTGCCCGGCACGTCCGTGACGTGCAGCCCGTGCAGCCAGCATTCACCGTTCGCCTGATAGCTCAGGAACAGCGGCTGCAGCATTGGGTTGCGCGCCGCGTCGGCCGCGACATACCCGGGGTGGAGCGTCGCGGGCCGTAGCGGGACGGCGACGCGCTCGTACTGCAGCACGGCATCGTCGAACGACAGTGCACGCATCCGTTCAGCGGCCATGGCGTTCCTGCATCGCCTTCAAAACCTCCACGACGCGATCGGTCGCATTCGCCGCGAATTCGGCCCGGGTCGCCAATGCAGGTTCCAATATGGAAATGGGCGCCTCGGGGCCATAAGCGTCTGCCAGTTCAAATATTGAGAGTGTGCGCGCAGAGAGGCCAATGACAGCGGAGAGCTGGGCACTAAGCTGATCCAATATGGAGCCACGCACCTGCGTGACCGGCTTTCCAGCCAAACCGGCCTCAATACCGACGGTCGAAACCGTGACAATCACCTCGTCGCTCGCATGAATGGTCGCATGCAGAGGCATCTTCTGGTCAGAAACTCGTATGCGAGGATGAGCCTGAATTTCGTCTGCAGACGGCTCGCTCGGATGTCGTCGCACCCAGAGCGCAAGGCGGGGATTCGCACGCACTTGCTCAATCAAAGCCGCTTCGATCTTTCGCGGCAGCTCCGGGTCACCCCTGCTCGAAATGCCCGGGCTGTTCACCGGTTCGGGTGACGAAGCGTACAAGCAGACGCGGAGGTTCTCCCAGCCGGCTTCTCGGCGATATGCCCTGCCTGCCAGTATGGAAGCGGGATCGTTGATCCCATCGAAGGCCGGATTACCCGTAATCCACACATGTTCCGCCGGTCGCCCCGCATGTATGAAGCTGTCGCGAACGGCCTCATTCAACACGCACAACGCATCGGCGTAATCCGCCCGGGCGAGAACTTGCCGCTCGGCGATCCCCCCCAGATCGAGTAGGCAAACACTGGCAACGCCCACGATTCTTGCCGCCTCGATGGCCGCCCTTTCCGCCCGGGGAGAGTTTGTTGCGACGACAAGCGTGGGCTGGCACGTCCGGATGAGCCGTTCCATCACTCCGATCGGCAAGAATGCCTGGCGACCATAGCGCCGATACAGATCGTCCGCAGCCACTGCTCCAAGTCGGGCCACAAGGTCCGCGTACGAGAGACCGAGATATGCGACGGACTCGGCGCGATCAGCCGCCTGTACCTGCAACTGTTCGAAAAGCTCCTCTCCTTTCAAGCGTGCGTATGCGTCTGAAACGGTCATCAACTCCTTGAACCCGATACTGCGCACACCGGCCTGCCTCACAGCGGGCCCAGCGGTAGTCAGCCCAAGATACAGTGGCTTGGCAATGCCAAGTTCTTGAACCCTCCGAGCGACAGGCAAGAGGGCTTTCACATGGCCACCGCCGTAAGACACGAAAAGCCATAGCGGCACCGATAGCGCGCTCATACCCATCTGGATTGAGTCCAAGCCGCTTTCCTCGTGCAAGTTGCGCTTTGTCCTCGACTTGCGACGGACGTCACCCGGCACCTCATAAGGCGCCGCGCGGAAAGAAGTCGTTGGTGTCGTAGCGCGGCAGGACAAGCGCCATCTCCGGCTCACATCTTGCACAGCCCACTTCAGTCGTCAGACCGATCTCGAACTCTGATTCGGCCAGCAACTCCAATGTCAGCATATTGTAGGAACCGGAGGGATAGCAGAAAGACCGGCCGTGTGGGGGTACACCGACCTTATCCAGGAACGCACTTGAACGCCGGATTTCAGCCCGTTGCTCATCTCTCGGAAGTTCTTCCAGCCAGCGATGGCGATCGCCATGTGCTCCGATATGCATGCCGCAGCGCTGCATCATGCGCAACTGGTCGAGATTGCAATAGAGTTCCTGCGCAAAGGCCACTTCATCTCGAGTTACCCACTTAAGAAAAGCTTCTCGCACCAGCCGGGACCGCAGCGCGCTGGGCAATACGACCTGAAGCATGCGCTTCACATACGCCGTCGCCGGATCATCGAAGCGCGTAGCCTTCCTGTACTCACGATGGTAGAAATCAATCGGCTGCAGGCAATAGTCGCTTCTCTCAGCCGAGAGTTCAAAATCGATCTGCCGCGCGAATTCTTCGCTGGAAGGACAGCACTGAAGCGCAAACTGGATCATGTTGACCTCGAGAACTTCGCGCTGGCCTGCAACGCACGAGGGAACAAAAAAACTGCCCTGCCAACCGCGCTCATGGAGCAGCGGAAAGACGTGGACGAAGTGGTCGCTGTAACCGTCATCAAAAGATAGCAGCAATGCCTTGGACGGCAAGTCTTTCAAGCCGCGGCAAGCCGCCATCACATGCTCCATCGTCACGACAGCATAGGCAGCTGCGAAGTGATCTAGTTGTGCCTTGAATTGCTCGATCTCAAGGCCTTTCACTGCGGGAAAGCGGCTTCCCAGAATAGGCCGAACGTAGTGGTACATCGCGATGTGCAGTGCACCGGGCATCATCAAGTTCCCTTCCTAGTCAATGCTTTGCGCGAACGCAGTCGGGCGATCGAGATCCGTGTCGCCCTTCGTGAAATACAGGCGCCCCAAGTCAGCGAGATGGTGCATGTCATCACGAGCCCAGTAGATCAATGATGTGGTCGGAGGCTCACGAACTTCGAGGGGCAGAAAAAGGTGCGGTATCCGAATGAACATGTCGTCAACGGTTGATATCCATCCCGCGGCCAACATGCTTCCGTTGATAGCAGAAAACGTCCCGAAGAAGTCCGCAAAGGCCAGTCCGTTCTCTTCACTGTACAGATCAATGAACCGTAATGCGGCTCCGGGATACGCGTGCGTCGAGAGTATTTCGGTGACGTGGCAGAAGGAGATGTCTTCGTACCGGCCATGCCGCAGGACGACGAGCGCCGGTGGCTCATTGGCAGCCTCGACTCTGAACAAACGGTATTCAAACGTGGGATGTTCTCCATAGCGCCACTTCAACGCTGCCGCCGAGCGGTCATAGTGATTCGCGGGGATCGTCCCGGGGACCCAATCGCCCGCCGTGACCTCCTCAGACGTGATCCTGCTCTCCTGAGGAACCCTACGGCGGCCGAAGTATTGCAGCAGTTTCGATCCGTGACTATCCAGCGTGCTGATCGACGCGACTGCCTTCGGTTGATAGACACGGACCATTCGCGGAAGTGCCCTCAGGTATCGAAAGCCACTGCGCAGGTACAAAGGCAGTGCGTCCTGGGAGATGCCGGTTCCGAACATCACTGCATAGTGTTCGAGGAGAAATTGGAGAATTCTCCCTCCCACCCCGCCGCCGTGATGGGACTTCGCAGTGACCCATGTCGTGAGCTCGGCACCGTCCACCTCCTGCCCGTCCAGGACGAAAGCGCGACGATTAAGTCCCATAACGCCAGCGATGCGGTCTTGCTCGTCCACCGCCACGCAGCAATGGTTCAGTCCATTATTCGCGGGCGGCATACGAAACTGCCAGCGATAGAAGGCGTCATCGTCGAATGCCAGTCGCCGCGTCCACTCGGCGCGATAAAACGCCTGAATCTCAAGATCAGTGACGCCGATCTCGTAAGCATGGCCGATATGCATAAGTGGACGTTACCAGATAAGATTACAAAACGTGCGGCGGCAACTGAGCCAATGCCTCAACGAGCACAACACGCCTCCCACAGTGCCAGCGCGGCCAGCGCGCGCAGCTCGCGGGTGAAGTTCACGCTGCCGCTGCGGTGCTGCTCCAGCATGGCGTCCACGATCTGCGGCCGGAAGCAACGGCGCAGCAGCTCGCTGCCCCTGAGCGTCGCAGCCAGCCAGCCGAAGCTCTCGCCCCTGAACCATTCGCCCACCGGCACAGTGAACATCTGCTTCTTGCGGTACGCCAGGTCGTCCCCGATGAGCGGGGCCACGGCCCGCTTGTACCAGTGCTTCTTGTCGCCGGCATGCAGCTTGGTGGCGCCCCGCGAGCGAAACGCGAATTCCATCATCCGCCAGTCGAGGAACGGCGTGCGGGCTTCGATGGAGACGGCCATGCCCATGCGGTCCGGCTTCACCAGGTTGTTTCCTGACAGCAGCAATTGCATGTCCATGTACAGCGCCTGGTTCACCCGGTCGAAATGGGCGCCTTCGTCGAACCAGGACTGCGCTGCGACAGTGAAACTGTCCAACCCGCTCAGCTGCGCCGCCAGTTCCGGCTGGTAGAGGCCCTGCTTCACCGCTGGCGTGAACAGCGAGATCGAGTCGAAATAACTGCGCTGGAACGCTTGCGTGTCGAGGCCGGCGATTCCAGGCCGCGCAAAGTAGTCCGAGTACTTGTCGTAGCCTGCGAACAGCTCGTCGCCGCCGTCGCCGGTCAGCACCACTTTCACGTGCCGGGCCGCCAGTTCGCTGACGCGCAGCGTCGGCATGAACGAGGCGTCGCCGTGTGGCTGATCGAGGTGATGCAGCACCTGGGGCCAGCGATCCAGCATGTTGAGCTCGGCGATTTCGCTGGTGTGCTCGCAGCCGAAGCGGCGCGCGGCTTCCGCCGCGAATGGCGACTCGTCATAGCGCGGATCGGCAAATCCGATGCAGAAGGTCCTGACCGGCCGGTCCACGTGCCGGGCCATCAGGGCGACGATAGTGCTGGAGTCGACGCCGCCCGACAGGAAGGCCCCCCAGGGAACATCGGCACGCAGGCGGATTCGGGTGGCGTCATCCAGGATCGCCAGGAACTCCTCGGCCCACGCGCCGAATTCGAAGTCGCGCTCGCATTGCGCCGCCAGGCTCCACCAGCGATGGGTCTGCACACCGGTGCGTGTGAACTTCATCCAGGTACCCGGCATGACGTGACGCACGCCGCGCCAGATGGTCCATGGCGCGGGGATGTAGTTGAAACTGAGGTAATGGTGGATCGCTTCGATATCGACGCCAGCCAGCCCGTCGCGCGCCGCCGTCCATGGCAGGATGGCCTTGATTTCGGAGGCGAAGACCGCCCGCTCGCCATCATCGGCCACATACAAGGGCTTGACTCCGATGCGGTCGCGCACCAGGTACAGGGCGTCTTCGCGCGCGTCGTCGATGGCGATGGCGAACATGCCATTGAGCTTGCGCAGACACTCGATCCCCTCGCGTTCGTAGAGCCTCAGGATGACTTCCGTGTCCGACCCGGTGCGCAGCAGCACGCCTTGCCGGCGCAGCTCGGCGGCGAGCTCGACATAGTTGAAGATCTCGCCGTTCTGCACCACCGCCACCTGCCCGTCTTCCGACACGAAAGGCTGATGGCCATGCTCGAGATCGATGATGGAAAGTCGCCGGTTACCGATGGCCACGCCGCGCTGCGGGCGGTGCCAGATGCCCTCGTCGTCCGGCCCGCGATGTATGAGCTGCCGCGCCATCTCGCGCAGGGCGGCGTCATCTAGCGCTCGCCGCCCACGATCCCAGTAGCCGAAGATGCCGCACATCAGTTGCTGCCTTTTCCGGATAAGCGGCAAAGCGTCCACCAGAGGATCTTCAGGTCCAGCGAGAAACTGCGCTCGCGCGCGTACCGTAGATCGAGTGACAGCCGCTGCTCCGGGGTTGCCTCCGACCGCAGCAGGGCCTGCGCCAGGCCCGTGATCCCCGGGCGCACGCTGCAGCGTTGCGCCCAGTCGCGCTTGCTGTACAGGCTGCGCTGCGCCGGAACATCCGGGCGCGGCCCCACGAGGCTCATGTCGCCCTTCAGGACGTTCAGAAGCTGCGGCAGCTCGTCGACGCTCGTCCGCCGCAGAAAAGCGCCGACGCTAGTGATGCGAGGATCGGCGGTCGCGGTGTGGTACGGGCCGATCCCGGCCGCGTTCTTGACCATGCTGCGGAATTTGTACATCCGGAACTCGCGGCCGCCCAGGCCGACCCGGTTCTGACGAAACAGGACCGGCCGGCCGCTTTCCAGGGCGACCGCAGCGGCTGCGGCCAGCAGCACGGGCGAGAGCAGTATCAGCGCAAACAATGACAACACAACATCCAGCGCCCTTTTCATCGGCCGCCGCCCATCCCGGCCGCAATTTGCTCGATGGTCCGGGCGATTCGCCGCGCATCCGTGTCCATCTGTGCGGGACTGCGTGCGGCCAGCTCCTGCTCGGCTTGGCGCAGGCTGGCCACTTCAGCCTCGAAGGCATCGCCGTGATCGGACCGATGGAAGGTGCGCGACAAAATCACCGAGTGCGAACCCAGGCGCAGGTGTTCGGCCAGCACGTCACGTCCGGGCAGCAGCCCTTCGTCCATGCGCGCGATGCCGCCGAATCCGAATCGCAGCCCTTGCCGCCGGGCCGCGACAGCGACGCGATCCACCAGCCCCAATGCCAGAGGCTCGAACATGAAGGGCAGACCCAAAGATAGATGCAAATCGTTGAGGCCCACGTACACCTCGGCGAGACCCGGCGTGGCGATCCAATCGTCCAGGCACGCCAGTGCGGCCCCGGTCTCCAGCAGCGGCACGATCAGTGCGCGGCCGGCCACGATTGAAACGAACTCGCGCAGCTCACCGGGCCGGTTGAACATGGGAAGCATCAACATGTCGGCCCCGCGAGCCAGCACGGCCTCCACTTCATCGCGTGTCCCCTCGTGCAGAGGGTTCACGCGAACCATCAATTGGGAGCGCCGCAGCACCTGCTTCACTCGACTCACGTCGTCGATGCTGTGCGCACTGATGAATGTGTCGCGCCCGGCCTGGCGTTCGGCCTTGCCCAGGCGCTCCAGGTCGACAAAGAGGCGCATGCCGGCTAGCGCATCGCAGCGCAGCGCGAACGCGGGGTCGTTCGTGATCTGGATCAGTTCGAGCATGGGGTGCTCAATTATCGTCGCAAGGTCTCGCGCAGCTCGATGCTGGCCGCCCAGGTCGATGCCATCACCAGCGCCGCGAACAGGGCCGCCAGACCCAGACCGGCCGGCAAGGAGACGGCTCGCGCACCCCAGGCTTGCGCCGCTGCGAGCAGCAGCAAGGCTGTGAGGGACACCGCCATCGGGCGCCACGGCAACCACTTCCACGGAGCGGGGCCCAGCGCGGCCAGGGAGACCGTCGCGATCCCGCAGAACAACAGGTTGAGCAGGCGCATCAGTGCGGCGCCATCCCCCAGATTCAGGATCGCCGCCACCCCCAGCGCGCCCAGTGCCGCCGCATACGCAAACACGGTCAGCTTGAGCCGCCTTTGCGATGCCAGCACCGCCATGGCCACGGCGATCAGGGCCTGGGGCAGCAGCCCCCACGCGGCCGTCATGCCCCACTGGGCAATGCGGGCCAGAGCCGTGGAGTCCATGCGGCCCCAGCCGAAGAGAAGTTGGGCGACCGCCGGCGCCCCGACCAGCAGGGCCGCCGCAGCCGCGCAGGCCAGGGCCCAGGCCAGGGCGAATGCACCGCGCGCGGCCACCACAGCTTGCGCGCGGGCAGCCGCCCCCGGCTGGGCGAAAGCGCGGGCAATGGCGGGAAGTGCCAGCGTCGCCACGAGCTGGATGGCCAGGATCAGCGGCAACTCCACCAGTTTCCAGGCGTAATTGAAGGTGGCCAGGGCCCCTGCCCCCTGTGTCGAAGCGATCGAGCGGGCGGCAATGGGCAATGTCAAAGGCAACCCCGCCACCAGCGCGGCCCACAGCCACACCGGAGGCGGCGGCAATGCGGCGATACCCGCCGCCTCGGCTTCGTCAGCGGCGGCGCGTTGCTGGCGCAGCCACAGCCAGCCCAGGCGCAGCGCCATGCTGGACACCAGCCCGAGGCCGAGCCACAAGACCGGGCTCTGGCGGCCCCATAGGCCCACTGCGACGATCGAAAGAATCAAGGTGACGTTGACGACGAGGTTGGCGCCATACATGCCCACGAAGTCGCTGTCATGCTGCAGTCGGGTGCTCCACAAGGATGCCAGCAGCGCGGCGGGCAGCGCCATCGCGCTCCACACGAGGGCGCTGCCCGCCATGGGCGCGAGTTCCGCGGGCAGCCCCGACGCGAGCCAGGCGGCAACCGGGTGCCGCAACAGGATGAGCGCCACGGCCAGCAGCGCACCGGCGGCCAGCAGCACCCGGGCGACCCGGCGCTGGCTGTTGGCCCTCTGTTGCCGCGTCTGCAGCGCCCAGGCCGGCAGCAGCGCATATGCCAGGCCGCCGCTGGCCATGACCCCGACCAGCCAATCCGGCAAGGTGAGCATCAGCACCGCCACATCGGCCATTCCAGAGGTGCCGAAGGCCGCCGCTTGCGCGGATTCACGCACCAGCCCGAGCAGCCGGCTGGCCAGCAGCAGGGCCAGGGACAGAGCACCGGCTTTCAGGAACATCCGTGAATTATCCAGGCCGGCCCGGCCAGCCCCGCGCAAAAACCTAAAATCAGTGGTTTCCCTGGCCCCTACCCTCCTCACCTTCCTCCATGTCCGAACACCCCACCCCGGCTTCCGCCGTGCCCCCTTCCGACGAAAACCAGCTCATCTCCGAGCGACGCGAGAAGCTGAAAGCCCTGCGCGAGGCGCAGCGGCAGGGCAAGGGCATCGCCTTCCCCAACGACTTCAAGCCCGGCCACCGCGCAGCCGACCTGCTGGCGCACCACGGCGCCAAGACGACGGAGCAGCTGGAAGAACACGTCACGCTGGCCAGCGTGGCCGGCCGCATGATGCTCAAACGGGTGATGGGCAAGGCCAGTTTCGCCACCATCCAGGACGCCACCGGCCGCTTCCAGATCTATGTGACCCGGGACGGAGTGGGCGAGGAAACCTATGCGGCGTTCAAGCACTGGGACCTGGGCGACATCATCGGGGCCGAGGGCAAGCTGTTCAAGACGCGCACCGGCGAGCTGTCGCTGCACGCGACCCGCATCCGCCTGCTGACCAAGAACCTGCGGCCGATGCCGGACAAGTTCCACGGCGTGGTAGACCAGGAGGTGAAGTACCGCCAGCGCTATGTGGACCTGATGATGGACCCGACGACACGCGACCGCTTCGTGGCGCGCAGCAAGGCCGTCAGCGGCATCCGCGAGTTCATGGTCTCGCACGGCTTTCTCGAAGTGGAGACGCCGATGCTGCATCCCATTCCGGGCGGCGCCAACGCCAGGCCGTTTGTCACCCATCACAACGCCCTGGACCAGCAGATGTTCCTGCGGATCGCGCCGGAGCTGTACCTCAAGCGCCTGATCGTGGGCGGTTTCGAGCGGGTGTTCGAGATCAACCGGAATTTCCGCAATGAAGGAATCTCGGTACGCCACAACCCCGAGTTCACCATGATGGAGTTCTACGCGGCGTACTGGAACTACCTGGACCTGATGGATTTCACCGAAGCGCTGGTGCGCGACGCCGCGCAAAGGGCCGTCGGCACCCTGCAGCTGACCTACAGCGGCCGCACGGTGGATCTGGCGTCGCCGTTCGAACGGCTGACGATCCGCGAGGCCATTCTCAAGCACACCGAAGCCGGCGACCAGGCGGACGATCCGGTATGGCTGCTCAATGCGCTGCGCAAGCTGGGCCTGACCGAGGAAAAGAACAAGCTGTCGGGGCGATCGCTGGCCAGCCTGCAGGTGCTTTTCTTCGAGGAAACGGTGGAAGAAAAGCTCTGGCAGCCGACCTTCATCATGGAGCACCCGACCGAGATTTCACCCCTGGCGCGGGCCAACGACGATCGGCCTCATGTCACCGAGCGCTTCGAGCTCTACGTCACAGGGCGCGAGTTCGGCAACGGTTTTTCGGAGCTCAACGACGCTGAGGACCAGGTGGCGCGATTCATGGCCCAGGTCGACGCCAAGGACTCCGGGGACGACGAAGCCATGTTCTTCGACCATGATTTCGTGCGCGCGCTGGAGTACGGCATGCCGCCCACCGGCGGTTGCGGCATCGGCATCGACCGGCTCATGATGCTGTTGACGGACAGCCCCAGCATCCGGGACGTGATCCTCTTCCCGGCGCTGCGCCGGGAAGCCGAATCGCGCTGAAAGCCGGCGGGCTGTTCGCTCGCCGACCCGGCGCTCAGGGCAGCAAGCCCAGCGCGTGGATGTAGTCGGGATGCGCCATCAGCGCATCCCAGGGCAGCGCGGGCGCGGCGGGCAGCAATGCCAGGCGCCGCCGCTCGCCCGCTCCGCTGGCATGCCAGCGCCCCTTGCGTTGCGCCTCGCCCAGCCCGTCCAGCAGCAAGTCCACCGCCGGGGGATCGCGCAGGGACTGATTGCACAGCAGTACCATGTCGCAACCCGCATTCAGCGCCGCGACAGCCGCCTCGGTATAGCTCACCGCGCGGCCGTCGATCACGCGCGCGCCCGTCATGCTCAGGTCGTCGCTGAAGATCGCGCCGCCAAAGCCCAGCTTGGCGCGCAGCACGTCGTTGAGCCAACGGCTGGAAAAGCCAGCCGGGCGCGGGTCCACCTTCGGGTACACGACGTGGGCCAGCATCACGCTGGACAGCGACGTGTTGAGCCACTGATAAGGCGCCGCGTCGTCGGCCAGGATGGCCTTGAGACTGCGTCGGTCCACCGGTATGTCGGTGTGGGAGTCGGCCTTGACGAAGCCGTGGCCGGGGAAATGTTTGCCGCAGTTGGACATGCCGGCGCGCAGCAGGCCATGCATCAGGCTCTTGGCCATGAGCGCAACCACCCGCGGGTCGCGGTGGAAGGCGCGGTCACCGATGACGCCGCTTTCGCCCCAGTCCAGGTCGAGCACCGGCGTGAAGCTGAGGTCCACGCCGCAAGCGCGCAGTTCGGCGCCCAGCACGTAGCCGGCGGCGGTAGCCGCGTTGGTGGCAGCCAGCGCGTCCTTCATCCACAAGTCGCCCAGGGCTCGCATGGGCGGCAGATGGGTGAAGCCGCCGGTGCGAAAGCGTTGCACACGGCCGCCTTCATGGTCCACGCAAATCAGCAGGTCGTCGCGGATGGCCGTGATTTCCGCGCACAAAGCGGCCAGCTGCTCGCGGTCCTGCCAGTTGCGCGCGAACAGAATCATCCCGCCGGTCAACGGATGTGATAGCCGACGCCGGTCGACGTCGGTGAGCGACAGCCCCGCGATGTCCAGGATCAGGGGTGCGTGCTCGGTCATTCAGCCACTTTCTTTTCGATGACGACAAAGCTGGCAGCGTAGTCGGTTTCATCGGTCACCGTGACGTGCGCCGTCAGGCCCTGCGCCTCGAACCATTCCTTGAGTCCGCCGTGCAGGACGACCACCGGCTGGCCGCTTCGCAGATTCGCGATTTCGCACAGACGCCAGGTCATCGGCAGGCGCATGCCCAGGCCCACGGCCTTGCTGAATGCTTCCTTCGCCGAAAAACGCGTCGCTAGGTAGCGCAAGCCCCGCTCCGGCCAGCGCGCGCTGCGGCTGCGCCACACGGTCATCTCCCGGTCGCTCAGGATGCGCCGTGCGAACCGCTCGCCATGCCGCTGCATCGACGTGCGGATGCGGCGCACGTCGCAGACATCGGTCCCGATCCCGAAAATCATGTGGGGCCAACGCCGGCGCCGGCCCGGGCGATGCAGTCCAGGTAGGCCCTGACCGTGGCCGCGTACCCCAACTCCAGGGCGTCGGCGATCAGCGCATGCCCGATGGAGACTTCGCGCACTCCGGGCACGGCGCGCAGGAATGTGGTGAGGTTGTCCCGATTGAGGTCATGGCCCGCGTTGACCCCCAGTCCCGCCGCCTGCGCAGCGCGCGCGGCCTGCGCGTAGTCGCGCACCACATCGCTCTGGTGCGCGGTGCCGAACGCGCTGGCGTAGTGCTCGGTGTAGAGCTCGACCCGGTCGGCGCCAACGTCTTTCGCTACGGCCATTGCCTGCGGCTGCGGGTCCATGAACAGGCTCACCCGCACCCCCAGCGCCCGGGCTTCGGCGATCACCGGCCGCAGCCGGCCGGCGTCGGCGGCGAGGTCCCAGCCATGGTCGCTGGTGAACTGGCCCTCGGTGTCCGGCACGAACGTGCATTGCTGGGGCCGCAGCTCGCGCACGAAATCCATCAGGTTGTGGAACGGATTGCCCTCGATGTTGAACTCGGCGCCGGGCCACGATTGGAGCAACCGGTGCAGCTCCCGGACATCGTCCGCCCGGATATGCCGGGCATCGGGCCGGGGATGGACGGTGATCCCGTGCGCGCCGCCCTCCAGGCACAGCGTCGCTGCACGAACCACGCTGGGGATGCCCAGATGGCGCGTGTTGCGGACCAGCGCCACCTTGTTCAGGTTGACTGAGAGAGCCGTGGACAGGGTCGGGGGGGTCATAGGGCTTGCAGGTCCAGCATCAGTTGCCGGGTTCGGAACGTGGCGACACCGCAATGGTAGTGCAGCAGTGCGCGCAGCTGCGGCTTGAGCTCGGCCATTGTCTGTGCCACGTGCCGCAAGGTCAGGATGAACTGCGTTCGCGCCTCCAGCGCGTGCTGCAGCGCCAGCCATTGGCCGCCGCTGAGGCTGGAGCGCCCGTCGTGCTCGCGTGTCGCCACCAGCCCTGCCTCGGGAATCAGGCTGTAGCGCCTCTCCGGCGCCAGTGGCGCCAGGGTCGGGGTTTCCATGTCCAGCGCGGGCAGCAGCCCGATTTCCCGCAGCAGCAGCAATTCGAAAGTCCGTAACGCCGGCTCCAGCGCTTCACCATGCTGCGACGCCAACACAGCCACCGCAGCGGCATAAGCATCGAACAGCTGGGGATGGGGGTCGTCCCGCGCCAGCAGCCGCATCACCAATTCGTTGAGGTAATACCCCGACAGCAGGGCATCGCCGGTGGGCATGACCTGCCCGCCGGCCCATTCGGCGCCCTTCAAGGTGCGGATCTCGGCGTCGCCGCCGAACGCCAGGTGCAAAGGTTGCAGCGGCAGCAACACCGGCCGGAAATTGGAGCTGGGTTTCTTGGCGCCTTTCGCCACCAGCGCCACGCGGCCATGGTGACGGGTGAACGTTTCCAGGATCAGGCTGGATTCGCTCCAGTCATACCGATGGAGGACAAACGCGGGTTCGTCGGAAATGCGTTTGCCAACCACGGTCACTCGTAGCCGAAGCTCTTCACGCGTGCCTCGTCGTCGGCCCAGCCACTGCGCACCTTGACCCAGAGCTCGAGGAACACCTTGCAGCTCATGAGCTTTTCGAGTTCCTGGCGGGCTTCGGTGCCGATGCGCTTGAGCCGCTCGCCCTTGTCTCCGATGACCATGGCCTTGTGGCCATCGCGCTCGACGATGATGGTGGCCGCGATCCGGACCATGCGGCCGTGCTTGGGACTGGGCTCTTCCTCGAACTTGTCCACCACCACCGTCGAGGTGTAGGGCAACTCGTCTCCGGTGAACCGGAACAGCTTTTCGCGCACGGTTTCGCCGGCGAGAAACTTTTCGCTGCGGTCGGTCAACTCGTCCGCGCCGTACCACCAGGCCTGCTCGGGCAGGTATTTCTCGCAGATCGCGAACAGGCGCTCCACATCCTTCGCGTTCTTCGCCGACATCGGAACGAACTCGGCAAAGGCGTGCCGCCGCTGCATCTCCTGCAGCCAGGGCGCGATGTCGCCGCGACGGTTGACCTCGTCGAGCTTGTTGGCGACCAGCAGCGCCGGGATGCCGGGTTTGAGCAACTCCAGCACCTTGGCATCCGCGGGCGTGAATTTGCCGGCTTCAACCACGAACAGCACCAGGTCGACGTCGCCGACCGCACCGAGCACGGTCTTGTTGAGCGCTTTGTTCAAGGCGGTGTTGTGGCGGGTCTGGAAGCCCGGCGTGTCGACAAAAACGAACTGCGTAGTGCCGACGGTGCGGATGCCCGTGATCCGATGGCGCGTGGTCTGGGCCTTGCGCGAGGTGATGCTGATCTTCTGGCCGACCAGGGCGTTGAGCAGCGTCGACTTGCCGACATTGGGCTTGCCGACGATGGCGATTGCGCCGCAGCGCTGGGTATTCGCATCCATTATTTCCCCTTGGCTTTGAGGGCCAGCAGCATGGCGGCCGCGGCGGCCTGCTCGCCGGCGCGCCGCGAGGCACCGATGCCGCGTTCGACCACGCCCAGCTCCACGATTTCGCACTCCACGTCGAAGGTCTGCTTGTGGGCAGCGCCCAATGTGGCCGCGACCCGGTACACCGGGAGCTTCATCTTGCGCCCTTGCAGCCATTCCTGCAGTTCGGTCTTGGGGTCTTTCGCGGTGGCGGCCATGGTGGGGTTGATCGCGAGGTCCTGGAACAGGCGGCGCACCAGTGCCTCGGCCGTGACGTAGCCGGCGTCCAGATGCACGGCGCCGATCACGGCCTCCAGCGCATCGGCCAGGATCGACGGCCGCCGGCTTCCGCCGGACCGCGACTCGCCTTCCCCCAGCCGGATGACTTCGGACAGGCCCAGGCCCACCGCGAGTTGATGCAGGGTTTCCTGTTTCACGAGATTGGCGCGCACCCGCGACAGGTCCCCCTCGGGCAAGGCCTGCAAGCGGTCGTACAGCAGCGCGGCCACGGCCAGGTTGAGCACGGAATCGCCCAGGAATTCCAGCCGTTCGTTGTGCTCGGCCGAGAAGCTGCGGTGCGTCAGCGCCCGCGCCAGCAGCCGCGGATCTGAGAATTGGTGCTGCAAGCGCGCTTGCAGGGCGGAGAGCCGGCCATCCACGCTTGCCTTGATTACCGGGTCTTCTTGGACTGACCGGAGTATTTCAGCAGCAGGTACGCCGGTCCGAACATATGGATCTCCCGCTTGTAGGCGAACTTCACGACCACCTGGTCGCCTTCCTTGGAGATGTCGAGGTCCCGGCCGGTGATGGACGCAATGTCATCGATCGCTGCGGCCTTGTCAAAGATCATTCTGACCTCCGGAACCGTATTGCCTTCCGAAGCCTTCTGGACGGCCTTGAGAATGGCCTGGTACTCGACCACCGTCGGGAAGGCCTCGGCCCCCAGAACGGCCAGACATGCCAGCACGCCGACCACGAACAACAGGCCGATGAAGGAAATGCCGACCTGCTTTGACTTGAGCCGAAGCTTCATGTACTGACCCTTCTCGCGAAGACAAACCTATTCGAACGATCCGATGCGCTTGAGACTGCTGAAATTCATCCAGATGAAAAACGCCCTGCCGACGATGTTGGCGTCGGGCACGAAGCCCCAGTACCGCGAGTCGAGGGAGTTATCGCGGTTGTCCCCCATCATGAAGTACTGGCCCTCGGGTACCTTGCAGACAACGCCCTCGACACTGTAGCGGCAATTCTGCTTGAAGGGAAAGTTCTCGACGCCGGGTATGAAGGCCGGACGATTGTCGTCGTTGAGGATGCGGTGCCGCCGGTCCCCGAGCACTTCCTCGAACTGCTTGAAGTAAAGCATGGCGTCCTCGTCGAAGAAGTCGGGCAGCGCCGTCTTGCTCACGGGCTTGCCGTTGATCGTGAGCTTCTTGTCAAGATAAGCCACCTCGTCGCCCGGGACGCCGACCACGCGCTTGATGTAATCCAGGCTGGGCTTGGGCGGATAGCGGAACACCATGACGTCGCCGCGTTGGGGCGCATGTCCCTGCGTCAGCTTGATGTTGACGACTGGCAGGCGGATTCCGTAGGTGAATTTGTTCACCAGGATCAGGTCGCCAACCAGCAGCGTGGGAATCATCGATCCGGACGGAATCTTGAACGGCTCGAAGAGGAACGAGCGCAGCACGAACACCGCCAGGATCACCGGGAACAGGCCGGCGGTCCAGTCCAGCCACCAGGGCTGCATCAGCAGGCTCTGCCGCGCTTGCGCCAGATCCCCGTCTACCTGGGTAATGCCCTGGGCGGCCAGGTCGGCCCGGCGTTGGGCCGCGTTCACCTCCAGGCGCTCAGCCGCCTTGCGGCGCCGCGGCAGGAAGTACAGACGCTCGGCCAGCCAGTAGAGTCCCGTGACCAGCGTCGCCAGGAACAGCAACAGGGCGAAGTTTCCTTCCAGCACCCCGAAATACCAGGCGCCGGCGTAGCCTGCGAAAGCCGCCAGCACGGCAGCGGTGAGGAACGGCATCATGCGGCTCCCCCGCCGTGGCGGCGCGCTGCCATCTCGCCGCGGCCCGGACTGCCCGCGGTAAGGTCCGCGCCCGGGCATTGCCAGCCGCCGCTCATTCCTCCACCTGCAATATGGCCAGGAACGCTTCCTGGGGCACTTCGACTGAACCGATCTGCTTCATTCTTTTCTTGCCTGCCTTCTGTTTTTCGAGGAGTTTGCGCTTGCGGCTGATGTCGCCGCCGTAGCATTTTGCCAGCACGTTCTTGCGCAGCGCCTTGATGGTTTCGCGGGCGATGATGTTGGCTCCGATCGCGGCCTGGATAGCGACGTCGAACATCTGCCGGCTGATGATCTGGCGCATCTTCGCCACCACCGCCCGACCGCGGTACTGGGCCTGGCTGCGGTGGACGATGACGGACAGCGCATCCACCCGCTCACCGTTGAGCAGGATGTCGATCTTGACCACGTCGGAGGCCCGGTATTCCTTGAACGAATAATCCATCGAGGCATAGCCGCGACTGACCGATTTGAGCTTGTCGAAGAAGTCCAGCACGATCTCGCCCAACGGCAGTTCGTAGGTCAGCATGACCTGCTTGCCGTGGTAGGCCATGTTCTGCTGCACGCCGCGCTTCTGGTTGGCCAGGGTCATGACCGGTCCCACGTACTCTTGCGGCATGTACAGGTGCACGGTGACGATGGGCTCGCGGATTTCCAGGACGCGGCTCTGGTCGGGGATCTTCGACGGGTTTTCCACCATGATCGTTTCGCCGTCGGCCTTGAGCACCTGGTAGACCACGCTCGGGGCCGTGGTGATCAGGTCCTGGTCGAACTCACGCTCCAGCCGCTCCTGGACGATCTCCATGTGCAGCAGTCCCAGAAAGCCGCAGCGAAACCCGAAGCCCAGCGCCTGGCTGACTTCGGGCTCGTAATGCAGCGACGCGTCGTTGAGCTTCAGCTTTTCCAGCGCGTCGCGCAGGGAGTCGTACTGATTGGCCTCGGTGGGATAGAGACCGGCGAAGACCTGGGGCTGGATTTCCTTGAAGCCCGGCAAGGCTTCAGTCGCGGTGAAGGCCGCGCCCCCGGAGCCGGCCTTGATCAATGTGACGGTGTCGCCGACCTTTGCCGCCTGCAGTTCGCGGATGCCGGCGACGATGAATCCGACCTGCCCGGCCTCCAGGGAGTCGCGTGGCTCGCTGGCCGGGGTGAAAACGCCCAGGTTGTCCGCGTTGTAGGTGGCACCGGTGGCCATCAGCTTGATGCGCTCGCCCTTGGCCAGCCGGCCGTCCACAACCCGCACCAGCATCACCACCCCGACATAACTGTCGAACCAGCTGTCGATGATCATGGCGCGCAACGGCCCGTCGGGATTGCCGCGCGGTGCCGGGATGCGGGTCACCACCGCTTCGAGGATCTCGTCGATCCCCATGCCGGTCTTGGCCGAACAGGGAATGGCGTGGCTGGCGTCGATGCCGATCACGTCCTCGATCTCCTCTTTCGCATTCTCGGGATCGGCCTGGGGCAGATCCATCTTGTTGAGCACCGGCACCACCTCGACGCCGAGGTCCAGCGCTGTGTAGCAATTGGCCACCGTCTGCGCTTCCACGCCCTGGCTCGCGTCGACGACGAGCAGCGCACCCTCGCACGCCGACAGCGAGCGCGAGACCTCGTAAGAGAAGTCGACATGGCCCGGTGTGTCGATCAGATTGAGGTGGTAGACCTCGCCATTGCGCGCCAGATAGCGCAGCGAAGCGGTCTGCGCCTTGATGGTTATCCCACGCTCTTTTTCCAGCTCCATCGAGTCGAGCACCTGCTCTTCCATCTCCCGATCCGACAAGCCGCCACAACGCTGGATCAGGCGGTCCGCGAGCGTGGATTTGCCGTGATCGATGTGCGCGATGATCGAAAAATTTCTGATGTGATTCATCAACGGGAACGCTTAAGTGATTGAATTCAAAAGGCGAGGGGAAAGAAAAAAGGGCGCGTCGAGAAGTGACGCGCCCTGAACCAACAATCTATGGCAACTGCGATAGTTGGAGCTTCATTGTAGGCAAAAACCCCAGGGCGTACAGGCAAACCATCGGCCAAACCAGGTCGTTGCAGACGAGCAACAAGGATGTTATTCACAGCTTATCAACAAAATAGATGAGCAAGGTTTGGGACAACATGTGGGCGATCTGTGGATGCAGGGTGGACTAAGGGAATCCATCCCGCATGGTGGATTGGGCAGTTTTCGATATGCCGCTAATCGCCGATGAGAGAGGTCAATTCTACCCAAAAATGTAATGAAGCCCCCACAAAAGTCAGTGATCGCACACATAAGGGCTGACCTTGGGCCGGCGAATTTATTTTTTTGAAGGGGTGGATGCTTTCGTACAAAAGCCCAAACCCGACTATGAGTCTGGGGCTTTCGGAAGATCAGCCACTCGCAGGGCCTGTCTATTGCGGTGGGCAAGCCATAAGGAGGGACCGTTAACGTGCCGGCCGGATCAGCACGTAGGTCGCCAGTTCACCGCGACGCAGCAGCACCGGAATCGGCTTGTTCTTGTCGATCTTGGCCACGACCGCATCGAAGTCCTTGACGCTGCCGACTTCGGTGTTTCCGATCGCCACGATGATGTCGCCCTCCCGGATGCCCGCGCGCGCGGCGCCATCGGCGACCGCCTCGACCTTCACGCCGCCCTTGAGTTTGAGCTCCTTCTTCTGCGCGTCGGTCAACTCACTGACCGAGAGGCCCACGGATTGGGCTGCCGCGGAGCTCTTGGGCTTTTCATCCTTCCCGGAGGTGCGCCGCACCGCCTTCTCGGGCTCGATTTCGGCGACCGTGATGCTCAGGTCCTTCGACGCGCCGCGCCGGAACACGGTCACGTTGCTGCGGGTGCCGGGCTTGGTGTTGCCCACCAGGCGTGGCAGGTCGGACGCCCTTTCGATCACCTTGCCATCGAACCGCGTGATGATGTCACCGGCCTCGATGCCCGCCTTGTCCGCCGGCGAGCCGCTTTCCACGCTGCGCACCAGCGCGCCCTGGGGCTTGCCCAGGCCGATGGACTCGGCCACGTCCTTGGTCACCTGGTCGATCTGCACTCCGATGCGGCCGCGCGAGACCCGCCCGGAGACGCGCAGCTGCTCGCTGACGCGGATGGCCTCGTCGATGGGAATGGCGAACGAGATGCCCATGAAACCGCCGGAGCGCGAATAGATCTGGCTGTTGATGCCCACCACTTCGCCGCGCATGTTGATCAGCGGGCCGCCCGAATTGCCGGGGTTGATCGCCACATCGGTCTGGATGAAAGGCAGGTAGTCGCCGGTGTCGCGCTGCTTGGCGCTGACGATGCCCGCGGTCACCGTGTTTTCCAGGCCGAACGGGGAGCCGATGGCCATCACCCATTCGCCCACCTTCAGGCGGGTGACGTCCCCGACCTTCACCGCAGGCAGGCCGGTCGCGTCGATCTTGACCACTGCGACGTCGCTGCGCTTGTCGGATCCGATGATCCTGGCCTTGAATTCACGCTTGTCGGTCAGCGTCACGAGCACCTCATCGGCGCCCTCGACCACATGGGCATTGGTCATCACGAAGCCGTCGGTGCTCAGGATGAAGCCCGAGCCCACCCCGCGCGGGTGCTCCTCATCGGGCTGCGGCCGGTTGGGCCGGGGCGTCTGCCGCGGCACACCGGGCAGTGGCTGGCCGAAGAAGCGACGGAAGAATTCCTGCATGTCCTCGTCCATGTCGCCCGGCGCGACACCGTTCACGCTTCCGCGTGATCGCTCGAGGGTACGTATGTTGACCACCGACGGCCCGACCTGCTCCACCAGGTCGGTGAAGTCCGGCAGAGCACGGGCCTGCGCCAGCGCCGGCCGGGCCGGCATCAGCGCCACAGTCCCGGCCAGCGCCAGCGCGATCACCAGGCCATAGCCCCGAAGTTTCTTCCAATCAATCCTGTACATGTCGACCTTTCAATCAGACAGATATATGCCGAGAACCAAGAAGCCGCGCAATGATTCGCCGCGGCTGCGACTGAACCATTGCATAGTCCAGCCAAATGGGGGTTTATTTGCGCCGCTCAAGGCTTTGCGCGAAGGCTTTCAGTGTCTGCGGCGGCACTTCCCCCACCGCCGTGAGCCACCAGTCCTGGACGCGCCGCGTGAGCGTCTGGGTCGCGCCGCTGGAGAACAGTCCCTCATGGGTATGCCGCTGACGATCGTAGGCTTCGACGAACAGCGAAACCGACGCCAGCCCATCCGAAAAAATCCATTGCATGCTGCCTTCGGGCAGCGGCTGGCCGGCAGCGGGACGCTTGTAGCAGCTGACGGGCCTGAACCCGGCCACCTCGCTCTTCAAATGCCACCCTTCGACTGCCGCGCTGGTCTTGACGGCGTCGGCTTTTTCGACCCGCCAGCCGTCGGTCGCGGCCATCATCTGATTGAGCTTGTCGATCCGGACCCGCGCGTCCATCTGGAGCTCGGAAAAAGCGGCCTGTTCCAGCACACTTCCGTCCAGGTCGAGGGTCTGCAACTTGACCACCAGACCGGTCTTTTTTTCGCTCCAGATGCGGTAGCCAAACCTCAGGCTGTCCTTGGGAGTCACCTGGACGACGTCGGTCTCGAAACCCGCGACGCGATCACCACCGATACGGTGCGCGGCGTAGAACTCGGGAATGGACGTCTCGCTGGGTTTGAGCAGGTTCGGGAACAGCGACGGCGTCTCCCGTCTTTCGGTGCGAGCGACCCGTGCTTCCGGCAGAAACGTGACAACCTCTTCATTGCGCCGGAAAGTGGAACGCGGCGCACCGGTGAGCGAATCCACCCGCTCGACCTGCTGATCGCCACGGCATGCGTGCCAGATGCGGGCACTGGACATGGCGCCGGTGTTCGACGACACGACCAGGGTACCCACATAGTTGCGCTGCCCGGAGGCCCGGTGCATCCGCTCCAGCCATTCATTGATGCTGCGCTCCGGTGACTTGCCCTGGGCCGGGGCAACGGATGGCACGGCGACCGGCGGCACTGTCTGGGCCATCGCCACGCCGAGCATAGCGACTGCCCAGAGGGCTGCGAAGCCGCGGGCCGCAAGCATTGTCTTGGACTTGTCGCCGTATGCCATGCGCTGTCGCCGCTTCAGCGGCCGGGGCCTTCGAAGGTCGCGTTGCGGACAAAGCCGGCCGGCAGCACCGAGGCACCGCCGAGTTGACGGTGCGCGGCCATGAACTCGTCAAGCCGCGCATCGCGGATCATGACGCCGCGTTCGCTGGCCGTGAGCACGGTGCCGTTGGAGGCCAACTGGCCCTGCTCGGGTTTGCCGGGAAGACTGCCCGTCACGGACCAGGCGATAGCGCCCACGGCTGCGACGGACGCGAACCCGGCCACCAGCTTCCAGCGGAAACTGGCGTCATTTGCGGCATATTGAACTGGCGTGGCCAGCGGGACGGACTGGGCGGACGGGCGCTCGGCCGACAGACGCGGTTCCTGCTGCAGGGCCAGCTTCACCTGCCTGAGAAAAACGTCGGGATGGGCCCCCGCTGCCAGTTCCCCGGACCGCAGGACGTCACCGATCACATGGTAGGCAATCCACGCCTCGCGCCCGACCGGATCGGCGGCCGCCTCGACGCCTCGCGCGAAATCTTCGCCCTGCAACTGGCCATCGGCCAGAGCCGAAATGAGCTCCTGGGTCTGTATCTTGTTCATAACATCACCTCGCCGCATCGTGCCGGTGCCTTACCAGCGCTTGCCCGACTGGTTTTCCAGCATGGGCTTGACCTTGGCCGAAATCGCCTCGCGCGCCCTGAAAATCCTGGAACGCACAGTGCCGATCGGGCAATTCATCGCTTCCGCAATCTCTTCGTAGCTCAGACCCTCGATTTCGCGCAGGGTCACTGCCTGGCGCAGTTCCTCGGGCAAAGCTTCCATGGCCGAGTTGACCGCGGCGGCAATTTCCTTGGCGGCCAGGATCGTTTCTGGCGTTTCCGCGCTGGTTAGTTCGTTCTCCACGGCGGAAGTTTCATCTTCATCGTCGCCGCCACCCCGAAGCGCGCTTTCGGAGACCACAGGGTCACGCTTGAGGTCGACCAGGGCCTTCTTGGCGGTATTGACGGCGATCCGGTACAGCCAGGTGTAGAACTGGGCCTCGCCGCGGAACTGGGCCAGGGCCCGGTAGGCCCGGATAAAGGTTTCCTGCGCGATGTCTTCGACCAGATCGGTATCGCGCACCATCCGCCCGATCAGCCGTTCGATACGGCGCTGGTATTTGACCACCAGCAGCTCATAGGCCTTCTGGTCACCCGCGACCGTGCGTTCTACCAGCATCAGGTCGGTATCGGCGGGAGTGGGGGGCGAAGCTGGCAGCGTTTTTGTCATGGTTCCGCTGCCCCGGGCTCGGCCTTGGGTAGCGTTTGCGTTCTGGCGCGGGAATATACCGCACGGCGCAGCTCGTCCCAGCGTTCGGCGCAGTGGGCGCGCTCCAACCAGAGCCAATGCGACACGGCCGGGCTTCTGAAGTGCACCAGCAGGCACTGTTGCAGATCCAGGCGAACCTCCACGGTGCCGGCGTATGCGGTGCCCGCAGCGGTCCAGGTCCAGCTTTGCCCGTCCCAGCCCAGGATGCCGCGGGGCATGGCCCACCAGTTCCAGGCGGAAGCCAGCGCGGCCGCCGCCAGGGCGATGCCTGCCGCGACCAGGCGCCAGCCGCTCGCCTGCGATTGAACCGTCCACTGGACGCAAGCCAGCGCGCCCAGCAACCAGGCCGCGCAAGCGAGGGCGCCGGCCACGAGCGAACGCCCCACCGGATAGCTCACCGATGGGGCGTTGTGCATGGAGAAAGCCGTTTCAGTGGGGACTCCAGCGAGCCCACGCTATTGAAGACGCTTGAAGACAAGGGTGCCGTTGGTGCCGCCGAAGCCGAAGTTGTTCTTGATGGCCACGTCGATCTTCATGTCCCGCGCCGTATTGGCGCAATAGTCCAGGTCGCACTCCGGATCCTGGTTGAAGATATTGATGGTCGGCGGGCTCTTCTGCTCGTGCACCGCCAGCACGGTGAAGACCGATTCGATGCCACCCGCGCCGCCCAGCAGATGGCCGGTCATGGATTTGGTCGAATTGACCACCGTCCTGCGGGCGTGATCGCCGAGCGCCAGCTTGATCGCATTGGTCTCGTTCAGGTCGCCCAGCGGCGTGGAAGTGCCGTGCGCGTTGAGGTAATCGACCGCGTCGGCATTGATACCCGCATTGCGCAGCGCATTGGCCATGGATCGGCGCGGGCCATCGACATCCGGTGCCGTCATGTGGAACGCGTCCGCGCTCATGCCGAATCCCGCCAACTCCGCGTAGATCTTCGCGCCCCGCGCCTTGGCGTGTTCGTACTCCTCCAGCACCAGCACGCCCGCGCCCTCGCCCAGCACGAAGCCGTCGCGGTCCCGGTCCCAGGGCCGCGACGCGGTCTTGGGATCGTCGTTGCGGGTGGACAGGGCACGGGCCGATGCGAAACCGCCGATGCCCAGCGGAGAAACGGCCGCTTCGGCGCCGCCGGCCACCATCACGTCCGCGTCGCCGTATTCGATCAGGCGTGCCGACAGGCCCACGGCATGCAGCCCGGTCGTACAGGCCGTGACCACGGCGAGGTTGGGCCCCTTGAAGCCGTACTTGATCGACACGTGGCCCGAGATCATGTTGATAATCGAAGCCGGCACGAAGAAGGGAGAAATCCGTCGCGGACCGCGATCCGTCAATTCGGCGTGGGTGCGTTCGATCATCGGCAGCCCGCCGATACCGGCGCCGATGTTGCAGCCGATGCGCGTCGCCGACTCATCGTCCAGTGCGTCGCCGGTGGGCAGTCCGCTGTCCACCACCGCCTGGAAGGCCGCGGCCATGCCCAGGTGAATGAAACGGTCCATATGCCGGGCTTCCTTCTCGGGGATGTAATCCGCGATATTGAAGCCCTTGACCTCGCCCGCGATCTTGCAGGCGAAATTAGTGGCATCGAACTGGGTGATGAGGTCGATGCCCGACGTTCCGGCCAGGATGTTGGACCAGGATTGCGCGACGGTGTTGCCGACCGGGCTGACACAACCCAGGCCGGTGACGACTACGCGGCGCCGGGTCACGGGGCCCTCCGGTCGGCTGTGCGGCAGGCCGTGAAGACACGGACCGGCTCGAGGCGATGCTGCATTGCGCCCATGCGCGGTCAGGCCTTCTGGTGGGCGTTGGCGTAGTCGATGGCGTTCTGCACCGTCGTGATCTTTTCGGCATCCTCGTCCGGGATCTCGATGCCGAACTCATCCTCGAGCGCCATCACAAGTTCCACCGTGTCGAGCGAGTCGGCACCGAGATCGGCCACGAAGGCTTTTTCACTGGTGACCTGGGACTCCTCCACGCCGAGCTGTTCGGCGATGATTTTTTTGACACGTGCTTCGATATCGCTCATGGTTCCCTCAAAGGGTTGTGAATGAATCCGCGATTTTAGCGCCCCGCCTTGCGAAGCCCAGGAGACTCGCAAGGCGGGGCGCTGAAAGCCCGTGGTGCGGGCTTGTGCCGCGCCGGGCGGATCAACCGGCGCGAAAGAAATTCAGGACATGTACATGCCGCCGTTGACGTGGATCTCCTGTCCCGTCACATAGCCTGCCTGCGGCGAGGCCAGAAATCCGACGGCGTGCGCGATGTCGGCCGGCTTGCCCAGATGGCCGAGGGCGACCTTGACCAGCAACGCCTGCTGCTGCGCTTCAGTCAGATTCTCGGTCATTTCGGTTTCGATGAATCCGGGCGCGACGCAATTGACGGTGATGCCGCGACTGCCGAGTTCACGCGCCAGCGATCGCGTCATGCCGGCGACCCCGGCCTTGGCCGCTGCATAGTTGGCTTGGCCCGGGTTGCCCAGGGCGCCGACCACCGACGTGATGTTGATGATGCGGCCGTAGCGCTGCTTCATCATGGTGCGCATCACCGCCCGGCACATGCGGAACACTGCCTTCAGGTCGGTGTCCAGCACGGCGTCCCAGTCCTCGTCCTTCAGACGCATCGCGAGCGCGTCTCGGGTGATGCCGGCATTGTTGACAAGGACCTGCAGGCCGCCGTGTTCATTGGCGATGTCGTCGATCAGCGCCTGGGCCGCGACAGCGTCATTGACGTTGAGGTTGGCGCCACGGCACCCCGGGAACTGCGACAGCGCGCGCGTGATCGCAGCTGCGCCGGTGTCCGAAGTCGCCGTCCCGATGACCTTCACGCCCTGTTGGGCCAATTCCAGTGCAATCGCTGCGCCAATCCCCCGGGACGCACCGGTGACCAGGGCGACCTGTCCCTGCAACCTCGGATTCATGCGAGTAGCCCCTTCACTTCAGCCAGCGTGGCCGGGTCGTACAACGCTGCGCCGGTGAGCTCGGGGTCGATGCGCCTGCACAGTCCCGCCAGCACTTTGCCGGGCCCGCATTCGATCAGGGTCAGGATGCCCCGCGCCTTGATGGCCTGCACGCACTCGACCCAACGCACGGGCCCGAAAGCCTGATGGTAAAGCGCGGCCCGGATGCGGTCGGGTTCGATCTCGGTCTTGACTTCGATATTGTTGATCACCGGAATCAGGGGAGTTGCGAACGGCGTCGCCGCCAGCCTTTCCTTCAGCCTTTCGGCCGCCGGTCGCATCAGGCTGGAGTGGAATGGCGCCGACACGGGCAGCGGCAGGGCGCGCTTGGCACCGCCGGCCTTGAGCACTTCGCAGGCCTTTTCGACTGCTTTCCTGCTGCCGGCGATCACGGTCTGCGCCGGATCATTGAAATTCACGGCCTCAACGACTTCGGCCGTGTTGGTGCCGAAGCTGCGCACCGCTTCGGCACAGCCTTCGATCACCTTCTGCGACTCCATACCGAGGATCGCGGCCATCGCACCGGTGCCCACCGGTACCGCATCCTGCATCGCCTGGGCGCGAAACCGCACCAGCCGCGCGGCGTCGGCCAGGGTCAGCACCCCCGAGGCCACCAGCGCCGAGTATTCGCCCAGGGAATGACCCGCGACCACGGCCGGCGCGGTGCCGCCCTCGGCACGCCAGGCGCGCCAGGCCGCAACGCCGGCCACCAGCATGGCAGGTTGGGTATTGGTGGTCATGCCGAGTGCTTCCTTGGGGCCGTCCTTGATGAGCCGGGCAATGTCCTCGCCCAACGCATCGGACGCCTCCCGCAACGCACCGACCACCGCCGGGTGATCGCCCCATGCGTCGAGCATGCCGACAGCCTGCGACCCTTGGCCGGGAAAGACGAATGCAAACGGTTTCATGGCGTTTTCAGAGAGAGAAGAGATCCAGGCGGCACCGTGCTCAGAAGTCAAGCAGCACCGCGCCCCAGGTGAAGCCACCCCCTACGCCTTCGAGCATCAGCGTCTCGCCCCTGGCGATCTTGCCGCTGCGAACTGCCGCGTCCAGCGCCAGCGGGATCGACGCGGCCGAGGTGTTTCCGTGCTGGTCCACCGTGACGATGACCTTGTCCATGGGCAGCTTCAGCCTTTTTGCGGTGCTCTGCATGATGCGGATATTCGCCTGGTGGGGAATCAGCCAATCGATATCCGCTGCCGTTCTGCCGGCCTTGTCCAGCGCCGCGCGGGCGGCGTCCTCGAGCACGCCGACGGCCAGCTTGAAAACGGCCTGGCCGTCCATCTTGAGCAAGGGATCGCCCAGCACCTTGCCGCCGGAGACCGTGCCCGGAACACACAGGATGCCCACATGACTGCCGTCCGCGTGCAGGTCGCTCGCCAGGATGCCCGGCGTGTCGGACGCTTCCAGCACCACGGCGCCGGCCCCGTCACCGAACAGCACGCAGGTGGTGCGGTCCTTGAAGTCGAGAATGCGCGAGAACACTTCCGAGCCGATCACCAGCGCCTTGCTGGCCGCGCCCGTCTTGATCATGGAATCGGCGATGGCGAGCGCATAGATAAAGCCGCTGCAGACCGCCTGCAAGTCGAAAGCCGGGCAGCCCACGATTCCCAGCTTGTGCTGCAGGATGCAGGCGGCCGACGGAAAGACCATGTCCGGGGTGGAAGTGGCCACGATGATCAGGTCGATGTCCTGCGGCCGGACCTGCGCGGCCTCCAGCGCGTGGCGCGCAGCCTGCGCGCCCAGGTCGCTGGCAGTGACGCCGGGCGCCGCGAAGTGGCGGGCGCGGATTCCGGTTCGCTCGACGATCCATTGATCGGACGTTTCGACGCCTTGCGCGGCGAGCTCGGCCGCCAGGTCTGCATTGGTAACGCGGCGCGGCGGCAGGTAGCTGCCGGTTCCGGTGATGCGCGAGTATTTGGTCATGATGAAGGTGAGCAGGTTTCCATCGGCCGCACAGCGTCCGCGCTTCCCAGCAACAGGGGCCTGGCGTGGGCGATGCGGGCCTGCACGCGCTCGAGCAGGTTGTTTCGGGCCGCATCATACGCGCGGTTCAGTGCCTGCTCGAACGCGAATTCATCGGCCGAGCCGTGACTCTTGAAGACCAGGCCGCGCAGGCCCAGCAATGCCGCGCCGTTGTATTTCCTGGCGTCGACCCGGTTCTTGAAGGCAGAAAGCAGCGGATAGACCGCCATTGCCGCCATTCGGGAAAAGATGTTTCGCGAGAATTCTTCCCGGAGAAAGCCCCCCAGCATCGTGGCCAGGCCTTCGGTGGTCTTGAGCAATACGTTGCCGACGAAGCCGTCGCACACCACGATGTCGGTCGTTCCCTTGAAGATGTCGTTGCCTTCGACATTGCCGTAGAAGTTCAGGTCGCCCGAATCCGCAGCCGATCGCAGCAGCTCGCCGGCCTTCTTGATCATCTCGCTGCCCTTGATGATCTCTTCGCCGATGTTCAGCAAACCAACCGACGGGGCATCGACGTGAGTGAGGGCCGATACCAGCGCCGAGCCCATCACGGCGAATTGCAGCAGGTGCTGCTCGGTGCAGTCGACATTGGCGCCCAGGTCCAGCACCATGGTCGCCCCGCCCTTGGCGTTGGGCAAGTGTGAGGCGATTGCCGGGCGGTCGATGCCGTCCACGGTCTTGAGCAGGTAACGCGCCAGCGCCATCAGCGCACCGGTGTTGCCGGCCGACACGGCGGCCTGGGCGTGGCCGTCCTTGACCTGCTGGATCGCCACGCGCATCGAAGAGTCTTTCTTCCTGCGCAGCGCCACTTCCACGGCGTCGTCCATGGCCACCACCTCCGACGCAGCCACGACCCGGGCCCGTGGATGCTGAAACGCCCGCAGCCCGTCCCCGGCGCCGACCAGCAGCAGCTGGGCGTCGGCCTGGTGGGCCAGGAAGCGCCGGCAGGCCTCAAGCGTGACCCGGGGACCATGATCCCCTCCCATGCAGTCGACAGCCAGAGTAGTCATGGTCTCAAATGTAGGGCCTTTTGACAGGCCGTCTTGACTGCGCGCGGAACGGCCGTTTGCCGTCTTCCCCCAAAAAGAAAAGGCCCGCGCTGCGCGCGCAGCCGGGCCTCGCATGCCGACCAGCAGGGTCAGGCTTCGTTCTTGGTTTTCAGCACCTTGCGGCCACGATAGAAGCCGGTCGGGCTGATGTGGTGGCGCAGGTGGGTTTCACCGGTCGTGGGCTCGACGGCGATGCCCGGCACGACCAGGGCGTTGTGAGAGCGGTGCATGCCGCGCTTGGAGGGCGATTTCTTGTTCTGCTGAACGGCCATGATGGGCTCCTGAATGCAAAAGGGCCTTGCACGTCGCAAGGCGGTGGTGACGGTGGGCGCGCGCAGGCCAGAAAGGTGCTGGCGCGAAGCCCATCATTATAGCCCAGCGCCGGCTACTTCGTCGGCGTCTTGCCGATCTTGAGCTTGCCCAGCAGGGCGAACGGGTTTTCGCGCGGCTCAGAGGATTCCTCGAAATCCGCGTCGGCGACCGAGAGCTTGACCGGATCCGGACACACCTCATGGCGCGGCGCCAGCGGCATCTCCATCAACAATTCGTCTTCGACCAGCTCCACCAGGTCGAAGCTGCGGCTCAGGGCCAGCACGTCCTCTTCGGACTGATCGTCCTGTGCCGCCGCCATTTCCTCGTCGGGAACGAACCGGAACGACCGGTCCACCGCGAGTTCGACATCGACCGGCCCCAGGCACCGCTGGCACGTCAGCGGCAACACCGTCTGCGCGCGCAGGTGCAGCCAGATCTCGGGGTGGACATGGCCGGGGTTGCGCATTTCCCCCGTCGCCGACCAGCTCACGGCTGAACCGGCGCCGCGCCCCTGGGTCTCGGCCATCAGGCGCTCGTGCTTTTGCACCAGCTCCTGGCCATTGAGGGTTGCGCCCTCTTCGGCGAAACGCCTTACATCCAGCCGGCGCGCGACGAACTCTTTGTGGGAGGGTAGGGAGGAGGCCTCTCGGCCTGCTCCCCCCCTACGAAC
>DIZF01000021.1:0-79866 GCA_002427815.1 Ramlibacter tataouinensis
GCTGAATCAGCCGATTTCCGCCAGGAAGCGTTGGGCCCTGTGCTTGAGGTCACCCGAAGCCTCGGCCAATACCTCTTCGGCAAGGCTGCGCGCACCGTCGGGGTCGCCGATGGCGTTGAACTCCTGGGCCAGTGCGAACTTGGTCGCCAAAGGATCGCCGCCGCTGGCGCTGCCGGTATCTTCGAAGCCGCCCGTGCTGCCGGCCTCGGCCGTCGTGCTTGGCGGCTCCTGCGCGGCAACTGACTTGCCGGGCATGGTCGCGGGCGCGGACGCAGGTGCCGAGGTATTGGGAAGGTCCAGCGACAAGGCGCCCAGGTCGAACTCGATCATGCCGGAGTCGGCGGCAGCGGCGGGGGTGGGCGCCGTTGCAGGCAACTCAGGCGCCGCGATGGGCTCCGTCGTGAAGGTGAGGCCCTCGTCGGACAGTTCGAGGTCGGGCAGGCCGGCCATAACGGGCTCTATCCTGCCTGTCGTCTCGGGCAGGTCCAGCGAAATGGGCACGGCCGCAACCGGAGCAGGTGCCGCGGCAGTCGCGGTCGAGCCGAAATCCATGTTGTTCAGGGTTTGCGTCGACTCCGGCCGCGCCGGGGTCACCAGGGTGGGTTCCGGGGCTGACGGTGGCGGGACATCATCGCCGAGCGAAAAGTCCAGATCGAGATCCAGGTCGACCGGACCCGACGGCACGTCCTTCGAATCGACCTGGGTGGCCACTGTCGACCCGAAGGTGCCATGTTCAGCGCCCGAATCTGCGGCTGCGCCTTCGGCCGGCTGCCCGCCGGGGCGGTACAGCATATTGCCGGCGTCCAGTTCCTGGCCCAGCTCGCAGATGTGCTCCCATTCGGGCCCCTCGCCGCGGGTCAGGCTGTAGGCCTCGGTGGCCACCAGCTCGAATGCATTGGTATCGCGGCGCTTGGCGTAGATTTCAAGCAGTTTGCTGTGGATGGCGACGCGCTGGGGCGTGGTGCGCATCGCCTCCTTCAGAATTTCCTCGGCTTGCAGGTCGCGCCCATAGGCGAGGTAGACGTCCGCCTCGGCTACCGGATCGACATCCCCGGCGGCATCGAGCTGGCTCGGCGAATAGACCATGGACGAGCCAGTGGCACCGCCTTCGTTGGTATCAATGCGCTGGCCGCCGCTGGCACCAAAGAACGAGTCGGGCTGAAGGCGGCTTTCCAGGAATGAACTGTCGACCTGGGTCGCCTTCTTGCGTTGCCGGGCCTTGTAGAACCCAAAGCCAGCCAGGACAGCCAGCACGAGGCCCAGGACTCCGAGCACCAGGGGGTTCGACAGCAATTCCTCGATGAAGCTGGGTTCCGCCGCCTGGAGTGGCGCCGGCTTCGCCACTGGGGCAGGTGGCGGCTTGGCTGCAACAGCCGGGCTCGACGCAGGCGACGTAGCGGCGCTGGGTGCGCTGGACACCGCAGCCGGGATCGCAGCCGCGGGGAGCGAGGCGGTTGTCGCTGCAACTGCACTGGACGGCACCGAGGCAGCCGGTGCCGGAACTGCACTTGCCACCGGAGCGGTTGTGGCCGGCACTGCCGCCGGCACCGCGATGGCCGGGACGGCCAGGGACGCTGCGGATCGCGGCGCCGCAGCGGAGGCGGTCGCGGCTGGCCCGGCCTTTCCCGCGCTTGCGGCGGCGGATACCGCCGGGGCGGCGGTCGTGGTTCCCAAGCGGTTGAGGTCGCTGATGTTCTTGTTCAGTTCAGCCAGACGTACCGCCGCGTCCTTGGCTTCGCGTTCGCGCGCGATCTTGTCCTCGACGGCCTTGCCTTGCACCGCGCCCTTGGACAGAGTCAGTTTGTCCGGTGACGGCGCAGTCTGCTTCTTCTCCTGGACCTGGGCCTCGACCTTGCCCGAAGCCTGCCGGTCGGAGGGCGCAATTCGGGTGGTGGGCAAGCCCTCGGCCAGGCGCCGCCTGAAATCGTTGAAGTCGCGGCTCTGCGCAATGACCGTCTGTCTGGCTGCCCCAGCGGATTCCTGGGCGGCCTGCTCGGCCGACGGCATTTCGAGCACCGCGCCGGCCTTGAGGCGATTGACGTTGCCGCCGATGAAAGCCTCCGGGTTCGCATTCAACAGCGCCACGAGCATCTGGTCGAGCGAAACGTTGACCGGCTTGTTGGCGGCTGCGATCTTGCCGGCGGTGTCCCCGCTTTGCACCTTGACCTGCTTGCCATCCCCCTTGCCGGGAGCCGTCCCGGCAGCTTCCTTGGTCGGCACGGAGGCCGCTGCGGGCGCCTGGCGGGATGCTCTGGCCGCTGGCGCTGGCGCTGGCGCTGGCGCAGCCGCCGACGGTCTTACCGCCGCCTGCGGCGCCACCGGCGAGACCTGGGCCGCGGCAGGAGGAGCGGTCTGGCGCAGGTTGGCCGGGTCAATCAGCATCGTGTAGTCCCGCACGATGCGTCCTGAAGCCCACTGGGTTTCGAGAAGCAGGTCGAGGAATGGATCGTTGATCGCCCGCTGGCTCGACAACTGGAGGAAGTGCCGCCCGTCCGGTCGGCGCTGCAGGGTGATCTCTATGTTGGCGAGCAACGGGCTGTATTCGAGGCCGGCCGCGCGAAACGCATCCGGCGAGGCCACTGTTGCTCGCAGGGTGGCGATTTCTTCAGCGTTGATCTCCAGGATGTCGATGTCGGCACGGAGGGGCTCGCCCAATGCAGATTGGACGGTGACTCGACCCAGTGCGAGGGCGGCGGCATCCGACGCCCAAACACCGAGGAGCACTGCCGTGGCGAGTGCCAGGGCGGTTGAGCGCCAATTCGGCTGATTCATCGGTATTTGCGCCCTCACTGCTCGGTCTGCAGGCAATTTTTTTCTCTTCATGCGAACAAACGCCTCGACGCTGATGTGCTAAAAGGACCATAACATCAATGTCTTAGGCTGACAAGCTGAGACAGCTTTTAACTTCGGCCGGCTCTCCGCGCTGATGGTTACCCCTGAGGCCATGTTGTGATGGGACAACGCCTGTAACCGCACATTACAGGCTGTCCCTGCACACGATGGACACGCTTATGCGTCGAGGAGAATCCGCAACATCCGGCGCAGCGGCTCCGCCGCGCCCCACAGCAATTGGTCGCCGATGGTGAAGGCCCCGACGTACTCGGGTCCCATAGCCAGCTTGCGGATGCGGCCCACGGGAATGTCCAGGGTTCCCGTCACGACTACCGGCGTCAGCGCCTTGAGTGTCGCCTCCCGCGTGTTGGGAACCACCCGGACCCAGGCGTTGTCGCCGGCGATCAGCTGTTCGACATCCGCCACGGGCACATTCTTCTTCAGCTTGAAAGTCAAAGCCTGGCTGTGGCAACGCATGGCGCCCACGCGGACACAGAAGCCGTCGACCGGCGTCGCCGGGGTGCCGAATGCCGCGCCTTGTCCCAGGATCTTGTTGGTTTCGGCGCCCGACTTCCACTCCTCGCGCGAGACACCTTCGCCCAGGTCCTTGTCGATCCAGGGGATCAGGGACCCGCCGAGCGGGACCCCGAAATTGGCCATTTCCTCGGGGGACAGCGACTGCTGGCGCGCCAGCACTTTGCGGTCGATTTCGAGGATGGCCGACTTCGGATCAGCCAACAGGTCTTTGACTTCGCCGTGCAGCGTGCCGAACTGGGTGAGCAGTTCCCGCATGTGTTGCGCACCGCCGCCCGACGCCGCTTGGTAGGTCATGCTGGTCATCCACTCGACCAGACCTGCCTTGTAGAGCGCACCCACGCCCATCAACATGCAGCTGACGGTGCAGTTGCCCCCGATCCAGTTGCGGCCGCCCTTGGCCATGGCATTGCGGATGACCGACAAATTGACCGGATCCAGGATGATGACCGCGTCGTCCTTCATGCGCAGGGTGGACGCCGCGTCGATCCAGTGCCCGGTCCAGCCGGCGGCGCGCAGCTTCGGGAAGACCTCCGTCGTGTAATCGCCGCCCTGCGCGGTGATCACGATGTCGCAACGCTTCAGCGCATCGATGTCGAACGCGTTCTTGAGCGCGGTCTCGTTCTTGGCCTGGGCCGGCGCGGTGCCGCCGACGTTGGAGGTCGAGAAGAAGAGCGGCTCGATCAGGCCGAAGTCGCCCTCGGCCTGCATCCGGTCCATCAGCACCGATCCCACCATGCCGCGCCAGCCGACCAGGCCGACCAGGGGTTGTTGTCCGTTCTTGAGTTTCATGTCATCCGCCTTTTCAAAAGTTATGTGAAAACCTTTTGGTCCCCGGCTCGTCGGGCCGGGGGCGGGCGCGCAACGAACCGGAGCTGTGCTAGCTCTTGGTCGTCTTGTGAGTGAGGGAAGCCACGACCGCGTCGCCCATCTCGCGGGTGCCGACACGTTTCGTGCCAACTGAATGGATGTCCGCCGTGCGCAGCCCCGAGGCGAGCACGTCCTTCACTGCGGACTCGATCCGGTCGGCGGCTTCGGGCTGGTCAAGGGAGAAGCGGAGCATCATGGCAGCAGACAATATTGTAGCCAAAGGATTGGCGATGCCCTTGCCGGCGATGTCGGGCGCGCTGCCGTGGCTGGGCTCGTAAAGGCCCTGGTTGCCGGCGTTCAGGCTGGCCGAAGGCAGCATGCCGATGGAACCCGTGAGCATAGCTGCCTCGTCGGAGAGGATGTCGCCGAACAGGTTGCCGGTGACGATCACGTCGAACATCTTGGGCGCCCTGACCAGCTGCATGGCGGCGTTGTCCACGTACATATGGTCCAGCGCCACGTCCGGGTACTGCTTGCCGATGCCGGTCACCACGTCCCTCCACAACTGGGAGGTCTCCAGCACGTTGGCCTTGTCGACACTGGTCACCCGCTTGCTGCGTTTGCGGGCTGCCTGGAACGCGACATGCGCGATGCGCTCGATTTCGGGGCGCGAATACCGCATGGTGTCGAAAGCTTCCTCACTGTCGGGGAAATGTCCATCCACCGCCGTGCGCCGCCCCCTCGGCTGGCCAAAGTAGATATCGCCGGTCAGTTCGCGGATGATGAGGATGTCCAGTCCCGCGATCAGTTCCGGCTTCAGGCTCGACGCGCCGACCAGCTGTTCGTAGCAGATGGCCGGGCGGAAATTGGCGAACAGGCCCAGATTCTTGCGCAGGCCCAGTATCGCCTGCTCGGGCCGCAGCGGCCGGTCGAGCTTGTCGTATTTCCAGTCGCCCACGGCGCCAAACAGCACTGCGTCGGCTTGCTGGGCCAGCTTGAGGGTGGCCGCTGGCAGCGGATGGCCGTGTGCATCGTAGGCAGCGCCGCCGACCAAGGCGGTTTCCATTTCGAATTTCAGGTCGAGCGAGCGCAGCACCTTGACGGCTTCAGCCGTGATCTCGGTGCCGATGCCGTCACCCGGCAGGACTGCGATTTTCATGGAGACTCTTCTTATGATGGCGCCGCCTCGCGCTGCGCCGGATGAATGACCAGCCTCTAGCGGCTGAGTGTGTGGGCCAGCCAGGGCTTCTGGGCCAGCCGCTGCGCTTCGAACGCCTTGATCTTGTCCGACTGGCGCAGGGTCAGGCCGATGTCGTCGAAACCATTGAGCAGGCAGAACTTGCGAAACGGCTGCACCTCGAACGGGATCTCCTCACCTTGCGGCCTGACCACGACCTGGCGCTCCAGGTCGATGGTGAGCTGGTAGCCGGGGAACGCCGCCACTTCATCGAACAGGGCGCTCACCTGCGCCTGGCCGAGGACGATCGGCAACAGGCCGTTCTTGAAGCAATTGTTGAAGAAGATATCGGCGAAGCTCGGCGCGATCACGCTGCGGAAGCCATATTGGTCCAGCGCCCAGGGCGCATGCTCGCGCGAGGAGCCGCAGCCGAAGTTCTTGCGCGCCAGCAGGATGGACGCCCCCTGGTAGCGCGGCTGGTTGAGCACGAAGTCCGGGTTGGGCTTGCGCTGTCGCGGGTCCTGGCCGGGCTCGCCGGGGTCCAGGTAGCGCCATGCGTCGAACAGGTTGGGCCCGAAGCCGGTCTTGCGGATCGACTTGAGGAACTGCTTGGGGATGATCGCGTCCGTGTCGACGTTCTCGCGATCCATCGGGGCCACGAGCCCCTTGTGTATGGTGAATTTCTGCATTTCAGTCCAGTTCGATCAGTTGCGGACAGAGGCTCGCTTTGCTGTCTGTCCCTGTTAATCAGTTGGGGACAGAGCGCGGCGATGCCGCGGACAGTCCCGCAAGGTTGTTCATTTCTTTTGCGCCGCATCCTCGATGGCCGAGCCGGCCTTCTGGATGTCCTGGCCGGCACCTCTGACGGTGTTGCATCCGGCCAGCGCCAGAAGGAAGGACAGGGCGAGCAGGGAGGCGACGGTCTTCACGGATTCTTCCTCTTCAGGCAAATTGGCGGACATCGACAAAGTGGCCATGAACGGCTGCTGCTGCGGCCATGGCGGGGCTGACCAGGTGGGTGCGGCCGCCGGCGCCCTGGCGACCTTCGAAATTGCGGTTGCTGGTGGAGGCGCATCGCTCACCGGGGTCCAGCCGGTCGGCGTTCATCGCCAGGCACATCGAGCAGCCGGGCTCACGCCACTGGAAGCCGGCGGCCTTGAAGATCTCGTGCAGGCCCTCGCGCTCGGCCTGCTCCTTCACCAGGCCGGAACCCGGTACCACCATCGCCACCTTGACGCTCTTCGCGACCTTCTGGCCCAGCTTCTTGACCAGGGCAGCGGCCTCGCGCATGTCCTCGATGCGGCTGTTGGTGCAAGAGCCGATGAAGACCTTGTCGACAAAGATGTCGCTCAGCGCCTTGCCCGGCGCGAGTCCCATATAGGCCAGCGCACGTTCGATGGCGTCGCGCTTGCTCGCATCCTTTTCCTTCTCGGGGTCGGGCACGCGCGCGTCCACCCCCAGCACCATTTCCGGTGAGGTTCCCCAGGTGACCTGGGGAATGATCGCTGTCGCGTCGAACTCGACCACTGCGTCGAATTTCGCATCGGCGTCGGAATGCAGCGTGTGCCAGTAGGCAACTGCCTGCTCCCACTCCAGCCCCGTCGGCGACAGTGGCCGGCCTTTCACGTACTCGATGGTCTTCTCGTCCACCGCCACCAGCCCGGCGCGCGCGCCGGCTTCGATGGCCATGTTGCAGACAGTCATCCGGCCCTCCATCGACAGGCCGCGGATGGCGGAACCCGCGAACTCGATGGTGTAGCCGGTGCCGCCGGCGGTACCGATCCGGCCGATGACCGCCAGGACCAGGTCCTTGGCCGTCACGCCGCGGGCGAGCTTGCCCTCGACCTTGATCAGCATGTTCCTGGCTTTCTTCGCCAGCAGTGTCTGGGTCGCCATCACGTGCTCGACCTCGCTGGTACCGATGCCGTGAGCGAGCGCGCCGAACGCGCCGTGGGTAGAGGTGTGGGAATCGCCGCAGACCACGGTCATGCCAGGCAGCGTGGCGCCCTGCTCGGGCCCGATCACGTGGACGATGCCCTGGCGCTTGGAGAGAAAGGGGAAGTAGGCCGCCGAACCGAACTCGCCGATGTTCTTGTCCAGCGTGACGACCTGTTCCTTGCTGATCGGGTCAGTGATGCCGTCATAACCGCGCTCCCACCCGGTGGTGGGCGTGTTGTGGTCGGCGGTCGCCACGATCGAACTGACGCGCCAGACCTTGCGATTGGTTTCACGCAGCCCTTCGAAGGCCTGCGGGCTGGTCACCTCATGGACCAGGTGGCGATCGATGTAGAGGATGGCGGTGCCGTCTTCCTCGGTGTGGACAACATGCTCGTTCCAGATCTTGTCGTAGAGGGTTCTTGCCATGGTATTTCCTGTGGAGGTCGATTTTATTCGGTGGCCATCGGCTCGGGCACTTGGGCGTGCGCCGCCAGATGGTCCACCAGCAGGCGGCCGGTGACGGGCAGGGTGGAGAAATCGCGGGCGACCAGGTCGATGCTGCGGTCGGCCCAGTCATTGGTGAGGCGAACGCACTCCAGCTCGCCCACGCCGTGCATCAGCTCGAAGGCGCGCCGCGGCATGACGCCCACGCCGAGACCGTTGTGGATCATGCGGCACATGGCGTCCAGGCCGGTGACATGGATGCGCAGCCGGATGGTGCGGCCGCTGGCGGCCGCCGCCTCCCGCATGGCCATGTAGATCGAACTGTTGGAATCCAGCCCCACGTGGTCGCAGTCCAGCGTGTCTTCAAAGGCGATGGCGGTGCGGCGGGCCAGCGGATGACGCCGCGGCACGATCAGCACCAGCTGATCCTGCCGGTACGCCCGGGTTTGCAAGTTGTGCCCCGCAGTCAGGACGGCGGCGTTGCAGACGCCCAGGTCGGCCGCCCCTTCCTGGACGGCGCGCACGACCTCCGTCGACAGATGCTCCTCCAGGTCGATCTTGACTTCGGGATGGCCGTGGATGAAGCGGCCCAGGTCTTCCGGCAGGAACTGCACCACGGCCGAAATGCTGGCGTGCACGCGGACATGCCCGCGCACGCCGTCGGCGTATTCGCTCAGTTCACCCTGCATCTTCTCCAGGCTGAACAGGACCGATCGGGCATGGTGCAGCAGGCTTTCGCCGGCCGGGGTCAGGTCGACTCCCCGGGTATGGCGGTAGAGCAGCGGGGTGTCCAGCGTGAGCTCCAGATCGGACAGCCTCTTGCTCACGGCCGAGGCGGCGATGAATTCGCGCTCTGCCGCCTTCCCGATGCTCCCGAGCTCGCACACTGCGACAAACAGTTGCAGCGAGGTGAGGTCGATCCGGCGGGGGAAGGTGCGTTCGGAGGGTTTCAAGGCTCGGGCTCGAAGTCATCGCGAACAGCGATGAGACATTGGCATTTTGCTATACGATTGGGCCAATGGTCATCGCGAAGCGAGATGTCGGACCTGCCGGAAGGGCAATAAAAAAGCCCACCGAGGTGGGCTTTTTGCGCTCGAGAAGCGAGCTTTAGCGCTTCGCGAGCGGCTTGATGTCGCGCCGGGTGGAGCCGGTGAACAGCTGGCGCGGGCGGCCGATCTTGTACTCGGGGTCGCCGATCATTTCATTGAGCTGGGCGATCCAGCCCACGGTGCGCGCTGCCGCGAAGATCGCGGTGAACAGCGACACCGGGATGCCGATGGCGCGCTGGACGATGCCGGAATAGAAATCCACGTTGGGGTAAAGCTTGCGCGAAACGAAGTATTCGTCTTCCAACGCAATCTTCTCCAGGGCCATGGCCAGCTTGAACAGCGGGTCGTTGTGCAGGCCCAGCTCGCCCAGCACTTCCTTGCAGGTTTCCTGCATCAGCTTGGCGCGCGGGTCGTAGTTCTTGTACACGCGGTGGCCGAAGCCCATCAGCTTGACGCCGGAGTTCTTGTCCTTGACCTGTTTGATGAACTCGCCGACCTTCTCGACGCCGCCCTGGGCCTGGATGTCGTGCAGCATGTTCAGCGCCGCCTCGTTGGCGCCGCCGTGGGCCGGTCCCCAGAGACAAGCGACACCGGCCGCGATCGCGGCGAACGGGTTGGTGCCGGAGGATCCGCACAGGCGTACCGTCGAAGTGGAAGCGTTCTGCTCATGGTCGGCGTGCAGGATGAAGATGCGGTCCAGCGCGCGAACCAGCACCTCATTGGGCTTGTAGTCCTCGCACGGGGTTGCGAACATCATGCGCATGAAGTTGCCGGTGTACGACAGGTCGTTCTGCGGATACATGTACGGCTGGCCCACCGAGTACTTGTAGGCCATCGCCACCAGAGTCGGCATCTTCGCGATCAGCCGGATCGCGGCGATCTCGCGGTGCTGCGGGTTGGTGATGTCGGTGCTGTCGTGATAGAAGGCCGACAGGGCGCCGACCAGGCCCGTGAGCACCGCCATCGGGTGCGCGTCACGGCGGAAACCGCGCAGGAAGAACTGCATCTGTTCGTTGACCATGGTGTGCATGGTCACGGTGCGCTCGAACTTCTTCTTGGCGTCGGCGTTCGGCAGTTCTCCGTACAGCAGCAGGTGGCAGGTCTCCAGGAAGTCGCACTGGGTCGCCAGCTGTTCGATGGGATAGCCGCGATACTGCAGCTCGCCCTTGTCGCCATCGATGTAGGTGATCGCCGACTGGCAGGCGGCGGTCGACAGGAAGCCCGGATCGTAGGTGAACATCCCGGTCTGGGCGTACAGCTTCCGGATGTCGATCACGTCGGGGCCCACGCTGCCGTGGTAGACGGGCAGCTCGACATTCGGGCTGCCATTGCTGAATGACAGGGTTGCTTTGTTGTCGGCGAGTTTCATAGCGTCTTCCTAGAGTTTCATGTCCCAACATCCGGCGATGCGCCTGACGTGCGCAGCATCTCCAGCACTTGTATTACTTCGCTTGTTTTGATATCGCCCTCGGGTTCCCTGCGGCGCAGCAGCAGGTCCAGCAGGTCGTTGTCTTCCAGATCCATCAACTGACTCAAGGCCCCCGCCTGTCTCACGGTTATTGCCGGATGCCGGGCGAAAAACCGTTCGATGAAGAGGTCATTTTCCAGCAAACCACGGCGGCATCGCCACTTCAGTTTGTTGAGCGCTCCCTGCCCGATGAGTTCATCCCCCTGTCCCTTGGCTGGAGGCACAGCCGCAGCGTCACCCCCTGGGTGGGCCTTCTCGCCGGGGGGCGGACGATCGTTCATTACCTCTCCAATACTGCCTGCCTCTAGATGGTCCGGCGAACCATCAATTCCTTGATCTTGCCGATCGCCATCGTCGGGTTCAGTCCCTTGGGACAGACATCCACACAATTCATGATGGTGTGGCAACGAAACAAACGATACGGATCGTCCAGGTTGTCCAGCCGCTCGGCCGTCGCTTCGTCGCGGCTATCGGCAATGAAGCGATAGGCCTGCAACAGCCCGGCCGGGCCGACGAACTTGTCCGGGTTCCACCAGAAGCTCGGGCAACTGGTGGAGCAGCTGGCGCAAAGGATGCACTCATACAGCCCGTTGAGCTCGTCGCGCTCTTCTGGGGACTGTAGCCGCTCCCTCTCGGGTGGCACATTGTCATTAATCAAATAAGGCTTGATCGAGTGGTATTGCTTGAAGAACTGAGTCATGTCCACGATCAGGTCGCGGATCACCGGCAAGCCGGGCAGGGGCTTGAGCACGATCGGGTCCTTGAGCGTGCGCATGTTGGTCAGGCACGCCAGGCCGTTCTTGCCGTTGATGTTCATCGCGTCGGAGCCGCAGACGCCTTCGCGACAGGAACGGCGGAACGAAAGGGTCGGATCCCGGGCCTTGAGCTTCATCAGGGCGTCCAGCAGCATCCGCTCGTCGCCTGCGAGTTCGATCTCGATGGTTTGCATGAAGGGTTTGGCGTCCTTCTCGGGGTCGTAGCGGTAGATCTGGAAAGTGCGCTTCGGCATGGTCTTACCCGGTTGGGGACCGATCCGCCGGATCGGGGTCCCGCGTGTTTCAGAAAGTGCGGACTTTGGGGGGTACCGACTCCACCGTGAGCGGCTTGAGCTGGACCGGTTTGTACGACAGCCGGCTGCCCTCGCGGTACCAGAGCGTGTGCTTCAGCCAGTTGGCGTCGTCGCGACCAAGCGGGGCCACCGGGTCGTCGGCCGGGCGCTCGTACTCGCTCACCGTATGGGCGCCCCGGCACTCCTTGCGCGCGGCCGCCGAGACGATGGTCGCCTGGGCGCACTCGATCAGGTTCTCGACCTCCAGCGCCTCGACGCGGGCGGTGTTGAAAACCTTGGACTTGTCCTTGAGCGCGAGGGCCTGCACCCGATCCCGGAGCGCCGCGATCTGCTGCACGCCCTGGTCCATCATGGCCTGCGTGCGAAACACGCCGGCATGCTTTTGCATCGACGCACGAATGTCATTGGCCACATCCTGAGCGTATTCGCCGCTGTTGGTGTTTTCCAGGCGATTCAGACGCTCCAGGGTGCGGTCTGCCGCGTCGGCCGGCAAGGGCTTGTGCGAGCGGGTGCCGCTGGCGAACTCGACGATGTGGTTGCCCGCCGCCCGGCCGAAAACCAGCAGGTCAAGCAGCGAGTTCGTGCCCAGCCGGTTGGCGCCGTGCACGCTGACGCAGGAGCACTCCCCCACGGCGTACAGGCCGTTGACCACGGCGTTGGGGACACCGCCTTGTTCGATGACGACCTGGCCACGGATGTTGGTCGGGATGCCGCCCATCTGGTAGTGGATGGTGGGCACCACCGGGATCGGCTCCCGGGTGATGTCGACGTTGGCGAAGTTCACGCCGATTTCATAGACCGACGGCAGGCGCTTGTGGATCGTTTCGGCGCCCAGGTGATCCAGCTTGAGCAGCACATAGTCCTTGTTGGGGCCGCAACCGCGTCCTTCCTTGATTTCCTGGTCCATCGAACGCGAGACGAAGTCCCGCGGCGCCAGATCCTTCAGGGTGGGCGCGTAGCGTTCCATGAAACGCTCGCCGTTGCTGTTGAGCAGGATGGCGCCTTCGCCGCGGCAGCCCTCGGTCAGCAACACCCCCGCGCCCGCCACCCCGGTCGGATGGAACTGCCAGAACTCCATGTCTTCCAGCGGGATGCCGGCCCGGGCGGCCATGCCCAGGCCGTCGCCGGTGTTGATGAACGCGTTGGTCGAAGCGGCGAAGATGCGGCCCGCCCCCCCGGTGGCCAGCAGCGTTGTCTTGGCTTCCAGGATGTGCAGGTCGCCGGTCTCCATCTCCAGCGCCGACACGGCCACCACGTCCCCGTCGGCATCGCGGATCAGGTCCAGTGCCATCCATTCGACGAAGAAGCTGGTCCTGGCCTTGACGTTCTGCTGGTACAGGGTGTGCAGCATCGCGTGGCCGGTGCGGTCGGCCGCGGCGCATGCGCGCTGCACCGGCTTCTCGCCATAGTTCGCGGTGTGGCCGCCGAACGGCCGCTGATAGATGGTGCCGTCGGCGTTGCGGTCGAACGGCATCCCCATGTGTTCGAGGTCGTAAACGGCCTTGGGGGCTTCGCGGCACATGAACTCGATCGCGTCCTGGTCGCCGAGCCAGTCGGAGCCCTTGATCGTGTCGTAAAAATGGTAGTGCCAGTTGTCCTCGCTCATATTGCCGAGCGATGCGCCGATCCCGCCCTGGGCGGCCACGGTGTGCGAGCGGGTGGGGAAGACCTTGGAGAGCACGGCCACGTTGAGTCCGGCGCGCGCCAGCTGCAGCGATGCCCGCATGCCGGAGCCGCCGGCGCCGATGATGACCACGTCGAACTTGCGGCGGGTGATGTTGCTGGAGGTGTACGTCATTGAGATTCCGCTGTTCTGTCAGGCACGGCCCGTCCTGGCGGGGCGCTGGCCCGCACGCAACGGCACTGCGTTGGGTTCATGCTCAGAGTCTCCAGAGCACTTGAATCGCCCAGCCGGCGCATGCCATGAGCCACACGATGGTGAAGACCTGCAGCGCAAGGCGCAGCCACACCGGTTTAACGTAGTCCATCCAGACGTCGCGCATGCCGACCCACACATGCCAGAGCAGGGCGGCGATCACGGTGAAGGTCAGCACCTTCATCCACTGGGACGCGAAAATACCGGCCCACTTGTCGTAACCGGTGATCGTGACGAATTTTCCGGCGGCGTCCTTGACCCGGTCGCCGACAGCGTCCTTCAGATACCAGGGCCACAGCACCTGAAGCACGACCACCACGGTGAACAGGGCCATCAGGGCGGCGGTGACGCGCTGGCTGAGCCAGTCGCGCAAGCCGTAGTGGGCGCCGACGACGATGCGCTTGGTTCCGTAATTGACGGACATGGTTCAGATTCCTGGTCGGTTGGGGCGGAGGCTGGGAGGCGGACTGGCGACGGGGTTCTTCATCAGTACAGCCCGAACAGCTGGGCGCCCAGGACCACCGTCAGCAGCAGGCTGGCGACCAGGGTGATGCGCGCCGACTTGGCGCCCGATTCCTTGCTCACTGCCGCGTGGCTTACATCCATCCACAGGTGACGCAGCCCGGCCATGAAGTGGTGCAGGTAGGCCCAGATCAGCGCCAGCGCCACGAGCTTGATCAGGATCCCCGGAAAGATCCAGAGGCCATTGATGAAGGCCGACCTGAATCGGGCGAACGAGATCTCCGATGACAGGGACGTGTCGAACAGCCAGATGATGAAGGGCATCAGCACGAACATCAGGACGCCGCTCACCCGATGCAGGATCGAAACCACGCCGGCGACGGGAAGGCGGTAGCGGGGGAGGTCCTTGAAGGCGTTGATATTGCGGAATTCCGGGCGTTTCTTGGCAAGCTCTGTCATGGTGTGGCTTTCATGGTGGGCATGCGCTTTATTGTTGGGGAACCCAAAATTCTATTGCAACGCACCGGGGCGCCACCCGGCTACGGGCTTTCGCCGCCCGCTCAACTCAACTCGTTGCGATAGTGGTGCGTGTCGGTGCGGTACAGGCCGCGGCGCAGTTCCATCGGCACATCGTTGTAGGTGTACGCCATCCGCTCGACGCTCAGCAGAGGGCTGTGCTGCGGCACTTGCAGGAGCGCCGCCTGCGACGCGTCGGCCGCCACCGCCCGGATCTTTTCCTCGGCGCGCACCATCCGGACGCCGAATTCGACTTCGAACATGGCATACGTGGGGCCATGGTAGCCCGCCATCTGCTCGGCGCTGAGGCCCTTGAAGGCATTCCCCGGCAGCCACAGGTCTTCCAGGATGGTGGGAACCGCGCCGAAGGAGAGCACGCGCCGCACCTGCACCACCGCGTCGCCCGGGCGCAGGGCCAGCGCGCGCGCGACCTCCGCCATCGCGCGCGTCCGCTTGCACTCGAGCACCGTCCGCTGGGCCGGGCCCTCGCTGTCCAGGTTGCCGCTGTCGGGCATGAGCTTGAGAAAGCGGTAGCGGACATGCTGCTCGGAATGGGTGGCCACGAAAGTGCCTTTGCCCTGGCGCCGCACGACCAGGTTTTCCGCGGACAACTCGTCGATGGCCTTGCGCACCGTGCCCTGGCTCACGCGAAACCGGGCTGCCAGGTCCATCTCGCTGGGGATGGCCTCGCCCGGCTTCCACTCGCCGGCCTGCAGGCTCTGCAGGATCAGCGCCTTGATCTGCTGGTACAGCGGGCTGAAAGCCGGCGTGGCCTGCACTGCGTGCTCGGCCGTGGCCGGTCCGGAATCGGCAGAAAAGGGGGGCGTTTGGGCCATCGCAGTCAGCGCAGGGTCAGGGGTGGATTGGAAGCTGGGAGCACGGGGGGCGAAGCTCGGCGGATGATATCTTATATAAGACATAAGACAAGTTGACGACCGAGGGTTTTCACGGGTAAACTGACGAGCTTTTCCACCCGGTCTTGCCGCCAGGCGTGGCCCCGGAGCGGAACCCGGTTCCCCCACTCTCGTTTTGGAGATCTCCATGAGCAAGAAGCCCGTCCGAGTTGCTGTCACCGGCGCCGCCGGTCAAATCGGTTACGCCATCCTGTTTCGCATCGCTGCCGGCGAAATGCTGGGCAGGGACCAGCCCGTCATCCTGCAATTGCTGGAAATCCCGGACGAAAAGGCCCAGAAGGCACTCAAGGGCGTGATGATGGAACTGCAGGACTGCGCCTTCCCGCTGTTGGCCGGCATGGAGGCGCACGGCGACCCGATGACCGGGTTCAAGGACGTCGACTACGCGGTGCTGGTGGGCGCACGTCCGCGCGGCCCGGGCATGGAGCGGGCCGACCTGCTGGCCGCCAACGCCCAGATCTTCACCGCGCAAGGCAAGGCGCTGGACAAGGTCGCCAGCCGTAATGTCAAGGTGCTCGTGGTCGGCAACCCGGCCAACACCAACGCCTACATCGCCATGAAGAGCGCGCCCAGCCTGCCGCGCGAGAACTTCACCGCCATGCTGCGCCTGGACCACAACCGCGCGCTGTCGCAGATCGCCGCCAAGACCGGCACTGCGGTTGGCGACATCGAGAAGCTCACCGTCTGGGGCAACCACTCGCCCAGCATGTACGCCGACTATCGATTCGCGACCGTGGGCGGCAAGGCCGTCAAGGACCTGATCAACGACCAGGTCTGGAACGCCGAGGTGTTCCTGCCCACGGTGGGCAAACGCGGCGCTGCGATCATCGAGGCGCGCGGCCTGTCCTCGGCGGCATCGGCGGCCAACGCCGCCATCGACCATATGCGCGACTGGGTGCTCGGCAGCAACGGCAAGTGGGTCACGATGGGCATCCCCTCGAACGGCGACTACGGCATTCCGAAGGACATCATGTTCGGCTTCCCGGTGACCACCGCCAACGGCAAGTACACCGTGGTGCAGGGCCTCGCGATCGATGCGTTCAGCCAGGATCGCATCAACAAGACGCTCAAGGAACTGCAGGACGAGCAGGCCGGCGTCGCCCACCTGCTCTGATCGGCCCATTGCCGGTGACGCATCCGCGAGCAGTCCTTCTCGGCGCCCAGGCCACCACCGGGTTTCTCCCGGTGTGCGACCACTACAGCGGGGTCGAGGCGCGGATGCGCAAGAGCCTGCAGCTGCAGGCGCAGATGTGCGAGGAGTTCGGTGCCTGCGTCTTCGACGTGACGCTCGACTGCGAGGACGGCGCCCCGGTGGGCGGCGAGCACGAGCATGCCGCCCTGGTGGTCGCCCTGTTGTCGCTGGCCAGCGAGAAAGCGCGGGTCGCGGTTCGCGTCCATCCGGTAGGCCACCACGCTTTCGAGCAGGACGTCGCCACCATTGCCGGCAATGCCGGCAGGAAGCTCTGTCACATCATGCTTCCGAAGGTGGAGTCGGTGGCGGACATCGTGCAGGCGTGCAAGGCCCTCGACGCGGCGGGCGCCGACGAGTTGCCGGTGCACGCCCTGATCGAATCGCCCGCAGCCGTGCACCGTGCATTCGATATTGCGGCGCACCCCCGGGTGCAGTCGCTCAGTTTCGGCCTGATGGATTTCGTTTCGGCGCATGGCGGCGCGATTCCGGCCGAGGCGATGACCCTGCAAGGACAGTTCATGCACCCGTTGGTGGTCCGTGCCAAGCTGGAGATTGCTTCGGCCTGCCATGCCCACGGCAAGGTGCCCGCACATGGAGTGGTCACGGAATTCAAGGACACCCGGGCGCTGAGCACGGCAGCGCGGAGAGCCGCACGCGAATTCGGTTTCACCCGGATGTGGAGCATCCACCCGGACCAGATCCGGCCGATCCTGGAAGCTTTCGCGCCCAGCGCGCATGAAATCGAATCTGCCTCGACAATGATCCTGGAAGCGGCGGCAGCCCAGTGGGCGCCGATCAGCTTCGAGGGCAAACTGCAGGACCGGGCCAGCTACCGCTATTACTGGCAGGTGCTGGAGCGGGCCCACCGAACCGGCCGGACGCTGCCGGCAGAAGTACGGGGCTGGTTCTAAGCCGCCCCGCAGTCCTAAAGCATCACGGAGACAAGTTGTATGAAGACCCTGATTGCCACCGTTCCCATCGCCTTCCTGATCGCGGTTTCCCCGGGACTGGTGTCGGCGCAGACCGCCAAGGCCAAGGCGACTGCCAAAGCCGCAGCAAAGAAGAATCACAAATCGGCACATGCCGCCCAGAAGGCAGCCGAGGAGGCCACGCCGATCGACGACGACCCGGCCGTGACGCTCAGCCCGGCCGACCTCGAGGTCGCCCAGCACGTGTTCGTGGGCGACATTCCCTGCGAACTCGGTGCGGTCGTCCACATCACGCCGCACAAGCGCGAAGGTTTTTTCATCGTGCGCGCCGGCATCCAGCGTTTCCGCATGCACCCGGTGGAAAGCCGCACCGGCGCGATCCGGCTGGAAGACCCGGTCGCCGGGGCCATGTGGCTGCAACTGGGCAACAAGTCCATGCTGATGAGCCAGAAATGGGGCAAGCGCCTGGCCGATGATTGCATGAACCCGGCGCAGGCCGCGGTCAACGAAGCCCTGAAGAAGAACCCCCTGCCCAGCCTGCTGGAGCCCTTGCCGCCGGTCACGGTGGCGGCTCCCGCCGCGGATGCGCCTGCGGTGCCCCTGCCAGCTGTGCCGGCCTTGGCCGCCGCTCAGCCCGCTGCCGCCGAGATGCCCGCTCCTGCCGCATCGGGCGCCGCATCGAAATGATCGTGATCTTGTTGAATTGAACGGAGAGAGAACATGCTGCAAGCTTATGTTGACCATGTTGCCGAGCGCGCCGCGCTGGGCATTCCGCCGCTGCCGCTGTCGGCCAGGCAGACGGCGGACCTGATCGAATTGCTGAAAAATCCGGCCACGTCGCAAGCCGACTTCCTGCTGAACCTCATCACCTACCGGGTGCCGGCCGGCGTCGACGACGCCGCCAAGGTCAAGGCCAGCTATCTTGCCGCCGTGGCCCATGGCACCGAGAAGTGCATGATCATCAGCCGGGAAAAGGCCACCGAGCTGCTGGGCACGATGCTGGGCGGCTACAACATCGGACCGCTGATCGAATTGCTCGACGACGCGGAAGTGGGCGGTGTGGCAGCGCAGGCGTTGAAGAAAACGCTGTTGATGTTCGACCAGTTCCACGACGTCAAGGAAAAGGCCGATAAAGGCAATGCCAACGCCAAGGCCATGTTGCAAAGCTGGGCCGATGCGGAATGGTTTACCGATCGGGCGGAAGTCCCGCAGAGCCTGAAGGTCAGCGTGTTCAAGGTCACCGGCGAAACCAACACCGACGACCTGTCCCCTGCTCCCGATGCCTGGAGCCGCCCCGACATTCCGTTGCACGCGCTGGCCATGCTCAAGAACCCGCGTCCCGGCATCACTCCCGAAGAGGAGGGCAAGCGCGGTCCGGTCAAGTTCATCGAGGAGCTGCGCGCCAGGAGTAACTTGGTGGCCTACGTGGGCGACGTGGTCGGCACCGGATCGTCGCGCAAATCGGCGACCAACTCGGTGTTGTGGTTCACCGGCGAAGACATTCCGTACGTGCCCAACAAGCGCTTCGGCGGAGTCTGCCTCGGTTCCAAGATCGCCCCGATCTTCTACAACACCATGGAAGATGCCGGGGCCCTGCCGATCGAGCTCGATGTGAGCAGGATGGAGATGGGCGACACGATCGAGCTGCGTCCCTACGAAGGCAAGGCGCTGAAGAACGGTGAGGTGATCACCGAGTTCAAAGTGAAGAGCGAGGTGCTCTTCGATGAAGTGCGCGCCGGTGGCCGCATCCCGCTGATCATCGGGCGCGGGCTCACGGCCAAGGCGCGCGAAGCCCTGGGCCTGCCGCCGTCGACGCTGTTCCGCCTGCCGCAGACGCCGCTGGACACCAAGAAGGGCTTCACGCTGGCGCAGAAGATGGTGGGACGCGCCTGCGGCCTGCCCGAAGGCCAGGGCGTGAGGCCCGGAACCTATTGCGAACCGAAGATGACCTCGGTGGGTTCGCAGGACACCACCGGCCCGATGACGCGCGACGAATTGAAAGACCTGGCCTGCCTGGGCTTCTCGGCCGATCTGGTGATGCAATCGTTCTGCCACACGGCGCCCTACCCGAAGCCGGTGGACGTCAAGATGCATCACGAGTTGCCTGCGTTCATGTCCACACGCGGCGGCGTTTCGCTGCGGCCGGGTGACGGTGTGATCCACTCATGGCTGAACCGGCTGCTGCTGCCCGATACCGTGGGCACCGGCGGCGACAGCCACACCCGGTTCCCGATCGGCATCAGCTTTCCGGCCGGCTCCGGCCTGGTCGCGTTCGCGGCCGCTACCGGCGTGATGCCGCTGGACATGCCCGAATCGGTGCTGGTGCGCTTCAAGGGCCAGATGCAGCCCGGCGTCACCTTGCGCGACCTGGTCAACGCCATTCCTCTGTATGCCATCCGGCAAGGCCTGCTCACGGTGGAAAAGAAGGGCAAGAAGAACATCTTCTCCGGCCGCGTCCTGGAGATAGAGGGCCTGCCCGACCTCAAGGTGGAGCAGGCGTTCGAGCTCTCGGATGCCTCGGCGGAGCGTTCCGCCGCCGGCTGCACCGTGCACCTGAACAAGGAGCCGATCATCGAGTACATCAACAGCAACATCACCCTGATGCGCTGGATGATCGCCAACGGCTACCAGGACGCGCGTACCCTGGCGCGTCGCATCGCGGCCCAGGAAGCATGGCTGAAGGATCCGCAGTTGCTCAAGGGTGACGCCGATGCCGAGTACGCTACCGTGATCGAGATCGACCTGGCCGACATCAAGGAGCCGATCGTCGCCTGTCCCAACGATCCGGACGATGTGAAGACCCTGTCGGACGTGGCGGGCCAGAAGATCGACGAGGTCTTCATCGGTTCGTGCATGACCAACATCGGGCATTTCCGCGCCGCGTCCAAGCTGCTGGAAGGCAAGCGCGACATCCCGGTCAAGCTGTGGGTGGCGCCGCCGACCAAGATGGACGCCATGCAACTCACCGAGGAAGGCCACTACGGCGTCCTTGGCAGCGCGGGCGCGCGCATGGAAATGCCGGGTTGTTCGCTTTGCATGGGCAATCAGGCCCAGGTGCGCGAAGGCGCGACCGTGTTCTCCACCTCGACCCGCAATTTCCCCAATCGCCTGGGCAAGAACAGCAGTGTCTACCTGGGCAGTGCGGAGCTGGCCTCGATCTGTTCCAAGCTGGGACGGATCCCGACCCGGGAGGAATACATGGTCGACATGGGGGTTCTCACCGCGGCGAGCGACAAGGTCTACCAGTACCTGAACTTCGACCGGATCAAGGACTTCAAGGACGTGGCCGACACCGTGGCCGCCTGATCCGACCTCGGCGATGAGGAAGCGGCCTGTGGGCCGCTTCCTTTTGCCGACGGCCAACCAGGCGCAGCGATCGCTGCCCGCTCCAGGCCGCGACCGTGCCCTTGCTCGCGGAACTGCGGTGGACCGGGCTGCGGCGCACCCGGTCTGCCGCCTGGGCCTGCAGCCGTTCGGTGATGCCGCCGCATGGCGGTGGGGACTCTTCTTTCTTGTATGCTGGGCAACTTTGGCGCTACCGCGGCGCCTGCCTGGTTCACCGATCCCATCCATTGGAAAGCTGCCCATGACACGCGTCTTCAATTTCAGCCCCGGCCCCGCGACCCTGCCCGAACCTGTGCTGCGCCAGGCGGCGGACGAGATGCTCGATTGGCACGGCTGCGGCATGTCGGTGATGGAGATGAGCCATCGCGGCAAGGAGTTCGTTTCCATCCATGCCGAGGCCGAGAGCCTGCTGCGCGAACTGCTCGCCGTGCCGGCGAATTACAAGGTGCTGTTCATGCAGGGGGGGGCCATCGGTGAAAACGCGATCGTGCCGATGAACCTGATCGGCAAGACCGGCAAGGCCGACTACATCAGCACGGGCGACTGGTCCAAGAAATCGATCAAGGAAGCCAGGAGCTACGGCAAGGTGAACGTGGCGGCGTCCGGCGAAGCCAGCAACTTCACCGCGATCCCGAAGCGCAGCGAATGGAAGCTCGACCCCGAGGCATCCTACGTCCACATCTGTTCGAACGAAACCATCGGCGGGGTCGAGTATCATTGGACGCCGGACACGGGCAATGTTCCGCTGGTGGCCGACATGTCGTCCAACATCCTTTCGCGGCCGATCGACGTCAGCCGCTACGGGCTCATCTACGCCGGTGCCCAGAAGAACATGGGCCCCTCGGGACTGACGGTGGTCATCGTGCGCGACGACCTGATCGGGCACGCGCTGCCGATCACGCCGTCCGCGTTCAATTACCAGCTGCAGGCCGAGAACGACTCCATGTTCAACACGCCGCCGACCTATGCGATCTACATCGCCGGCCTGGTCTTCAAGTACGTCAAGGCGCAGGGCGGGCTGAAGGCCATGGAGGAGCACAACCAGGCCAAGGCCGCGATTCTCTACGGCTACCTGGACAACAGCGCCTTCTACCGCAACCCGGTGGCCATGGACGACCGTTCGCTGATGAACGTTCCGTTCAAGCTCAAGGACGAGTCGCTCGACGATGCCTTCCTCAAGGGAGCCCAGGCCAGGGGCATGATCCAGCTCAAGGGTCATCGCTCCGTCGGCGGCATGCGGGCGTCGATCTACAACGCCATGCCCATCGAAGGGGTGAAGGCGCTGGTGGCCTACATGAAGGAATTCGAGGCGCAGCATGGGTAGGCAGTTCCGGATTCTGGTGCTGAACCAGATCTCCGCGAACGGCTTGAAACGCCTGCCGGCTCCGACCTATACGACAGGCAAGGACATCCGCGATCCCGACGCCATTCTGGTCCGCTCGGCCGACATGCACGCGATGGACATTCCCGCCAACGTGAAGGCCATAGCCCGCGCCGGTGCGGGCACCAACAACATCCCGCTCCAGGCCATGAGCGCGCGTGGGGTTCCGGTTTTCAACGCGCCGGGCGCCAATGCCAACGCGGTGATGGAGCTGGTGCTGGCGGGCATGCTGATGGCGGCGCGCAACCTGGCGCCGGCCCTGCGATTCGTGGACAAGCTCGACCCCGGCGCGGCGGACCTCGACCAGGTGGTGGAGGATGGCAAGAAGAATTTCGCCGGGTTCGAGCTGGCGGGCCAGACGCTGGGCATCATCGGCCTGGGAAAGATCGGCTGCCTGGTGGCGGATGCCGCCATCAAGCTGGGCATGCACGTGCTCGGCTACGATCCCGAGATCACGGTGGACGCCGCATGGAGCCTGCCGGCGCAGGTGAAAAGGGCCGGCAGCGTGACCGACGTGCTCAAGCACGCCAACTTCATCAGCCTGCACGTGCCCCTGGTCGAGGCCACCCGCAATCTGGTGGGCCAGGCCAACATGAGCCTCACCCGGCACGGCGCCATCCTGCTGAATTTCTCGCGCGAAGGGGTGGTGAACGATGCGGCAGCGCTGGCGGCGCTCGACAGCGGACAGCTCGGCTGGTACGTCTGTGACTTTCCGAGCGGGAAGATCCTGCGGCATCCCAAGGTGGTTGCCTTGCCGCACCTGGGGGCCTCGACCCGCGAAGCCGAGGAGAACTGCGCCATCATGGTCGCCGACCAGCTGCGCGACTACCTGGAGCAGGGCACCATCATCAACGCCGTGAATTTCCCGAACGTGAGCATGGGCCGGGAATCGCGGTTTCGCGTGGCCATCGCCAATGCCAACGTGCCCAACATGCTGGGCCAGATCTCCACTGCCATGGCCCAGGCCGGCCTGAACATCCACAACATGGTCAACAAGTCGCGTGGCGACATGGCCTATACCCTGGTCGATGTCGACAGCCCCGTCGCCGACAGTGTCATTGCCGCGCTAATGGGTATCAAGGGCGTGCTGGCGGTGCGCTACCTGCCCCAGGCCGAATAGGGCTCAGCCGCCCCGGTTGCGGGCTGGCGGATGTTGCAGAGGCTCACCGGCGCCGGGTTCCGGCGGCAAAATGGTGTCCACACCCATGAACTGAGGTCGAGCATGCCCCACGCTTTCGCCCACACCCTCCAGACCTTCAAGACCGCTTCCGGCAAGAGCGGCCGATTCTTCTCGCTGCCGGTGCTGGCGCAGCAATTCCCCAAGATCGTGCGCTTGCCGGTGGCGATGCGCATCGTGCTGGAGTCGGTGCTGCGCAACTGCGACGGCAACAAGGTGACGTCCGAGCATGTGCGCCAGGTCGCCGGCTGGTTTCCCAATGCCGACCGCAGCGATGAAATTCCGTTTGTGGTGGCGCGCGTCATCCTGCAGGACTTCACTGGCGTGCCGCTGCTGGCCGACCTGGCTGCGATGCGCAGCGTGGCCGCGCGCCTGGGCAAGGACCCGGGCCGGGTCGAGCCGCTGGTGCCGGTGGACCTGGTGGTCGATCACTCCATCATGGTGGACCATTTCGGAGCGAAGAATTCGCTTCAACTCAACATGAAGCTGGAGTTCCAGCGCAACCGAGAGCGCTACGAATTCATGAAGTGGGGCATGCAGGCCTTCAACACCTTCGGCGTGGTGCCTCCGGGATTCGGCATCGTGCACCAGGTCAACCTGGAATATCTGGCCCGGGGCGTGCACCGCACGGCCGAGGATGTGTACTACCCCGACACGCTGGTGGGCACCGACAGCCACACGACGATGATCAACGGCATCGGCGCGGTGGGCTGGGGCGTGGGCGGCATCGAAGCGGAAGCCGCCATGCTGGGGCAGCCGGTGTACATGCTCACCCCCGACGTGGTGGGGGTCGAGCTGAAGGGACAGTTGCGCGAGGGCTGCACCGCCACGGACCTGGTGCTCACGGTGACCGAGATGCTGCGCCGGCACAAGGTGGTGGGCAAGTTCGTCGAGTTCTTCGGCGAGGGCACCCGCACGCTGGCGGTGCCGGACCGCGCGACCATCGGCAACATGGCACCGGAGTACGGCGCGACGATGGGTTTCTTCCCGGTCGACGAAAAGACCATCGATTACTACCGGGGCACCGGCCGGCCCCGGGAGCAGATCGAGACGCTGGAAGCCTACTTCCGGGCCCAGGACCTGTTCGGCATTCCCCTGGCCGGCGAGGTCGACTATTCGCAAGTGGTGCGGCTCGACCTCGGCGATGTGACGCCCAGTCTGGCGGGTCCCAAGCGACCGCAGGACCGAATCGAGCTGGGCAAGGTGGCTGCCAACTTCGCCTCGCTGTTCAGCAAGCCGATCCCGGAGAATGGCTTCAATCAGGCCGCCGAGCTGCTGCTGACCCGCCACCTGTTGCGGCTCGGCGGCGAGGAGCCCGATCGCAAGGTGCCCACCAGTCCGCCCACACCCCTGGCGGCGGAACGTTCCGTGATGGAAATGGAGGGCAACAAGCCCACCCTGGCTTCGGCCCAGTCGGAAGCCCCGCTGCCGGTCCTGGGCGTCAAGGACGTGACCATTGGCAATGGCGACGTGCTGATCGCAGCGATCACCAGCTGCACCAACACCTCCAACCCCGGCGTTTTGCTGGCCGCAGGGCTGCTGGCGAAGAAGGCCGTGGAGGCGGGGCTGCGCGTCAAGCCTCACGTCAAGACCTCGCTGGCGCCGGGTTCGCGCATCGTCACGGAATACCTGCAGCAGGCCGGACTGCTGCCCTACCTCGAAAAGCTGGGCTTTTCGGTGGTGGGCTACGGCTGCACTACCTGCATCGGCAACTCGGGCGACCTGGCCCCCGAGATCAACGAGGCGATCACCAAGAGCGACCTGGTCTGCGCAGCGGTGTTGTCCGGCAACCGCAACTTCGAGGCGCGCATCCATCCCAACATCAAGGCCAACTTCCTTGCCAGTCCGCCGCTGGTTGTCGCCTACGCCATTGCCGGCACGGTCCTGAAGGACTTGATGAGCGAGCCGGTGGGCCAGGGACACCGCGGCAAGGACGTGTACCTGGGCGATATCTGGCCTTCGAGCAACGAGATCCACAAGCTCATGAAATACGCGCTGAACGGCAAGGCCTATCGCTCCAACTACGCCAAGGTGAAGACCGAACCCGGCGCGCTCTGGCAGGACATTCACGGGGTCAGTGGGCAAATCTATACCTGGCCGCCCAGCACCTACATCGCCGAGCCGCCGTTCTTCCAGGAATTCACGCTGGAGCCCTTGGCGGCCAAGTCCCAGGGCACGGGGGAGTCCGGCAAGAAGGAGGCGATGGCGGTGCGAGGCGCGCGCATCATGGCGCTGTTCGGCGACTCGATCACCACGGACCATATCTCGCCCGCCGGTTCGATCAAGGAAAGCTCGCCGGCCGGCCAGTGGCTGCTGGCCCATGGGGTGATGAAGCCCGACTTCAACAGCTACGGGTCGCGCCGAGGCAACCATGAAGTGATGATGCGCGGCACCTTTGCCAACGTGCGCATCAAGAATCTGATGATCCCGCCCGGACCGGACGGCTCCCGCGAAGAGGGCGGAGTGACCATGTACCGCGACGCGAAGGGCCAGGCCGAGAAGATGTTCATCTACGACGCCGCGATGAGGTATGCCGCGGAGGGCCGCCCCACGGTGATCTTTGCGGGCGAGGAATACGGTACCGGCTCGTCGCGGGATTGGGCCGCCAAGGGCACCCAGCTGCTCGGCATCCGGGCCGTGGTGGCCCGCAGCTTCGAGCGCATCCACCGCAGCAACCTGGTGGGCATGGGCGTGCTGCCGCTGCAATTCAGGAACAGCGATACCTGGCAGTCGCTGCGCCTGACAGGAGACGAGCTGATCGACGTGATTCCCGATGCCATGCTGCGGCCGCAAAGCGACGCGACCCTGGTGCTGACCCGGGCCGACGGCAGCCGCCAGGAGCTCACCCTGACGCTGCGTATCGACACCCCGATCGAAGTCGATTACTACAAGCACGGAGGCATCCTGCCGTTCGTGCTCAGACAGCTGCTCGCCGCATGAGCACAGGAAGGCTTTCGATGTCTCTCGCTACCCATCCGCCTGGCACGATGGCAAGTCAAGGGTCTGCGTGACGCCGCGCGTTGCCGTCGCCGGTGGTGGCATGGGCGGGCTGGCCGCGGCCCTGGCCTGCAGCCGCGCCGGATGGCAAGCGTGCGTGTACGAGCAGGCCCGGGAATTCCGCGAAGTCGGGGCCGGCATCCAGCTGGGCCCGAACGCCACCCGGATCCTGATCGATTGGGGCCTGGAGCCATCGCTGTCGGCGATCGCGGCCCGGCCCCAGCGGCTGCAGGTGCGCAGCGCGTACAACGGCCGGGAACTCGGTCGACTGGACCTGGGCGACCGATTTGCTCAACGCTACGGGGCGCCTTACCTGACCGTGCACCGCGCCGATCTGCAGGGCGTGCTGGCGGATGGCGCGCACCGGGCCGGTGTCGAGCTCCAGCTGGGCTCGCGCATCACCGTGGTTTCGCCCGGTCCCGACGTCGTGCGCATGCGCGTCGGCGATACGCACCAGGCGGAGAGCGATGTGCTGGTCGGCGCCGACGGCCTGTGGAGCGAGGTCCGCAGCCAGGTGTGCAGAGACGGGCCGCCCCACCCGACCGGGCACCTCGCCTACCGCACGCTGGCGGTGCAGGCCGATCTGCCGGCCGCATTGCGCAGCCAGGACGTCACCGTCTGGCTCGGCCCGCGCCTGCACGCCGTGGCCTATCCGGTGAGGGCGGGCGAGCAGCTCAATGTCGTGGCCATCGTGCAGGGCACGGCCAAAGGGCCAGCGCACGACTGGGACCAGGCAGGCGCGGTCGGTGAGCTGCTGGCAGCGATGGGACCGCTTTGCCAGCCGCTGCGCGATCTCGTGGGCGCCATGCCATCCTGGCGGCTCTGGGCGTTGCAGGACCGGCCGCCGATGCAAAGCGCCAACGAGATGGCGAGCGGCCGTGTGGCCCTGCTGGGCGATGCCGCGCACCCGATGCGGCCCTATCTGGCGCAAGGCGCCGGCATGGCGATCGAGGACGCGGCCGAGCTCGGCCGCGCGCTCGCGTCGGCAACCGACCCGGCCAGCGATGTGGCGATGGCTCTGCGCGGCTATGCGCTGACCCGCTGGCAGCGCTGCGCCCGGGTGCAGGCGAGGTCCCAGCGCAACGGCCGCATCTTCCACGCCACCGGCTTGATGCGCTGGGGTCGGGACCTGTCGCTGCGCCTGCTCGGCGAGCGCCTGCTGGACCAGCCCTGGCTGTACCGGCGCTGATGCCGGCGGCCCGGCTACAGGTCGGTGCGTAATTTCCAGATTTCGGGAAACAGCACCACATCGAGCATCTTGCGCAGGTAGCTCACGCCACCGGTGCCGCCGGTGCCGCGCTTGAAGCCGATGATCCGCTCCACGGTTGTGACGTGGCGGAAGCGCCAGAGCCGGAACGCATCCTCCAGATCGATCAGTTCCTCGCCCAGCTGGTACAGGTCCCAATGCTGCTTGGGGTCGCGGTAGATCCTGAGCCAGGCCTGCTCGACCTCGGCATTCTCCTCATAGGGCTGCGTCCAGTCCCGCTGCAGGTGGCTTGCCGGAATCGGCAGCCCGCGCCGCGCCAGCAGCCGCAGCGCTTCGTCGTACAGCGACGGCGATTCGAATGCCAGCTGCACTTCGGCGAGGCGTGCGGGCCGATGCGCATGAGGCTGCAGCATGGCGGCGTTCTTGTTGCCCAGCGCGAATTCAAAACAGCGGTACTGCGCGCTCTGGAAACCGCTGGAGTTGCCGAGGTAGGGCCGGATCGCGCTGTACTCGGGTGGCGTCATCGTGGCCAGCACGTCCCAGGCGTGAACCAGCTGCTCCATGATGCGGCTGATCCGGGCCAGCATCTTGAACGCGCTGCCCAGTTCGTCGCCGGCAATGGCCGCGATCGCCGCGCGCAACTCGTGCAGCATCAGCTTCATCCACAACTCACTGGTCTGGTGCTGGATGATGAAGAGCATCTCGTTGTGGTCGGGCGAGAGCGGCTTCTGGGCGTTGAGGATGGCGTCGAGCTGAAGGTAGTCGCCATAGCTCATGGAGCGGCTGAAATCGAGCTGGGCATTCTCGGCGCGCACGATCTCTTCGGGTTTGGGATGGCTTGTCATGTCACCGTGTGCCTCTGGTTGAACTCGGGCCGTTTCCATTCGCGCTGTTCCAGCACCTCCAGGAGGTGGGCTACCGCGTGCCAGACATCCTCGAATCCGGTGTACAGCGGCGTGAAGCCGAAACGCAGGATTCCGCCTGGCGCCGGATCATGCCCTTGCGCCCAGGTAGCGGCGGGCAGCGGGGCGCGGTAGTCGCCGATGACGCCGCGCGCAATCAGAGCCTGCACGATCGCGTAAGCGCCCTGCTCGCGCGTGAGGCAGACCTGCGAGCCGCGCTGTTCATGTGCGCGCGGGGTGACCAGCTCCAGGCCATGCCCCGCACAACGCTGCTCGACGAGCTGGATGAACAGGTCCGTGAGCGCCAGCGACTTGCGGCGCAGCGCGGCCATGCCGCCCAGCGGCTGGGCCGCCAGCACGGTGTCGAGGCCGCACTCGAGCGCCACCATGCTGAGGATCGGCTGGGTGCCGCACAGGTAGCGGGCGATGCCCGGGGCGGGACGATAGTCGGGTGTGAATTCGAACGGCGCCGCATGGCCCCACCAGCCTGCCAGCGGCTGTTCGAAGCGGTCCGCATGGCGGGGATGGACCCACGCGAAGGCCGGTGCGCCGGGGCCGCCATTGAGGTATTTGTAGCCGCAGCCGATGGCGAAGTCGGCATCCGCCGCCTGCAGATCCACCGGCACCGCGCCCGCGCTGTGCGCCAGGTCCCACAAGGCCAGCGCCTGGGCCCGGTGCGCCGCGGCCGTGAGCAACTTCATGTCGTGCATGAACCCGGTGCGGTAATTGACATGGGTGAGCATGAGCACGGCGACGTCATCCGCGAGGGCCGGCTCCACCTGGGCATCGTCGACCAGGCGCAACTGGAAGCCGCGCTCGTGGCAAAGCGATTGCGCGATGTACAGGTCGGTGGGGAAGTTGCTTCGCTCGCTGACGATCACACGGCGCGTCGGTGCTCGCTGGTCCGCGATTCGCAGCGCGGCGCTGAGCACCTTGTAGAGGTTGACCGACGTGCTGTCGGTCGCCACCAGGTCTCCCGGCTGGGCTCCCACCAGCGGGGCGATCTTGTCACCCAGACGCTGCGGCAGTCCGAACCAGCCGGCGCTGTTCCAGGACCGGATCAAACCCTGGCCCCATTCTTCAGTGATGGCCCGCGCGACCCGGTCCGCGGTGGCTCTGGGCAGCACACCCAGCGAGTTGCCGTCGAGGTAGATTACCCCGTCCGGAATGACGAACCGGTCGCGCAGGACGCGCAGCGGGTCCTGCGCATCCATGTCGCGGCAATGATGCGCGCTGATCATGACGCAGCTCGCGCGCCGCCGTCCGGCTGAAGTTGGCGCAGCACGGCCCGCACCGGTGAGGCATCGGCCGTCATCAGTTTCAGGGGCAGGGCGATCAGTTCGTAGTCGCCCTCGGGCACTTCATCGAGCACCAGGTTCTCGAGCACCCGCAGCCCCAGGCGGCGGATGGCCTGGTGGCTGGGCAGATCCTTGCTTTCCGCGGGATCGATGCTGGCCGTATCGATGCCCACCAACTTGACGCCGAGCGCGGCCAGCTGCTCGATCGTCTCGGGCGCATAGGACGCCAATAGCGGATCCCAGCGGTCCACGGGTGCGCGCACATAGGTTCGAACCAGAACACGCGCCGGCAGTTGCTGCAACGCGTGCGCGATGTGCTCAGCACGCACCAAGGGGCCCTTGCCGATCGCATGGATCACGCGGCAGGGCCCGAGAAAGGGTGCGAGGTCCATGGCGCCAATGGCTGTGCCATCGGCCCCGTAATGCAGCGGGGCATCCGCATGGGCGCCCACGTGCGGGGAAAGCGTGATGCGGCTGACATTGACCGGGCACTGCGCGGTCAACGTGGCCGACCACTCCTGCGTGTACGGGGTGTCCCCCGGGAATACCGGCGACCCGGGGCCCACCGGTGGCGAAATGTCCCAGATCCTGTTCATCGCAGGAGTGTGCCCGCGCGCCGGCCACTGTGGTGTCGCTGGATCCCAACACCGGCAAGGCCGTCAACCTCTGCCCTTGCTGGCACGTTTCGAAAGGGCTGTATTTAAATACAGTTATCACTCATCCTTTCAGGAGCCAACCATGGAACTGCAAGAGGCACGCGCAATCGTCAATGCCCTGGCCCAGGGAATTCACCCCGTCACCGGAGAGGCGATGCCCGAAGACAGCCCGTACAACGCACCGCCCGTCATCCGCGCGCTGTTCGCGGTGTCACAGGCACTGGACGCCAAGGAGGGCCGGCCGCGGCGAGAGCCCCCGCCCAATGCGGGCAAGCCTTGGGGTCCGGACGAAGATGCCATGCTGGACGCGGTGTTCGCCGCCGGCGGGGATTTGAAGCCGCTGGCGGAGGCGCTGGGCCGCACCCTTTTTGCGGTGGAGTCCCGGCTGGTCAAACTGGGCAAGTTGCCGCCGCGCAGCGGCATGCGCATCAGCGCCGCCAGGCCGGCTTGATCAGCCCACTTTGCCCAGCAGAAGGTACTCCATGAGTGCCTTCTGCACGTGCATCCTGTTCTCAGCCTCATCCCACACGACGGACTGCGGGCCATCGATCACTTCGGCCTGCACCTCCTCGCCACGGTGCGCCGGCAGGCAATGCATGAAGAGGGCGCCGGGCTTGGCCATGCGCATCATGTCGGCGTCGACGCACCAGTCTGCGAAAGCCTTCTTGCGCTCTTCGTTCTCGGCTTCGTAGCCCATGCTGGTCCAGACGTCGGTGGTGACCAGGTCGGCGCCCTGGCAAGCCTGCATCGGGTCCTTGAAGACCTTGTAGCTGTCGTTGCTGCGCAGGCCCGCCACCGTCTGATTCACCTCGTAGCCGCTCGGGGTGCTGACATGGACGGTGAAACCCAGCAGCTCGGCCGCCTGCAGCCAGGTGTTGGCCATGTTGTTGCCGTCCCCCACCCAGGCCACGGTCTTGTCCTTGAGGAAATCGGGGTTCAGCCTGCCCTGGGCATCGGCGCCGCGGTGCTCGAGATAAGTGAAGATGTCGGCGAGGATCTGGCAGGGATGGAACTCGTTGGTGAGGCCATTGATGACCGGTACCCGCGAATGGGCGGCGAAACGCTCGATCTTGTCCTGCCCATAGGTGCGGATCATCACGAGGTCGACCATGCGGCTGATCACCTTGGCGCTGTCTTCGATCGGCTCGGCCCGTCCGAGTTGGCTGTCGCCCGTCGTCAGGTGCACCACGCTGCCGCCCAGCTGGTACATGCCGGCTTCGAAACTCACACGCGTGCGCGTGGAGGCCTTCTCGAAAATCATCGCCAGCGTCCGGTCGGCCAGGGGGTGGTATTTCTCGTAGGCCTTGAATTTCTTCTTGATGATGGCGGCACGTTCGAACAGCCACGCGTATTCATCCGCGCCCAGATCGCTGAACTGGAGATAGTGCTGCAGGCCCATCGTCATTCCGCCAGGAATTCCCGGACCAGCGGTGCCAGCAAGGCGACTATCTCGTTCGCCTCGGCTTCGGTGAGGATCAGCGCCGGGACCAGGCGGATCACGTTCTCGGCTGTGACGCTGATGAGCAGGCCTCTCTCGGCCGCGCGCTGCGTCAGCACGCCGCACGGCTTGGCCAGTTCGACCCCGATCATCAGACCCTGGCCGCGGATTTCGGTCACGCCTTTCACGGCGCCCAGTTCGCGCGCCAAAGCCCCCTTGAGGTGGGCGCCGACCCGCGCTGCGTTCTCCAGCAGGCCGTCTTCTTCCATGATGCGGATGGTTTCCACCCCGGCGCGCATCGCCAGCGGATTGCCGCCGAACGTGGTGCCATGGTTGCCGGGCTGGAAGATGGCCGCGGCCTTGGGCCCGGCCACCACGGCGCCGATCGGCACGCCGGAACCCAGTCCTTTGGCCAGCGGCATCACGTCGGGCTTGATGCCGGCCCACTGGTGCGCGAACCACTTGCCGGTGCGGCCCATGCCGCACTGGACTTCATCGATCATCAGCAGCCACTCGCGCTGGTCGCACAGCTGGCGCACCTGCTGCAGGTATTCGATGCGCATCGGGTTGACGCCACCTTCGCCCTGGATCGTTTCGAAGAAAACCGCCACCACATTCTTGTTGCCTTCGGTTGCCGCTGTGAGCGCCGCGATGTCGTTGAGCGGGACCCGGATGAAGCCTTCGACCAGGGGCCCGAAGCCCTGCTGGATCTTCTCGTTGCCGGTGGCCGACAAGGTGGCGATGCTGCGCCCATGGAAGGCCTTCTCGTAGACCACGATCTCGGGCCGCTCGATGCCGCGGTCATGCCCGTACTTGCGCGCCAGCTTGATGGCCGCCTCGTTGGCTTCCAGGCCGGTGCTGCAGAAAAACACGTTGGTCAGGCCCGACAGCTCCACCAGCTTGGCCGCCAGCTGTTCCTGCCCCGGCACGTGGTAGTAGTTGGAGGTGTGGATGAGCTTGGTGACCTGATCCTGCAGGGCCGGCACCAGTCGCGGGTGGTTATGTCCCAGGGTGTTCACGGCGATACCGGCCAGGGCGTCGAGGTACTCCTTGCCGTTCACGTCCCAGACGCGCACGCCCTGACCGTGCGAAAGCGCGATCGGCACGCGGCCATAGGTGTTCATGACGTGGGGCGACGCAGCCTCGATCAAAGCCATCTCGTTTCTCCAAAATAGAAAGCGGCTCAACGAAGTGAGCCGTTGAGGGGTGATTTTAGGCGCAGACCGCGCGCCCGGCGGCAGGCCGGCGCGCCGGTTGGGCTTTGCCAACAAAAAAGCCGTCTTGCGACGGCTTTTTTGCTTTTGCTGACAGCGCACCCGTTTTCAAACGGCGGCTTCTTGATCCATTGAGGGGCAGATTTCTAGCGCTGTCCCCAACCGATCAGAACCGGGCTGTTGGCCTGAAGGTCAGGCGGCGGGGGCGGTGGCCAGGGTCTTGACCTTGGCCGCCAGGCGGCTCTTGTCGCGAGCGGCCTTGTTCTTGTGGAAGATCTGCTTGTCGGCCACGATGTCGACGATGCTCTGCGCCTTGGCGAAAGCTTCCGTCGCCTTGGTCTTGTCGCCTGCGGCGACGGCCTTCTCGACGTTCTTCACTGCGGTGCGGTATTTGGAGCGCAGGGACGTGTTGGCTGCGTTGAGCTTGACGTCCTGGCGTGCGCGTTTACGGCCCGACGCGAGGCGCGGGTTCTTTTTCTTGGGTTTGGCTGATGCCATGGTGAGGATTCCTTGTGTCTGAGGATGATGCCAGCAAAGCCAATCATTATATCGCGGAGCGCCTGCCGAGGCCTGCCGCAGCTGGAAGAGCCTGGGTCAGCCGCGCCATGACCGAAAAATTCACTGCCGTTGACTCCGACCGTGGGTGCGGACCGCGCAGCCCACAGTGGCGGAAACGTGTCCGGGGCCTGGCTCATCAATGCCGCACTATAAACTCGGCTCCGCACCGACCCCCCAATGAGCCTTTTCAAATCCGCATCCACTGTTTCCCTGTTGACCCTGGCGTCGCGCGTCACCGGACTGGTGCGCGAGCTGCTGGTGGCGGCGACGTTCGGGGCCTCGGGGCTCACCGACGCCTTCAACGTGGCGTTCCGCATCCCCAACCTGTTCCGTCGGCTGTTCGGCGAGGGCGCCTTCAGCCAGGCCTTCGTGCCGACGCTGGCCCATTCCAAACAGGCCGATGGCGAAGCCGCGACCCATCGGCTGATCGACAGCGTGGCCACAGTGCTGGCCTGGACCCTGCTCGTGACCTGCGCCCTGGGTGTGATCGGGGCGCCGGTGCTGGTATGGGCACTGGCGAGCGGTTTCAAACAGACGCCGCACAGCTTCGAGGCCACCGTGGTGATGACGCGGTGGATGTTTCCCTACATCGGCTTCATGTCGATGGTGGCGTTGTCCGCGGGCATCCTCAATACCTGGAAGCGCTTTGCTGTCCCGGCTTCCACGCCGGTGCTGCTGAACCTGTCGATGATAGGCGCCGCCTGGCTGGGTGCGCCCTGGTTCGCTTCCCTGGGCATCGAGCCGATCTATGCCATGGCGGGTGGTGTGATGGTCGGTGGCGTGCTCCAGCTGGCGGTTCAGATTCCGGTGCTGTACCGGTTGGGCCTGCTGCCGCGCATCGGTCTGGGCTGGTCGAAATTGAGCGCAGCATGGAACGACCCGGGCACCCGCCGGGTCGCGCGGATGATGTTGCCCGGCCTGCTGGGCGTAGGCGTCGCTCACGTCTCGCTCCTGATCAATACCCAGATCGCTTCCTGGCTGGTGCCCGGCAGTGTCACCTGGCTGACCTATGCCGACCGGTTGATGGAGTTTCCTACGGCCATGCTGGGGGTGGCGCTGGGCGTGGTGCTGATGCCGCAGCTTGCCGGCGCACGGGCCGCCGACGACCCTGAGCGTTATTCCGCCATGCTCGACTGGGGACTGCGGCTGGTGGTCCTGCTGGCCGTGCCATCCTCGATCGCGTTGCTGGTGTTCTCGCAGCCGTTGGTAGCCACGCTGTTTCATTACGGTGCCTTCAAGGACAGCGATGTGCCCCAGGTCGCCCTGGCCCTGTCCGGCTATGGGGCGGGCTTGGTCGGGCTGGTGGCCATCAAGGTGCTGGCTTCGGGCTTCTATGCCAGCCACGATATGCGCACCCCGGTGCGCATCGCGATCGTCGTGCTGGTGATCACACAGCTGCTCAACATCGCGCTGGTTCCGCTGCTCAAGCACGCGGGGCTGGCCTTGTCGATAGGTATCGGCGCCCTCGTCAACGCGACATGGCTGCTGGTCGCACTGCTCAAGCGCGGCAGCTACCGGCCGGCCCCGGGGTGGGGCCGGTTCGCGCTCCAGATCTTCGCGGCCAGCGCGCTGCTCGCGGTATTCCTGATGTGGGGCGCCGGCAGCTTTTCGTGGATCGCCATGCGAGCCCATGCCTGGCAACGTGTCGGGCTGATGGGTCTGATGTTGTCGGGCTCGGCCGCCATCTACTTTGTAGCGCTGTGGGCCGCAGGGCTGAAACTGCGTCAGTTTGTCACGCACTGACGGGGGGCTGGGGCGCAGCCGCTTGACGGCCGCAGGCCACTCCATTACAAAACACCATGCTGTTGAAATTGTCCGCACCGACGCCACTGGAGTACTTCGGTTCGCTGGTGCAAAGCGATGACCAGTTTCCGATCCTGGAAGCGGCTGTGAGCATCGCGCAGGACGAATACCCCGACCTCGACGTGCAGCAGGTGCTCGGCGATGTGGACCAGCTGCTGGCCCGCCTGAAGCGCAGGCTGCCCGCCGATGCGGCGCCTTTGCAGCGCCTGCGCGGCCTCAACCAGTTCTTTTTCCGCGACCTGAGCTTCGGCGGCAACGTCAACGACTACAGCGATCCCGACAACAGCCACATCAACGTCGTGCTGCGCACCCGGCGCGGCATCCAGATTTCGCTGGCCGTGCTGTGGATGGAACTGGCCCAGGGCCTGGGCCTGCACGCGCGCGGGGTGTGCTTTCCGGGCCATTTCATGGTGAAGGTGAACCTGCCCAAGGGCCAGGTGGTGATCGATCCCTTCACCGGCCAGTCGCTGTCGCGCGAAGAGCTGGCCGAGCGCCTGGAGCCTTACAAGCGGCGCAGCGGCCTGGTCGACGAATTCGAGGTGCCGCTGGGCCTGTACCTGCAGGCGGCGCCGGCTCGGGACATCATCGCCCGCATGCTGCGCAACCTCAAGGAGGTCCACCAGGCCCAGGAGGACTGGCAGCGCCTGATCGCGGTGCAGGAACGGCTGGTGATCCTGTTGCCCGAGGCCTGGGCCGAGTACCGCGACCGCGGCCTCGCCCATGCGGAACAGGGCAATGCGGCCCTGGCAGTGCTCGACCTGGAAACCTACCTGGTCCATGCCAGGGACGCGCTGGACATCGACGCGATCGCCGATCGCGTGGCAGAGCTGCGCCGGGCGTGCAGTTAGAGCCGGCGCAGCACCAGCATCGTCAATGCCAAGGCGCTGAACGCGGCGCCCGCCAGAAACGTGACGGGCGCGCCCCAGTGGTCCCACAGCAGCCCGGCCATGCCGCTGGCCAGCAGCAGTGCAATCCCGCTCACCAGGTTGAACAAACCGAAAGCGGTGCCGCGCAGGTCCGACGGCGCCGTGTCCACCACCATCGTGGCCAGCAAACCCTGCGTCATGGCCATGTGCAGACCCCACAGGGCAATGCCGGCCCACAGCACCGGTCCGTGGTTGGCCCAGGCCAGCAGCAGGTCCGCTGCGATCAGCACTGCCAGGCCCGCGGCCAGCAGGGCGGTGTGTCTCACGCGGTCGGACAACTTGCCGAAGGGGTATGCCCCAGCCGAGTACACCAGGCTCATCGCGATCAGCACCAGCGGGGTCCACGCCAGCGCCAGCCCGCCCTGCTGGGCCCGCAGCACGAGAAAGGCCTCGCTGAAACGGGCCAGGGTGAAGACGGCGCCCGCAATCACCACCCACCAGTAGGCCGGGCCCAGCCGCTTGAGGTTGGCCCGCTGGATCGGGTTGGCCTGGTGACCCGCCCTGGGCCGGTCGGGCTCGTGCACACCGAACAGCAGCAAAGCCACGGACAGGAAGGCCGGGATCACCGCCACCCAGAATACGGCGCGAAAGTCATTGGCCCACAACAGCATCAGGCCGATCGCCAGCAGCGGGCCGAGGAAAGCGCCCACCGTGTCGAGCGACTGACGCAGGCCGAAAGCCGCGCCGCGCACGGCCTCCGGGGCGATATCGGCGACCAGCGCGTCGCGGGGTGCCCCGCGGATGCCCTTGCCCACCCGGTCGAGCAGCCGCGCGCCCAGCACCAGGGCCGATGTCGAGGCCAGCGCGAACAGCGGCTTGGAAAAGGCTCCCAGCCCATAGCCCAGCAACGCCAGCGGCTTGCGCTGTCCCCAGTAATCGCTGAGGACGCCCGAGAACACCTTGACGATCAGCGCGGTGGCCTCGGCTCCGCCTTCGATCAGGCCGACCACCAGCACGCTGGTGCCCAGGACCGTGACCATGAAGACGGGCAGCAGGCTGTGGATGAGCTCCGACGACACGTCCATCAGCAGGCTGACAAAGCCCAGGATCCAGATGCCGGCCGGCAGGCGCGAGGGCGGCGGCACTGGCGGGACGTTCATGCGCGGGCCTTCAGGCGATCACGACGGATGCCCCGGCACCTCGCGGCGCGATGGCGCCGATGACATGGACGGTTTCGCCGGCTTCGCGCAGCATCGCGGCCGCGGCCCCGGCAATCGAAGGATCCACCACGACCACCATGCCGATGCCGTTGTTGAACGTGCGGTTCATCTCGTGGTCGTCGATCGCCGCGGTGCTTTGCAGCCAGGCGAACAGCTCGGTGCGCGGCCAGCTCCCCTTCTTCAGGTGGGCCGCCGTGCCATCGGGCAGCACACGGGGGATGTTTTCCAGCAAGCCGCCGCCGGTGATGTGGGCCAGGGCCTTCACCGGGTGCATGGCCAACAGCGCGAGCACGCTTTTCACATACAGCCGGGTGGGCGCCATGATGGCGTCGCGGAAGGCCTGTCCATCCAGTGTCGCAGGCAGCGTGCCGGCGGCACGCTCGATGCACTTGCGCACCAGCGAAAAACCGTTGGAATGGACGCCGCTGGAAGCCAGGCCCAGCACGATGTCGCCCGCCTTGACGTCGGCGCCGCTCAGGATTTTTGATTTTTCCACTGCACCCACGGCGAAGCCCGCCAGGTCGTATTCCCCCTGCGGGTACATGCCCGGCATCTCGGCGGTCTCGCCGCCGATCAGCGCGCAGCCGGAGAGTTCGCAACCGCGGGCGATGCCGCCGACCACGGCCGCCGCCACCTCCACGTCGAGCTTGCCGCAGGCGAAGTAGTCGAGAAAGAACAGCGGTTCGGCGCCCTGCACCAGCACATCGTTCACGCTCATCGCCACCAGGTCGATGCCCACCGTGTCGTGCATGTTCCACTCGAAGGCGAGCCTGAGTTTGGTGCCGACGCCATCGGTGCCGCTCACCAGGACCGGTTCCCGGTAGCGCTTGGGCACCTCGAACAGGGCACCGAAGCCGCCGATGCCCGCCAGGACGCCCTCGCGCAAGGTCTTTTTCGCCAGCGGCTTGATGCGTTCGACCAACGCGTCGCCGGCGTCGATGTCCACGCCGGCGTCTTTGTACGAGAGGGGGGAGGGGCTCATGGGATGGACTGCGGGCCGCGTTGAGCTTGGCCCGATAGAATTTGTCAGGATTTTAGCTTCGGCACGACCCGCCTCCGGCGAGTCGGCCCGCGCTGGGCCCAGCTCACCACCTCCGGATCCACCATGCAATTGACTCCCGCCCAGAAACGCGCCGCAGCCTGGCTGCTGATCGCGTTGCTGGCCGTGCTGGCGCTGTGGTTGCTCGGGCCGGTGCTCACGCCCTTCGTCGTGGCCGGGGTGCTGGCCTACGCGCTCACCCCGCTGGTGGATTGGCTCGACGAGCTCGGCCGCGGGCGGCTTCCGCGCGTGATCGCCGTGGTGATCGTCGAACTGCTGCTCATTCTGGCGCTGCTGGGCCTGGTTCTGCTGGTGGTGCCTGTCCTCGCCCAGGAAGTGCCGCTGATGCGTGAGCAGCTGCCGCTGTTGTTCGACAAGCTCAACACCGTATTGGCGCCCTGGCTGGAGCAATTCGGCATCAAGGTCTCGCTGGACCTCGCCAGCCTGAAGGCCCGCGGTCTGAAGTACCTCAATGCCAATTACGCCGACGCGATCGGCTCCCTCCTGCCTTCGCTCAAGCTGGGCGGCAGCGTGGCGTTGACGGTCGTCGGAAACGCCGTGCTGATCCCCGTGGCCTTGTTCTACCTGCTGCTGGACTGGAAGCATTTCGTGGCCCGCGTGTTCGAGCTGGTGCCGCCGCGCAACCGGCCGGCGGTCGACTCGTTCGCCGGGGAGGCGGACCAGGTGCTCGGGCAGTACCTGCGCGGCCAATTGCTGGTCATGCTGACGATGGGGGTGTTCTACAGCACCGGCCTGGCCCTGTTCGGCCTGGACCTGGCCGTGCCGATCGGCCTGTTCACCGGAATGGCCATGTTCGTGCCTTACGTGGGCTTCGGCATCGGCCTGTTGCTCGCCCTGGTCGCGGGCCTGCTGCAATTTGTCTCGGTCAAGGCTTTGATCATGGTTGCGGCCGTCTACGGCAGCGGCCAGGTGACTGAAGGCTTCTTCCTGACGCCGCGCCTGGTGGGCGAGCGCATCGGGCTGCATCCGCTGGTGGTGATCTTCGCCCTGCTGGCCTTCGGACAGCTGTTCGGCTTTGTCGGTGTGATGGTGGCGCTGCCGGCCAGCGCCGTCCTCTTCGTGGCCGTCCGCCGCCTGCGGGCGGGTTACATCCGCAGCAAGCTGTACCAAAGCTGAAGATGAAACAGATCGCCCTGGACATCGGACTGGCCCGCGTTCCCACCCTGTCGAGTTTCTGCGCCGGGCCCAACGAGGCCGCATTGGCGCATTTGCGGCTGTGGGCCGGCAGCCCGACGCGCTCGCCGGTTCCAACCTACCTGTGGGGCGCCAGCGGCAGCGGCAAGACGCATCTGCTCAAGGCGGTGGCCGAGTCGTTGCGCGACCAGGGTGCCGCGGCGGGATGGCTCGACGCGTCGGTGTACGAGCCTCCGGACTTCGACGAACGCTGGGCCGTGGTGCTGTTCGACGAAGTCCAGCTCTACACCGCGGTGCAGCAGCACGCCGCTTTCAACTGGTTCGTCAATGCGCAGGCCCTCCAACGGGGCGTGCTGGCGGCGGGCGCGGTGCCGCCGGCCGACCTCAAGCTGCGCGAAGACCTGCGCACCCGCCTGGCGTGGGGCCATGTGTTCGGGCTGCAAGTGCTGAGCGAGCCCGAGCGTCGCGCGGTGCTGCGCCAGGCCGCGGACGCGCGCGGCGTCTTCCTGGGCGACGAAGTCATGGACTTCATGCTCACGCGTTTTTCGCGCGACCTGGGCAGCCTGATGCAATTGCTGGAACAGCTCGATGGCTACGCCCTGCAGACCAAGCGGGCCATTACCATCCCGCTGATCAGATCCATGCTGGAGAACGAATGAGCAAGAAGACCAGGTTGGACAAGACCAGGCTGGCGCTGTTCGACCTGGACCACACGCTGCTGCCGATCGATTCCGACTACGCCTGGGGAGTGTTCACGCAGGACATCGGCTGGACCGATCCGGTGGTCTTCCAGGCGCGCAACGACGAGTACTACGAGCACTACAAGGCCGGCACCCTGGACGTCCACGACTACGTGCGGTTCGCGACAGAGGCGCTGCGCTTGCGCGGGCCGGCCGAAGCCGCGGCCGCGCATGCCCGGTTCATGGAGTCGGTGATCCTGCCGGCGATCCGCGACGAGGCGGTGTCGCTGGTGCGTCGGCATCAGGACGCGGGCGAACAGGTGGTGATCATCACCGCCACCAACGAGTTCGTCACCGGGCCGATCGCCCGCGCGCTCGGCGTCGAGGAACTGATTGCCGTCCAGCTCGAGCGGGGGCCCGACGGCTGGATCACCGGGGAGATCGCCGGTGTGCCTTCGATGCGTGAGGGCAAGGTCGAGCGGGTGGCGCAGTGGCTGGCGGCGCGCGGCCTGGGCTGGAGCGACGTGCACGCCACCTTCTATTCCGATTCCATCAACGATTTGCCACTGCTGGAGACGGTCGACCACCCGGTGGCGACCAACCCCGACGACCGCTTGCGCGCCATCGCCGGGGAGCGCGGCTGGCGCATACTGGACCTGTTCAGGAAAAAATGATCAAGAAATTCATCGACAGACTGCTCGGCAAGGCGCCGGGCGGCAAAGGCAGCCGGCCCAGCTTCGGCAAACGCCAGGAGGTGGGGCCCCAGGAGCACGGCATCGATGCCTCGCTGGTGGACGAGCGGGCCCTCAATGTGGTCCACACCCTCAAGGAAGCCGGCTACGACGCATACATCGTCGGTGGCGCGGTGCGCGACCTGCTGGTGGGCCTCAGACCCAAGGATTTCGACGTCGCGACCAGCGCGACGCCCGAGCAGGTCAAGGGGCTGTTCCGGCGCGCCTTCATCATCGGGCGGCGCTTCCGGATCGTCCACGTGGTGTTCGGGCGCGGACGCGAGCATGAAGTGATCGAAGTCTCCACCTTCCGCGCCTACATGGACAACGCCGCCGCCGAGCAGGTGGCCGGCAACGAGAAGACCAGCAAGAGCGAACTGGCGGGCATGAAACACGCCGTCGATTCCACCGGCCGGGTTCTGCGCGACAACGTCTGGGGACCGCAGGAGGAAGACGCCACGCGGCGCGACTTCACCATCAACGCGATGTATTACGACCCCGAGACGCAGATCGTGGTGGACTACCACGGCGGCATCAAGGACGCCAAGAAGCGCAGCATCCGCATGATCGGCGATCCGCTGACGCGCTACCGCGAAGACCCGGTGCGCATCATCCGGGCGGTGCGGTTCACGGCCAAGCTCAGTCCGCTGGGATTCAAGCTCGATCCCAAGACGGCGGCGCCGCTGGTGGGGTGCCAGTCCCTGCTGGCCGACGTGCCGCAGAGCCGGATGTTCGACGAGATGCTCAAGCTGCTGCAGACCGGCCACTCGCTGGCCACCATCGAGCAGCTCAAGGTACTGGGGATGGCGCGCGGCATCTACCCGCTGCTCGACGTGGTGGTCGAGCGCGCCGAACAGCCCTTTGTCAACGCGGCGCTGCAGGACACCGATCGCCGCGTAGCCGAGAACAAACCGGTGGCGCCCAGCTTCCTGCTGGCCTGCGTGTTGTGGGCTGACGTGCGCGATGGCTGGGCCGACCGCCTGGCGCACAAGCAGCATCCCTTCCCGGCGCTGCAGGATGCGATCGACGATGTGTTCAATGCGCGCATCGGCGATGTCTCGGGTCGCGGCAAGCTGGCCGCCGACATGCGCGAAATCTGGATGATGCAGCCGCGCTTCGAGAAGCGCACCGGCAACACCGCGTTCAGCCTGGTGGAGCAGCCGCGCTTTCGCGCCGGCTTCGATTTCATGCGCCTGCGCGCCGACGTGGGCGAGGTCGACGTGGTGCTGGCCGACTGGTGGCAGGAATTCAGCCAGGCCAGCGACGCGGTGCGCGAAGACCTGGTGGCGCAGCTGCGCGAGGAACAGCACAAGGGACAGCGTCGCGTGCGCTCACCGCGCCCGGCCGAATCACCCGCGAACATCGCGCCGACCCGTGCCGAACCGGGGCCGGACATCGCACCGGTGCGCGAAGGCGAGGGCGGCTCATCCGACGCGCCGAAGAAGCGCCGCCGCCGCCGTCGCAAACCCGGCGGTGAGGAGGGCGGCGGCCCGGCAGGCCCGCGGGAGTAGCCGGGTGCCGGATGCCCCTCGAACATGCGAGATGCAGTCACCGCCTACATTGCCCTTGGAGCGAACCTGGGCGATGCAGCGCAGGCCGTGCGCGATGCCATCGCGCACATTGGGGCGTTGCCGCAGACAGTGCTGGTGCGCCAGTCCTCGCTCTACCGCACCGCGCCGATCGATGCCGGTGGTCCGGACTACATCAACGCAGTGGTGGAAGTCTCCACCCGGCTGACTGCACCGGAGCTGCTGGCGCAGTTGCAGCGCCTGGAACTGCAGGCCGGGCGCGAGCGCTCCTGGCGCAACGCGCCTCGCACCCTGGACCTGGACCTGCTTCTCTTAGGTAGCGCGCGCATCGAGAGCGCCGCCTTGACGGTGCCGCATCCCCGGATGCAGCAGCGGGCTTTTGTCCTGGTGCCGCTGTCCGAAATCGCGCCGCAGCTCGTGCCGGCCGCCCAGTTGCTGGCAGTGGCCGGCCAGACCTCGACGCGTTTACCTCCGGCGTAATTGCCCGCATGCCGCGGCGGCCCTCATCGACGCCGATTTCCTGATCGGCGTTGGCGTGGCGATGATGTTCGTCTTCGCCAATCCTTTCGCCAGGTAGTCGCCAGGCGGCTGCGGATTGACTAGAATCAGTTCACCAGGCCGGATTGCTGCGCATTCTGCGGATTGGAGCCGGCGTCGCGCACGCGCTGCAGAGCCTCGCCCGCGCCCAGCCCCAGGGCCTTGAGCACGCAGGCGGCGGTGCTTCCGGTGCGGCCCATCCCGGCGGCGCAATGCAGCATCACGCCATCGCCTTGCTGCAGCGCCTGCGCGATCTGCCGCACCCCCTGCTCGAAGCCTGCGCGGTCTTCGGGCACGCCGAAATTGCGCACGGGCAGGTTGAGCCAGCGGAAGGGCACGTCGCCGTGCGCCACGGCCGCGTGGTACGCCGGTGACAGCTCGGCCAGTTCGCTGCGCGGCGTCAGGCACACCACCAGCCCCAGGGCTGCGCGCTGGGCCCGGGCTTCGAAAGCGCTCCAGGGCTCGAAGCGACCGGGCATGGCAGCCAGCCACAGCGATCCCGTCACGGATGCGGGCAAGATGACGCGGCGTAGTTCCTCCATCGGGACATTGTGCCCACCCTGGCCTCGCTAGGGGCTGGCCCCGCCGCGCTGCTGGCTCACCGACAGCTCGCTCACCGCCGGCGACCGGTTGCCCCAGGATCCGCGAATATGGCTGAGGACAGCGGCGACGTCCGAGTCGCTGAGCACCGTGGCGTAGGGCGGCATGCCGAACGGACGCGGGTTGCCGGCGGTCGACGGCGGGAAGCCGCCGTACAGGACCACCTGGACCAGGTTGGCCGTCACCGGCAGCGTCACGGCCCTGTTTCCCGCCAGCGCGGGATAGGCGCCGGGCACGCCCCGGCCCTCGTTGCCGTGGCAGGCGGCGCAGTGGTTCTCGTAGAGCCTGGCGCCGCGCGCGGCCATGCGCGCTCTCACCGCGAACGCTGGCCCGGCCGCGGCCGTGCGGGCGGCTTGCGGCAGGGACTTCAGGAACACGGCCATGGCGCGCAAATCATCGGCCGCCAGGTACTGCGTGCTGTGCAGCACCACTTCGGCCATGGGCCCCAGCACGGTGCCGCCGGCCGCCACTCCCGTTTGCAGCAGGCGCTCGATCTGGACCAGGTCCCAGCCGGCCACGCCGGCTTCGGCACTGGACGTGAGGGACGGGGCGTACCAGTTCTGCATCGGGATCAGGCCGCCGGAGAGGTCCATCATCGCGCTGCTCGCGCCCAGGGCGTTGCGGGCGGTGTGGCAGGCGCCGCAATGGCCCAGACCGCGCACCAGGTAGGCGCCGCGGTTCCATTGCGCCGTCGCATTGCGGTCTTCTTCAGGGCCCACCGGAGTGAAGTACAGGGCCCGCCACAGCGCGAGCGCCACCTGCGTGTTGTAGGGCCAGCGCAGCCGGTGCGGCGTATTGGCGCGTTGCACCGGCGGCAAGCTGCGCAGGTAGTCGAACATCGCATCGGCATCGGCGCGCGAGACCCGGGTGTAGTCGGGATAGGGGAACGCAGGGACCAGGAGGCGGCCGTCGCGCGAGCGCCCGTCATGCAGCGCACGCCAGAAGTCATCGTGCGACCACGATCCGATACCGGTGGCCGGATCCGGCGTCAGGTTGCCCGCGTAAACGGTGCCGAACGGGGTTGCGATGGCGCGACCTCCGGCGAACGGGGCGCCGCCGCGGTCGGTGTGGCAAGCCATGCAGTTCCCCACCCGTATCAGGTATGCGCCACGCGCGACGCTGTCTCCCGCAGGTGGCGTGAGGGGTGGCAGGTCGTGAATCTCGCCCGCACCGCGGAAGTTCAGGAACAGGAACAGTGCCAGCACCGCCAGCAACCCGAGCAGGACCGCGGACCACCACCTGTTCACGGCTGCGCGCTCCCGGCGGACAGGGTCGCGCTGCCGCAGGCAATCTGCGGTGGCTGGGGCAATGAGCGCGCGGGCCTGGGGTCGGCCGGCAACGGCTGGGCCGCGAGCCAGCTGGTCACCGCCGCGAGGTCTTGCGGATCGAGCTGGCGTGCGATCTGCGCCATGCAATCGGGTGCATGCGAGCGCCGCTGCCCGGTCCGCCAGGCGCCCAGCTGCGCATTGAGGTAGTCGCGTGGCAACCCGAGCAGACCCGGCGTGTTCGGTGTGACGCCCGTGAGCGAAGCGCCGTGGCATTGCACGCAAGCCGGAATCCTGGTCGGGCTGTCGCCCTGCAAGGCGAGCGCCTGCCCCCGTTGCAACACCAGTGCGGGAACACCGGATGGCTGCGGGGCGGGATAGGGCAGGTCGAGCGAGGCGAAATGCCGCGCGATCTCCAGCAGGTAAGCGTCGGAGAGTGGGTCCAGCAGCCGCGCCATCAAGCCATAGCGCCGACGCCCGTCGCGAAAGTTCAGCAACTGGTTGTAGAGGTAGCCGGCGGGCTTGCCGGCGATGCGCGGGTAATAACCGTCGGGGCCCGCGCGGCCCTGCCGGCCGTGGCAGCCGGTGCAGGCCAGGGTGCGCTGGGCCATGCTGTCTTCAAACGCCGGCGCCGCCCTGGCGCTGATGGCGGCGGCCGCCAAGACGAGGCAGATCAGGAACTTCACGATGCCGCCGACTATGCCACCGGACGGCCGCGCGCGGGGCGGCCCGGCACGAGCCCGACCCCGAGGGGCAGCCCATGGCGGACGGCGAGCATCGGTACATCCGGCGCAGCTCCTGCACCACCGGCAACTATTGATTCAACGATCGCCAGTCCGGCGCAGATGGCGTGGCCACAGGGCCGCTCGGCCAGCGCAGGACCAGGTCCGATTGCGGATACGCGATGCAGGGCAGGATCCAGCCTGCGGCCAATTCCTCCGGCAACAAGCCGGGCCAATCGATGCGGTAGCTGACCTGGCCGCTCAGCAAGAGGCACATGCAGGTGCGGCAGCTGCCGTTGCGGCATGAACTCGGCATCTGGACCCCGGCCCGTGCCGCGGCATGCAGCAGCGGCTGGCCGGCGGGGACGGGAAAGCTGGGGCCTCCGCCTTCGAACCGGACCATGAAGCTCACGGCAGATACCGGAGCGCCGGCTGAGGAGTCGCGGCCGTCTTGGCTCATGGCCCATCATAATCAACGCCCCGAGATACGAACCTGCCCTATGTCCAGTTATCCAGTCCGTCATGCGGTGGCCGCCGACGCCGCCCAAGTGGCCTTGGTCCACGCGAATTCATCCCATGCCGCCTACGAAGGGCTGGCGCCCGCCGGGTCCCAAAGCCTGCCGATCGAGCGACGCCGGGCCTTTTGGCGCGACGCCATCGAGTTCGGCGAGCCGCTGCTGCAGGTCGCGCTCGACGCCGACAAGGTCATCGGATTTGTCGGGTACGACCGTTCGCGCGATCCCAAGTCGAAGCCCACCACCGGTGAGATCTGGGCCCTCTATGTGGAGCCGTCGTACTGGGGTCGCGGCGCCGGCCTGGCGCTGTGGGACGCCGCGCGTGAAGGGCTGCTCGAGGAGGGCTGCACCGAGGCCACCCTGTGGATTCCACTGTGCAACGACCGCGCCCTGCGGTTCGCGGAACTGGCGGGTTTCAAGCGCGAGCTGAACAGCGCCAGGACCGCCACCGTCGGCGGGGTCAAGCTCGAGGAAATCCGTCTGCGGCGGCCGCTGGGCTGAGCCGGGAAGCACCACCATGGCATCGAGCCTGCTCGCGCTGCTGGACGACATCGCCACCATCCTGGACGACGTCTCGCTGCTGGCGAAAGTGGCGGCCAAGAAAACCGCCGGCGTGCTGGGCGACGACCTCGCGCTCAACGCGCAGCAGGTGGCCGGCGTGCAGGCGGATCGCGAGCTGCCGGTGGTGTGGGCCGTGGCCCGGGGTTCGTTCGTCAACAAGGCGATCCTGGTCCCGGCCGCGCTGGCCATCAGTGCCTTCGCGCCGTGGGCCGTGACGCCGCTGCTGATGGTCGGCGGCGCGTTCCTGTGCTACGAGGGATTCGAAAAGCTCGCGCACAAGTTGCTGCACAGCCGCTCGTACGACGATGCGCATCGGCAGGAACTGGCCCGCGCGCTCGCCAGCCCCGATGTGGACCTGTGCGCGATCGAGAAGGACAAGATCAAGGGCGCGGTGCGCACCGATTTCATCCTTTCCGCCGAGATCATCGCGATCACGCTGGGAACCGTGGCGGCCAGCGAGTTCGCGGTGCGGTTGGCGGTGCTGAGCGGCATTGCCGTGGTGATGACCATCGGCGTGTATGGACTGGTGGGCGCGATCGTCAAGATCGATGACTTGGGCCTGTACCTCAGCCGCCGCGCCGGCGCGCTGTCCCGGCGCACGGGCGACGCGATCCTGCGCGCCGCACCTTGGCTCATGAAGGGCCTGTCGGTGGCCGGCACTGCGGCGATGTTCCTGGTGGGCGGCGGCATCCTGGTGCACGGCATCGCACCGCTGGACCATGCCATCGCAAGCGTTGCTGAAAACCTGGCCAAGGTGAGCCTGCCGGCCGCGAGCACGCTGCTGGCTCTGCTGATGAAGGGCCTGTCGGGCGTGGCCGCGGGCGGCGCGGTGCTCGCCGCGGTGACGCTGGCCCAGCGGCTGGCTCGACGCAAGGCCGCAGTGTGACCAATCCGGCCCTGCTGGAGTGGAGCGAAGGCGGCGCGCAGTACCAGGCCCGCTGGCGCTCGGAAGCCGGTGTGGCGCCGCCCAAGAGGGTGCAAGCAGTCGATGACACCTTGTCCGCCGATGCGGCCTACCGGCTCGCCAGCGAGGGCGTGGGCCTGCTTTGGCGCAGCGACTTCAACAACGCCCGGCAACTGCTGCAGGCTCTGGGGCGGCGTGCCGATCGCAAGCCGCGCAAGCCGCCCGCGCCGCCATCGTCGGCGGTCGAGGCTTTCCATCTGCACCGGCAGGCCCAGGGCCAGCGCTCCCGGGTGCTCGGCAAGTTGCTGGTCGCACTGGAAGGCGACTATCGCATCGCGCTGCCCCGTGCCCCCGATTTGCGCCAGGCCTGCCGCGAAGCCTGGGGACCAGCGGATGGCCAGCCCTCGGTCGTGTCCCTGCGCGAACTGCTGGGCCTGGTCGGCGCGCATGAGTGGCGCAAGAAGGGGCTCGAGGTACCGGCCCTCGGGCCGCCACCGGACAATCGCATCCATCCGCACTACGGCGTGTTCTCGCCGGTGCGCGGCGAATACCTGGATCTCGTGGCCGGCGCGCCCCTGCCTGCCAGCGATCTCGCCTTCGACATCGGTACCGGAACCGGCGTGCTCGCAGCCGTGCTGGCGCGCCGCGGCGTGCGGCATGTGATCGCCACCGACCAGGACGAGCGCGCGCTGGCCTGCGCCCGCGACAACATCCAACGGCTCGGGTTGGGTGCGCAGGTCGAGGTGGTGCGGGCCGATCTGTTTCCGCCGGGGCAGGCGCCCCTGGTGGTCTGCAACCCGCCGTGGCTGCCCGCGCGGCCGAGTTCGCCGCTCGAACACGCGATCTACGATCCGGACAGCCGCATGCTGCGCGGCTTTCTCGGCGGGCTGGCCGGGCACCTGGCGGCGGGCGGGGAAGGGTGGCTGATCATCTCGGATCTGGCCGAACATCTCGGCTTGCGCGAGCCGGGCGAGCTGGCCGGCCTGATCGAAGCGGCGGGCCTGCGGGTGGTGGGGCGCAGCGACGTGTGGCCGCGCCATCCGAAGGCGGGCGATCCGCACGATCCACTGCATTCGGCCCGCGCCCGCGAAGTCACTTCGCTGTGGCGCCTGGCACGGCGCTGAGGGCGGGCTTCCCGCAGGCACCGCCCTGCGTGTTCCGGTGTTCCCGGCCAGCAACCTTGAACATCCGCGGCGTCTCCGAGGCCGAGACCGCTCACGAATAGGCGTCGTCCTACGCCGGCTCGGGCGATAGTCGGATAGGGGGCCACTGCTGGGACACCGAAGATCGCATCAACAAGCGATTACTTTCCCGGGACTCTCTCCATGACCGATTCGCAACCGTTACAGGCGTCGACCTCATCCGGCGCATATGCCGACATCGTCCCGCCGCCGGGCGAGGACGAGGTCATCCTCGGCTGGGAGTGCGCCAACCCGGCCCTGCAGATCGAGCGCTGGGGCCAGGACGTCCCGGCCGCAGCCGAGGAGTCCTGCTGAGCAGCAACTCGTGACGGTGGGCGGGTTTGCCCGCTTTCGGCCCGTCTCAGATCGATTGCCAGTGGTTTTCCGCGACCACACAACCGCTGATGCGCCATGAGGCATCGGGCTGCTGCTCCAGCGCGAACAGTGCCAGCCACGATTTGGCGTCGGTATCGGTGATCTCCACCGGTTGGAGCACTTGGCCTGCGTCCTGCTCGGGCTTGTGGAAGGTGACGGCGGCGGGACGGTACACCATCGGATACGCGCCCCGCACCAGTGCCAGGAACAGGCCCGATGCGCCGATGGCTTCGCGCACCGCCGGAGTGGCGGTCTCGAACGCACGATCCGCGTCGTCTTCGGCAAAGGCCTCCAGTTGGGCCACGATGACGCCCTGGATTTTTTGCGCTTCGGTTTCGGGAACCGGCCCGGCGGTGGCCTCGGTCAACGATGAGGCCGCCAATGCAAACGCCATCATCGAGAAAAAGCGAATGAAGAGCGGGCTCACCGGGCGCCTCCGGGAGTTGCAAGCCCAGCGTACTGCCCCGGCCGGTGCCCGAGGTGTAGGCCGACAGCGCACCACAGCGTCGGACGCCGCAACAGGCTTCTTGCAGACCGCGGCTCCGCAGCCTGCGCCAGTCGCTGTTGTGCCCGAGCCGACCGGCACCCGCTTCAGCGGTTGCCGGTCTTCGTTTGAGCGATGCGCTGCAGGATCAGCTGCCGGGTCGCCCGCACATCGGCCGCGAACGGGCCATCCGGATCCGACACCCTTTCGATTTGTGCCAGCGCCTCCGCCTGATGGCCCTGATCAGACAGCGTTTGCGCCAGGTTGTTGGCGACGATCACCGATTGCGGGTGCCGCTGCTTTGCCTCGCGCAGCACCGTCGCTGCCTGGTCGAGGGCGCCCCGCAAATAGTACTCATTGGCCAGCCCGATGGCTGCCGGCAGGTTGTCGGGCCAGCGCTTGAGCGCGGCGGCGTAAGCCCGCGTAGCCGAGTCGCCTTTGTCGACCCGCGCCATCGCGAGCACGGCCGCCATCCAGCCATCTTCCGTCGCGGTGACCGGTATGCGGTCGGGCGGGGTCACCACCATTGCCCAGTAGTTGCTCTTCATCCAGCTGCGTTCGAACGCAGTGAAGGGCATCTCCTGGCGCGGCTGCGTCCCGGATCGCAACCATATGGTCCCCGATGGGTAGTCGAAGCCATTGACGACCGCGTAGTGCCACTGCGTGAACATCAGCCCGACGTCCTGGAGCACGATCACAGGGTTGCCAGCGGCCACTTCGCGCAGCAGATCCGGATAGCGCGGCGCCAGCGGGTAGGCAATCCGCCCATAGCGCCGCGGGGCCGCCAGCATCTCGATCTGCAGGCTGCCCTGGCGCGCCGGCAGGAACACCTGGGAGACCAGCGGCTCGGGCGTGACGGGCACGCCGCTGTTCGACAGCACGGTGGCCAGCGCGGCGGGCCCGCACTGGTAGTCCTTCTGAGGGAAGAACGGGACCGAGGTGAGTTCGACGGTTTGTGGCACGCCTTGCGGCCAGCCGGTGCGCAGCCTGATGGTCTGCGGCACCAGTTGCGCGCAGCCCGCCAGCAAGGCGAGCAGCAGCCAGCCGCAAAGACCCGCGCAAAGTCGCGCCCTGCGGGACGTTTCGCTCATCCAGCCATTCCGCCGCTTACTTGCGGAAAGCGTAGTACCAGATCGCGGCCGCGATCAGTACCACTGCCACCCAGCCCCACGCGCTCATGGCGCCGGCCGGTGCCGTCTGAATGTCCTGCGCCATCGCCTGGACCTCCTCATCAGTCATCGCGGCGACGCGAGCGCGGGCCATGGCGGGGTCGATCCCCTGCGCCTGGAGCTGGGCGACCGTGTCGGCGCGATCCAGGACGCTCAGTACCATCCCCCGGTCGACCGGTGCGGTGTTTGCCGCACGGTCGGCACCAATCATCCCGGCATTGGCGGTCTGGAACGACAGAGCCAACAGGGATACAACCAGGGCGCGGCAGGTCATCTTCTTCATCGTGGATTTCATCTTCAGCTCCTAGGATTGGGGTTAAGGGATTGGCTCGCGCCGGCAGCGACACGCCAGCACGACGGACCAATATACGCGCGCACTTCCCGCTTGTCTGCAGTTTGTGCAGCGCCTGCCCTCAGGTCAGCGTCACAAAATGCTACAAGGAAGCGCGGCGCTACCGGGGTCCCCTGGAGCGCCCACTCCCGCAGCCTTTGCATTGAGCGCATTCGCTGCAGGCGCTCGCTGTTGCCAGCTTCGCTTGCAAGCGCTGCGCCCCGGACTCGCCCAGTCCTGAGCGCCTCGCGAATCGTGCCAGGCGCCCCGCGGCGGCGCGGCGCAACGTCGCCGGCATCAACGCCCACACACTGTAGAGCAGCGCCCCACTGACGAGGAGGCCGACGATGAGGTATTGAATCATCTGGTGTTCCTTGCGGTCGTCAAAGGCCGAAAGCCAGCGCCACCCGGTAGGTGAGCAGGGATGCGATGTAAGCCAGCGCGAACAGGTAGCCGGCCATCATGAGCGGGTAACGCCAGGAGTTGGTCTCGCGTTTGACCGCAGCCAGCGTCGAGATGCATTGCGGTGCGAACACATACCAGGCGAGCAGTGACAGCGCGGTGGCGACTGACCAGCTGGCACCCAGCATCGGCGCCAGTTGCTCGGCCACGTTGTTGCCCGCGGCGGACAGGGCGTAGACGGTTCCCAGCGCCCCGACCGCCACTTCACGGGCGGCGAGTCCCGGAATCAGCGCGATGCAGATCTGCCAGTTGAAACCGATCGGCCGGAACAGCGGTTCGAGTGCATGGCCGAGCATGCCGGCAAAGCTGTACTGGATCGCCGGTCCTGCGGCCCCGGCCGGCGGTGCCGGGAAGCTGGAGATGAACCACAGCACGATCATCAGCGCCAGGATGATGCTGCCCACGCGCTTGATGAAGATACGGGCGCGTTCCAGCAGGCCCTGGCCCAGGTTGCGAAGGTTGGGCATCCGGTAGGTCGGCAGCTCCATCAGCAACGGCGCCGGCGAAGCGTTGCTGCGCAGTCGCTTGAAGCCCCACGCGACGCCCATGGCCGAAACGATTCCCGCCAGGTACAGCGAGAACAACACCACGCCCTGCAGGTTGAAGAATCCCGCCACCTGGCGCTGCGGGATGAAGGCGCCGATCAGCAGCGCATACACCGGCAGCCGTGCCGAGCAGGTCATCAGCGGGGCGATCATGATGGTCACCAGCCGGTCGCGCCAGCTGCTGATGGTGCGGGTGGCCATCACACCGGGGATGGCGCAGGCGAAGCTCGACAGCAGCGGGATAAAAGAGCGTCCCGAAAGCCCGACCGATCCCATCACCCGATCGAGCAGGAAGGCGGCGCGTGGCAGGTAGCCCGAATCCTCCAGAGCCAGGATGAACAGGAACAGGATCAGGATCTGCGGCAGGAACACCAGCACGCCCCCGGCGCCGGCGATGACGCCGTCCACCAGCAGGCTGCGCAGCATGCCTTCGGGCATGGCGCCCTGAAGCAGCGCGCCCAGCGCCTGCATTCCGGACTTGATCGCCTCCATCGGCCACTGTGCCCAGCTGAACACCGCCTGGAACATCAGGAACAGCAGCACGGCCAGGATCGGCAGGCCCCAGATCGGGTGCAGCACGACAGCATCAATCGCATCGTCCAGGCGCGTGTCGACCTGGGGCTCGTGCACCGCGGCCCGCAGGATGCGGCGCACCTCCTGCTGCGTCTGCACCACCTCCTCCAGCGTGGGCGCAATCCATTCGACGCGCTGGGGCTGCAAGGGCGGCACATGCGAATCGAGCTGGGCGACCAATGCCTTGGCGCCTTCGCTGCGCACGCCGATGGTTTCCACGACCGGCATGCCGAGCTCGCGCTCCAGCGCCGCGCGGTCGATGCGGATTCCGCGCCGTTGTGCCAGGTCGCTCATGTTGAGTGCCACCACGATCGGCACGCCGAGCTTGCGTGCTTCCAGCACCAGCCGCAGGTTGAGTTTGAGATTGCTCGCGTCCGTCACACAGACCAGCAGTTCGGGCATGCCGACGTCGGCGCGCATGCCGGTCACCACGTCGCGCGTGATCGCCTCATCGGCGCTCAGCGGGTTGAGGCTGTACGCGCCCGGCAAATCGAGAATCCGCACCTGCCGGCCGGACGGCGTGCGCATCAGGCCTTCCTTGCGCTCCACGGTCACACCGGCATAGTTGGCCACTTTCTGGCGGCTGCCGGTCAGCAGGTTGAACAGCGCTGTCTTGCCGCAGTTGGGATTGCCGAGCAGGGCAACGTTCAGGTCCAGGGGTAGCGTGTGCATGGGCTAGGGCCTGTCGATCTGGACAAACGCCGCTTCGAAACGGCGCAGGGCGAAGGTGGTGTGGCCCAACCGCACGGCGATGGGCTCGTTGCCGGGCTGGCCGCGGGCAATCACGCGCACCGGTTCGCCCGGCAGAAAACCGATTTCGATCAGTCGCAGCACCAGCTCCGGATCCTGGCCCGGTAGCGGGGCCAGGACGCCCGCCACGGTGCCTGCGGTACCGGCGCGCAAACTGCTCAGGGGAACGGTTGCCATCTCACTCCTCAAACGGGTCGCACTTGCGATCTAACGGGAATGAGAATAATTCTAAATTAGATTGGCGAACATGACGCTGCTCAAATCCAGGCCACATTTCCGGGGTCAACCCACCTTGCGCACGCTTTCCAGGCTACCCATCCTTGACGGATGGCGCCGGACCCGACCCGGCGGGATGGGCCTAGATCACCGGGGTGTCCTTGCGGATGGTCTCGCGGTCGCGGTGCTGGTGGCGGTCGAGCTTGCCAAGGGTGTGCTCGAGCAGCTTGACCAGCTTCTGCGTCGCCCCGCGGAATGCCTCATCCTGGGTCTCGCCATGGTGGTTGACGGCCAGCGGATCGTGGCCGTGGAGCCGGGCTTCCAGCATGCAGCGCCGGTCCGCGGCGCCTTTCCTGCCGCTGTTCGCGTCGCTCAGTTGCACCTCGATGCGGGTGATCTCTTGCTTGAACCGGGCCAGCGACTCGTTCAGGAACTCATCGGCCCAGCGATCCAGGGTTTCCTTGTTCTCGATGCCGTTGCTGGTATTCACTTGCACTTGCATGGCTGGGAATCCTTTCGTTGCTGTCTTCAGTCTGGGGGCGCCGTGCCCACGGCTCTGTAGGAGAGGGCCTCCAAGATGGTGTCGGACGGATTGGGGTGCGCTGAGCAGCTCGCATGGCGTGGCATAGCCGGTATGCTGCGCCTTCTTCGGAGAAACACTGCAATGGCTGAACTTGAAACCATCGACATCGAAACCGGGCCGCTCCCCGGTGCCACGATCATTGTGCTCCACGGCCTGGGTGCCGACGGCAACGATTTCGTGCCCTTTGCGCAGGAGCTGAACCTGGCCGAGGTGGGGCCTGTGCGTTTTGTCTTTCCCCACGCGCCGGTCATCCCCGTGACCATCAACAACGGTTACCGCATGCGAGCCTGGTACGACATCCTGGGAGCGGACCTGGTCAAGCGCGAGGACGAAGCCGGCCTGCGGCAGTCGATGGGGAGCATCGAAGCGCTGCTGGCGCGGGAAAGGGAGCGTGGCATCGCTGCCCACCGGACCGTGCTGGCCGGCTTCTCGCAAGGCTGTGCCATGGCCCTGCTGGCCGGCGTGCGCCACCCGCAGCGGCTGGCCGGCATCGCAGGCATGTCGGGGTATTTGCCCTTGGCCGCGAGCACGGCGAGCGAACGCAGCGACGCCAACGCCCTCACGCCGATCTTCATGGGCCACGGACAGCAGGACGCCGTGGTGGACATGGAGCGCGGCAACGCATCGCGGGAGATACTGGGCGCGCTGGGCTATCCCGTCGAATGGCACGACTACCCGATGGGCCACTCGGTGTGCACCGAAGAGATCGCGGACCTCAACCGCTGGCTGCTCGGGGTGCTGGCCAAACCCTAGCCGGCAGCGCGGCTAGGTTTCGCCGCCGAACCGCTTGATCAGGTTGGCGATGTACTTGTCGACCAGTTTCTCGAATTCACTCTCGACCACGGGGGCCACCACCATCTTCATCAGCCCGGGCAGGGGCAGGGTGATCTCGCCGTCGATCTTGAGTTCGATGGCGGTGGAATCCTGGTTGTCCTTGATCTTCCACTGGCCGCCGACCAGGGCGTTGCCGATACCCGGCACCGGGGTCCAGACCACAGTGCCCTTGGACTTGCTGCTGACGTACTTGCTGGCATAAACGGTCTGGATGTTCACCTGGGCCGTGCCCACTTTCTCCATTTCCCACTTGTACACGCCGTCTCCCAGGTCGGTGAGATTGTCGACCTTGGGGAAGTGGGAGACCGATGCGGGCACGTCCGACAGCAGCTCGAAGACATCCGCCGCCTTGGCTTTGACCTGGAACTCATAGCCCAGGTCGATGTTGACAGTGACGGCCATGGTGCCTCCTCGTGGTTGCTCGACCGCGGCCATTCTGCCACCTTCGTTTTTCCCGCAGAATTCGTCTTTGCCCTGCCCCAATGCACAAAATCCGCAGCCGTGCTAACTTCCACCTCCCACCTCCCACCTCCCACCACCCTCAAGACCGCGGCTTCCCGAAAATGAGCACCCTGCAGGCGCGCCTCGACACCCTTTCGCCTCAGCGCTTGAAGGGGATTCGCCGTGGCATCGAAAAGGAAAGCCTGCGCGCCACGGCCGAGGGCAGCCTGGCCATGACCCCGCATCCCCACGCCCTGGGTGCGGCGCTGACCCATCCGCACATCACCACCGATTACAGCGAAGCGCAGCTCGAGCTGATCACCGGTGTGCATGCGACCGCCGAGAGCTGCCTGGAGGAGTTGCTGCAGATCCACCAGTTCACCTACCGCGCGCTGGGCCAGGAGATGCTGTGGGTCTCCAGCATGCCGTGCCAGCTGCCCGCCGACGAGAACATCCCGATCGGGCGCTACGGATCCTCGAACGTGGGGCGGGCCAAGAGCGTGTACCGCATGGGGCTGGCGCACCGGTATGGGCGCCGCATGCAGACCATTTCGGGCATCCACTACAACTGGTCGATGCCCGAGCTGTCCAGCGAGCAGTATTTCGCGCTGATCCGCAATTTCCGCCGCCACGCCTTCCTGCTGCTCTACCTGTTCGGCGCCTCGCCCGCCGTGTGTTCGGGCTTCGTGGCGGGACGGCGGCACGAGCTGCAGCCGCTGGGCCAGGGCACGCTATACATGCCGCACGGCACCTCCTTGCGCATGGGGCGGCTGGGATACCAGAGCGACGCGCAAGCCAGCCTGGCCGTCAGCTACAACGGGCTGGAGGGCTACGCCGCCTCGCTGCAGGAAGCACTCACCCGGCCCTATCCGGCGTATGAGGCGGTGGGCATCGTGAACCCCGGCGGCGAATACAACCAGCTGGCCACCAGCCTGCTGCAGATCGAGAACGAGTTCTACGGCACCATCCGCCCCAAGCGGGTCATCCGCCTGGGCGAGCGGCCGCTGCATGCGCTGCGCGAACGAGGCGTCGAATATGTCGAGGTGCGGCTGCTCGACCTGAATCCCTTCGTGCCGATCGGCATCACGGCGCAGACCCTGCGCTTCCTCGACATTTTCCTGTTGCATTGCCTGCTGTCCGACAGTCCGCCGGACACCCCCCATGAAATCGCCGCGCTGGGACGCAACCAGCACAAGACGGCTGCGTACGGGCGCGAGCCGGGGCTGGTGCTGGAGCGGGGCGCCAGCGAGGTCAAGCTCAGTGAATGGGGCGAGGAACTGCTGGCTTCGTTCGAGCCGATCGCGGCCGCGCTGGACGGCACGCACAAGACGACCGACTACATCGATTCATTGCGCGGGACCCAGGCGTTGCTGCGGCACCCCGACCTGCTGCCTTCGGCGCGTGTGCTGGCCGTGATGGAACGGGATTTCGACAACTCCTTCACCGCTTTCGGCTGCGCGCAATCGCTGCAGGCCAGGGCCAAGGTGCTGGCTCTGCCGTTGAGTGCCGGGCAGCAGGCGAAGTTCGAAGCCCTCAGCCAGCAGTCGGTGCAGGACCAGAAAGCGATCGAGGTCGCCGACACGCTGCCGTTCGAGGCCTACCGGCAGCAATACGTTTCGCCGGAACGGCTGGAACTGTCCCAGGCGGCGATCTCACCGGCGCTCGCCGCCGTTTGATCGCGCCGGCAGCGCAGCGCATCCTGCGTCCGGCGCCCAGCGGGAAGAGGCCAAGCCGGGTACAATAACAACTTCGATTGCGCAGGCATCGAACGCGCCCACAACAACACTCTTTCCCCCAAGGCGCGCCAGATCCCCACTGCGCACGCGTCTTCCCAGGGCATCCCAAAGCCCTTGCACCGGCCCCAGCAAGCCGGGCTTATCCCCAGAGACGCAGTCCCGGCCCTCCGCGCGAGGCCATGCCAGCGGGTTCGATATGTGACGGCTTGCCGATGAGGCGGGCTTCCCTACCGTTATCGCGGCCGCAGCGTTGCGTCCGCAGGACCCTTGAGAATCAATGAACGACAAAGACACCATCACCGTTGGCAAGTACAACATATCGCCGCTGATCCACATGCTCGAGAACGGCTGGTACGCCTGCTCGGTTTCGATCCGCACGGGATCGGGCAGCGGCACGCACGACCGCGTGCTGCGCCTGACGCGGCTGTTCCAGGACAAGCTGGCGGCGGTGCGTTACGCCACGGCCGAGGGCCTGCAGTGGATCGGCCACCGCAATCCCGCCGCCCAGGGCCCGACCCTGGCCGCCCTTTAATCGCCGCACAGGAGAGACACCATGGCCAAGGAAGAACTGATCGAGATGAAGGGGCACGTGGACGAAGTGCTGCCGGACTCGCGCTTTCGCGTGACGCTGGAAAACGGGCACCAGGTCATCTGCTACACCGGCGGCAAGATGCGCAAGCACCACATCCGCATCATTGCCGGGGACAACGTGTCCCTGGAGATGTCGCCCTACGACCTGACCAAGGGCCGCATCACGTTCCGCCATATTGCCGGGCGCAGCGGTCCGCCGCCGGCTCGCCGCTGAACCTCCGGCGCCGGGCCAGCGGGCATGCGCGCTGCCGCGCCCCATTTCGGCCTGTGCTGCGATTCGGGCTGGCGTCCTACAAGGCCCTGTCGGCGTCAGGGCCAAAGTAACCGCTGAGTAATCTCATCCGCTTACCTGGAGCCCATCATGAAGAACGCCCTCAACACCCGCCGCATCCTCGCACTGGCCATCGCTTCGCTTTTCATGGCAGGGCCCGCCTTCGCCAAGGACAAGGATCACGAGGGCCAGGGCAACAGCAAGCATGCCCAGAAGCAAGAGGACAAGCAGGACAGGAAAGCGGCCAAGGAACAGGAAAAGCAGCAGAAGCAGGCCGCCAAGCGCGAGCGCGAAGACATCAAGATGGGTGCCTACTTCAACGACCAGCACCGCGCCTATGCCCGCCAGTACTACAGCCAGCACTACGGCGATGGACGCCGTTGCCCGCCCGGCCTGGCCAAGAAGAACAACGGCTGCATGCCCCCCGGCCAAGCCAGGAACTGGGCGGTCGGCCAGCCCATCCCGCGCGGCGTGACCGTGTATTCGGTGCCCCAGCCCGTGATCGTGCAACTGCCGCCGGCGCCCTACGGCTACCGTTATGCCCGCATCGGCAACGACATCGTGCTGGTGCAGCGGCAGAACAACCTGATCGTCGACATCATCCAGGGCCTGCTGGGCTGAGCGATCAGCGCCGGTCCAGGGACCTTTCCTCGCTGCCGTCGCTAAGGCGGCAGCACCTTCCTGATTTCGCGGCGCCACACCTGCGCCAGCTTGGCCCATCCGGCCCGGTTGGGATGGATCTCGTTCAGCCAGTCGCCGCTCGCACCCTGCGAGCCGGGGGCGGCTGGCACCAGCGTCCCGATGGTGGGCACCCGGAAGATGTTGTCGCGATCCTGGGTCCAGCCTTCCACCGTCGCCTCGACGTCGATGAAGATTCGTTCCGTCACGTCTTCCCATAGCGCGGGCGGCGTCCCGTTCCTGGTATAGGCCTCGAACAGCCACGCTTTGCGGCCTGGAATGGCGGGCGCATTGCGTGCCGTCGGGATGTCGTAGCTGTTCAGGAAGATCGGGATGTCGTCATGCCGGCTGCCGCGCACGGTGTCATACAGCCTGGCGAAATTCGGATCGAGAAACTGCGTCACGAGGGTCCCCACCGCATCCGGCCGGAAGCAGTCGTCGGTGGTCAGGGCGGGCGCAGCCGGCGTGACCCGGCGCAGGATTCCACAGCCGGGGTCAGGGTCGCGGGCGGCATCGATGAAGTCGTTGCCCCCCGCGCTGAACAGCAGCGCATCGAACTTCCAGGTCCACGGCGTGTTGATCCATTGCGCGAACTCGTCGTTGAGGGTTTCGCTGATGCGGCGCATGGTGTCGCCGAACATCGACAGGTTGATCAAGAGTGCGCTCTCGCCGGCATCGTCGAACGCCTTGGCCAGCGCCAGGGGCAGTGACGCCTGGATGGCCGAGCTTCGGTCCATCCAGGAGTCGCCCTCGACCAGGAAGCGGTACTTGAACTGTTCCGGCGCGAGCCCCTGATCGAGCTCGATTTCGAAGTTCCTGCCGTAGATTGCCTTTGAAGCCATGGTGCCTCCGCGTCAATTCGCCAACCACCGCCGCAATTGCTGGTACACCGACTTGCTGGCCAACAGGTCCAGATGATGGATGCCCCGGCCTGTCCACTGGTGCGAGGCCGGGATGTGCAGGTCGCGGGTGGGCTTCGCATGCCGGCCCAGTGCGCTCGCCAGCGGCACCAGCCCGTCGCCCAGCCAGTCGCTGCCCAGCAGGCGCGCCGCCGTGGCCCGGCCCGGAATCCGCACTGCGTCATCGCCCTCGCTGTCCTGCGAAGGGCCCAGCGTGCCGGCCACCGCGTAACAAGCGACTCCCGCGGGCAAAGCCACCATACTGCGCGTGTCGCGCTGGGCAAACCGGCTGTCCGCCCAATCCTCGTCGAGCAGGTTGCCATGGCGCAGGTCGGTGATGCCGGCACTGCGCAATCCGCTCAGGCGAGTGAAGGGCGCCGCGTAGGAACCAAGCCCCAAGCCCCGGTGCAGCCAGTTGCCACCGCGCTCCAGCGGCGCACCGTGGTGCGGCGTGCCCAGGAATACCAGATGACGCAGGTGCTTCGGCCAGGCCATATCCGCCTGCGCGGCCTGGTGCACTGCGCTGCGGGCGACAAGGCCGCCCATGCTGTGGCCGATGAGGGTCAAGGTCTGCACCGGCACCGGCCAGTCCTGCAGCAGCCGCTCCAGCTGCGCCGCCAGCTCCCGCCCATTGGTGGAGACATGCAGGCCCGAGTTGTAGCGCGCGTAAACCGCCGTGAGGCCCAGCGCCTGCGCCAGCATCTGGCCGTGGTCGTGGCCCCCACGCGTCCACTGACGGTCGTTCATGCACAGGCCGTGGATCAGCAGCAGCACATGCGGCCCGGGCAAGGGCAACTGGGCAGAATCGCAGCGGGCACCACGACGCAGCAATTGCATCCTGATCGCCAGCGGATTGGCAGTGCGCTCCAGGTGGTCGCCCACCACACCGTTGAGCGCTGCGACCCGCGCGTCGCGACCCGGTCCGGCCTGGGTCTCGGGCAGGCTTTGCAGCGAAGCCTCCAGCACGGTTTGCAGACCGGCCAGGGCCGCATCCAGCCCCTTGCCGACCAGTTGGGTGGTGCCGCGGATTCCGCGGTAGACGAGCGCCGGGATACCGCCCGCGGCTGCTTCGGGCATCTTGCGCCAGGGCAGTGCCGCGCGCGCAATGCGCTGGTGCATCGCCTCGACAATGCCGGTCACCCCGTGCACGCCGTCGACGACCAGCCGGACCCCGCCGCGCACATCGCCCAGCATGCCGGCCGGGCGCCTGGGCATACTCGCCAGCCGCCCGTTACTTGGTCTTGGGCTTGCCGCGCGGAATCACCGCGGTGACGGGCGGGGTCGGGCGGTCCGAAGTGGACGGCGGCTTGGGCGGCGAAGTGTCCTTCTTGGGTTTCTTCGTCATTTTGTTGCTGTGCTGTTCGCCTTTGGCCATAGGGCCTCCATGGGTCGGGGGAAACGGATGGGTGATGTTAAGGCAGAAATGCCATGGCCATGCAGCTCCTGTACAGTCCTTCGGGTCATGCGCGAGCGCGCCCCAACGTTCGCGCAGCCGTCATCCGCCGAGTGAAGCGCGCCGGTCTCGCCTCCGAATTCCCGCGCGCCGCTCCCAACACGAAGGATTTTCATGAGCCTCCAGCAATCCGATCTCGAAGTGGTGCCGCGCGACCTCACAGCGTACCGCCAGGGCAACACCGGCATCGATTACGTGCACCGCTTCGACTCCGGCCGGCCCGGCCCACATGTGCTGGTCAATGCGTTGACCCATGGCAACGAGGTGTGCGGCATGGTCGCGGCGACGCACCTGCTCGACTCGGGCGTGCAGCCCGCCATCGGAACGCTGACGGTGAGCTTCGCCAACGTGCCGGCTTATGAATCGTTCGACCCGGCCAAGCCCTTCGACAGCCGCCAGCTCGTGCACAACTTCAACCGCGTCTGGTCGCCGCAATGGCTGGACGGAAGCGAGGACAGCCCGGAACTGCGGCGCGCCCGCGCCATGCGGCCGGTGGTGTCCACGGCCGATCACATCCTGGATCTGCACTCCACCTCGCAGCCGGTGCAGCCATTCTGGGTCTACCCCGCCTTCGAGCGCAATGCCGCGGCGGCCCTGGCCATCGGCCGGCCCGATGTGCACCTGGTCATGCCCAGGGGCCTGGGCAGCGGGACGCCGGTGATCCAGCACGGAGCGCACGGTGAGGCAAGCGGTGCCGGCGTCGCCCTGGTGGCCGAATGCGGCCAGCACTTCCTGCGCGCCACGTCCGACCTGGCGATCGAGGTGACGCTGGATTTCCTGGCGCACTTCGGGCTGATCCAGCGCGATCCCGCGGCCGCCGCGCCGGGTCCGCAACGGCGGTTTGAACTGCTGGAAACCCGTCTCATCCAGACCGAGGCCTTCCGCTTCGTGCGGCCGCTGGTCGGCTTCGAGGAATTCGCGCAGGGCGAGCTCATTGCGACGGATGGTCCGGATGAAATCCGCGCGCCCTGCGACCGCTGCACCATCTTCATGCCGGCCCGCTCGGTGATCGTCGGTCGCGAAGCGGTCTACCTGACCAAGCCCCTGCCACCGCGCTGAACTTGCGCTACGGCGGAGGCGAAAGCGGCGGGGTTGGCGCAGGGCAACAGAAAGCAGATGCGTACGCGCTTGCCTGCCGCCGCCTCCGCCCAGATGCTGCCGCCGTGCGCCTCCACGATCGAGCGGCAGATCGAGAGCCCGAGCCCGGCGCCGCGCAGGTCACCGCGGCCTGCCTGCCAGAACGGCTTGAACATGCTCTCCAGTTCCTTGCCGGAAAGCTCGGGGCCGCTGTTCGTCACGCAATAGCGCACCCCTCCCGACTGCGCCTCGGCGCGCACCACCACCTCGCCGGGCGCAGCGGTGAACTTGAGCGCGTTGTCGAACAGATTGGTGAACACGCGCAGGATGCGGTTGGCGTCGGCGTGGATGAGAGGGAGCTCGCCGACAACCTGGACCTCGAATGCGATGCCTTCGCGCTCGAACAGCGGCCGGGCCGCATCGCCAGCCTTGTCAAGCAGCGCGGCTGCGTTTGCCGGCACGATCTTCAGCGCCGAACGGTCGGTTCGCGCGACCGCGACGCCCAGCAGGTCGTTCACCAGTCCCGACATCTGGCGCGCGATATCGGTCAGGGTCGAGGCCATGGCGCGGACCGGCTCGCCTCCGGCCAACGCCCGCGCCTTCAGTTCGAGCGTGGCCGCCATCGTCATGATGGCGCTCAACGGGCTGCGCAGGTCGTGGGTCACCACCGCCAGGATGTCCTCGCGATCGCGCACCGCCGCGCGCAGCTGCTCCTGGGTCTGGTGCAAGGCGGTGATGTCCTCGTTGACGGCGACGGCCCCGGCGATGTCGCCGGCCTGCGAGCGAATCGGTGCCGCCCAGCTGATCACGGTCTTGAAGGAACCATCGAACGACCGGATGCGGATCAGTTCGCGCCGGGAAGTCTCTCCCTGCCGGACCGCGCGGGCGATACCCCACTCGTCCGGTGCGAGCGGCTTTCCGGTTTCCACCGACCATCCCTCCACCTCGCCGTCATGCGCGGGTTTCGCGGACGGGCCGCCCTGCCAGATGCGCTGGCCGGCCGGGTTGACCTCGGTGATGCTGCCGTCGCGGTCGGTAATCCACAGGCCCACCGGAAGCAGGTCGAACACCGTGCGGAACAATTGCTCGCTTGCGCGCTGCTTTTCCTGCGCTTCATGCAATGCAGTGATGTCTTCGTTCACGACGATCGCGCCGGTGATGGCGCCGTTCTCGTCGCGCAGGGGCGCAGCCGCGTTGATGATGGTCTTGAACGAACCGTCGAAGCAGTGGATGCGCACCAGCTCCCCGAGGCAGGTCTCGCCTTTGCTGAGAGCACGCGCAAGTGCCCATTCCTGGGCCGGAATGGGCTTGCCCGTGTCCACCCACCAGCCCCTGTCCTCGAACTCGGCAACGGGAATGCAGTGGGCACCGCGCCAGATGCGCTCGGCCGCCGGGTTGTGGCTGACGATGTTTCCCGACCTGTCGGCCACCCAGATCCCCACCGGCAGCACGTCGAACATCCCTTTGAGCAGGCGCTCGCTCTCGCGGACCGACTGCTCCAGGCGCATGTGTTCGCTCATGTCCTGGAACACGGCGACGCCGCCGATGATGCGGCCTTCATCGTCAAGAATCGGCGCGGCACTGCCGAGGGCGGGAACCTGCGAACCGTCCGGCCGCCGGACCAGCTGCTCCTCCCCGATGACGGTTTCGCCTCGCATGACCCGCGAGGCCACGAGTTCTTCGCGCGGCACGGGCCTGCCGTCGGGATAGAAGATGCGGTCGACGTACTGCGCGCTGCCGGTGCCCGGCATGAGCTTCATGCCCAGAAGGTCCTCGGTCCGGCGATTACCGGTCACAGTCCCGCCGGGCTCGAAGAGCAACACGCCCAGCGGCAGGGTGTCGACCAGCGTCTGCAGTCGACGCCGCTCGGTTTCGATCCGTTCGAACAAGGCTTCGCGTTCGGCCTCGTGCGCCTTGCGCTCGGAGATGTCGCGCACGAACCCCTGCCACTGCCCGTCGGGAAGAATGATCGCGTTCACCTCGACCGGCACCCCGGTGCCGTCCTTGCGCCGCAGCGTCCACTCGGCGGCTCTGGTTCCGCTCTCCAGCATCGCGGACTTCGCGCGATGCAGGCGGCCGGCGTCTTCGGGGGGAAGGGTGTCGAGGATGGTCTTGCCCAGGAGTTCTTCGCGCGAATAGCCGACCATGCGGCAGGCCGCTTCGTTGACGTAGACGTAGCGTCCGTCGATGTCGGCGACAAAGATCGCGTCGGGCGCCTGCTCGACGAGCGCGCGCAGCGCGGTCGTGCCGAAGAGGACACTGCAGTCGCCGGCCGCGAGACGTTCGCTCATTTTGACAATCCTGATCGGGTGATTCTTCGCTTGCCGATGAGCTTCTCCCTTGATGGCGATCAAGGGAATGTGAGTGCATGTCCGACTGTCGGCGCCCATCGCGCCCCGCGTGGCATGACTTTTGTCAACGCCGCTCGCGGCAGGCCGGGGTATCGTCCTTGCGACTCATGCCTTTTCCTTCCGCCACCGCCCCGCACTGCGCCGACGCCGTCGACCGCCACCGTCCCTATGAGGACCTGCAGGCGCTGGTCACGGGCACGCTCTTCGTGGCGCTGGGGGTGGTCGTGTTCAACCAGGCGGGCCTGCTCACCGGGGGCACGGTGGGCGTGGCGCTATTGACGCACTACGCCAGCGGCATGGACTTCGCGCCGGCCTACTTCCTGGTGAACCTGCCGTTCTATGTGCTGGCCTGGATGCGGATGGGCGCGGCCTTCACGGTCAAGACCTTCGCAGCGGTGGCCCTGCTATCGCTGCTGGCGCACCTGTTGCCGCTGGGCCTCGCGTTCCAGCATCTTTCGCCGGTGCTGGCCGCCATTCTCGGCGGCCAGCTGTGCGGCACCGGCATGCTGATCCTGTTCCGGCACCGCGCCAGCCTGGGCGGATTCAATGTCCTGGTGCTGTACCTGCAGGAGCGATTCGGCTGGCGCGCCGGCAAGGTGCAGATGGTGCTGGACAGCCTGATCGTGCTGGGCGGGCTGGTGGTGGCCGATGTGCCGCGCGTAGCGCTGTCCGTGCTCGGCGCCGTGGTGCTGAACCTCACGCTGGCCATCAATCACCGGCCGGGGCGTTATCTCGCGGTGTAGGCGGCCGCGGTGACGCCATCCACCGCAGGCTAGTTCGCGGTCATCTTGATCTTCTTGTCCAGGAAGTCGTTGGTGAACATGGTGGCCGGATCGAACGCCTTCTCGATGCCGATCAGCGACTGCACCAGCTCATAGTCGGACTTCACGCGCGCCGGATCGAAGGCGCCGAGCGCGACCTTGGTCGTCGTGTCGTCGCGCATCAGTTGCTTGATGCGTTCCCACTGGTCGCGCTGGTTGTCGGGATTGAGGCCGCTCACGGCAGCGGTGAGGGCCTGCAGGCAGGGATTGAAGTCCTTCACGCAGGCTTCGTAGGCGCGCTGGGTGATGGCGGTGAACTTGGCCACGCGTTCCTTGTTCGCCGCAAGATAGGCGTTGTTGACGATCAGCGAATTGCCGTACACGTTGACGCCCACACTGCGCCACGGCACGAAGCCAAGATCAGCGCCGAACTCGTGCACCTTCAGGTCGTGCTCGTTGTAGAAGTCGCTGATGATGTCGACCGATTTGCTTTTCAGCGCCGCCACCTTGGCCGGCGGGCTGATGTTCACGAACGTCACCGAGTTGGGGTCGATGCCGACCTTCTTGGCGAAGGCGGGCCACATCAGGCGGGCCGCGTCGCCGGGCGGATTGCCGATCTTGTGGCCGGGGAAGTCCTTGGGGCCGGTGATGCCGGAGGACTTGAGCCAGTAGAAGCCTTGCGGGCTGTTGGCATAGATCACCATCACGGCGGTGATGTTCGCGCCCTTGCCCCTGGCCTGCATCGACGTGGGCAGATCAGAGATGCCGAGGTCGGCGCCGCCGGAGCCGACCCGCTGGGCCGAGACCGCGGAGCCTTTGCCCGCCTCGATCGCCAGGTCGATGCCGGCCTCGGAATACCAGCCCTTGGACTTGGCGTAGTAGATCGGCGAGTGATCCGCGGTCGGCGTCCAGTTCAGCATCAGACTCATGTTCTCGGCAGCCGAGACAGCGGGGACGGCGGCCAGCAGCACAGCGGCACCCAGGGCCGACAGCAGGTGTTTCATGTGGTCACTCCAGCAGGTGGAAAAAGAGGGGCGGGGAGGTTGGCGTCTGATATTATCAACTGTCTGGTTGATACGCAACAGTGCTTCCCGCGCCCCGGAATCCCGTGAAAAAGACCGCCCCGGCCTCGTCCCGTGCCCCGTCCGCCGCCGCGCCGGGCCCTGCGCGACGTGACGCGGCGGCCAGCCGCGAGCAGCTGATGACCGCCGCCGTCGTGCAGTTCGCCCGCAAGGGCTTCGCCGGTGCGCGAGTCGACGAGATCGCCGCCGCGGCGGGCGTCAACAAGCAGCTGGTCTACCACTACTTCGGCAGCAAGCAGGGCCTGTACCTGGCGGCCCTGGAATCGGTGTACGTGGAAATCCGCGAGAAGGAGCGCCAGCTCTCGCTGGGTGAACTCGGGCCCACCCAGGCCATGGCCCAGCTGGTGGGGTTTTCCTTCGACTATCTGGCCGAGCACCCCGAGTTCATCGCGCTGCTGGGCGACGAGAACCGCAACAAGGGCGCCCACGTGCTGGATTCGGACAAGCTGCGCAAGATGCACACGCCCGTCATCGACATGGTGAACGCGACCTTGAAGCGGGGCGTCCAGGAGGGGGTGTTCTGCGACGATTTCGACGCGATCAACCTCTACATCACGATCGCCGGCATTTCCTACTTCTTCTTTTCCAACAACCACACGCTGTCCGCCATCTTCGGCAGGAAGCTGGGTTCGCGTGCGGCGCTGGCGCAGCGGCGGCGCCATGTGATCGCGTTCACGCTCCATGCGCTGCGTCCCGACCCGGGTGCGCGCCAGCGCTGAGCCGGTGCGACAATCAACCGTTTGGTTGACGCCGGCCCGGCCCGAACCTATGATTTCCCCGATGACGACGCGCAGCAAGGAACCGTCATGACCGCCCCCGAACCCGCGCTTGCGGCCCCGGTGATCCCGGGGCTTTCGGCCGAGCAGCCGCCGTGGCAGCGCTGGGCCCTGGTCGCGGCCGTGCACCTCGGCGGCATCGCGCTGTGGGAAGTGGTGGTGCGCGTGTTCCACGTACAGAAGTTCGTGCTGCCGGCGCCCTCGCAGGTGCTGGCAACGCTGGCCAACCCCAACCTCAGCTGGCTCAGCAACACCGGCGTCACCGCGCTGGAAGTCTTTGCCGGCTATGCGCTCGGCGTGGTGCTGGGCATCCTGGCGGCACTGCTGTTCATCACCAGCCGCCGCCTGATGATGCTGGTGTTCCCGCTGCTGGTGACGCTGAACATGATTCCCAAGGTGGCGTTGGGGCCGCTGATCATCGTGTGGTTCAGCTACGGCATAGGCCCGAACATCCTGATCACCTTCAGCCTGTGCTTCTTCCCGATCCTGCTCACCACGATCCGCGGCCTGAACGAAACCGAGCCGGATCTGCTGGACCTGGTGCGTGCGCTCAAGGGCTCGCGCTGGCAGCTGTTTCGCTACATCCAGTTGCCCGGTTCGCTGCCGTATGTGTTCTCCGGCATGAAAGTGGCCACCGTGCTGGCAGTGGCCGGTGCCGTGGTCGGCGAGTTCATCGCCTCCGACAAGGGCCTGGGCTACCTGATGATCCAGGTGCAGGCCTCGCTCGACACCCCCGCCGTGTTCATGGCCGTGCTGCTCATCACCGGCCTGGGCGTGCTGCTCTACCTGCTGGTCCTGCTGCTGGAACGGCTCTTCATCACCCAAGACGCGAGACTGCAATGACTTCCCCTGCGACAACCCCGACGGCGCTTCTCGACGACCTGCCGTTTCCCGAGCGCTTCGAGACCGAGCAGGCGCTGGAGGACTACCTGGCCACGCCCTCGCGCGACCTGATGCGCGACCTGGCCCGCGTCGAAGGCGACCTGCTGGTTCTGGGCGTGGGTGGCAAGATGGGACCCACGCTCGCAAGGCTGGCGCGCAACGCCATGCCGGGCCGGCGCGTGATCGCCGTGGCGCGCTTCAGCGAGCCCGGCGTGCGCGAGAGCCTGCGGGTGCATGGGATCGAGACCATGCCCTGTGACCTGCTGGACCGCGATGCGGTCGCAGCCCTGCCGCAATGCGCCAACGTGGTGTTCATGGCCGGGCGCAAGTTCGGCGCCGACGCCAACAACCCGCTGACCTGGGCCATGAACACCCATGTGCCGGCGCTGGTGGCGCAGGCGTTCCGGCGCTCGCGCATCGTGGCGTTTTCCACCGCCTGCGTGTATCCCTTCGTGCCGGTGATCAGCCAGGGCGCGAGGGAAACCGAAGCGCTGACGCCGCCCGGCGAGTACGCCAATTCCTGCGTCGGGCGCGAGCGCATGTTCGAATACTTCTCCCAGCAGCACGGCACACCGGGCCGCCTGTTCCGCCTCAGCTACGCGATCGACCTGCGCTACGGCGTGCTGGCCGATGTGGCCCTCAAGGTCTGGCACGACCAGCCGGTTGACGTGACCATGGGCCACGTCAACGTGATCTGGCAGGGCGACGCCAATGCGCAGGCGCTGCGCTGCCTGGCGGTGGCCACCGTGCCGACCTCGCCGCTGAACGTCAGCGGACCGATGACCTCGATCCGCTGGCTGGCCGAAGAATTCGCGCGCCGCTTCGACAAGCCGGTCACCATCACCGGACAGGAGGCGCCGACGGCGTGGCTGATGAACACCGGCCAGGCCGAAAGCCTGTTCGGCTATCCGCGCGTTCCGCTGTCGCGCCAGATCGGCTGGGTGGCCGACTGGATCGCGCGCGAGCAGCGTCTGTACGGCAAGCCGACCCAATTCGAGGCGCGTGATGGCAAGTACTGAACGCCCTATGGCCAATGCCGACGTCGCCGTGGAAAAGCTGGGTGAACTCACACCCGATGCGCTGGCCATGCTGGGTGAGCTGGTGGTGCACAGCGGCTGGAACCAGACGGCCCAGGATTGGGGCGTGTTCTTTTCCTGCGGCACGATCTACGTCGTGCGCGACGAACACGGCCGGATCGCCGCCAGCGGTGCCGTGTTGCCCATGGGCGAAAGCCGCCCCGGCGCCCTGGCCAGCCTGACCGGCCGCGGTGTCGCCTGGATCAGCATGATCCTGGTGCGGCCCGACCGGCGCGGCCGTGGCCTGGCCCGTCGCGTGTTCGAGCAGTGCATCCGCGACATCCATGACCACGGGCGCATCGCGATGCTCGACGCCACGCCGCAGGGCGAGAATCTGTATCTGCAGTTCGGCTTCGAGCCGCTGTGGCGCCTGACCCGCTGGCGTCGCGAGGCCCGTCCCGCTACCGGGCCGGATCTGCCGCTGGGCAGGCCCGACCTGGACACCCTGGCCGAGCTGGACCAGGAAGCGCTGGGGTTCGCGCGCAAGAGGCTGCTGGCCGAACTGCTGGCCCGCCCCGATTCGCGCTACGTGCGGCATGCACTCGGATTCGCCATCGTGCGCGCCGGCCGCGTGGCGCACCAGATCGGTCCCCTGCTTGCCACCGACGAGCCGACCGCCGTGGCGGTGATGCGGGAGGCCGCGGCGGCCCTGTCCGGCCCGGTGCTGATCGACGTGCCGGACGACCGGCCGCTGCTGCGCCAGGCGCTGGCCGATGCCGGCTTCGCGCCGCAGCGCGGCTTTGCGCGCATGGCCCTGGCCACGGCCGAACAGCGCATTCCGCAAGGTCAGACCCATTTCATCCATGCCGTCGCGGGCCCCGAGTTCGCGTAATGGCCGCAGCGCCCGCCAGGAGCCTCCTTCCATGCCTTTGAACCGTTCCGATCTCCCCGACAACGTGATCGCGCTGCTGGCGCAGGGCGCCGTGATCCCGGCGCACCCGCTGGCGCTGGACGCGCAGCGCCGCCTCGACCGGCGGCGCCAGCGCGCCCTGACCCGCTATTACGTCGATGCCGGCGCCGGAGGATTGGCCGTGGGCGTGCACACCACGCAATTCAGCATCCGCGAGCACGGCCTGTACGAGACCGTGCTGAGCAGCGCCATGGAGGACCGGCTGGCCTGGAGCCAGCGCCCCATGGTCATGATCGCGGGCCTGTGCGGCGCAACGCAGCAGGCGAGGGCGGAAGCCCGCACGGCCGTGGGTCTGGGCTATCACGCGGGGCTATTGAGCCTCGCGGCGCTGGCGGGATCGCCGGAAGATCAGCTCATCGCTCATTGCGAGGCCGTGGCCCAGGAGATCCCGCTGGTGGGTTTCTACCTGCAGACGGCGGTGGGCGGCCCGGTGCTCTCCAGCGATTTCTGGCGCCGCTTCGCGGCCATCCCGAACGCGCTGGCGATCAAGGTCGCGCCGTTCAACCGCTACCGCACGCTCGATGTGGTGCGTGGCGTTGTCGACGCCCGCGCCGAGGAGCGGGTCTTCCTCTACACCGGCAACGACGACCACATCGTGCTCGACCTCGCGCTGCCATTCGCCGCCATGCGCGACGGCGCGCCGGTGACCGTGCGTTTTCGCGGCGGGCTGCTGGGCCACTGGTCGGTGTGGACCGCCAGCGCGGTGCGGCAACTGGCGCGCATCAAGGCGCAGCTGGCCGCGCACGGCGGCAGCCTCAGCCCGGAACTGCTGGCGCTGGACGCACGCGTCACCGATTGCAACTCCGCCTTTTTCGACGTGGCCAACAATTTCCTCGGCTGCATCGCCGGCTGCCACGAGGTGCTGCGGCGCCAGGGGCTGCTCGAAGGCATCTGGTGCCTGGATCCGGCCGAGGGCATGGGCCCGGGACAGGCCCGGGAGATCGATCGCGTGTACCGCCAGCACGGCGACCTGAGCGATGACGCCTTCGTGAAGGACAACCTGGAACGGTGGCTGGCGTGACCGGTAATGATCAGACCGGCGCCGAGCTCGGCGAGCCGCTGATCCGGATGCGCAACCTGCGCAAGGTCTACCGCAAGCGCAACGAAGAATTTCTGGCGGTGTCCGACGTCACGATGGATATCTACCCGGGCGACCTGGTGTCGCTGGTCGGCCCCTCGGGCTGCGGCAAGACGACATTGCTGAAGATCCTGTCGGGGCTGCAGGGCCACGACGGCGGCACCCTGGAAGTGGGGGGCGCCGGCAGTGCGGGCTTCAATCCCGGCCGCGACGTCGGCATGGTGTTCCAGCAGCCGTTGTTGCTGAAGTGGCGCACCGTCCTGGACAACGTGCTGCTGCCCGCCGACATCCTGGGCCTGGAACGCAAGCAGGCGAGGGCGCGCGCCCACGAGCTGCTGGAGATGGTCGGGCTGGCCGGGTTCGACCAGAAATATCCCTACGAGCTGTCGGGGGGGATGCAGCAGCGCGCCGCCATCGCCCGCGCGCTGATCCATTCCCCCAAGCTGGTGCTGATGGACGAGCCGTTCGGCGCGCTGGACGCATTGACCCGCGAAAAGATGAACATGGAGATGCTGCGCATCTGGGCCGAGAGCCGCACCACTTTCGTAGTGGTGACGCACAGCATCCAGGAGGCGGTGTTCCTGGGATCGCGCTGCGCCGTGCTGACGGCCGGGCCGGCGCGCATGGCCGACTTCTTCACCATCCACCTGGAGGAGCCGCGCAAACTCCAGATCAAGACCAGCCCCGAATTCGGCGAGTACGTGCGGCGGATCTACGAGCTGCTCGGGGTCGAGTAACGTCCCCATACCAGCAGCAGGTTGTTGGCCGGCATAGCATGCCGCGCCTGCAGGCGCAAGCCGGCCAGTGCGGCTTCCTCGGCAACGTCCTGCAGCCGGCGCAAGCCCCAGGCGGCGTTGCGCATGCGCAGGCTCTGGTGAAAGGCGAGGTTGCTCGGTGCGGTAGCAACGTCCTCCTCGAAATAGGGCCCGTAGGTCACGAGTACGCCGTCCGGCGCGAGATGGCGGGCCGCGCCCCGCATCAGCGCGGCGCAGGTGGCCCAGGGTGCGATGTGCAGCATGTTGGCGCAGAAGACGGCATCGAAGGCTTCGGCAAAGGGCGGTCCTGCCGCGGGCCATTGCGGCGCCAGCACGTCCAGTGGCAGCGGCGGCCGCACGTTCGCCAGGCCGGCCTGAGCCGTCGCCGCCGCGATCGCGGCCAGGGCCGTGGTGTCGGCATCCGTCGGCTGCCAGGTCCAATCCGGCAGGCCGGCCGCGAACCAGGCCACATGCTGGCCGGTGCCCGAGGCGATCTCGAGCGCGGTCCCGTGCCGGGGCAGCACCTTGCGCAGCGCATCGAGGATGGGCTGCTTGTTGCGGTCGGCGGCGGTGCTGATGGGAGTCGCGGTCATGGCGTTGCCCCACCGGCGGCCAGCGGGCGAGCATTCCAGCCGATCTGCGCGAACTCGGTCCTCAGTTGCCGCCGGGCGCCCTCATCCAGCCGGCCCGCCCATTCCCGGCTGCGCAAGGCCTCCAGCGTCACGGTCCGGCCGCGGCCGGCCAGCACGATGCCATTGGCCTTTTCGCCGGCCGTCACCTCCATCGCGTTGCCGCCGAAGCGGGTGGCGATGCGCCGGGTAAACAGATCGTATTCGGGATGGTCGATGTGCAGGTTGACCACCAGCAGCCCCCCGGGCGCCAGCGCCCGGAAACAGTTGTCGTAAAAGTCCTGCGAACACAGTTGCGGCGGCTGGCCCGCGTGATCGAAGCCGTCGACCAGCAGCACGTCGATGGCGCCGGGCACCGCGGTGGCCACATGGAGCGCGCCGTCGTCGGTGAGGACAGTGAGCCGGTCATCGTCATCCGGAATGCTGAATTCGCGCCGCAGCGCGATCACCTCGGGGTTGTTTTCCACCACGGTCATCTGCGCCGAGGGCAGGTGGCGGTGGCAGAACTTGACCAGCGAGCCGCCGCCCAGGCCGATCATGGTGATGCGGTGCGGCCGCGGGTTGAGCAGCAGAAAGCCCATCATGGTCAGCGTGTAGTCCACCTGCAGCTCGTCGGGCCGGCCCACGCGCATGCTGCTTTGCACCTCGCCGTGGGTGAAATGCAGCGACCGGATGCCCTGGTCCTGGATGACGAACGGGACCTCGAACCGGAGGTTGGCGAATGAGCCGCACATGGGTTATTGTCGCTCGGGCCGGCGACTGGGAGGCTCTGACCAAGTCACGCCGTGCGCGACGGTGTTTTTCCGGGATGAGATGCAAGGCGCCAGACCCAAGGCAAGCCTGGACGGCTTGCCTGGTCTGGCAACGCGGCCCCGCAACCGCTTGGCGGTTGCGGTTCCTGATGCGGCCGAATTCGGCATGCACGGCCAAGCCGTGCGTGCCCGGAAAAACATCGTCCCTACGGGCTCGGCCCGAGCAAACGCGGTCGCGTTTGCGGGCCATATCGGCCGCATCGGGCGGGTACAGCCGACCGGCTGTACCGACCGGCCCTTTGCCCACCAAGTTCCTGGCCCGTGCATCCAGCACGGGCTGCGAAACGTTGGCGGACAAATCATCCGGTTTTTGACTCGAGCGCGCATGGCGGCACTTGATCAGAGCCTCCCTAGACCAAGCGTTCGATCTTCCGCTTGCACCAGACCAGCCGGTAATAGCTCGCCTGCAGCACCAGCATCGCCACGAAGGTGATCGGGTAAGCCATCCACACACCGTTGATGCCGAAGCGGTGGCTCAGGAGCCAGGCCGACGGCACTTCGATGGCTGCGATGCAGAAGATCGAAATGCTGGTGGGTACCAGCACCGCGCCACTGGAGCGCATCACCCCGCTCAGCAGGGACTGGAACCCGAACACCAGGCTGCTCCACAGCATGATGTGAAGCAGCGTCTGTGCCAACTCGATCACCGGCGGGCTGGTGACGAACGCGCTGACCAGGTGGCGCGAGAACAGGTAGCCGATCAGCACCAGGCTGCCCGTGATGGCCAGGTTCATCTTCAGCCCGGTGCGCGTGATCGTGCCCAGGAGGTGGGCGCGCCCGGCCCCGATGGACTGGGCCCCCAGGATGGAAGCGGTGATCGCGATCGAGAGCGCCGGGAACTGCACGTAGTTGACCACCTGGTTCACGGCGCCGTAGGCTGCCGTGGCGTTCGAGCCGAAGCCATTGACGATGGACAGCAGCACGATCTCGGCCAGTGCGATGACGACCATCTGGACGCCAGTGGGCAGGCCGATGCGGATCACCAGCCGCAGCAGCCGCGGATTGATGCGCAAGGCCCGCAGCAGCTCGAGGTCGGGCGCCAGCGCATGGCCGCGGCGGCGCATGAACCACGCCAGGAACGCGAGCGCGGTCATGAAGGAAACGATGGATGCCGCCGCCGCGCTGGTGACGCCCAGTTGCGGCAGGCCCCACCAGCCGCGGATGAAAGCCGGCGTCAGCACGCACGACACCGAGGTGGACAGAACCAGCGCATACAGCGGCGTGAGGGTGTCGCCCACGCCGCGCATCAGCTGCGTATACAGGATGAAGACCAGCAGCCCCGGCATCGCCAGCATCATCATGCGGGCGTAACCGACGGCCATGGGCAGCACATCGGCCGGCGTGCCGAGCGCGCCCAGCAGCGCCCCGGTGAAGGTGCCGCCGAACAGCGCCACCGCCAGGCCCAGCAACAAGCCCAGCGCCAGCGCCGTGCCGGCGATCGCCTTGACCTTGTGCGGCTCGCGCGCGCCCCAGGCCTGTCCGATCAGCACGGAGGCGCCGGCGCCGACGCCGATCACCAGCGAAATGAAGAAAAAGACGATGGGGAACATGCCCGCCACCGCGGCCAGCGCCTTGGTGCCCAGCATCTGGCCCACGAACACGTTGTTGAGCGTGCCCGAGAGCGATTGCAGGATATTGGCCAGGATCATCGGCCCGAGAAAAGCGAGGAAGACCCGCCACAGCGGCGCGGAACCCGCCGGACCCGCGCTGCGGCGCAGTGGCTCGGGAGAAGAGGGAAATTGGCTTTCGGGCATGGTCTGTGTCAACGCGCTTCGTTCTTGTTGAATGCCCCGAGCCGGCCGCTTGCCGAACCTTGGAGGAATCGAGGATTATGTTGCGCGCGGTACTTCGCCCGACGGCAGCCGCACAGGCGCTAACGACACTTTGCAATGCGCCCACCCCAGCTTTGCACGGCGTACATGTTCCAGGCGGACCATGAAGGCTCACTATCAGCCAGGGACTTCATCATGAAATCGACAGCTCTCACCTGCGCCATCGCGGCGGCATCGCTGGGCTTGGCCTCGCTGTCGTATGCCCAGGACTACCAACGCGGCGATCGCGACGGCCGCTACGCCGACCGCCAGGGTCACGCGAGCCAGGATGGCCGCAGCGTCGAGCGCAGAGACTCGCGCCAAGGCTGGCAGAACGGCCAGCAGCAGCCGCGTCAATACGATGCGCAACGCCAGTACGACCGTAACGGACAGTCCGAACGGCATGCACAGCAGCCGCAGTACAGCCAGCAGTACGGCTACAGCCAGTACAACCGGCAAGGCCGCAACGCTCAGCAAGGTGCGTGGGGCGCCCAGGCGCCGCAGTACCGGCGCGGCGAGTACGTGCCGGACCCATACCGCCAGCGCCAGTACTACGTCAACGACTGGCGCGCCCGTCACCTGTCCGCACCGCCGTACGGGTACCAGTGGGTGCAGAGGGACGGCGGGGACTACCTGCTGGTCGCTCTGGCGACCGGTTTGATCGCCAACCTGCTACTCAATCAGTAAGGCGCCGGCGCCTTGTCCGCGTCGATTGCGAGCCGTGCGGTTCAGAACGGCCGCGGCAGCGCCCTCAGTCCCAGCCAGGCGGCGCCGATGACGGCATTGACCGCCACGCTGAGCGATGCCGGCACGTAGAAGAACGACGACAGCTCGGGCAGATCCAGCAGCAACTCGGCGAACATTCCCAGGCCGTACAGCACCAGGCCGAAGTACAGCCAGCGCCGCATGTAAGTCAGCAGCCAGTGCGCCTGTTCATGGTTGTGGCGCCAGGCCGCGGCGCGTTCGAACACGTCGCCGCGCCGGGCGTCCTCGAACAGCCAGTCGAAGAAGAAATAGCGGTACAGCAGGGTCCGGAAGGGGAGGTCTGGCACGTCGACACCTTGTGCGATAACCCGACAAGGACAGGCGCACCCATTTTCCGCCGTTCGGGCGGCGCCCATGTAGGAATCCGCCTTCGTGTGGCGTACTACTTGGCCTCGCCCCTGGGCCGATGGCCGCGCTTCAGGCCGCGGTCGAGCCGCGAACTCAACCGTTCTTGATGCGGCTGACCAGCGCCTGGGTGTAAGCCGCCGTGCTGGCCTTGCCGCCGAGGTCGCCGGTGCGCACCTGGTCGAGGTTCAGCGTGTCGTCGATCGCCTGGCGCAAACGGTTGCCCAGGGCGCTGAGCTTGACGTGGTCCAGCATCATCGCCGCGGCCAGCAGCAGCGCTGTGGGGTTGGCGATGCCCTTGCCCGCGATGTCCGGCGCTGAGCCGTGCACGGCTTCGAAGATCGCCGCATCGGCGCCGATGTTGCCGCCCGGCGCCATGCCCAGGCCGCCCACCAGCCCGGCCACCAGGTCCGACAGCACGTCGCCGAACAGGTTGGTGGTCACCACCATGTCGAACTGCCAGGGGTTGAGCACCAGTTTCATGGCGCAGGCGTCCACGATCATGGTCTCGAGTTCGAACCGGCCTTTGTACTTCTGCTCGTACAGAGCCACACCGGTTTCCAGGAAGATGCCGGTCAGCGCCTTCAGGATGTTGGCCTTGTGCACGATGGTGACCTTCTTGCGCCCGGTCGCGATCGCATGTTCGAACGCGAACTCCAGCAGCCGACGGCAGCCCTGTCGCGTGTTGATGCCGGTGGCCATCGCCACTGCGTGCGGATCGTCGTCGATGCGGATGTAGTTTTCGTGGCCGATGTACAGCCCTTCCAGGTTCTCGCGCACCACCACCAGGTCGATCTTGTCGTAGCGCCCGCCGGGAATGATGGTGCGGGCCGGCCGCAGGTTGGCGTAGAGCTGGAACTCTTCGCGCAGCCGCACGTTCGAGGAGCGGTAGCCGCCGCCCGACGGCGTCTCCAGCGGGCCTTTGAGCGCCAGCCGGGTGCGGCGGATGCTGTCGAGGGTGGCGGAGGGCAACGGGTCGCCCGCGGCTTTCACGCCGGCCAGGCCGGCCGTCTGGCGATCCCACTGGAACGGGGCCTGCAGCGCGTCGAGCGCGGCCAGGGTGGCGTCGACGATTTCGGGGCCGATGCCGTCGCCGGGGATCAGGGTTGCGGGAATGGTGTTGGACATGTCAGTTCTCCAGCGAGGGTTCGCAGTTTAGGGTCGCGCTCACTGCCGAGCACGGACCGTTCACGCTTTCAGCGCATCCGCGACGGCTTGTGCCGCCGAAAGTCCAGAACGCGCCACACCTCGGGACCCAGCCCCAACGTGTGTGGAAGTACCTGGAACACGATGTAGCGGTTGCCGGCGCGATAGCCCTTGCGCCGCAAGGCGGCCAGGCACAAGGCATGAGCCGCGTTGTAGCCCAGGTCGAAACGGCTTTCCAATGCGAGCGAGGTGTTTTTCGCATCCTCCAGGCGTGCGCGACCGCTGCGCAATAGTCCTTGAACCTCTTGTGCGTCGGCTGGCTCCTTCTGGAGTGACTTGCCGGATCCGCTCAGGTTGTCAAGCGCGCTTGCCATGCAGGATGTCCTCAGAACCCATCAGCCACAGCCGGGGCTGCTTCAGCACACGGGTCAGGAATGCATTGTTCTGGTTGATTCGCCTGGTGATGTCGGTGCGCGTGTACAGGGTTGGATTCACCTTGCGACCCAGTGTCCCGGCGGCGCTCTCCAATGCGGCGAACGCGTCTGCGTAGCCCAAATCATCGCTGACGATCAACACGTCTACGTCGCTTTGCGCCGTGTCTTGTTGTTTGGCCACCGAACCATAGACAAAAGCAGCGTCGATCTGCGATGCCAATGGCGCCAGAGCTGAGCGCAACACGTCAACAAGGCCCGAGGTCTTGAGGACGAGTCCGCGCAGCTCGGCGAAAACCGGCGCCGCATCGTTCGCCTGATAGTGCTTCTGGTTGCCTTGCGCGGTGACCTTGAGAAGGCCTGCCTGAGCGAGGGAAGCGAGTTCACGCTGCACTGCCCCTTTGCCCGACTGGGCCAGTGCGACGATTTCATTGGAAAAAAAGGTGCGGCCGGGGTTGCCGTACAGCAGTGCAAGCACACGCTGGCGGACCAGGGGAAACAGGGCGTCTGCCATGGTTACCGCCTGCGGATTGGATCGATCCTTCGTACCCATAATGGGGCCGATCATACCCAAATTGGGTCCGATTTGGCGGGCAACCTAATCTTCCAGCACCCGCACCTTGACGCTCTTGCCCTTGATGCGGCCATCGTTCAGCCGCCGGGCGGCTTCGTGCCCGATGGCGCGGTCCACCGCGACATAGGTCGAGAACTCGTTGACGTCGATCTTGCCGATGTGTTCGCGGGTATAGCCCAGGTCGGCCGTGAGCGCACCCAGCACGTCGCCGGGCCGGATCTTTTCCTTGCGGCCGCCCTGGATGTACAGGGTGACCATGGGCGGCACCAGCGGCTTGCCGCTTGCCGCTTTGAGTTCGCCCAGCTTGTGCCATTCGGACTCGCGTCCCTGCAGCACCTCGATCTTGCCGACCGATCCCATCTCGTCCATGCTCACCAGGTTCAGCACCAGGCCAGTCTCGCCGGCGCGTCCGGTTCTGCCGATGCGGTGGATATGAATCTCCGGGTCGGGTGTCACGTCGACGTTGATCACCGCCGCGAGGTTGGCGATGTCCAGCCCGCGCGCGGCCACGTCAGTGGCCACCAGCACCGAGCAGCTGCGGTTGGCGAAGCGCACCAGCACCTGGTCGCGCTCGCGCTGCTCCAGCTCACCGTACAGCGCCAGCGCGCTGAAGCCCTGAGCTTTCAGCGCATCGGCCAGCTTGCGGCATTGCGCCTTGGTGTTGCAGAACGCCAGCGTGCTGGCCGGCCGGAAGTGATTCAGCAGCAGGCTCACCGCGGCGATGCGCTCGCGGTCCTCCACCTCGTACCAGCGCTGCTCGATCTGCCCGCCCGCGTGCTGGGCCTCGACCTTCACGGTGACCGGCTCGCGCATGAACTGCGCGGCGAGCTTGGCGATGCCTTCCGGGTAGGTCGCAGAAAACAGCAGCGTCTGCCGCGCCTTCGGGCATTGGCGCGCCACCGTGACGATGTCGTCGAAGAACCCCATGTCGAGCATGCGATCGGCCTCGTCGAGCACCAGCGTGTTGAGCGCGTCGAGCTTCAGGCTCTCGCGCGCCAGGTGATCCATCACGCGGCCGGGCGTTCCCACCACAATGTGCGCGCCGTGCTCCAGAGTCGCCAGCTGCCCGCGCAGCGCCACGCCGCCGCACAAGGTCACCACCTTGATGTTGTCGTCGGCACGGGCGAGCCGGCGTATTTCCGAAGTGACCTGGTCCGCCAGCTCGCGGGTCGGGCACAGGACCAGCGACTGAACGGCGAAGCGGCGCGCGTTCAGGTTGGCCAGCAGCGTGAGCGCAAAAGCGGCGGTCTTGCCGCTGCCGGTCTTGGCCTGGGCGATGATGTCCTTGCCCAGCAGCGCGGGTGGCAGGCTGGCGGCCTGGATGGCGGTCATTTCCAGGTAGCCCAGCCGCTCCAGGTTGGTGAGGGTGGCCGGGTTGAGGGACAGGGTGGCGAAGCCGGTGGGCGTCGTGGTTTTGGGGGTGGTGGCAGGCTTGCTCATAGTTCAATGATTTCACAGCAGGCCGCTGCGGCGGTTTTGGCGGCCGATTGACCTTGGGCCGGGCCACAAAAGCAAATGCCCGC
>DIZF01000021.1:80028-91583 GCA_002427815.1 Ramlibacter tataouinensis
AATGCCCGCTTTTGCGGGCATTTTCGGAGAGCGAAGAAGAATTACTTCTTGGCTTCTTCTTTCTTGGCATCGGCCTTGACTTCGGCCTTGGCCTTCTTGGTGTCGGCCTTCACGATGGCCTTTTCCTTGGTGACTTCGGCGGCGGTGGTCGACTTGTCGGCCTTGGTGGTCGAAGCAGCCTTTTCAGCCTTCTTTTGGGCGGCGGCGGCCTTCTTGGCGGCCTTGGCATCGGCCCTGGCCTTCGCCTTTTCAGCCTTGGCCGTGGCCTTGGCTGCCTTGGTATCGGCCTTGGCTTCGGCCTTCATTTCGGTCTTGGCGGCGGCCGAGGCGGCCGGCGTGGCGCCCGCGGCGGCGGGGGCGTCGGCTGCGAACGCGCCGATGGTGAAGAGGGATGCGACCAGGACGGCGAGGAGCTTGTTCATGTGTGTCTTTTCGTACTAATGGGTTGGGCGAAATTGCTGCCCGAACCGGGCTGCCCTTCAACAACGCAAGACCCCGCGCGGCCGTTGACTTAAGACCTTTGCCTGCGACAAACACGCTGAAAGACCACGGTTTTCCCCCGCTTCGGCGCCGGCACGGTCGCCGGGGCTGTCCGCGCCGCGCCCGACCGTAGGACCGGGACCACGCCATGTCAGGCGCCCTGATGGCAGTGCCCTGCTTACCGGGCGCGCACCGTGGTGGTGGATGGGCAATGGCCTGTCCCTCCCTCCAACAACCTAAAGGTGATCTGCATGAACAAGGACCAGGCCAAGGGCGCCGTGAAAGACGCGGCCGGCAAAGCGCAAGAGAAGGCCGGCAAAGCCATAGGCAGCCCGGACCAGGAAGCCAAGGGCCTCGTCCGGCAAGTCGAGGGCAAGGCGCAGAAGGCTTACGGCGACGTCAAGGCGGCGCTGCGCAAGTCGAGGCACGAATGACCGATCCCCGCAACGTCGCGCACGACAAGAAAGTGCAGCAGGAAAAGAAGCACCGGGGCCAGGAGATTGCACACGGCACCGAATACGCGGTGCAGCCGGGCCGCAAGCCGCACCTGGAGCCGCATGTCGACACGGCTGTGCCTGAGGCGCAGGGTGACACGGCGGACGGTGAGAGTGCCTCAGCAGCGGACAAGACATCCGGCTGAGGCTCTGCGCGATTACGCCCGGCGCGGCCGGGGCAAAATAGCTTCGGGTTCAGCCCGAAAGAAACCATGCGCCGAATCGCCGCGATCACCCTGTCCCTCGGTTTGCTGGCATCCTGCGCCACAAGCCCCGGTCGTTACCCCGGAAGACCCGGGCCGGAGATGACTTACCTGTGTGACGATCGCACCACCGTGATCATGCAGCCGAGCGCGGACGCGCTGGTCGTGCTGAACAGCGGCCAGGAGCTGCGCCTGCGGCAATATCCCTCCATGTCCGACTTCAGGTACAGCAATGGGGCGCATGAATTTCGCGGCGGCGGGCTAACCGGGATCTGGGTCGTGCCGCAGCGGGCGCCAGTGGTCTGCTGGCTGCAGCGCTAGAAAGAGGATTTCGGGGCGGAAATTGGAATCTGACCCCAATTAGGCCTTTAGCAGCCGCTCCACCTGCGCCCGTCCCTCGGGGCTGGTCATCACCACCAGGGCGGCGCCGCCCTGGACCATGTGGTCGTCGGCCGGGTTGAACACCCACTTGCCCAGTTCGTGGGTGGCCACCAGCATGTACTCGCGCGACTTCGGGATCAGCTCCGACACGCGTCGGGCGGCGACGCCCGCGGGGATCACGACTTCCTCGACCCGCAGGCCGTCGTCGGTGCGCAGCATCTGGTCCATGAAGTTGACCACGTGCGGCCGCACCATCGCCGAGGCGATCCGCATGCCGCCGGTGAAGTCCGGCGAAACGATCTCGTCGGCGCCCGCGCGGCGAGCCTTGTCGGAATTGCGGATGTCGTGCAGCCGGGCCACCACCCGGGCCTTGGTAGTGAGCAGCTTCACCGAGAGCGAAATCATCAGGTTGTGGCTGTCGTCGCCGGTCACCGCGAACACGCCCGCCGCCGCCATCACGCCGGCGCGTCGCAGCGCGCCGTCGTCCGCGGCATCGTCGTGCAGGTACAGCGTGTTCGGGCAGCGCTCCAGCCAGCGGTCCAGCGCCGCCTGGTCGTTTTCGATCACCACGAACTGGCGGTGCGTCGCGAGCAGTTCGTCGGCCACGTTGCTGCCGACGCGGCCGACGCCGCAGATGATGTAGTGGCCGCGAAGGGCGGCGATCTGGCGTTCCATATGGCGTTTCCTCAGGGCGGCGTTCAGGTCGGATTCGAGCAGCAGGGCCACGAAGGTGGAGAACAGGTAGCTCATCGTGGCAATGCCCACCGCGGCGATGGCCACGGTGAACAGTCGACCCATGGGGTGGGCGCTCAGGTCCACCACCTCGGCGTAGCCGATGGTGGCCACGGTGATGAAGGTCATGTAGAAACTGTCGATCCAGCCGGCCGAGGGCCGGCCGATGTAGTGGTATCCCAGCGTGCCCACGACATGAATCAATAGCAGCAGCACGGCGCCGTTGACCAGGCTCCTTAAATGCCGGCTTCGAAAGACCTTGGTCATACCCGGGCCATTCAACTTATGGATGATGCGAAAAATTGTAACCGTCTGCCGCTGCGGCTCCTGGCCACGGCAACCCCCGAGGAGTCCGCTTGAAAACTGCCCTCCGTTTGCTGGCCGTGGCCTCAGCCTTGGTGTCTTCATGGCCTGCCGCGCAGGCCCAACAACCCGGCTCGATCGAGCGCGGCAAGTACCTCATGGAATCCGTCGTCGCCTGCGGCAATTGCCACATGCAGCGCGGCCCCCAGGGCGAGCCGCTGCCGGACAAGGGGCTGTCGGGCGGCATGGTGTTCGAGGAGGCGCCGTTCCGTGCCGTTGCCGCCAACATCACGCCCGACCTCGAAACCGGCATCGGTAAATGGACCGATGCGCAATTGGCCAAAGCCATCCGCGAAGGTATCCGCCCCGACAAGACGCTGATCGGACCGCCCATGCCGATCGAGTTCTACCGGAACATTTCCGACGACGACCTGGCGGCCATCATCGCCTGGCTGCGCGCGCAGCCGCCGGTGCGCAACGCGGTGGAAAAGTCCAGGTACAACATGCCGCTGCCGCCCAACTACGGCCCGCCGGTCAAATCGGTGAAGGCCCCCAAGCCCACCGACAAGCTGCGCTACGGCACCTACCTGGCCAACATCGGCCACTGCATGGAGTGCCACACGCCGCGCGATGGCAAGGGCCGCCTGATCCTGGCCAAGCTGGGCGTCGGCGGCCAGGTCATTCCGGGGCCGTGGGGCCACAGCGTTTCGCGCAACCTCACGCCGCACCCAACCGGCCTGAAGAGCTGGACCGACGAGCAGATTGCCCACAGCATCCGCACCGGCATGGACCGCGACGGCCGGCCCTACAAGCCGCCGATGGCCTTTGCGTTCTACAAGAACATCAGCGACGCGGACATGGCGGCGTTGATCACGTACCTGCGCTCGCTCAAGCCGCAGGCGGTGGGGGGCGGCAAGAGTTAGATCTCGACCGCCGGTCGCCCGTGGCGCGGGGTGCGTCCAGGCAAGGTCCGGTCCGCATCGCCGGGCGCACCTGCGCGATCGCGAATTCAGGTATCGTCGCGCCCACATGCACGAAACCGTTCTTTCCGTCTCGGGTCTGTTCAAGACCTACGCCTCGGGCTTTCATGCTCTCAAGAACATCAACCTTGAGATCCGGCGCGGCGAGATCTTCGCGCTGCTGGGCCCGAACGGCGCGGGCAAGACCACGCTGATCAGCATCATCTGCGGCATCGTCAACGCGAGCGCCGGCAAGGTGCTGGTCGACGGGCACGACATCGCGGAAGACTACAGGGCCGCGCGCTCGCTGATCGGGCTGGTGCCGCAGGAGCTGACCACAGAAGCCTTCGAGACGGTGTGGAACACGGTGTCGTACAGCCGCGGGCTGTTCGGCAAACCGGCCAATCCCGCCCACATCGAAAAGGTGCTGCGCGACCTGTCGCTGTGGGACAAGAAGGACAACGCGATTCGCACCCTCTCGGGCGGCATGAAGCGGCGGCTGTTGATCGCGAAAGCGCTGTCGCACGAGCCGCAGGTGCTGTTCCTGGACGAGCCCACCGCCGGGGTCGACGTCACCCTGCGCCAGGAGATGTGGCAACTGGTGCGCTCGCTGCGCGCCACCGGCGTCACCATCATCCTCACCACGCATTACATCGACGAGGCCGAGGAGATGGCCGACCGCATCGGCGTGATCAACAAGGGCGAGATCATCCTGGTGGAAGACAAGGTGGAGCTGATGCGCAAGCTGGGCCGCAAGCAGCTGACGCTGCACCTGGCGCAGCCGCTGGCGCGCATCCCGGCCGGGCTGTCGGCACTGCCGCTGGAGCTGTCCGCCGGCGGCAACGAGCTGACCTACACCTATGACGCGCACAGCGAGCACCTGGGCATCGGCAAGCTGCTGGAGGATCTGGAACGATCGGGCATCGTCTTCAAGGACCTTCAGACGAATCAGAGTTCGCTGGAAGACATCTTCGTCAGCCTCGTGCGAGAGGAGGCATGACCATGAACCTGTACGCCATCCGCGCGATCTACCGGTTCGAGATGGCCCGCACCTGGCGCACGGTGATCCAGAGCATCGTCTCGCCGGTGTTGTCCACTTCGCTGTACTTCGTGGTGTTCGGCTCGGCCATCGGCTCGCGCATTCCCCAGGTGGGCGGCGTGAGCTACGGCGCTTTCATCGTGCCGGGACTCGTGATGCTGTCGCTGTTGACGCAAAGCATGTCCAACGCCTCGTTCGGGATCTACTTCCCGAAGTTCAGCGGCACGATCTACGAGCTGCTGTCCGCGCCGGTGTCCACCCTCGAGATCGTGGTGAGCTATGTCGGTGCGGCAGCCACCAAGTCGATCATCCTGGGCCTGATCATCATGGCCACGGCGGCCTTGTTCGTGCCGATGCAGATCCTGCATCCGGTGTGGATGATGTTGTTCCTCGTGCTCACGGCGGTGACGTTCAGCCTGCTGGGCTTCATCATCGGCATCTGGGCCGACGGCTTCGAGAAGCTGCAGTTCATCCCGACCCTGATCATCACGCCGCTCACGTTCCTGGGCGGCAGCTTCTACTCCATCGACATGCTTCCCGCCTTCTGGCAGAAGGTGACCCTGTTCAACCCGGTGGTGTATCTGATCAGCGGTTTTCGCTGGAGCTTCTACGGCGTCTCCGACGTGGGCGTAGCCATCAGCCTGGCCATGACGGTGGTGTTCATGCTGGTCTGCCTGGCCGTCGTCGCGTGGATCTTCAAGACCGGGTACCGCTTGAAGAGCTGAGGCGAGCGCAAATGGCGCGATTCGCGATGACTCTCGCGAGCCGCTGCTATTTGTTCACGTTGGCCGCACGCGCGTAGAAAGTCTTCTTTGCCAGCTCCACCGCGACCACGTAAACCAGCGTCAACCCGATCATGCCGAGCAGCAGCGGAGCCGGGAGCGGAACAAAGCCGAAGATCGAACTGAATGGCAAGTACGGCAGCACCAGCGCAATCGCGATCACGATCACGGTGCTGGCAAGCAGCATGTTCCCCGGCCGGCTGCGGAAGAACAGGCGGCGCGTACGCACCACCAGCGCGATCACCAGTTCGGTCAGCAGCGACTCGACGAACCAGCCGGTGCGGAATTCCTCGGGCGAGGCCTGGAACAGCCACAGCAGCAGGCCGAAGGTGAGGAAATCGAACAACGAGCTGACCAGCCCGAACAGCACCATGTAGTCGCGGATGAACACCGTGTCCCAGCGGCGCGGCTTCGCTACCCATTCCTTGTCCACCCGGTCGCCGGCAATCGCCGTGGCGGGAATGTCGGACAGGAAATTGTTGAGCAGGATCTGCGAGGCCAGCAGCGGCAGGAACGGCAGGAAGATCGAAGCCGCGGCCATGCTGAACATGTTGCCGAAATTGGCGCTGATGGTGGTGAGGATGTACTTGAGTGTGTTGGCGAAGGTCATGCGGCCTTCGTCGATGCCCTCGCGCAGAATGCCGAGATCCTTTTTCAGCAGCACGAAGTCCGCCGCGTCCTTGGCCACGTCGACCGCGGTATTCACCGAGATGCCCACATCGGCCGTGTGCAGGGCCAGCGCGTCGTTGATGCCGTCGCCCATGTAGCCGACCACATGGCCGGTCTTCTGCAGCGCGAGGATGATGCGCTCCTTCTGGTTCGGGTCCACCTCCGCGAACACGGTGGTGTGCCCGGCCGCATGCATGAGGGCGTCGTCGCCCATTTCGCTCAGTTCGCGTCCGGTCATGATCCCCGCCACAGGCAGGTTCACGGCCTGCGCCACATGCCGCGCCACCTTGCGGTTGTCGCCGGTGATGATCTTGAGCTGCACGCCGCGTTGCGCCAGGTCGATGATGGTCTGGCGCACGTCGGGCTTGGGCGGATCGAGGAACAGCAGAAACCCGGCAAAGCACAGCTCGCGCTCGTCCTCGCGCGTATAGGAGCCGCTGCGGGCTTCCACCTCCCGCGAGGCCACGCCGAGGACGCGATAACCCTGGCCGCTCCATTCGTCAAAGCGCGCTTCGATGCGCTCGCGCGTGGCGGCATCGAGCGGTGCTGCGCCGGCTTCCACGCGGGTGCACAGGGCAAGGACTTTGTCGAGTGCGCCCTTGGTGATCAGTGTGCGCGCACCGGCGGCGTCGGCTGTCACCACGGACAGGCATTTGCGCACGAAGTCATACGGTATCTCGTCGATCTTCTGCACCGCGCGGATGTCCACGCCGGCCTTCTTCGCCGCGGCGCTGACGGCTTCGTCGAGTGGGTTGGCCAGGCCGGTCTGGAACTGCGCATTGATGGCGGCGAGCCGCAGGACCGTGGGGGAAGGTTGCCCATCGCTATCGAACGCGCCGTCCAGCTCGACCACGCCCGCAGTCAGCGTGCCGGTCTTGTCGGTGCACAGCACGTCCATGCTGCCGAGGTTTTCGATCGAATTGAGCCGGCGCACGATCACGCCCAGCTTCGCCATGCGCTTGGCGCCGTGCGACAGGGTGATGCTGATGATGGCCGGCAACAACTCGGGCGTGAGGCCCACCGCCAACGCCAGGGCAAACAGCAGCGAGGCGATGGGCGGCTTGGCCCTGAATATGTTGATGGCAAGGACCACCAGCACCATCACGATCATGATGCGCGTGAGCAGGTAACCGAAGCGCTGGATGCCGCGCTCGAACTCGGTCATCGGCGGTCGCAGCGCGAGCTTGCCGGCGATCTGCCCGAAAACGGTAGCCTTGCCGGTCTGCGCGATCAGCACGCGCGCCGTCCCGCTGCCCACGCTGGTGCCCATGAACACGCAGTTGCTGCGCTCGGCCAGGCCGGCCTTGTCTGCGACAGCACCGGGCGTCTTTTGAACCGTAAACGTTTCGCCCGTGAGCACCGCCTGGTTGACGAAGAAGTCCTTGGCTTCCAGCACCACGCCGTCGGCCGGGACCAGGCTGCCGGCGGAAAGCAGCACCACGTCGCCGGGCACCACCCGGGACGAGGGCAGGGTCTGCGGCTGCCCGTCACGCAGGATGACCGAATGGATGGTGACGTGCGAACGCAGCTTTTCGATCGCGTTGCCGGCGATGTATTCCTGGGCGAAGCCGAGAAGGGTGCTGCCGAAAACGATGACGAGCACCACCCCCGCATCGATCCACTCGGTGGCAACCAGCGAAATGATGGAGGCAACGATCAGGATCAGAACCAGCGGACTCTTGAACTGGTTCGCGAACAGCCCGATCGCGGTCGCCCGTTTCTTGTCCTCCAGCGCATTGCGCCCGTAACGCTTCAGGCGGGCGGCGGCTTGGCGCCGGGCGAGTCCACCCGCGTTCGAATTCAATTGCGCAATGAGCTTTTCCGCCGGCAGGCTCCAGTACGTGTCAGGGACGACCTGCGCGGAAGGATCGGAACGCGGCGGCACGACTTTCCCGGCCTCACCGGGCCCGTGCGAAGTCGATGAACCCGCGTTCCACATCCGACCCGATGAGCTTGACGCGGACTTTCTCGCCCACCTTCAGATCGGTTTCGCCCGCGACCAGCTTGCCCTCGGCCGGCGGCGAGAAGATGCGCACCCAGACCCCGCTGGTGTTGCTGCCGGTCACGAGTCCGTCGAAGTACTGGCCGACGCGCGATTCGAGCACCAGGGCCGCGTCCGATTTGCGCATCTGCCGCTCCACCTTCTGGGCGGCATCTTCCTGCCGGGTGCAGTGCAGGGCCAGCTGCTCCAGCTCGGCACGGCTGTACGCCTGAGGGGCGCCGGCCAGCGACGCCTTGAGCAGGCGCAAGGTGATCAGGTCGGGGAAACGCCGGTTGGGCGCGGTGGAGTGCATGTAGTCGCGCACCGCCAGCCCGAAGTGCCCCACGCCAGGAGCGCCCGGCACTTCCAGCACATATTCGCCCGAGCCCATGAGCTTGATGATGACCAGCGACAGATCCGGAAAGCGCAGCGGATCGGCCAGATGGCGCTTGGCCAGGAAGGCCGCCAGCGCCCTGGAGTCGGGCTCGGCCGGCAGCGGCTCGCCGTAGTCCTTGGCCACCTCGACGATGCGCAACCACCGTTCCGGCGACTTCACAACGCGGCGGATCGAGGCGCAGCCGCGCGACGCCAGAAACCGCGCGGTGCAGCCATTGGTGGCGATCATCATTTCCTCGATCAACTGGCGGGCCCGGTTTTGCACCTGCTCGCGGATGTCGACCACTTTCTCGTCCTCGAACACCGCGCGCGGCTGGAAAGTCTGGAACTCGAGGGAGCCCTCGGCATGCCGGCGCAGGCGCAGCTTCTGCGCCAGGGCGTCCTGTGTGCGCAGTTGAGCGTCCATGCCGGCCACCATCGCGGCCGCAGCGGGCAATTGCGCCCCGGTTTCCATCCATGCCGAGACCGCGTCATAGGCCAGCTTGGCCTTGTTGCGCACCCTGGCCCGGTAGACGGTGGAAGCCGTGAGCAAGGCATCGCTGTTGAACACCATCTCGTTCACCAGGGCCAGCCGGTCCCGGCCGGCATTCAGCGAAGTGAGGTCGGTGCAAAGGCGTTCCGGCAGCATGGGGAAGTTGCGCGCCGAGGTGTAGACCGACGTGGTGTTGATGCGGGCATGCTCGTCGATGGGGGAGCCTTTCCTGACCACGGCATCCACGTCGGCAATCGCCACCAGCATTTTCACGCCGCCATCGGGCAGCGCCTGGCTGACGGTGAGCTGATCCAGGTCGAGCGAGTCGTCGTTGTCGATGGAGCACCACAGCAGCGCCGTCAGATCCTGAATGGCCGTGCCGGCCGCGTCGCTCTCGCGGCCCGGGCCGGCAATGGCGGCCGACTGGGCAACGGCCTTGGCCGGGAACTCGGGCTCGAGGCCGCGCTCGTGCATGACACGGGTGGCGATACGGATGAGGTCTGAGCGGTGGTGCGGATGATTGGCTTGCATCAGGCCAATATAGCGCGCTCAGGAAGCCGATAGCTTTTTCACGATCGCGTCGCGCAATGGGAAGAGATCCTTGTCCCCGTCAAACCCGGCTGCCGGGCTGTTGCCGGTGTGAACGATGACCATCTGGGCGGCATCGCGGCGAGAGATCTCCCCCGCAAAGGCAACACACGCGGCCCGAAATTGATTGGCCTGCGTCGTTGGCCGCCGCGTGTTGTCCTGAGTGAACCCGTAGACCGAGACCTCCTCGACGCCGAGCGCCTTGCACGCAAGGCGGGTGACTGCCCTCACTGACTTCATACACGATTCATACACGAGGGTTGACCCGCTTTGCGGCCGACGAGGATAGAACCGACCAGCCTACTCCTACTGAGCGCGGTTCCAAGGCAACGGATCGATTCTATCGACTGAAAAGCGCTTGCGTGGAGACTACTTGAGCTTTGCCTGGTATCCGATCACTCCCAATAGGGCTTGGCTTTGTAATACGAATGGACTTGCGTTGCCCAGGTCTCATCGGCCATGCGCGGCCACGCATCCTTATCGAATCCCGGGGCGGCTTCCAGCCGTTCCTTGGTGATGTCAAGCGTAAAGCGCTTCTTCACCGTATCAAGCTTTAACGCGCTCCAAGGTATGGCGAAAAGCTTTTTGCCCATGCCAAGAACGCCACCGTGCGAGAGAACCGCGTAGGCGATGCGCCCGTTACGCATGTCGATCATGATCTCTTTGAGATCACCGAGATCTTCGTCCTTGGTGTTGTAGATATCCTCACCTTGCAGGGTTTGCGCTCCCATCAGTTCGGGCCCGGGTCCCTGTTTTTCACCGCTGGTGTAGCGATACATCCCATAGGGATCACGTTCCGTGTAGCTCATTACTTTCTCCTATAAATGTCGATGGAAATACTCGATGCCTCTGGCCGAATGCACGCTCTATTTGTGGTTTGAGTTCTTCAGAGCATGCTCCGCATCGCCCACGCCCTTCTGAATCTTGCCTTCAGCCTGCTTGGCCAGACCTTTGGCTTGCTGGCCCGTGCTGCCAGTCACTTTTCCAGCCTTCTCCTGCACCTTGCCGGTGGCGTCCTTGATAGAGCCCTTGACTTGATCGCGGTTCATAAAAATCCTCGGTTGGTTGAAGGTATCGGTTGGCCACGGGTGGCTTTTCTCGACGTGGTTGAGCCTAGCCACTGTGTTTTAAGCGTAGCCTCAGACTGCGGGGTCAGTGCGTGTCGGCTTGGTCCTGCGAGGTCACCGCGTCAAGGTGTGTTCACCATTGCTTACATCGCATCCGCAGTGGTTTGCCACTGCAAACGTATGTTACGTCCTGAAAGTACGGAGTCTGTAGGCGCGGATCCATTGGGCGCGTAGGACATCTCCTGTCCGGCGACGTGGCGAGGATGAAGGCTTCGTTTGCCTTCAGCGTGACAGGAAACGGTCGCCTGGGAACGCGAAGTGGGTCGGCAATCCAGATTTGCGTCTTCACGGCGTTCTCGGTGGTGCCCAGGAACGCCTTGATGCGCAGATGCTGCTTGACCCACTTGAACAACTGGGCGACATTCTGCCCATCAACATCTCACGCGTGAGGTCGTAGTCCGCTACCGCTTTCACCCTCTGGCGGGTTGTTCGCGCCGATCCAAATTTGAGCCACCGTGCCGACCGAATATTGAGCCGGGGTTGGAAGCCGACGTTTTGATGGCCGGCTGTGCATAAGTGTAGTGTTTGCCTTGTTCTTGAACCTCCTGGTTGATGTATCGATCTGGCGGGGAATGCCGCGCAGGGCGTAGCCCGAAGCGGCTTTCCCCGGGCGTGCCGCTCAGAACGGCTCCTCCGGTGGCTGCCCACGGATACCGCTGCATCGCTCATGACCGCCGCGGCCATGGCCGATCGAACCAGCCTTGGAGCGGCAACGAAATGGATACCTACGCCGACTCAGTAGTGTCCGGTTAAATGTCGAACAAAATCAATTGGTTAGCTGGGATAGGTCGAACCGGCTGGGATCGATCGGGCTGCAAGGCGCATGAAACCTCGGTTTTCTCGAAGACCGAGACCGACAGAATCTGTAGGCAGGTATACAGCGAAGCATCGAGATGAAGCTCCTTCTTGACGATGGCAATCAGCACGTACGTGGCAACGGCGCACCAGA
>DIZF01000048.1 GCA_002427815.1 Ramlibacter tataouinensis
CATACCTGAATTGGAAACGACTACCCGAGGGCCGCCCGTCGCCGGGCGGGCTGGCGCATGCCAGCGGTTGTTACGCGGCCTTCCTGTCGAAGAACTGCTCGTCTTCGGTCGAACCCTTCAGGGCGGCCGTCGATGCCTGGGCCTCGACGGTGGTGGTCACGGAATCGAAGTACCCGGTGCCCACTTCGCGCTGGTGCTTGACGGCGGTGAAGCCCCGGTTGGCGGCGGCGAACTCGGCCTGCTGCAGTTCGACGAACGCGGTCATGTTGTTGCGGGCATAGCCGTAGGCGAGGTCGAACATGCCGTAGTTCAGGCTGTGGAAGCCGGCCAGCGTGATGAACTGGAACTTGTAGCCCATCGCGCCGAGTTCCTTCTGGAAGCGCGCGATCGTCGCGTCATCCAGGTTCTTCTTCCAGTTGAACGACGGCGAGCAGTTGTAGGCCAGCAGCTTGCCGGGGAACTTGGCGTGGATCGCGTCGGCGAAGGCCTTGGCGAAGGCCAGGTCGGGCGTGCCGGTTTCGCACCACAGCAGGTCGACGTATTCGGCGTAGGCCAGGCCGCGGCTGACAGCCTGCTCCAGGCCGTTGCGGCTGCGGTAGAAACCTTCCACCGTGCGCTCGCCGGTGAAGAAGGGCTTGTCGTTCTCGTCCACGTCGGTGGTCACCAGATCCGCCGCTTCCGCGTCGGTGCGGGCCAGCAGGATGGTGGGCGTGCCCATCACGTCCGCCGCCAGCCGGGCTGCGACCAGCTTGGACACCGCATCGCGCGTCGGCACCAGCACCTTGCCACCCATGTGACCGCATTTCTTGGCCGCAGCCAGCTGGTCCTCGAAATGCACGCCGGCTGCGCCCGCCTCGATCATGGCTTTCATCAGCTCGAAGGCATTGAGCACGCCGCCGAAACCGGCTTCGGCATCCGCCACGATGGGCGCGAAGTAATCGATGAACCCCTCGTCGCCAGCGTTCTTGCCTTCGCTCCACTGGATCTGGTCGGCACGGGTGAACGTCGAGTTGATCTTCTTGACCACCTTGGGCACCGAATCCACCGAGTACAGCGACTGGTCGGGGTACATCTCGCCGTTGCTGTTGGCGTCGCCCGCGACCTGCCAGCCGGACAGATAGATCGCCTTCAGGCCGGCCTTGACCTGCTGCATGGCCTGGTTGCCGGTGAGCGCGCCGAGCGTGTTCACGAACGGCTCGGTGTTGATCAGGCTCCACAGCTTTTCGGCGCCGCGCTTCGCCAGGGTGTGCTCGATCTGCATCGAGCCGCGCAGCTTGACCACGTCGGCGGCGCTGTAACCGCGCTTGATGCCCTTCCAGCGCGGGTTCTCAGCCCAGTCTTGTTCCAGTTGCGCGATCTGCTGTTCACGGGTCAGGTGGGTCCAGGATGTCATGAGGTTCACTCCGAAGTTGATGAAGAAACTGGTTCGGCCCCGGGTTCGATCAATGGGGTGTCGATGAGTGAAACTCTAAGTCTTGTAGAAGACTTCCGGCCCTCTTATGTCTTATACAAGAGAGATTTTTATCTTCTTTTAAATCAATACCTTATGTTATTGATTTCGCATTGCGGCAATTTATTTCTCATATCGAGAAATATCGCCGCACTGCAGCATTCCAACATTCCACATTACGGAACGTGTTTTTGCCTCGATGAGTTACCGGGGACACCCGCCGGCCCCGGGCCACTGCCACGTGGAGGGATGCTCCTTGGGGCATGATGCGCCGTCGTGACGAAGAGCCATTGCTGAATGACCCCCGGCTTCCAACGCTTGTTCGCCTATGCCTGCCTGGCACTGAGCATGTCCTTGGTCGGCAGCTACGTCGCGCTTTCGCGACCGCTGGTGGCGGCCATCCCGGTGTTCCTGCTGGCCTGGTTGCGCTTCGGCATTGGCGGCCTTGCCATGCTGCACTGGCTGCGCAAGCCCGCGAACGAGCCGCCCATGGGCCCGCAAACCAAATGGCTGGTGTTTCTCGAGTCCTTTCTCGGCAATTTCCTGTTTTCCATCTGCATGCTGTTCGGCGTGAGCCTCTCCAGCGCGGTGTCGGCTGGCGTCATCATGGCTTCGATACCCGCTGTCGTTGCGGTGCTGAGCTGGGCTTTCCTGCGCGAACGCATCGGCCCGCGCATCTGGGCGGCGATCGTGCTTGCGGGGCTTGGGATCGCGTTATTGGGCCTGTCACACCCGCCAGCGGCTCCGGCGGGAGCGGGCCCGGCGCCAGCCGCCAGCCAAGCATGGCTGGGCCACCTGCTGGTGTTCGGCGCTGTGCTGTGCGAAGCCGCCTATGCAGTGATCGGCAAGAAGCTCACCGGTGCACTGGGCCCCAAGCGCATCACTTCGCTGATCAACCTGTGGGGCTTTGCGCTGGTGACGCCGTTCGGAATCTACGAAGCCCTGCGCTTCGATTTCGCTGCCGTGCAGCCCGGCATCTGGATGCTCCTGCTGTTCTACTCCCTGGCAGCCAGCATCTGGACCGTGTGGCTTTGGATGACCGGCTTGAAAGTGGTCCCGGCGGCACAAGGCGGCGTGTTCACGGTGATGCTGCCGGTATCGGCAGCGCTGGTGGGGGTGCTCGTGCTCGGCGAACCGCTGGGCGGCTTTCAGCTGCTGGCCTTGGGCCTCGGCCTTGCCGGCGTGGTACTGGCCACGCTGCCGGTCAGGTCAGGGCCGTAGCGCTGACCACGATGCCATCCTGGTGGTCTTGGTGCGCTCCGGTCGCTGTCGAACCCTGTCGTTCTTGGCTCGGGCGTGGGGCAGCCGGTCTCGGCAAGGAGCCCCGAATGTTGTGCGCCGGCATGGCTTTGATGGCGGTTTCTCTTCCAGTGGGTGAGCAGGCGGACCGCTGCGCTGTGCCTGCGTTCGGCGTGCAGTTGCGGCTGCTCGCATGGCCAGTGGCTGCGCTCCCGAGGTCGCCGGTGGACAGTGCTTCGGACACGCGGCAAGGTCATCCCTGCGCCGTTCTTTCGATCTCCAGAGGGAAAACCGCGGCGAAGGCCAGTGAAAAAAACGACACGCCAGAGCGAAAAAAGCGATTTTTCGCTTGGAAACGCGTTTTTTCTCCAGTAGCATCCGCAGTGCCAGTGGGAATGCAGATTTCCATTGGTGATTAATCAACTTCTAGAAGGAAATAATCATGGCAACTGCGAAAAAAGCTGCGGCGAAAAAAGCGACCGCAAAGAAGGCTCCGGCAAAGAAGGCTGCACCGGCGAAGAAGGCCGTAGCGAAGAAGGCTCCGGCCAAGAAGGCGGCGCCGGCGAAGAAGGCTGTAGCGAAGAAAGCTCCGGCCAAGAAAGCGGCCGCGAAGAAGGCTCCCGCCAAGAAGCGCACTCCGAACGCCGCGTTCATGAAGGCACTGACCCCCAGCCCGCAACTCGCGGCTGTGGTCGGCTCGGCACCGCTGCCGCGCACGGAAGTGGTCAGCAAGCTGTGGGCCTACATCAAGAAGAACAAGCTGCAGGACAGCGTCAACAAGCGCATGGTCAACGCCGACGCCAAGCTGAAGGAAATCTTCGGCAAGGCCCAGGTCTCCATGTTCGAGATGGCCGGCCTGATCGGCAAGCACGTGAAGTAATCGGCCCCGGCCGATCTGAAAGGGCCGCTTCCGCGGCCCTTTCTCATTTCTGCAAGGCCTTTTGCCGGATGCTGCTGAGCGTGGCCCGCGTGGAGATGACTTCGGCATCGAGCATGATCTCGATCAGCGTGCCTTGCTTGCGCTCCAGCGCGGCCACCAGCTCCGGCTCGAACTCGGCCGTGCGCGTGACGCGCACGCCGGCATAACCATAGGCCCGCGCCAGCGCCGGGAAGTCGGGATTGGCCAAACGGGTGCCGCTGACGTGCTGCGGATACTCACGCTCCTGATGCATCCGGATCGTGCCGTACATCCCGTTGTTGAGGAGAACGATGATGGTCTTGGCACCGTGCTGCACCGCAGTGGCCAACTCCTGCCCATTCATCAGGAAGTCGCCGTCGCCGGTCATGGTCAACGTCGTGCGACCGCTGACGAGGTTGGCGGCAATGCCCGCCGGCACGCCGTAGCCCATCGCGCCATTGGTCGGCGCCAGCTGCGTCTTGTGGCCCTTGGCGAGGCCATGGTGCTGGAAGAAGCGGTGCATCCAGCTGGAGAAATTGCCCGCCCCCGTGGTGTGCACGGCGTCGTGCGGCAGATGCTTCGCGAGCACCGCGACGATGGCCGGCATGTCGATGTCGCCGGGCAAGGCCTGCGGCACCAGGTTCGCCAGGTAGTCGGCGTGCGCCGCTTCGGTCCAGCCGGTCCACGGCAGCTGCGGCGGTGCCACCAGAGCCTCCATGGAACACGCAGCCGCGTTCATGGTGGCGTTGATCGCCAGATCGGCCTGGTACACGCGGTTCAGCTCCTCGGCCGACGCGTGAATGTGCACCAGCTTTTGCCTGGACCTGGGCGCCTGCAGCAAGGTATAGCCCCCGGTCGTCATTTCGCCCAGGCGTGCGCCGATCGCCAGGATCAGGTCGCTGTCCTTGATGCGCGCTGCGAGCTTGGGGTTCGGGCCTATGCCCACGTCGCCGGCATAAAGCGGATGGTGATTGTCGAAGGTATCCTGGAAACGGAAGGCATTGCCGACGGGCAGCTGCCAGTCTTCGGCGAAACGCTGCAGCGCCTGCGCCGCCTGCGGGGTCCAGCCACCGCCGCCGGCGATGACAAAGGGTCTTTTCGCCTGAAGCAGCAGCTCACGCAACGTGCGCAGCGATTCGGGCGGGGTCCAGGCCGGCACCGGTTCCACGCGGGGCAAGGGCCGGGCCTGCGTCAAGTGCGTCAGCATGTCTTCGGGCAGCACCAGTACCACCGGGCCGGGCCGGCCGTTCATGGCCGTGGCGAAGGCCCGCGCGATGTATTCTGGAATACGGCCGGCGTCGTCGATGCGCTCGACCCGTTTGGCCATGCCCTTGGTGCTGGGGCCGAAGAAGCTGGTGTACTCGACTTCCTGGAAAGCCTCGCGGTCGCGCTGGTCACTGGCGACGTCACCCACGAACAGCACCATGGGCGTGGAATCCTGGAAAGCCGTGTGCACGCCGATCGAGGCGTTGGTGGCACCGGGACCGCGGGTGACGAAGCAGACCCCCGGTCGCCCCGTCAGCTTGCCGTGCGCCTCGGCCATGAAGGCGGCACCGCCCTCCTGGCGATTGACGACGAAGCGAATCCTGTCGCCATAGGCATGAAAGCCATCGAGCACGGCCAGGTAGCTTTCGCCCGGCACGCCAAAGGCATGCGTCACTCCCTGCGCCACCAGGCACTCGACAATCAGATGACCGGCGGGCTGACTGCTGTTCGCGTCGGAGCGCACCCCGGGGTCCGTGGATTGAACTGACGGTTTGGGCGCTGCATTCATAGACTTGACTTTATTAACCAGGCGGTGAATTATCCGGACATGCCCAGAGACATCGTCCCGGTAGTGGAAGAGCGCCAGCGCGACGCCGACCGCTCGCAGGGCATCATCTTAGCCGCAGCGCGCGACGAGTTCGCCGAGCACGGCCTGGGTGGGGCGCGCATGGATCGCATTGCCGAGCGGGCCGGCCTGAACAAGCGGCTGATCTACTACTATTTCGAGGACAAGGACCGCCTGTTTCAGGCGGTGCTCGAACAGGCTTATCTGCAGATCCGCGAGGAAGAGCGCACGCTCAACCTGCTGGGCCTGAAGCCGGCGGAGGCTTTGCGGCGCCTGATCGAATTCACGTGGAACTACTACCTGGGCCACCCCGAGTTCCTCTCCCTGCTCAATAGCGAAAACCTGCAGAGCGCGCGCCACCTGCAGGACTCGGAGCGGGCCCGTGAGATGAACTCGCCCCTGATTGCCACGCTCGGCGAAATCCTCGAGCGCGGGCGCAAGGAAGGCAGCTTTCGCGGCGGAGTCGACCCGCTGCAGCTGTATGTTTCGATCGCCGGGCTGTCGTACTTCTATCTCTCCAACCATCACACGCTTTCGGCGATCTTTGGGCGCGACCTGATGACGGTCAGGGCGAAAAACGAACGCCTGAACCACATGTGCGATGTGATCCTCGGCTATGTTCTGCTGAACTGAGCAGCGTGGGCAGCGTGCATATTGCTTCCGGCGATGGGCATCTTATAATTCACCATACGGTTAATTACAGCGTACCGCGCGGCAGCCTGATGCCGATTCATCCCGTGCCGCGGTCCACCGCGCAAGCTCAGTCCGGAGGATAAGAATGCCCACCCAACGACTTGGACTCATCATGCACGGCGTCACGGGACGCATGGGCATGAATCAGCACCTGATCCGCTCCATCGTCGCGATCCGCCAGCAGGGCGGCGTGGCGCTGGCCAATGGCGACAAGGTGATGCCCGACCCGATCCTGATCGGGCGCAACGCCGAGAAGATCGAGGCTCTGGCCCGGGCCCATGGCATCGCCCGCTGGGGCACCGACCTGGACCAGGCGCTGGCGAATCCGCAGGACACGGTGTTCTTCGATGCCGGCACCACCCAGATGCGCCCAACCCTGCTGGCCCGGGCGATTCACGCCGGCAAGCATGTCTATTGCGAAAAGCCGATCGCCACCAACCTGAACGAAGCGGTAGAGATCGCCCGGCTGGCGCAGGCGTCGGGCCTCAAGCATGGCGCGGTGCAGGACAAGCTGTTCCTGCCCGGCCTGCGCAAGCTCGATCTGCTGCGCCGCGCCGGTTTCTTCGGTCGCATGCTGTCGGTGCGCCTGGAGTTCGGCTACTGGGTGTTCGAGGGCGACCTGCAGCCGATCCAGCGTCCGAGCTGGAACTACCGCAAGGAGGACGGCGGCGGCGTGATCCTGGACATGATGTGCCACTGGCGCTATGTCCTGGACAACCTGTTCGGCGAGGTGAAAGCGATCTCGTGCACAGGCGCCACGCACATTCCCCAGCGCTGGGACGAGTCCGGTGCTCCCTACATGGCGACCGCCGACGATGCGGCCTATGCGACGGCGGAACTGGTCGGCCACAACGGCGAGCCGGTGATCGCGCAAATGAACATGTCGTGGGCGACGCGGGTGCGGCGCGACGACCTGGTGACCTTCCATGTCGACGGTACGCACGGATCGGCCGTGGCCGGCCTGACCGAATGCCGGGCCCAGAGTCGCGTCACGACGCCGCGGCCGGTCTGGAATCCAGACCAGAAGCAGACCATGAGCTTTTTCGACCAGTGGCAGGAAGTGCCCGACACCCAGGTCTGGGACAACGGCTTCAAGATCCAGTGGGAGCACTTCATTCGCCATGTGGCACAGGACGAGCCTTATCGCTGGACCCTGCCCGAAGGCGCCAAAGGCGTGCAACTGGTGGAGGCGGCGCTGCAAAGCTGGAAAGAGCGGCGTTGGGTCGATGTGCCGGCGCTCGCCATCTGATCGGCCCGCCATGGCGCTGACCCTGCAACTGCCTCTGCCCAACGGCAAATTGGCTGGCTACACACTGCGTGGAACGCCGCCGGTCCGGCCTGCGGCCGGCGTCGCCTTCAATCGGATCGCCTACTCGGCTGCGCACGTCGTGGCCGATCCGCGTGCTGCGATCGATCCCTGGCTGCAATGCGCTGTGGATTGGGACGCCACCATCGCCTACCGCAGGCACCTGTGGTCGCTGGGCCTGGGCGTGGCCGAGGCCATGGACACGGCGCAGCGCGGAATGGGCCTGGACTGGCCGACCTCGCTGGAACTGATCCGGCGCTCACTGGAGGCAGCGCGCGACGTGCCGGGAGCGCTGATCGCGTCGGGCTGCGGCACCGATCATCTCGTGCTCGAGAACGTCAGGACCGTCGACCAGGTGATCGCCGGTTACGAAGAGCAGATGGCCGCGATCGAAAAGCTGGGCGGCAAGCTCATCGTCATGGCGAGCCGCGCGCTGGCTCGGGTGGCCAAAGGTCCCGCCGATTACGAGCGCGTCTACAGCCGCATCCTCAGCCAGGCCCGACACCCCGTGGTGCTGCATTGGCTCGGCGAAATGTTCGACCCGGCATTGGCCGGCTACTGGGGCAGTCCGGACGTGGCCACGGCGATGGATACCGCGCTGGGCATCATCGCCGCGCATGCAGGCAAGGTGGATGGCATCAAGATTTCGCTGCTGGACAAGGACCGGGAGATCGCCATGCGCAGGCGCCTGCCGGCCGGCGTGCGGATGTACACCGGCGACGATTTCAGTTACCCGGAGCTGATCGCCGGGGACGGCTTTGACCCTGAACCCACCCACCGCCACAGCGATGCGCTGCTGGGCATCTTCGACGCCATCGCACCAGCGGCCAGCGCTGCGCTCGGACAGCTCGCACAAGGCAACGTGGACCGGTTCCACGCGATCCTCGGACCCACCGTCGCGCTGTCGCGGCACATCTTCGCCGCACCCACCCGTTTCTACAAGACGGGCGTGGTGTTCATGGCCTGGCTCAATGGCCACCAGAGCCACTTCACCATGGTGGGCGGGCAGCAAAGCACACGATCGCTGGTGCACCTGGCCGAACTGTTCCGGCTGGCCGACGCGGCCAGCCTGTTGGAGCAGCCTGAACTGGCCGGCCGGCGCATGAAGACCTTGCTCACGCTGCACGGCGTCGATCAGTAGAGTCCCGCATGCGCGATTTTTCCCGGGACCACTGCTGGCTCTCCATCAACACGGCGACGGTGCGCAAGAGCCGGGGCGTCGATCTGCCGCTGCCCCAAATCATCGAAGCCTGTGCGCGGCGCGGCATCCGCGCGATCGCTCCCTGGCGCGACCAGGTCGCGGCTGCGGGGCTCGACACCATTGCGCGGCTGGTCAAGACCCATGGCCTGGAGCTCTCGGGCTATTGCCGGGGCGGAATGTTCCCCGCTGCCGACGCACGCGGACGGCAGGAGGCCCGCGACGACAACCGCAGGGCCGTGGACGAGGCCTGCGAGCTGCAAGCGCCCTGCCTCGTGCTGGTGGTGGGCGGCTTGCCCGGCGCCCTGGCCGGCAAGGCTGCGCACAAGGACATCGCACTGGCCCGCACCCAGGTGCACGACGGCATTGCGGAATTGCTGGACTATGCGCAGTCCATGCGCATGCCGCTGGCGATCGAACCGCTGCATCCGATGTATGCCGCCGATCGCGCCTGCATCAACACACTCGAGCAGGCGCTGGACGTCTGCGACGAACTGGACCCGCAAGCACCCGGCTCCAGCGGCCGCGCCGCGCTGGGCGTCGCCGTCGATGTCTACCACGTGTGGTGGGACCCCAAACTCCAGGCTCAGATCGAGCGCGCGGGACGGCGCCGCCTGCTGGCCTTTCACGTGTGCGACTGGCTCACGCCGACCACCGACCTGCTCAACGATCGCGGCATGATGGGTGATGGGGTGATCGACATTCCGCGCATTCGCGGATGGGTCGAAGGCCAGGGCTTCGACGGGTACAGCGAAGTCGAGATCTTTTCATCCCGCAATTGGTGGCAGCAGGATCATGGCCAGGTGCTGGATACCTGCATTCAGCGGCACCGCACTGCGGTGTGAGCCCAGGAGGCGGCAGGCGAGCGCAGGACGCGCCCGCCGCCGGTCGGCTTTGCCAGCCCACCCCGGTTCAGGCTGCTGCGGTATGCACCTGCAGGCCCGGCCGCGTACCGCTGACCGTTCGGGCAGGGGCTGCCGTTCCGAAATCGATCTCGCCCGACAGCTGGCCGCCCTCCTCGACCACCAGCTTGCCGTATCGGACGCGCCCCGTCACCTTGCCGGTGGAGTAGATCACCAGCTTCTGGCGCACGGTGAGGTTGCCATCGAACGCCCCGCGAATTTCCGCGATGTCGATCTCGGCGGACCCCTTGAACGAACCGCGCTCCGAAATCTGGATCACGCGGGAATCCATCGTCGCTTCCACCGAGCCCTCGACCACCAGCGTGTCGCAATCGGTGATTTCAACGCCCTTGAGCTTGATGTTCGGGCCCACGGTGAGCTTGCTTTCGCCCTCTTGCACGGGCGCGCTGTTCGCCGCGGTCGCCGTCGTAGCCGCAGTCGACGCGGGGGCGGCGGCTGCGGCGGGGGACGAGCCGGCAGCGGCGGCCGCGTTCGGGCTGGTATGCCGCTGGTTGTACGCGTCGGGTTCGCGCTTGTTGAAGAAAGGGGATTGCAGTGCCATTGTGTACTTCCTCTGAGTGGCGTTGAAAGAGCTGCCGATGCTACGGACGACCTGCATTACAAGTTCATCCCTTCACGCAAGTTCGGTAACCAAATTCGTTGGCTCGTACCGACGGCCCGCATCGATCGCGCAACTTGTTTCGTTTTGAGCGTTGAACAGCCACCCGCCTTGGTCAGCAGGCGTGTGATGGTGGCGCATCAGCATCAATACGCGACGCTGTAGCGTCCGCCACGGAACATCAGTACCGCCGCCTTGGGCCTGATCTCCTCCAGCGTCACGCCCGACCCGAGGTCGGCGCCCTGATTGAATACCTGGCCGTTGACGATCAGCATGCGTTGCGCGGGGTTGGTGGAGTACACGCCACCGGTGATGACCAGCTTGGGCGCGTCCGCCGGCAGGCCGACGACCGGCGCTGTCGGCACCACCACCGGCGTGCGCGGCGGCGGTGTAACGGGCGCCGTGGGCGCGGCAGCCGCGCTGGCTGCAACCGCAGGAGCCGGGGGTGCGGCAGCGACGACAGTGGATGTGCCGGACGTGGCAACCGACGCAGTCGCTACCGGTTGCGGCCGCCCGTGAATCGTGGGACGGGAGCTGCTTCTCGGGTCGCGCGCCGGCTCGTTGGCCGCAACCACCACGGGGGGTGGCAGGATCGCTGTCGCGACGGGCGGCTGCGCCGGCGCGACAGGGGCGCTCACGGGAGCAGGGATGCCACTGGATGAGGCCGCAACGGCGACCCGAGCCGCTGCGGGCATCGCCACCGCCTCCCGGTCCTGGTAGAGATACCAGGCGACGGCGGCCATCGCCGCAAACCCGGCCGCACCTGCACCCCAGAACCAGGCACGATTCGCATCGCCTGGTTGGCGCGGACCAGTGGTCAGGGATGCCGGCTGCGCGTGAATGCCCCGTGCCGGATCGCGCTCGCGCTGGGCATCGGCTTTTTTCAGTGCATCGAGGATGTAAGACATGATCAGGGTCCGGTGCGCAGCTTCGGCTCGTCGACACCGGCCGCACGATTGAGTTGCATGAAGGTCAGCGGGCCGGGTTGGCCATCGGCTGGCAGACCTTGGGCCAGCTGGAACGCCCGCAATTGGGACTTGAGGGCCGCATCGAATGCGCGACGACCGGACGGCGGCGGCAATCCGTTCGCGGCGGCCAGGCGCGCCGCCATCCAATCGACGGTTTCACTGTCGAGCCCCGGCCGGCCGGTGTAACCGGGCGGCGCCCGCCAGAGCGTGGCAAAACTGCCCTGCCAGCGTGCCGCGAGTGCGACCAGCGTCACCTTCTGTTCGGTCCCGGCCGCGCGCAACGTGGCGCTGCCTCTCGTCAAGCCGGTCAGGACGGCATAGCTCGGCGCGCCACTGTCGGCATCCAGCGTCAGGATGCCGGGGCGCCCCAATTCACGGATCAGCGCCAGACTGAGGTTCCTGCTGAAGCAGTGCAATTGTTCTTTCGGCAAGTCCTTGCAGGGCTCGCCCGCCCCCACCTCCACTTTCCACGCCCCGGCCAGTTCGCGCCAAGCCTGGTCGGGATCGCGCAACAGTCTGGGCGCGGCCGCTGTCGACACGCTGGCGAGTTGCAGCAGCTCCGTCTCCGTTTCACCCGAAGCTGCCGCAGCCGAGGCCGCCGGCGCCGGACGGGTCACACCCGCGACAGGCTGGACCGTGGACGTTGACCATGCGCCGTCATCCCACAGGTGGCTGGCCGCCGCGAACAGAGCGGCCCCACCCACGAGGCCCAGCCCCAGGATCGCGGCGAAACGACGCCAACGGGGCGATGCCGCCGGCGCCGGCCCGAACACTTCGACTGCCGCCTTGTTGACTGTCTTGCGATCCACCACCGGCAACCCCCGGGCGAACGCACCCAGCAAGGCCCGGTCGCACAGCAGATTGACGCGGCGCGGCACGCCGCGCGCGAGCTGGTGCACACGCTGCAAGGCCGACCGCTCGAACGGCAGCGGCCGGGTCAGCCCCGCGACTTCCAGCCGGTGCTGGATGTACTGCGCAGTCTCGGCCGGTGTCAATGCGTCCAGGTGAAACCGCGCGATCACGCGCTGGGCCAGCTGCTCGAGCTCGGGGCGGGCCAACATGCTACGCAACTCGGGCTGGCCGATCAGGATGATCTGCAGCAGCTTGCGCTCGCGGGTTTCCAGGTTGGTGAGCAGCCGCAGCTGCTCCAGCACCTCGGCCGACAGGTTCTGTGCCTCGTCGATGATCAGGACGTTGTTGCGGCCCTGGGCATGGGCCTGCAGCAGGAACTGGTTCAGTGGGTCCAGGTAGTCCTTGACAGTGGGCACCCGCTGCTGCGGCTGCGGCACGGCGACGTGGAATTCGTCGCATATGGATTGCAGCAGCTCGGTCACCGTGAGCTTGGGATTGAAGATGTAGGCGACGTTGCAGTCGGCGGGAATCTGTTCCAGGAACAGCCGGCAGACCGTGGTCTTGCCGGTGCCGATTTCACCGGACAGCAGAACGAATCCGCCGCCCGCGCCCAAGCCATACAGCAGGTGCGCCAGCGCCTCGCGGTGGCGCTCGCTCATGAACAAATAGCGAGGATCGGGAGCGATTGAAAAGGGCTCGTGCCCCAGGCCGAAATAGGCGGCGTACATAGGCTGCAAGCATACCGCGAGCCCACCTGGAGCCCGCCGAAGCGGCCGCGCTACACCGGCGCCAGCGCAGTGCGGCGCACGCGCCGGACGTTGAAGGCGCTGGTGATGAGCACGGCCTGCATGAACACCAGGCCCAGCCAGACGCCCCGGTACTGCTGGTGATCCATCAGGGCGCCGAACGCCAGCGGCGCAAGGGCCTGACCGATGTCCAGGCCCGAGTAGACGACGCCGTAGACCCGACCGGTGGCGTTTTCCGGCGTCGAACGCTTGACCAGCAGATCGCGCGAAGGACCGGCGATGCCACTGGCAAAGCCCATCACGCCGAACAGCACCGGGACGGCCAGCGCTGGCACCGAGCCCAGGCCGATGTAAAGCGCGACCAGGGCGGCGACACCGAAGCCGGCGCCGACGACGCGCTCGCATCGTGCCGGGTCGGACGCCAGGAAGCCGCCCAGCACCATCCCGCCGGCACTGCACACCATGTACACCGTCAGGCACATGGCCGCCAGAGCCACCGGCACCCCGTGCAGTTGGCGCGCAGCCTCGGGCGCGAACGCCTGGATGCCATTGAGCACCACGGCATAGAACAGGAAGAAGCCGAAACACATCCAGACCGCCGGAATGCGCAGAAAACCGAAGTCGCCCCCTGCGTCTGCCACGGCGACCTGCTTGGGCGCACTGGCGGGCAAGGCCAGCCGGCCGCGGTTGAGCCACAACAAGAGCAACACGGTGAACGCCAGGCAGCCGGCGCTCATCAAGGCCACGCGCCACGAGAACGTGATCGCCAGCGGCACCAGCATCGCCGGCGCGAGCGCCCAGCCCAGGTTGCCCGTGATGCCGTGAAAGCTGTAGGCGTGCCCCAGCCGCGTCGCGCTGACCTTGCGGTTAAGCAAGGTGTAATTGACGGGATGGAAGACCCCGTTGCCCACGCCGGCGAGCACGGAAAAGAGAGCCAGCACCCAATAGCTCGGGCTGAAGGCGAAGCCGAAAGCCGCCAGCCCGAGCAAGCCGAGGCCTGCCAAGAGGATGGGTCGCGGCCCATATCGGTCCACCAGGAAGCCCGACACGGTCTGGACCGTGCAGGAGACCGTGAAGAACAGCGTCATCAGGAAGCCCAGCTGCGTGTAACTGGCGTGGAACGCGTCCTTCAGCCAGGGAAAGAGCGGCGCCAGCAGGAGCTGACTGTAGTGGCTGATCATGTGGGCCAGGCCGACCAGCCCGATCACGCCCGCGTCCTGGCGCAGGCTCACGGGCGGCGCGGCGTTTGCGCTCAAGGTGCTGCTCATGGGCCAATGGTAGCGGCGCGGCGCCGGTCCGGCACCCGCGAGAGGACCGGGACCGCAGCGTTGCCTAGCTGGCCGCCTTGACCAACAGGCTCAAGGCGATGCCCAGCGACAGAAAAGCGAAGCCCTGCTGCAGTCGCGGACCGGCCAACCGGGCTGCGAAATGGCGACCCACCAGCAGTCCGGCCAGCGCCCCGGCAGCGAAGGGCCAGCCGACCTGCCATTCCATGTGGCCGGCCAGGCTCGCGTTGAACACGCCCACCGCCGAAACCAGTGCCAGCACGCCCATGGATGTGGCCACCACCGCTTTCATGGGCAGGTCGCTCACGGCCAGCAAGGTCGGCACCAGAATGAATCCGCCGCCCACGCCGAGCAAGCCCGACAGGAAGCCGGCGGCGGCGCCGGCCAGCATCAAAGCGCGGGCACATGCGGCGTTCCATTGCAACCTGCCCACGACAGGATTGAGCCGGCACGGCGGCGCGACAGCCGCGACCCTCGTAACGCCGCGCTGTTCCCGCCATATCCGGGCCAGCATTCGCACCGCGACGATCGCCAGCACCACCGCGAACAACGCCATGAGCGGGCGATTGGGGACGCGTTGGGCAAGCCACAACCCCAGGGGACTCATCGCCGCGCCGGTCGCGGCCATCAGCGCGGCCGCCTTGTAGCGCAGCACCCGAGTTCGCCAGCCCAGCATCGCACCCACGGTCGCGGCGATCGCAACGGCCAGCAGTCCCACCGGACCGGCCTGCGCCAGGGTCAGGTGCAAGCCGAACACCAGCAGGGGCACGGCGATGATGGCGCCACCCGCGCCGGTGAGTGCGAGCACCAGCCCGACCGACAGGCCGAGGACGGGAGCCAGCCAGGCCAACGGCAAGCGCTACTCCAATACCGGTTGGGTGCGGCCGGGTTCCGTCATCATTTCGTGGACCACCATGCCCCCTGCCATGCCGAGACTGAAAAGCACAGCCTGCCAATGCCCGGCCCCGGCGGCGACCAGCGCCGGGCCCGGGCAGAAGCCGGCCAGTCCCCAGCCCACGCCGAACACCAGGCTGCCGGTGAGCAGACGCGAGTCGATGCGACGGTCATCGGGCAACTGTATGGCACCGCCCAGAAAGGCGGTGGTACGTTTCCTGGCCACGGCAAAGGCGAAGAAGGCGACGGCGATGGCGCCGCCGATGACGAAAGCCAGCGAAGGATCCCACGCGCCTTTCAGATCCAGAAAGCCGATCACCTTGCCCGGGTCGGTCATGCCCGACAGCATCAGGCCCAGGCCGAACAGCAGGCCCACCGCAAATTCAACAACGCGATTCATGCTTGACCTCTCTCAGGCCAGCAGGTGGCGAACGACATAGACAGTGGCAAACCCGGTTCCCATGAAAGCCAGCGTTGCCGCCAGGGAGCGGGGCGACAAGCGCGACAACCCGCATACACCGTGACCGCTGGTGCAGCCGGAGCCATACCTCGTACCCCATCCCACCAGCAGACCGGCCACCAGGAGCACGGCCGCACTGGCTTCGATGCGCGGTGTTTCCGGGGCGGCGAACAGGGCCCATAGCGCGGGCGCCACCAGCAACCCAGCCAGGAACGCGAGGCGCCAGCCGGCATCGCCACCGCGCGGCCGGATCAACCCGCCCAGAATGCCGCTGATACCCAGCAGCCGTCCGCTGAACAGGACGAACAGGGCCGATGCCAGCCCCAGCAGGACGCCTCCCGCCAGCGAGGACCAGGGCGTGAAGTGGTTCCAGTCGATACTCATGTGCGTTTCCTTATCGGTCGGGCCGGCTGGCAAGACCCGGTGTGCAATACCTGCGGCATGGCAGGAGCCTGTGGGGGCTCGCAAGCCACTGGTAGATGTTCGCGTCCACGGCATCGCGCAGCGCGTCCAGCTCGATCACGGCATCTTCAGATATGTTTTCGAGATTCCGGTTTTGATCCTGAGCAATCTTTTGCCACGGCAAACAGATTATATTTTCATAAATTACTGAATCTCTATGTTGAAATACGAAGATTCAAGCATGGAATCGACCGTCCGGTCGCTTTTCGCTGCCATCAAGGGGCCCATGAGCTCGTCGCGTACCAACAGCCGGGTTCGGCCTGCGCCATCGTCGCCTCGGTAACGGGCTTCAGGCGGTCGCACCGCCATCGCGATGCCGGGCTGCACGCGATCCGCAAGCTGCTGGAGTTGCCGGTGTCGACGCGATTGTTTGTTTGCGCCGCAGCGGGCGCCTGCCACCGTCGGAAGACAACGGCGTTTCCTGTCTCGAGATTCCGCTCAGCACACTCCAGGGCCTGTGAACGGTCCTAGGTGATGCGGCCGATCAGCCTTTCCATCTCCGCCATGAGCGGTGCCAGCTTGGCCTGCGTCTGGTCGCCACCGCCCAGATGGGCTTCGACCTCTTGCTGAACCAGGCAGACGGTCATGTGCACATAGGTGCTGTCCAGGGCCTTGCGCACGGCCGAGAGCTGCTGCGCCACCTTCACACAGGACTCGCCCCCTTCCACCATGCGCTGGACCCCGCGCAGCTGGCCTTCGGCGCGCTTGAGGCGGTTGACGATGTCGGCGCGGGCGGTCGGATTGTCCAATGAAGCCATCAGTCGGTTCTCCGGAGAAGTTTCCACCGGCTTGCTGCGCGGCCGGCGCGGCGCAGCGCCCGAGCCGTACCTGGTGCCAGCATCCGGCCGCAGTGGCCGGCAGCAGCGATCCGGCACGAGCGCGTCACCGCCGTTGGTTCGCGGCTCAGCGCGCGCAGCTCGCGGCTGACTCGGGCACGCCCAGCTTCTTCAGGATGAAGCCAAGCGGACAGACCTGGGTGAACCCGAATTGCAGCAGGTTGGCGCCGACGAAGGCGGTGAACGCGAGAGCCCACGTGCTGAGGAACAGCGGACTGCCCTCGATGCCGAGCGCCAGCGACACCAGGATGAACAGGCCGGCAAAAATATGGATCAAACGGTCGACAGTCATGATGGTCTCCAGTAGAAATAAAGAGTGGAAAGGGTGGGTGGATGGGTGGTGAGTGGGAGCTGTGCTCGTTCAATCCGGTTCGGGCACCACGGGGCTGCGCCGCTGGTACAGCGAGTAATACAGGACCGGGATCACCACCAGCGTGAGCACCGTGGACACCAGGATGCCGAAGATCAGCGAGACCGCGAGGCCATTGAAGATCGGGTCGTCCAGGATGAAGAAGGCGCCGATCATGGCCGCCAGCCCCGTGAGCGCGATGGGCTGGGCACGCACCGCGGCGGCATCGACGACCGCCTGGCGCAGCGGCCGTCCCAGCGCCACCTGCAGCTCGATGAAATCCACCAGCAGGATGGAGTTGCGCACGATGATGCCGGCCAGCGCGATCATGCCGATCATGCTGGTGGCGGTGAACTGCGCCCCCAGCAACGCGTGGCCCGGCATCACGCCGATCATCGTGAGCGGGATCGGTGCCATGATGACCAGCGGCGTGAGGTAGCTGCGGAACTGGGCCACCACCAACAGGTAGATCAGGATGAGGCCGACGGCATAGGCTGCGCCCATGTCGCGGAAGGTTTCATAGGTGATCTGCCATTCGCCATCCCATTTGATGGCATAGTGCCGGTAACTGTCGGCAGGCTGGCGAATCCAGTATTCATCCAGCGGACCGGTGCCGGGCAGCGCTGCCTGCGCCAGCCTGTGCCGGATCGCGAACAGGCCGTACAGCGGCGAATCGAGCCGGCCCGCCATGTCGCCGAACACATAGCTCACCGGCAGCAGGTCCTTGCTGTACAGCGGCTTGTCGATCACGTCGCGTTCCACCTGGACCAGTTCCGACAGCGGGACGACCTGGCCATTCGCCGCGCGCATCGGGAGGGCGAGCAGAGCGTCGATGCCGATCTGGTCGACACGCGGCAGCTGCAGCCGCACCGGCACGGGGTATTTGCTCTGGCCGTCATGGAGGTAAGCCGCGTCGACGCCGGACAGCGCGCCCTGGACGGTCTGGGCCACCGCCGCGACCGGGATGCCTAGCGACTCCGCGCGTTGCCGGCGCACCGTCAGCCGCGCGCGGGGCGCGTTCTCCTTCAGGCTGGTGTCGATGCCGACGATGTCGGGCGTGCCGGCGAACGCACCGGCGATGCGCCCTGCCAGTGCCTGCCGACCGGCTTCATCGGGACCATAGACTTCGGCCACCAGCGGGCTCATCACCGGCGGGCCCGGCGGCACTTCCACCACCTGGATGCGGGCATGGTGCTGCGCGGCTATGGCTTCGAGTTGCGGGCGCAGGCGCTGCGCGATCGCGTGGCTCTGCTCCGACCGGTGGTGCTTGTCCACGAGGTTCACCTGCAGGTCGCCCTGCTCGGCGTCGGCGCGCAGGTAGTACTGTCGCACCAGCCCGTTGAAGGTGATCGGACTGGCGGTGCCGGCGTAGCCCTGCAGGTCGCGCACCTCGGGCTGGCGCGCCAGGAAGGCACCCATGTCGTGCAGCGCGGCGGCCGTGCTTTCCAACGGCGTTCCGGCGGGCATGTCGACCACCACCTGGAACTCGCTCTTGTTGTCGAAGGGCAGCATCTTGAGCACCACCCACTGCACACCGGCCAGGCCGGCGGACAGCATCAGCGCGACCAGGATGCCGCCCAACAGCAGCCAGCGCTTGCGCGCGCTGGACAGCAGCGGCATCAGCAGCGCACCGAAAAAGCGCTCCAGGCGGCGACGGAACGCCTGCGCCACCCCACCCGAGTGACCGACGGGGTGCGCCTTCATCAGCTTGAGCGCGAGCCACGGCGTCACCGTGAACGCGATCGCCAGGGAGATTGCCATGCCCAGGCTCGAGTTGATCGGGATCGGGCTCATGTAGGGCCCCATCAGTCCGCTCACGAACGCCATCGGCAACAGCGCCGCGATGACGGTGAGTGTCGCGAGGATGGTGGGTCCGCCGACCTCGTCCACGGCAGCGGGGATGATGGCGCGCAGCGGCTTGTGGGGTTCCAGGTGCTGGTGCCGATGGATGTTCTCCACCACCACGATCGCATCGTCCACCAGGATACCGATGGAGAAGATCAGCGCGAACAGCGAGACGCGGTTGAGCGTGAAGCCCCAGGCCCAGGAGGCGAACAGCGTCGCCGTGAGCGTGAGGATCACGGCGGCGCCGACGATCACGGCCTCGCGCCGGCCCAGCGCCAGCCCTACCAGCAGGATCACCGAGCCGGTGGCGAAGGCCAGCTTCTGGATCAGCTTGTTGGCCTTTTCGGCAGCGGTCTGCCCGTAATCGCGGGTGATCGTGCTCTCGATATTTGCCGGGATGACTGTGTTGCGCAGCGCCTCGATGCGTTCGCGCGCCGCCCGTGCCACCGCCACGGCGTTTTCGCCGGGCTTCTTGGTGATGGTGAGCGTCACAGCCGGGTACACCTGTCCGGCCTGCGCCGGCGGCGCGGCGCCCTCCTCGGGTGCGGCCGGGGCTGCGCCCGGCGTGAACCAGACATAGCGCTGCGGCAGCTGCGCTGCGGCCTCCACACGCGCCACCTCGCGCAGATAGACCGGACGGCCCTGGCTGACGCCGACCACCAGCGAGCCGACGTCGTCGGCCGAGCGCAGAAACTCGCCGGTTTCCACGGCGAGCATCTGCGCCGACCCACCAGACCCGTCCAACACGCTGCCCGAGGGCATGCGCAGGTTGGCTCCGGCCAGCGTGGCCTTGAGGCCCAGCACGTCCACGCCCCGTTCCCGCAGCCGCGCCGGGTCGAGCCAGATATAAACGGCGCGTCCCGGCCCGCCCGTGGTCTGCACTTCGCGCGCGCCGGGCACCGTCTTGAGCTCGGCCTCCAGGGTGCGCGCCACCCGCTCCAGGTCACTGGCCGCGAGCGTATCGCGGCTCCACAGCGTCACCCCGAGCACGGGCACGTCGTCGATGCCCTTGGGCTTCACGATGGGCGGCAACGCGCCCAGGTCGCGGGGCAACCAGTCCTGGTTGGCGTTGAGCACGTCGTACAGCCGCACCAGCGCCTCGGTGCGCGGCACGCCCACCTTGAATTGCACGGTCAGCACCGCCATTCCCGGACGCGCGACCGAATAGGTGTGTTCGATGCCGGCGATCTGAGAAAGCAGCTGCTCCGCGGGCCGGGCCACCATGTTCTGGACGTCCGCGCTGGCAGCGCCCGGAAACGCGATCAGCACATTGGCCATCGTCACGTTGATCTGGGGCTCTTCCTCGCGCGGCGTGACCAGCACCGCGAACGCCCCGAGCAGCAAAGCGACCAGCGCCAGCAGCGGGGTGATGGCATTGGATTGGAAAGCAGCCGCCATCCGCCCGGAAATGCCCAGGCGCGCGCTGCGGGTGGATGGTTGTCCGGGCATGTCCACCCTCAGCGCGCCGCCGGGCGGGCGCCCGTGAGACCGGCTCTGACGGGGTCGATCGCCACCTGGTCCTCAGGTGCCAATCCCGCCACGACCTCAACGCCCGCCGCGCCATGGTCGGCGCCGAGCCGCACCGCCTTGAGTACAAAGCCGGCCTGGGGCGACACCACGTACACCGCCGTCAACTCGCCGCGCCGCAGCACCGCGCTGGCGGGAACCAGCATGCGCGCGGCCTCGCTGCCGCTGAAACGCACGCGCACCTGCTGGCCTGGCGCGAGCTGCGCGGCCGGGCCAGGCGGCAGTTCGAGCCGCCACTCCACGGTCTGCGCCACCGCATCGGCAACCGGCAGCACTTCCCGATTCACCGGCTTGAACCAGCTGCCGCTGCCGTTGCCGCCGGGAATTTGCACTTCGACCTGCGCCGCAGCGCGCGCGGCGGCCCCGCGCGACAGCGGCACATGCACCACCGCGCGCAAGGGCATGGGCGCATACAAGGTCAGCAGCGGTTTGCCCGGCACCGCCAGATCGCCGGGCTGCACCAGGGTTTCGCGCACCCAGCCGTCATACGGCGCCGTGACGCGGGTGAACGCCTGAGCCAGCGCCGACTGGCGCTCGCCCGCAGCGGCCTGGTCCTTCGCGGCCTGGGTCGCCTTGAGTCCGGCTTCGGCCGTGTCGAGCGCCGCCTGGCTCACGAATCCCTGTGCCTGGAGATCCCGGGTGCGCCGGGCATTGGCCTGGGCATTGCGCAGTTCGGCCTCGGCCTGGGCTACTTGCGCCTGGCTGCGCTGCAAACCAGTCTGGCTTTCGCGGTCATCGATGGTCGCCAGCAGCTGGCCGGCACGCACCCGATCGCCGGCGGCGACCGCGAGCTGAACGACGCGGCCGCTCGCTTGGGCGGAGACCGTGCTCTGCTTGACCGGTTCGACCACGCCATCGAACTCGAAGCCGACCGCCACGGTCTGAGAGGCGGCCTTCACCACCGCTACTTCCGGCGGCGCGGCATCGGCGGGCGTTGCATGGGCGAGCACAGCGGTCAGCGCCAACAGCGCGGACACCGCCAAGGGCGCAAATGTGCGAGGAATGAGATTCGGCATGGGAAGACCTTCAGATACCATGGGGAGTATATAGCATATACCCCCAGGAGTACAAGGGTAGTCTTATCCAACGAGGTATGAG